>NZ_MKKA01000034.1 GCF_001942405.1 Ornithinimicrobium sp. CNJ-824
CGGACCGCTCCCTCACGGAACTCCCGGTCGTACTTCTTCCTTGTCTCTGGCATCTCGATCCTCATTGTGGATGCCTCTACGCTCCGGGGGGGAACCTCAGAACAGCGCGACGCCGGGACGAGACCTGCGTTCGTCGAGGTAGTTCGTCATCGTGGTCACGGTCGTCCTGGTCAGCGGTGTGACGCGTTGGCGTCTTCCCTTGCCGGTGCAGGCGATGTGGGGTCCGGCGCCGAGGTGGATGTCCTGATAGGTCAGCGAGCAGATCTCGCTGATCCGCAGACCGGTCTGAACGGTCATGACCAGCAGGGCGTGGTCGCGGCGCCCGGTCCAGGTCTGCTGGTCGGGCGCGTCCAGCAGGGCCTGGGTCTCGGCGGGGGTGAGGAACTCGATGACGGGTCTGGTGGTGCGCCGTGGCGGGATCGCGAGCACCTGGGTGATGGTCGCGGCGTGCTCGGGATGGTCGGGCAGGGCACGGGCCAGGACGGAGCGGATCGCGGTCAGACGGGTGTTGCGGGTCTTGGCGTTGTTGCCGCGCTCCTGCTGGAGGTGGTCGAGGAAGGCGGTGACGTTGGTCGCGGTGAGGTTGTCGAGGTCGAGCTCGTCGACGGGGGTCCCGAGTGTGACGCTCAGGTACTTCAGCAGCATCCGCCAGGTGTCGCGGTAGGAGCTGATCGTGTTCGCGGACAGATCACGCTGGGTGCGGGCGAAGACGGTGAAGTAGGTCTGCAGGGTCCTGGCCAGGGCGGTCATGACGGTTCGCTTTCGTCGTCGGGTTCGAGCCTGCCGGCGGCCAGGGCCATCAGGTTCCCGGTTGCGGTCAGGTACCAGTAGGTGTGCGCGGCGTCGGAGTGCCCGAGCCAGGTCGCAAGCAGGGACAGGGTCCGGTCGGGGTCGTGGCCGTGGGCGTAGGCCGCGGTCATGTGGGCCGTGGCGAACGTGTGTCTCAGGTCGTGCAGTCGGGGACGGGCCCTGCCGCGCGGGTTGAGTCCGGCAGCCTCGCGGACCCGTTTGAACAGGGCGAAGAAGGAGACGTAGACGTACCCGGTGCCCTTGGCGGTCACGAAGACCGGGCCGTGGGGGGCGGGGTTCGTCGCTGCCCGGGCGGGCAGGGCCAGGTAGTCCTTCAGCGCCGCGGTGGTGGAGGGGTGCACGGGCAGGAGCCGCTGGGCAGACTTGCCGGGCTGGATCACCAGGACGTCGTTGTCGAAGTCGATGTCGTCGACCCCCAGGGCCAGTGCTTCGCCGATCCGCAGGCCCGTGCACGCCAGCAGCGCGATGACGGTGCGCACGGTGGCCGCGACACGCTCGTCGGTGAACTCAGCCTCGCAGGCCCCCAGCAGGGCCTCGACGTCGTCCTGGCTGTAGATGAAGGGCACCGCCCGGGGCTTCCTGGCCGGCAGCAGACCCTTGGGGATGAGCGGGACGTCGATGCCGCTGGCGTGCAGGTGGGCCGCGAAGCGGCGCACCAGCGACAGGCGCGTGGCCCACCAGGAAGGATGCGCCTCGGGGTTGATCCGCGCCCAGGTCACCACGTCATCGATCGTGAAGGTGTCGGACTGTCCGCGAGCTTCGAGCCAGGTGCAGAACAGGCCCACCTGCCGCTCGATGTCGTCGAGCTGGAAGCCCAGCGCCCGGCGCATCACCAAATACGCCTCCAGGTGCTCACGCAGCGTGCTCATCGGGGCACCTGCCCGAACGGGACGACCAGCTCGCGCAGCGAGGCCAGGTCGACCTTCGCGTAGACCATCGTGGTGGCGGTGTCGACGTGCCCGAGGAGCTCCTTGGCCTCGGCCAGGGTCCCGCCGGCACCAAGGATGTCCATCGCTGCGGTGTGCCGTAGCCGGTGGGCGTAGATCGGGTCGATCCCGGCCAGGCCCGACAGGCGGGCGACGATCCCGGAGATCGCCGAGGGCGCCATCGCCCGCCGCGGCGCCTTCATCCGCACGAACACCGCCCGGTCCAGGGCGTCCGGACGGACACGTAGCCAGGCCGCCAGCGCCTGGCCCACGTCGACCGGGATCGGCAACATTTGCTCACGGCCCTTGCCGGCGACCTTCAGCACCCCGTTGGCCCAGTCGATGTCGTCCAGCCGCAGTCGGGCGACCTCACCGGCCCGTAGACCCAACCGGACCAGGACGGTGATGACCGCGCGGTCCCGGGCACCGATCGCGGTGGCCGGGTCGCACACGGCCAGCAGGGCTGCGACCTGCTCCTTGCTCACCCCTTTCGGCAGCCCGCGCCGCGTCCCGGCAGGCTTGAGGATCCCGGCGCTCAGGTCCCGGTCCAGACGGCCGGTGCTCAACGCCCACCGCAGCAGGCCGCGAGCCGCGTCGACGATGTGGGCGCGCGACACCACGCTGTATTCACGCCCATGCTCAGGACTCCTGACATGGAGCGAGAATCTTCTGGGGGTCAGGGCCTGTTCTTGATCTCGTAGTGCAGGGTCAGGTTGGTACCGGGGTAGGTCGTGGCGGTGGCGGTGAGGTGCTTGCACAGTTCGGCGACGGCGGCGGTCTCTCGGGCGGTGGGCAGGGGGTCGAGGCGTACCGTCAGGATGCGCGCGGCCGGGTCGGGCAGGATGTCGCCGGGGCCGGTGAGGACCTGGCGGGTCAGGGTGTAGGCCTCCTGCGCGGCGCGGGCGTAGCCGGTGTTGATGCGGACGTCGCGGGCGATCGCGGTGGTGGTGTTGAACGCGGCGATCTTGATCGCGTGGTGGATCAGCTTGGTCTCGGTGTCCAGGACCTGCTGGCCGGGGGCGAGGTCGCCCAGGCGTACACGGGTCGGAATCTTGGCGTGGGCGGCGCGCGCCGCGTGCAGGTCGTCCTGGGCGGTGTGCCAGGGGGCGGTGATCGCGTTGTGCGCCTGGTTGCTCACCCTGGCCTCGGACTGCCCGCGTCCGGGGGTGCGGGCGGCCAGCAGGGCGGCCTCGGCACGGGCCTTCTCCCGCTCGGCCCGAGCGTAGGCGGCCTGGACCTGCCGGTGCGCGGTCTGTTTGGCCGGGTTCGGCACTGAGCGGTCGGGGTCGTCGGGGCCGGCGGCGTAGGAGTCGTGGGAGTCCAGGCCCAGGTGGAGGCGGGCGTAGCGGAAGTAGTTCTCCTGGCGCCACCGTGAGCCCATCCGGTGCACCACCTGGGCGGCGGGCAGGTCGGTGCGGGTGGTCAGGATGTGCACCTGCCTGGTGGTGCCCTTCTTGGTGTCGAGGCGGGTGACCTGCCGCATCGGGAACGTCTCCGGTTCCCCGGTCTGCTCGTTCACACCGCCGGTGGGCAGGTCCACGGTGGTGTCGGCCAGGGACCAGGCGTGCTCGCGGCCGGTCTCGTCCACGAACGTGACGGCGCTGAACTTCTCGGCGTCCACGTCGGGCGTGGCGCCCTTGCGCCAGGTGAGGACGTCGAAGCCGGCCTCGTGCATGTGGGCGAACAGGGCCGGTGACCAGCCGCCGCGGTCGAACCCGACCAGCACCCGCCGCTCATCGCCCACCGCGGCGCGCAACTGGGGCAGCAGGGCGCGGAGCTCGCCGGCCAGCGAGGCCCCGGGGGTGGCCATCACGACCAGGACCGGGTCACCGGCGGCGTCGGACACCCAGGTCTCCACGGTCGCGGGGGCGGGGAACCGCAGCCGGGCGGAGTGGGTCTTGGCGATCTTCTTCGTGCCGGTGTAGGCCCGCACGTGCCCGTCGACGTACAGCACCAGCCCCACCTGTGCCCCACCGTCCTCGCCGTCGCCCTCGCCGTCGCCGTCGGTGGCGGTGGGGCGGTGCAGGTGGTGGGCGGCCATGGCCGCGAGCAGGTCAGCGGCCCGCTCGGCAGCGGCGAGCTGGGCGATCTTGCGGCGGATGGTCTTGACCTCCGGGGCCCGGTCCATCCCCAGCACCCGGCCCAGCTCGGCCGGGGCGAACCGGGCCGCTCCCTCGGCGCGGGGCGCACCCGCCAGGGTCCGGAAGACGCCCTCGAGCAGCATCGTGTCCAGCCCGTAGAACCCGTCCGGCAGCTGCCCGAACACGCCCCTGGCGCAGCCCAGCAGGCCGGTGGCCTCCAGCGCGGGCAGGGACAGCAGCAGCCCGGCCAGCGGCACCCGGCCCGCCGGGGTGAACACCGGCGGCGCGGCGTCCAGCAGTCCGGCGCGTGCCGCGACCCGCTCGGCAGTGCGCGCCGGCGGCTGCGCCAGCACCACCGCCTGCGCCTCCTTCTCCTGGGCAACGGGCGACTGGTCGTTGTCCGGCTCGGTTGCCAGGGCGCGGCGTACCGAGTCGGTCGAGACACCGACCGCCGCGGCGATCGCCCGCAGCGAGGCCCTCGCCTTCCGACGAGCCCGGATGTCGGCGATCTTGGCCGGGGTCAGCTTCGAGGGGCCCTTCGGTCCGGGCCGCTTCGGGACCAGCCCGGCGGTCCCCCCGGACTCGGCGGCCCGCACCCACAGGCGCAGCGTCTCCCGATCGATCCCGAACCCGGCAGCGATCGCGGCCCCGGTCGCCGCCTTGACCTGCCTCAGCTGCACCGCCGCCAGCCGTCGCCCGGTCTCATCCCCCGGCCCCCACAGGTAGGCCAGCTCCCCACGCACGTACACCCGACCCGACCCGTCGGCCTCGTCCACCAGGGCGGCGACCGCACCGATCTCGACAGCACCGGCCGGGGCCAGCGGCAGCGGTGGCTGAGCGGTCATGACCGCCATTCTCACCACCCCTACGACCAAGACCAATTACCAAAGCAATTATCTCACAACGAGGCCGTCAAGACCCACACTTTCCCAAGCAGACACGCCGATCAGACCACCCCTATGTCAGGAGTCCTGATGCTCGGCGACGTAGCCGTTGACCACCGCGGCGTCGAGCCGGTCCCAGTCCAGGTCGCCGTCGTCCGCGGTGATCACGTCCAGCAGCCCGGTGGCATAGCGACGACGGGCAGCGATGGTCTTCTCGGACAGACCGCGCTCATCCCGCATCCAGGAGCACCACGCCGCGGCCGCGGCCTGCGCCGGGGTGAGCAGGCCATCCACCGCCGGGGACGGGCGCAGGTATCCGGCATCGGTCAAGAACCTGCGCATCGTGCCTGAGCAGCTCTTCACCGTGGTGCACACGACTTCACGCGATCGTTCCCGCAGGACGAACCGGTCCAGCAGCTGCCCGTCGCGTCGATGTCGTCGACCTCGGCGCCCACCTCCTCCATCCACACGCTCAGGCGGACAAGCAGGTTCACGACCCCGGCCGCCGTGGCAGGCGTATATCCCTGCCTGTCCAGCCACCGCCGGCCCTCCTCCAGCACCGTCGGCGCCAAGGGACCCACCGGCACCCGCGGAATCCGGTCCGCGGACGGCCGGGCAGTCGGCGATCTCTTCGTCACTGACCTCACCTCCAGACACTTGGTGCCTGGAAGCGTGACCCCCTACGACGCGACTATGCCGACCCTTCAACCCTCAGCAGTCCCGCTGACCTGCCCCAGAACCACAGAGGTCGGCATAGTTCGCACGTCGGCATAGGACATCACCTACGT
>NZ_MKKA01000035.1 GCF_001942405.1 Ornithinimicrobium sp. CNJ-824
CTGCAGGGCTTCGTCAACGGCGGCAAGGGCGTGCAGGCGCTGATCAGGCATGCCCGAGTTTGGCACGGCTGGCCTCCATCCAGTGCGCGCTCATGCCGCTGGTCGCTTCTGGTGGCCGGGCTTCGTCCTTGCCCTGCGGTCCTAGCGGAATCGCTCCGACGAGTTCTGTTCACGTAGCGCTTGTAGCTCCTCGTCGAGGAATCGACCAAGGACAGCGACCCGTTGATCCACATAGCCCAGCCGTTCGTAGAACTTGATGACGGCAGTGTTGTCAGCACGCACCATGAGCTGCAGCTTTGGTATGCCCTGCTCGCGTAGCCATGACTCAGCAGCGTTCATCAGGGCACGCCCAATCCCGGCTTCACGATGGCCGGGCTGGACGGCCAGGTAGTACACCCAGCCACGATGACCGTCCTGCCCCGCCATCACCGTGCCGAGAAGCTGCCCGTCCGTCACCGCCGCGAGAACCGTGGACGACGGGCCCTCGAGGGCACGCCCCAGATCGGCGCCTGGATCGTTCCACGGACGGGTCAGTCCGCAGTCGCGCCACAGCTGTACCGCATCGTGTTCCAGCTCGGACGGGAGAGGAGTGATCAGCATGCGGTTGAGTCTCTCTTACAGGCCGAGTCGCGAACGCGCGGTACTGCCGCGGGCCGCAAGAACCCCGGTGGACGGGAAGGGAGACTTCTCCTATGGAGAACTTCCCCCAGATGACTGCCGCCGAGGTGGTGCAGATCGTCGCCTGGCTTGACGCCCACGGGGTGGTCTATCAGGTCAACGGCGGATGGGGCGTCGATGCGCTCGTGGGACGACAGACTCGCCCCCACCAAGATCTCGACGTGTTTATCGACGAAGATCACGAGGCCGACTTCATGGCCTGGCTCACCTCCCGCGGCTACCGGGTCACCGAGGATTGGCGACCAGTCCGCGTGCAGCTATCGAGTCCCTTGGGGCAAGTAGACGTCCACGCAATGCGCTTCGACCCGGCCGGCAACGGAGTACAGCAAGGTCTCGACGGCGAGGTGTACCTCCACCCTGCTGAGCAGAGAGTCACCGGCCTCATCGACGGCCAAGCGGTCGTCGTGGCCAGCGCCGAGCGAGCCCGAGAGCTTCGAGGTGGCTACTCCCCGCGCGCCGTCGACCTTCACGACTTGGCTCTGCTCGACGAGCTGTAGGCATCCTGTTCTGCCGCCGTGCGTCAGAGCTCAGGTCTGGATTCCTCTCCTCTTGGGAGGGTCAGGATGGGTACGGCGGAGGTGACGGCGAGGACCAGCCACACCCACGTGGTGGTGATGGTGCCCAGAGTGCTGCCGAGGAGGCCGGTGGTCACGGCAGCGACGGGCATGATGCCGAGCACGAGCGTGCGTTGAGCTCCCAGAACGGTGCCGAGTCGTTCGGGGTCGACCAGCCGTGGGGCCAGGTCAGACCCGGCAACCATTGCGACCGCAGTGGCCGAGGCGGCCAGCGCGCTCTGCAGCGCCAGCCATGCTGCGGGCGGGCCGGGCAGGGTCTGGGTGGCCGTGAGCATGACCAGCACCGCCCCGAGCGTCATTGCAGCAGAGCTCGCGAGCCGGGTGATGCGTAGCCCGAGCCTGGCTGTGATCGTGGAGGCGGTCATGGCGCCAGCGATGCCGGCGAGGGCGCCGACGACACCGATCCCCGCGTACACAGCCGGGGCAAGTCCGAGCACGGTGAGGGCGATCACGGGCAGCAGGGTGTTCGCGGCCATGACCGCGGCGTTGTTCAGGACGTTGGCCACGGTGATCCGGGCGAGCAAGGGATGGGCGAAGAGCTGCCCGGTCCCGGCCCGTGCCATAGCCCACATCGAGACGCGAGGTTGGGGCGGCGGGCCCGGACGCAACGGTGCGATCCCGCGCTGGGCTGCGGCGGAGACCAGGTACATCACGGTCGAGGCGACCCAGACCAGGGGCGCGGCCAGCAACGCCAGCAGGCCCGACAGGACCAGGGGGCCGATCGCCCCGCCCGCCTGGGTAGCGGTCTGCATCCGACCGAACACCCCGCGGATCTCCTCCGGCTCCACCAGACGGGGCACCAGCAGTCCCTGCCCAGCAGTGAACACCACGTCAGCGATGCCGATGGTCAACGCGAAGGCCAGCAGGAGCATCAGCCCAACCGCCCCGGAGAGCTGCCCAGCCGCCCACGCAGCGACCACGCCCAGGGTCGCACCAGCGCGCACCAGGCTGCTGACCGTCATCATCGACACCGGGGCAGACCAACAGTCGGCCAGCACCCCCACCGGCAACGCGAGCAGCAGGAACGCGCCCAGCCCCAAGGAGTTCAGCACCCCGACCGTGGCCGTCCCCGCGCCCAGCACGCTCACCGCCACGATCGGCAGCAAGGACCTGGCCAGGCTGTCACCGACCGACTCCACCGCGGCGGTGGCCGTGAACCACTGCACTCCCCGACTTGTGGGGGTCTCATCGCCACGCGCATGTAAGGACATGCCTGACACTGTATGTCAGGTATGGCCTGACGTTGACATACTGGGGCCGTGCTCTCCGACGTCCTGTGCAGCTACTGCCTGCGCTCCCGCAGCGAGACAGGCAGACTGGTCGCCTCCCCGCTGGCGGCGATCTGCCGGCAGTGCGCCCAAGGCGCCCTCGACCTGTTCGCCTCGACACCGAGCGAGGAGGACGTCGACGGCCCCGTCCTGCCGTGGAGCACCCTCGACGATGACACTTTGCTGGCCCGCCTCCCACAGGTCGCCAGCGCCGGCCAACAGGTCGAGGCCCACCTCGCCACCTGGGTCCAAGCAGCCCGCGACCGCGACATCAGCTGGGCACGCATCGGCACCGCCCTCGGCATGACCCGTCAGTCAGCCTGGGAGAGATTCACCAACCCCTAACGTCCGGATCTGCCGCCGTGAACGCGTAGCGTCCAGACCCCCAGCGCTCAACGTCTTCCTAGGCCGCACATCGTCGGCCAGCAACGAAATCTTGTCACGGTGCGTGCGCGGACCGCGAGCAGCGTCCCGTCAGGGTCGTATGTAGATGCGGCGGCGGTGCAGTAGCGCGGCGAGACCCCACCACAGCATCAGGCTGACCGTGGCGAAGGCGACCTGCGGTCCCCCTAGGAACGAGAGCGTCGCCCCCATCTGCTGAGCCCATGGAACCTCACCTCCGTAACGCAGCAGCAGTGCTGCGGTCAGGTGCGAGCCAAAGTAGACCAGCAACGAGTTCCTACCCAGCGCGGCGAGCGGCCAGCCCGCCCGGTCACGGGCGCTCGGCCCCGCGGCCCGCTCCAGCAACACGTCGAAGACTGCGTAGGCGGCCAGGAAGATCGCCAGCCCGAGGGCTCCGGCGAGCAGGGCGAAACTCGGCGTCCACAGCCGCTTGAACGGTTCGACGACCAGCGTCAGGCTCGCTCCGAGGACCGCGCACATGATGGTCCAGGCGGCAATGCGGACCAGCCCGACGCGCCGGCTTCCGTGTCGGGCGTCCAGCGCGAGGTGGCCGGCCGTCGTTCCCGCCGCCGCGGTCAGGAAGGCCCCGGCGATCGCCACGACGCCTTCAGGGTCGTGCCGCCTCGCTCCCTGCGCATATGCATGCTCACCGAAGATGCGCAGGTCGAGCACTCCGGACGGGTTGCAGGTCGGGGCCAGCACCTGCCCGGGACATCGGGCCTGAAACCACGCGTACGCCAACGAGCCCAAGACCGCCGTTACCACGGTGATCGTGGCCCACCCGCGTGCGGTACGCGTGACAGTGTGCAGCAGTGCGGAGACGAGTACTAAGACGGCATACAGCTGAAGCACCCCCGTGAACCGCAGGGTAGAAACGTCGTAGTGGCCGGAGTACACGGCCGTGTACAGCACGCCCACCACCACCAGAACCACGACTCGACGAGTGGTAGCACGCCAGTCGCTGGCGCGACGGTAGGCGAACGCCAAGCCGACCCCGGACAGTGTCACGAAAAGCGGAAAGATCAAGTCGTAGATGGTCACGCCGAACCAGGCAGGATGCTGCAACCACCCCGGGACAGGTGGGAGAACGGAGACGCTGCTTACCGACGCGATGAGGAACAAGCCGCGGGCCGTGTCGAGCGAGATGATTCGCTCGACACGGCCCCGCTGCCGGGGCGTCGCGGTGTCTGGCCTCACGGCACGACCACCTCATAGGACTGAATACGCGGGAAAAGGACCTCATCACTCTGGAGCGGCAGATCACCCGGTCTCCACACGTCCGGGAACGCCAACCAGCCGTAGAGGCGCTGGTGGGTACCAGTCCGCATCGCCTGGTCGCGGCGGCCCGGGCCCAACCCCATGAACTGTTCGTAGACCTCCTCCGGCAGGGCCAGGTGCGTGGTAACGGCAGGGTCGTAGGGGTGAGTGACCAGCCAGCTCCCCTGATCCGAAAGCGGCGCCAGTGCTCTCGCGGCATCCTGGACGGCCAAGTGGTCGTCGCGGTCGTATACGTAGGGCTCCTCATCGGCGGGGCAGGTGCTCACCACATCGCATGCAGACGCGGACCACGCGGCGTCGGTCGAGAAGTAGGACGACGCTGTGACCCGTCCCACGGGCAGCTCGGGCAGCCCTGCGCGCGGATCCTCAAGCAGGGCACGGACGGCCTCCTCCACCCCCTGGGCCGTCAGCGCCCCGTCCCCAAGGTCGAGCACCGCGACCGAAGCGCCCGGTCCGTGGACGATCTGCCCGTGAGGGCCAGCCTGCTCCAGCGGGACCGCAGCGGCCCAATCCACATCCACCACCGGGGTGTGCCGTGCCGCCTCCGCCAGCCAGGCGCGGAAGGCGTTCAGCCTGGCCTCCCGGCAAGCCTCGGGGCCGGCGACGGGAGAGACGGGGTCAGGGTTAGGCGGCACTTCACCCACGTTTGCCTGCAGGTACTTGGCGAGGCCCTTCTCAGCCTCGATCCGCCGAGCGGGTTCCTGGGGGAATTGAGATGCGGGCTGAGAGGATTTGCTGAGCGAGTTCGGCGTCGGGGCGCGCGGGAGCCGCCGGTCTGCCCGGCTTTTCCACTTGGGGTCGTTCCTCGTCGGGGCAGGAGTGGGTGTCAGGCGGGGGCGTAGGCGCCGGCGTACATGCCTGCCCAGGCGTCCTGCCAGGGCCAGTTGGTGGGTAGGTGCAGGTGCAGTCGTCGGGCCCGGTTGGCGATCCGGGCCGGGATC
>NZ_MKKA01000036.1 GCF_001942405.1 Ornithinimicrobium sp. CNJ-824
TCGACACGCTCTTCACCGGCGACCGGCACCTGCAGGTCGAGCTCACCTGGGGCATCTACCAGCGCATGATCTCCGCCTACCGAGACCCCGACCGGGCGGGCGGCCGCACCGAGATGAACTCGGTCATCGACGCCCTCACCCAGGGCGTGCCCAGACCGTTGGTCGAGCTGCGCACGCTCGGCCGCACCCTGGCCCGCCGCGTCTGCGACGTCCTGGCCTACTTCGAGCGCCCCCGCACCAGCAACGGCCCCACCGAAGCAGTGAACGGTCGCCTTGAGCACCTGCGCGGCCTGGCCCTCGGCTTCCGCAACCTCACCCACTACATCGCCCGAGCACTCCTGGAGGCCGGCGGATTCAGGCCCCAACTACACCCTGGATTGTGAAGAGCCTAGTTCTCGAAGTTGGTCAGGCCGCGGGCGATTCGGCGGTGGAGCTCGATGAGGCCGTTGATGGCCTCGGTGCCGCCGTTGGTGGCGCCGGTGTCGAAGTAGGCCAGGAACGCCTCCTTCCACTTGCGCAGGGCCCGTCCCAGGCGGGCGACCTCGGGGATCGGACAGGAGGGGAACGAGTCCACGATGCGCTCGGCGATCTTGCGGCCCTCAGCCTTGTCGGACTGCTTGTACGCGGCGCGCAGCTTCTGGGCGCCCTGCTAGGTCAGGTCGACGGCCTCGTGAGCCTCGTGCGCGGCGAACGCCCGCTCGATCCGGGCGCGTTGCTTGTCGGTGAGGTTCTCGGCGCCGGCGCACAGGATGGTCTGGACTCCGTAGAGGGGGTCGCCCTTGCGGCCGCGGTGCCCGGTGGTGTCCTGCTGCACCCGCCGGCGGACCTCATCGACGCACCTGGTGCCCAGCGCGACGACGTGGAAGGCGTCCAGGACAGCGGTGGCGTCGGCCAGCTCATCGTCGATGGCGCTCTTGTACCCCTGGAACGGGTCGAGGGTGACCACGTCCACGCCCTCGGTGAACTCCTCCCCGCGTGCCTCCAGCCAGTCGGCGTACGCGGCCCGGGTGCGACCCTGGACCAGGTCGAGCAGCCGTGCCCTGACCTGCCCGTTCTCATCGGTCGTCAGGTCGACCATGCCGGTCAGCTCCTTCGGCCCGCGCCCGCCGTCCTCGGGCGCTTGGTGGACACGTGGTGCCACACGTGCTCATCGACCCCGAGGATGGCCACCCCGGCGAAGCGGGTCTCGTCAGCCGCCGCTGCCGTCAGGATCGGCTTGATCGCCGACCACACCGTGCGCCACCGCACGCCCAGCTGGCGGGCCACGCCCTGCACCGAGGCGTGCTCGGAGCGGATCTGGGTGATGGCCCACCGCGCGGCACGTGTCGTCAGCAGCCCCCGTGGCCGGACCAGGTCGGGCACCTGCTCGGTGAACGTCCGCACCTCGCAGGCGTCCTCGCGGCACCGGTAGCGGCGCTTGCGCCACAGGAGCACGACCGGGGTGTCGAAGCAGGGCGCGTCGACCAGCCGCACCGCACGCCGGCTGTGCGCCTCGGCCACCGTCCCGCAGCCCGGGCACCCGGCCGGTGCCGGGGCTGACTCGACGGTCACGGTGAGCAGCTCGGGATCGCGCCGGACGTCGGTCACGTGCAGACCGTCCAGCCCGACGAGGAGGTCGCAGTTGTGGCAGTACGCGCCGCCGGTGCCCAGGGCACGGCAGCACGACGTAGGCTCAGACACGTCGAGGTCCTTGGCGATCGGGAGAGGTAGAAGTCCCCTGATCATCGAGGACCTCGACCCCGTCCCGGCCTCACCCAGCGCGTCGGCGCGCCGCCCTCACCCCACCCTCAAAGACGAAGAGCCAGATAAGTGGAGTGCTGACCCGCCAGCCGCTACCGGAACCGAGCCTGCCAGAGGATCGGCAGCACCCATTAGAAGAGTGCGTTCCGGCGCAGCACCAGGGGTCTTCTGGTAGCCCTTTTCGAACTCGAGCGGGAACGGACGGGGCATAGCGGTCAGCCTTTCAGGACGACCGTCGGCCAGCGCCACCACTGAAACCAAGCTATGGGTCACGACGAGGCGTCAACCGAACGTTCAGCAGTCCCGAGGACCTGCGACGACCGTCGAAACTGGCCAGTTGTCAATCGCGCTTTCGTCAGTCGCCGCCCATCTGGTACTCGTAGGCCTGCCGGACCAGGCCCATGATGTAGGCGAAGTCTGAGTCCTCGAAGAGGCTGACTTCCGTGGGTCCGTTGCCCCAGCGGCCCTTCCCGCTGACGTCCTTAGCCAGTCCCCGTTCGTCGTTGACGACCTCGATGGGGATGTTGAGGCTCAATCGCAGGCGTGCCTTCTGCGGGACGACGTCGACGAAGTTCGTTTCGGCCTTGAACGCTACGTAAAGCTTCAGGAAGTGTCGGGTGACGCCCGGATCCAGAGCCATCGTCTCCGTGCTCAGTTTCTCGAACAGGTCTCGCCGGCGTGGGGGCAGCAGGTAGGGGTGGTCCTCGATGGTGAACCGAGACTCGCTGCGGGTGAGTCGGGTCCCTTCGATGGCGGCCGCGTCGAGATGCGGTCGCGACCAGATGGCGATGGCGTCGGTGGCCAGCCTGTCTCCACGCCTCTCGATCTCATCGACGGTCCAGGCGTCCAGCTGCCCGAGCCCGGCATTGAGACGCAATGGACTGTCCTTGAAGCCGCCTGGCATGTCTCGTTTGGTGGTGAAGGGATGGTCGGAGTACTCGGAGTTGTATCCGGTCAGGGTCAGATTGCCCAGGGTATGCAGGTACTTGCGCTGCAAATCTTGCCAGTCCTGACCCAACGCCTGGCGCCAGTGCGGAGAGAGATTCTCGTTCTGCGGGAGGATGTGCTCGATCGTATACTCCTCCACGGCAACCCGTTCTTTGCGCCCGTGATTCTCCAGTTGGCGGAGAAGGTAGGAACGTCGGCGGAAGTTGTACAGGTCAGTCGTGGTCAGCGACGCTCGGAACTCTTCATCGGTTGGGAACGCCCGGTAGCTGCGCATGCTCAGGAAGTGGGACTTAACGCTGTCGACGTAGCGATCCTTGCGCACAGCCGAGGCGAATCCCGCGAACGTCTTGTTGAGTGAGTTGGTGGGGATGCGGCACACAGCCCGACGGAAGACGTAAGAGGTGACCATCTGCACGATCTCATGCAACTCGTCGGTTCCCAGAGTGCCCAGCTCGTAGTCGGTGTACGCTTCCAGCAGAAACGGATAGACGACGTCGGCTCGGATCTGGTCCAGATCGCGAAAGACTGGTCTGAGTTTGGGGTCCTTCTCCTTGCCCAGGGCCATGGCGCAGAAGCGGTGGGCGTACTCGCGCAGGTCGACCACGAGGGACTCGATAGGTTCGTCGGCCTGAACGTGGGTGGTGGCGTAGTCCTTGAACGCCTCGTAGATGTCGTCCAGGCGGGGAATGTCTCCGGTCTTGACCGTTAGGTAGTGACGGACGAACTCGTCGAACTTGCTGTCGCTGGCGCCGACGAACTCCAGCTCCATGGGGCGCCAGTGGGCTGTGTAGATCTTGGTCTGCTCCTTGGTGGGCAGGTCCATCAGCACATAGTTGCGGATCAGGTCGGCCTGAGAGAGTTTGCGCCCAGTGGAGTTCATGGCTTCGAATACCAACTGGGGGTTGTCTACACCGCGCTCCAGCTTGACGTCGACCACGATCAGCTTGTCCAGGCCTCGGCACACCTGAACGAGGTCTAGCGTGGGGTCCGCAAACTTGTTCTGGAAGTACTTGTAGTTGTAGATCACGCGCGTGGTCAGACCATCGGCGGGTTTCACGCCTTGCACGATCGCGAACAGGGCGTCCCGGTCGCTTTGGGACAGGACCAGCTTGTGCTGCCGTTCGCCCTCTTCGTCGTCGTTCAGCAGGTACCTATTGCGGATCTTGCGCGGGGAGAACCCGTCGTAGGGCTCCTGCTCACCCCGGGGGAGCTGTGAGAGTCGTTCGACCAGGGCCGCCAGGATCAACGTCACGGTCGTGATGCGTTGCTGGCCGTCGATTATCAGGTCCGGCTCGGCCGAGGTGTTGGTTGCCTGGTCCCGCGCCACATAGACGATGGAGCCTGTGAAGTGCGAGCCCAGCCGCTCGTCGGTGCCCGCGCGCACGATGTCCGACCACAGCTGGGCGCACTCTGTCACCTGCCAGGAGTAAAGCCGCTGGTAGATCGGCACGATGAATTGGCTGCTCGCCTTGAGGAGCGTCAGCAGGTGCGAGTCGACAGCCTTCATGGCTTGATTCCCCTGTTTCTCCGCACAGGCCGTGATGGCCCGCGCCACGGTGCCGAGGTGCCCGGCCCTTCATAGCCGGCCGCGGTCAAGGGGCAGCCTAGACGGTCGCCCAAGCGCCTGGTCTAGCGCTACGTCGGCAGTCTTCGACCACGCTCATCCAGCCGATGGCCGTTGCGGTAGGCGTCGCCAGCAAAGCGACCGGTGTGCTGGGCCACGAGGTGGCCAGGCGGGTGCGGGGCCGCACATGAGAGCGGTTGCAACTTGCCCAGGCTCGCTGCACTTCCGCTCGGTCCCGCTCGACGGAGTGGTTCGTAGTCGGCCTCGAATTGCCGCCAGCCGATCTCGGGCGCGGCGCAGGATTGGTCGGTGATGCGTCGTCGTGGGTCGCGGGCGAGGGCCGCACGGTTTGTCCGCAACAGACCAGCCGGGGGCGTATCGGGCGTCGCCAGTAAGGAAGTCCCCCAGGTGACTGCGGAACTCGGCTCATCCGGCAGGAGGCGGTAGGGCACCCGATCGGCGGCAGAGTCGGACGTGTCCGTCGGCCCGCTCTACGCGCAGCCGGTCGTGGTCGCCACCCCAGGGAGGAATAGGCTACGCCATCTCGCCCGTCGCTAGGGAGCGGCAGTGGCTGGCTCGCCCTCAGCCTCGATCCGCCGATGTATTGGGTGACCAAGCCGGGTCGTAACACACGAATGCCCCTGTGACCTGGGACGATTGGACTTGCGACAGTTCGAT
>NZ_MKKA01000037.1 GCF_001942405.1 Ornithinimicrobium sp. CNJ-824
CAATGGTGGTCCGGCGGTGTCCTACTCTCCCACACCGTCCCCGGTGCAGTACCATCGGCGCTGTCAGGCTTAGCTTCCGGGTTCGGAATGTGACCGGGCGTTTCCCTGACGCTATGACCGCCGTAACAATATCGAGATCTTGTCGAACCCGGGCCAACCCACAACTTGGTGGGTGGTGGTGGTTCGTGTCTCGGGAACCGTACAGTGGACGCGTAACATCTTCGTGGCTTGTGTTGTTCAAGTTGTCGGCTTATTAGTACCGGTCAGCTCCACACATTGCTGTGCTTCCACGTCCGGCCTATCAACCCAGTAGTCTAGCTGGGAGCCTCTCACCCACGAGGGGCATGGAAACCTCATCTTGAAGTGTGCTTCCCGCTTAGATGCTTTCAGCGGTTATCACGTCCGAACGTAGCTAATCAGCGGTGCCCTTGGCAGGACAACTGACACACCAGAGGTTCGTCCATCCCGGTCCTCTCGTACTAGGGACAGCTCTTCTCAAGTTTCCTCCGCGCGCAGCGGATAGGGACCGAACTGTCTCACGACGTTCTAAACCCAGCTCGCGTACCGCTTTAATGGGCGAACAGCCCAACCCTTGGGACCGACTCCAGCCCCAGGATGCGACGAGCCGACATCGAGGTGCCAAACCATGCCGTCGATATGAGCTCTTGGGCAGGATCAGCCTGTTATCCCCGGGGTACCTTTTATCCGTTGAGCGACGGCGCTTCCACAAGCCACCGTCGGGTCACTAGTCCCGACTTTCGTCTCTGCTCGACATGTCTGTCTCACAGTCAAGCTCCCTTGTGCACTTACACTCGACACCTGATTACCAACCAGGCTGAGGGAACCTTTGGGCGCCTCCGTTACCTTTTGGGAGGCAACCGCCCCAGTTAAACTACCCACCAGGCACTGTCCCTGATCCGGATCACGGACCGAGGTTAGACATCCAGAACGACCAGAGTGGTATTTCAACGATGACTCCACGGACACTGGCGTGCCCGCTTCACAGTCTCCCACCTATCCTACACAAGCCGTACCGAACACCAATACCAAGCTATAGTAAAGGTCCCGGGGTCTTTCCGTCCTGCTGCGCGTAACGAGCATCTTTACTCGTAGTGCAATTTCGCCGAGTTCGTGGTTGAGACAGTGGAGAAGTCGTTACGCCATTCGTGCAGGTCGGAACTTACCCGACAAGGAATTTCGCTACCTTAGGATGGTTATAGTTACCACCGCCGTTTACTGGCGCTTAAGTTCAGAGCTTCGCCGCACACGTGCGACTGACCCGTCCCCTTAACGTTCCAGCACCGGGCAGGCGTCAGTCCGTATACATCGTCTTGCGACTTCGCACGGACCTGTGTTTTTAGTAAACAGTCGCTTCTCCCTGGTCTCTGCGGCCCTCCGTGCCAACCCGCGAAGGGGTCTCACACGTCGGGCCCCCCTTCTCCCGAAGTTACGGGGGCATTTTGCCGAGTTCCTTAACCACGATTCACTCGATCGCCTTGGTATTCTCTACCTGACCACCTGGGTCGGTTTGGGGTACGGGCGGCTCGGACCTCGCTAGGAACTTTTCTAGGCAGCATAGGATCACCCTTCTTCCCGCATACACGGTCACCATCAAGCCTCGGACAACTGATGGGGCGGATTTACCTCTCCCCGGTCCTGCGCTCTTGGACGTGGACAACCATCGCCACGCGGAGGCTACCTTCCTGCGTCCTTCCATCGCTTACCTACTACACGCTCGGGTCGCGCGTTCCACCGCCGCTCACCAACCCCCCCGAAAGGGGGCAGGGTCTGCGACGGCTTCAGGCGCTTAGCATCACGTGATTCGGTACTGGGCGGTCCTTCGCCGGTTCCGGAATATCAACCGGATGTCCATCGACTACGCCTGTCGGCCTCGCCTTAGGTCCCGACTTACCCAGGGCAGATTAGCTTGACCCTGGAAACCTTGGTCATTCGGCGGAAGAGTTTCTCACTCTTCTTTCGCTACTCATGCCTGCATTCTCACTCGTGCCGCGTCCACACCTCGATCACTCGGATGCTTCTCCCGCGGCACGACGCTCCCCTACCCAACGACACGCCTGGACCCACCCCACGAGGGGACGGGCCGAGCGAATATGTCGTTGCCACAGCTTCGGTGGTGTGCTTGAGCCCCGCTACATTGTCGGCGCGGAATCACTTGACCAGTGAGCTATTACGCACTCTTTCAAGGGTGGCTGCTTCTAAGCCAACCTCCTGGTTGTCTTCGCAACTCCACATCCTTTCCCACTTAGCACACGCTTAGGGACCTTAGCTGGTGATCTGGGCTGTTTCCCTCTCGACTACGAAGCTTATCCCCCGCAGTCTCACTGCCATGCTCTCACTTACCGGCATTCGGAGTTTGGCTGACGTCAGTAACCCGGTGGGGCCCATCAGCCATCCAGTAGCTCTACCTCCGGCAAGAAACACATGACGCTGCACCTAAATGCATTTCGGGGAGAACCAGCTATCACGGAGTTTGATTGGCCTTTCACCCCTACCCACAGCTCATCCCCTCAGTTTTCAACCTAAGTGGGTTCGGGCCTCCACGCGGTCTTACCCGCGCTTCACCCTGGCCATGGGTAGATCACTCCGCTTCGGGTCTAGACCCAGCGACTCATACGCCCTGTTCGGACTCGCTTTCGCTACGGCTACCCCGCACGGGTTAACCTCGCCACTGAGCACTAACTCGCAGGCTCATTCTTCAAAAGGCACGCCGTCACCAGCCCACGGGCCGGCTCCGACGGATTGTAGGCACACGGTTTCAGGAACTATTTCACTCCCCTCCCGGGGTACTTTTCACCTTTCCCTCACGGTACTTGTCCGCTATCGGTCACCAGGGAATATTTAGGCTTGGCAGGTGGTCCTGCCAGATTCGTACGGGATTTCTCGGGCCCCGTACTACTTGGGACGTGCGATACGGAGTCGAGAACATTTCGGCTACCGGGGTCTCACCGTCTGTGCCAGGCCTTCCCAGACCTTTCGCCTATGAACTCGATTTCTTACTCCGCACCGGCGTGGTAGCACCGGTACACACACTCCCACAACCCCCCCAGCTGCAACCCCTACCAGGTGATCACACAGCTGAGGTTTGGCCTCGTCCGCTTTCGCTCGCCACTACTCACGGAATCACATGTTGTTTTCTCTTCCTGCGGGTACTGAGATGTTTCACTTCCCCGCGTTCCCTCCACGCACCCTATATATTCAGGTACGGGTGACTGGAGATGAGTCCAGCCGGGTTTCCCCATTCGGAAATCCTCGGATCAAAGTCTGGTTATCGACTCCCCGAGGCTTATCGCAGATTCCCACGTCCTTCTTCGGTTCCTGGTGCCAAGGCATCCACCGTGCGCCCTTGTAAACTTGAAACAAAATAAAGCCACAAAGATGCTCGCGTCCACTGTACAGTTCTCAACACACGACCAGGCCAACCCCAGGCAAACGCTCCCGCCACACACACCACCCAGCAACAGCTGGACGACGCGGGTACGGACAGCACCCAGGGCCCCGGCACTCCAGAGGCCCGGCACCACCCACCCCCCGTGCACGCACGAAGGACACAGGTGGGGCCCGATCCCTCAGGACCCAACAACGTGTCAGCACCACCCCCGACCCCACCCAGGCAGACCCTTCCACACCCACCCCCACACGAGGAGGCAGGTCGTACTAGGCCACCGGGACAGGACACCGGGAACGGCGACGGAATACTGATGTTCCACCCGAGCACCCGCCGTGGGACGAACGCCCACGCAACGGGAACCAGACACCGGCCGCCCACCCCGAACCGGGACGGGCACCAGGTGCCAAGATGCTCCTTAGAAAGGAGGTGATCCAGCCGCACCTTCCGGTACGGCTACCTTGTTACGACTTAGTCCCAATCACCAGTCCCACCTTCGACGGCTCCCTCCCACAAGGGGTTGGGCCACCGGCTTCGGGTGTTACCGACTTTCGTGACTTGACGGGCGGTGTGTACAAGGCCCGGGAACGTATTCACCGCAGCGTTGCTGATCTGCGATTACTAGCGACTCCGACTTCATGGGGTCGAGTTGCAGACCCCAATCCGAACTGAGACCAGCTTTAAGGGATTCGCTCCACCTCACGGTTTCGCAGCCCTCTGTACCGGCCATTGTAGCATGCGTGAAGCCCAAGACGTAAGGGGCATGATGATTTGACGTCATCCCCACCTTCCTCCGAGTTGACCCCGGCAGTCTCCTATGAGTCCCCACCATCACGTGCTGGCAACATAGAACGAGGGTTGCGCTCGTTGCGGGACTTAACCCAACATCTCACGACACGAGCTGACGACAACCATGCACCACCTGTGTACCGACCTTGCGGGGCCCCCATCTCTGGGAGTTTCCGGTACATGTCAAGCCTTGGTAAGGTTCTTCGCGTTGCATCGAATTAATCCGCATGCTCCGCCGCTTGTGCGGGCCCCCGTCAATTCCTTTGAGTTTTAGCCTTGCGGCCGTACTCCCCAGGCGGGGCGCTTAATGCGTTAGCTGCGGCACGGACCCCGTGGAATGGGACCCACACCTAGCGCCCAACGTTTACGGCGTGGACTACCAGGGTATCTAATCCTGTTCGCTCCCCACGCTTTCGCTTCTCAGCGTCAGTAGTGGCCCAGAGACCTGCCTTCGCCATCGGTGTTCCTCCTGATATCTGCGCATTCCACCGCTACACCAGGAATTCCAGTCTCCCCTACCACACTCTAGCCTGCCCGTACCCACTGCAGACCCGGGGTTAAGCCCCGGGCTTTCACAGCAGACGCGACAAACCGCCTACAAGCTCTTTACGCCCAATAATTCCGGACAACGCTCGCACCCTACGTATTACCGCGGCTGCTGGCACGTAGTTAGCCGGTGCTTCTTCTGCTCCTACCGTCACCC
>NZ_MKKA01000038.1 GCF_001942405.1 Ornithinimicrobium sp. CNJ-824
TTCGGTGGATTCGAGCACCACGCCATCGTGCCCCAGATGCAGAGGTTGGGGCGTCCGGACGACGACGTCAGGATCGGATGCAGTATCCGCTCCTGCCGCTGGTCGGCCGCGCCGATTGTCAAGTGGCGCCGTTCCCCCTCAGCCAGGGAAAGCTGCGTCGAAGACCATCAGTGGTTCTGCCTCGGTGCCACCGAACGGCGTCTTTGCCCAGTCGCTCCACACGTTGAGCGTCACAAGGCCGGCGGCGAGCAGGTCGGCCTCGATCTGCGAGCGGTCGCGGAACTGCAAGGACTGCTCCACATCGAGGACATCGCCGGTCTCGACGAACTCGTTGTGGCAGTGCATGCGAACGACACCATCCTCGTCCGGCGGTTCGGTGGTAACGGATTCGCGGAGCAAACCAACGGGTGTGTCTCGCTCTCCCACCGGGTCGTTCCAACTCTTCCACGCGTGCGCTGCAGGGTTTCGTGCCTCGAACACCAGGCGCCCGTTGGGCGTGAGGGCACGAGCGATCGCTGCCAACGTGGTGTGCCAGTCGTCTCCGATGATGTGCATGACGACGTTCCCGCTCATGATTATGAGGTCGGTCGTGTGAGGCGTGAGTACGTCGCCGGTGCCCAGGACCCAGTTGACAGCCTCACCTCCGGGCCGGGTTGCTGCGCGTTCGAGCATCGCCGGCGCGGGGTCAATCCCCGTCACGGTGCGCCCAGCCCTCGCCAGGGTCACCGTCAGCAGACCGGTGCCGCAGCCTAGATCAACGATGCGGTTCGCACCGAGGTGGTCTGCGAACCCTCGGAAGAAGTCGTGGTCGGGGCCGTCGGGGTTGTCGACGTCATACAGCACGGCCAGGCGCGGATCGTCGTAGCTCAAGCTGTACCTCTCAGGTGGAAGAGGCGCCAGTGTGCGCGACGATCCCGACGTGCGGCAACCTCAATCTTTATCACTCATCTGCCGCGCTGAGCGTGGCCGCACGCTACTGCCGCCCCTCGGGAGTTCTTTCGCGGGCCGCGACCGCTCCGGCCTGTAACGGGTCCCACTGTGCTCACTCACTCGGGAACACGATGGTGCCTGTCCACCCGGTGTGCTCGGTGCCTCTTTGGAATCTCGTGCCGTACGTCAAGTCCACCCCGTCCACCACGATCACTGTCTCAGCGTCCACGGGAGCGACCTTCAGGACCATCTGGTCCCAGCTGAGGTCTTCTCCGTGGACACCGAGCGGGTAACACTGATGCTCGACCTGGTCGCCGTAGACCACTCCGATTTCAGCCCCGTCGCAGAGGAGGACGTCGGTCTGCACCTCACCCCCGAAGACATGTACACGTGGCGTTGCCTCGATGAGAGTGACTTCGGACCGTCGAGGTTGTGAACGCGGTAGATCACCTCCGTTGCGTTGTGCGGCACGGCCCCTTCGGGCTCGACGAGCAGCCGCGGTCTCGCAGCGCGGTGCTCGGCCGCCTCAGCTGCATCGGCCGAGCGCCTGGAATCGCCTCGGGCGCGGAAAGCGACCGCCACGCAGGCCACGGCGGCAAGGATGCTTGCTACCGAGATCGCCAACGCCTACCTCTAACCCCCATGTGACCCACATCACTTACACAGACATCTTGACAAGCTCTGACCGTACGCCCCTGACCCGCGACGTGCACCTCGTCAACAAGCCCACTGATCCCGTGCACGGGCTACGGCACCGCCGGCCCTCGGCGCTGGATGACCCTGATCGCACCGGCGCGGGCATCGATCTCCCCGCCGTCATCGCGATCCCCGAGACTTGGCCCGTGCCACATCCCGCTCAGCCGCCCGCCGCCCGCCCGCTCACGCTGCACCTCGGTGTCGTGCTCGAACCCCGCGCGGCCGAGCTCGTGCGCTCGGCACTCGAGACAACCCTGTCCGAGCGCCTGGCCGCCCGCTTTCCCGGGACCCGGTGGACGGTGTCCGTGGCCCACGAGGTCCTCACCCGGCCACCGGCCGGCCGCACCGAGCTCCTCGAGGAGACCCGGGACCGCATGCTCGACGCGGACTGGGACCTCGCCGTCGTCCTGACCGACTCCCCACTACGCGACGGGCACCGCACCCTCGCCGTCGTCACCAGCCGGTGCACGGCGTCGGCCTGGTCTCCGTCCCGGCGCTAGGACCAGTGCGAGTGCAGCGGCGGGCGGAGGAGACCGTCGTCGGTGTCGTGACCACGCTGCTCGGCGCGGAGGCCGAAGGGCGCTCGCCAGATCGGCGGCTGCGTCAGCTCGCGGCCGACACCAAGGACCATCCTGGGGACAACGCGGTGGAGTTCGCGGCCCGCGTGCTCGGCGGGAACCTCTGGGTTCTGCTTGGGATGGTGCGCGCGAACCAACCATGGCGCCTCGCCCTCCGACTGTCGCGCTCGCTCACCGTCGCCGCCGCCAGCGGCGTCGCAGCGCTCGTCACCTCCGACCTGTGGTCGCTGTCCGCCTCCTACGGGTCGCTCAGACTCACCGGCCTCGGGGTGCTGTCGGTCGGCGCCCTCACCCTCGCGCTCGTCCTCGGCGGCGGCCTGTGGGAACGCGCGCGGCACCGCCGGGAACGCGAGCAGGTGGTCCTCTTCAACCTCGCCACCCTCGCGACCGTCGTCATCGGCGTGCTGGTCTACTACCTCGCGCTGTTCGTCCTGGCATGGCTCGGCGCGCTGCTCCTCGTCCCGGAGTCGGTGTATGCCACCTCGGTGGGCACGGCACTTGGCGCAGCGGAGTACGGGCGCCTTGCCTGGCTCACGGCGACGATCGCCACGGTCGGCGGCGCCCTCGGCGCGGGCCTGGAAGACTACGCCGACGTGCGCGACGCCGCCTACACCCACACCAGCGAGGCAGTCCAGCCGGTGGGCCGCGACACCAACCAGGACGGACCAACACACACCTGACCACGGCGGCTGAGCCGAGACCGGGGCCGCGCCCAGCCCGTCGCGACTCCCAACTCGCACCGGCCCCCTGCCCGATACCGCGCCAACGCGCCCTTTCGCCGCGAGACGGGCCACATGCAATACCCGCTGGTCCGACCCTCACCCGGGCTCTGAAGCGCGCCGTGCCATCCCGCAGCCATCGTCCCGTAAGACCATCCCCTTGCGGACACATCGTCAGACAGACGCGCGGCCAGACGTGCTGGCCGAACCGACCCTCAGTCGAACCGCCGCAGGCCATCTCGACAGAGACCTCTGACTGCATAACTATGCACTCACTGGGAGACCTCTCAAACGTCCCCATCTGCCGCTGGCCGCGTGTTGGGCTCACCGGGTCAGGCGGGGCGGGACAGCTCGTGTTCGACGGCTCGACGGATCCAGGCGGAGACTGAACGGTCGTCCGCTTCCGCAGCGCGCTTGACCTCCTCGAGCAGGTCAGCTGGGAAGCGCACCGGCACGGGCGCGCTCATCGGACGCTTGCGACGACGCGCAGGTCCCTGGGGCTCCTGGTTGCGCGGGTCGGCGTAGAAGTCGTACTCCTGCTCCGGCGTCATCGGCCGGCTGTCGTCAGTGCTCATCACGGTCCCTCCGGTACGTAGCGGCGAGGCCCGAAGACGCCTCGTAGCAGCCGATCGGTCGGCACTTGCTCGGATCGCCCGATCGAGATGGGGCCAGCGGGACGATGAGGACTCGCCCACTGACCTCCGCGAGCATCAACCAGTGGGCGGGCGGCTTGGCCGGGTAGAACAGCGGATCACTGCTCCACGCGTCGATCACATCGTCCAGCCCCAGGTGTGGATGCTTGAACAGGTGAGCGGCTTGCTCGTCGATCTCGAAGGGCTCGGTGTCATCGAGCGCCTCAAGGTCGAACGCTTCGCTCACAAGTCGAGTGTATTACAAACGACTACGCGCGCAACTGCCCCAGGCCGGTAGGCCGATGTCCCGAGCCCCTGAGACGCCAGGGATGGCAGCATGCTCGATGTGCATGTCACGCTGCAGTTTCATCCCGACTGGGCTTTCGGCGACGGGTTCGTCATCGAGGCGATCGCCCGTGATGGGCGCTACCGCAGCCAGTTCGAAACGGGAACGTCCAATGGCGGCCTGACTGCCCATGAGGATGGGGACAGATGGCGCTGGGAGAGCCGACTCTTCCGGGGGCGCTACGACGGCGCTGCGCATAGCGAGCGTCCGGTGTACGGGGCCCTGAACTTCGCTGACGACCCTTACGGCGGATCCGTCCGGTTCGGATCGGCACACCTGCGGCTTCGCGAGGAGGTCATGGATCGATGCACGTTCTGCTTTCCCGATTCGGTCTTCGAACCCGATGCTGTCACCGGATCGGGTGAGGTCGACGACCTGATCCGCTTGGCACATGCGAGTGAGCTGGACCACCTGGATCGATATGTCGAGGCACATGTCCACGGTCAGGTATGCATCGCGCGCGACGTCGAGGCTGTCGTGCTCGACCCCTGCTATCAGGGCACAGATGTCGAACGAGCAGCCGAGAGATTCGACTGCCCTGTCGAATGGCACCCCGGCTTCGCTACCGCCACTGCATCACTGGACCCGAGCTACCGGGGTGGTGAGTACGTGGAGCTCGCCCGATCGATTGGATCGGTGATCACACCCGACCTGATCGGGCAAGCCGCGCGTGAGGGTAAGTACGACAACCAAGCCCTGAAGAGGGTTTGGCACTATCTCGCTAAATTTGGACGGCGTGCATAGCGCCCATCCCCAGATCCCCATGCCCTGCGCTCAAGAGGCATCCGGTCATGCCGCTGATGGAGGCCTCGCGACCCGATAATCAGAGGTGCTCGTCCCAGAAGCCTTCGGGGGCTGAGTGGAGTCCATCAGAGTGGTGTACGACGACCACGGTGGTGAGCGTGTCCTGCTGATGTAGGCGCGGTCACCGCGTGATCCTTCGAGTGAACCTTCCA
>NZ_MKKA01000039.1 GCF_001942405.1 Ornithinimicrobium sp. CNJ-824
CCCCCAAGGCCATCACCGTCCCAGCCTCATGAAAGACCGGGGCTAGAGGCCCGCTGCTGCGCTCACCGCGGCAGGCTTCCAGAACCCGCAGTACGGGGACGGTCAGCGGCATCGTGGCCGGCTTGTGGCCCTTGCCGACCAGGTGCAGTACCCGGTGGCCCCGCAGGACGTCGGTGTAGTCCTCGATCCGCACGGCTGCGGCCTCGGAGGCGCGCAGGGCGTTGATCCCGAGCAGGTAGGCCAGTGCGCCGTGGTGGACGGTGATGGTCTGGGCGACCTGGAGGAAGCGGATCAACTCCAACTGACCAGGCCTTGAGTGGGGGTCTCGTCCCGGTGGATCTTCGGGAGCCGGGCGTACACGGCCGGGCCAGGAACGAGACAGCCGCGAGCTGTGCGGGGCTCATCGAGTACGGCTGGAACGGCAGTGTCGCCGTGGAGCTGGTCGGTGGACATGGTCGCCTCCCGCGGCGACCTGGATCCGGGCCCAGTCGGTGCCCGCCTCCAGCGCGAAGAGGCTATCGACGCCCACGACGCTACGCCGAACGCAGCACCCCGTCCGGTCGTGGCGAAATGACGCGGCAGTTGGTGTTACAGGGTCTCGTCCGCTGCTCACCTCACTCCGCCCCCTGACCCTCGGGGGTGGGCTCCTCAAGGGCAATCGCCAAGCTCACAAGCGCTTCCGGGGTTGATGCTTCGGCAAGGCGCTGTTCTAGCCGCTCGCGGAGGGCATTCTCAATCTCGCCCCGAGTCTGCTTGTCCTCTAGGTATGCAAAGCCCGCAATACCGGCCGTCGCAGCCGCAGCGCCGAGGCCCCCCGCAACTCCGAGCCCCGCCGCTGGCAATGCAACGCGCGCCCCCCTGTTGCCGTGCATTGCAGCCAGACGTGCGGCACCTGTTGCGACGCTGCGCAGCAGCGCGGTGGACGCCTCTGGAGAGTCCTGCAGCGCAGCCCAAAGCAGGCCACGGTTCGAGAGCTCGATCGCCTCTAATCCCAGAGCTGACGCAATTCTCCTCAGGGCGGCAGCTGAGGGGGTCTTGGCGCCCTGCTCCACTTTTGCGATCATCACCTCGCCCAGCTCAGCCCGCGTGGCGAGCTCCTGCCTCGTAAGGCCCTCAAGTTCGCGGAGAGCGCGGATGACTTGTCCCAGCGCCTGGCGCTCCGTCCTTGGCTCCATGCTCCCAAGGTACCAAAGTCACACCCGGTGAGTACTTGACAGGTACTGGGAGGGAGGACCAGTCTGGTACTGAAGAAGTACCAGACTGGTACTTCTGATCCAGAGACGAAGGGTGGCAGGTGCATGATGTTCCCAGTGCTGATGCTGATGGCCGGAGGCGCCATGGTGGCCGGTGGGGTGAGCTTGATGTCTGAGGGCAGGCGTCAGATGGCCCTGCGCGAGGCGCGTGAGGTGCGCATGGCGGAGATCGAGGCGTTGGAGGACGCCGAGAAGATCCAGGAGCTGCGGCTCCGGGTTTCCGAGGCTGGAGGTGACCCTGATGCAGCCGTGGCCGCGGTCCGCGCCCTGAACTCGGGCTCACTGACGCTCGGGGCGATTGAGCGGTACCTCATCAACGGGGGTTCGTGATGGCGCGCCGCGATGAGTACGGGTGCCAGCCCACGGACGACGCCTGCATCATCCAGAGCTTCCCGGAGCGAATGGCAGTGGCTGAGCGTGCCCTGCGTAGGAATCGAGCAGAAATCGACCTCACGCGCCAGGGAACTCCGAGTGGTCGGCCCACCAAGTGGCGGCGAATGGACCCACCGTCACGGCATGACCGCTGACCCACGGGGGCTGCTGGAGTGTCGACCGAACCTTCAGCAGCCCCTGCGGCGGGAGCCCATTGTGGGCCAAGTGATGCACCCACTGGCGTGAGCTCTGCCGTCGAGACGGATCCTCGGACACCGTCCCGGACATCGGCGTGTCGCTGTCGCGCCCTCCGGACGCTGAGCCACTTGGACGCCGCATGAACGGCACTCCCCCGACAGGGCAAAGATGGCGCCGAGTCATGGTCGCTCCCGGGGCGGTGATGATGGGCCTCGGCTTCGTCACCTACGCACGCGGACCGTACCCCAGAAAAGTACTGCAGTGGGGTACAGATTTGGCGCGGCTGGGTGCTCCTCAACGCTACATAACCGCAGATCAGAGCGTTCTCGCGGCCCCAATCGTGGACTTTGCAAACAGGGAATGATGGTTCGAGCCCCCAGCATGCACCCAGGTCCGGGGCCTGCCCCGGCCTCCGGGAGGGGCGTGTTTCGTGCCCGTAAAAGCAGGAGGGACAGCAGTGGGCCCCTCGGATCACCCATCCATCCACCCGACCTGGGGGTAGACCCTTCATGGTCAGCGCTATCGGGGGCGCTTGAAAGCTTCGCAAGCTCGGCGCTCGGAAAGTGAGCACTCTTCGACGAATGGAGTGTGATCACCATGGAGGACTGGGCGCTGATCAGGAGGCTGGCCCGCGAGGGTGTGCCGAAGGCGCGATCGCCAAGAGGTTGGGCATCTCCCGGAACACGGTCGCTGCGGCTGTGGCCTCGGACGGTCCGCCGAAGTACGAGAGAGGTGCGGGTCCGACGTCGTTCACCCTACGGGGCGCGGGTGCGTCAGCTGCTGGCCGTTGCCCGGACATGCCCCGAAGGGTGTTGACCGAGCGGGTCGGGTGGATCGCCTTGATCCGCCGGCTCCGCGACAACGTGAACAGGGTGCGGTCCGTCATCCTGACGATCCAACCTGCCGTTCAGCTCCTGGGCGGCCATGTTCGGTGACCAGGGTCGTGGCCGCCGCCATGAGCGACTGCATCGTCCACCACGCCGGCGTCATCTCCCCTCAAAGGATCCTCCTACCGGCTGCCGTGACCCGGCGTCGGCCACCCGCATAAAGGCCGAGAAAGAACCACTAGACCGAAACCGTTCGCCCTTCGGCCGCCAAAACTGCTCAGCTTTCGAGCGCCGCCAACACCCCGAGACGGGCCGTGAAAAGGGAGGCCACAGACGCCCCACATGTCGCGGACTACGCGTCACCCTTCCTCCTCGGCCCGGGGTAGCTCGCGGCGCTCCATCGCTCTCCGGTGCAGGCATCTTCCCTCCCGACCTGACCCCACAGCCTTCCATTTCGAGCATCCCCACCGCTACAGTGCACTCATGTCGCGCGTAACAGGGGCCGATCCAGCGCGCCCCGTGGTCTTCGAGTCCCGCACGGTGCTCCTCATGAAAGATGTGGACTCGCTCTTACGCAAGTACAAGCCCGCTGACCCTGCACCTTTACCGCTCCACTTGGACCTGAGCCAAATGGAGGTGAGCGAACCGAGCGCGCTCGTAGCTCTACTCACAATCAGCGACTCCCTGCACCGGCGAAATATTCGCGCCACCACCACACTTCCCAGTCGCTCTTTGCTACCAAAAGAGAAACGCTTCATCGATCGACTGAGCACGGGTTCACACAGCACTACATCGGAACCAGAGTTCATTATTGCTGCTACCCACGGTCGTGTTCGTCGCAGAGGAACCATGCGCTCGAAACTCGAAGCGATGGGCTGGCTTCAACATTTTGCGGAGTACGAGAACGGTGACAAGAAGTATGTTTCTCGAGTGATGCACCCGGCGACTTGGAGCCCCAACACAACCGACCCGAGCAATGAATCGCTTCTAAGTAGGCATGTCCCGTTGACCTTCTTCGACCCTCCGTCAACAGAACCCCCGGACCCAGAACGGTGGCTAGAGACGCTGAGTGTCATCCTCGGCCAAGCTGGTCGTCTGATT
>NZ_MKKA01000040.1 GCF_001942405.1 Ornithinimicrobium sp. CNJ-824
CCTGGGACCTTCGACAAGTCCAAGTTTCCCCTGATCAGGAAGCACTTCGGTGTTTCTACACACCGCTCACGCCCCAGCGCCGTGAAAGACCCGGGCTAGTGCTGCGCCCGCTCTCTGGCAAACCGATCGACCGACGCGACGGCTACCGGATGGTGCAGCGCATCGCGAAGAGCGCGCGGATCCCCAGGCACATCAACCCACACTCGCTGCGCCACGCCGCCATCACCAACGCCCTGGACGCCGGCGTACCACTTCGCGACGCCCAGATCCTCGCCCGGCACGCTGACCCCAGGACGACCGAGCACTACGACCGAGCCTCCGGCAACCTCGACCGCCACGGCGTCCGCTTCCTCACCGCCTACGTCGCCGGCGTCTGAACCTGTCCATGGTCTACGGCTGGCGTCAGTTCCGCCCAGATGGACGCACCAAACGACACGCCGGGTGTCCGCAGAACCTCGACATGGCAATGATGCGCAACCTGGTCGACCTCGTTCAGGAGAAGCTGCCACCCCCCATATGTCGCCAAGCGATGTTACTACCGATCGATCGGATGGCCAAGAGGCCCGGCCCTGATTCCCGGCAGTTAATCCTTTTCGCGACTCAGATCAACCAACGCACGTTCCGTGGCTCACCAGGGGGGTGCGCCATAGGTTGAGGCAACCCCAGTAGCCAGCACGGCGTCTGTGCGGGCGACTAGTTTCGTCACAAAGTTCTTCCACTCTGAAAAGCCGGCGAGGTTCAGTGCACTCGGAGTGGTCCCCTTATGAACGATTTCCCCGCGCACTTCGTTCACGAGACTTCGCAGGTCGGCGCGGACGCTGCTCGCCGACTTGCTTTGCCAGCTCACCCCGTCAATGAACGTTGCGATGCCTAGGGCTTTGGCGATCAAGGCGTCGACCTGGCCACTCGCCGCGTTGTTCAGATCGTTGACCAGGCTCTTCACCTCGGCCAGGGCCACGCTGCGCCAGCCATCCCCTGTGACGCTCCAAGCGCTCTTTTGGGCTTCCTTTTGGATCACTTTCTGGAGGTGATCCGACAGCAACTGCGGCTGGCCGCCCACCTGAATCAAGACGTGGTCAAAGGCTTCCTCAACAGCTTGCTCGATGTAGTTCTCCCACGCGGTCACGAGCAACACCACTGCTGCTCGCAGTAGCGGCTCGTTATTACCGGATGGGCGGCCAGGCGCCCCTGATCCCGAGTGCAAGCCAACTAGTGTTTCAACGTCCTGCAGCAACTTGTTGTAGGTAGTCGTTGCGAGTGAGGGCATGGTGGTCCTTCGATCAGCTAAGCGCTGAGGATTGCGTGGCGGTCATTACGATTCGCGGTTCACGCGTCCTCGTCCAGGTCAGGCTCGGACAGGGCCGTGTCATCAGAGGCGTCTGCAAATCTTGACCCCTGCAGTGTCTCCCGATCCATTGGGACCGCGTAGGTTTGACAAACTAGCATCGCCAGTTGGGCGCTCCGAGCGTCGACTTGGACACCTGTCCAAGCGGGCTCTTCGGAGACTGTCCGGTTGATAGCCAACCCAGAGGCTTCAAGGACAACTCTCTCCTGGTCAAAGGTCATATCCTCTAGAGTGGCGTCGTCATCGATCAACGTCAGGTTGCCGAGCACTTGCACTCGCAGCTGGTGGAGGCCAGCCGGATGCTCGACACCCCAACCGATGAGATCATTGGCCCACTCAGGCGTTAATGATTCCGGCATCACGTGGGCGACTTTAAGCTTCTCGGGCTTTGGTGCCGCGTCATCTGGAGTCCTGAGTGCTCCTGCCGCTCTGAGCAGGATGGACTTGACCCAATGGGACCGAGGATCCGTGTAAAGGGAGTTCGAGGTGGCGCGTTCAATCACTAGGTCGGTGGTGGGCCACGAGCGAACATCGGTTCCCCGACTAAGGGTATAGCGCAGGAACTCCACCAAGTCCTCCCCCTCAAGTTCGCCACGCGCCCTGAGTCGCTGCGCCGCGCGCACAAAGATGTCCTTATGCAGCTGCGGCTCAAACCCCGCCAGCATTCGTCTTGCCATGAACGACAGAACAAACTCTAAGGTCTCGGCCAGCGCGTGGTCGTCAAGCTTCCCTTCGGTAAACCTTCGCAGAAGCAGCAGTATGAGCCCTTCGGCTGGCACAGTTCCCCAGGACCGCAACTCCAAGAGAGGTGCCTTGGCGGCGACGAGTGGACTGTCTTCTGGTCTGCGGATCCACTGAAACTGACGCGCCGTGGCCGTTAGAAGGCGCCATACGCTAGAACCGCGCTCGCGTCCTCTTCTGTTGACGACAGGTCGCTTTGGAAGTAGCGGAACAATGACTGTTTCGCGCCGGTGTGCCCCTGAGTAATTGTCCATGCCACAAAATATTCTTCGAGTTCCTTAGCCGGTAGATCCGCTTCGAGCAACTGCCAATGAGAGTGGTAGAAGTCGTCTCCCGCGTCGCCGAGAAGAAGGAAGAAATAGTTACGAACTAGGTCGGCCTGTCGCAGCGGTTTTCCTCCAGCGTTGAGCGTCTGAAAGACACGATGCGCATTGTCGTTGTCTTCCAGAACGACCCAAACAGCCATCATCCGCACGAGAACGATCGATAGCAGATCCTCTAACTCTTCAGTCATCAGATGCTCGAGACCTCGAGCGAAGAAGTCGTAGGCACGGTCGATGGGCGCGTCCGAGAGCTCACCCGCGGGGCCGTTCACGATCGGGTTGAGTCGGTTGGCATCGTGGGCTTGCAGCACAAGACGGTCCTGGTGGCCGTCCTTAAGACTTGCATTTCGGAAAAGCTGATCGGTGTAGGCACGACTAACCGCGACTCGATCTTCGTCGGACCCGGATAGTCGAGCCAAACGGTCGCGGATTGCGGTAGCCAGCAGTGTCAAAGTGATGGCTCGTTGCTGACCATCTACGATCCAGTAGCGTTTGGCCTCCGAGGGCAGTCCCCGCCACGGGAGTGCCTTCAGCACGATGCTCCCGATAAAGTGAGTCGCGCTCGGAGTCGAACGTAGGTGTTGCACATCCTTCCAAAGTTCCAGCCAGTCCTGCCGTTCCCAGGTGTATCGCCTCTGCCAGATCGGAACGAGGAGCTGCTGCCCGCTATCAAACAACCTTCCGGCTTCGACCTCTTCGGCTTTCATACAACTCCTCCGCTGGAACCGGCTCTGGGGACGTCAGCATAGTGCCACCGGCAGCTGTGCGTCGGCGTTACGACTCCCTGCGTACAGTCACGAGCCCCCGGCAACCGCGGCGCCCGGTTGCTGGTGATCGGCGCGTCTTACCGCCGCAAGTGACGCGGGCTGCGGACGCCCGCACACGCCCCTGAGGGAGCGTGGACGCACCCTAGTGCCTGGCGGACGGCGGTTGACCTCGTCCGGCTTTGTATAGAGCGCCTGCGACGCTCAAGGGCATGTGGGCGTAGGGCTGGCTCAGCCTCGATCCGCCGAGCGGGTTCCTGGGGGAATTGAGATGCGGGCTGAGAGGATTTGCTGAGCGAGTTCGGCGTCGGGGCGCGCGGGAGCCGCCGGTCTGCCCGGCTTTTCCACTTGGGGTCGT
>NZ_MKKA01000041.1 GCF_001942405.1 Ornithinimicrobium sp. CNJ-824
ACAGTTCCAGCGTCGCTCCCGCGGCCTCATCGGGCTTCAGCCCCCCTGCGGGCTGGCCTCACACCCGCAGACGCCCCCAGATCAGCGATTCCCTAGACCACGCACCTCGCCGGGGTTGGCCCGCCCTGAGGCTCCCGAGCCCGTCCATTCCTGGCCTGGGGGCGCTCCGTCGATCGCTCAATGGGCCATCGCGGGGGTGTTGCTACGTCGCCGAACCCGGCAACATAGGCGGGCGTGGCCCGGTCAGGGAAAGGCCTCTTGAACTCGCAAGCCGCCTCGATCGCGACGCCACGATTAGTTCAAGGGCCGACGGTGGCAACGAGCGGGCGACCAGGTGTTACGTCGTAACCAAGCTGGACGCTTGGACGTGGAAGCCAGGGACTGGCTGGATACACACCTACACTCTGTGGCCGGACGCCAGGCCGGTGTGAGGCCTGCCTCAGCGGCGACTCGGCGGACCGTCTGCGGCCCTTGGTATGCCGAGGGTCCGGTCCGGACACGAGAGAACGGCTCGACCTTAGAGGTCGAGCCGCTCTCGTGATCATGCACGGGCTATAGGCCAGAGGCCCACACCCGATGTGTGGGATGTTACGCGCTCGTGCTGGTCGACGTCAAGCTGGGTTGACGCTCTGTGGGCTCGGCGCCGTATATCGCTACCGAGTGCTCGGTGGTCCTCCAACCGCCCAAGCATGAGCCAGCCCCGAGGTGCTGCCTTACGTGCGCCGCCAGTGTCGCCTTAGGCGAAGTCGCCTTCGCTAGACCCGCGTTGATGCGGAACTCAAGCGCGATCGCGGAAGTCAGAAGGTCTGCTATCTGCAGGCCGTCTGCGGACCTAGAATCGAGGCGGCAGACCGAGACGACAGCTAAGCGGCGGAGCCTTCTATTCACGTTCGCCCTCAAGGCTTGCTCGAACAGCACCTCGTCGGGTGTCGAGTAGTTGTCCGCCAGGACGGTTATGAGCTCAGGCGGCTTGACGGTAGCCACCACCAATTGCTCGGCCAGCTTGGTGTACGCCTCCCAGTGTGAGCCGAACCGCTGGACTGGGTCTGCCTTCTGCCGATCCGCGACGAAGCAGAAGTAATTCGACGTCGTGGCGGTCATCGCTGTGTCTACGACCTCAAGGTACGACGACAACGAGTCACGTGTGATTGCGCTGAACTTGATCTCGTTGTACCAGTGTCGACGGTCGCGCCACTTCTGAACTGCTCGCAGCAAGGGTGCTGGTTCAGCAACTTTGAGGAGCCCCACTGCGAAGAATCGGTCATGCGCGATAGCGCCTGTCTCATCGAGAAAGGCGGTAGAGCACGGGTGATCCCGTGCGAGCTGTGGTCCGCGGGGCATGGGGCAATACTAGAGGGAAGGCCCCCTTACCGACCGTGAAACCTCAGCGACGGCCCTGCGCCACCCTGGCTCGACCGTCACGGCGAACGGGTTTGTGGCTCATTCCTCCCAACAACCTGCCACTGTCGGCAGAGCCAGAGCAGTGCCGGCCCGCCCCAACGACGAACCTCGGCGTCAAGGTCACCTGCGCCGGCTCGCCGAACACCTGTAGCGGGACACGAGGGCCGAACGAAACGCGCTGCACTGCCGAGACGAGCTGGGGTATCTACCAAGGCCTTATCCGCTCTCTCGTTCACGCGAGCCTGATCGGAAAAACCCCGTTCGTCCGGGGCTGCCACCGAAGTCGTGTCCGGGGCTGCCACCGAAGTCGCGGGGTGGCAGTGGGCGAACCCGCCTGCTTCGGACGGCATGCGGTCAGCCAGCATCACCCGAGCCCCGGTGTTCGCCCTGATTCAAGTGGTCGCGGTCGGCGGCATCGACCACTCCTCGGATGAGCCGATGAACCTCCCGTCCGGTTAGCGTCTCGTCACCGCACCATGCCAGCGCCTCTTGCGTCTTGAGTCCCCCCTCCACAATCAACGACCGCAGAGCGCGCCCTGCTTGCTGCTCGCACTCGGCTACCGCCGCGTCACGCTCGGCCAGTGCCGCGACCACCGCCGCGCCCCACCGGGACAGCCGCCACTCCTTCTCGGACTGCTCCTCGCGCACCTTCGCTCGAGCCTGCCGAGCCCGGAGCCGCGCCTCCTGCCTGCGCGCCTGCTTCTGCACCACGGACCTCCACATCGACTCGTTCCGCACTCTTTGCACACCTAAGCGGTCGACCCTGCCCCAGGGACTCACCGCCGCATTGACTAGCCCCTCCCCGACCCGCCCGTGCCCAGCACGCCTCGCGCAGACTCACCGCTCCTTAGCCGCGTCCGTTCCACGCAGGATCAGCGATCCTGAGGACGACCAAATCCGCCCCGCTCATGTCCCACACACCTCTTGCATTGCCGGACCAAGCGAGCATTATCGCGTCAGAAGTCACACCCACTGGGTGGTCTGCGGATTAGTAGGGACGCCGACGTCCCCACGCGAGTTCGTTGACCAGGGACGTCCTACTAGGTGTAACGTCAGGAGCAACAATATGGCTTCTGAGGCAACGACGGATCGGCGGTCCTGATGGTCGGCATACCCGGATCAGCGGGGCTCGTCCTGATCGCCGGCGTGGCTCATCTGAACGAGGAGAGCGCCGTCTTCGAGGCGATGCTGACCGGCTGGGGACGCCAGCAGGCCTCCCGGCTGCTGGGTGAGAAGACCATCGGCGACCGGGTCCGGGTGGTCCGTCGGTTCACCGAGTTCGCCGAGTCCTACCCGTGGGCGTGGGGCCCTGGGGACGTGGAGGACTTCACCGTCTCCCTGGCCAGCGGGGACGGTCGGCGGTCACCCTCGACGATCCGCGGGTACCACCTGGCGCTGCGGATGTTCTGCGACTACCTGACCGACGCCCGGTACGAGTGGCCCCGTCAGTGTCGCGACCGGTTCGGCTCTGTGCCCTCGCAGGTGTGCCACGAGTGGAACACGGTGGCGCACCTGAACGAGTACGAGGGCCGCCCGGCACGACGGCCGCTGACCTACGGAGAGCTGCAGGATCTCTTCGACCACCTGGACGCCCAGGTCGAACGGGCCGCGTCCTCGGGCCGCAAGGGAGCGTTGAGCGCGTTGCGCGAC
>NZ_MKKA01000042.1 GCF_001942405.1 Ornithinimicrobium sp. CNJ-824
ACAGTTCCAGCGTCGCTCCCGCGGCCTCATCGGGCTTCAGCCCCCCTGCGGGCTGGCCTCACACCCGCAGACGCCCCCAGATCAGCGATTCCCTAGACCCGGCCGAGGCGGCCGCGCAGGTGCTGGTCGGCATCGAGACGGACCGGGGCCCCTGGGTCGGTGCCCTGGTCGCGGCGGGATACACCGTGTACGGGCTGAACCCCAAGTCGGTCGCCCGGTACCGGGAGCGGCACTCCACCTCCGGGGCGAAGTCGGACACCGCGGATGCGCACCTGCTGGCCGAGATCGTCCGCCTGGACCGGGCCCACCACCGCCCGGTCGCCGGCGACAGCGCCACCGGAGAGGCGGTCAAGGTCACCGCCCGAGCGCACCAGTCGATGATCTGGGACCGGACCCGCCACGTGCTGCGCCTGCGCGCCGCACTGCGGGACTTCTTCCCCGCGGCTCTGTCCGCGTTCGAGGACCTGGACGAGCCGGACACGCTCGTCTTGTTGGCCCAGGCACCCGACCCGGACAGCGCCTCGAGGCTGTCTAGGGCCAAGGTCGTGCGTGCGCTGACCGCGGCGAACCGGCGCGACGTCACCGCTCGCTCGGAGAAGATCCGGCAGATCCTGACTACCCCGGAGCTGCGGCAGCCGGACCCCATACAGGACGCCTACGCGGCGATCGTGAGCTCAGAGGTCGCGCTCATCACCGTCCTGAACACCCAGATCGAACGGCTCGGGCAGGTGGTGGCCGAGCATTTTGGCCGGCACCGGGACGCTGACATCTACACCAGCCTGCCCGGCCTGGGTGTGATCCTCGGCGCCCGGATCCTCGGCGAGTTCGGCGACGACCCCCACCGCTACGCCGACGCCAAAGGCCGCAAGGCCTACGCCGGCACCGCCCCGATCACGAGAGCGTCAGGGACCAGACGCGTGGTACTCGCCCGGTACGCCCGCAACCGCCGCCTCGGCGATGCCCTGCAGCAGTGGGCCTTCTGCTCCATGCGCGGCTCCGCCGGTGCCCGCGCCTACTATCAGGCCCTCCGCAGACGAGGCGTCGGGCACCAAGCCGCTCTACGCCAGCTGGCCAACCGCTGGGTCGGCATCCTCCACGGCTGCCTGCGCTACCGGACCTTCTACGACGAGAACACTGCCTGGCAACAGCACCTCAACACCGCCGCTTGACAGAACCAGAACCTGGGATGTCTGCCGCGTGCAGGCAGCACATTGTTGGAGATCGGGGTGTCGCTCGCCCTGTGGTGAGGTCACCCCTCCCAGGCCTTCGGAGGGTCCTGCCCCAGCGCCATGCGGGGAGGCTCGATCGTCAACCTGGGCGACGCGCCTGCTCGACATCGCGGAGCAGGGCGGCGCTCACATCCTCCCACCGGCCCTGCGGCTCGCGGGGCATGCCCGGCTCCAGGACCGAATGCCACCCGTCGCGCATCACCCCCCGGTGGTTGAGCAGGGCGGGCACAGACAGTGGTCGAGGAAAGCCGTTGCGCCACATGGGCTTGTAGCTGGCGACATTGCCAATGTTGGCCTGCCAGACCAGCAACTCCCAGCCGAGGACGTCGAAGGCGTGGTCGACCGCGAGGGTCACTGCGGCGGTCATGATGCCCCGCCCCCGGAATCGTGGATGAGTGACGTAACCGACGTCGCCCGAGGCGTGCTCCCCCTCGCCACCGCCGGATCGCAGGTCGATCGTGCCCGCATACTGCCCGTCCGCCTCGATCGCCCAGGAGATCTGCTCAGCGGACGGCTCGATGATCTGCTCGAGGTAGTCCCGCGCCATGTCCTCGGTGTACCCCGTCGGCACGGTCGTCCACCGGACCGACTCGGGGTCCAGGCACCGCTCCAGCACCGGTCGCAGGTCCGCCATCGTGTGCGGGCGCAGCGTCACCACGCCGCCGGCGAGGACGGGTGTCTGGAGCGGTTCAGGCATGGGCGAAAGCATAGACATACCGACCACGGAGGCTAGGTTTGGGTGCCCGGGCCTCTAGCTAGCGTTGTTACCGGTTCCGCGCCAAGATCTTTCCGGACTCCCTTCCATGAGCGCCTCGTCGAGCAGGCTGCCGACGTGGGACGACGCGCGGTTACATGTTCCGGATGAACGGCAACCAGGCGGTGGAAGAGCCATAGCGAATCCGAAAACCGTGCTCCTACGCCTCGGGTGACAAGCGTCCGGTTTTGCCGCCGGTCGGTCGCTCCCGACTGACCGGAGGTGTTCCCCGGAACACTCGTGCGCGAGCCGTTAATCGTGTGTCGTCGCAGATGCGCTCTGGCAGGCTTAGGCCATGGGATGGATCTGTCGTCCGGACTCGCAGGTGCCGGAAGCGGCGGAGCGACTTCTGGCGAGGGTGCCTGAGTGGTTCGGTCTCCCGGAGGCGAACGCTGACTACATCGAAGCGGCTCGTACCAAGGAGACGTGGACGGTCCGCGATGACGGCGGGAACGTCATCGGGCTCACTTTGGTCGATCGTCACTTCCCGCACGTGGCTGAGCTCCACCTCATGGTTGTCGACCGCGACCATCACGGTCAGGGTGTCGGAACCGCCATGGTCCAGGCCGTCGAACAGGACGCGCGGGAACGCGGTGTTCAGCTGCTCGAGGTGAAGACGTTGGGCGGCTCACATCCGGACCCCGGGTACGCGCGCACCCGTCACTTCTACGAGCAGGCCGGGTTTCTCCCGCTTGAGGAGACCGACCTGTGGGGTGAAGCGAATCCCTGCCTCTTCATGGTCAAGCCGCTCTGAGACCTAAGCCCGGCCAACTCGAGAGCCGGCATCCGGATTTGCCGCTGTGCGGGCTTTGCTGGTTCGGCGCCGTTGCGTCGAACTGCACATCGCCTTGGGCTCCTTCGCTTCACCAACGAGGCTGATATGGAGGGTCTG
>NZ_MKKA01000043.1 GCF_001942405.1 Ornithinimicrobium sp. CNJ-824
ATCTGGGTCTGTGGTAAGTCCCATCCTCCCAGGTCACAGGGGCATTCGTGTGTCACGACCCAGTCACACGACCATAAACTTCGGCGGATCCAGGCTCAGAGCACCGTACTGTTGCTTCTCCCTGGGTAAGGAGCACCAGGACGGGTCGAAGGCCGCGGGCTTCGGCGAGCGAGGTCCACCCGGACAGCTCGTCGTCGGGGTGCGGCACGAGGAAGAGGTGCAAACCCCACGGCGAAGCGTCGTGGTTCGACGTCGACACAGTTGCGACGTCGCGGTCCAGCGCCCAACGCTGCGTCGACACCGCAGGACGAATCAATAGCACGGTAGTCGCGGCGACGGTCGCCATCGTGACGGCCAAAGCGACAACCACGACCGGCAAGGGGGTACCACGACGGCGCCGAGGCGGGGTCGTGGGCATGAGGACACCGTAGGCGAGGCGGTTCGTGGGCTCTGTATCCGGGTATGGCAGCGATCAGGGCGCACTGAGCGGCTGAGAGGTCGCGACCGACGAACGTCCTCATCTGCCGCTTCCAGCGCGATACCCACCCGTGCGATACGAGCGGTCTTAGGCCCCGATGCGGGCGAAGTCGAGGCTCTCCTTGATGATCGACAGCACCACGTGCAGTTCGTCGCTGTCCCGGGGGCCGAAGATCATGAACTCTGTGCCGAAGTCCGCGTACTGGTGAGGCTCGGCCCAGCCGAGACGGACCAGCTCTTCGCCACGATCCGCTGGAAGCACTAGATGCACGCTCGTGTCCTGCACGCCGTGCAGATGCACCGGCTCCAGGCGCCTTCCGGGAGAAAGCGAGGCTCGAGGCGAAACCTCCTCCTTGAAGTCCGCCAGGTAGACGGCTCGGGAGGACGCCGGAGAAACCTGACTGATTCCCTCGACAACGCCCTCAAGGGCGAAGACCTGAGCGACCAACTCTCCCCAGATCGCCGGTGGAGCCAATTGGTCGACCTGTCGGTGCGGGCCCTCGTCCGACGTGGTCGGGCGGACGCCAGCGCGTTGTTCGATAAGCACCTCGAGACTGTACCCAACGGTTGAACGGGGCCACCCCGGTTCTCCCGCGGTCGCGCTCATCTGCCGCACCTGGCGTCCATCGGTCGGGAGCTTGTCACTATCGAGACGCGTGCAGCGGCGTCGCGCTCGTCGGGTTCGTTGTGGGGGCCCGGTGTTGGTTTTTCTGACTGGCCGCCAGCCTGCTTTCGGACCCGACTGGAGGCGTCCAGGCTGAGTGTGGGCTCATGACCGGACGATGGCCGTCACTGGCTGCGAGGGTGGATCGCAGCGCCGCGCGCGTCGCCGTGGCCGCCTGGCCACCGACGTCCTCCGCAGGGCCTCGAATGCCTTCTGGGAACGGGATGGCTCGTTTGTGGAGGACGTCGCGCGGGGCGACGGTTGCCTCTTGTGGCGGTGGGACCCCTCTACCGTTGTCCTCGGACGCCGTTCGCGCGATGTCGTTTGCCGCCCTGGCGTCGACCAGCAGGGGCGCCTTGCGTGCGGTCTCGTGAAAAACCCCTGCCACCCCGGCCATGGTGGCGTGGAACCGGTGCAGCGATCTCACCAGGGTCTCCCCGTCCACACGTTCCCTGATGTCCTCGACCGAGGCGGGCATGCGCCTGGTCGCGGTGACCTCTCGCATGGCGTCCACCAGTTCCCACCCTGCCTTGCTCAGCGCGAGAGGGCTCGAGTCGTGCGGGTGGGTGAGCTGCTGGAAGTACGTGTGTGCCTGGCCCCACTTCTCGATCATCGTTTCCAGCGCGGGACTGATCTCGTTTTCGAACGTTCGGGGGTCTACCTGTCCGGTCTGGACGGCTGCCCGCCACAGGGCGTGCACGTGTAGGGATGCGCTGAACGCTGCCCCAGCCACCCGCGTCAGCGCGTGGGTCGTGGGTTCTCGGGTCAGTGCCCGTTGGGCGTGGACGTCCCAGCTGGCGATGGCGCCGGGGATTCTGGTGTCGTCCGGCGGTTCGCGGTGCCTTCCGTGAAACGCCTGCGGGTAGTGGCCGTTGATGTAGGAGTGGGTGATCTGTTCGATGCTGAGGACCTGGTGGCGTAGTTCCTCGGCGGTGACCCGGTGCACCTGCAGACGGCGGTCGCCCTTCTCCTCGGCCGCGGTCTTGGCAAGGCCTACGGCCACGGCGTGGGAAGCGACGTAGAGGGTGTGCATGATGTTGACGCGCGCGGCGAAGGAGTCGCGCAGCTGAGCCTCGGTCCACCGGTTCGGCTCGCGGCGCTCGATGAGGTCAAGTCCGGTGGAGTGGTGTACGACGGTGATCCCTCGGTGGGGTTGATCAGGCCGTCAGTGCGGGGACGGTAGCAGCGGTTTCCTCCTGTCCGGT
>NZ_MKKA01000044.1 GCF_001942405.1 Ornithinimicrobium sp. CNJ-824
CTGGCATGATGTCACCCGTCAACTACGAGCAGTCCACCGCAGCGTCCGTCCCGGACGCCGCGTAGCCCGAAACCCTCCACGATCTGGGGGGAACCACAGAGAAGGGGATCCAGGACGCGGCGGGGTTGTCGGCCACGGCCTGGGGGAAGTGGCGGGCACGGGTGAAGTCCCTGGTGGCCGCCGAGCTGGAGGTGGCCCTGGGCCTGGGCCGCGGAGAGGCTCGGGACATGGTGGCGGTGGCCTGTGCGCCGGACGGGATCGGTGCCCCGGTGCTGGAGGCGTTGCGCCGTGGTGAGGTCCCCTGGCATCTCGTGCGCCGGTTCTGGACCAAGGCAGGGTCGTTGCCGGTGGAGGACGTCACCACGATCGCGGCGGTGCTCTTCGGCAGCGACGTGACGTGCGCCGCGCCGGAGCGGCTGGACCCGGACGGGCAGCTGCACGGACGGGCATGGGCGGTCAAGGAGTTCTACGCCGCGCTCGACCGTGAGGTGGTCCGTGCCAAGGGCAAGGACGAGCGGTCGGCCAGGGCCGCCCGCGACGAGGCGGTCGCGGCGCGGGACGCGTGGCTGCGGGTGCACGACGACGGGACGGCGACGCTGGGCGTGCGGACTGCGTTGATCTCGGGGGTGGGGGTGTTCGCCCGGGTGGACCGGATGGCCCGGGCGTTGCGGGGGGCTGGGGAGGAGCGGTCGCTGGCGCAGCTGCGTTCGGACCTGTGCGCCAGCCTGCTGCTGCACGGCACCGTGGAGGTTCCCGAGGTCGTCGACGAGCTGGTCACGCCGCAGGACCTGGACGGCCTGGCCGCCGTCACGACGGCGACCCCACCGGTGAACCTGCAGGTGGTCGTCCCCTGGGACTGCCTGACCGGCACGGTGGCCTGCCCCCGGTGCGCGCACACCGGCCGCAGCACGGGCCGCCCGGGCCTGGAGCATCCGCACGGCCTCAGTGGTCTCGTCGGCACCCGTGACGAAGCCGGTGATGGTCGCACCGGGCTCGGGCCGTTCACCCTGGCCGACCCTGGCTGGCCTCCGCTGCCGGACTGGCTGGCCCGCAGATGCGGGGACCAGTCTGCCCGGTTGCCCTCGGCAGGGCCGCCGACCCCGCCAGGAGCCTCGCCGCCCTCGCCGGACGCGCCGCACTCTCCGCTGTCGACGGACGCGCCGCCCTCACTGGACGCGCCGCTCTCGCTGGACGCGTCGGCACCTGCGGCCGTCCCACAGGGCGGGCCGGTGGTGGGGCAGGCTCCGTTGCCGGGGGTGGCCTGGTCGGGCACGGTGGCCGAGCTGTTGGGGCTGCACCCTGCGTTCCTGACCCCCGGGCAGGCGCGGGACCTGGCGCTGGCTCCGGGGACCACGATGCACCGGATCCTGGTGGACCCGGCCGACGGGCGGTGCATCGAGCGGACGATCGCCTCCTACCGTCCCGACGCGGACATGCGCCGCCAGATCGTGGCGGCGGATGTGTACGGGCGTGGTCCGGGGGAGCGGACCCCGCCCCCGCGGTGGCAGATCGATCACGAGCACGAGTACCAGGACGGCGGGCCGACGGCCGAGACCAATCTCAACGGCAAGGGTGTCTTCTTCCACGCGGTCAAGACCGCCCGGCTGTGGTCCTCGGTGATGAACCAGCGCCGCGACCTGACCTGGACCACCCTGCTGAGGCAGGTCTGACGACCCGGGGGCACGACTACCGCCAGTACCTGGCCCGCCTCGACACCCTTGCCCCCGGTCCCCACGCGAACGCCCAGGGCCAGGCCGACCCGGCCGACCGGGTCGACCAGCGCGGCGACCGGGCCGACCTGGCCAACCAGCTGCTCTACGCCGCGATCGTCCACCGCCACTCCGGTGCCCCGGCCCGGGCCACCGACGACATCGTCGACGCCGAGGCCTACGACCTGCGCCTGGCCGGCTGGGCCAGCATCGACCCCCGGCTGGCCCTGGCCCGCGAAGGCCGCCGCGCCGACCTCAAGGGCCCGACCCCCGAACAGCTGCTCGGACTGCCCTCCACCTCGGGGGATGTCACCGTCGCACCGTGCACCGCGGACGGCACCGCCGGTAGAGCGAAGCAAGGGGACACCAGCTGGGATACCCGGCCCGGCCCCGGTGAGCCGCCGCCCTTCTGACGATGCCGTCGCGGTTCAGCTCACGAGACGGCTGCAGGGTCGCCGTAGCCGTCAGATGCCCGGTCATTGTCCGTGGTCGTGCGCTGCACCAGCAGGATCATGGCGACGAGCAGGCAGGCCACCCCGACGAGCGGAACCGGACGCGGTCCGATCCCGGCGTGCCAGGCGATCGCCGTGCCCGCGATCCCCAGCACGGTGGCCGTGAGGACGGCGGGCCGCGACGTCGACACCTTCCACGAGCGGACCGTGCGTTCCCAGGCGATCACCGGGACCAGCACCAGCCCCATGAGCAGGACGGCCAGGACGAGGTAGAACGGCCGGAGGGCCAGCCAGGCCCCGGTGCCGGCAGGGAGCAGGACGTCCGGTGCGATCAGTCCGACGAAGGTCACCGCACCGAGGGCGGGCACGTGCCACAGGTAGACGAGCAGCAGCCGGGGCCCGAGCCACCGCGTCGCCGTGCCCACCCACGGCCGGGGCGGACGTGTCCCCACGGCCCGGCCGACGAGGGTCAGCACGGCGAGCTGCGCGACGCCCACCACCGAGAGGGCCGAGTTGGGTGGGGTGAGGTTGGACACGGGCCGGTCGGCCATGCCGACGTTGGTCGCGGCGTAGGGCCCGAGCTGCACCATGACCACCAGGGTCAGCACCGCCAGCAGGAGGACGACCACAGGGACGGGCGTCGGGAGGCGCTGCACCGTCCCCCGGGCGTGCAGCACGCCGAGCTGGTGGCAGAAGAGCCACACCAGCACCAGGTTGGGCCAGCGCGCCTGCTCGTAGCCCAGGCTCCCGGAGAACCACGCGAGATCCACCAGCAGCGACCCGCCGAGGAGCACGGCGGGAAGGACCCACCACCCGGCCAGGTCGTGCACGCGCACAGCCGAGGGCCCCACGACGACGCACAGCAGGTACACCGCCATGAACCACAGGTGGTTCCCGGTCACCGCCGTCAGCCGCGCCCCTGTCCCCGGCGAGGAGATCGTCACGACCACGACCACCGCCAGGGAGACCACGACCAGGGCGAGGACGGGGCTGACGAGGCGCAGCAGCCGAGGGGCGAGGTAGTCGGTGTAGCTCCACCCCGCGGCGCCCTGCAACCGGTCGACGACCCGTGTCCCCGCGAAGCCGGCGGCCACGAAGAACAGGGGCAGCACCATGAGCACCCAGGTCAGCAGCGCGACGACCGGCCCCGCCAGCGCCGGCTCGGACCGCATCGTGCCCTCGACGACGGTCACCCTGAGGAACAGCCAGTGCAGGACGACGACGACCACCATCGACCCCGTCCGGGCCACGTCGACGACCCAGTCCCTGGCACCGTCGCCCGGGGCCTCGCCCAGGACAGGCAGGCCGGTCGGGGCGGAACCGGCGCTCAGAACCCCTCCGACGCCTCGTCCAGGCGACGCACGTCCTCGTCGGTCAACGTCGTGCTGGCTGCCGCCAGCAGCGGCTCGAGCTGCTCGGGTCGGGAGACGGACGCGATCGGAGCCGTCGCACCCTTGGCCAGCAGCCAGGCCAGGGCGACCGTCGCGGGCTCCACCCCGTGCCGACCGGCGACGTCCACCAGCACGTCCACCACCCGAAGTCCACCCGCCTCGAAGTATCGCCGGGCGGCCCCGCCCCGGGCCGCCCCCTCGAAGTCGGCCTCGCCGCGGTACTTGCCGGTGAGGAAGCCCGAGGCCAGCGCCGGGTAGGGGAACACCATGACCTGCTCGGCGGCCACGATCGGGGCGTAGTCCTGCTCGTACGTCTGCCGCGACACCAGCGACCACCGGGGCTGGACCGCCACCGGCACCGCGGCACCCTCCCGGTGCGCCGTCGCGAACCACTCACGCATCCGCTCGGGGGAGAAGTTCGACAGACCCACCGCACGGGCCCTGCCCGACCGCACGACCTCGTCGAAGGCCGCGACCTGCTCGCCCACGGGCACGTCCTCGTCGTCGAAGTGCGCGTAGTAGAGGTCGACGTGGTCGGTCTGCAGCCGCTCGAGCGACTCGTCGACCGCCGCCAGCACGTTCGCCCGTGACAACCCCTCACGGCCGGGCTTGCGGGCCACCTTGGTCGCCACGAGCACGTCGTCGCGCCGCCCCCGCGCCGCCAGCCACGAGCCGATGATCGTCTCCGACTGCCCGCCGCGCCCGTCCAGCCAGGCGGCGTACGAGTCGGCGGTGTCCACGAAGGTGCCGCCCGCCTCGACGAAGCGGTCGAGCACCGCGTGCGAGGTCGCCTCGTCGGCGGTCCAGCCGAAGGCGTTCCCGCCCAGGTTCAGGGGGAAGATCTCCAGGGGGCTGCCCGGCAGCTGCGGCATGCGTGGTCCTCTCGGGTATGCGGTGCGCTGGCAGCACTGTAGGCCCGCCGGCCGCTCACCCGCCCCAACCGCGCGGACCCCTCTCCCCGGGCCGACGTGTCGACGCCGTCACCCCCAGCAGGTCGGCCAACCGCATGGCGTCGTGCGGGGCGTGCACCTTGACGTCGTTGTCGAAGTAGACGAACACCTCCGCCTGCTCCGCCCAGCCCCGAATCCGCTCGGCCCACACGCCCAGGGCCTCCTCGCCGTACCCGCTCGTGTAGAGCTCGGTGTCCCCGTGCAGACGCACGTAGACGACCGGGGCGGTCACCACGTCGTAGTAGGGCCACAGCCCCGCGGCGTCGGCGACGACGATCCCGACCTCGTGCCGGCGGAGCAAGTCGAGCAGCTCGACGTTGTCGGCGAAGGTGGGGTGCCGCACCTCGAGCACGTGCCGCAGGGGTCGGTCCGGGTCCGGACCGGGGTCGGTCCACGCCGGCTCGCGCAGGCGGTCGTCGTGCCCCGCGGCCAGGACCGAGGCCTGGTATGCCGTGCGCGGCAGGCGCCCGAGGAAGTCGTCCAGCCGCTCGTGGTCGTACCGGAACCGCGGGGCCAGCTGCCACAGGAAGGGGCCGAGCCGGTGCTCCAGCGCCAACGGCCCGGACGCGAAGAAGTTGGCCAGCGCCGTGTCGACGTCGCGCAGCTTCTTCATGTGCGTGATGAACCGGCTGCCCTTGACCGACAGCACGGTGTCGTCCGGCGTCTGCTCCGCCCACGCCCGGTAGCTGCTGGGCCGCTGCAGCGAGTAGAACGACCCGTTGATCTCGACGGTGTCCAGGCAGCGGGAGGCATACTCCAGCTCGCGCCGCTGCGGCAGCCCTGGCGGGTAGAAGACACCGCGCCCAGGGCGCGTAGCGCCAGCCGGAGATGCCGATCCGGATGCGGTGGGTGCTCACCCCACCGACGGTAGGACAGCCGGGCCGTCAGCGACGGCCGGAACGACCTCCGCCGCTGGAGGTGGAGAACGCGACGGCCGAGCCGCTGCCGGCGCCGCTCCGCGAGCGACCCGCGCCGCCCGAGCGACCGGAACCACCGCCCGAGCGACCGCCGCCAGCCGACCGACCGGCGCCACCGCTGCCACGGCCGGAGCCGCCGGTGCGACGTCCACCGCCACCGTTGCCGCGACCGCCGCCGTTGGCGCGACCGCCGCCGTTGCCACGGCCACGACCCTGCCCCTGGCCACCGGGCTGCTCCGGCGTGGCCAGCTGCAGACCGCCGGGGACGAGGGTGCGCTCGCCGGGGGCCAGCTCCACGAGCACGGGGTGCTCGGGGTGGGCCTTGGTGATGGTCGGCCGGATGCCGGCGGCGCGGGTCAGCGAGCGGACGTCGCGGACCTGGTCGTCGGTCATGATCGTCACGACCGTGCCCGAGGCGCCGGCCCGGGCCGTGCGGCCCGAGCGGTGCAGGTAGGCCTTGTGCTCGACCGGCGGGTCGGCGTGCACGACGAGGGCCACGTCGTCGACGTGGATGCCGCGGGCCGCGATGTCGGTGGCGACCAGGGTGGTGGCGGCGCCCGTCTGGAAGGCGTCGAGGTTGCGCACGCGGGCGTTCTGGCCGAGGTTGCCGTGCAGCTCGACGGTCGGGACGCCCGCCCCGTTGAGCTGCTTGGCCAGCTTCTTGGCACCGTGCTTGGTGCGGGTGAACATCACGACCCGGCCCGGCGCGGACGCCAGGTCCGTGAGCACCGGGAGGCGGTGGCCGGCGTCGATGTGCAGCACGTGGTGGGCCATGGAGGACACCGGCGACTGGGCCGAGTCGGCGTGGTGGGTCACCGGACGGTCCAGGTATCGCTTGACGAGAACGTCGATCCCGGCGTCCAGCGTGGCCGAGAACAGCATCCGCTGTCCCTGCCGCGGCGTCCGGTCGAGAAGACGCTTGACAGCCGGCAGGAAGCCCAGGTCGGACATGTGGTCGGCCTCGTCGAGGACGGTGATCTCGACCGAGCCGAGGTCGGCGTGGCGCTGACCGATGAGGTCCTCGAGCCGCCCGGGGGTGGCCACGAGCACGTCGACCCCTGCCTGCAGCGCCCGCACCTGCGGGTTCTGGCCGACGCCGCCGAAGATCGTCAGCGTGGACAGGCCCGCGGACCGGGCGAGCGGCGCCAGCGCCTCGTCGATCTGCCGGACCAGCTCACGGGTCGGCGCCAGGATGAGGGCCCGGGGCGCGCGGCCCCGGACGGAGGAACGGCGCGCGGCCTCGCCGGCGGTCAGCCGGGTCACCAGCGGCAGCAGGAAGGCGTAGGTCTTGCCGGAGCCGGTGCGGCCCCGGCCCAGGACGTCCCGGCCGGCGAGGGAGTCGGGCAGGGTGGCGGCCTGGATGGGAGTGGGCACGGTGATGCCGCGCTCGGCCAGGAGGGAGGACAGGGAGGCGGGCACGCCGAGGTCGGCGAAGCTGGAGGTCACAGAGGAGTCTTTCGAGACGTATGCGGTGTCTCACCCGGCGCGCAGGCTCCGGTGGGGCGGCGCGACCTTGAGGGCGGCCCGGGGCCGCGCACAGATCAAGCGCCCCGAGGCGAGACGGTGCGGGGCGCTGGGACCATTGTAGCGGTCGCAGGGCCTCCTCCGGACAGCGACGGTCCGTCGCGGCATGGGGCCTACCCTGGGAGCGACGAAGGAGGAGCCCTGCCCGCCGACGACCTCCCCGACCCCCGTCCGGACCACCACCCGGACCGGCCCCGACCGCTCCTCGTGCTGGCCAAGCCCTCCCACGACGCCGAGGGGCGCGAGCAGGTCGACCGCGTGCGGCGTGCCCTGACGACGGCCGCAGGCGGTGCGCACGTGGAGGTGCGGGCCCCGGCCTCGGACGAGGAGTATGCCGCGAGCAGACCGTGAGGCTGCCGTCGGTGACGAGGTCGAGGTCGGCGGCCGCCGCGGTGTCCTCGCCGCCGGAACCGGCGTCGCCGCCGGAACCGTCCTCCGAGCCACAGGCGGACAGGGTCAGGACGAGGGTGGCTGCGCTGAGCGCGGCGAAGGTAGAGCCCCGAGGCCCGCTGGTGGGGGACCTTGGCCAAAAGTGACCATATCGCAACCTTTTCCGGGGGTATGCGTCGGGGGCGGCGACCGGTCCGGTCGCCGCCCCCGGGGGCCGGGGGAGCAGGCCTCAGCCGTCCTGCGCCTCGCCCTCGGCCTCCTCGACCGCCTCCTCGGCGCGCTCGGCGTCCTCGTCGACCCAGTCGAAGGTGCGGGTGACCGCCTTCTTCCACTGCCGGTAGAGGCGCTCGCGCTCCTCCTCGCCCATCTGCGGGCTCCACCGCTGGCCCTCCTCCCAGTTGTCGACGACGTCCTGGACCCCCTCCCAGAAGCCCACGGCGATGCCGGCGGCGTAGGCGGCGCCGAGCGCGGTGGTCTCGGCCACCTTGGGCCGCACGACATCCACGCCCAGGATGTCGGCCTGGAACTGCATGAGGGTCTCGTTGGCCACCATCCCGCCGTCCACGCGCAGCTCGGGCAGGTCGACGCCCGAGTCGGCGTTCATCGCGTCCAGGACCTCGCGGGTCTGGTAGGCCGTGGACTCCAGGGCGGCCCGGGCGATGTGGTGCTTGTTGACGTAGCGGGTGAGGCCGACGATCGCGCCCCGGGCGTCGTCCTTCCAGTACGGCGCGAACAGCCCCGAGAAGGCGGGCACGATGTAGCAGCCGCCGTTGTCGTCGACCTGGGTCGCCAGGTCCTCGATCTCCGGCGCGTCCTGGATCAGGCCGATGTTGTCGCGCAGCCACTGCACGAGCGACCCGGTGACCGCGATGGAGCCCTCGAGGGCGTAGACGGCCTCCTCCTCGCCGATCTTGTAGCAGAGCGTCGTGAGCAGACCGTTCTCGCTGCGCACGATCTCGGTGCCGGTGTTGAGCAGCATGAAGTTGCCCGTGCCGTAGGTGTTCTTCGACATGCCCTTCTCGAAGCACGCCTGGCCGAAGGTGGCGGCCTGCTGGTCACCGAGGATGCCGGCGATCGGGACCCCGAGCTTCGTGCTCTCTCCGTAGACCTCGGAGCAGCTGCGGATCTCCGGCAGCATGGACATCGGGATGCCCATCGCCTCCGCCACCTCCTCCGACCAGGACAGGGTCTTCAGGTCCATCAGCATGGTGCGGGAGGCGTTGGTGACGTCCGTGATGTGCACCCCGCCCTCGGTCCCGCCGGTGAGATTCCACACCACCCAGGAGTCGGTCGTGCCGAAGAGCAGGTCGCCGGCCTCGGCCTTCTCCCGCGCTCCCTCGACGTTGTCGAGGATCCACTTGACCTTGGGGCCGGAGAAGTAGGTCGCCAGCGGCAGTCCGCAGATGTCCTTGAAGCGGTCGGCGCCCTCCTCCAGGTCCCCGCCGGCCAGCTCGGTGATGATCTTGGAGGTGCGGGTGTCCTGCCAGACGATGGCGTTGTAGACGGGCTCGCCGGTGTTCTTGTCCCACACCACCGCGGTCTCACGTTGGTTGGTGATGCCGATGGCGGCCAGCTGGCTGTTGCTGATGTTGGCCTTCCCGAGGGCGGTGCCGATGACCTCCCGGGTGTTGTCCCAGATCTCGGCGGGGTCGTGCTCGACCCAGCCTGCCTTGGGGAAGATCTGCTCGTGCTCCTTCTGCCCCACGGTGTGGATCTCTCCGCCGTGGGTGAAGACGATGGCACGGGTGCTGGTCGTGCCCTGGTCGATCGCGAGGATGTAGTCAGCCACGATGCTGTTCCTTTCGTTGCGGTGGGACGGGGCGGTCAGGAGATGGCCGCGAAGAGCAGCGCGGCGAGGACGGCGCCCAGGAGCGGGCCGACGACGGGGACCCAGGAGTAGGCCCAGTCGCTGGAGCCCTTGCCCGGGATGGGCAGCACCGCGTGCGCGATGCGCGGCCCCAGGTCACGAGCCGGGTTGATGGCATAGCCGGTGGGGCCACCCAGGCTGGCACCGATGCCGACGACGAGCATGGCCACGGCGAGCGGGCCCAGCTCGGAGGGTGTGTTGCCGAACATGAGGACGATGAAGACGAGGACGAAGGTGCCGATCACCTCGGTCAGGGTGTTCCAGCCGTAGGAGCGGACCTCAGGGCCGGTGGAGAACACCCCCAGCTTGAGCGCCGGGTCGGCGTCCAGGTCGAAGTGCTTCTTGTAGGCCGCCCAGGCGAGCACGGCGCCCAGGAAGGCGCCGATGAGCTGGGCCACCCAGTAGGCGATCAGGTTGCCGAACGAGGCCTCGATCCCGGGCGCGAACTCCTCCGCGCCGGAGACGAACAGGCCCAGGGTGACGGCCGGGTTGATGTGTGCGCCGGTCTTGTAGGCCGCGTAGACACCGGCGAACACACCGAGACCCCAGCCGAAGTTGATCAGCAGCCACCCGCCCCCGTTGCCCTTGGTGGCCGGAAGGATGGCGTTGGCCACCACTCCGGCACCTAGGAGCAGCAGCATCGCCGTGCCCAGGATCTCGTAGAGAAAGATGTCGCCCATGCGGGTTCCTTTCGGATCGTGAGTGCGGGCACGACGTCGTGCCCGCCGTGGCGGGTAACCTAGCGCGGAACTGACCTCGCGTCACCCCGTGCGGCGCGTCGGCGGAGCCGTCGTCGTCACCCCTGCTGGGTGAGATCGAGCATCTCGACCAGCCCCCCTGCCTCGCTGCGCAGACGGGCCGCCTCCTCGTCCGTCGGCTGGTCCATGGCCGCCAGCTCGGCCTCGGCGAGGCGGCGGTAGGCCGCCACCTCGCTGCGGGTCCGCTCCTCGTCCCAGCCGAGCAGGGGGGCTGCGATCCCGGCGATCTCCTCGGCCGCGTCCAGACCACGTCGCGGGATCTCGTAGACCAGCCGGGTGCGCCGGTAGAGCAGGTCGTCGAGGTGCAGCGCACCCTCGTGCGTGCAGGCGTAGGCGATCTCGGCACGCAGGTAGGTCGGCGCCGCGGCGAGCGGCTGCGCCAAGGACGGGTCCTCGGCGATGAGCTCGAGCAGCTCGTCCATGAGGGAGCCGTAGCGGTGCAGCAGGTGGTCCGCCAGCTGCTCGGTCCACCCGTGCTCGGCGCGCCACCCGCGCATACGCTGGCGGGCGACCTGCTCGCCGACCGCGCCCAGCAGCGGGATCTCGTGCGTGACGGACGGACGGCGCCCTGCCTCGTCCTCACCCAGCGCGAAGTCGACGGCGTCCTTGGCCATCACGCGGTAGGTCGTGAGCTTGCCACCGCCGATGGTGGTCAACCCGGCGGCCGGGCTGGCCACGGTGTGCTCGCGGCTCACCTTGGCCGAGTCGGTGCCCTCCTTGGTGCCGGGCTGCAGCAGCGGCCGCAGGCCGGCATACGCTCCCACGACGTCCTCGCGGGTCAGCGTGGTGGTGAGCACCTCGTTGGCGTGCTCGAGGACGTAGTCGATGTCCTGGGACGTCGGGACGGGGTAACGCGGGTCCAGGTCCCAGGCGGTGTCGGTGGTCCCGAGGATCCAGTAGCGGGACCACGGGATGAAGAAGAGCACGGACTTCTCGGTCTGCAGGAACAGCCCGGAGTCCCCGTCGATCCGGTCCCGGGGGATGACCAGGTGGATGCCCTTGGAGGCCAGCACCTGCAGCCCGCCCTCGGTGCCGCTCAGCTGCTCGACGTCCTCGGTCCACACGCCGGTGCAGTTGATGACGTGCCGCGCGCGGACCTCCAGGTCCGTCCCGGTCTCGAGGTCGCGCAACCGGGCGCCCACCACCCTGTCTCCCTCCCGGGCCAGGTCGACCACCTGGGTGCGGGAAGTCGCGTGGGCGCCATAGCTGACGGCGGTGCGCACCAGAGTTCCGACCAGCCGTGCGTCGTCGACGGTGGCGTCCCAGTACTTCACCGCGCCGATGGCGGTCTCGTGGCGCAGCTGGGGGAACTGCTTCTTCAGACCCGCCCGGCTGGTGTGCTGATGGATCGGCAGCGCCCGGCGTCCCGGCATGGCGTTGGCAAGCACGTCATAGAGCGTCACCCCCGCCCCGTAGTAGGCCCGTTGCCAGACCCGGTGCTCCAGGGGGATGAGGAAGGCCATCGGCTTGACCAGGTGGGGTGCCAGCCGGGTCAGCAGGAGGCCACGCTCGGTGAGGGCCTCGTGCACGAGCTTGAAGTCGAGCATCTGCAGGTAACGCAGGCCGCCGTGGACGAGCTTGGTGGACCAGGACGAGGTGCCGGAGGCCCAGTCCTGGGCCTCCACCAGTGCGGTGTCCAGTCCGCGCGTGACGGCGTCGAGGGCCGCGCCGGCACCGGTGACCCCACCACCGATCACCAGGACGTCCAGCTCACGGCCGGGCTCGGTGCTGGCGCGCAGACGCTCAAGCGCCTGGTCGCGACCTTCTGGGGTCAGGGGCAGTGGTCTCACGGCGGTCCCTCCTGTGCGCTCGGCGGTCCTGCCACTGTATCGCGGGGTCGCCGCAGCGATACCGGTCCCGCTCCCACAGAGGCCGGGTGGCAGCATGGGCCCGTGCTGCGAAGCCGACGTGCTGCCCGGGCCCTGGGACCGTCGGAGGTCGACAGGGCGCTGGAGGTGTGCGCCGAGGACCCGGTCATGAACGTCTTCGTCGCCGCCCGCATCATCGAGACCCAGCTGCGGGGCGACCGGGGGCCGCTGTTCGGTCACGACCTGGAGGGGGAGGGGGCGCTGTGCTGGTGCTCGGCCAACGTCGTGCCGGTCCACGCGGGGCCTCGGTCCCTCGCGGCGTTCGCCGACAAGGTCGTCCGCCGGCGCCGCTGGGCGAGCTCGGTCTTCGGGCCGGTCGACCAGGTGCTGGATCTGTGGGCGCGTCTCGAGCCGTCCTGGGGCGCACCCCGGGAGGTGCGCGCGGAACAGCTGGTGATGACGGTGCGACCGGGGGATGTGCTGGGGGTCCCGGCGGACCCGCACGTGCGCCTGGCCCGTCCCGACGAGGTCGACCGGGTCGTGCCGGCGTCCGAGGCCATGTTCACCGAGGAGATCGGCTACCCGCCCTACCAGGGCTCGTCGGCGGGCTACCGCCGCTCGGTCCTCGGACTGATCGAGAAGGGTCACACCTTCGTGCGCACCGACCACACCGGTGCGGTGATCTTCAAGGCCGACCTGGGGTCCGTGGCGCTCGGTGTGGCTCAGGTGCAGGGCGTCTGGGTGCATCCTCGGTGGCGTGGGCAGGGCCTGGCGGCGCCTGCGATGGCGGCGGTCGTCCAGCAGACCATGGCACGCGTCGCCCCGGCGATCACCCTCTACGTCAACGACTTCAACACCGCCGTGGCGACCTACCGACGGGCGGGCTTCGTACGAACTGGCACCTTCGCCACCGTGCTTCTCTGAGACTGGCTCTTCTCTGAGCGCGGCGCGGCGCGCCGTGGCGGGGTGCTGGCCTGGGGTTTTGTGGTGGGTGTGGATGGGGTGGGGTGGTGTGTCGGTGGCCCGTGTCATAGTAGACACATGTTCGAACCACGGGAGTGGTTCCGACGGATCGAGACGTCCTGGCACGACAAGACCCCGAAGAAGGCCCGGGTGCTCTTCGACGCCCCCGTGGAGTACTTCCCGGCCGACTGGGTCGCCGCGTCCACCGCCCGCGGCCCGATGGTCGCCAAGCTGCAGCGGTCCCGGGCCCACTACTCCGACGGGCACCACGAGAGGACCCGCAGGAAGGTCCAGTCGCGCGACAACTGGACGGTCGACACCCCCGACAGGGAGGCCAGCCTGCGGGAACGGTTCGCCGACACCCCGTACTACGACGTGGCCGAGCAGGTCGAGGAGACCAGCTACGGCAGCCGTGTCCTGCCGGTGTACGAGTTCAAGGTGGCCCCGCGCTACACCCACCCCGGTGACGGGCCGGCCCCGCGCGGTCGCGGCTGGGAGAGGTGGGTGTCCGAGGACGGTGAACAGTCCGCGTGGCGCCGTCCGAGGACCAGGATGGAGACGGTCTCCACCGAGAAGGTCGCCGAGATCAAGTCCTACGTCGTCGGCTCGGACTTCGACCCGTCCGACCCGACGACCAACGCCTACGCCACCGCCGTTCACGAGTGGCAGCACCGCTTCGAGTACTCCGTCCCCGGCATCACCCTCATGGAGAGGGAGTTCCTGGAGCGGCGGGCCGGCGACGAGAGACTGGAGCCGATCTACAAGGGCCGCAAGGAGATGGGCTACCGGGACGACTTCGTCGAGCACTACATGGGCAAGGTCTACACCGGCAACGCCTACGAGGTGATGTCGATGGGCGCCGAGTCCCTGTTCAGCGGGCACAACGGCGGCCTGGTCGGTGCCCACAGCGGCGGGAAGATGCACTCCGACGACGACATGAGGGCCTTCGTGCTCGGCGTCTACGGCTCGGCCGGCCGCACCGACGTCGACCCGGACGAGGTGGTGGACACGCTCACCCCGGAGCAGCAGGAGAGGTACTTCCGCACGCGCGACCTGCTGCAGTCCTACCGCGACGAGGACGAGGCCCGGCTGCGCGAGGCCCAGGAACGCCGTGCCGCCACACCGGTTGACGCATGACCGCGCAGACACCCACCTCGACCCGTCCGTCCCGGTTCGCCGACGTCCGCAGGTCCGTCCTGGAGGCGATCGAACGGCAGCCGGAGATCGCCCCCTTCCTCGGTCGGGTGCTGCACCTGACCCGGGAGCAGGTGGACGAGCTCCTGGCCGACGAGTCCTGGGACTACCGGACCGCGTGGGTCGCCGCGCGGGTCGCCTCGGACTTCGTCCAGACCGGCCCGTCGTCCTACGTGCCGCGGGTGGACCGGCGACCCGGCTGGGACGAGTACTTCATGGGGATCGCCGAGGCGGTCGCCACCCGTGCCGACTGCACCCGCCGCAAGGTGGGTGCAGTCCTCGTCGACGAGCAGCACCGTATCGTCGGCACCGGCTACAACGGCGCCCCCTCGGGCGTGACCGGCTGCCTGGACGGCGGCTGCCCGCGCGGGAAGCTGACCACGCAGGAGCTGGCCCCGATGACGGACTACGACGCCGGCCCGGGTCGGTGCGTGGCGCTGCACGCCGAGGTGAACGCGGTCCTCTACGCGGTCCGCGCCGCCCGGGGGACCACCTGCTACGTCAACCACGAGCCGTGCGGGCCGTGCCTGCGCACCCTGGCCGGTGCCGGTGTCGCCCGGGTGGTCTGGCCGACGGGGGAGTGCGAACCGGTCGCCGAGCACACCCGCCGGACCGGTTCCTGAGCCGCCACACCCCCGGGCCATGAGCGCACCGACCCTGACCCCGGCCGTCACCGACGAGGACGCCGCCGGCCTGCTCCGCACGATGGACGCCGAGTTCGTCGAGCTGACCGGCCGCAGCGCCTACCTGTACCCGCACGCCGTCTCCGGGACCGACCCGTGGCGGTACGTCTTCACCGATGCACCGCCCCCGGCCCGGAGCGCGCCGTGGAGCACATGACCGAGCTGCTGGAGGCCGCCCGGTCCATGGACTTCTCCACGCTGTCGTGGTGCTGGTCGTGACCCGCACCGCGATCATCGGCGACGTCGGCGGACACCTGGCCGAGCTGGAGGCCGCCCTGACCGACCTGGGCGCCGACCCGGCCACCGGGACGCTGCCGGAGGACCTGGAGGTCGTGCAGCTGGGTGACCTGGTGCATCGTGGCCCGGACAGCCCGGGCGTGCTCGCCTTGGTCGCCCGCTTCCTGGACGCCAGCCCCGGCCGGTGGCACCAGCTGACCGGCAACCACGAGGCCCAGTACCTGCGCCCCGGTGGTCCCGCGTTCGACTGGCCGGCGCAGGACCGTCTCGACGACGAGCACGCCGACCTGCTCCGCTCCTGGTGGGAGCAGGACCTGGTCAGGGTCGCCCACCACGTCCCCACCCCCGGCCCCGGGACCCTCGTCACGCACGCAGGCGTCACCCCCGGCTTCGCATCATGGTCCACCAGGGCGTCGCCACGGCCGGCGTGTCGTGCGCCGACATGGCCGACACCCTGAACGACCTGCCGCGCGCACACCCCCAGGACGCCCTGTGGAGCCCCGGCGTGATGCTCACCGGGCACCCCTCGCCGGTCGCCGGTCCGCTGTGGGCCGCCGCGTCCGAGGAGCTCTACCCGGCCTGGTTCTGGTCCCAGGGCGCCGGTCCGATGCCGTGGCCGTCGCCTCCGCCGTCGAGCCCGTCCCGCGCGACGTGGTCGTCCTCGGGGGTGACGGGTCGGTCCACCGGCTGCTGCAGGAGCTGCACGACCAGCGGCTGCTGCCGGCCACGGTCGGGCTGGTCCCCGCCGGCACCGGCAACGACCTGGCCCGCTCGGCCGGGATCCCGCTGGAACCGCAGGACGCCGCCCCGGTCGCGGCGACGGGTCGTCCCGCGCCGCGCGGGCTGCTCCTCGACGACACCGGCGGCGTCGTCGTCAACGCCGTCCATGCCGGCGTCGGCGCCGAGGCGACCGCCTCCGCCGGCGAGGTCAAGGGGGTGCTGGGCAAGGCGGCCTACGCCGTCGGCGCCCTCCGGGCCGGGCTCACCACTCGCGGCTGGCACCTGCGCGTCGTCGTCGTCGACGGACGGACCGTGGCCGACGGCTCCGAGCCGGTCCTCATGGTGACCCTCGCCCTGGGCTCCTCGGTCGGCGGCGGGACCCGCGTGGCCCCGACCGCCCGTCCCGACGACGGCCTCGCGGAGGTCGTCCTCGCCCGGGGCACCTCCGCCATCGCGCGCACGAGCTTCGCCCGCGACCTGCGCAAGGGACGGCATACCCGACGTCGCGACGTGACCGTGACCCGCGGCCAGGAGGTGCTCGTCGAGGCGGTGGGGCCGCAGGACGCGTTCCACGTCAGCGTCGACGGCGACGTCCCGCCCGGCCGGATCCGTCGACGGACCTGGCGGGTGGAGCCGGACGCGTGGCGGCTGCGGGTGCCCACGGCCCCGCCGGCCACGGTGCCGCCGTCCCCATGACCGACGATGGACCCATGACGCAGAGCGCACGCGACCTGGACATCACCCTCTACGGCGCGACCGGCTTCGTGGGCCGGCTCGTCGCCGAGCACCTGGCCGCAACCGCCCCCGAGGGCGTGCGCGTGGGCCTGGCCGGCCGCTCCCTCGACCGGCTGGCCCAGGTCCGGGCGACCCTCGGTGCGCGGGCCGCCGACTGGCCCCTCGTCCGGGCCGACGCGACCGACGAGGCGAGCCTGCGCGCGATGGCCGCCCGCTCCGCGGTCGTGGTGAGCACGGTGGGGCCCTACCAGCGCTACGGCATACCCCTGGTCGTGGCCTGCGCCGAGGAGGGCACCGACTACGCCGACCTCACCGGGGAGGTGCTCTTCGTCCGCGAGGCGATCGAGCGGGCGCACGAGACCGCCCGCGGCACGGGCGCGCGCATCGTCGTCTCCTGCGGGTTCGACTCCGTCCCCTCCGACCTGGGCGTCCACCTGCTGCACCGCGCGGCGCAGGCCGACGGCGCGGGCGGGCTGACCGACACGACGCTGTGGGTGCGGCGGCTGCGCGGCGGGATCAGCGGCGGCACGATCGACTCCCTGCGCGCGCAGCTGGAGCGGATGCGGCAGGACCCGTCCCTGCGACGCGTCGTCCTGGACCCCGAGGCGCTCAGCGGCGGGGCGACCGGCGCGCCCGGCCAGCGCGACCCCTGGCGGCCGTTCGTGGAGGAGGGCAGCGGCCGGTGGGCGGCACCGTTCTTCATGGGTCCGTACAACACCCGCGTCGTCCGGCGCTCGCACGCGCTGACCGGGGGTGGCTACGGCCGGCGGTTCCGCTACCGCGAGCTGGTCCCCACCGGGCGTGGCGCGAAGGGCGCGCTGCGTGCGCAGGCTCTGGTCGGCGGGCTCGGTGCGCTCATGGGCTCGCTGGCGCTGCCGGTCGTCGGTCGGGTGGTCGACCGGCTGCTCCCCGCGCCGGGGGAGGGGCCGGACAGGGCGAGGCGGGAGGCGGGCTCGTTCCGCACCGAGACCGTCACCACCACCGAGGACGGGACCCGGTATGCCGCCACCGTCGCCGCCCAGGGCGACCCCGGCTACGCCGCCACGTCGGTGATGCTCGGGCAGGCGGCGCTGACGCTGCTCGCCACCCGCGGCTCGGGACCCGGCGGGGTGCTCACCCCCGCCGTCGCGCTCGGCGACGCGCTGGTCGAGGCCCTGCGGGGGCAGGGGTTCACCCTGGACGTACGCCGCCTCGACGCCTGATCCGCAGGACCGCCTCGACGAGGTGGGCCAGCCCGCCGAGCGCGAAGACGGCGGCGAGGACCCACCGCCACCAGTGGCCGTCCCCGGCGAGCACGCTCACCGCCAGCAGGGCCGCGACGAGCAGCTCGAGGATCCCGAGGCCGACCGCTGCCCCGGGGTGGCGCCACAGCAGCCGCTCGAGCGCCGCCCACGGCGTGCGGCCGGTCGGTTCCTCGTCGTCCAGCCCCGCCATCGCCTCGGCGACGAACTGCGTGCCCGTCGCCGCGGGCCGCAGGACCGTGCCGCCCTCCGGCTGGGGGTCGCCCGGGCGGCTCTCCACCAGCTCGGCCGCCACCGGAGGCAGGCCGAAGGCCGCGGAGACCTCGCGCAGGAAGTCCGTGCCGACGCGGTGCGCGCCGCGCCAGCCCAGCAGGACCCGGTGCTGCTCGTCGGTCATGCCCTCGGGCCGCTCCGGAGCCTCGGCCGGATCCGCCGGGTCGGCCAGCCAGGCCGCGAGGTCCACCGCCGCGGCGTCGGCGCCGTCCGGCGGGGCGGGGACCAGGCGCGGCTGGTGGTCGGCGGCCACGCGCAGGTCGGACTCCTTGGCCGAGGCCGCCCAGAGGAAGACGCGTCGCTCGCCGCGCCGGTCGAGGACGGCGAACGGGTAGCCGCCGGTGAACCGGCGCGGCGGCCCGGCCAGGACGCGCTCGGGCCCGAACCCGGTCGCCACCACCACCCAGCCGTCCACCCGGTGGGCCGTCAGCGGCATCCCGAGGTCGCGGGCGAAGGCGGCCGCGAGGACGGTGTCGTCGCCGCGGTAGGCGTAGACCACCCGGCTGTCCTCCTCCGGCCGGCGTGCGGCCTCGACGATCTCCGGGACCGGCAGCCACGGCGGCCCGACGAGCTCCTCCGGGCCCACGGCCGCGCACGTCCGCAGCTCCGCCAGCAGCTCCTCGACGAACTCCTCGACCGGCGGACCGGGCACCGGCGCGCCCGCCTCGTCCAGGAGGGCCACCCGCCCCTCGGGCGAGACCGCCAGCCGCAGCAGGACCAGGTCCCGGGTGGCCAGGGCGGCACCGGGCAGGTAGGCGGCCACGGCACGGCGGGCCGCCAGCGCCGTCAGCAGCTCCTCGTCGTCGAGGAACTTCCACGACGCGTGCGACCGGTCGCGCATGACCTCCAGCGTCAGCTCCAGCCAGTCGGTCATCCGCGCAGGCTACCGGTCCGGTCCGACGGCACGTCCGCCGCTCCGCTCGAAGGCGGCCCAGACCTCCTGGGGGATCCGACCGCGGTCGGAGACGGCATACCCCTCCTGCCGCGCCCACGCCCGCACCTGCGCAGGGGCGGGCGGCCGCGCGGACGGCAGAGGGCTCGCCTCGCCGCCGACGTGGGCCTCCTCGGCGGCATGGGTGAGCGCCGCGCCCAGGAAGCGGTAGGTCCACTCCTGGGCCAGGGACCGGTTCTCGCAGAACACGATCGGCACGGCCGGGAAGCGTGCCTGGCACTCGCCGAGGGCGTCGGCGACGACGGCAGGACGGACCCGGTCGAGCGTGAACACGGCTGAGTAGCGTTCCTCCACGACGACGGCGGCCGCGGGGAGCACGGCCAGGTCGGCCAGCACGTAGCGCATCCGGCCGCTCGTGAGGGTGGCGACCAGGTCCGGCAGCGACTTCCGCTCGACCGAGGCGACGAGCCGGCCGTCGACCTCGACGCCGTAGTCGCCGGCGACCAGCGAATGGCGGCGGGTGAGGACCTGCTGGTGGTCGAACGTCCAGGCGTAGCGCTCGTGGCTGTCGACGAGCACCTCGAGGTCGGCGACGCCGGAGGCGCGGGCCGTGGGGAGGGCGACCGCGGGCCGCGCCTGCCTCGCCGTCCGAGCGGTCTGCCAGAAGATCGCCTCGCGGCCGCCGCGGACGCGGGTGAGCACGAACTGCGAGCGGTTCTCCCGGCCGCGGGCCAGGACGAGCTCGATGCTCGCCCCGCGGCGCACGCACGAGCGGGTCGGCACGGCCTCGACGATCTCCGGGTCGCGGGGCCAGCCCGCGGCGCGGTGGCAGTAGACCTTGCCGGTGCGCGGCCAGGTGTCGCGCGCCTAGAGCACCACGCCCTCCGGCCCCAGCGGGACGCGCAGCAGGTAGGGCAGCGAGGTGCCCTCCTCGGGGTTGCGGGCGATGAGGAAGTCGTCCGGCACGAGGTCAGGGTATGCCGAGCTCGTTCGCCAGGGCGGTGACCGCCGCGCGCCCGGCCCGGTTCGCGCCGATCGTGGACGACGAGGGCCCGTAGCCGACGAGGTGCACGCGGGGCTCGTCGGCCACCTGCGTGCCCTCCATCCGGATGCCGCCGCCGTGGCCCCGCAGGCCGAGCGGTGCCAGGTGGTCCAGGGCGGCCCGGAAGCCGGTGGCCCACAGGATCACGTCGACCGCCAGCACCGACCCGTCGACCAGGCGGACCCCCTGGGGGACGATCTCGGTGAACATCGGCCGGCGGTCGAGGGCGCCGCGTTCCTGGGCCGCCCGCAGCGTGGGGGTGCGCAGCAGGCCCGTGACCGAGACCACGCTCTGCGGGGGCAGGCCCTGCCGGACCCGTTCCTCGACCATCGCCACGGCCTGCCGACCAGCGTCGGCGTCGAAGTCGTCCTCCCGCCAGACCGGCTCCCGGCGGGTGAACCAGCTGGTGGTCGTCACCCGGGAGATCTCGTCGAGCAGCTGCACGGCCGAGATGCCGCCGCCGACGACGGCCACGTGCTGCCCGACGAACTCCTCGGCCGCGACGTAGTCGGCCACGTGCAGCTGTCGGCCGGCGAAGGTCTCCTGCCCGGGGTAGATCGGCCAGAAGGGCTTGCGCCAGGTGCCGGTGGCGTTGACGACCGCGCGGGTCGAGAAGGTCCCGGCCGAGGTCTCCACCCGCAGGCGTCCGCGCGGGTCGTCGTCCTCGCGCTCCACCCGCCGCACCTTCACGGGCCGCAGCACGGGTAGGTCGAACTCGTCCTCGTAGCGGGCGAAGTAGTCCACGAGGAACTCCGAGCTCGGCGCGCACGGGTCCGGCTCGGGCACGGGCATCCCCGGCAGCTGGGCGATCCCGTTGACCGTGGCCATCCGCAGGGAGCGCCACCGGTGCCGCCAGGCGCCGCCGGGACCCTCCTCGCCGTCGAGGACGAGGTAGGTGCCGGGGGCCTTCGGGTCGTCGTCACCCTCGCCGCCCGCGGGCACGAACCCGCGCCGCCGCAGGTGGTAGGCCGTGGACAGGCCCGCCTGACCGGCACCGAGCACCAGCACGTCGAGGTGGTGCACGGTCAGCCGAACGCCGCGGCCAGGCCCCTCGCCACGTCCTCACGCAGGTCGTCCAGGTCCTCCAGCCCCACCGACAGGCGCACGGTGCCCTCCTCGATCCCGGCCGCGGCCCGTGCCTGCTCGGGCAGCCGGCGGTGGGTGGTCGTGGCCGGATGGGTGGTCAGCGACTTCGCGTCCCCGAGGTTGTTGGAGATGTCCACCACCTGCAGGGTGTTCATGAAGCGGAACGCCTCGGCCCGTCCGCCGTCGAGGGTGAAGGTGACGACGGTCCCACCGCCGGTCATCTGCCGGCGCGCGAGCTCGTGCTGGGGGTGCGAGGGCAGCCACGGGTGGAACACCCGCCGCACCCGTGGGTCGGCCTCGAGCTCGGTCGCCAGGGCCAGCGCGCTCGCGGCCATCCGCTCCACCCGCAGGGTGAGCGTCTCCATACCCTTGAGGGTGACCCACGCGTTGAAGGGGGACAGGGACGGGCCCGTGTGGCGCACGAGGGTGCGGATCGGGCCGCCGACCAGCTCGGCCGGCCCCACGATCGCCCCGCCCATCACGCGGCCCTGGCCGTCGATGTGCTTGGTCGTGGAGTAGACGACGACGTCGGCCCCGTGGTCCAGGGGACGGGAGAAGACGGGCGTGCCGAAGACGTTGTCGACCACCACGACCGCCCCGGCCGCGTGCGCGAGCTCGCTGACCGTGGCGATGTCGACGAGCTCCTGCGTGGGGTTGGACGGCGTCTCGAAGAACACGGCCGTCGCCGGCGTCGACAGCGCCTGCGCCCACTGGTCCAGGTCGGTGCCGTCGACGAACGTGGCCTCCACGCCCCAGCGCCGCAGCACCTCGTCGACGACCACGAAGCAGGAGCCGAACAGCGCTCGGGAGGCGACGATCCGGTCGCCCTGCGCGCACAGCCCGCCGAGGGTGGTGAAGACCGCCGACATGCCCGAGGCCGTCACCTGGCACGCCTCGGCCTGGTGCAGCAGCCGCAGCCGTTCCTCGAGCATGGCCACCGTGGGGTTGCCGTAGCGCGAGTACACGAACCGCTCGATCTCGTCGCCGAACGCCGCGTCGGCCTCCTCGGCGCTGGAGTAGACGTAGCCGGAGGTCGGGTAGAGCGCCTCGGCGGTCTCGTCGAACCCGCTGCGCATCAGCCCGCCGCGGACGGCCAGGGTGTCGGGTCTCCAGGCGGCGGGAGGCTGCTCCATGGGAGGTCAATCTAGGGCGCGGACGGGTCGGGGGAGCAATCCTCGGTATGCCGTCGTCCGGCCCGGTCCGCCGGTGGGCCTCGCCGGTCTGCGGGTGGGGGACGCGGATCCGAGGTCCAGCCGGGGACCGGCCGCACCATGGTCGGAGGAGGGTGGGGACCGACGAATTTTCGCCGTGCTCGCACGCCTCGCGCGATGTGAGCGACGTCACCGCAGCATCCGGCGGCCACATCCTGTCGGTGAAGCGGGAACGGGAGCATTCTTGGGGGGAGGAAGGAGAACGACCAGAGGACGTTGTCATGTGCCCCGGCTGCGCGACGAGCCTCCTGGAGGTCACGACGAACCAGCTCGCGGAGCTGCCTGCCCTGGTCGATGGGGTGCTGGCGGCCTCGCCGGTGACCCGGGACGTCCACGCCACCCCCGAGTCGTGGGAACCTGTCCTCATGACCAGGACGGACGGACCGCGATGACAGGACCGGTGCTGACGGGGCAGTGGCTGACCCCCGACCGCGGACGACGCCTGCTGGTGGTCGGTCCCTCGCTGGGGACAGGTGTCGTCGCCCTCTGGCAGGAGTGCTCCCGCCACCTGGGGGACCACGAGGTGGACGTGCTGGGCTGGGACCTGCCGGGGCACGGGGACGGGGAACCGTCCGGCGAGGTGTTCACGGTCGAGGACCTCGGCCGCGCCGTCGTCGACCTCGTGGAGCGGCACCGACCGGGAGCGCCGTTCGCGTACGCGGGGGTGAGCGTGGGTGGACTCGTCGGCCTGGCCCTGGCCACCGGCCGCGCGGGGGCGGACGACCGGCTCACGGGCAGCGCGGTCATCTGCTCGGACGCCAAGGTCGGGACGGCCGACGGCTGGCACGAGCGGGCCGCCGCCGTCCGCCGCGACGGGACGTCCAGCATGGTCGAGGGGTCCAGGCAGCGGTGGTTCGCCCCAGGGTTCGTCGAGCGGGAGGCCCGTGACACCGCGGCCCTGCTGACCAGTCTCGAGCACGCCGACGACGAGTCGTACGCCCGCGTGTGCGAGGCCCTGGCGGTGGCCGACCTGCGCCCCTGGCTCACGAAGGTGTCCGTGCCGGTGCTCGTACTGGGCGGGCGGCACGACCAGGTCGTTCCCCCCGAGTCGCAGGAGCGGCTGGCGGCCGCGATCCCGGGGGCCACGCTGGTCATCGCCGAGCAGTCGGCCCACCTCGCCCCGGCCGAGCAGCCACGCGAGGTCGCCGAGGTGCTGGCCGGCTGGCTCGACGAGGAGGCCCGGTCCTGATGGCACCGCCGCTGACCCGGTCGCTCGCCTGGGCCGACGAGGGCACCGACATCTTCGCCAGGGTCCTGTCCGGGCTCGCCGACGAGGAGCTCCGCGCGCCGTCGCGCCTCGAGGGATGGAGCCGGGCGCACGTGGTCGCGCACGCCGCGGCCAACGCCGAGGCCCTGTGCAACCTCGTCACCTGGGCGCGCACGGGGGTCGAGACGCCCATGTACGCCTCCCGGGAGCAGCGCGACGCCGACATCGAGACCGGCTCGTCCCGGCCCGCCCCGGAGGTGCGTGACTGGTTCACCACCTCCGCCGCTGCCCTGCGGGCCGACCTGGACGAGCTGTCCCAGGAGCAGTGGGAGCACCGCGTGCGCACCGGCCAGGGGCGGATGGTCGAGGCCACCGAGGTGCCCTGGATGCGGGCCCGGGAGGTGATGATCCACGCCGTCGACCTGGGGGCCGGGGTGTCCTTCGACGACCTGCCCGAGGGGTTCCTGCACGACCTGGTGGACGACGTCGTGGCGCAGCGCACGGCGGCCGTGGCCGAGGGCGGGCACCCCGTCCTCTGGCTGCACGACGAGGCTGGGGAGCGCACCTGGCGCATCGGCGAGCCCGACGACCCGCCGGCCTCGCCCGAGGCGCGGGGCACGGCCGCCGAGCTGGCGGCATACCTCACCGGGCGGGGCGACGCCGGTTCGGCGCCCGCACTGCCCCGCTGGCTCTAGCCGGTCCGGTCAGCCGTCGGTCTTCACCGGTTCCGGGTCGCGTAGCCGAACCGTTCGCCGCCCTGGAGCGCGTCCCGGTCGTTGCCGTAGGTCGGCAGGCCGCCTGCCCGGCGCAGCAGGTCGGCGGTGTGCATGAGGTTCCAGGACATGATCGTGGCGTTCGTGCGGGTGAAGTCGCTGTCGAAGCCGACCGGCACGTCGTCCTCGCGCGGGTCGCCGTAGGAGGGGCCGGGCCCGATCTCGCCGATCCATCCGACGTCGGCCTGGGGCGGGATGGTCAGGCCCAGGTGGGACAGCGCGAACAGCAGCGACATCGCGGTGTGCTTGACGCCGTCCTCGTTGCCGGTGATGACCGCCCCGCCGACCTTGCCGTAGTAAATCGACTGGCCGGCGTCGTTGAGCTGGCCGGACATGGCGTAGAGCCGCTCCACGACGCGCCGGCAGACGGAGGACTCCTCGCCCAGCCAGATCGGGGTGCCCAGCACGAGGATGTCGGCGGCCCGGACCCGGGGCCACAGGTCGGGCCACTCGTCGGTCTCCCAGCCGTGCTCGCGCATGTCGGGCTGCACGCCGGGGGCGATGTCGTGGCCGACCGCGTGCAGGCGGTCCACCGTGACGCCGGCGCCGGTCATGAGGTGGGCCACGACGTCGAGCAGCCGGCCGGTGTGGGAGCGGGCCGGGTCCGGCGTCAGGGAGCAGTTGACGAGCAGGGCGGTGAGGTCTTCGTAGCGGGGTGCGTCCATGGTGGCTCCTCGGGGTGGGTGGCGGGACCTCCCAGCCTGCCACCGCCGGCCGTTCCGTGGGGACCGGTCGGCGGTGACGGCAGGGGTCGGGTGCCTGGGGTTTCAGGGACGCCGCGTGAACGCCACGACGAGACCGAGGACGCCGCCGAAGACGAGATGGCCCATCAGGCTCATCAGGCTGGTGCCGTCGAGCTGGGCGACCGGCATGCCCAGCGCGACCGGCATGGCCAGGAGCGCGCCCAGGACCCACCAGACGACGCCCCAGCCGAGGCCGGGGACGTGGAGCCGACGAGCTGGGCGACCATGGGGATCATCCCCATCACGTGCATGAGGATGCCGAAGACCAGGCCTCCGGCCAGGCCGCCGAGCGCGCCGTGGGTGACGGAGGTCAGCAGCGGGGTGGACGTGGTGCGGGGGACGGTGGCGGTGGTGCTCATGACGGGACTCCTTCGTCGTGGGTCTTTCCCGGCCGGGGTTCCCGGTCGCTGGTGCGTCAGGCGGCGGGAGCCGCCGGCAGGTCGATCTCGGTGCCGGCGTAGTGGTTGAAGTAGTTCGTGAAGACGTTGGCCATGACGTGGGTGAACGTCTCGGTGAGCTGTTCCTCGGTCCAGCCGGCGGCCAGCGCGGCCTCCCAGGTGGCGTCCTGGACGTGGCCGGCGCTGGTGGTGGCCTCCCTGGCCAGGTCGGCGATGGTGCCCAGCCGGGGGTCGTCCAGGCGCTGGCCGGTCCGGGCCGCGACCATCTGCTCCTCGGACAGGCCCGCGCGCCGGCCGGCGGCTGTGTGCGCCGCCTCGCAGTAGTCGCAGTCGTTGGCACCGGCCACCGTCAGGGCGATGGTCTCGCGGGTGGCCGCGTCGAGCGTGCCGTGCTCGCCGAGGGCGCCGACGAGCCCGGTGTAGGCGTTGATGACCGCCGGCGAGGACGCCATGGTGGCGTGGATGGCCATGGTCCGGCCGGTCCGCCTGCTCATGGCCGTCAACGCCGCGGTCGAGGCCTGCGGTGCGGTCCGGGTGGTGACGGCGGGGATGCGCTGCACGGTGGTCCTCCTCGTTCACGGGGTTCCCGGGGATCGGGAGCCGCTCGGGACGGGAACCCGGTGACCCGCCCACCCGCTTCCCGGGTACGGTCACCGAGGAGACGACGCGGAGGTACGACGTGGGACAGACCCAGCAGCAGCGCAGCGACGGCGACCGGACGACCGTCCGGGACGTGAGCTTCCCGGGGGCGCAGGGGCACGATCTGGCAGCCACCCTCGAGCTCCCCGACGGGCGACCGCGCGGCTATGCGGTCATGGCGCACTGCTTCACGTGCACCAGCGACGCGCACGCCACGACACGCATCTCCCGGATGCTGGCCGAACGGGGGTATGCCGTGCTGCGGTTCGACTTCACCGGCCTGGGCGACTCCGCGGGCGACTTCGCCGAGACGACCTTCACCACCAACGTCGAGGACCTCGTGGCGGCCGCGCGGTGGATGGGGCGCGAGTGGGGCGAGGTCGGGCTGCTCGTCGGGCACTCGTTCGGCGGCGCGGCGGCCATCGCCGCCGCCGGGCAGATCGACACGGTCCGGGCCGTCGTCACCGTTGCCGCTCCGGCGTCGACCGACCACGTCCGCCACCTGCTGCGCGGGGCCCGCCCCAGCGACGAGGGCGAGGACCGGCTCAAGGTCGACATCGGCGGCCGCCCGTTCGTCATCGGCCGGCGCTTCCTGGACGACATCTCCGAGCAGTCCCAGGCCGAGCGGCTCGGGGCGATGGACGCGGCGCTGCTCGTGCTGCACTCGCCGCAGGACCGGGTCGTCGGGATCGAGCAGGCGGGCAAGATCTTCGCCGCGGCCAGCCACCCCCGGTCGTTCGTCGCCCTGGACGGTGCCGACCACCTGCTCTCCGACCACGCCGATGCCGAGTTCGCCGCCGGGATCATCGCCACCTGGGGCGCACGCTACGTGCCCGAGCCCACCGCCGCCGACCCTGTGGCGGAGTCGCAGGCCCCGGCGGACGAGGCGGCCCGGGCGGTGTCGACGGCCCTGGCCACCGAACCGGTCCTGGAAGGGGTGCGGGTGATCGAGCGCGACGCGGACTCGGGTTACGCGCACACCGCAGAGGCGGGACGGCACACCTGGGTCCTGGACGAGCCGACCGCCGCCGGGGGCGACGACGAAGGGCCCGATCCCTACCAGGTGATGCTGTCGGCGCTGGGCGCCTGCACCTCGATGACGATGCGGATGTATGCCCGGCGGAAGGGCTGGGACTACGGGTCCACGACAGTCACGGTGCGGCACAGCAGGATCCACGCCAGGGACTGCCAGGAGTGCGAGACCACCGAGGGACGTCTGGAGCGGATCGACCGGACCATCACCGTGGATCCGGACCTGTCGGAGGGGCAGCGGGAGGCGCTGCTGCGGATCGCCGACAAGTGCCCGGTCCACCGCACCCTGACCGGCACCGTGGAGATCTTCACCGAGCTGGGGCCTGAGGACGCCTGAGCAGGCTGGGGGTGCCGGCTCAGGACGGGGGCCCCTCCTCGTCGAGGCCTGCGACGAACCGACGCAGACGGTCCACGGCGTCCTCGTCAGGCAGGCTGGTCGGCCCCAGCGTCAGGGTCAGGGCATGGTGCAGGGCCCGGTGCTCCTGGACCACCTGCGTGCAGCGCGCGCACACGTCCAGGTGCTCCTCGAGCCGCTGCACCTCCTGCGGGGTCAGGGACGCCGAGGGGTCGGCGTCCAGGTAGCGCTGGACGTGCCTGGCGGACCAGCGGCACTCCAGCATCTGCCGCAACGACTGCTTCATGAGGATCCTCCCTGCGTCAGGACATCGGGTCCGAGCCGTCGGCGCAACCGGTCACGGGCGCGCGACAAGCGAGACATGACCGTGCCGACCGGCACTCCGAGCACGGCGGCGGCCTCGGCGTAGGACAGGTCGTGCACGTCCACGAGCAGCACAGCCGCCCGGAACCGGGGATCCAGCTCCCGGAGGGCGCGCACCAGCTGCGTGGGTAGGGTCGCGTCCAGGTAGGTCTGCTCGGAGCTGGCCGTCGTGGCCGCGCCGAACGCCGGGCGGTGACCCTGCAGCACCGACCAGTCGTCGACGAGGTCGGGGCGGGTGCGCCGCTGCATGTTGAGGTGGGTCCGGCGCAGGATCGTCAGCAACCAGGCCCGGGGGTGGCGCCCGTCGAACCGGTCCAGCGCCCGGTAGGCACGCAGCAGTGCCTCCTGGACCAGGTCCTCCGCGTCGGCGTGCCGCGACGTCAGGGAGTAGGCGACGCGCAGCATCACCTCGATCTCAGGCTCGACGACCTCCGCGAAGGTCTGCGAGCGGTCAGACCCCACGGTCCCTTGCTCGTTCCACACCGGGGTAACCCGGTGGCGGCGCCTCCTGCTTCCCGGGTGCAGGCGGTAGCGTTCCGGGATGCAGAGTCGACCAGACCTCATCGTGTTCGACGTCAACGAGACGCTGTCGGACATGAGCCCGATGGGGGAGCGGTTCGACGCCGTCGGAGCACCCGAGCATCTGGCGAGGACGTGGTTCGCCGCGCTGCTGCGGGACGGTTTCGCCCTGACCGCGGCCGGGTCGAACCCTTCGTTCGCCGAGGTCGGCAGGGACGTGCTGGGCAGCATGCTGGCCCCGCACGTGGACGACGTGGCGACGGCCGTCGAGCACGTGATGGCCGGCTTCGGCCAGCTCGGCGTGCACCCGGACGTGGTCGAGGGCGTGCGGGCGCTCGGCGAGCTGGGCGCCCCCCTGGTGACCCTGAGCAACGGTTCCACCTCGGTGGCCCGGGGGCTGTTCGAGCGTCACGGCCTGAGCGACGCCTTCGACCGGCTGCTGTCGGTGGAGGACGCCCCGCGGTGGAAGCCTGCGCCAGAGGCGTACGCCTACGCCCTCGACGTGTGCGGTGTCGCCCCGGCCGACGCCCTGCTGGTGGCCGTCCACCCATGGGACGTCCACGGTGCCCACCAGGCGGGCCTGGCGACGGCGTGGCTGGACCGGAACGGCACCGCATACCCCGCCCATTTCGCCGCCGCCGACCGGCAGGTGGGTTCGCTGGTCGAGCTGGCGTCCGTGCTGGCGGGCGCGACCGCGTAACGTCCGCTGCGCCCGGTGCCGAGCCCGCCCACGGCATGATCGGGGGCAGTCCGCCAGACCGACGAGGGAGACGATGATGACAGCCGAGTCACTGCCCACGACGATGCGCGCGGCCGTGTGCCGCGAGGACGGCCACCTCGTCCTCGAGGACCTGCCGGTGCCGCAGCCGCAGCGGGACGAGGTTCTGGTGAAGGTCACCGCCTGCGGGGTGTGCCACAGCGACCTGCACGCGCTGGACGGGCACATCGCCTTCCCGCGGCCGGCGGTGCTCGGGCACGAGATCTCCGGCACGGTCGCGGCCCTCGGACCCGGCGCCGGGCGGGACGGCCTCGCCGTCGGGCAGCCCGTCGTGGGCGCCTTCCTCATGCCCTGCGGCCGCTGCCGGTACTGCGTCCAGGGCCGGGACGACCTGTGCGAGGAGTTCTTCGCCAGGAACCGGCTGGGCGGCCAGCTCTTCGACGGCACCAGCCGGCTACGCACGACCGACGGCGAGACGGTGGCGATGTACTCCATGGGAGGGCTGGCCGAGTATGCCGTCGTCCCCGCCACCGCGGTCGCGCCCGTCCCGGAGGGGATGGAGCTCGCACCCGCCGCGGTCCTCGGGTGCGCCGGGCTGACCGCGTACGGGGCGGTGCGTCGGGCGGCCGACCTGCACCCGGGGGAGAGCGTGGCCGTGGTCGCCGTCGGTGGCGTCGGGTCCAACGTCGTGCAGCTGGCCCGGGCCTTCGGTGCCTCCGAGGTGGTCGCGGTCGACGTCGACGCCGAGAAGCTGGCTGCCGCCTCCCGCATGGGGGCGACGGTCACGGTCGACTCGCGTGACCCCGACGCCCGGGAGCAGGTCCTCGCCGCCACCGGGGGACGTGGGGTGGACGTGGCCTCGAGGTGCTCGGCCGCCCGGAGACCTTCGAGCTCGCGCTGCAGCTCCTCGCCCCCGGCGGCCGGATGGTCCCGGTCGGCCTGGGCCGCGCCGGCCAGGACGCCCCGGTGGAGATCAACCTCATGGTCCGCCGCAGCCTGCGGATCATCGCCAACTACGGCGCCCGCACCCGGACCGACCTGCCGGCGGTCGTCGACCTCGCCGACCGTGGCGTGCTGCGCTACCGGGACGTGGTGACCCGGACCTTCGACCTGGCCGACGTCGACACCGCCTACGCCGCGCTGCGGGCCGGGGAGGTCACGGGCCGGGCCGTGGTGACCATGGGGACCTGAGGGGTATGCCGCACCGCCCCGTCGAGGAACACCTCGCCGGAGCGGACGTCCCCGGTTCCCGCCGGACGCGTATCCCCACCGGTCGGCCCAACGTGTCAACCTGATGGGGTCGGATGCGACTAGTGGGCATGAGGGACGTAGCCGAAGAGGCGGTGACAGGCATGTCGCAGGCGGGGCGGGAGCCGCGTGCGCCCGCGGACGCGGACGCCGCCACCACCCCCGTCGGCCAGGTCCGGCCCGAGGCCGTGGAGCTCACGAGGGACGAGGTGGTCGAGAGCCTGTTCCGGGAGCACTACGAGGGCCTGCTGCGCCTGTCGTACTGCCTGCTGGGGGACCGGTGCAGCGCGGAGGACGTGGTCAAGGAGGCCTTTTGCTCGCTGCAGAGCCACTGGTCGACCCTCCGCGACCGGACCGCACCCCTGGGCTACCTGCGCGTCAGCGTGCTCAACCTCTCCCGCTCCCGGATCAGGACCCTCGTCAGGGAACGGTCCCGTCCCGGGTGGCTCGAGCCGAGCCCGCCACCGGACACGAGCGTGTCCGTCGTCGACCGGGACGAGGCGCACCGGCTCGTCGAGGCCGTGCGTGCCCTGCCCCGGCGGCAGTGCGAGGTCATCGTCTGCCGCTACTTCCTCGAGCTGAGCGAGGCGGAGACGGCCTCGCTGCTGGGACTGAGCACCGGGTCGGTCAAGCGCCACGCCCGCCGTGCCCGCGCGACCCTCTTGACCACCCTGGAGGAGACCCGATGAACATCGACGAGTCGCTGCGCAGCTCGCTGCAGACCGTGGCCCGCGAGGTCTCGGTCACGGACGAGGAGCTCGTGCACGCCGAGCACGGTTCGTCCACCGGCGGGAGCAGGCAACCTCACGGCGGCGCTGGAGCACGGGCCTGGTCGCGGCCGCGGCCGTCGGCGCGTTGGTGCTGGCGGGGGTCGTGGGCTGGCGAGAGCTGCAGGAGACGGCGGCGCCGCAGCCGGCGGCGCCCGTCCCCGAGCCCGTGACCGAGCTGCCGCTGGACGTGGAGAGCCTCGCGGGCGTCTGGCTGACCGCAGACTTCAGCGGCGAGCTGTGGAACTTCCACCGCAACGGCACCGTCACCCTCGTCGACCCCACCCACGAGGGGACCGACGTCGAGGGGCCGGTGTCCTACACCTTGACCCCGACGGGGATCGAGCTGCCCGAGGAGATGTGCGACTGGGCGCTCCGCCTCACCGACGACGGCCGCCTGGGTGGGCGGGTCGTCCGGACCGCCGCCTCCGACAGCCCCTGCGCGGGCGTGGACCAGATGTCCTGGATCCGGCTCTCGCCGATGTCCGAGGCCGGCGCGGACCTGGTGTGGACCGGCACCACTCCGGAGGGGAACGCCGAGAGCGCCAGGGTGCACCACGCCCCCACTGAGGTCAGAGGCCTCCCGCACGTCTCCCGCGCCTGGCTGCAGCAGGGGACCGGGCGTGTGCTCGTCGTGACGACGCCGGAGGACTCGGAGACAGGCCGCTACGTCCTCGACGACGACGGCGAGCTGCTCTCGACCCCCGACGACGTCGGCGAGGTCTCGATCGACCCCTCGGGCGACCTCGTCCTCACCAGCAGCGAGGAGTCCCTGGGGTGCCCGGCAGGGTCCACGGCCGTCCTGGCGGAGCCCGTGCTCCGCGGGACGGGCGGCACCATCCCGCCGCGCCCGCCCCCGCGCTCATGGTCAGCTCCGGCGCCTCCGAGTGCGCCGAGCACGCCGAGCTCGGCGGGGTGTGGATCAGGGTCTCCTGACCGCGTCCGCACCCCGGACCGGGCCACGTCGGTAGCATCCGCCGGGTGGACACCTTCACCCGCGACGGCCTGACCTTCGAGGTCCTCGACGCGGGCCCGGGCGACGGCGAGACCGTCGTCCTGCTCCACGGCTTCCCGCAGGACGCCACCGCCTGGGACCGGGTGACGCCCCTCCTGCATGCGGCCGGCCTGCGGACCCTCGCCCCCTCCCAGCGCGGGTACTCGGCCGGCGCCCGCCCGCGGCGCGTGACGGCATACCGGATCCCCGAGCTCGTCGCCGACGTCGTCGCGCTCCTCGACGCGGCCGGCGTGGAGCGGGCGCACGTCGTCGGGCACGACTGGGGCGGCGCGGTGGCCTGGGCGCTGGCCGCCGTGCATCCCGACCGGGTCGCGAGCCTGGTGGTGCTGTCCACGCCGCACCCGTCGGCGCTCGCCTGGGCGTTCCGGCACGCCGACCAGGGGCGCCGCAGCTGGTACATGCTCGCCTTCCAGCTCCCGGTCCTGCCCGAGCGCGGGCTCGCCCGGATGCTGCGCTCCGGTGGCCTCCGACGCACGGGGCTGCCGGACCAGGACGCGCGGCGGTATGCCGCGCGGCTGGGCCGGGCGCGCGCGCTGCGGGGTCCGCTCAACTGGTACCGCGCCGCCCTTCGGCCGGCCCGGGACGGCCGGGGCGGCCTGCGGGTCGGGCCGGTGGCCGTGCCCACGACCTACGTGTGGGGGTCCCGCGACCCCTTCCTCGGCCGGGCCGCCGCGGAACGGACGGCACGCCACGTCAGGGGGGACTACCGGTTCGTCGAGGTGGACGCCGGCCACTGGCTGCCCGAGCGGCAGCCGGACGCCGTGGTCCGCGAGGTGCTGGCGAGGGTGCGAGACTGCCGCCCATGACCCTGACGGCCCCGATGATCGCCTTCATCGTGGTCGCGATCGTCGTCGGGGCGACCCTGCAACGGGTGTCCGGCCTGGGGATGGGCCTGGTGGTGGCGCCCCTGCTCGCGGTGCTGCTGGGGGCCGGGCCGGGCGTGCTCGTGGCCAACGCCACCACCACCGTCTCCGCTTCATGCTGACCGTCGCGGTGCGGCGCGCGGTCGAGTGGCGCCGGGCGCTCCTCATCGGGGTCGCGGCGGTCCCGGGAGCCGTCCTGGGGGCCCTGCTCGTCGGGGCGCTGCCCGGCCCGGCCCTGCAGATCACCGTCGGGGCCGTCGTCCTGCTGGGCCTGGGCACCGGCTGGCTCGTCGACCACCTCGGCCGGCTCCCGCACGTGCGGCGCTGGTGGGTCACGCCCGGGGCCGGGCTGGTCGGCGGCGCCCTCAACACGATCGCGGGCGTGGCCGGGCCGGCGATGATCGTCCACGCCCGGCTGGTGCGGTGGGGGCAGGCCGGTTTCGCCGCCACCATGCAGCCGGTCTTCATGGTCATGGGCGGGCTGTCCGTGCTGGCCAAGACCTTCGTCGCCCCGGTGACGGCCTGGGTGCCGCCGTGGTGGCTGGCCCTCGTCGTCGTGGGCGGGGTGCTCGTCGGGATCGCCCTCGGCGGTGCGCTCGCGGACCGGGTCTCGGCGACCGCGGCCCGGCGCACGGCCACGGTGGTCGCGGCCCTCGGCGGTGCCGCCGCGCTGGGAAGGGGTCTTCTGCTGCTCGGGTGAGGCCCGTAGGGTGTCGGTCACCGACCCCGTGGACAGGAGCGAGCGATGAGCACGATCGCCTTCGTCGGCCTGGGGATCATGGGCAGCCCCATGGCCGTGCACCTGCAGCAGGCCAGGCACGAGGTGCGCGGCCACAACCGTTCCCCGGAGAAGACCGGGCCGCTCGTCGAGGCCGGCGGGACCGCCTGCGGCTCGGCCGTCGAGGCCGTGGAGGGTGCGGACGTCGTCTGCCTCATGCTGCCGGACGGCCCCGACGTGGAGGACGTGCTGCTGGGGGACGGGCAGGTCCTCGAGCACGCCCGGCCCGGCACCCTGGTCGTCGACTTCTCCACCATCCGGCCTGACGTCGCGCGCCGCATGGCCGACGAGGCGCGCGAGCGGGGCCTGCGCATGCTCGACGCCCCCGTGTCCGGCGGCGAGGCGGGTGCGCGCAACGCCACCCTGTCGATCATGGTCGGGGGCGAGGCGGAGGACGTCGAGACCGCGCGGCCCCTGCTCGAGGTGGTCGGGCGCACCGTCGTCCACGTCGGGCCCTCCGGCGCGGGCCAGACCGTCAAGGCCGCCAACCAGCTGATCGTCGCCGGGCACCTGCAGGTGCTGGCCGAGGCGGTCGCCCTCCTCGAGGGGTATGACGTCGAGCTGGGTCCCGCCCTCGACGTCCTGGGCGGGGGGCTGGCCGGGTCGGCGGTCCTGGAGCAGAAGCGGGCCAACATGGCCGAGCGGCGGTTCGAGCCCGGCTTCCGGGTGGAGCTGCACGACAAGGACCTGGGCATCGTGACCGGCGCGGCCCGAGAGGCCGGCGTGGTGCTCCCCGTCGGCGGGCTGCTGGCCCAGCTGATGACCTCCGCCGTGGCGAACGGCGACGGACGACTGGACCACTCGGCGCTCCTGCGCGGGGTGCTGCGACTGAACGGAAGGCTGTGACGATGGGCGAGCAGGTGAGGGTGGCCGTGATCCCCGGCGACGGGATCGGCACCGAGGTGATGGAGCCGACGCTGGGCATCCTCGAGGCGGTGGGGCGCCGGCACGGCATCACCTTCGCCTGGCAGCACCACGACTGGAGCTGCGAGCACTACACCAGGACGGGCCGGATGATGCCCGAGGACGGGCTGGAGCAGCTGGCGCAGGCCGACCAGATCCTGCTGGGGGCGGTCGGCTACCCCGGGGTGCCGGACCACGTGTCCCTGTGGGGCCTGCTCATCCCGATCCGGCGGGCGTTCCGGCAGTACATCAACCTGCGGCCGGTGCGGCTGCTGCCCGGGATCGAGTGCCCCCTGCGGCTGAAGGAGGGCACCGAGATCGACTTCCTCGTCGTGCGGGAGAACAACGAGGGGGAGTACTCCGAGGTCGGGGGCCGGATGTACCGCGGCACCCCGGAGGAGTTCGCCGTCCAGGAGTCGGTCTTCACCCGGCGGGGCGTCGAACGCGCCGCCCGCTACGCCCTCGACCTGGCCGCCTCGCGCCGCGGTGGCCTGGCCTCGGCGACCAAGTCCAACGGCATCATCCACACGATGCCGTTCTGGGACGAGGTCGTCCACGAGACCGCGAAGGACTACCCGGGCGTGGAGGTCCGCGACTACCACATCGACGCCCTGTCGGCGATGTTCGTGCTGGACCCCGGCCGGTTCGACGTCGTCGTGGCCTCCAACCTCTTCGGCGACATCCTCACCGACCTGGGCGCGGCCATCATCGGCAGCATCGGCATCGCCCCGTCGGGCAACCTCAACCCCGAGGGCGAGCACCCCTCGATGTTCGAGCCGGTGCACGGCTCGGCCCCGGACATCGCCGGGCAGGGCATCGCCAACCCGCTCGGCCAGATCTGGGCCGCCTCGATGATGCTCGACCACATGGGCCACCCCCAGGCGGCCGCCGAGCTCGTCTCCGCGATGGAGGCGACCCTCACCGGCGGGGTCCGCACGCCCGATCTCGGCGGGACGGCGAGCACCACCGAGGTCGCCGACGCGGTCCTGCAGCAGATCGGGAGCGACGACTAGGGCGACGGCTCGCCGCCAGCTGTGACACATCGATCGTCACGGCGACCGATGTGTCACAACTGAGGGGGGGGGGGCAGCTACAGCGCCAGCGCCCGGTCCAGCCCCTCGGCCAGCCGCGACACGGTCCCGTCGACGTCGCCGAGCTTGTCCAGGCCGAACAGGCCCAGGCGGAAGGTCGACCAGTCCTCCGGCTCGCCGCACATCAGCGGCACCCCGCCGGCGACCTGCAGGCCGACCTCGGCAAACTTCGCCCCCGACTTCAGACCCGGGTCGTCGGTGTGGACGACGACGACGGTGGGCGCGGCATACTCCTCCGCCGCCACGGAGGTGAAGCCGCGTTCTGCCAGCAGCGACCGCACCCGTGCGCCCAGCTCGACCTGCGCCTCGCGCAGCGCCGGCAGCCCGCGCTGGGTCCCCTCGAGCATGACCTCGAGGTTGTGCGCCAGGGTGTCGGTGGGCATCGTCGCGTGGTAGGCGTGCTTGCCCTCGACGTAGCCCTCGGAGATCGACAGCCACTTCTTCAGGTCGGCCGAGAAGCTCGTCGACGTGGTGGCGTGGATCGCCTCTCGCGCCTCCTCGTTGACCATCACGTAGGCCGCGCCGGGGCTCCCGCTCCAGCCCTTCTGGGGAGCGGTGATGAGCACGTCGACGCCGACGTCCTTCATGTCGACCCACAGCGCGCCGGAGGCGATGCAGTCGAGCACGAACAGGCCACCGGCCTCGTGTGTGGCCTGCGCCACCGTGCGCAGGTAGTCGTCGGGCAGCACGATCCCCGCGGAGGTCTCGACGTGCGCGGCGAAGACGATCTGGGGGTTGTGCTCCTTGATGGCGGCGGCGACCTCCTCGGCGGGCGGCGGCGCCCAGGGCGAGGGGGAGGTGTCCGCCGTCGGACGTGCGGTGAGCACGGTGACGTCCTCGGTGATCCCGCCCATCTCGAAGATCTGGGACCAGCGGTAGGAGAAGAAGCCGTTGCGCACGACCAGCGCTCGACGCCCGGTCGCCAGCTGGCGGGCCACGGCCTCCATGCCGTAGGTGCCGCCGCCGGGCACGACCGCCACCGCGTCCGCGGTGTAGGTGCTCCTCAGCACCTCGTTCAGCTGCTGCATCACGCCGACGAAGCGCTTCGACATGTGGTTCAGGGAGAGGTCGGTGAAGACGACCGAGTACTCCAGCAGGCCGTCGGGGTCGATGTCGGGGCGGGGAAGCGTCATGGAGGCACGATATCGGTCGGGGGCGACAGGTCGGTCCGCCACCGACCGGCACCAGGCTCAGGTATGCCGTGGGAATGCCGCCAGCATCGGCCCCGCCGCCCGGGACACCGCCTCGGGGAGCTCGTCGACCCCCGCGAGGTAGCGCTCGCCGTGGGCCGCCGGGGCCACCGGGGCAGCAGCCCGACGTCCCCGCTCGGCGCCCGCCAGCGCCGCGAGGTCGTCGTGCCGCTCGTCCAGCAGCCCCAGCCGCACGGCCTCGTCGGTGCCCACGACGTGCCGGCCGTCCACCAGCCGCTCGGCCTCGTCGTCCCCCACGAGCCGGTGCAGCCGCCAGCGCGTGAAGCCATCCAGGGTCATCCCGTGGTGACCGAAGGGAAACACCAGCGTCGGCTCCCCGAGCGCGACCCTCCGGTCGCAGGCGGCCATGATCTCCACCCCGCCGCCGGCCGCGCCGCCCTCGACGACGGCCACCACCTCCCGGTCGACCGCGTGGATGCTCAGCAGCGAGGAGACGACCGCGTGGACGAACTCCTCGGCGTGGTCGGGGCCGGACCGGGCGAACCGCAGGGCGTCGAGGTCTGCCCCGGAGCAGAAGTACCCGCCGGCCCCCACGACATACAGGGGGTCGGGGCCGTCCCCGACCTGGCGCACGAGCGCACCCAGGTCCTGCCACATCGCCAGCGTGAGCGCGTTGCGGCGGGCGGGCCGGTCGAGGACCAGCGTGGTGCCGAGCGGGCCGTCGGTCAGCCGGACGCCCGTCACGGCAGCCGGTAGGTGCCGTCGGGCACGTCGGTGACGAACATGTGCCCGGGTGCGTGCGTGATCGCGAACGGCGGACGGGAGGCCATCAGCGCCGCCTGCGGCGTCACCCCGCAGGCCCAGAAGACCGGCACGTCGCCCGGACGCGCGTCGATCGGCTCGCCGAAGTCGGGCGCGTCCAGGTCGCTGATCCCCAGGGCCTCCGGCGCCCCGACGTGGACCGGCGCCCCGTGGACGGCCGGCATGCGGGCGGTCACCTGCACGGCCGTGGGCACCAGGGCGGCCGGCACCGGGCGCATCGAGACGACGAGCTCGCCGGAGAGGCGGCCGGCGGGACGGCACGGGCGGTCGGTGCGGTACATCGCCACGTTGCGTCCCTGCTCGATGTTGCGCACGGGCACGCCCGCGTCCAGCAGCGCCCGCTCGAAGCTGAACGAGCACCCGACGAGGAAGGCCACGAGGTCTTCCCGCCACAGGTCCATGACGTCGGGCACCTCCTCGACGAGCTCGCCGTCGCGCCACACCCGGTAGAGCGGCAGGTCCGTGCGCAGGTCGGCCTCCGGCGCCAGCGGGGTCCGGGGTGACCCCGGCTCGGTCACGTCCAGCAGCGGGACGGGCTGGGGGTTGCGCTGGGCGAACAGCAGCATGTCCCAGGCCCAGTCACGCGGCAGGACGACGAGGTTGGCCTGGGTGGACCCCGGTGCGTGCCCGCTGGTGGGGGAGACCAGGCCGGCCCGGTATGCCGCGCGCGCGGCGGCGGGGGAGTCGAGGCGGTCGGCGGAGGGGGCCTGGGTCATGCGGTGAGCTCCTGGCGGGAGAAGGCGGTGAGGATGGCGTCCTCGGAGTCGGCGAGGTAGGTCTCCAGGGCCGTGGCCGCCTCCAGGAAGCGGCCTGACAGCAGCAGGTCGGCGATCCGGGCGTTGCGCTCCACGAAGGGACCGAACAGCTCGGCCGGGTGCTCGACCACGGCGAAGACGAGGCGCAGCTCGGCCATGAGCCGCCGCATGGTGGCGTCGAGCCGTACGCTGCCGGCGAGGGCCACCAGCGACCGGTGGAAGCGCATGTTGGCCGACCCGGCGTGCGGCCAGTCCTGCCGGGCTGCGGCCGACCGCGCCGCGTCGACGGCAGCGGTGAGCGCCTGCATCCGGGGCACGTCGAGCTCGGTGAGCCCGCGCACGACCGCCGGCTCAAGGACGCGGCGCACCCGGTAGATGTCGCGCACGTCCAACGGCGTGACCTGCGGGACGAAGGCCCCCCGGTTGGGCTCGTGGACGAGCAGCCCGTCGTGCTCCAGCAGCCGGAAGGCCTCGCGCACGGTGTTGCGGGACACCCCGGACTCGGCCGCGACCCAGGTCTCGGACACCTTGTCGCCCGGCGCCAGCCGCCCCTCGGTGATCCACTCGCCCACGAGGACCACCACGGTCCCCGCGGCGGTAGGGGTGACGCTGCCCCGTCCGCCGCCGCCCCTGCTCCCTGCTCCCATGCCCCCGATCATCGACCACGGTCACAACTTGTTCAACACCTCTGGACGGATCGTTGAACAATCACTACTGTCGTGCAACATCCGGGCCGCCCCTGGGCCCCGCACAGGCAGGACGACGTCGATGGCAGAGCTGCACGACTCCCCGCACAAGGCCGCCGACGCCGCGCGCCTGCGGCCACCGGCCGGGGCACGCTGCTGGGGGCCATCTTCCTCATGGCCACCTCGGCCATCGGGCCGGGCTTCATCACGCAGACGACCAACTTCACCGTCCAGCTGGGGGCGGCCTTCGCGTTCGCGATCGTCATCTCGATCCTCGTGGACATCGCGATCCAGACCAACGTCTGGCGGGTCATCGGGGTCTCGGGGATGCGGGCCCAGGAGCTGGGCAACGCCTCGCTGCCGGGGCTGGGCTACGTCATGGCCGGGCTGCTGCTGGTCGGCGGCCTCGTCTTCAACATCGGCAACGTCAGCGGTGCGGGCCTGGGGCTGAACATCATGACCGACCTGGACGCGCGGATCGGGGCCGTGATCCTGGCCGCCGCGGCGGTCGGGATCTTCCTGTCCAAGCGGGCGGGGGTGGCGATGGACCGGATCGTCGTGCTGCTCGGTGCGGTCATGATCCTGCTGACCCTCTACGTCGCGGTCACCTCCGGCCCCCCGGTCGGCGACGCGCTGCGCAACTCGGTCCTGCCCGAGCAGGTCAGCGTGCTGGCCATCACCACCCTCATCGGCGGCACGATCGGCGGCTACATCATCTACGCCGGCGCCCACCGGCTCCTCGACGCCGGCGTCAGCGGCGAGGCCCACCTGCGGGAGATCACCCGCAGCGCCGCCACCGGCATCATCGTCACCGGCGTCATGCGGGTCATCCTCTTCCTGGCGATCCTCGGCGTGGTCAGCACGGGTGCCGAGCTCGACCCGGCCAGCCAGGCCGCCAGCGCCTTCCAGGCCGCGGCCGGCAACGTCGGCTACCGCCTGTTCGGGGTCGTCTTCTCCGCCGCGGCGCTGACCAGCGTCATCGGCGTCTCCTACACGACGATCACCTTCCTGACCTCCCGGACCAAGACCCCGCCGCGCACGACCAACATCCTGGTGGTCGGCTTCATCGTGCTCTCGACCGTGCTCTTCCTGGCCATCGGCGCGGCCCCCGCCCAGCTGCTGGTCTTCGCCGGCGCCTTCAACGGCATCCTGCTGCCGGTCGGCATCGGTGTCATGATGTGGGTGGCCTGGCGACGGCGCGACCTCCTGCACGGCTACGACTACCCGAAGTGGCTGGCCGGCATCGGCACCGTGGCCTGGTTGGTGACCATCTACCTGGCCGTCAACTCGGTCCGGCCCGCCATCGAGCTCGTCACGGGGTGAGCGACATGACCATCGACCTGAACTCCGACCTCGGCGAGGGCATGGGCAGCTGGTCCATGGGCGACGACGAGGCGCTGCTGTCCATCGTCACCAGCGCCAACGTCGCCTGCGGCTTCCACGCCGGCGACCCGCCGATCATGCGCGAGGTCACCGCACGGGCGGCCGCCCTCGACGTGGCGATCGGGGCGCACGTGGCCTACCGCGACCACACCGGCTTCGGGCGCCGGTTCATCGACATGGAGCCGGGCGTGCTGACCGACGAGGTGATCTACCAGATCGGCGCCCTCGACGGGATGGCCCGGCGGCACGGCCACCGGGTCACCTACGTCAAGCCGCACGGCGGTCTCTACAACGCGATCGTCACCCACGAGGAGCAGGCCCGGGCGGTGGTGCGGGCCGTGCACGAGTTCGACGCCCACCTGGTGCTCATGGGGCTGCCCGGGTCGGTGGTCCTCCGGCTCGCGGAGGAGGCGGGGGTGCCGACCGCGCACGAGGCCTTCGCCGACCGGGCCTACACCCCCGAGGGCCACCTCGTGCCGCGCAGCCGGGAGGGCTCGGTGCTGCACGACCCCGAGGAGATCGCCCGCCGGTGCGTCGCCATGGCCACCGGCGAGCCGATCTCCGACGTCAACGGCGACCCCCTGACGCTGCACCCGCACTCCATCTGCGTGCACGGCGACACCCCCGGGGCGGTCGAGATCGCCCGCCGCGTGCGCACCGCGCTCGAGGGCGCCGGCGTCACCCTGGCCCCGTTCGCCCCGGCGGGCTGAGCCGTGCGCGTGCTGCCGAGCGGCTCCCGCGGGCTGCTGCTGGAGCTGGACACCCTCGAGGAGGTGCTGGCCCGCTACGCCGCGCTCCAGGAGACGGAGCTGCCGGTCCTGGACCTGGTCCCCGCCGGACGCACGATCCTCGTCGTGGCCGACCGCGGCACCGACCTGCGCGAGCTGGAGCAGCAGGTGCGCCAGGTCGGCCCGGGGGAGCACGCGGGCACCGAGCGCGAGCCCGTCGAGGTGCCGGTCCGCTACGACGGTGAGGACCTGCACGACGCCGCCGAGGCGCTGGGGTGGTCGCCGGAGGAGCTGGTCCGCCGCCACCAGGAGGAGGAGTGGACCGTCGCGTTCTGCGGGTTCGCCCCCGGCTTCGGCTACATCGCCGGCACGCGGTTCGCCTGGGACACCCCGCGCCGCTCCTCGCCGCGCACCCGGGTGCCGGCCGGTGCGCTGGCGCTGGCGGGGGAGTTCACGGCCGTCTACCCCCGGGAGTCGCCCGGCGGCTGGCAGCTCGTGGGCCACGCCCTCGTGGAGATGTTCGACCTCGACCGGGACCCGCCGTCGCTGCTCCTGCCCGGCACGCCCGTGCGCTTCGTGGAGCGACCGTGACCACGCTCACCGTCGTGGAGGCGGGGGCGCTGACCACCGTGCAGGACTTCGGGCGCTCGGGCAGGCCGCCCTGGGCATCGGCCGGTCCGGCTGCTGCGACCGTGGTGCCCACCGGCTGGCCAACGCGCTCGTCGGCAACCACCCGACGCTGGCCACCCTGGAGGTGACCCTCGGCGGGCTGGTGCTGACCACCGACGAGGACGTCGTCGTCGTCACCACCGGGGCCCGGTGCCCGGGCGCACCCCACCTGGGTCCCACCCACCTGCGCGCCGGGGAGGAGCTGCGCCTCGGCATACCCGAGGCTGGTCTGCGCACGTATGTCGCGGTGCGCGGGGGGATCGACGTGGAGCCGGTGCTCGGCAGCCGGGCGACCGACGTGCTCTCCGGGCTGGGACCGAAGGTGGTCGAGGCCGGCGACGAGCTGCCCGTGGGGACCACGCCCCGGCCGGTGCCGGGCGTCGACGTGGCCCCCGTGCCGGAGCCGACGAACGACCTGCTCGTCGTGCCGGTGACCGCGGGGCCGCGGCGCGACTGGATCGACGACGAGGCCTGGGGGCAGTTCCTGTCCCAGACCTACGTCGTCGACAGCCGGTCAAACCGGGTCGGGGTCCGGCTCGAGGGCCAGCCGCTGACCAGGGCGCAGGAGGGGGAGCTGACGAGCGAGGGGATGCTGCGCGGCGCGGTGCAGGTCCCGCCGTCGGGGCAGCCGGTGCTCTTCCTGGCCGACCACCCGGTGACCGGCGGCTACCCGGTCGTGGCCTACGTCGACGACGAGGCGGTCGACCGGTGCGCCCAGCTGCGGCCGGGGCAGGAGGTGCGGTTCACCGCGCGGTCCGGCGGAACCGGCGGCGCCGACGGGCCGTCCACGCGGCGGTAGGGTCGACGTCGCGCCACGGGGGGACCGTGGTCGGACGAGATCCAGGGAGGAAGGCGCGTGCGGGAGCAGACGTCCGGGTGGCCGGTCGAGGACACGGCGTACGTCGACCCCAAGGTGCGGTGGCTGCTGCCGGTCGCCCGCCAGTCGTTGCGGCTCAACCTGCTCCCGGGGGAGGCGGTGCTCGGGATGTTCCCCGTGACCCGGTTCCGACGATCGGTGGCGCTGCTCGTCGTGACGGACCGGCGGCTGCTGACGCTGGGCGACCAGCACGTGGGCATGCCGGTCGTCGACGAGGTCGACCGCGCCCGGGTCACCGACGTCCGCATCGAGCGGGAGAAGGTGTTCAGCGCCGGGCTGGTGACGGCAGTCATCGGCGTGGACGTGGACGAGGTCAACCTGGGGACGCTGACCTACAACGGGCAGACGTTCATCCGGCTGGAGGAGGTGCTGGCGCGTACCGGTCCTGCGGGGATGCCCCTGATCCCCGTGGGTGCACCCCCGGTCGGCGGGCGGGACCGGGAGGGCGGGCCGCCGGAGGACGACGTCCCGTGGCCCGGCAGTCCACCGGTCCGGTCGGACCACCCGTTGGTGGTGCACCTCAGGGCGCTGGCCGACCTGCACGAGCGGGGAGCGCTGACCGACGAGGAGTTTGCCGCGGCCAAGGCGCGGCTGCTGGCGGACCCGAAGGGCTGAGGTGAGGGTCGGCGCCTCACACCGTGTGGGCGTCGGCCACCTCGAGCGCCTCGTCGAGCACGGCCAGGCCGGCGAGCAGGTCCTCGTCGGCGATGTTCAGCGGCGGGACCACGTGCACCCGGTTGAAGTTGACGAACGGCAGCACCCCGCCGTCCTTGAGGGCCTTGGTCAGCTCGGTCATCGCGGGCGAGCTGCCGCCGTAGGGGGCCAGCGGCTCCCTGGTCTCCCTGTTCTTGACGAGCTCGACCGCCCAGAAGCAGCCGACGCCGCGGACCTCGCCGACGCTGGGGTGGCGCTCGGCGATCTCTCGCAGGCGGGGTCCGATGACCTCCCGGCCCAGGCGGGCGGCGTTCTCGACCATGCCCTCCTCGCGCATCGCGGTGATGGTGGCCACCGCGGCGGCGCAGGCCAGCGGATGGCCGGAGTAGGTCAGCCCGCCGGGGTAGACGCGCTCGGCGAAGGTGGCCGCGATCTCGTCGCTGATCACCACGCCGCCCAGCGGCACGTAGCCGGAGTTGATCCCCTTGGCGAAGGTGATCAGGTCCGGGGTGAGGTCCCAGTGGTCGAACGCGAACCAGGCGCCGCTGCGGCCGAAGCCGGCCATCACCTCGTCGGCGATGAGGACGATGCCGTGCCGGCGGGTCAGCTCCCGGACGCGGCGAGGTAGCCGGGCGGCGGCAGGTAGATGCCGGCGGTGCCGGGGATCGTCTCCAGGATGAGGGCGGCGATGTTCTGCGGGCCCTCCAGCAGGATCATGTCCTCCAGGTGGCGCAGCGCCCGCTCGGACTCCTCCTCCTCGGTGGTGGAGCCGAAGTAGCTCCGGTAGGTGTAGGCCGGCATGAAGTGCACGACCCCCTCGCCGAAGTAGTCGTTGGCGAACCGCCGCGGGTCGCCGGTGACGTTGACCGCCAGCTGGGTGCCGCCGTGGTAGCTGCGGTAGGCCGACAGCACCTTCTGCCGCCCCGTGTGCAGGCGGGCCATCCGGATGGCGTGCTCGTTGGCGTCGGCCCCGCCGTTGGTGAAGAAGACCGTCTCCAGCCCCTGCGGGGTCAGCTCGGCGACGAGCCGGGCGGCCTCGGAGCGCATGTCGTTGACGTGCTGCGGGGCGATGGTGCACAGGCGGCCGGCCTGCTCCTGGATGGCGGCCACCACGGCGGGGTGCTGGTGGCCGATGTTGGTGTAGACCAGCTGGGAGGACAGGTCGAGCAGCCGGTTGCCCTCCCCGTCCCAGACGTGGGAGCCGGAGGCGGCCAGCACGGTCATCGGCTGGAAGAGGGCCTGGGCCTGCCAGGAGTGGAAGACGTGGGCGCGGTCCAGCTCGTAGGCCCGCCGGCCGTTCTCGATGTCGGCGGGGGAGACGGCTGCGGCGGTGCGGGTCTCGGTGGTCATGGGACGAGAATCGCACGGCCTCCCGGCCGGGGCGACGCGGGGCCGCTCACCAGGCGGCGGTCCCCTCCTGACCAGTTCGAGGTTCTCCTCCGTGGACCGCCCGCCCGAGATGCAGTCGGACGCCAGCCAGGTGATCCCGAGGTCGCGGTAGGAGTCGACCCGGGCGTCGGTCAGGCCCGCGCCGTCGACGTAGAGGAAGACCTCGCCGGGCTCGTCGGCCACCTCGCGGTAGTAGGTCATCAGCGCGGTCAGGTCCGGTCCGTCCGGGTCGGGGTCGACGACGGGCATGAGCCCGTCCCACCGGGCGGCCCGGCGGACCGGCCTGCGGTTGGGCCAGAACGCCGCCACGAGGACCGGGATGCGGGGACGCTGCTCGGGCGTGGGGAGCAGGGCCACGTCGTCGACGTCGAAGAACTCGCCGTGGAAGGTCACCCGCTCGCCGCTCCAGAACCGCGCCAGCAGCTCCAGGGTCTCGTCGTAGCGGCGGGCGATCCTCCGGGGGTCCCACTCCTCGCCGAAGAGGTCGTACTCGGCGCGGCGGCCCAGGCCGACTCCGAGCACCACCCGGCCGTGGGAGAGCCGGTCCAGCGTCGCCAGGTCCTTGGCCAGCTGTCAGGGCTGGCGCCTGGCCGCGGGCACGATCCAGGTCCCCAGGGCGATCCGGTCGGTGCGGGTGGCGATGCCGGCCAGGGTGATGATCGGGTCGATCTGGGCGGCGTACTCCTCGGGCCGGAAGGGTTCGGGGTCGCCCGCCCGCCCCAGGTCGTCCGGGGCGGCGGGCCAGACCAGCACGTCCCACAGGAAGACCCCGTCCCACCCCGACTCCTCGGCGGCGACGGCATACTCCACCATCGCCGGGGCGTCGTCACCCACGGCGGGGTTCGGCAGGACGAGGGCGTGCCGGGGCGGGGGGACGTGTCGTGCGTGCGTCGGGTCCATCGCTGCTCCTCGACCGGGGGTCCCGAGATGGTCGACGACGCTAGCAGCCTCCGGGGGAGGCAGGGGGTTGACAGGGGGTGGGCGGCACCCTCATAGTGAGTCGTGAGAGCGCTCTCACGGCGAGACAAGGGAGTCGGGCGCTCCACCTGGACCAAAGGAGCTCGGCATGCAGCGCAGCAAGAACACCTACTACCTCCTCGCCTCGAGCGCGGCGCTCGGCCTCGTGCTCGCCGGCTGCGGCGGCGGGGCGGACGGGACGGCCACCGACGCGGGCGACGACGACGGCGGCACCGCGGCCGCCGGAGGCGGCGAGGAGGTGACCCTCAGCGTGGCCACCTTCAACGAGTTCGGCTACGAGGAGCTGCTCGAGGAGTACGAGGCCGCCAACCCCGGCGTCACCGTCGAGCACGTCAAGGCCGACACCGCCGACAACGCCCGCGCCGCCCTGCGCAACAGCCTGGGCGCCAACTCCGGGGCCGCCGACATCGAGGCCATGGAGGTCGACTGGGTCACCGAGTTCAAGCAGTACCCCGACAAGTTCGCCGACCTGAACGACCCCGAGCTCGAGGGCCGTTGGCTGGACTGGAAGACCGAGGCGGTCACCCTCGAGGACGGCACCCTCATGGGCTACGGCACCGACATCGGCCCGGAGGCGGTCTGCTACCGCGCCGACCTCTTCGAGGAGGCCGGGCTGCCGAGCGACCGGGACGAGGTCGCCGAGCTGCTGGGCGAGACCTGGGAGGACTACTTCGCCGTGGGCGAGGAGTTCGTCGCGAGCTCCGACGCCGCCTGGTACGACTCCGCCGGTGCCCTGTGGCAGGGGATGATCAACCAGGTCGACTACGCCTACGAGGACGAGAACGACGAGATCATCGCCCTGGAGAACCCCGAGGTCCGGGCGCTCTACGACCAGGTCCTGTCCGCCTCCGTCGACGACGAGCTCTCCGCCGGCCTGGGCCAGTGGAGCGCCGACTGGGCCTCGGCCTTCCAGGGCGACGAGTTCGCCACCATGCTCTGCCCGGGCTGGATGCTCGGCGTCATCGAGGGCAACGCCGCGGGCGTCGAGGGCTGGGACGTGGCCAACGTCTTCCCCGGCGGCGGCGGCAACTGGGGCGGCTCCTACCTCACCGTGCCGGCCCAGGGCGAGAACGTCGAGGAGGCCAAGAAGCTGGCCGCCTGACCGCCCCCGAGCAGCAGATCAAGGCGTTCGAGGCGAAGGGCACCTTCCCCAGCCAGGTGGAGGCGCTGGAGTCCGACGTCCTGCTCGACTCCACCAACCCCTTCTTCAACGACGCGCCGACCGGGCAGATCCTCGCCGACCGCGCCGAGGCGGTCACGATGATGCCGCACAAGGGCCCGCACTACTTCGAGATCAACACCGCGATCCAGGACGCGATCACCCGCGTCGACGTCGACGGCACCGACGACCCCGACAGCAGCTGGGCGAAGTTCGCCGACGCCGTGGAGTCGCTGGGCTGACCGTGGGAGCCACCACCACCGCGCCGCCACCACCGGCGCCCCCGGTCCCGGCCCCGCCACGGCGCGCGGGCCGGGGCCGGGCCGGCCGGTTCGGGCGCCTCGACGCCCGGGTCTCGCCGTACCTGTACATCGCCCCGTTCTTCCTGCTCTTCCTCGTCACCGGTCTCTTCCCGCTCGGCTACACCGGGTGGGTCGCGATGCACGACTGGGACCAGATCATGGGCAAGGGCGAGTTCGTCGGGATGGCCAACTACGTCGACGTCCTCACCGGCCGCGGCTTCTGGCGGGCCCTGGCCAACACCGTCAGCATCTTCCTGCTCTCCTCGGTGCCGCAGATCCTGGCGGCGCTGGCGATCGCGGCCCTGCTCGACCGCAACCTGCGGGCCAAGACGGTGTGGCGGATGGGCGTCCTGCTGCCCTACGTCGTGGCGCCGGTGGCGGTGGCCCTCATCTTCTCCAACCTCTTCGCCGACCGCTTCGGCCTGGTCAACGCCCTGCTGCAGACGGTCGGCCTCGACCCGGTCCGCTGGCACTCCGACCGGCTGGCCAGCCACGTCGCGATCGCCACCATGGTCAACTTCCGCTGGACCGGCTACAACGCGCTGATCCTGCTGGCCGCCATGCAGGCGGTCCCGCGGGACCTCTACGAGCAGGCCGCGATCGACGGGGCCAACGCGTGGCGGCAGTTCTGGTCGGTCACCGTGCCGATGCTGCGCCCCACCATCATCTTCGTCATCATCACCTCCACCATCGGGGGCCTGCAGATCTTCGACGAGCCGAAGATGTACGACCAGTTCGGCCGTGGGGGCGCCGACCAGCAGTGGCAGACGCTGACCATCTACCTCTACGAGCTCGGCTGGACCCGGGCCGACTTCGGCATGGCCTCGGCCGTGGCCGTCCTCCTGTTCCTGCTCATCGTCGTGTTCGGCATCGTCAACTTCCTGCTGACCCGACGGATCGCCCACGACGAGGGGAGGCGCACATGAGGCGCCCAGGCTGGACCGTCTACGGGCTGCTCGCGGCGGTCGTCCTCGGCAGCATGTTCCCGCTGTGGTGGTCATTCGTCATCGCCAGCCACGACTCCACCGTCCTGGCCCGCACCCGGTTCCCGCTGCTGCCCGGAGGCAACTTCCTGGTCAACGCCGCGACGGTCCTGGACACGGTGCCCTTCTGGAAGGCGACGCTGAACTCGATCATCGTCTCCACCACGGTCGCCGCCTCGGTGGTCTTCTTCTCCACCCTGGCCGGCTACGCCTTCGCCAAGCTGCGCTTCCGCGGCTCCAAGCCGCTGCTGGTCTTCGTCATCGCCACGATGGCGGTGCCGACCCAGCTGGGCGTGGTCCCGCTCTACCAGGTGATGGCCCGGCTGGGCTGGACCGGCGAGCTGACGGCGGTCATCGTCCCGGCCCTGGTGACGGCCTTCGGCGTCTTCTGGATGACGCAGTACCTCAGCCAGGCGGTGCCCACCGAGCTCATCGAGGCCGCCCGCGTCGACGGGGCCAGCATGTTCCGCACGTTCTGGCACGTGGGGCTGCCCGCGGCCCGGCCGGCCGCGTCCATGCTCGGGCTGTTCACCTTCGTGGCCACGTGGACCAACTTCTTCTGGCCCTTCATCGTGCTGGGCCCCTCCAACCCCACCCTGCCCGTGGCGCTGCAGCAGCTGCAGGCGGCGCACTACGTGGACTACTCGCTCGTCCTCGCGGGGGCCGTCCTGGCCACCATCCCGCTCATCCTGCTGTTCATCTTCGCCGGCCGCCAGCTCGTGTCCGGCATCATGCAAGGAGCCGTCAAGCAATGACCAGCGCTCCCCTGTCCTTCCCGGACGACTTCCTCTGGGGCGCGGCCACCGCCTCCTACCAGATCGAGGGAGCCGTTGACGCCGACGGCCGGTCCGACAGCATCTGGGACACCTTCGCCCGGCGGCCCTGCGCCGTCCTGCACGGTCACGACGGATCCGTCGCCTGCGACCACTACCACCGCTACCGCGAGGACGTCGCGCTCATGCGCGACCTCAACCTCTCGGCCTACCGGTTCTCGCTGGCCTGGCCGCGGGTCATGCCCGACGGGCGCACCGTCAACCCCACGGGCCTGGACTTCTACTCGCGGCTGGTCGACGAGCTGCTCGGGGCAGGGGTCACGCCGTGGCTGACGCTCTACCACTGGGACCTGCCCCAGGTCCTCGAGGACGCCGGCGGCTGGCCCGAGCGCGACACCGCGCTGCGGTTCGTCGACTACGCCGCCGCCGTGCACGACGCGCTCGGCGACCGGGTGCACTACTGGACCACGCTCAACGAGCCCTGGTGCTCGGCCTTCCTCGGGTATGCCGCGGGCGTGCACGCGCCCGGGCGGACCGAGCCGCAGGCGGCCCTGCGGGCCGCCCACCACCTGCTGCTGGGGCACGGGCTGGCCACCCGGGAGCTGCGTCGGCGGGACCCCGAGCTCAGCCTGGGCCTGACGCTGAACTTCACCGGCACCCACCCCCTCGACCCCGCGTCCGAGCGGGACCAGGACGCCGCCCGGCGCATCGACGGACTGGCCAACCGGTTCTTCGTCGAGCCGATCACCCTGGGGGCCTACCCCCAGGACGTGCTCGAGGACCTCGGGGAGCTGTGGCCGGGCGACCTCGTGCACGACGGCGACCTGGACGTGGTGTCCACACCGATCGACGTCCTGGGGGTCAACTACTACGCGTCCCAGGCCGTCACCGCCGGGTGCCCCCCGGACCGGGCGCCCGTGGCCGCGGCCCAGGCCCGCCGGTACGACCTGCCCTCGCCCTCGGTCGGGTCCGAGCACGTGGCCTCGGTGCGGCGCGGCATACCCGTCTCCGACATGGGGTGGGAGATCTCCCCGGACGGCCTCGCCGACCTCCTGCTCCGCCTGCACAAGGACTACACCGGGCCCCTGGGGGTCTCCCTCGCGGTGACCGAGAACGGTGCCGCCGCCGACGACCGCCCGGACGAGGCCGGCGCCGTCCAGGACGAAGACCGGGTGGCCTACCTGGACGGCCACCTGCGGGCCGTGCACGACGCCATCGAGTGCGGCGCGGACGTCGACGGCTACTTCGTCTGGTCGCTGCTCGACAACTTCGAGTGGGCCTGGGGCTACACCAAGCGGTTCGGCATCGTCCGGGTCGACTACGACACGCAGGAGCGCATCCCCAAGGCGAGCGCCCGCTGGTACGCCGACGTGGCAGGATCGGGGCGGATCAACGGGAACGGGGCAGGGGCCCCAGGGCAGTGAGGACCTGAGTGAGCGCGCGACGACCGCCGACGCTGGAGGACGTCGCCGCCCGGGCCGGGGTGTCGCGGGCGACCGCCTCGCGGGTCGTCAACGGCGACCCGCGCGTGCGGGAGTCGGCCAGGACCTCGGTGACGGCGGCGGTCGCCGAGCTGGGCTACCTCCCCAACCGGGCCGCGCGCTCGCTCGTCGTCCGGGAGCCGGACTCGGTCGCCGTCCTCGTCCAGGAGCCCGACGAGCGCATCTTCGCCGACCCGTTCTTCAGCGGGATGCTGCGCGGGGTGAGCCAGCGGCTTGCCGGGACGCCCCTGCAGATGGTCCTGCTCATGGGGGAGCCGGAGCGGGACGCCGAGCGGATGGAGCGCTACCTGCGGGCCGGGCACACCGACGGCGTCATCGTGGTCAGCGCCCACCGCGGCGACGGCCTGGTCTCGGTCCTCACCGAGACCCGCCTGCCGACCGTGTTCGTGGGCCGGCCGCTGACCGAGGACACCTCCTTCGCCTACGTCGACGTCGACAACCGGGACGGCGGCCGCTTGGCGGCCCGCCGGCTCATCGAGCGGGGATGCCGCCGGATCGGCACCGTCACCGGGCCCACCGACATGGCGGCCGGCATCGACCGGCTGGCGGGGTGGCGCGACGCGCTCATCGAGGCCGGGATGCCCACCGACGCGGTCCAGCACGGCGACTTCACCCCGCAGGGCGGGGCCGAGGCCGTGCGCCGGCTCCTGGCCGCCCACCCGGACGTGGACGGCATCTTCGTGGCCTCGGACCTCATGGCGGCCGCGGCGATGGCAGAGCTGCAGGCAGCCGGGCGTCGGGTGCCGCAGGACATGGCCATCGTGGGGTTCGACGCCTCCACGGCCGCGGCGATGACCAGGCCCCCGCTGACGACCGTGGCCAACCCGGTGTCGCAGATGGCCGCCCGCGCCACCGAGCTGCTCCTGCAGCTGCTGCGGGGCGAGCCGGTGCGGCCGGAGGTGCTGCCGACCCGGCTGGTCGAGGGCGGCACCGCCTGAGGGCGGTTGCCTCCCGCGTCGTCCGTGTGACCGGTAGGACCCGGTGTCGGACGCTTGTGCGTGAGAGCGCTCTCACAATAGGCTCTCGACATCAGGGACGGCCCTCCTCCGGGAACGCTCGGCCGTTCGGTCTCGACGACGACGGAGTTCTCATGACCCTGCTGCCCCACCGTCCCCAGCTGGGACGCCGGACCTTCCTCACCGCCGCCACGATCGGCGCGGCGACGCTCGCGGGCGCCTCGTCCGCGGTCGCCGCGTCCGGCGCGCCGGGCGACCTCCTGCGGGCCGCCGCCCCGCGGGGCCGACCCGGCCTGCGGTCGGCGGTCGACTTCCTGCGCGTGACGACCGACGCCTACCCCGACCTCACCGACGCGCCCCGCCTGCCGCAGAGCTACGCCGACGAGCTCGGCCTCTTCTCGACCGCCTTCGTCTACGACTCGGCCCTTGCGACCGTCGCCGCCCTCGCCGCGGGCCGGCACGACCTCGCCCGCACGATCGGGGACGGACTGGTCTTCGCCCAGACCCACGACCCCGCCCACGACGACGGACGGCTGCGCCAGGGCTACAACGTGGGGCCCTACACCTTCTACGACGGAGTCCCCAACCCGTACGGCTGGTGCTGCCCGACGGCACCGCCAACATCGGCTGGCAGTTCGGCTTCCTCGGCACGGCCGTCGGCGACATGGCCTGGCCCGGCATCGCGCTGGTCCAGCTGCACGACGCGACCGGGGACACCGCATACCTCCGCGGCGCGCAGCGGATCGCACGGTGGATCACCACCCGGGCGGTCAACCCGGGCACGCTCGGCGGCTTCCGGTTCGGCGTGGACGGAGCGGACCGGCCCGTCCCCAACGTCTCCACCGAGCACAACATCGACGCGGTGTCCTTCTTCACCATGCTGCACCAGGTCGACGGCGACCCGGCGTGGCTGGAGGCGGTCGCCCGTGCGCGGAGCCTGGTCGAGCGCATGTGGGAGCCGGAGGGCGGCTTCTTCTACACGGGGTCCAACGACGGCTCGACGGTCAACCAGGAACCGCTGCCGCTCGACCCGCAGACGTGGAGCTGGTTGGCCCTGCAGGACGACAGGTACGCCGCGTCCGTGGACTGGGCCGCCGGCGCCCTCGCGACCACGGACACCCCGTCGTCGCCGAACTCCCAGCTGCCGCCCGGGGTGAGCATCTCCGGGGTGACCTTCAGCTCGGCGAGCCTGATCTCGACGGGCACCTACAACGGGATGCAGGTCGACCCCGAGGGCGTCTGGCTGGAGGGCACCGCGCAGCTGGCCACCGCGCTGGCTGACCGGCACGCATCTCGGGACCGGGCCCGGGCCAACCGGCTCCTCGACCAGGTGCGCCTGGCCCAGGCGGAGCTGGGCGGCGGCCAGCACGTCGGCGGGACGCCGCTGGGCGTCGGCGGTGTGGTGGCGGCCTCCAGCCTGATCGACAGCGGGTTCGGCTTCGGCTACTTCCAGGTGCAGCACGTCGGGGCCACGGCGTGGTACGTCATGGCCGAGCTCGGCGTCAACCCGATGCTCCTCGGCGGTCTGCGGTAGCTCCCGCGGGGGCGGTGTGCGGACCCGACGCCGGGTCGCGGGTACGGTGACGCCGTGGCCCGGCAGATCCAGCTCATGCGCGTCAGCACCCGTCCCCGGCGACCGGTCCCGGGGCAGGGTCTGCTCGACCCGTCGGTGACCCGGATGCGGGTGCGCCCGGCCGACCTCGACTTCTACCTGCACGTCAACAACGGCGTCTACCTGCAGATGATGGACGTGGCGCGCAGCAACTACATCGCCGACGTCGGCGGCTTCCCGCCGCTGCGGGAGAAGGGGTGGTACCCCGTCGTCGCCGCCCAGACGGTGACCTACCGGCGGTCGCTGACGCTGGGCCAGCGCTTCGAGATCGTCACCCGGGTCCTCGGCTGGGACGAGCGGGTCGTCTACCTCGAGCAGCGGTTCGAGCGCGGCGACCGGCTGCATGCCCGCGGCCTGGTCGCCGGACGCTTCCTCACCCGCGGCAGCGGGGAGCGGGTGGCCGCCCCCCGCATCGCCGAGCTGCTCGACCCGGGCGTGGCCTCCCCCGAGCTGTCGGCCGACGTGGCGGCGTGGGCCCGGGCCGTGGACGTCGCGCACCGGGGGTAGCCGACGTGCCGGCGGCCCACCCGGACCCCCGCGGCTACCCCTGGCCCGAGCCTGCCCGCCCCGGGGTCCTGGGTCCTGCGGGGTTCGTCGAGGACGCACCGGACCTGCAGGGGCGCACGCCGGTCGTGGCCGTCGGCTCCAACGCCTCGCCGACCGTGCTCCGGGCCAAGCTGGGCGGGCTCCTGGGGACCGGCCTGCCGATGACCCTGACGAGGGTCGAGGGCCTCCAGGTCGGGCACTCGGCCCACGTCAGTGCCCGGGGGTATGTCGCGGCCGCCCCCGTGCGGGCCCGTCCGGGGACCGACGTGGGGGCCGGGACGTTCGTCGTGTGCTGGTTCGACGAGGCCCAGCTGGCCCGGGTGGACGGGACCGAGCCCAACTACCGGCGGGTCCGGCTCGACCGGACCGGGGAGCGCACGGCGGCGCAGGTCTACACCTCGGTCCACGGGGTGCTCGGCGAGGGCGGGACGCCCCTGGACCTGCTCGACCAGGGCGAGGTGCTGGGCTGGCTGGCCGCGCGCCTGGGGCCCGGCCTGCGGGAGGACCTGGACCACCGCCGGCTCACCGATCCCGCCGTGCGGGAACGGGTCCGGGCGGCGATGGTCGAGGCGAGCCTCGTCATACCCGCGGGGTGGTGAGCAGGAGGCGTCAGCCGCGGTGGTCCCGGTTGGCGGCGATCGCCACCCGCATCCGGGCGCTGAAGCCGGTGCCCTCGACCGCGAAGGACCAGCCGGGACGCACGCCCACCTCCTGCAGGTGCAGCACGGGGGCCTTGACGCCCAGGTGGGCGTGGTCAGCGGCGACCTGCCGGAGGCGCTCGAGGTCGTTCTCGCCCCGCGCGCTGAGGTACTGCTCCCCGGTGTGCAGGAACAGCTCGGCGGAGGTGCCGGGGAAGACCTGCACGTAGTACTGCTTGCGGAAGATGACGTTGTCGGAGAACCCGATGCCGTGCGAGTCGCGCTCGCCGACGTAGACGTCCAGCCGGAAGACCATGCCCCGCGCCTGCGTGCTCGGCTTGATCCGCCCGTCGATCCAGCCCTGCCAGATGAGCCGGTCCGGCCCGGCCCACCCGGTGGTGCGGTCGCCCGGCTCGGCCAGCGGCTTCCGCAGCTCCTCGGCGAGCTCCGGCAACGGGTCGGACAGGTCGGCGCGGCTGAACGGGCCGTAGCAGTTCTCCGCCTCCGCGCTCTGGTGGAACAGCTCGAAGTCGACGTAACGGGGCTTGATGCTCACCCCGAAGTAGAACTCGCTGTCGCCGAACCAGTCCCCGCCCCGGGTGATCTCGGCCTCCTCGAGCCAGATGGAGACCTGGTGCGTGCCGTGCAGGAAGCGCATGGCGATCTCGTAGGTCTCCCGGGAGTTGACCACCGAGTCGAAGCCGCCGTGGCTCTTGTGCACGAAGGTCCGTGGGGCGCCGGGCAGCTGGGCGGAGGAGTGCTTGACGAGGCCGTCGCTGCGGTTGGTGGCCAGCGTCCCCTCGTCGAGCAGGGACGAGAGCCGGTTGAGCACGCTCGCGGCCCCCACGGCGTAGCTGCGGTGGTTGGTGCCCACGACGGTGAGGATCCGCTCGAACGGGAAGACGTCGGCCAGCTCCAGGAAGCGGGTGCTGTCGGGGGAGAACGAGGCGAGCTCGTCCGAGCCGGACTTCGCCCCGGGGAGGGTCTCCACGAGCCAGCGGGGCAGCCGTTGGAAGGCGATGCCGCGGTGCGGCGTGCCCAGCGTGACGACCCGGTGCACCAGCCGGGAGGCCGACCCCTTCTCCTGCCGGTCCAGGGCCAGCATCGCCTCGCGCATGACGAGTCCGCCCATGCTGTGGCAGACGAGGTCGACCCCGTCGAAGGCGCCGGGCTCCTTCTGCTCGACCGCCTTGCGGATCAGCCCGATCAGCCGGGCCAACCCCTCGCCGTAGCGCTGCAACGACCGCGGGGACAGGTCGTAGAAGCGGTAGACCCACAGCGTGCCCCGGGCCGCCTCCCGCAGCACGCGCTCGGCCACCTGGTGGTCGACGACGACGGTGCCGCCGGTGTCCTCCGGGTCCCAGCCGCCCAGGTCGCCGCCGGGGGAGGAGACGGGACTGGAGTAGTAGCCGACGACGTTGGTGGCGTCGGTGTAGGGGTAGTCGCGGGACTTCATCGCCCGCAGCAGGAAGCCCTCGTAGATGTAGTTGTCCCCCCGCCGGCCCGGGTAGACGGTGCCCTCGTTGAACCCCTGGTAGGGGTTGGCCTGCTCTGCGCTGACGTCGAGCCCGCCGAACCCGCGGACGAGGATGAGCGGTCGGGCGAGCACCTCGGTCATGGCGGCCTCCTGCGCAGCGTGATCGGGCCACGGTAGCGCCCGCGTGCCCGGCGCCGCAGGGTTCTGGGCCGTGGCGGAACCGCGGTGGCACGGGCATAGTCTCAACGGCATGCGACGGCGCAGCACGGCTCCCGGACGGTGGTGGGCGCTCGCCCTGACGGCGAGCCTGGCCCTGGTGGCCTGCGGGGACGGGACGGGACCGGAGGGTATGCCGCTCGGCAGCGACGAGGTGCGCGTCACCGTGGACCCCGACGACGCGACTGCGCTGGGGGACGTCGTGGCGGCGGCGGACGTGGTCGGCCTGGAGCTGCTCGCCGGTGCGGGGGAGGAGACCACGGTCACCTCGCCGGCCAGTCTGCAGGTGGCCCTGTCGATGGCGGCCGAGGGGGCGCAGGGGCGGACGCTGGCCGAGCTGGAGGAGGTGCTCGGCGCGGAGGGGCCGGAGCGCACCGACGCGGTCAACGCGCTGACCACCGCCCTGTCGGACCTGGACGGCGACCCGTCGGTGGTGCAGGAGGATGAGCTGCCCGGGACGCCGGTGGTGCACCGGGCCGACCGGCTCGTGCTCGACGAGGGGCTCGCGGTCCGGCAGCCGTTCGTCGACGCCCTGGCCCGCTCCTACGGCGCGCCCGCGGTCACCACCGACCTGAGCGGGGACGAGGGCAAGGCCGTGCTCGACGCGTGGGTCGACGAGCACACCGGGGGCCTGGTGCCCGAGTCGGCGATCGTGCCGCAGCCCGACCTGCGCCTGGTCCTGCAGGACGCGATCCTGCTGGCCGCCCGCTGGGAGGAGCCCTTCCCCGCGGCGCTGACGGCGCCGCATACCTTCACCCTCGCCTCGGGGGACGAGGTCGAGGTGGAGATGATGGACCCCGGGCGGGAGCGCCCGACGGCCTACGCCGAGGTGGAGGGGTGGCAGGCGGTGCGGCTGCCTTACACCGGCGGACGGCTGGCGGCCGAGGTCGTGCTGCCGCCGCAGGGGACCGCGCCTGCCGACCTGACGCCGGAGCTGCTCGCCGAGATCCTGGGGGAGCTCGACACGGGGGAGCAGCGGCTGGTGATCCTACGGATGCCGGTGGCCGACGTGGAGTCCGAGCTCGACCTGACCCCCTGGCTGCGTGAGCGGGCGCCCTCGTCGCTGGAGGGCGGCTTCGGCGGGATGAGCGAGCAGGAGCTGTTCATCAGCCAGGCCGTGCAGCAGGCCGTGCTCGCCGTCGACGAGGAGGGTACGGTCGCCGCCGCCGTCACCGAGATCGGGTTCGACGAGTCGGCCGCGGCCGAGCCCCCCGTGGAACTGACCGTCGACCGGCCCTACCTCGTGCGGATCGCCGACGGGGAGACCGGGTGGCCGCTGTTCCTGGCCTCCGTGGGGGACCCGCGGGGGGAGTGAGGCGGGGGGAGGTTCAACCCACCTGTTCCAGCACGTGGCCACGCGCCTCGGCATACCGTGCTCGCACCGGGGCGCCGTCGGCGGCCGGCTCGACGGCCATGAGCCCGGACAGCGGCCAGTCCGGCGGTTCGGCGCCGCCGGCGACCACCCAGGCCGCCTGCCGGGCCGCGCCGTTGGCCACGTACTCGTCGGGCTCGGGCACGAGGACGGGTGCCGCCAGCACGTCCGCGAGGGCCTGCCGCAGCGAGAGCGAGCGGGCCGCGCCGCCGACGAGCAGGAACCGGCGCGTCTCCACGCCCTGGGCACGGATGGCGTCCACCGCGTCGGCGAGGAGGCAGGCGATCGACTCCACGGCCGCCCGGGCCAGGTGGGCCTGCGTGGCCGTGCGCAGCGTCAGCCCGTGCAACGACCCGGTCGCGTCCGGCAGGTTGGGCGTCCGCTCGCCCTCGAGGTAGGGGACCAGCACCAGGCCGTCGGCGCCGAGGGGCGCCTCCGCCGCCAGCCGGTCCAGCGCCGGCAGGTCGGTCCCGGTCATCCGGCGGCCGCGTCGAGGACCCGGGCGCCGTTGAGGGTGGCCGCCAGGGGCAGGAACCGGCCGGTGGCGTCGGCGAAGCCGCTGATGAGCCCCTGCTCGTCGCTGGTCGGGTCGTCGGTGACCGCGGAGACGACCCCCGAGGTGCCGACAGACAGGACCACGTCGCCGGGAGCGGCGCCCAGCCCCAGGGCGGCCGCGGCGTTGTCGCCCGCCCCCGGACCCAGGGGTATGCCGTCCGCGAGGCCCGATCCCTCGCCCCCCGCCTCGGCGGGTCCCAGGACCCGGGGGAGGAGGACGTCGTGACCGAGCACCGCGCGCACCACCTCGGGCAGGTAGTCGCCTGCGGACGGGCTCCAGTAGCCGGTGCCGGACGCGTCGGACCGGTCGGTGACCAGGTCCTCCAGCCGGCCCGTCCCGCGCAACCGCCAGGTGAGCCAGTCGTGGGGCAGCGCGACCGCGGCCACCCGGGCGGCCGCCTCGGGTTCGTGCTCGGCCAGCCAGGCCAGCTTGGTGACGGTGTAGGAGGCGACCGGCACCGAGCCGGTGGCCCGGGCCCACCATCGGGCGCCCCGCTCCTGGACGAGCCGTGCGGCCTGGGGGGCCGAGCGGGTGTCGTTCCACAGCAGCGCAGGCCGGATGACCCGGCCGTCCTCGTCGAGGACGACCATCCCGTGCTGCTGGCCGGCCACCGACACGGCGGCGACGTCGTCGAGCCCGCCGGCCTCCTCGACCGCCCTCGTGAGCGCCTCGTCCCAGGCGGCCGGGTCGACCTCGGTGCCCTCGGGGTGGCCGGCCCGGCCGGAGCGGACCGGCTCCCCGCCGGCGGCGTCGCGGACGACGACCTTGCAGGACTGGGTGGAGGAGTCGATGCCGGCGACGAGCGTCATGGTCAGGCGGCGCCCAGCAGGTGGCGCAGGGCCAGCTGGTTGAGGCGGACGTGGCCGTAGCCGCGGGGAGCCAGCCGCTCGGACTCCTCGGCGATCTCCAGGCCCAGGTCGCCGTCGGTCTCCAGCAGGGCCGTCGCGCTCTCGCCCTCGGACAGCGTCGGCACCGCCAGCTCCTCGATCCCGGAGGCGCGCATCGCCTCCTGCACCTCGGGGTCGGCGCGGAAGGCCCGGGCCCGCTCGGCCAGCAGGGTGTAGGTCTCCATGTTGGCCGCGGCCGAGGCCCACACGCCCTCGAGGTCCTCGGTCCGGGACGGCTTGTAGTCGAAGTGGCGCGGGCCCTCGTAGCGGGGGCCGCCATTGGGGAAGCCGTTCTCGAGCAGGTCGACGGTGAAGAAGGCCGACATCAGGTCGCCGTGGCCGAAGACGAGGTCCTGGTCGAACATCGGCCCGTGCTGACCGTTGAGGTCGATGTGGAACAGCTTGCCCTGCCAGAGCGCCTGGGCGATCCCGGCGGTGAAGTTGAGCCCGGCCATCTGCTCGTGGCCGACCTCGGGGTTCAGGCCGACGATGTCGCCGTGCTCGAGGGTGGCGATGAAGCCCAGGGCGTGCCCGACGGTGGGCAGCAGGATGTTGCCGCGGGGCTCGTTGGGCTTGGGCTCCAGCGCGATCCGCATGCCGTGGCCGCGTTCCTTGATGAAACCGGCCACGGTGTCCAGACCCTCGGCGTAGCGGTCGAGGGCGGCCTTGTGGTCCTTGGCGCCGTCGTACTCCGTGCCCTCGCGTCCGCCCCACATGACGAACGTGGCGGCCCCCAGCTCGGCGCCGAGCTCGACCTGGCGCAGCACCTTGCGCAGCGCCAGCCGGCGCACGTCCCGGTCGTTGCTGGTCAGCGCGCCGTCCTTGAAGACAGGGTGGGTGAAGGTGTTGGTCGTCACCATCGGGACGGTGAGCCCGGTCTCCTCCAGCGCGGCGCGGAAGCGCTGGATCGTGCGGTCCCGTTCCGCGGCGTCCGAGCCGGGGGCGACGAGGTCGTCGTCGTGGAAGGTCACCCCGGAGGCGCCCAGCTCGGCCAACCGGTGCACCGACTCGACCGGGTCGATGGGGGCCCGGGTGGCGTCGCCGAAGGGGTCCTGGGCCGCCCAGCCGACGGTCCAGAGGCCGAAGGTGAACGGGATGGGGGAGCGGGACGTGGGCACGGGATCCTCCTTGATTGGTTGTGCGTCAAAACTATCCGCCCCCGACGTCTCGTGCAAGCCCCGCACCGTCGCGACGAAATCGTTATCGACAACGATTGACACGCGGCGCAACTAACTGGCAGATTCAGGACTACGGATCTCACTCAACGCCGAGGAGCAACACCATGAAGACCACCCGTGCACTGAGCCTGATGGCCTCGGGCAGCCTCGTTCTGGCCCTGGCGGCCTGCGGCGGCGACACCGGCGACGCCGGAGGCGGCGGCACCGACGAGGGCGGATCGACCGACGGGGGCGGCAGCGCCGCCGGGGAGGACGTCACCATCAGCTGGTGGCACAACTCCAACACCGGGGAGGGGCTGGAGTACTACGAGCAGGTCGCGGCCGACTTCGAGGAGGCCAACCCGGGCGCACCGTCCAGATGGAGGCCATGCAGCACGAGGACATGCTGACCCAGCTCGACGCCGCCTTCCAGGCCGGGGACGCCCCCGACGTCTACATGGAACGAGGAGGCGGGGAGCTGGCCGACCACGTCGAGGCCGGCCTCACCAAGGACCTCACCGACGCGGCCGCCGAGGAGATCGAGCTGCTGGGCGGGACGGTCCAGGGCTGGACCGTCGACGACAAGGTCTACGCGCTGCCGTTCTCCGTCGGCGTCGTCGGCTTCTGGTACAACACCGAGATGTTCGAGCAGGCCGGGATCACCGAGCCGCCGTCCACCTGGGAGGAGATGTACGACGCCATCGACCAGCTCAAGGCGGCCGGGATGGAGCCCATCTCCGTCGGTGCGGGCGACAAGTGGCCGGCGGCGCACTACTGGTACCAGTTCTCCCTGCGGCACTGCTCCGAGGAGGTCCTCACCGACGCCGTGCAGTCGCTCGACTTCTCGGACGAGTGCTTCATCCGGGCCGGCGAGGAGGTCGAGCAGCTCGTCGCCGCCGAGCCGTTCAACCGCGGCTTCCTCTCCACCCCTGCCCAGTCCGGTCCGACCAGCGCCTCCGGCCTGCTGGCGACCGAGCAGGTGGCCATGGAGATGCAGGGCCACTGGGAGCCGGGCGTCATGGCCGGCCTCACCGAGGACGGCGAGGGCCTGGGCGACAAGCTCGGCTGGTTCCCCTTCCCGGAGGTCGAGGGCGGCGAGGGCGACCCCGAGGCCCAGCTGGGTGGCGGCGACGCCTGGGGCGTGGCCGCCGACGCACCCGAGGAGGCCGTCGACTTCGTGAAGTACATGCTCTCCGACGAGGTCCAGCGCGGCTTCGCCGAGCGCGACATGGGCCTGCCGACCAACCCCAACGTCACCGACGCGGTGGCCGACCCGGCCCTGGCCCAGCTGCTCGAGGTGCGTGACAGCGCCCCCTACGTCCAGCTCTACTTCGACACGGCCTTCGGGCAGTCCGTCGGTGGCGCGATGAACGACGCGATCGCGCTGATGTTCGCCGGCCAGGCCACCCCGCAGGACATCGTCGACGACACCCAGGCCGCGGCGGACGCCGAGGGCTGAGCGCCCGTTAAACGATGACCGTCCTCCCCGTCGCCCCCAGGGGCACCACGGACCCGCCGGCCGGCCGCTCCGCGCGGCCGGCCGGCGCCCGCGGCCGCGACTGGCGCATGGCCGCCGAGATCGTCGCCTTCACGGCGCCGGCCCTGCTGCTGTTCGCCCTCTTCGTGGTGTGGCCGATCCTGCGGGCCGTTCAGTTCTCGGCCTTCGACTGGAACGGCTTCGGCCCGCTCGTCGACTTCGTCGGCCTGCAGAACTACGTCCGGGTCCTGGCCGACGAGGTCTTCGTCGCCGCGGTGGGTCACAACCTGCTCATCGTGGTGGCCTCGATACTGGTCCAGCTGCCCCTCGGGCTGGCGATCGCCCTGCTGCTCAACCGGCGCATGCGGGGGCAGGGGATGCTGCGCACGATCATCTTCGTCCCCTACGTCCTCTCAGAGGTCATCGCCGGCGTCGTCTGGTTCCAGCTGCTGCAGCCGGGGCGGGGCGTCGTCGAGGGGATCCTGGGCACCGTGGGCCTCGAAGGGCCCTACCAGGGCTTCCTCGGCACCCCCGAGCTGGCGATGCCCACGCTCATCGTCGTGCTCACCTGGAAGTACGTCGGCCTGGCCGTGCTGCTCTTCCTCGCGGGCCTGCAGGGCGTGCCGCACGAGCTGACCGAGGCCGCCCAGATCGACGGCGCCTCCTGGTGGCAGACGCAGTGGCGGGTCACCATCCCGCTGCTGGGACCGACGATCCGCATGTGGATGTTCCTGTCGATGATCGGCTCGCTGCAGCTGTTCGACATGGTCTGGATCCTCACGGGCGGCGGCCCGGCCAACGCCACCACGACCATGGCCACCTTCCTGGTCAACGAGGGCACCAAGCGGCAGAACTACGGCATCGCCGCGGCCGCCTCGGTGGTGCTGTTCGTCATCGCCCTCGTCATGGCCGTGCTCTACCAGCGCTTCGTCCTGCGGCGGGACACCGCCGACGCCGACGTCCCCAGGGGGGTCCGATGACCACCGCCACCCGGACCCGCGCCCCGCGCCAGGGCAGCGGCCGCAGCGAGGGCGGCGTGCTCGTCTACCTCGTGGCCCTGCTCGTCGTCGCGCTCACCCTGGGCCCGGTCCTGTATGCCGTGCTCGGCGGCTTCCGCACGAACGCCCAGCTGGCCTCCGACCCCGCCGGTCTGCCCGACCCCTGGGTCGCGGACAACTACCGGCGGGTGATCACCGAGAGCTCGTTCTGGACCTACGCGGTCAACTCGGTCGCGGTCGCCGTCATCACCACCGTCGTCACCGTGGTCTTCGGCCTGATGGCGGCCTACCCGCTGGCCCGCTACCAGTTCCGCTGGCGCGAGCCGTTGTTCATGGTCTTCGTCGTGGGCCTGCTCTTCCCGGCCACCGTGGCGATCATCCCGCTGTTCATCCTGGTCACCCGGGACCTGGGCATCGGCAACACCTGGTGGGGCGTGGCCCTGCCCCAGGCCGCCTTCGCGCTGCCGATGACGATCGTCATCCTGCGCCCCTTCCTCATGGCCATCCCGCGGGAGATGGAGGAGGCCGCCCTCATCGACGGCGCCAACCGCCTGCAGTTCTTCTGGCGCATCCTGCTCCCGCTGTCGGCCCCCGGCGCGATCACCGTCGGCGTGCTCGCCTTCGTCGGCTCCTGGAACGCCTACCTGCTGCCGCTGCTGCTGCTGCGCGGGGACATGAAGACCCTGCCCCTCGGCGTGGCCGACTTCTCCTCGCAGTACAGCTCCGACACCGCCGGCGTGTTCGCCTTCACCACCCTGGCGATGATCCCCGCGCTCATCTTCTTCCTCGCCATGCAGAAGCGGATCGTCAGCGGTCTGCAGGGCGCGGTCAAGGGCTGACCAGCCCGAACCCACCCCTGCCCGTCCCGTCCGCCCCCTCGCCCCAGAGAGGCCTGTCCCATGTCCCAGACCGCCGCACCGTCCAGCACCGCCCCGGTCCCGGAGGACCCCACCGACGTCCCCGGGATCGTCGCCTCGATGACCCTGGAGGAGAAGCTGGCCCAGATCGTGGGCTTCTGGGACAAGGGGGACGGCGACGCGGTCGCGCCCCTCCAAGGGGCGTTCGCCGAGCCGCAGGGCCTCTACGACGTGGCCGCGCGCGGCCTGGGGCACCTGACCCGGGTCTACGGCACCCGGCCGGTGGACCCCGTCGAGCGGGCCCGGTGGCTGTGGGACTTCCAGCGGTGGGTCGTGGCCAGCTCGCGCCACGGCATACCCGCCCTGGTCCACGAGGAGTGCCTGACCGGGCTCTCGGCCTGGACGGCGGCCACCTTCCCCACGCCGCTGGCGTGGGGGGCCACCTTCGACCCCGACCTCGTCCGGCGGACGGCCGCCCTGGTCGGCCGGTCGATGCGGCAGCTGGGCGTGCACCAGGGCCTCGCGCCCGTGCTCGACGTCGTCCGCGACCCCCGGTGGGGCCGGGTCGAGGAGGCCATCTCCGAGGACCCCTACCTCGTGGCCACCATCGGCACCGGGTATGTCGAGGGGCTCCAGTCCGAGGGCGTGCACGCCACCCTCAAGCACTTCGTCGGCTACTCGGCCTCGCAGGCGGGCCGCAACTTCGCCCCCGTGCACGCCGGCCCGCGCGAGCTGGCCGACGTGCTCATGGTGCCCTTCGAGATGGCGGTCGTCGAGGGCGGCGTCCGGTCGGTCATGCACTCCTACACCGAGATCGACGGTGTCCCCGTGGCCGCGAACCCCGACCTGCTCACCGGCGTCCTGCGCGACCGGTGGGGCTTCGACGGGACCGTGGTGGCCGACTACTTCGGGGTCGCCTTCCTGCACCTGCTGCACCACGTCGCCGCCGACCTCGGCGAGGCCGCCGGCCAGGCGCTGCTTGCGGGCGTGGACGTCGAGCTGCCCACCGGCGACGCCTACCTGGCGCCGATGGCCGAGGCGGTGCGTTCCGGCGCGGTCGACGAGTCGCTCGTGGACCGGGCCTGCACCCGGGCCCTGGAGCAGAAGGCCGAGCTCGGCCTGCTCGGCGCCACCTTCGAGGACGAGCCGCCGGCCCAGGTCGAGCTCGACGGCCCGGACCACCGGGCGGTGGCCCGGCAGCTGGCCGAGGAGTCGGTCGTGCTGCTGTCCAACGACGGGACGCTGCCGCTGGCGACCCCGGGCCGGGTCGCGGTGATCGGTCCGAACGCCGACCGGCTCGCGGCACTGTTCGGGTGCTACTCCTTCGTCAACCACGTCATCCCGCAGCACCCGGGGACCGAGCCCGGCATCCTCGCCCCCACCGTGCGGGAGGCGCTGGGGGTCGAGTGGCCCGACGCCGAGCTGACCTACACCTGGGGCTGCGACGTCGAGTCCGAGGACGTCTCCGGCGTCGACGAGGCGGTGGCCGCGGCCCGCGACGCGGAGGTGGCCGTCGTCGTCGCCGGCGACAGCTCGGGGCTCTTCGGTCGGGCCACGTCGGGCGAGGGCTGCGACCGCGACGACCTCGAGCTGCCCGGCGTGCAGCGTCGGCTCGTCGAGGCCGTGCTGGCGACCGGCACCCCCGTCGTGCTCGTGCTCGTCACCGGCCGGCCCTACGCCGTCGACTGGGCGCTGGAGTCCTGCGCGGCCGTCGTGCAGGCCTTCTTCCCCGGCGAGGAGGGGGCCGGTGCCGTGGCCGGCGTGCTCTCCGGCCGGGTCAACCCCTCGGGCCACCTGCCGGTGAGCATCCCCCGTTCGGCCGGCAGCCAGCCCTACACCTACCTGCACCCTGCCCTCGGCGGGGACAGCGACGTCACCAACCTCTCCAGCCGGCCGGCCCTGCCGTTCGGCCACGGGCTGTCCTACACCTCCTTCGAGCTCTCCGACCTCGATGTCCGGGCGGGTTCGACGGCCGACGACGTCGAGGTGACGGTGCGGGTCGGGAACACCGGCGAGCGTGCCGGCGGCGACGTGGTCCAGGTCTACGTCCGCGACCTGGTCGCCTCGGTGACCCGGCCGGTGGCCCAGCTCGTCGCTACGCCCGGGTGTCCCTGGAGGCGGGGGAGACCAGCACGCTCACGCTGCGGGTGCCGCCCGCCCGGCTGTCCTTCACCGGCCGGGACGGCCGCCGGGTCGTCGAGCCGGGCGAGCTCGAGGTGTGGGTGGGCGACTCGGTCGCCGACCGGCGCCTGCTGCGGACCGTGACGCTCACCGGCGAGGTCCACGAGGTCGGGCTGCGCGACCCGCGGCGGACGACGGTCGACCCCGGCCTGTAGGGCGGTTCCGCGGGGCGGACCTCAGCCGGCCGCTCCGTGGTCGGCGGCACCGGGCCCCACGGCGAGGACGACCATGCTCCACGACGCCGGGGGCAGCGCGGCGACCAGCTCTCCGTCGGCGACGGCCGCGGACGGGTGGCGGCGGGGGACGACCCGGTCGGGTCGGTCCCGGGTGTTGGCCGCGGTGAGGTCGTCGTCGGCCAGCACGACGGCCTCCACCAGGCTGGCGCCGTCCCACCCGCTCAGGTCGGTGGTGAAGGACACCGGCTCGGACGGGTGCCGGTTGACCACGAAGAGCACCAGCCGGTTCCCGTCCTCGTCGTGGGTCGCGGCCGCGTCGACGACGGGCACCTCGCCGTAGCGACCGGTGACCGTCGTCGGGGCGGCCAGCCGCAGGTCCAGGACGGTGCCGACGGCGTTCCTGGCCGTCAGCGCGAACGGGTGGAAGGTCGCCTGCCGCCAGGCCGGCCCGCCCGGCTCGGTCCGGATCGGGGCGATGGTGTTGACCAGCTGGGCCTGGGAGGCCGCGGTGACGCGGTCGGCGTGCCGCAGCAGCGTGACCAGGAGAGAGCCGACGACGACCGCGTCCAGCACGGTGTAGTCGTCCTCGCTGATCCGCGGCGCGACCTGCCAGTCCCGCGGCCGGTCGGCCTCCGCGGCCTGCAGCTCGTCGAGGTACCAGACGTTCCACTCGTCGAACGAGACGTCGATCCGCCGGTCCGAGCCCAGCCGGGCGCCGAGGTGGTCGGCGGTGGCCACGACCTGGTCGATGAAGCGGTCCATGTCGACCGCCGACGCCAGGAAGCTGGCGTGGTCGCCGTCCCGGAGCTGGTAGTAGGCGTGCGCCGAGACGTGCGTGACCAGGTCGTAGGTGTGCTCCAGGACGGTGGCCTCCCACGCACCGAAGGTGGGCATGTCCCGGCCGGAGGACCCGCAGGCGACGAGCTCGAGGTCGGGGTCGAGCTGGCGCATGGCGCGGGCGGTCTCGGCGGCGAGACGGCCGTACTCCGTGGCCGTCTTGTGGCCCAGCTGCCAGGGACCGTCCATCTCGTTGCCCAGGCACCAGATCCGGATGTCGTGCGGCTCCGGCGCCCCGTGCGCGACGCGCAGGTCCGACAGGGTGCTGCCCCCGGGGTGGTTGGCGTACTCGAGCAGGTCGACCGCCTCCTGGAGGCCGCGGGTGCCGAGGTTCACCGCCATCATCGGCTCGACGCCCGCCTTCCGCGCCCACCGGATGAACTCGTTCAGCCCGAACGCGTTCGTCTCGACCGACCGCCAGGCCGGGTCGAGCCGCGTGGGCCGGTCCTGCACCGGGCCGACGCCGTCCTCCCAGCGGTAGCCGGACACGAAGTTGCCACCGGGGTAGCGGACCGTGGTCACCCCGAGCTCGCGCACCAGGTCGAGCACGTCCCCGCGGAAGCCGTCGTCGTCGGCGCTCGGGTGGTCCGGCTCGTGGAGGCCGGTGTAGACGCACCGGCCCATGTGCTCGACGAAGGAGCCGAAGAGCCGGCGGTTGACCGACGCGACGACGAACGCAGGGTGGATCGTGGCGCGGGCGCTCAGCACGGGTCAGGACTCACGGCGGGGGCTCTCCTCGGTCAGGGGGCGGCGGTCGAGGCACGCTCGACCAGCCGGGTCTGCAGGCGGGCGTGCACCTGCTCGGGCTGCCGCGCGGCCATCATCGTCAGCAGCATGTCCAGGGCGGTGCGACCCATCTCGCGCAGCGGCTGGGCGACGGTGGTCAGCGGCGGCTCCGTCAGCGCGGACTCCGGCACGTTGTCGAAGCCGACGACCGACAGGTCCTGCGGCACGCGCAGCCCGAGGGACCCGGCGACCTCGATGGTCCGGATCGCCATGAGGTCGTTGGCGGCGAAGACCGCGCTCGGCCGGTCGCGGCGGTCCAGGAGCAGCCGGGCCGGGGCGACGGCCGAGTCGGCGCGGTAGGACCCGGTGGCCAGCAGGGTCTCGTCGACCTCCAGCCCCGCGGCCGCCATCGCCTGCCGGAACCCCTGCTCGCGCAGCCGGGCCGACTCCAGGTCCTCCCGGCCGCGGATCATGCCGATCCGGGTGTGCCCCAGGTCGATGAGGTGCTGCACGGCGGACCGGGCACCGCCCACGTTGTCCGAGTCGACGGTGGGCACGTCGCTGCTGCCGGTGTGCGGGTCGATCGCGACGACCGGCACCGCGCTGCCCGGCTCGATGACCGTGGGGGTGACGATGATCGCCCCGTCCAGCAGGGTCCCGCCCAAGCGCCGCAGCGACCGCCGCTCCCAGCCGACCGTCTCCCCGTGGGTGGCGCCGGCGAAGGCGAGCAGCTCGTAGCCGGTGTCCGCCATGGCGTCCGAGACGCCCTTGAGCAGCTCGGTGCTGAACGGCTCGAACTCGGCCACCAGCACCCCCAGGATCCCGGTGCGCGAGCTGCGCAGGCTGCGGGCCCCCAGGCTGGTCTCGTAGCCGAGCTCGGCGATGACCCCGTGGACCCGGGCGGTCGTGGCGGCGGCGACACCGTAGCGGCCGTTGACCACCTTGGAGACGGTCGCCACCGAGACCCCGGCCGCCCGTGCGACGTCCTCCATGCGGACCCGGCCGTTGGTCACCATGACGCCATTATCGGCCTCCGCCGTGGCGGGACCCGCGCAGGCAGGTCCCGCCACGCCGGGGCGGTCCACGGCTCTCTCAGCGCCCGCGCGGGGTGCGCGGCGAGACACCGGGGGTCGCCTCGCGCAGCGACTCGAGCATCGCGTGGTACGCGGGCTTGGGCGTGTAGTCGTCGGTGAAGATCGTGGCCCACTCCTCACCCGGGAAGACGTCCGGCACCCACGAGTTCGCGTCCGGGAAGCCCCAGACCGTGAACGAGGTGCACGAGGGCACCGCCAGGCAGGCCTCGAGCATCGCGTCGTGCCGCTCGGCGTGCAGGTCGACCTGCTCCGGGGTCGGCCCGTCCCAGCCCTCCTCGATCGGGACGCGGACGTCGGCCTCAGTGACGGCGACGTCCAGCCCCAGGGCGGCGAACCGCTCGAAGTTGGCCTGGATCGAGGTGTCGAAGCCGTACTGCAGGCTCAGGTGGCCCTGGGCCCCGAAGCCGTGCAGCGGCACGCCGTCGGCCAGCAGCTCCTGGGCCAGCGCGTAGTAGGCATCGGTCTTGGCGTTGATCCCCTCGGCGTTGTAGTCGTTGAGGAACAGCCGGGCCTGCGGGTCCGTCTCGTGCGCCCACCGGAAGGTGTCCCCGATGAGCGCGACCGGGTCGTCCGCGCAGGCGGCCAGGAACGGGTTGGCCTCGGTGCGCAGCCGCACGCCCCCGGCGTCCCAGTCGTCCTGGATGATCTCGTTGGCCACGTCCCACTCGTAGATCTCGCCGGCGTAGCGACCGACGACGGTGCGCACGTGGTCCTCGAGGACGTCGCGGGCCTCCTCGCAGGACCAGTCCGCGGCCGCCTCGTTCACCCACTCCGGGTTCTGGCTGTGCCACAGCAGCGTGTGCCCGCGCACCTCCTGGTTGTTGGCGCGGGCGAACTCCATGAGCGCGTCGGCCCCGCTGAAGTCGTAGACGTCCGGCTCGGGGTGGACCTCGGCCCACTTCATGTCGTTCTCGGGCGTGATGGAGCCGAACTCGCGCGCCAGCACCCGCTGGTGGTCCGTCAGGTTCTTCCGGTCGTAGCCGATGAGGTCGCGCTGGCCCCAGACGGCGCTGCCGATCTGCAGGTCCTTCGGCGCCTGCCGGCGCAGCGTGTCCTGGTGCCCCTGGGCGTGGTCCGGCGGGGCCGCGGTCGCGGCGGGCACGGCCGCTGCGGCCGCCAGGGCGGTCGTGGCCGCGGCCACGACGACGGAACGGGTCAGGTGTCGCACTGTGCTCTCCTTCGGGTGGTGGTGGGTGGTGCGAGTCGGGGTATGCGGTGCCGCCGGCGGGTGCGCGCCTCAGCCGGGACGGGGGTGCAGCTCGGCGACGACGTGGTCGGTCCCGGGCGCCAGGTCGACGGTGGCCGACTCATCCCCCCGGGGGAGGCGCACGGCATACCGCCCGTGCCAGCCCGAGAGGGGGACCCGGCCGTGCTCGTCCGTGCGGGCGGTGGTGGGGGAGAGCCACCACTCGTCCTTGACGAGGCGGCGGAGCGTGTCGTAGGCGGGCTTGGGCGAGCCGTCGGGACGCACCAGCCCGGCGGGCGCGTGCAGCCAGGCGCCGCGGTCCCACAGGCCCCACCAGGTGATCGACTCCACCGACGGGTGGGACAGGACGGTCCGGTAGTGCTGCTCGAGCTCCTCGGCCTGGCGGGCCTCGCCCTCGGGCGTGCTCGGCCAGCCGCCGGGCTCGACGACGTGGTCGTTGAGGTCGACGACGTGCTCCGGCATGAGGTCGCCGGAGACCAGCGTGGTCTCGGTCAGGTGCAGCGGCAGGCCGTAGCGGGAGAACCGCTCGAGCACCTCCAGGGTCCTCTCCGTGCCCCACCAGCCCTGGTGCATGTGGCTCTGCAGGCCGAGGGCGTCGACCTGGACGCCCGCCTCGAGGACGCCCTCGACGAGGGTGTCGTAGGCGGTCGACATGTCGAAGTCGTTGAGCAGCAGGGTGGCCGAGGGGTTCGCGGCCCGGGCGGTCTCGAACGCCAGGCGGACCATGCCGACGCGCCCCAGGTGGCGGGCGAGCGGGGTGATCGCGTTCTCCTCGGCGGTGAACACCGGCATGATGACGACCTCGTTGATCGCGTCCCAGATGTCGACCAGCCCGGCCAGGTCGGTCACCTCCCGGGTGATCCGCCCCCGCAGCAGGCGCTCGACCTCCGCGAGGTCGCGACCCAGCAGCCACCGGGGCGCCAGGGTGTGCCAGACCAGCGGGTGCCCCTTCACCCGGACCCCGCGGTCCCGGAACCAGCGGGCCCCCTCCTGCAGCCGCCCGGTGTCCGGGCGACCCTCGGTCGGCTCGAACTGACCCCAGTAGAACGGCAAGGTCGCCGTGTTGAACAGCTCCAGCCACTGGGCCGCCATCCGCTCGCGCTCCTCGCCCGACCGCCAGGCGCCGGACCCTGCCTGCGCCGCCGGGTCGGGCGGGAGGAGCTCGAAGGCGGCGCAGCCGAGGCCGACGGCGTGGTCGACCTGCTCCAGGACCACCTCCGTGCCCGGCAGCGGACGCCCGGCGGGGTCCCTCACCTCCACCGTCACGGTGCCCCTCCGGTGCGCCATCGTGGCGTCCGGTGCGGGGGAGTGCAGCGGGAAGGGTGGTCCAGCGGCCACGAGGCGCCTCCGTCGTTGGTTGCGTCGTAAAACTATCGGCAAGAAACTATCCCGGGACACGCGCCCGCGCAAGGGGGTCGAGGTGCGTAGGCTGACCGTCATGCACCCGGTCCCCGTGGAGGTCCCGCCGGCCCTGGCCCACCAGTCGACGCTGCGCGAGGCCAACCTCGGGGTCGTGCTGCGCTCGGTCTGCGCCGCCGAGGAGCCGCTGTCGCGGGCCGGGGTGGCGGCCGGGACCGGGCTGACCCGCTCGACCGTCTCGCGCCTCGTCGACGAGCTGGTCGCCGGCGGTCTCGTCGAGGAGGGCACCGCCCTGCTGGCCGGGCCGGGGCGCCCGGCGACGCCGCTGCTGCCGTCCTCCCGGGTGTGCGCGGTCGGGCTGCAGGTCAACGCCGCGCACGTGGCGGCCAGGCTCCTCGACCTGCGGGGACGGGTGGTCGCCGAGTCGCGCTCCGAGCCCGACCTCGTGGGGTCCGAGCCGGCCGCCGGGCTGGCCCTGCTGGCGGACCACCTCGCCGAGGTGCTGGAGGCCGTGCCCACCGGTGGCCGCGTGCTCGGCGCCGGGCTCGCCCTGCCCGGCGTCGTGGACGCCGCCGGGGAGCGTCTGCTGCACGCGCCCAACCTCGGCTGGCGCGACCTCGACCCCGGGCCGGACCTGCGGGCCCTGCTCGACGGCATACCCCTGGGCCTGGCCAACGAGGCCAACCTCGCGGCGCACGCGTTCGCCGAGCCCGCCCCGGGGCGGCGGGGGCGCTCGGGCCACTTCGTCTACGTCTCCGGGGAGATCGGGATCGGCGGCGCGGTGGTCACCGACTGGCGGGTGCAGACGGGGCTGCACGGGTTCGCAGGGGAGATCGGGCACATGCCGTTCCGGCCGGGCGGGGACCCGTGCCCGTGCGGGTCGGACGGCTGCCTGGAGCGGTATGCCGGACGCCTGGCGATGACACGTCGCGCCGGGCTGCCGCCCGGGACGACGCTGGCCGAGCTGGGCCGGCTGGCCGACGGCGGCCACGCGGCGGCGGCGGAGGCGATCGACCTGGCGGCCGACGCCCTCGGCGTCGTGCTGGCCGGCGTGGTCAACCTGCTCGACGTACCGACGGTTGTGCTGGGCGGGGAGATCGGCGACCTGGCCGACCGGATCACGCCCCGGGTCACCGAGCTGCTGCGGGCCCGGGTCATGGCCGCCGCCTTCATGCCGCTGGAGGTCGTCCGGGACGCCGACGACGTCCCCGGCGCCACCGGCGGGGCGCTGCTGCACCTGAGCCGGGTCGTGGCCGGGCCGGCCGGCTTCCTGACGGTCTGAGGAGGGGCCGCCCCCCGGGCGGTCCGGAGAGGAGACGCGTGCACACCGACCTGCCGCTGGAGCAGCTGCGGACCTACCGCCCGGAGGTGCCCGAGCCGGAGGACTTCGACGAGTTCTGGGCCGTCACCCTGGCGCAGGCGCGGGCCGCCGGGGGAGAGGCAGAGGAAGAGGTCACGTGCGTCCCGGCGGACACGCCCGTGACGGCGCTGCGGGTCGAGGACGTCACCTTCCCGGGGTTCGACGGCGAGCCGGTGCTGGCCTGGTTCGTGGCGCCGCCCTCGGATGGGCCGTTGCCCTGCGTGGTGGAGTTCCTCGGTTACGGCGGGGGGCGTGGTCTGCCCCAGGAGAGGTTGGCGTGGGCGGCCGCCGGGTATGCCCACCTAGTCATGGACACCCGTGGTCAGGGCTCGACCTGGGGCAGCGGGGGCGGCACGCCGGACCCGCACGGCTCCGGTCCGGCCTACCCCGGCGTGATGACGCGGGGGATCTCCTCGCCGCACGACTACTACTACCGGCGGCTCGTCACCGACGCCGTCCGGGCGGTCGACCACGTCCTGACCCGTGACGACGTCGACCCGGACCGGGTCGCGGTCGTCGGCACCAGCCAGGGCGGCGGCATGGCCCTGGCCGTCGGGGCCCTGCACGACCGGGTGGCCGCCGTCGTCGCCGACGTGCCCTTCCTGTGCCACCTCGAGCGGGCGGTGACGATCACCGACGCCGCACCGTACGCCGAGATCACGGCCTACCTGGCGGTCCACCGGGGCATGCGGGAGCAGGTCTTCCGCACGCTGTCCTACGTCGACGGGGTGGTCATGGCCCGCCGGATCACGGCCCCGACGATGGTCTCGGTGGCGCTGATGGACCAGACCTGCCCGCCGTCGACCGTCTTCGCGGCGGCCAACGCGATCCCCGAGCCGCCGACGGTGGAGGTCTACCCGTTCAACGACCACGAGGGCGGGGCCCAGGAGCAGTGGGTCCGGTCGGTCCGGTGGCTGGGGGAGGTGCTGGCCGACCGGGGCGGGCGGCGGTGAGGGTCAGCCGGCGCTTCGCACGAGGGCGTCCACCCCGTCCACCGACAGCAGCGTGTCGGTGACCAGGACCGAGGCGCCGACGATGCCGGCGCGCATGCCGCACACCGAGCTGACGATGCGCAGGTGATGGGTGCCCAGCGGCAGCGACCGCCGGTAGACCGACTCCCGGATCCCGGCGAGCAGCTGCTCCCCGACGCCGGACAGGCGGCCCCCGACCACGAGCACGGAGGGGTTGAGCAGGGAGACGACCCCGGCCAGGACGGAGCCGATGTCCCGGCCGGCCTCCCGGACGGCCTGGATGGCGGTCGTGTCGCCCGCGCGGACGAGCGCGACGACGTCGCCCTGGGTCCGGACCCCGGCGTCGTGCTCGTGCAGCTGGCGGGCCACGGCGGAGCCGGAGGCGACCGCCTCGAGGCAGCCGCGGTTGCCGCAGGAGCACAGGGTCTGGTTGCCGTCGGGCACGGCCACGTGCCCCAGGTCGCCGGCGGCGCCTGGGCGCCGCGCTGCAGCGCGCCTCCGCTGATGATGCCGGCCCCGATGCCGGAGGCGACCTTGACGAAGACCAGGTCGCTCACGTCCGGGTAGAGCTCGGCGCGCTCGCCCAGGGCCATGATGTTGACGTCGTTGTCGACCAGGACCGGCCCGGGCAGGGTCCGGCCCAGGAAGCCGGGCACGTCGAAGCGGTCCCAGCCGGGCATCACCGGGGGGCTGACCGGTTGGCCGGAGGAGAACTCGACCGGTCCCGGCAGGCCGATCCCGGTGCCGGCGACGTCGTCCAGCGTCCGGCCCGCCCGCTCGAGCAGGCCCAGGCCATGGCGGTGATCCGACCCAGCACGGCCTCCGGCCCGTCGGCGATCTGCAGGTCCTCCAGCACCTCGGCCAGGACCTGGTTGCGCAGGTCGGTCACGGCCACGTGCGCATGACTGACCCCCAGGTCCACCCCGACCACCACGCGGCTCGAGGGGTCGAAGACGAAGGTGGACGCAGGCCGGCCCCCGCTGGAGCTGGCCTCGCCCGTCGGGGCCACGAGCCCGGTGCCGAGCAGCTCCTCGATCCGGCCGGCGACCGTCGAGCGGGCCATCCCGCTGGCGGCGACGAGGTCGGCCCGGGTGCGCGGCTCACCGTCGCGCAGCAGCTGGAAGAGCGCCCCCGCGCCGAGAGCTTCTCCGGCCTCAGCGGGGTGGGCGGCACGGAGCGCGGCCCGGTGACGGTCGACGACGTGGCCCTGTTCACCGCCCGCCTGGAGTCCGGCGCCCCCGCCGTCTTCGAGGCGACCCGGATGGCCTGGGGCCGCAAGAACGCCATGCGCATCGAGGTCAACGGCTCGCGCGGGTCGCTGGCCTTCGACTTCGAGGAGATGAACGTCCTGCAGCACTACGACGCCGACGCGCCGGCCGGCGAGCAGGGCTTCACCCGCATCCTCGTCACCGAGCCCGAGCACCCCTACGTCGCCGCCTGGTGGCCCCCCGGCCACGGACTCGGCTACGAGCACGGGTTCGTCCACCAGCCGCCGACCTCGTCCGCGCCCTGGCGGCCGGCGAGCAGCCGCGGCCGTCCTTCGCCGACGGCCTGGCCGTCCAGAGAGTGCTCGACGCGGTCGAGCGCTCGCACGAGGACGAGGGGCGCCGGCACGACATACCCGAGCACCGAGGCACCAGCCTGGAAGGAGCTGCACGATGAGCCGACCGATCACCCTGTTCACCGGCCAGTGGGCCGACCTGCCGTTCGAGGAGGTGGCCCGCCTCGCCGGCGAGTGGGGCTACGACGGCCTCGAGATCGCCTGCTGGGGCGACCACCTCGACCCGTGGCGGTGGGACGACGACGACTACGTCGCCGACAAGTTGGCGACGCTGGAGAAGAACGGTCTGCAGGTGTGGACCATCGCCAACCACCTCAAGGGCCAGGCCGTCTGCGACGACCCGATCGACCAGCGGCACCGCGACATCCTGCCCGACCGGGTCTGGGGCGACGGCGACCCCGAGGGGGTGCGCGAGCGGGCCGCCGAGGAGATGAAGAACACCGCCCGCCTGGCCAAGCGGCTCGGGGTCCGCACCGTCACCGGGTTCACCGGGTCCTCCATCTGGAAGTACGTCGCGATGTTCCCGCCCGTGTCCGCCGACCTGGTCGAGGCGGGCTACCAGGACTTCGCCGACCGGTGGAACCCGATCCTCGACGTCTTCGAGGAGGAGGGTGTGCGCTTCGCCCACGAGGTGCACCCCAGCGAGATCGCCTACGACTACTGGACCACCAAGCGCACCCTGGAGGCCATCGGCCACCGGGAGGTGTTCGGGCTCAACTGGGGCCCCAGCCACATGGTCTGGCAGGACATCGACCCGGTCGGCTTCCTCTGGGACTTCCAGGACCGGATCTACCACGTGCACTGCAAGGACACCAAGAAGCGCCTCGGCAACGGCCGCAACGGCCGGCTCTCCAGCCACCTGGCGTGGGCCGACCCGCGGCGCGGCTGGGACTTCATCTCCACCGGCCACGGCGACGTGCCCTGGGAGGACGCCTCAGGATGCTCAACGCCATCGGCTACGAGGGTCCGCTGTCGGTGGAGTGGGAGGACGCGGGCATGGACCGTCTGGTCGGTGCCCCGGAGGCGCTGGAGTTCGTGCGCCGGTATGCCTTCCCCCCGCCCGAGGCGGCGTTCGACGCGGCCTTCAGCACCCGCTGACATCACTGACCCACGACACGTGCGTCGTGGCGGGCCGGGCCTCTCCTCGGGTGGTGGGGGCCCGGCCCGGTGCTGCCTGCGCCGGGGCGGGGGTCGGGCACGGGAGGATGGACGGATGAGCACGAACTGGGGCGGCAACCTCGTGTATGCCGCGGCGCGTCTGGTCGAGCCGGCCTCGGTCGCCGAGCTGCAGGAGCTGATGCCGACCCTGGAGGAGCCGCGGGCGCTGGGCTCGCGGCACTCCTTCAGCCGGGTGGCCGACACCCCGGGTGTGCAGGTCTCGACGGCGTCGCTGCCCCGGTCGGTGCAGGTCGACGGCGACCGGCGGGTCGTGCGGGTCGAGGGGGCGGTGCGCTACGGCGAGCTCGCGCCCGTCCTGGACCGGGCCGGCTGGGCGCTGGCCAACCTGGCCTCGCTGGGACACATCACCGTCGCCGGTGCGGTGGCCACCGGCACCCACGGGTCCGGGGACAAGGTCGGGTCCCTGGCCACCCAGGTGCGGGCGTGGAGGTCGTCGACCGGGCCGGAGGCTGCGCCGGCTCGACGCCGACCACCCCGACCTTGCCGGTGCGGTCGTCTCGCTCGGACGGCTCGGCGTGGTCACCGCGCTGGAGCTCGAGCTCGAGCCGACCTTCGAGGTCGCCCAGACGGTCGTCGACGACGTGCCGCTCGACGGCGTGCTCGCCGACCTGGACGCGGTGACCTCGTTGGGGCACAGCGTGTCGCTGTTCACCCGGTGGACCTCGCCCGACGTCCTGGACCAGGTGTGGGTCAAGCGCCGCACCGACCAGCCCGCCGGGCCCGACCCGGCCGAGGTCCTCGGCGGACGGCCCGCGGACGGGCCGCGGCACCCCATACCCGGGGTGGATCCGGCACCCGCCACCGAGCAGGGCGGTGTGCCGGGGCCGTGGTGGACCCGGCTGCCGCACTTCCGCCTGGACCACGTGCCCTCGGCCGGGCGGGAGATCCAGAGCGAGTGGCTCGTGCCGCGGGAGCACGGCGTGGCGGCGGTCGAGGCCCTGCGGGGGATGGCCGCGAGGCTCGCGCCGGTGCTGCAGGTGTGCGAGATCCGCACGGTCGCCGCGGACGGGCTCTGGCTGAGCGGGGCGTACGGCACCGACGTCGTCGGCCTGCACTTCACCTGGCACCTGGACCCCGACGGGGTCGCCGCGGTCCTGCCCGAGCTGGAGGGCCGGCTGGTGCCGTTCGCCGCGCGGCCGCACTGGGGCAAGGTGCACCGCGAGGAGGAGCTGGACGCCGCGGCGCTCTACCGGCGGTGGGGCGACTGGCTGGACCTGCAGCGACGCTGGGGCGTCCCGGTCTGAGGGGGACCTGGTCCGGTCGGTCGCGTCTGGCCATCGCCTGGTCCGACCCGTCCCCTCCGTCGCGACATGCAGCGGGAAACCGCTCCTGCAGCGGGGAGGAACCCGCTGTCAGAACCGGATGCCGCTGCAGGTGAAGGACGGTGGGACGCGAGCGACGCCCGGTGGCACCGGTCCCGCGGCAACCTCGTGGATGCGCGACGTCCGGCTCAGGGGAGGGCGCTGATGCGCATCGTCAGCGTCCGGCTCGCGCCCGACGCCAGCAGCACGCCGTCGGGGTCGCGGTTGAAGGCGTCCGGGGGGCAGGTCATTGGCTCCACGCCCGCGGCGACCCGGCCGATCCGCTCGCCGGTGTAGAGCTGCACCCACGGGGCGTCGCTGTCCACCCGCACGCCGGGGGAGTCCGGGTGGGTGAGCTCGACCGCCCACGTACCCGGCAGTCCGGTGAACGCGTGGTCGACCGAGACCCCGCGCAGGGGCGTCGGGCCGGTCGTCTCGATCCCGACCTGCGAGGCGGGCACGACCTCGGTGGGGGAGGACCGTTCGTCGGTGAGCAGCACCGAGGCGGCCGGCAGGGTGACCAGGCACTCGTCGAGCGGCCGGCCGTCGCAGGTGAGGTAGGGGTGGATGGACGCGCCGAACGGGGCGGGTTCGGGGCCGGTGTTGGTGCCGGACACCGTGATCGAGAGACCGCCGTCGGCATCGAGATCGTAGGCGGTCGTGCACCGCACCTGGAACGGGTAGCCGTAGGACGCCGGCAGCTCCAGCTCCCAGGTCGCCCCCGTCGGCGAGCGGTCGACCAGGTCCCACCGCTGGAAGGCGGCCAGGCCGTGCAGGGCCGCTCCGGTCTCCGGCTCGTTCACCGGCAGGTGGTATGCGGTCCCGCCCACCTCGTAGCGCCCGTCCACGACCCGGTTGGGCCAGGGGACCAGGGTGCGTCCGTGCCAGGCGTCGTCCAGCTCGCCGGGGGTCACCGGGTCGACCAGGTGGTGTCCGCGGTGCCTGAGCGAGAGCAGGGTCGCGCCCACCTGGGCCACCTCGGCCGCGTAGTCGCCAGCACGGAGCGTCAGCACGGTGCCGTGGACGGTCATGGGGTGCTCCCTGTCACGCTTCCGACCATCACCAGCGGTGGTGGACGTGCTCCCGCACGTGGCGGTCGTAGATCTGCTCGTAGGCGGCCGCGTCCTCCGGTGTCGTCGCGGGAAGCGCCGCGGCGCCGGCGTTGGCACGGGCCTGCTCGGGCGAGCTGGCCCCAGGGATGGTCGTCGTGACGCCGGGCTGGTCGATGATCCAGCGCAGCGCCCGCTGCGCCGGGGTGCTGCCGGCGGGTCCGTGGACCGCAGAGAACTCCTGCGCGGCGCGGACGCCGACGTCGTAGGGCACGCCGGCGAACGTCTCACCGACATGGAAGGCCTCCCCGTGCCGGTTGAACTGCCGGTGGTCGTCGGGGGCGAAGGTCGACGTCTCGTCGAACTTGCCCGTCAGCAGGCCGGACGCCAGCGGAACCCGGGCGATGATCCCGACCCCGGCCTCGGCGGCGGCAGCGGTGACCTCCTCCAACGGCTTCCGGCGGAAGACGTTGAGGATGATCTGCACGGTGGCCACGTGAGACCGGGCGATGGCCGCCAGGGCCTCGGCGGTGGTCTCCACGGAGACGCCGTAGGCCCGCATCCGTCCCTCGGCGACCATCTCGTCCAACGTGTCGAACAGATCGTCCCGCTGGTAGACCGCCGGGGGCGGGCAGTGCAGCTGGACGAGGTCGAGGACGTCGTCGCCCAGCAGCTCCCGGGACCGGTCGTTCCACCGCCGCAGGTTGTCGGGGGTGTACTGGTCGGCCTCGTGCGGGTCGGCGCGCCGCCCCATCTTCGTGGCCACCACGAAGTCCTCCCGGCCACGCTCGTGGACGAACCCGCCGACCAGCCGCTCGGACCGGCCGTCGCCGTAGACGTCGGCGGTGTCCAGGAAGGTGACCCCGGCGTCGGCGGCGGCCTCGAGGATCGCCCGGGCGCTGACCTCGGACACCTCTCCCCAGTCGGCGCCGAGCTGCCAGCAGCCCAGGCCGATCACGCTGAGCTCGCGGTCCAGACGGGGGACGGGACGGTGCTCCATACGACTCTCCTTCCGGCGGCGGTGGGTCTGCCGATCATGACATCCACCACCCGTCCCCGGTCGCGCGGTGGCCACCACCCTGGTGCCCCGCCGCCGGTCGACCCCCAGGACGCTGCGGCGATCGTCGAGCTGGTCGAGCAGCTCCATGTCACGTTCCCCGTCCGACGCGGTCGGCCCGAACGTCGCACTCACAGCCGGACGAGGAGCTTGCCGAAGTTCCTGCCCTGGAGCATGCCGATGAACGCCTCCGGGGCGTTCTCCAGCCCGTCGACGACGTCCTCGCGGTAGCGCAGCTTCCCGTCCCGCACCCAGGCCGAGGCCTCGGCGAGGAAGTCGTCATGCATCTGGGGCACGAACTCGTTCTGGATGAACCCCCGGACGGTGAGGCTCTTGGACAGGACCAGGGAGAAGAAGCCGGGCAGGCGGTCCTTGCGCTCCAGTTCGACGCCGTTGTACTGCGCCACCAGGCCGCACACCGGGATCCGCGCGTAGAGGTTGAGCAGCGGCATCACCGCCTCGGCGACGTGGCCCCCGACGTTCTCGAAGTAGACGTCGATCCCGTCCGGCACCGCCTCGGCCAGCCTGCTCGCGAAGTCCGGGTCGCGGTGGTCGACGGCGGCGTCGAAGCCGAACTCCTCCAGCAGCGCCCTGCACTTCTCCGGCCCGCCGGCGATGCCGACCGCCCTGGCGCCCTTGAGCTTGGCGATCTGCCCGACGGCCGAGCCCACCGGCCCGGTCGCCGCGGCGACGACGACGGTCTCGCCCGGCTGGGGCCGGCCGATCTTCAGCAGCCCGGAGTATGCGGTGAAGCCGGGCATGCCCAGCACGCCCAGGGCGGTGGACACCGGGGCCGCCGAGGGGTCCAGCCGGCGCACGTGGGCACCGTCGACGACGGCGTGGGACTGCCACCCGGCGCCGGCCAGGACGTGGTCGCCCTCGGTGAGGTCCGGGTGCCTCGACTCCAGCACTTCCCCGACCGTCCCGCCGACCATGACGTCGCCCAGCTCCAGGTGCGCGGCGTAGGACTTCGCGGTGCTCATGCGCCCCCGCATGTAGGGGTCGAGGGAGAGGTAGACGGTGCGCAGCAGCACCTGCCCGTCGGCCACCTCGGGGAGGTCGGCGACCTCGGCCCGGAAGTTGTCCGGGGTCGGTTCCCCGTCGGGGCGGGAGGCGAGGACGATCCGGGTGCTGGTCCTGGGGTGTTCGGCCATGGGAGCAGTCTCGCCTGCCGACGGGTCCGTCATCGGTCGGGGGAGGACTCGGCCCTGGCCCGGCGGATCAGGCCGGCCTCCCGCGCCCAGGTGTCGGCTCTGGCCTGGCGTCGGGCGCGGTCCAGGGCCAACGCGCCGGACGCCTCGGTTAGGAGCAAGCTCTCCTCCAACCAGGCGAGACGCTCGGCCGGGCTGCTGCCTGCCCGTGCACGCAGGGCCGACGAGGTGTCCGACGTCCCGCGCCAGAGGTCGTCACGGTCCGGGCTCGTCGTCATGGCTCCCCACCGTAGGGTCCTGCGCGAGCTGCCACAACCGTTCGACTTCGACCCCGGATGAGGTGACGAGTTGTGGTCGTCATCGCGACCACGATCGGTCACCGTCGTCAAACGCGTCTACCCTCGTCCCGTGGGTGACGACAGGACCAAGGAGATCCGCCGCTGGGTGCAGGGGCTGTCCGAGGACGAGCTGGACGGGGTGCTGCAGGGCATCCTCGGCGGCGGTCTCGGGGCCTTCGCACCCGGGCCGGAACGGCATACCCCCGAGCTGCCCCCGCTGCCCGACCCGCCGGACGAGCCGTCCGCGCTCACGGTGCGCGTCGACGTCGACGGGGCCAAGCCCCCGGTGTGGCGGCGGCTGGTGCTGCACGGCGACCTCCTGCTCGACGAGGTGCACGAGATCCTGCAGGCGGCGTTCGACTGGCAGGACTACCACCTGCACAAGTTCTGGCCGGGGCCGCAGAAGCGGGTGTGGACGGGGCCGTCCTTCCTCACCGAGTTCGACCTGTCCGAGGGCGAGGAGGGCGTGCTCGAGTCGGAGGTGCAGCTCGACCAGCTGCTGCGCGAGCCGGGGGACCGGCTGTTCTACACCTACGACTTCGGCGACGACTGGACCTGCACGGTCAGGCTCGAGGCGGTCGGCCCGCTCGACGAGGACTCCCCGACGGCCGTCTGCACCGGCGGCCGGATGGCCGGCCCGCTGGAGGACTGCGGCGGGGTGCCGGGGCACAACGAGCTCGTCGCGGCGTACCTGGAGGACCCCTCGCTACGCGCGCTCGACCGGGAGCGCCGGGACTGGTTGCCGCCCGACTGGGACCCCACGGAGTTCAGCACCGACGAGGTCGCCGAGCGGCTCTCGCTCGTCGGGCTGTCCACCGAGGAGGTCCTCCGGCAGCTGGGGGCCTCGGGCGAGCCGGGCGACACCGGGCAGTTCCCGGCGGCGCTGGAGCCGCTGCTCGACATCGCGCTCGCACCGACCGTGGCCGAGCTCGGGCGGCTGGTGGAGCGCGCCCGCACCGAGCACCCGGCCGAGCTGAGCGCGGAGGACCTGGCGCAGATCGCCCGGCCCTACCGCTTCCTCGTCGAGCTCGCCGGCGAGGACGGCATCCCGCTGACGGCGGCCGGCTGGATGAAGCCGGCCTACGTCGAGCGGACCTACCGTGAGCTGGGCCTCGACGAGGACTGGATCGGCAAGGGCAACCGGGAGGACCTGACCGCGCCCGTCGCGGACCTGCGCAGCACGTGCCAGGAGCTGGGGCTGCTGCGGAAGTCCAAGGGGCGCCTGCTGCGGACGAAGCTGGCGCGCGGGCTCACCACGGACGAGGAGTATGCCGACGCGCTCGCCGCGCGCCTGCTGCACCACCGCGACACCTGGGTGGAGGTGGCCGGGGTCCTCTTCGCGCTGCTGACCGCGGCGGAGGGCCGGCCATCGTTCGGCCACTGCGACACCATCGCCCGGATCCTCACCGACTGCGGCCTGCGGACGGCGCCGGGCGGGGTCGACAGCCGGCACGTGACGCAGTGGGTCCGCCCCGTCTGGTCCGCGCTGCGCCGGGCGGCGGGGGAGCGGCTGCTCGACCGGACCGGGAGGGAGCAGGACCACCGGGCGGTCGCCCTGGCCCGGCGGGCCCTGTGGCCGGAGACGTAGCCAGGCGGGTCCGATGACCACCGACGGCGTGCAGGGACTGGGGTTCCTGGGGGTGCGGATCGAGGACCGGGAGAGGTTCCGGGCCACGGTCGCGCTCTACCGCGACACGCTCGGGCTGGAGGTCCTCCGCGACGAGCCCGACCGGCTGGTCTGGTTCCGCCTAGGCGACGGCACCGAGCTGCACGTCTACGGGCCCGAGGACGTCGATCACCTCGCGTTCGGCGAGCGGCCGTGCGTCGGCCTCGTCGTGGACGACGTCGAGGGGGCCCGGCGCCGCATGGAGGCCGAGGGGGTGGAGTTCCTCTGGGACACCCAGCGGGACGGGGACCGCGTCTGGGCGCACTACCGCGGCCCCGACGGCACCGTCTACGAGCTGATCGGTCCCACTGCCGGGTGATGGCTGCCGCGTCCGGCCGACCGCCGGGCCACCGTCAGCCACACCAGCGCCACCAGCAGGATCGCGGCCAGGCCCCAGCCCCAGTAGTCGGTCGCCAGCGTCGTCGTCCACGCCAGCGGGTCCGGCCAGCCGCCCCAGGTGGCCAGGGCACCGGAGAGCGACACCAGGCCGACCACCCCGGCGACGACCACGGACACGAGGGTGACCCCGACGTTGTAGCGTCGCAGCCGGTCGGGCTGGTCGGCCGCCCGCCCGTAGGCCAGCCGGGCCACCCACCCCTCGAGCAGGTCGAAGGTCGACATGCCGGCCGCGAAGAGCACCGGCAGCGTCATGACCGCCCACCACGGCAGCTGGGCCACCCCGGCCGAGCCGGCCAGGATGAGCAGGCTGACCTCGGTGGCGGTGTCGAACCCGAGGCCGAAGAGCAGGCCCACGACATACATCTGCCGGGGCGTGCGGATGCGGGTGCCGATCCGGTCCAGCACCCTGGTGACCGGGCCGGCCGGGCCGTGGCCGCCGGAGGCGCGCAGCGAGACGACGTTGACGGCGGCGATGACCAGTAGGAAGATCCCCGCGACCAGCGGGCCCCACACGCTGGTGAACCGGTTCCACGTCGACTCGGCGCTGGTGGCGTCGCGCACGAGGGTGGACAGGCCGGCGGCGACGAGCGCGGCCAGCGCGACGACGACGGTGGAGTGGCCCAGGGAGAACCAGAAGCCCACGTTCGTCGCCGGCCGCCCCTCCGCGACCAGGCGTCGCGTGGTGTTGTCGATCGCCGCGATGTGGTCGGCGTCGAAGGCGTGCCGGGCGCCAAGGGTGAACGCGGTGATGCCGACCGCGACCCCGAAGACCTGCCCCTGCGCGCCGCCCAGCTCGAGCTGTGCCGGCCCGACGAGCAGGAAGAGGCTGCCCCACCCGAGGACGTGCAGCGCGAGGACGGCCAGGGAGGCCAGGACCATGCTGCGACGCTCGGCGGCGCTGAGGGTATGCCGTCGCGCCCCCCGCGGGGAGGCCGCGGTCGTCGTCGTGCTCACCGTCCGATGGTAGGTCGGTCCTGCTGCAACTCAGAGCGGCTTCCGGCTCCTGCGGCGGGTTCCTACCCGCTGCAGGAGCCGGTTTCCGCTGCAGGTCGTGCGGGAAGGAACCTGGGTGCCGGCCTCAGTCGCCGGCGACCTCCGGCGTCCGCACCACGTGCACCGAGCAGCGGGCGTGCCGCACGACGCCCGAGGCGGTCGAGCCGAGGAGGAAGTGCTCCCACCCCGGCTGGGCCGACGGGATGACGATGCAGTCGAACCCCTCGGTCCGGGCCAGCTCGACGATGCTGTGGGCCGGGTGCCCGTTGAGGGTGACGACCTCGACGTCCGTGCCGCCGAACTCGTCGACGATCGCCTGCACCGCCGTCTGCTGGCTCTCCTCGATCGCCGGCTCCAGGGCGAAGACGTCCGCGCCCAGGTAGCGGGGCAGCTCCTCGAGGACGGTGACGACGGTGATGGCGCCGTCCGGGGACCTGAGCGACTTCGCGACCTCCATGGCCTGTCCGGCCTCGTCGCCGTGACCGGGGACGACCGGCACCAGGATCTTCGAGTACGACATGGTCTCTCCTCTCCTGGGGACCCGTCACGACCGGGAGTGGAGACGACGGGCCGACCCAGACCGTCTACGTCCCATCGTAGTGGGAACCCCTCGTCCGCTGCTGGGAGGATGGGCCGGTGACCGCGACCATCCAGGCCCGGGACGTGGCCGTCGGCCACGGGGCCGCCCTCCTCTTCTCCGGCCTCGACCTCGTCGTCGCCCCGGGCGACGTCGTCGGGCTGGTCGGCCCCAACGGCGCCGGCAAGTCCACGCTGCTGCACGTGCTGGCCGGGCGTCGTGCGCCGGAGGCCGGCACGGTGACCGTGTCGCCCCGGACCGCGCACCTGGGCCTGCTCACCCAGGAGCCCGACGCGCTGCCCGGCGAGACGGTCCGGCAGTCGCTGGCCCGCCGCACCGGGGTCGCCGCCGCCGAGGCGGAGATGGACGCCGCCGCGCAGCGGCTGGCGCAGCGGCCCGAGGACGAGGCGGGCGCGACGGCATACTCCTCCGCCCTGGAGGCCTGGCTCGCGCTCGGCGGCGCGGACCTCGACGAGCGGGCCGAGGTGGTCGCCGCGCGGCTGGGCCTGGCGGTCGACCTGGACCGCGAGGTGCGCACCCTCTCCGGCGGGCAGGCGGCGCGGGTGGGGCTGGCGGGGCTGCTGCTGTCGCGCTACGACGGCTACCTGCTCGACGAGCCGACCAACGACCTCGACGCCGCGGGCCTGGACCTGCTGGAGGAGTTCGTGCAGGGGCTGGAGGCGCCCGTCGTGCTCGTCAGCCACGACCGCGCGTTCCTGTCGGCGACGGTGACGACGGTGGTGGAGATCGACCGCAGCCTGCGGCGGGTGGTGGCCTACGGGGGCGGCTACGACGCCTACCTGGAGGAGCGGTCGATCACGCGCCGGCACGCGCGGGAGGCCTTCGAGGAGTATGCCGCCCGCCGGCGGACCCTGGAGGCGCGCGCCCGGATGCAGCGCGAGTGGATGGACAAGGGGGTGCGGGCCGCCAACAGCAAATTGGCGCGGCGCAAGGAGAAGGACAAGAACATCCGGTTCCACCAGCAGGCGACCTCCGAGAAGCAGGCGGCCAAGGCCCGCCAGACGCAGCGGATGATCGAGCGGCTGGACGTGGTGGAGGAGCCGCGCAAGGAGTGGCAGCTGCAGTTCTCGATCGCGCAGGCGCCCCGGTCGGGCGACGTCGTCGCGGTCGCGCGCGGGGCGGTGGTGCGCCGGTCGGGGCCGGCGGGGGCGTACACCCTCGGCCCGGTGGACCTGCAGCTCGACCTGGGCGACCGGGTGGCGATCACCGGGCCGAACGGGTCGGGCAAGACGACCCTGCTGGCGCTGCTGCTGGGGCAGGTGGAGCCGGACGAGGGCGCGGTGTCGCTGGGCTCGCGCGTCGTCGTGGGGGAGGTGGACCAGGCGCGGCGGCTGCTGGACGCGGTGGACGTGCCGCTGGCCCGGGTCTTCGCCCTGGAGCTGCCGGAGTGGACCGATGCCGACCGGAGGACGCTGCTGGCGAAGTTCGGCCTGGTCGGCGGGCATGTCGGGCGGCCGGCGTCGACGCTGTCGCCGGGGGAGCGGACCCGGGCTGCGCTGGCGCTGCTGCAGGCGCGCGGGGTCAACCTGCTCGTCCTCGACGAGCCGACGAACCACCTGGACCTGCCGGCGATCGAGCAGCTGGAGCAGGCGTTGGAGGCCTTCGACGGGACGCTGCTGCTGGTCACGCATGACCGGCGGATGCTGGAGACCGTGCGGCTGACCCGCCGGTGGGACGTCGACGGGGGAGCGGTCACCGAGGTGCTGCCGGGGAGTGGGTGAGACGGCAGGTCCTGCACCGGTCTCACTCCCACTCGTCGTCCGGTGGCAGGACCGCGCCGAGGAGCTCGCGTGGGTGCCCAGGGCCACCACCCAGCTGGTAGGTCCGGCCGTCGGCGAGCACGATGATCGAGCCGCCACCGTCGAGGGGTTCGCCGGGGTGCTCGGGGTCGGCGTAGTCGACGAGCCACAGGTCGAGGTAGGGGTTGGGGCAGATGGACTCCTCGTCGACGACCATGCTCGACCCCTCGTCCTCGAGGTGGGATCGGGCCCGGGTCACCGCGTCGTTCTGCGTCATCGTCATGTCGCTGATCGCGTGGCGGGGCGGCTGGAAGAGTGCGTCCTCGCGGGCAGCGAGGGAGCGAGCGGGGTCGTCGTCGATGCCCACGGGGCGCTCGACGGGCATCCCGGCCCGCCTCCGCTCCGCCACGTCCGGGAACCAGCCGTCGCCGTCGTCGTCCTCGAGGATGTGGCGGCGGACGTCGTCGATGGCGTCACGCCATACGTGCTCGTCGACGTAGGCGACCACCTCGTGCAGGACGCGCAGGCGGACGTCGTCGAACGCGTCCGGCTCGCCCAGCCCGTAGACCTCGGCGATGCGCTGGAGCTGCCCCCAGCGCTCGCGCCCCTGGCGGCGGCGCCGCTCACGGGCGTAGCTCACCGTCGCGCTCGCCACCTCCGCCCCCTCCAGGTCGGCGAGGACCATCTCGTCCTCGCTGACCGACCGCTGCCGTCGCCCACCCTTGACCATCCCGACCACCTCTCGTCTGTCGTGCCAGCGTCCCAGGCGGGTCCGACATACCGCCCCCGAACGTCGCCTGCGTCGAGGACGCAGTTCACCCGTTCCTGACTGCCTCGGCGAGTGCGGGGTGCGCGGACAACCGGTCGAGGAGCTCGTCGTGCTGCGACCCGGTCAGGTGGGTGCCGAGGAGGGAGTGCCACTCGCTCAGGTCCTCGGCCAGCTCCGTCCGGCTCCGCCCCTGTCGACCTCGCGCCCGCCTCCGCAGGACCGCGTCGACGGCGTCCGCATGCTCGCGCGCGGCCAGCGTCCACAGGTCGGGCACGACGAGGAGACCGGCCAGCGTGCTCGCCAACGACACCTCCTGCGCACTCACTCGGCCATCACCTCGCCGCGTCCAGCCCCACCGCCGCTCCCACCGCACCAGGTCCTTGACGGCCTGCTCAACCATGGGGCCTGCGCCCTGGGTGTCCCGGAGCCGCGCCCACATCACCGCCACGGCGTCGGAGACGACGAAACGGGCTGCCTCCATCGGGTCCTCCGAGCGGAAGTAGTCGTACTCCTTCGTCTCGCACGCGAGGTCGACCAGCACCCTGACCGCACGGACGGCAGTGTGCACGTCGCCGCCGGAGAGTGCGCTGATGCTGTCCTGCGCAAGCGCGCGGAAGGTCGTGCGCCAGCGCGTCCTCTCCTGCCGGGACACCCTGCGATCGCCGGCCAGATAGGCCCCTGAGCGAGCCAGGGCGGCGAACTCCGTCACGCGGGCCAGCACCTGTCCTGCATCGGGTGGCTGCTGGCGGGCCGAGGCCCGTGCCTCCTTGGCCTGGGGCTCGAGAAGGTCCTCGATGCGTTCGCGGACCGGAGCTGAGCCCCGCCAGTAGAGCGTCCAGAGCACCTTCACCAGGTCGGCACGGTCGAACCCGGCCACATTGGCGTGGAACTCGTCGCGGGAGAACCGTCGTCCTGGCGTCATGCCGCGGACGATACTGCCCCCCTGCCGCTGACCCGAGCGGCACCATTCACACGCGTCTCCCGTCGCTCGCGATCGACGTCGAGCGTGTGGCGAAGTGGACGCGTCAGGCCGTGCGGGGCCGGGCGCTGCGGCGGTAGACCTCTTCCCGCTCCTCCTCGGTCATCCCGCCCCAGACCCCGTAGGGCTCGTGGACCGCCAGCGCGTGCTCGCGGCACTCGCGCAGGACGGGGCACTGCGCGCAGATGGCCTTGGCACGGGCCTCCCGGCGGCGGCGCGACGGGCCGCGCTCGCCCTCGGGGTGGAAGAAGATGTCGGGGTTGGTGGTGCGGCACAGGCCCTGGAACTGCCACTCCCACAGGGCGGCAACCGGCTCGGGCTGGTCGGACATGACAGACCTCCTCGGTCTGGGTGATCGTCCACCATCGCACCGAACCGTCCGCCCGCATCACCTCCCTAGGGGTGAGACGGTGCAGCGCTGCTCGACGGGCTGCCCCGCTGCCGACGGCACGGCAGACTGGTCCCATGGCAAGGAGCAGCTTCTGGTCGGGCACGGTGCGCGGCGGTGGGCCGTCGGCGGAGCAGGACGCCTCACTGGCCGGGATGGCCGCGGCCGCGAACCTCGTCCACAAGACGGTCGAGGCACTGGCCCGCGGGGATGAGGACAGGGCCCGCCGGCTGGCCGCTCAGGCGGCCGCGCGTCCCTTCGACGAGCACGAGGAGATCTGGCCGGGCCCGTGGGCGGCGCACTACGCCCTCTTCGAGCGGGTCACGGACCTGGTCGAGGACTGGCCGGAGGGCGACCACGCCTGGGTCGGCGCGCTGGCCGACCTCATGGGACGGGTGTCCGGACGTCAGCTCGACGAGCTGCGTCACCTGGCGGCCGTCCTCGACCAGGACGCCCGCCTCTTGAGCGTCGACGACGATGAGGCACGACGGCTCCGCAGACTCGCCGGCGACGCGGATCCGCTGGCGGAGCCCAGCATCGGTGTCCCCGAGGACGAGCGGGCCGACTACGTGCTCGACCTCTCCCGGCTCGTGCTCCTGGTGCGGACGCGGCTGGAGGAGCTCCTGCTCGACGACGTCACACAGGATGGAGGATCGTGATGAGCCCGGCGACGGACGACGCAGGCCCCAGGCTGCTCTCGGGCGGCAACCCGCAGATCCCCAAGGGGGATGGCGACGGACCGGTGCAGGCATACATCGCGGCCATGCCCGGCTGGAAGAGCGGCGTCGGCCGGCGGCTGGACGAGCTGGTCACGAGCACCGTCCCCGACGTGCGCAAGGCGGTGAAGTGGAACCAGCCGTTCTACGGCGCCCACGAGGACCGCTGGTTCCTGTCCTTCCGCTGCTACACGAAGTACGTCCAAGTGCAGTTCTGGCAGGGCACCTCGCTCGACCCGGTGCCGCCGAAGGCGTCCAAGCACGAGGACGTGCGCTACCTCGACATCCACGAGGACGACGAGCTCGACGAGGAGCAGCTGCGGTCGTGGATCGAGCAGGCGGGCAGGCTGCCGGGCGCCAAGGTGTGAGCAACCACCGCATACCCGTTGGGACGGAGTCCTGACCTACGCCGCACCCATTCTGGTGCCGGACGCGGAACGCCCTCAGAACATGCAGGCCATCAACGGACCGACCAGGTCGTTCATGCCCTCGTCCTCCTTGCCCTGGAACATCATGGAGAACAGCTCGGTCAGGGTCTCCTCGTCCATCACCTCGCCGATGCACTCCTGCTGCTCGGCGGTCAGCTCGTCGTCGGCCGCGATCTCCTCCGTGAACATCTCGGCCGCGTCGACGCAGCCGACGAAGACCTCGGCGGCGGCGTCGGCGTCCTCCTCCGACATGGTGACCTCGCCCACGGTGTCGTCGACCTCGAGGTCGTCGGTGAGCATGCCGTAGTCCTGCAGCTGGTCGACGCCGATCTCATCGACCATGCCCTCGCCCACGCAGTCGGCCTGATCCTGGTCGACGGCGAACTCGTCGTCGGTCTCCTCCACCATCGAGGCCGAGATCGCCTCGGCGGCCTGGGCCTCGTCGCCCCCGCCACCGCAGGCGGTGAGCGAGAGGGACAGGACAAGTCCCCCGACGACGAGAAGCGAGCGGTTCTTCATCAGATCCCCAATCCGGTGGGCGTGACACGCCGCGTGGTTTGACGGCCCCTGCGACCGGCGCGCTCGGAAGGGCACGCAACGACGACGCTAACAGCGGACGCGCCCATGGATCGGTCCGGCACCGACACGCGGGTATGCGGTGCACCCCGCCGAGGCGGGGTGCACCGCACACCTCCTCAAGAGCTCATCAGCCGCGACCCTGGTTGACGGACAGGCTGAAGGTGCCCCGCATCCGGTCCTCCATCGTGCCGGTGTAGGCGCGGAGGTAGGTGTCGAGGTAGGGCGCCCGGTCGCCGTGCGTTGGCACGTCGTTGCGGGTGTTCTGCAGCTGGAGCGACAGGGTGGGCGAGGAGACCGTGATCGTCTCGCCGGAGGGGGTGTCGCGCCACGACCGTGTCGTGTTCGTGCCGATGCCCACGACGAGCTGGTGGCCGGTCTTGAGGGTCCAGTCGGTGTCCTTGAGGTCGAACTCGACCGTGCCGTCCTGCACCAGCGACATCTGCTCGTCGAACATCACCGCCGTGCCGTCGGGGGCGACGTCCCAGGTCCGTACCAGCACGTTGCCGGTGCCGGCAGCCTCGAAGGCCGCCCGGGGCGTGCCGGTAATCCGCGTGTCGTGCTTCATCGGGCGTGACCAGGTGTAGAAGCGTTGCCGTCGTCGGTGACGCGGGGCGGTTTGCCGGGCCGGCCCTGGGCCTGGGGCGGCAGGGTCGGACCGTGCTCCATGTCGTAGTCGCCGTCGTCGGCGGGACCCCGTCCGGCGGCCTCCTGGCCCCCGTCGTCGACATAGCTGCCGGGCTCGAGGCGCACCGTCTGGGTGGTGGTGACCACCGGCCAGGTGTCCTGGGCGCGCCACTGGCCGAAGTTGTCCTGGATGACGAATGCAGGATCCTCGACGGACGGTTCGACGTCCAGGAGATGCTCGTCGTAGAAGCGCATGACCTCCTCGAACCACCCCTCCCGGCCCATCCGCAGGACCCCGTCGGAACCGCGGTCGTTGCCGCGCACGTGCTCGAAGGGGCCGAGCCAGCCGCGCTGCTCACCCTGGTGGTTGTCGAGGTACTGCTGCATGTCCTCGGGCTTGGTGTTGGGCTCCAGGAACCCCTGGGTGACGAAGAGCGGCACCGTCGACCCGGCGGCCATGGCGGCCAGGTCGCGGGCCTGCCAGTACTCGGAGTCGGGGTCCGGGTCCTGGGTGTCGGTCAGGTTGTCGGTGAGGCACTCGGGGTGAGTCTGCTCGTAGGCGGCGTTGGCCTTGTAGCGGTCGGTGTCGTCCGCCATCCCCTGGACGCTGGCGATCGAGTTGTAGGCCCAAGGGGTGCCGAGGTGGTTGGGCCGGCGGACGCCGTTGGAGAAGAGGTAGTTGTACATGTCCCACAGCGGCTCCTGGGAGACGACGGCGGCAAGGCCCTCCGGCTCCTCGTTGGCACCGACCAGCCCGGTGACGCCGTCGTAGGACTTGCCGTAGAGGCCGACCTTGCCGGTCGACCAGGGCTGGCTCGCCGACCACTCGACGGCGGCGACCACGTCGGCCTGCTCGCCGGGGCCGCCCCAGTCGAGGCACCCGGTCGAGCCGCCGAAGCCACGCAGGTCGACATAGACCACGGTGTAGCCGCGGGCCATCAGGTCGGCACCCTCGATGAGGTCGTTGAACCGCTCGGACGGGCCGGTCTGCTCGAAGCCGTCATCGCCGGTCTGTCCGGCGTGGGCGAAGTAGGGACCGACCGACAGGATCACTGGTGTCTTGCCGTCGGCCGGGAGGTGGGCAGGACGCAGCACGTCGGCGTGCAGCTCGACGTCGCTGCCGTCCGAGGAGGGGAAGTAGTGCTCGGTCCACGACGCGCCCTCGGGCACGCGTGGGTTCTCGTCGTGGGTGACGCCGTCCTCGACGGTGGCGCTCGCGGTCGCAGCGGCGTTGGCGGCCGCCGGCGAGTAGGTGGGGGAGGGCGTCGTCCCGGCCGTGGCAGCCAGCGGGCTGACCACGAGCGCGGAGGAGCAGGTGAGGATGAAGGTGGTCCGGTGCAGTCGCGTCCTTGCGGTGGTGTCCATTGCCGGACCGTAGGGAGCGGCGTGGGCCGGGTGGAAGGGTTACTGGCGAGTCTTGGACAAGGCTTTACCCGACCTGTCCAGACGTGGTTTCCCCCAGACCAACTGTTTAACAACTCCTTGTCCAGTGTTGACTGCACCGAGCTTCGCCGCGCGGCCCGCGGAGGCGCCGGCGCTGCGGGGACGGAGCGGACGACGGCTGAGGAGAGCTGTGCCCGGCCGCGGGTCACCGGTCCGTTGGTGCCCCCGCCGCGGCCGCCCGACGGCGGCCGTCCCACACCGCCGCGGCCAGCGCCAGGAGCAGCAGCGCCAGCGCGGTGCCGATCGCGGCCCGCAGCCCCGCCCCCGGGTCGCCGCCGTCCCCGGACCCGAGCTGGTATGCGGTGATGAGGGTTGCGGCGCCGATCGCGGCCCCCACGCGCTGGCCGGTCTGCAGCGCACCGCCGGCGGCTCCGCCCATACGGGGCGGCACCTCGGCCAGGGTGAGGGTGAAGTTGGGCGAGACGACCGCGCCGCCGCCGAGGCCCGCCAGCAGCAGGGGCAGCACGAGGGCCAGCCACAACCAGGACCGGTCCTGGGCCCAGGCGGCGAGCACGGCCAGCAGCACGAGCCCGGTCATCATGACGCCCAGCGCCCGGACCACCAGCGACCGCCCCATCCGGGTCACCGCCCGGCCGGCCCACATCGAGGACACCGCCGAGCCGACGGCGAAGGGCGTGAGCAGCAGCCCGGTGGCCAGGGTGGAGTAGCCCAGCCCGTCCTGCAGGTAGACCGACAGCACGAGGAACACCCCGGTGAAGCCGGTGAAGTAGAGCGCGCCGACGACGATGCCGTTGCCGTAGCCGGGGGTCCGCCTCAGCAGGGCGATGTCGAGCAGGGGTGCGCCGCCGGTGCGGGTGAGCCGGCGCTCCCACGCGATGAAGGCCCAGCCGGCAACGGGCACCCCGAGCAGCAGCCACAGGAGGCCGGTGGCGCCGGACTCGAGCGCCACGACCGGCAGCAGCAGGCACAGCACGGCCAGCCCGAGCAGCACCGCCCCGCCCGGGTCCAGCCGGGTGTCGGATTCCCCGACCTCGACCCGGGTGTCCGGCACCAGCCGGGCGATGGCCACGAGGAGCACCACCCCGATGGGCACGTTGACGAGGAAGATCCAGCGCCAGCCGCCCTCCTCGCCGGCGAGCGCGATGATCACACCGCCGAGCACCGGCCCGATCGCGGAGGCCACCGACACCACGAGCCCGAAGAGCCCGAAGGCCCGGCCGCGTTCGCCCCCGCTGAACAGCTCCTGGATGAGCCCGGTGTTCTGGGGAGCGAGCAGCCCTGCGGAGAGGCCCTGGACGAGCCGGGCCGCGACCAGCACCTCGACCGAGGGCGCCAGCCCGCAGGCGGCGCTGGCCAGCACGAAGCCGGTCAGCCCGACGAGCATGAGCCGACGCCGGCCCCAGGCGTCCCCGAGCCGGCCCCCGGTGACGAGCACGAGGCCGAAGCTGAGGGCATACCCCGACACGACCCACTGGATCGTCGCGGCCGAGGTGTCCAGGCCCGAGCGCATCGACGGGATCGCGACGTTGACGATCGTCACGTCCAGCAGCGACATGAAGCCCACGGCCAGGGTGACGGCCAGGACCCGCCAGCGCGCCGGGTCGGGCTCGGTCCCGGTGGCGTCGCCGCTCCGCCGTTCCGGCGTCACGTCGTCGCCCCTGGTCACCCGGCCCATGCTAGGACGCCGGGGGCGTCGGTCCCGTCCCCAGCGGCCACTCCACCTCACCGGCATGCAGTCGTCACTCGCGGGACCGAGGTCCCGACCGCGACCCGCGGCCGGGACCTCCTACCGTCTCCAGTCTGCGGCCGAATTTGGGAGGCTTGACGGCCTGTGCCCTTATCAACTGCGGCGAGTGGGTTTACCGTCTGCGACCGGGGCGGACGACGTGGTCAGGACGTCGGAGGCCTGCTGGGTCTTCCAGTTGTCGTGGTGGCGCTGTGCCAAGAGGAAGGCCACGTCGGCCTTCTTGACCAGCCTGTAGAGCCCGATGCAAAGCGCCAGGACGCCCGCCAGCTCCATCAGCGCAGCCAGAACGAACCATCCGGTGCCGTCGCTGTCGGAATACATGGTCGAGGTCAGCATCGTGTTGAAGCCGACTACGAAAGGAATCGCCGCCCCCATCACGAGACCAAGACCCCAGCCCACAAGACCGGCTGCGGGGGCAGATGACGCCCAAGATGCACCTCCGGGGCAGGGTTCCCCCACCTTGGTGTCGTGCGTCATGGGTTTGCCGTCGCTCCCCACGGGCACCTGCTGCATGCAGGCGGGACAGGTCTTCGTTTTCGTAGCGGTCGTCGTGGTCAAGTCTGCTCCTCGAGTTGCGGCCAGGCCCGTGATGCGGGCGCCGCGCAATGACACCACACGTCGCCCGCCCGCTCCACCCCAACAGTGCCCCCTGACGCCTGCGAAGCTCCGTCTGTTACCCGGAGGTCGGGAATCGCATTTTGTTCCGTCTAAACTTCCTGGCCACTTCATCGTCAAGCTGCACGCCGAGGACGTCAGTGAGTCGAAGAAGGTAGATGGCGATGTCGGCCAACTCGTCCCGGACTGCGTCTGCACTCTCACCGGACATCACCTGCAGCGACTCCTCAGGCGTCAGCCATTGAAAGATCTCCAGCAACTCGGAGGCCTCGACGGACAGCGCCATGGCGAGGTTCTTCGGTGTGTGGAACTGCAACCAGTCCCGTTCCTCGGCGAAAGTGCGCAGCTGCTCCTGCCAGTGCTCGACGTTCATCGCCCCAGCCAATCAGCGCAGTCCTCGTTGTGCTTGGTCAGAGCTTCGCGGGCGGGCTGCTCGTCCAGAGTCGACGGTACCGTGAGGACAGTGCCGGCGAGGGCTTCATACTCAGTGCCCTGCAGCGCGGGGGAGACACGCACCAGGAGGCTGTCCGCCTCAACGGTCAGGAGGAAGAGGTCGAAGAGGGTATGGAGGTCGGCGCGCAGGAGCAGGCCGTTCCAGACCTCGTTGGTCTGCTCGCCCTTGTGCGGCCAGATGTGGGCGGCCTCCAGCACCGACTCAACTGCGGTCCCGGTGATCGCGCACCGTCCCTCGTAGGCACTCAGGAGTGCTCCGCGGAACCGCGGCTGTCCCTGCCGAAGTGCCACCATCTGTACGCGGCGGACACGGAGATCCTCATCCATGTTGTCGAAGATCCTCTCCCGTTGCGCGTCGTTCAGTGAGCGCTGGGGATTCGGGTCACCACCGAGGTAGTCGTCCAGGATCGCCTGCTGCTCCGGCTTGAGCTTCCGGACGAACGTGGGGTTCTTGCTCAGGCCGGTCGCTGCGGCGACGTCGTGCCAGCGAGGCTGCTCGCCCGCCTCGCCGGCGAGGACCTCGAGGGGGAATCGCTGGACGTACGGCTTGTCCTCGGCCCCAGGCCAGTCGTCCCACGGCCCCGGAGTGACCTGTTCCGCGTCGATCTCATAGGCATCCCGGAGCGCACGCACCTTGCCGAGGAGCGACGCCCCGCTCTGCCAGTAGTAGACGACGTCACCGGCCTTGATCCCGCGCGGGGTGATCAGGTCCCAGAGACCGTGCTCCTTCGCGTACTCCCAGTGCTGGGGGTAGTCCTTGCTGATCGTCAGCAGCCATGCCGCCACGGCATGCGCCTTCCGTGCTCATCACGGGGGAGGCGTGTCCTTCACTGGAAGCCTGTCGATCCGTCGGTGTGTGGTTGTGGTCATGGGCGGCTGGGCCGCCCGCTACCTGCGGAGCAGGCTCCGGAGGAAGTCCCTTGTTTGCGGATCGGTCGAGTAGATCCAGGCGCTGCGCATCCCGCGCGTCAGCAGCACCTTGTAGACGTTGCGCACCAGCCGGTCGAAGTCGCGGTCCGACACCTTCGTGCGGTTGCGCAGCACCGGGTCGCGGTTTCCCTCCCGCACGGCCCGTCACGCCCCGTCACGCCACACCAGGTCGGGCCCGAGGATGATCCCCGCGTGGTCGTACTCGAAGCCCTGCGCCGTGTAGATGCACCCCACCTGCCCGAATCCCGCAGTCCGTCGCCCACAGCGCGGCAGCCGGCGCGCCGCCGACTGAGCGGTCGCCCTTGAGGTTCCACGGCCGTGACCAGTCCCCGATCCGCACGTCCTGCACGAGCGTTCCGTCCGGCTCGGGGTCCGACCACGGCCAGCAGTAGCCGGCCGCCATACGAGCCGTGTAGCCGTCCTCCTGCCGCAGCGCCAGCACGTGCTCCAGCTCGTCGGGGGAGTCGAGGACGCCCACCTCGAAGGCAGGATCACCGCCCCACCGGATCGGGCCACCGGGCGCCAGCCCCAGCAGCCGCTCGACCCACTCGACATACAGCGCCGAACCACCGCAGCGGAACTGGTCGTCGAGATCGATCTCGTGCACGTCCATGCCCAGCGACTCGGCATACTCCGTGATCGCCTGGACCGTCCCCATCTCCCCGGGCCGCACGACCTGGTTCTGATCGAGCAGGAAGACCGGCACCAGCGCGGCGCTGAGCAGCTCGTCGAGCTGCGGGCGACCCGTCCGGTGCTCCTTGCGGGTGTAGCGCGACTCCGACGTCTCCCGGATGCGGTGCGCCTCGTCGAGGATGAGGCACTCCAGCTCGTTGGGCTCGGCCGCCATGCAACTGTTGAAGTAGCTAACATCTTGCGCACCCGCGGCGCCCGCGCGGCAGCCACCTTGCGCAGGGTCTTGGTGAACGACTGCGAGCCGGTCGCATGCATGACGGCGCGCCCCTGCCGGGACAGCTCGCCCATCACAGACAGGGCGATGACGCTCTTGCCGCTCCCCGGTCCGCCGCTGACGACGATCGCCGTCTTGGTGGTGCCCCGCCGCGCCTTCTCGACCGCGTGCAGCACCAGCTCGTAGGCGTCGCGCTGCTCGTCGAGCAGGACGAACTGCTCACGCCGCTGCACCTCGTCCGCTGCCAGTGCCAGCAGCTGCTTGGAGGGGGCGATGCGGCTGCTCAGCAGCCGGTCCGCATACCCCGCTCCGGGCACCCCGGGGGCGAAACGGCTCTTGAGGAAATCGACGAACTCACCCCGGTCCCGCCCGCTGAACATCCGCGCCGGCCTCGGGGTGTCGGGGACGGCCATGCCCCTCAGGTCTGCGATGCCCAGGCTGGTGGCGTTGTGCAGGTATGCCGTGCCGGCGAGCTCGTGCTCGTCCTCGGCCTACGTGACGAAAGAAGTTAGTGAGGTAGTGGCAGCAACCGTGGCGCCTGCTCCAGCGGGTGGTAGCCGTAGCCGCCGATCCGCACCCGCACGTCGCTGTCCTCGAAGCGCTTCGCCTCGCTCCACTGCTTGAGCTCGACGACGAGGTATGACGAACGCCCGGTCTGGGGGTGCTGCCGGCGCTGCACACCCTCGCAGGAGATCCACCCAGGTCGATGACAGATCACCGTCATCGCCAAGCAAGGCGCCCTGCCTCACGTTGACTCCCCGGCAGCCAGCCGCGCGTGGCACCCATCTCTCGGCCACACCCGGCTAAACCCAACTCAAGCCGACGTCCACCTGTATCGTCGGCAGTGCTGGCCCGGCCCGGGCCAGACCGAGGAAGGACCAACGTGGCTGAGCAGTGGCTGTCCGCAGACGACATCGCGGCCCACCTCGGGGTCACTAAAGATACCGTCTACACCTGGATCGCCGAGAAGGCCATGCCAGCCCACAAGGTCGGGCGCCTCTGGAAGTTCCAAGCCAGCGAGGTCGACGAATGGGTGCGCCGAGGCGGCGCGGCGGGAGAAGCCGCTCCGTGAAGCTCAAGTGTCGGATGCTCCTGCTGCAATGAGGCCCGCGACGGAATCCATCTCAGAGCAGAGTCAGAATTCAGCGCTCTGGACGCTTGACGCGATGTGCGTGTATGGAAGGTGAACAACCGAGAGATGACGAGTTCTCGTATCACTGGGGGTGACTTCACCCTCGGCACGTTGCGGACGACCGCAAGCCACACGATCGGCATTCCCCATCTGGTGGAGCTTCTGCGCGAGGTGCCGTCTGATGCGTCCGCCGAGCAGTACAGCGAGGCGGTAATCGAGGGCAACGTCCTTGGCCGCCCGACGCAGACCGGTCGGCAGCGGTCGTTCCGTCACCTGCGCGAGTTGTACTTCTTGGACCCGAACCGCCCGGAGTTCACCGCGATGCGGCATTACTGGGACATCGACCCCGTGTCGCATCCCCTCCTTGCGGGGTTGCTGGCCTTTACCCGCGACGAGGTGCTCCGCGCTTCCTTCGCGGCGATCGCGGATCTTCCCGCGGGATCGAGCGTGACATCAGCGAACCTCACCGCAGCGGTCGCGGCGCAGTTCGGCGACGAGATGTCCGAGTCGACTCTCGGGAAGACCGGCCGCAACACCGGTGCCTGCTGGACCCAGACGGGCCATCTGGCGGGCCGCGCCAAGAAGGTGCGCACAGAGGTGGAGGCCCGCCCGGCCGTCATCGCCTATGCGGCGTACCTCGGGCACCTCGCTGGGGGCCGTGGCCTCGGCGTCCTCGATAATCCGTGGTCGCAGATTTTGGGGCTCGCTCCCGGGCGCACCTTGGAGGCGCTGCGCGACGCGCACACCCAGGGCATCCTCGACCTCCTCGTCGCGGGCAACGTGGTTGATGTGACCTTCCCAGCTCTCGGTGGTGGCGCATGAGCCGCGTCTCTGATCTCGTCGATGCCTACAGGGCCGAGTTGACCTTGACGTGGAAGGACAACGTCTCGGGCGGCGAGCGGGTCTGGATGCTTGTCTATCCGCCGGACCTCGAACGCCAGATCCGGCACGCGCTCCCGAGTATGGAGTTGGCAACCACCCAGGCCGCTCGCGGCTGGGTCATCGTCGACGTCACCGACGACTTCGGTCGCTGGCTGTCGTCGCACCGGCACGCTGAGGCGTTCTACGAAGAGCCGAGCGACCTCACGCAGTCGATCCTCGACCAGTTTGAGATGACTCTGGTCACCCGCATTCGTGACGCGCTCAACGCGGCTCCCGGGAATGCCGTTGTGGCGCTCGTCGGCATCGGCTCGATCTTCCCGTTCTTGCGGGCATCGAGCGTGATCAAGTCTGTCGATTCCGCGGTGACGGGCCGCCTCCTCGTGCTCTTCCCCGGGCTTCACGACCCGGAGACTCATTCATTCCGCTTGCTCGACGCGCGTGACGGGTTCAACTACCGCGCTCGTGTCCTCGATCCGCAGAAGGACCTTACGTGACTACCAACAACGACCTTTTCGTCCGGCCACCGCTGAGCTTCGAGATCCCGAACGACGGTGTTACCAATGTCGACCGGCCTGAAGATTCCAACCAGTGGGATGTCCTCAAGTACGAACTGGAGAGCTTCGTTTGTGAGGGCGAGTACGAGCACGGCCTCCAGCGCATTCTCGACTCCTACATCGGGCACCGCAACCGCACGACGCAGCCTGCCGTGTGGGTCTCGGGCTTCTACGGCAGCGGGAAGTCCCACCTGGTCCGCGTTCTCCAGCACCTGTGGGCCGACACCAAGTTCCCGAACGGGGCAACCGCAAGGGGTTTGACGAATGTCCCGCAGGGCATCCAGGACCAGCTCACGGAACTGACGACGCTCGGCCGTCGGGACGGTGCCGCGCCGTGGGCGGCTGCGGGTGCGCTTGACCGTAGCGGTGACACCCTCAACTCGGTGTTCCTCTCCATCATCCTTGGGGCGGCGGGACTGCCCACCCGCGTCGCGCCCGCCCAAGTGGCTCTGTGGCTAGCGGACAACGGACACCTTGACGCCGTCCGTGACCACATCACCTCCAACGGTGGTGACCTTGTCGAAGAGCTGGGCGAGTACAACCTCAGCAAGCTTCTCGCCAACGCGGTTCTCGCCTCCGAGCCTGACTTCGCCGCATCGGCCAGGGATGTGCGTGCCGCGCTCCGCAGCCAGTTCCCGCCGGACACGCGTTCGTTCTCCACGGACGAGACGATCGTGTTGCTCAAGAAGATTCTGGAGTATGTCGGTGATGGCCAGGTTCCGCCGTCGCTGATCGTCCTCGATAGGTGCAGCAGTACATCAGCGGCGACGACGGGCGGGCGATGGAGGTGCAGAACCTTGTCGAGTCAGTGTCGCGGGAACTGAACGGCCGTGTGTTGCTCGTGGCCACCGGCCAGCAAGAGCTGACTGCCGATTCGACCCTCCAGAAGATCCAGGATCGCTTCACCGTCAAGGTTGTTCTCAAGAACCAGGACGTCGACGCCGTCGTTCGGCGTGTGCTCTTGAGCAAGGAGCCTGCAAAGAAGCCCGGTCTCGACAGCACCTTGTCCTCGGTCGCGGGGCAGATTTCCCGGCAGCTCATCGGAAGCAAGATCCAGCACACCGCGGCCGACGACAAGAATCTCGCCGAAGACTACCCGCTGCTTCCGGTGCGGCGTCGGTTCTGGGAGAGCGTGCTCCGTCAGGCCGACGCCGGCCGTGCCGGTCAGTTGCGCTCCCAGCTCCGCATCGTGCACGAAGCCAACCGCAAGGTCGCGCCGAACGCTGTGGGGACCGTGGTCGGGGCGGACTTCCTCTACTCCCAGAAGAACGAGGACCTCAACGGCGCTGGCCTGCTCCTCAAAGAGACGCAGACGCTGATCCATGAGCAGGGGGAGAAGGACTCCCTGCGCGGCCGCATCCTCGGCCTCATCCATCTCATCGGTTTGCTCCCGACATCTGGCCACGGCGACATCGGCGTGCGGGCGACTGCGGACCACCTCGTCGACCTGCTCGTCGAGAATCTCGACCATGATGGCGACCGGCTGCGGCAGCAGGTGCCCGCCGTGCTCGAAGCACTCGCCGAGGAGGGCGTCGTTCAGCAAGACGGCGAGGAATTCCGTCTGCAGACCAAGGCGGGCCGCGAGTGGGACGAGGCGTTCCGCAGGCACCATGCGCAGGTGACCGACAGCGAGATGAGCATCGAGCGCGACTCGCTGCTGCTGGGAGAGATCCGCCGAGCCCTGCCCGTGAGTATCCAGCAGGGTCGTGCGAAGGAGTCGCGCAAACTCTCTCTCCACGCTGACGCCTCACTCCCGCCCGACTCTGACGCGATCCCGGTGTGGCTCCGTTCCGAGTGGGACGAAGGGATCACGGCGAAGCAGTTCACCGAGGCCGCCCGCAGCCTCGGCGTCGACTCGCCGATCGTCCTCGTCCACCTGCCTCGCCTTCAGGCCCCGGCGTTCGCCGCAGCGGTCCGCAACAAGATCGCCGCACAGCGAGTGATGGACCAGCAAGGAATCCCCCAGGACGACGAGGGCAAGCAGGCCCGAAGCGCAATGCAGACCCGCCTCAACCGTGCGACGGAGCAGGTTAACGCCCACGTCCGTGACGTGATCTCCAAGGCCAGCGTGCTCCTCGGCGGGGGTACCCCTCCGAACGGGGTCACTCTGCGCGAGCGCATTGAACTCGGAGCCCAGGACGCCGCTACTCGCCTGTTCTCGCGGTTCTCTGACGCTGACGACGACCGCTGGCCCCAGGTAATCGCACGTGTAAGAAGCGGATCGGCGGTCGACGCCCTCAAGGCGGTTCAACACGACGCCGACCCCGAGCAGCACCGTGTCGTCAAGCAGGTGCTCGGCTATGTCGGCCCGGCTGGCACACCCGCGAGCGAGGTTGAGAAGGCCGTCACCTCGCCGCCGCTCGGCTGGCCGCGGGACGCGCTAATGGCTTCGCTCGGGGTGCTCCTCGACACCGGGGTCATCCGAGCGACGCTCAACGGCAGCGACGCGACGACGGCCGACGTGCTCAAGCAGACTCGCCTCGGCAACGTGCAGCTCCGCCGCGAGGTCACCGTCCTCAAGCCCGCCGAAAAGATTCAGGCACGGCAACTGCTGAGCAGCCTTGGGTTCCCGACCGACAACGACGGACTTGCTTCGGCCGCCGAACAGGCGGTGAAGTCGCTTGTCGACCGCGCGAAGGGCGTGAGTGGACCTGCCCCGCTCGCGGACATCACCGTGCCGAGCGGCATCCAGGTGATCGTGAGCACGTCTGGCAACGACCGCGTGCACGCCCTGCTGGCCGCGAAGAGTGAGCTCACGAACTTCAACGACCAGCTCGGGGACCTGGAACGGCGGCTCAAGATGCGGACGTCGTCGCTTGATCTGGCACGTTCGCTCGCAACGTCAGCCGCGGAGCTGGAGCCCGCGTCGGCGGCCCGCGACCGGCTTGAGACGCTGGCCGTAAGCCGCGACCTCCTCGCCGACGCCGACCCTGTCGCCCCGATCGTCAAGGACCTCGCCAGCGCACTCAGAGATGCTATCCACCGCTCGGCAGTTGCATTGCGCGATGCCCGCGCGGCGGCTACCGCAAGCCTCGAACAGCAGCCCGCATGGATGGCTCTCGACGAGGCGCAGCGCGAGGCGCTCCTGACGGAACACCGCCTCGGTGCCGAGTCCGAGCCCGACCTCGCCGATCCGTCGGCCGTTCTGAAGGCTGTTCAGACCCGGCCGCTCCAGGGATGGACTGCCGAGCTCGATGCCATCCCGCAGCGAGCCTCTCGGGTGTTGGAGGCGGCCATTCAGCTCACGACGCCTGCTGCAAAGACGACCACGGTGAGGGTCCCGACGGCGAGCTTGAGCCGTGCGGACGAGGTCGAGAGCTACATCGACGCTCTGCGAACTCAGCTCCTCGACGCCTTGAGCAGCGGCAACGACACCATCGTGGTGAGGGGTTGACCATGGCGACGGCACCGACCACGGTCCTGAACTCCGATCAGCGGCGGTTCCTCGACACCCAGACTCAGCGTGCGCGCGCGGCGGCGCAGCGTGCGGCCGAGGATGCCCTCCGCGCCCTCGCTGTCGCAGAGCCGAGCCGTCCGGGCTACCTGAATGACGAACAGAACAAGTTGCGCCTCGCGTTGCGCGACAAGGCGCGGCAGCTCGGCGACGACACGTCACGAACGGGCGTGCCGCTCACCAACCTCATTCATGACGTGGCCTACGAGCAGTGGCATCGGTTGCTGTTCGCCCGGTTTTTGGAGGTTAACGACCTCTTGCGGCACCCGCAGTACCGCGACATCCCGCTCTCCATGGAGGACTGCGGCGATCTCGCTTCCGACCTTGGCGAGCCGGACGCTTGGGCTGTTGCTGGACGGTTCGCGTCGGAGATTCTGCCCGGCGTGTTCCGCCTGACCGATCCCGCGGTGCAGGTGCGATTCGCAGCCGAACACCGCAACGCCTTGGAGCGCCTTCTCCTGGAAATACCCAGCGAGGTCTTCACGACTGAGGACGCGCTGGGTTGGGTGTATCAGTTCTGGCAGACGGCCGAGAAGAAGCGTGTCAACGACTCGGGCGTGAAGATTGGCGGGGCCGACCTCTCGCCCGTCACGCAATTGTTCACTGAGAACTACATGGTGCGGTTCTTACTGGAGAACTCACTTGGAGCGTGGTGGGTTGCCCGCCACCCTGACTCGTCGCTCCGTGACGGCTGGGAGTACCTGCGTGTCAATGAGGACGGCACGCCGGCCGCGGGCACATTTAGTGAATGGCCCGATCGCGCCAGCGATGTGACGATGATGGACCCCTGCTGCGGCTCCGGGCATTTCCTCGTCGCCATGTTCGGCATGCTCTGGCGCATGCGCGCTGAAGAGGACAGTCTCACGCCGGCCGAGGCGCAGGACGCGGTCCTGCGCGACAACCTCCACGGCCTCGAACTCGACCCACGCTGCACCCAGCTCGCGACCTTCAACGTCGCCCTCGAGGCATGGAAGCAGGGCGGTTTCCGCGAACTCCCCGCTCCGCAAATCGCGTGCTCCGGTGTACCCGTTCGCGCGGCTCGTCAGGACTGGGAGTCGCTCGCGGGCGACGATGACGATCTTCGGCGAGCTATGCGTGGCTTGCACTCACTCTTCCAGAACGCTGAGGGTTTAGGGTCTCTTATCGACCCGCGACGTGCAGAGAATGGAGACGGACTGTTCGGGCGTGATCTCACCGTCGGGGTATCTGCGGAACGAGTGCGTGGCCTACTCGCGACGGCACTCAGAGAAGAGAACCGAGACACGACCGTTCTCGGTCATGCGGCCAACGACGTCATGCACGCGGCCGACCTGCTTGGTCGGAATTACACGCTGGTCGCTACTAACCCCCCGTATCTCGGTACGCAACGGATGGACGAGGCCGCGGCCCAGTTCATCGCTGACCGGTTTCCACGATCGAGCTCGGAACTTGCCACGGCAATGCTTGAGCGGTACCTCCCAGAAGGGGCCGGCACCATCGCGGCCGTCATGCCGATGAACTGGCTCTTTCTAAAGTCTTTCAACTCACTGCGCATCTACCTACTTGACCAAGCCGGTTGGAACGCCGTCGCCCCACTTGGAAAAGGTGCATTCCAGACAATAACTGGTCAGGTCGTGCAGCCTGCATTAGTGCTGCTCTCCACGCGTCGCCCTCGAGAGATGTTGTTTGTCGATGCTCGCCAGGCGACGTCAGTCGAAGCCAAGGCGGAAGCGCTAAGGGCCGCCAAGATTGAACTGCCTGCCTTTGACCAGGTTCGGCAGAACCCGGGTTCGATTCTCGACGCAAGCGCGTTTGGGAAGAGCCTATTGTCGAACTACGCCACCAGCTGGCAAGGGCTGGTGACGATGGACACGTCCCAGTACGTATTGCGCTTCTGGGAAACCAGTGGGGACCCCGCTGTGTGGGAGCGCTACGTTACAGCGCCATCCAAAACAGGTGCCAGCACTGGACGGCAGTATTTCCTCCGCTGGGAATCTGGGCGGGGCCGGCTCCAGTCGTCGAATGCACACAACTTCAACCCTCCCTCTGTACTCGGAAAGAGGGGTGTGCTCGTGGGTCAGTCGAGCCTTCGAGTCACTCTGTACAATGGCGAGATGTTCAACGACGCTTCGGCGCCAGTAATCCCAATCAACCCTGACGACTTGGGTGCGGTATGGCAATATTTGCAGTCTTCTGAGTACGTCCAGGCGGTTCGTCGTTTGAACTCGAAGGTCGTGGTGAATCCGGGCTATCTCATCAGGGTGCCGTTCGATCGTGAGCGCTGGCGGCAGGTAGCTGAAGACGCGGGCGCCGTAATTGCGAACGCTACCGGTGACCCTACGCAATGGTCGTTCCACGGGAAAGTGGTCGGTTCTGACCATCCGCTGCAAGTTGCAGTGGCGCGACTTCTCGGATACGGATGGCCTGATCAGATAGAGGATGACTTGGATTCCCTCGTGGACCGCGATGGCGTAGCTGCATTGGTGGCTCTCCCAGGTGAGCCTGACCTCTCCACGCGACTCCGCGAAGTCCTCAGCGTTGCGTACGGCGAGGAGTGGTCGGGGGCCACTGAGAGAAGGCTGGTGGCCGATGCGGGCGGCAAGAACGGACGGCTCGAAGACTGGCTCCGCGACTCGTTCTTCGTCCAGCACGTCAAAGTGTTCGACAATCGACCGTTCCTGTGGCACATCTGGGACGGTCGCAAGGACGGGTTCTCGGCGATCGTCAATTTTCACAAGCTCAATCGGCGCACGTTAGAGAAGCTGACCTTCACTTCTCTCGGTGCGTGGATCGATCGACAAAAGCACGAGGCCCGCGCCGAGCGTGCCGGGGCCGATGCGCGTCTCGCCGCTGCTGAGGCCCTCCAGCACAGGCTCAAGCTCATTCTCGAAGGGGCACCGCCGTACGACATTTACGTGCGGTGGAAGCGCATGGCCGAGCAGCCGATCGGGTGGGAGCCCGACCGCGACGATGGCGTCCGCCTCAACATCCGACCGTTCGTAACTGCTGATCTGCTCCGGTCGAAGGTCAACGTTCACTGGAGGAGAGATCGTGGGAAGAACCCCGATGGGTCCGAACGGCACAACGATCTGCACCCCACTCTTGAAGAGCGCCGTGCTGCCAGGCGCGAGGCGGAGGCTGCTGAATGACGCTCGTCCGTGCCTTCGTCGCCAAAGCACTCCGTGACGCCGCCGCCTTCAACGCGGGCGCGAACTCGCGCCCGCCGCCGTGCTCTGGTCCGACCCCGGTTACGCCTGGGCACCCGTGATTCGCAGCCTCCAGGAGGCAGTTCCCATCCTCGTTCTCGGTGAGTACGACCCCGCAATCGCCCAAGGCCCGGCCCTCTGGCTTCGAGCTGTGCTCGCTGCGCCAGATGTAGCAGAATTGCCACCTCATCTCGCCGAGCGCGATGAGCGCAACCCGTGGGTCATCTACCTGCCCGGCATCAACCGAGGTTCCGTCGCCGAGGCCTCCACGCTCGACGACTCGCTCGCACCGCTCGCAGACATCACAATTCGCTCCAACTGGTGGCCCTCCGCCCTCGGGCAGACTCCGTGGACGCCGCACTCGTTCCTGGCATCCAAGCAGGGTGCCGGGCTCGACCTCGCCAGTGACGCCGCAACCAAGGCCGCCCTTGGGGAGGTGCTCGACAAGCTTCTTCTGGAAGACGTCGATGACTTGAAGCGCAAGGGGAGGCTCGACTCCTCTCGACTGCGGCATCTCGTCCTCAACGACCACGTCCGTACCCTCCTCGACTGGATGGACGATCCCGAAGTCACGCGCGTCTCGCTGACCGGCGTGCGGTGGAAGGCACTTATCGCTTCCTGCCAGGACACCTACGGGTTCAGCCCGGAGAAGGACGGCGCGCTCACCGCGGCAAGCAAGCTCGGAAGCCGCGCCGGAGAGTGGAACGCAGTCTGGCAGCGGTTCGCCGAGAACCCCGCGCGTTATCCGAACATCCCTGGCCTCCTCGACCAGGCCCGTCCCTCGGTCGTGCCGCTCTTCGGAGACACCGACCCCCACCCCGACTCCTGGCCCTCGTGGAACCGGGATCAGGAAGAATCGTTGCGGGCTGCCCTCGGCGCCCTTGCGACGTATCAAGACCCGCGCGGCCGGATCGTGGAACTCGCTGCCGCACATGCGATGCGGGAAGAGAACGTATGGGCCGCGCTTGGGCAGGCTCCGCTCGCACGCGCCGTCGGACACCTTGCCGAACTGGCCGATCGCGTTGCGACCGCGTCGTCCGCGTCAGACCTCAAGGCGCAGGTCAGGTGGTATGGCGATGAAGGGCACCTGATCGACGATCTTGCATTGCGGGCCATCGCGTCGGCGAAGACTGCACAAGACCGGACCGCGGTCGCAGCGGCGCTCGGGACGCTCTACGACTCCTGGGTGGACGAGTCAGCGCGGTCGTTCCAGAAGGCCGCGGTAGCTGGATACGCCGGAGAAACGGGCCTGGCCGTCGAAGCGGGTACCGCCGTCGTCTACGTCGATGCGCTGCGCTTCGACCTAGCCACACGCGTGGCTCGGCGATTGTCGCCGCTCGTCGCCACCGTTGATACGCGGCTGGCCGCATTCCCCAGCGTCACCCCGACCGGGCAGCCGGCGGTCGCTCCCATCGCGATCACCGCGGGTGGCGGCGCAGCCTTCGACGCCGCAGACGATCAAGGCCGCTCCCTCACGGGCTCAGTCCTGCGCTCGGCGCTCGCAAGTGCGAACGTCCAGTTCCTGGAATGGGACGCCGCAGACATCGGAGACCCGACCGGCAGGGCGTGGACGCAAACCAACTCGATCGACTCACTCGGCCACTCCCACGGGCATGCTCTCGCCGACCTCGTCGACCAGCAGCTCGACCTCGTCGCCGAACGCGTACGTGGGCTTATCGATGCAGGTTGGCGGAAGGTCGTCATAGTTACCGACCATGGGTTCCTCCTGCCCGGCCTAGCAGCGCAGAAGGTGACCCTGCCGTTGCAGGTCACCGAGGGTGACGCGGCCCGCAAGCCTCGTGTCGCGCGCTTGAAGGCGGCCGCGGCGCGGCCGGATTTCCCCATTCTGCCGTGGACCTGGGATTCGTCGGTCGAAATGGTGAGCGCCCCGGGAAGCGCGGCATTCGAGGCAGGCCGTCTGTACGAGCACGGCGGACTGAGTCTGCAAGAGTGTCTAGTCCCCGTCGTCACGGTCACGCCTGGTGACTCCCTCGTGGCTCCGGTGCAGATCGAGGGCGTCCGGTGGACCGGGCAGCGATGCCGCGTCGACTACGGGCCCACCGAGGCCGAAATCGTCGCTGAGATTCGGCTCCGACCTGCCGACGCGTCGAGCGTCGTGGGCGGCCCAAGGCCACCCGCCGAACCCGGTGAGGTCAAGGTGCTCGTTGATGAAGAACAGGCCCCTGCTGGGGCGACCGCCTGGGTCGTGTTGCTGGATGAGAACGGCGGGGTTCTCGCCCAGACGCAAACGACGGTGGGAGGTACCGCATGACCGAGGCAATCACGCTCGATGAGATCGACGAGACCGCGGCTTCGGCGTTCGAGGGATACGTCGTCCGCAAGGACCTCGCCCTGCAGTTCAAGGGCGCATATCCCGTTCCGACGTACGTCGGCGAGTTCCTCATCGGCCGCTATTGTGCTACGACGGACCCTGAAGAGATCGAGGAGGGGCTCCAGGTTGTGAGGCGGCTCCTCGCCGACCGCACCGTGCGGGCAGGCGAGGAGGAGTTGTTCAAGTCGCGTGCTCGTGAGCGCATGACCGTCAAGCTCATCGACCTCGTCAAGGCCCGTCTCGACGCGAAGTCGAACGCTTACGTCGCCGAGCTGCCCAGTCTTAGGCTCCGGGACGTCCGCATCGACGACGCCGTCGTCCGCGACAACGAGCGCATGCTCACCGGCGGCTTCTACGCTGAGGTCGACCTGTATTACGACGCCGCGATCGCCGACGAGAACAACGGCAAGCCCTTCGCTATCGGGTCGCTGCGGCCCATCCAACTGTCGACCCGCGATTCGCTCTCGCGGCTCGCCGAAGGTCGCTCACGATTCACGACCGAGCAGTGGAAACATCTTCTGCTTCGGTCGGTGGGCTTTGAACCCGCGCAGCTCAGCGAGCGCGAACAGGACGTGCTGCTGCTGCGCATGGTTCCCTTCGTGCAGCGGAACTTCAACATGGTCGAACTGGGTCCGCGCGGCACCGGAAAGTCGCACCTATTCCAACAGGTATCACCGTATGCGCATCTGATCTCGGGCGGTAAGGCCACGGTGGCGCGGATGTTCGTCAACAATGCGACGGGCCAGCGCGGCCTCGTCGCGCAATACGACGTTGTGTGCTTCGACGAGGTGTCCGGTGTCTCCTTCGATCAGAAGGATGGCGTCAACATCATGAAAGGTTACATGGAGTCGGGCGAGTTCTCCCGGGGGCGCGAGTCCATACGCGCCGACGGCTCGATCGTCCTTGTTGGCAACTTTGACGTGGACGTCGCTCACCAGCAGCGCATTGGGCATTTGCTGTCGCCCTTGCCGCCGGAGATGCGCGATGACACGGCGTTCATGGATCGCATTCACGCTTACCTGCCCGGCTGGGACGTCCCGAAACTCAACCCGACCTACTTCACTCACCACTTCGGGCTTGTCAGCGACTTCCTGTCTGAGTGCTGCTCGCGCCTTCGTGACCAATCGCGCCTCGCGTCGATCCAGGGGCGGGTCAACTACTCCGACGCCCTCTCAGGACGAGACCTCTCAGCCGTCAATAAGACGGTAGACGGCCTGCTGAAGCTCCTGTATCCCGACGCCGAAGGCGCGATCTCCGACGAGGACCTCGAATGGGCCGTTCAGATCGCCTTGGAATGCCGGCGTCGCGTCAAGGAGCAGCAGCGCCGCATCGGCGCGGCGGAGTTTCGCAACACCCAGTTCGGCTACCGCCTGGGGGAGGGAGTCGAACAGTTCGTCTCGACTCCCGAACTAGCAAGCCCCGACTCGATCAGCCTCGATCCGCTGCCTCCCGGCCAGGTGTGGGCAATCTCCGAGAGCAGCGACGACGTGGGTCCCGGGCTTTATCGGATCGAGGCAGCGGACACGCCCGGCTCAGGTGCACGCGGGCTGCTCAACCAGGCAGCACCCGCAACGCTGCGCGAGAGCTTCAAGGTCGCCGAACAGAACCTCATCGCCCAGGCGCGACAGCTAGTGGGTGACCGTGATCCCCGTGAGCACAACCTCACCGCCCAGATCCGCGCGCTCGACGCGGCCAAGACCGGCGCCGGCCTCGGGCTTCCGATTCTGCTGGCCCTCGCCTCCGCAATGCTTCAACGGTCGGCACGCGGTGGCCTGATCGCCGTCGGTAATCTCTCGCTGGGTGGCGGCGTCGAGACGGTTCTCAACGCTGCGCAGCTCGCGGAGCACGCCATGGAAAAGGGCGCTACGGCGCTGCTGCTGCCGGTGTCCGCGCGCCGCCAGCTCCTCGACGTCAGCGACGAGGTCGCCACGAAGGTGTCATTCATTTTCTACAGCGACGCCCAGGACGCTCTCGTGAAGGCGTTGGATGAATGAGCATGGGGTCGAAAACGGGCTCTACGTAACTGAGCGTCGGGGACGGGCGGCACGCCGCCCCCTGAGTGAGGGAGGGCCAGGGTCTGAGTTCGCGATGATCGGAGAACTTCGACTTCTCCCAAACGTTAAGGACCCTGACGGGCCTGAGCCCAGATCGTTTTACCCAGTCCTGGGCGCGAGGACGGCGCGTACTGCCTCAAGGCGACCTGGCTGTGGGCCTCGTTCGGTCTGCACGTTTCCGACGCCATTCTGGCTGCTGCCATGACTCTCGTCCTTTACCGGAGCGGGCCTCTCCAGGGCCCCCGCGCGCTTGAAGTCGAAGAGCCTCGGAGCCGGCGATAGAAGGGGATGTCTGCTATATACACGGGCTGGTCCGCCCAAGAACGAACGCGGATAGACGCGCGCCAGACCGCCTCGCGCACCTTGAGCACGATACGCTCGGCCGGGGCCGGCAGTGCGGACGTTGCCCCTCAGAGGAGACTGGGGCGATCGTCCGCGCTGGCGCCGCCAGCAATTATTGACGAGTCGAGGGGCGACCAGTGATCAAGTCAGCCAACCAGTACCCGGTCCACGCACTCTTCAGTCACGAGGCAAACGTCTTGTATCGGATCCCGCCATATCAGCGAGAGTATTCGTGGTACAAGGCGCAGTGGGAGGATCTGTTCGAGGACCTCATAGAGGCGGACGGGGCTCATTTCCTGGGGACGATCATCACGCTCGACCAGACCACGGACACGCTGGAAGGCAACATCCTCCACGTGATCGACGGTCAGCAGCGGCTCACCACCTTGACTCTTCTGCTGGCGGCGGTGTACTCCGTGCTCAAGGAGCACCAGGCGGAGCTCGACGACGACACCCGAACAGACGTGACGAACCTCGGGCGGCTGATCGTGAGGAAGGCTGACGGGCAGCCCAGGGTCACGCCGCAGAAGCAGGGGCACAACCTCCCCGACTACCGCAGGGTGCTGGAAGAGGCGGGTCTACCGATTGACGGGGAGTGGAAACCGTACTACCCGAGCCGGAGGATCGCCAAGTGTTACCGCTACTTCCGGTCGGCGATTATTAAGTTGTCGGAGACGGAAGAAGTCGCTCCTCAAGAGGCGGCTCTCCGGGTTCACGAGGCGGCGTTGCAGGCGGTCATCGTCAAGATCGAGGTCGCAAGTCACGCGGACGCTTTCGTGTTGTTTGAATCATTGAACAACCGCGGAATGCCCCTGTCGCCCGTAGATCTCATCAAGAACCACTTGCTGGCAGAGTCAGAGAAAAAGCAAGTCATGGACGTCGACGAGGCATTCAAGCACTGGAACGAGATGTTGACGAGCCTCGGAGACAACTACTCCACCCAAGAACGCTTCCTCCGGCACTACTACAATGCCTTCAAATCGGAAATGCCAGAGGTGGCGAACGCGCCGGTAGCAACGAAGTCCCGTCTGATCCGAATCTACGAGACCCTGTTGGAGGAGGACCTCACGCAGGTGGTTGACTCGTTGGTGACGGCGAGCAAGATTTATGGTCGCATCAACTGTGTGGTCGAAAGGGACCAGCCGACGTCGCTCGATCGCGCGTTTCAGCGACTATTGCGGGCTCAAGGAGCACCGTCGTACGTACTTCTCATGTGGCTCATGTCGAAGCGGTCGGGGTTAGAACTCACAGACGGCCACATCGAGACCGTCGTGCATCTGCTGACTAACTTCTTCGTTCGTCGCAACTTGACGGGGTATCCGCCGACCTACGCCCTGGCGAAGCTGTTCATGACCACCATCGAGGCAGTAGGCGACGCCCGCGGCGACGCTGTGGTGTCCGTAGTGGGCGATCGACTACGGGCGGTCTCGGCCACCGATGAAGAGTTCCGGGCACGCCTGGAGGGGAGGATCTACGAGGAGAACACCGACGTCGCGAGGTTCATCCTTGCCACGCTGGCCGAGGATGGGATGACGAAGGAGACGACGACCGACCTCTGGCTGCAGGAGAAAAACCACTTCGTCTGGACGATCGAGCACATCCTCCCCCAGGGGGAGAACCTGCCGCCCGCCTGGCAGGAGATGCTGGGCGGCAAGGAGGTTGCTGCACAAGTCCAGGAGGAGCACCGCCACAGACTCGGCAATCTCACCATTACCGCCTACAACAGTAACCTCGGCAACAAATCCTTCCTGGAGAAGCGGGACAGAAAGGATTCCAAGGATCGGTTCATCGGGTATCGAAATGGGCTCTCCCTCAATGCTGAGCTAGCCGACAGGGACTCTTGGACGACGGGCGACATCGAGAAGCGAACCAAGGCCTTAACCGCGAAGGTAATAGCCCGGTTTCCTCTAGGCTAGATCAAGCGAAAGGTAGTTCCGCCTGAATTCTTAGGGGTTGCATATTCAACGATCCAACGTCACGACGTGAGCGCCGCTTGAGGTAGCGAGCGACGCCTCCACGTCACTGCTCCCCATAGCGCTGCGGACGATCTCGGCATACGTCCGCAGTTGCGGCGCGTAGAACGCTGCCCGGGCGGGCCACGCCTCTCCGGGCACGTCGTCTGTCTTGTAGTCGACCACCACGAGCCGTCCGTCGTCCTCGCGGTAGAGGAGGTCGACGAACCCCTCCAGCACCGTGCCGTCCTCCTGCGCCGTGGCGACGTAGGACTCCCGCCAGTGCTCGCGCGCCGCTGCCCTTCGGACGACGTCGGACTGCAGCAGCGACCGAGCCAGGTCCCTGACGACGTCGGCGTGGTCGGTGACGCCCTCGGCCCAGCACTGCGCGGCCACCGCGTCCTCCAGACCGTCACCCGTGGCCAGGTCGACGCTCTGCATGACACCGTGCACCGCTCGACCGATCGCCGAGCCGTAGCGGCCCTTGACCCAGGCCGGGCGTCGACGTCCCGTGCACCCTTGGCCTTCGACCGGGTCACCTGGTCGGCCTCCTCGTGCGACACGTCCGGTGTTCCCTCGACATCGCGCGCCGGTCGGGCCCCGACGACGGCGCCGCTCAGCTCGACCTCGGGGTCCGTCCCCTCCAGGCCGGAGGCGCTCTGGGCGCTGCGGCGGCGCGAGGAGGCCACGGCCTCGTCGAGCTGGCTGCGCCACCGGGACCACTCCGGCGGCGGAGGGACGGCCTCACGGGGACGGGTCGTCGCGCCGGTCGCGGGAGCCACGGTCGGCTGCACGGACTCGGCGCCCGCCGCGCTGTCCGCCCCTGCACCGGCGAGCAGGTGCGCCAGGGTGTCCTTCCCACTGCGGCCGTTCGCGGACCGGTGCATCGACACCACCAGGTGGTCCTTCGCCCGTGTCGTCGCGACGTAGAGCAGGCGCCGCTTCTCCAGGTCGCTCATCTGCTCGTCCACCGGCTGGGCGTCGGCGAAGTCGCCGGTGGTCATGTCCTTGCCCAGCGAGATCGCGAAGCCGTCGTCGGTCCACAGCAGCTGGACACCGCGGCGGTTGTTCGGCTTCGACGACAGGCCCGAGACCACGACCATGGGGAACTGCAGGCCCTTGGCCGCGTGCACGGTCATGATCCGCACCGAGTCGACGTCCGACTCCGGCAGCACCGCCTCGCCGGCCCGGGAGGTCTCCGACGCCTGCGCCTGCGCCCACGACAGGTAGGCGCGCAGCCCGCCGTGCTCGGTCTCCGACCAAGCCCGGGCCTGGTCCACGACATACCGCAGCCGCCGCCAGGTGTCCCGCGCGCGAGGTCCGTCCGCCGCCACCTCCTGCATGCGGCGGTCGACCACGAGCCGGCTGAGCACCTCGCTCGGGGTCAGCCAGCGCGCCTCGTCGTGCAGGCCCCGCAGGTATGCCGTCGCCCGCCCCACGGGGTGGTCGCTCAGGTGCTCGGGCACCGGCGCCAGCAGGTGGAACGTGCCACCGACCCGCTTGAAGGTGTACAGGTCGTCGTCGCCGCAGCCGAAGAGGCTGGAGCGCAGCGCCGTGACGAGGGAGAAGCCGTCGGAGGTGTCGGCGATGCTCCGCAGCGCGGCGAAGAGGTCGCGCACCTCCTGGGCCTGGTAGACGATGGAGCTCGACTCGGTGCGGTAGTCGACGCCCGCCGCGTCCAGCGCCTCCTCCAGAAACGGCACCGACGTCCGGGCGGGCACGAGGATCGCGATGTCGTCCTCGCGCAGCGGACGCCAGACGCGACGGCGCCGGCCGTGCTCGTCCCGCTCGTCCGTCTCCGCCTCGGTGGTCCACCCCTCGTCGAGGGCGCGGCGGATCGCGGCCGCGACGTCGGTCGCCTCCCGTCGGCGCACCTCGTCGGCGGACGGCTTGTCCGCGTGCTCCTCCGAGCCGAGCACGGCGACCGCCGGCCCCACGGTTGGGGACGACCGGTGCGGTGCCAGCGCCTCGTAGGTCGGCTGCCTGTCCGGCTGCTCGGTGATCAGCTGGGCGAAGACGGCGTTGACCCACTCCAGCACCGGCGCGCCGCTGCGGAAGTTGGTGGTGAGCGACACCTGGTCGCCCAGCGTGTCGCGCGCCTGGAGGTACATGCGGATGTCGGCCCGGCGGAAGCGGTAGATCGACTGCTTGGGGTCGCCCACGACGAAGATGGAGCCGGGCGGCACCTCCACGTCGCGCCAGTCGGGCTGGTCGGCCGCCGCGCCGCCGGCGATGCGGACCGCGATCTCGACCTGGATCGGGTCGGTGTCCTGGAACTCGTCGAGCAGCAGCCGCCGGTAGCGCTGCTGGAGTGTCTGCCGCACCTCTGGATCGCGGGCGAGCAGGTCGCGCGCGAGCACCAGCAGGTCGTGGAACTCCAGCCGACCCTCCCGCCGGCGCGCGTGGGCGGCCTCGAGCACCCGCTCGCCGCACCAGCGCACGATGACCCGCAGGCAGCGGTCCTTGAGCACGGCCAGCACCTGGGCGACCTCGCCCTGCCAGGTCCTGCAGTCGGATCTGAGCTGTCCCAGGTCTGACCAGTTCTTGCCCCGCCCGTGGTGCCACCGCAGCGCCTCCACCGCCTGCAGCGATTCGACGGTCGATGCGGGGTCTGTCCCTCCCGCGCGATGCGCCTCGACCCACTCGGCCAGCTTGGTGAGGCGCCCGACGAACAGATCCTCGGGGTCGGCACAGGTGTCGGCGTTGGCGGCGAGCTCCACCGCCCGCTCCACGAGGTGGTCGACGTCGGGCAGGGTCGCAGGCTCCGGTGCTGGCGACCCGACGACGCGCGACTCCACGAGGTCCCAGTCGGCGTTGACCTTGGCCACGATCGCGCGCACCTGGTCGACCTTCACGCCGGCCGTCAGGGCCAGCTCGAGCGTCGGCGCGAGCTCCTCGTCGTCCAGCAGCAGCCCCCGCAGCTCCGCCCAGCGGGCCTCGAACGCGACGGACGAGCCGACCTCGTCGAGCACCTGGACCAGCGGCGGCACACCGGCCTCGATCGGGTGCTCGGAGAGGATCCGCTGCGCGAAGGAGTGCAGGGTGCCGATCGCGGCCAGGTCGAGCCCCTCGAGCGCCGCCTCGGCCCGGGGGCGCTGCTCGCCGTCGCCCGCGCGTGCGACCTGCTCGAACGAGGCACGCAGCCGGTCGCGCAGCTCGGCCGCGGCGCGTTCGGTGAAGGTCACCGCTGCCACCGCCTCGATCGGTATGCCGTCGCGCAGCACGAGCGTGGACACCCGCTCCACGAGGGAGCGCGTCTTGCCCGACCCGGCGCCCGCCTCGACGAAGAGGGTCTCGTCGGTCCGCTCCCGGATGCGCCGGCGGGCGGCCTCGTCGGTGAGCTGCGTCATACCTCGTCCTCCTCCTCGCCCTCGGCCGGCGCGGCCAGGGCGTCGGGCTCCACCAGCCGGTGTAGTCCTGCAGCTCGGGCGTGGTGCGGAGCAGCTCCCACCGCTCGCGGATGTCGGCGTGCCCGAGGCCGTCCGGGTTGCACGCCGAGCACTGCGTGAAGCTGAAGTCGGCCGTCTTCGGTGCCGTTGGGGGAAGGCGCCCCGGGCGATGCCGTCGACGAGCAGGGCGAGCGTCTCGGCATACCGGTGCATGACCGCCTCGGTGAGCGGCAGCTGGACCCGGCCGGTGTCCTTGCCGGCGAACCAGTAGAGCGCCTCGACCGGGGTCTGCCCGTCCCCGTGCGCCGTCCGGGCGGCCAGCGCGTAGGCGGGGAGCTGCAGCTTGCTGCCCCCGAGCACCGGGTCGTCCTCGCTGATGTCCTTGAACGAGTTCTTGCGGCCGGTCTTGATGTCCGTCACGAGCAGGCTGCCGTCGCGGCGCCGGTCCACCTTGTCGGCGGACCCGCGCAGCAGGACCTCCCGACCGTCCGGCAGCGTGACGTGCACGGGCTCCACGCCGCGCATGCCGAACCTCAGCTCGCTGGTGACCACCGCCGCGCCGTGCTCCGCGCGCCAGGCGTCGTCCTCGGTCAGCATCCGGTCGAGGACGGTGCGGAGCCACTGGCGCTGCCGGGCCCACAGGCGGGGATGCCCGGTGCGCCCCTCCGCCTCGTAGCGTTCGCCGAGCTCCTCCCCGAGCTCGAGCAGCCGTGCCCGCTGGGCCGGGGTCCACGGCTGCCCGTGACCGGGCAGCTGCCCCTGCGCCGCGGCCTCGGCGACCAGGCCGTCCATGGCCTCGTGGACGAGGGAGCCGAGGTCGGCGGCGCTGATGGTGATGATCTCCTCGGGGGCCTCCACCGGCTCGACCCGCAGCAGCCGCTGCAGGAAGTAGGCGTGCGGGCAGGTCGCGTAGCTCTCCAGGGCGGTGGGGGAGACGGCGGACGTGCCCGCCCCGTGGTCGGGGAGCCCGGCGACGCCCGCGAGGTTGCCGTCGAAGCGGCTGAACGTCTCCCCGCGACGAGCACGGACCAGCTCCTGGGTCGCGGTCACGACCGGGTCGTGCGGGGCGACGCCTGCCAGGTGCGCCCGGACCCGCCACTCCTGCTCGGTGGCCGGGTGCGGGGTCGTGCGCAGGCTGCCGGCGAAAGAGGGGGAGCCGTCGATGGTGTCGCGGGCGCTGCTGGCCCCGCGCTCCCACTCGGTGGCGGGGAGGTCGGGGTCGCCGCTGAGCGCGCGCAGCGAGGGGAGCAGCCAGCGCGAGGGGAGCCGGTGGGAGTGCCGGCGCAGGTCCCGCGGGGGAAGCTGGCGGTCACGTGCGGCGCGGAGTCGAAGGCGGCGAGCAGGCTCCGGTGCGTCCTGTCGGCGCGGCGTCGGCTGCTGCGGAGGGCCCAGCCGGTGGCCTCCCGGGCGCGCTCGGGCAGGAGGGAGTCCTCGCGCAGCGTGCCGGGGCACAGGTCCTCGGTCAGGCCGACGACGTAGAGGGCGTCGAGGTCGAGCCCGACCGCCTGCTCGACCGGGGCGACGAGGACGCCCTGGCCGAAGGTGCCGACGCGGGGGAGCGCGCCGTCCAGCTCGAGGCCCAGGATCTCCTCCACGCCGGCGAGGGAGGGGCTGGTCGGCGTGCTGTCGAGCGCGCGCAGCTGTCCGAGTGCGCTGCGCACCGTCACGAGGGCGTGCTGCTCGGCGGGCGGTAGGTGCCGGTGGGTGGAGGGCGGCAGGAGGTCCTCGAGTATGCCGTGCAGCACCTCGGCGGCCCCGGTCCAGGTGGGGGTTCGGTCCAGGTCGGCGAGGCGTTCGCGCAGGGTGGCCATGAAGTGCTGCATGGACGCGGTGGCGTCGCGGTGCCGGGTGAGCCGGTCGCGGGTGCTGTCGTAGAGGTCCTCGTCCTCGAGCTGCTGCTCGAGGGAGCGACGGTGGAAGTCCAGGCGCTCGTGCCAGTCGTCCCCGGAGACGACGCCGGCCTCCCGGGTGATGCGCTCCCACAGGGGGAGGGGGAGCGTCGTGGTCGCGCGGTCGGAGTCCTCGAAGATGGTGACCGGGAGCTCGCCGACGGCCCGGAGCACGTCGGCGCGCCGGTAGCCGGTGCGCGCGGTCTCCAGCAGGCCCAGGACGAGCCGGGCGACCGCCCGCTCGGCGACGGGGCGCACCCCGGGGCCGTTGACCTCGATGCCGGCGGCGGCAAGGTGCTCGTGGAGCAGGCGCCCGTAGGGGTCGCGAGCGGCATACAGGACCGCGACGCGGTGCGCGGGAGTGGTCCGCAGGGTCTGCACGACGTCCCGGACCACACAGCGCACCTCATCGTCGGAGTCGGACGCGTGCATGACCCGCTGCACCGTGGGCGGGGTGCGGAGCGGCGGGGGCGGGTCGTCGGGCGCGATGGCTGCGACCGACTCGGTCACGGCTGCGTCGGCGCGAGGGTCGCCGGTGTGCCCGGCGACGACGTGGGTGTCGGTGAGCCCCGCGAGCGTCGCGGCCAGGGCGGTCTCCGCGTGGGTGAGGTCCTGGGGCAGGTAGATCACGATGCTGCCGAGCTCGGCAGCACGATCGGCCGTGAGGGTCGCCGCCGCCGTGTGGAGCAGGTCGGTCTCGTCGTAGTGGCCGTCGGCGATCCGCTCTCGCGCTGCGCGGTGGACGCGCACGACCTCGGCGCACAGGCTGCTGGTCCCGGAGACCAGGTCGCATGCGGAGTCGTCCACGTCGCGCAGGTCGTGGTGGGCGCGGGCGAGGGCCCGCGCCGTCGACGGGTGGTCGGCTACCTCGCCGAAGACGCCCGGGTTGTCCAGCAGCACACCCCGGACCGTGGCGCCCACGAACGCGCGGGTGGCCGGTCTGCGGCCCGTGCCGGTGAGCTGTGGTGCGGCGAGCTGCTCGGCCAGCCGGGGGAGGGTGGTGATCCACAGGCCTGCGATGGCCGGTCGGTCGGGGTGGAAGCCGCGGGCGAGGTGGCGGCGGGCGACGATGCCGGCGATGTTGCTCGGGACGACGAGGGTGACGGGACGGAGAGGGTCGTCCTGCTTGAGGTGGGCCACCACCTGGGTGAGGGCGTCCAGCGCCGATCGGCCGTAGGACGTCCACGTCACGTCTACCGGCACCGGCCCTCCTTCAGTGTCCTGATGACACCGTACACAGAAGGGTCGTGTCTCCTGCCACGCGGTCGGACTGCGGCGTCAGCTCGTCCGGTCGAGGTCGAAGTGCTCGGCGAGCTTCCTCAGGGTGAAGTCCTGTCGAAGCTTGCAGGCGCTGTGCTGGGAGGCGAACATGCCTGCCTCGCGGTAGGCCTGGTCCGCCGGCACGGCGACGTCCCACTCGACCGGGACGATGTACTCCGCCCGATCTGTCTCGTCCTCAGGCAACCCTCGTCGGTAGTCGGCCTCGAGGGGAAGGTCGAGCAACCGCTGCCACTGGCCCTGGTGGAGCACTTCCGCGACGTCGCTGCGCGTCGCCGGCCGAAGAGTCGTCCCGACCGCCACATACCCCTTCTGCGGCAGGTAGACGTTAACCCGCGCGCCGACGGGCAGGTTGCGCAGGGTGCGCGAGTACCACTCTCCGCCGCCTGCGGAGATAAAGCCGTACTCGAGGCCGTCCTCCCACGACCGGCTGTCGCCTTCGCCGAAGTTGACGTACCAGTCCTGCCCGTTCCAGCGGGCGATCTTGCCGCGCCGCGTTGCGCTGGGTGCGCCCTCGGAAGACTCGTCCGTGGCGAACCAGGATCGAGCCAGGTACTGCCGCCCGTCGTCCTGCAGGAACGAAAAGAAGACGGCGTTGATGGGCACGCCGAAGTCACGCAGATAGGTGACGATCCGCTCCGAGCTTGGGTCGAGCGAAGAGGCGACGACCGTGAGCTGGATGTCGTTGCTGAATTCGTCGGGCACAGGGGCATCGAAGGTTTCGGCGAAGACCGGCTCGAAGGCCTGCCCCAGGTGGTGGGAGGCGAGGTCGATGACGTCGTCTCGCTCAAGGGTGGAGACCCAGGAGCCGTAGTCCAGCACCTGGGCGATGACCTCGCGTGGGGTCTTGTCCCGCTTGAGCTCGAGAACGTGCAGCGTCCCCTCGGCGTCGATGGCGAGCAGGTCGATATAGGTGTTGTACGGCGTGCGGACCTGGCGACCGACGACCAGCAGCCGGTCGCCCAAGAGGGAGGGATCTCTGGCCAAGAAGTCTTCCAGCTGGGACTCGAGAGGCATCGCGCTGGGCTGGAGCCGGTGCGGCTGGTCTTGGTCGATCCGCCAGATTCCCATCTCGGTAGGCATGGGGACAGTCTGCCTCGGCAGGTTGGGCCGTCAGGGACCGGCCGTCGCCGGAGCCTGGGCGACGGTCTGGGCACCCTGCGCGGTGAGAGCGGCTGCATACGCTTCCGCAACCGTGGTGCAGAAGGCCCAGAGCGGCTCGATCCTCTCTGGAGTCAGCCATCCAGGCTCGGTGCGAGCCTGTCGTTCCGTGCCGCCGAAGCCGAAGAGCGCGTCCGCCTGGGCGCGGAACTCGGCCGTCGTGAGTGCAGTGACAGGCACGCCGCTGTTCTGCCCAGCGTACGAACCGAACGGCACCATCACACGGCCATCCGTGTAGAGGGCCACAACCGTGCGGATGCCGCTCACGGCGGGTCCGCCAGCCTCAAGGACCACATGGCTCGGGCCGAGCCGCCGTCGGTAGCCGGCAGCGCCCCACCGGTCGAGCATCGTGCGAACGGCTGTCGCGGTCTCGTCCGAGTCGAACTGCTCCCAGAACTGCGCCAGTGTGGCGGGCCGCTCGTCCTGCTTGGCTCGCTCGACGGTCGCAGTGAACTGGTTCGGCTGGACGACGGCGGTGAAGAGCGGCGCCCAAGGCCCGTCGTCGACCCGCACTGCGCGAGCCTCCACCAGCCACACGGCGATCCCTCGCGCAGGATCCAGTTCCCTCATGTCGTTGAGATACTGCGCGACGGCGCGGAACTCGTCGCGGTGTTCCTCCGCAACGAGCACCAGCCACGAGCGTCTCGGGCGACGGCATAGGCGAGCCCTCGCGTGAGGTGGTCGTGATCCGCACGGCCGTACTGGTTCTCGATGACAAACTCGCTGCCGTCTGACCCTTGGGCCACGATGTCGATCCGGCGACCACCGGTCGTCGTCACCTCTGACCGTCCCGCCGCTACGAGCCCGAGGTCCAGCGCCTCACCGAGCTGGTCCAGTCGATCCACCAGGAGCGGCGTGAAGTCGGACGCCTCGCCCGCCCACGCCTGGGTCAGACGGCCGAAGGAGAGCCTGCCCATGTACGCCATGGTCTCTGTCTATCAGGACGGACCCCGCTGTCGCAGTGAGGCCTGAACGGACACTCTCCCAGGGGGTGTCGTGGGCGAGGACTACGATCACGGCATGACAGAGGCAGGGGAAACGGTCGCGGTCTACGAGGCCGAGGACGGTGTGCTCGTCTTCGGCAGCGAGGCAGCGCTGGAACTACTCGACGACGATGCTGGCCTGGCTTCTAGGCCGCTGTCGGCCAAACACCTGGCGAGGGTAATCGGCTATGCGGGAACAGCTGGTGGGCAGCTCGTCGCCGAGAGCGGACGATGGGTCAAGCTCACGAGTGAGTCGGCCGCAACTGCCGAGGCCACGCTGGGTGGCGTTGACAAGCTCACGTCGGGCGTGATCCGGAACAAGGGCGGTGACATCGCCCAGCATGTCAACTTCGAGAACATCACCAAGGTCGGCGCCCTCACGCCGGCGGCCCCCGCGGTTCTGGGTGCGATGGCGACCCAGTACGCCATCGAGTCGGCGTTGGACGACATCACCGCCTACCTCGAGGAGATCGACCGCAAGCTGGACCAACTGCTCAAGCAACGCAAGACCGAGACCCTCGGGCAGATCGGTGGTGTCTCGCTCGCGATCGACGAAGCGGCCTCCATCTACGCGTCGACCGGGACCGTCTCGAGCACCACGTGGTCCAAGGTGCAGGGCACGTCCCTTGCCCTGCAGACCATGCAGGCCGAATCGATCGAACAGCTGCACGCCCTCAGCGAGGACGTCAAGGCCGCGGCCGGAGACGCGGACAAGGCCGCGAAGGTGCTCACCCAGGTCAGCGACGACGTCCAGTTCTGGCTGGGTGTGCTGGCCCGGACGATCGCCCTGCAGGACAGGCAGTACGTGCTCGAGCTGGCCCGGGTCGCTGACGAGGACGAGCAGCAGCTGGACGCCCACCGCGAAGGAATCACGGTGGCGAGGTCAGATCGGGTCCGCCGCATCGTGGCCGGTCTGGAAGCCATCGTGGACTCGGTCACCGCATCGTCCACGCTGTCCAACGCCGCGAAGGTTGCCAACCCGATCTCGGCGCCGAAGGTCGCTCGACAGGCCAACTCCATCGCCGACAGCATCTCCGCCTTCGCGCAGCACGCCGGTCTGGAGCTCGGCGGCTCGGGGCCGGTCGACCTGACCCCTTGGGCCAGGGCGGCCCGAGGGCTTCTGGACGAAGCCTCCACGGTCGTGACCACCGCCGGCACAGGTGTGGCTGGCCGTGCCCGGTTGTTCGGTCGGGCGGTCGAGGAGCGGCGAGACGAGCGGGTCCTGCGAAGGGCGAAGAGGATCGAGGAGAAGCGCTCGGGCGATGCGTAGCAGCACGTGATGCGCTCCTGGGTGCATCGGATTTCGCTTAACTGAGAGACATCTTCCATCTATGCGAAGTTCCGGAACACCCGGCGAGCCGACCGCTGGCTGAGCTCCTCGACCTGAGCTTCGGTCGCGGTAAACCGGGCCGCGCTGGGGCGCCTTGCGCGTCTGCACCAAGGAGAATGGCTGAACCCAGGACGGACCCGGGTGACAGGACGACGGAGGCGAGATGCGGCATACCCCGCACTTTCTGATGACGGACCCCGACGAGGTCCGCCGGCTGATCCGGAACCACCCGTGGGCCACGATCGTGTCGCCGGCCAGCACCGGGCTGGTCGCGTCGCACTACCCGGTCATCCTCGACGAGAGCGCCGATGGCCCGGACATCACCATCCTCAGCCACTTCGGGCGTCCGGACGACCGGCTGCACGAGCTGGGGCGGCACGAGATCCTGGTCATCGTCCAGGGGCCGCACGACTACGTCTCGCCCAGCTGGTACGCCCCCGGCGAGCTCGTGCCGACGTGGAACCACGTGACGGCGCACCTCTACGGGACGCCCGAGATCCTCGACGAGGAGGAGAACTACGCGGCGCTCTCTCTCCTGACCGACCACTTCGAGCACGACCGGCCCGGCGGTCGCTCGCTCGCCGAGGACGAGGCGGCCACCCGGCGGGAGGCCAAGGGGGCGGTGAGCTTCCGGATGCGGGTCGACCGGTTCGACGCCCGCGCCAAGCTCAGCCAGAACAAGGCGCCGGAAGTCGTCGACAACGTCATCGACCATGTCGAGAAGCACAACGCCGATCTCGCCGAGGAGATGAAGCGGGTCCGGGAGGGACGCCCGGAGTCGTGATCTCGCGCCAGGACGATGTCGGTTCGCCCTGGATGTGTGGTCGGCTTAGTCAAGGCCCAGCACGGTCAGCATCGCCTCGTCAACGGCACGCATCTCCGCAGACTCCAGCCGGCCCGCGGACTCGCCCAGACGGTCCTCGGGATCGATGACGGACAGCTGCTCGACCATCACGCGCCTTTTCACTCTTGCGTTCTTGGTGCCCGCAGGCGCAGAGCTCACCACGCACGCGCCTCGTCCATCACTGCTGCCAGCTGGCGCGAGGCGGCGACATTCTCAGGATCGTGGCGCAGAGCCTCGGCCTCAGCCCCCAGCCGGGCGCGTCGGTGCGCGCGTGTTCCGTCGAGGATCGCGGAAGCGACGGGGCACGGGGCCTGGAAAGGATACGGGAGTACGGGTCCAAGAGTATTGTTGCCCGTATGAAGACCACCATCGACATCCCTGACGCCCTGGCGGAGGAGGCCAAGGCCGCAGCCCGGCGCTCGGGTGCCACCCTTCGCGAGTTGGTCGTGGCTGGCTTGCGGGCGGAGGTGTCCCGGCGCAAGACGCGGCCCAGGTCGACTTCCACTTCCCGACGGCCGGCGGCGACGGACTCGTCGCAGAGCTGGCTCCCGAGGACGCGGTGGCCCGCTCCTACGGGTTGCCGTCGTGATCGCGGTCGACACCAACCTGCTCGTCTACGCGCACCGCACTGACAGCCCGCACCACGAACGGGCATCGGAGATCCTGCACCAGCTTGCCACCGGTCCTCGCCCCTGGGCGGTCCCGTGGCCGTGTCTTCACGAGTTCCTCGCGGTGGTGACGCACCCGAGGATCTACCGACCACCGACGGCCCCGGCGCTCGCTGTCGAGGCCGTCCAGGCCCTCGTCGACGTGAGGACCGTCCAGCTGCTGTCGGAGACGTCCGACCACCTTCGGATCCTGAGGGGTCTCATCGCCACGCCGGGCCTGGCCGGTCCCAAGGTCCACGACGCGCGGATCGCGGCGATCTGTCTGGGTCACGGTGTGGACGTCCTGTGGTCCGCAGACCGCGACTTTTCGTGGTTCCCCGACCTCCGGGTCGTCAACCCCCTGACGGGGTAAGGACGCTGCCGCCCTCCATCAGCCACGGGCACCCCGGGCCGCCCGACGGCCCGCTCGCGTGCACGCAGGACGTCGGGGTCGGCCACGACCCGGTCGACGACGTCGACCACCGCTGGAGCGACCGCTCCCGTACGCTCGGCAGACCGGTCACCGAAGGTCGAGGACCTCCAGGCCGGTGACTGCTGCGATGCGCGCGTAGTCCGTGTCACGGTGGGCCACGGGTGTCTGGGTCCGGACCGCGATAGCGGCGATCAGACAGTCCTGGAGCGACCGGGGCTGGTGCCCGGACGCCCTGGCCGCCTGAAAGATGTCGGCAGCGGCTCGGTAGTCCAGGGCGGGCTCGACCTGCAACCAGTGCTGCCCCAGCATCAGCCTTTCCGCCGCTGACGTCTGGGCGCCGCTGGCAGCGCCGGCGAGCAGCTCCATGAGGATGGGCTTCGTCGTCGCGAGCCCGGCTCCGACCTGCTCCCTGACGAACAGGTGCGCGCGGCTGCCGGTGCCGCGCAGGTACTCGATCCAGACCGAGGTGTCGACCAGGACGAGGCTCACACCTTTGCCACCGGGTCCGAGCGCAGCTCCTCAAGGTCGCCGTCCCAGCCGGAGCCCTCAAGGGCGAGGAGGTCCTCGCGCGTGGGCACCGGTCCCGCGAGCCGTCGCAGCGCGAGATCGACAGCTTGCTTCTTGGTACGCAGGCCGTAACGGCGCATCACCGTGGCGACCAGCTCGTCATCGATGTCGATGTTGGTGCGCGACATACACCAACGATACACCTTGGGCACAGAACGGGCCCCCGGAGCTCGGGCCTACAGCTCGCTGAGGTCTACCGCCCGCCGCCCATGGCGTCCAACAGCCGGGGCAGCACGGTCTCCTCGTGCACGGCGTGTCCGTGGTGCCGCATCGTGGCCCCCAGCTCGGGTCCCACGACGGCTCCACCGGGGTGCCGACGAGCTGCGGGCCGCCGACGGCCACGCCGGCCAGGTAGTCCGGCACGCCCATCAGCCACGGGCGCACCCCGTGCCGTCCGACCGCCCGTTCGGCCAGGGCGAGCCCGGGCCAGTCGAAGTCGCCGTGGTAGCGCAGGTCGCCGCCCGCCGCGGCCAGCAGCCCGAGCACCTCGTCCACGACCAGGTTGGGCTCGCCCGCGGTGCACACGACCACCCAGCCCTCCACCCGGCGCTCGGCCACCGCCTCGAGGACCCTCGGGTTCTCGCAGACCAGGACCGGCGCGTCGACGACCGGCTGCAGGCCCTCGGCGCGACGCAGGTCCCACGCGCTCAGGTGGACGGGGTCGCCCGCCCCGGCGGCGTCCGTCAGCGACGGGCCAGCGGGCCGTCCCCCTCGAGCCGCAGCCCCAGCACGAGGCAGGTGCGCGAGACCAGGTCCGGCGCGACCCCCACCCCCGCCCACAGGCCCTCCCGCTCCCGGGCCGACGTCGCACCGGCACCCCCGCCGCCGCGGCCAGGCCGCGCAGGACCACGTGGTGCACGAGGGTGTCCCGGTCGAGGGCGTGGGCGTCGCCGAGCAGCCGGGCGCCCAGCTCGACCCGGGACACGGTATGCCGTGCCGCACCCCGCGCGGGCAGCGCACCGAGCACCGTCGCGGCGTCGCGCACCACCTGCTCGGCGTCGGGGCGGGAGGTGAGCAGGCCGGTCCGACGCAGGCCGGCCACCCAGTCCGCCGACCAGGGCTGGCGGACCAGCTCCAGGGCCAGGGCCAGGGGCGCCTCCCGGGCGGCGTCCCGCTCCGCCCGGGAGGCCGGGCGGTCCACCAGCGGGCTCCCGGTCACCCGGGCCACCACCTCGAGCAGACCGCCCGCTCCGGACCGCTGGCGCAGCCGGGCGTCCAGCTCGGCCAGATCCACCCGCTGCCGGTCCCGCACCGTGGGGCGGCCGAGCAGGGCGGCCAGGGCCTGCCGCTGCGTGCGCGTGCCCGGGCGGAGCACGACATACCCGCGCGGTGCGAGCCCGTTGCGCTCGAGGCGGGCGCGGAGGCGCTCCCAGACGGTTTGCAGCGCAGGGTCATCGACCCAGGACGGCAGGTTGCTCACCCCACGCTCTCCAGCGTGCGGCCGTCCCAGCGGTACTCGTACTGGGCGATGCCGCGCTGCGCCGGGTCGCGCAGCGCCTCGTAGATCGCCAACGACGGCACGGTCGGGTGGTCGCCCCACAGCCGTTCGCTGGTGATGACGAAGTCGAGGTCGAGCTGGACGAGCAGACCGAAGAGCAGCGGGTGGGTGCGCACGTCGATCTTGGGGAAGGCGTCGTCGAGCAGCACGAGGCGTGGGGCGTGCGGCGCCGCGCCGGCGAGCGAGGTGAAGTGCGCGGCCGCGGCGGCGAAGAGGGGGAGGTAGCAGAGGACCTTCTGCTCGCCCTGGGACAGCGGCGAGCGGCGGTGCAGCCGCTCCCACCGGCCCAGGGCCTCGGGGCGGGTGTAGCGGATCGTGAAAGCGAACCACGTGCGGTAGTCCAGCGCGGCGGCCAGGTGCTCGGAGTAGGACAGCTCGGGGTGCTCGGCGCGGGAGGCCTCGATGAGGCGGTGCAGCGCGTCGTGGAGCTTGGCCCGCTCCTCGGGCAGCAGCGCGCCGACCGGCTGGGTGAGCAGGTCGACGGCCTCGCGCGCCTCGGCGGCGACGTCGTCGCGCAGCTTCCAGTCCAGCCGTACCCGGATGCCCTGGGACGTGGTCACGTGCCCGAGCTGGGCGTTCATCGCCTCGACCAGCTCCTGGGCGTCGCGCCGGCAGCGCCGCAGGGTCTCGCCGAGCTCGCCGAGGACGTGCCGCTCGAACTGCTGGCGCTCCCGCCTCGTCAGCAGCTCCCGGTCGCGCTCCACCCCCGCCGCCACCCGACGGGCCAGGGCCGTCACCGCGGCCTCGCCCGCCTCGTCGCGGCCGGAGACGGTATGCAGCTCGCCCAGGGTCGCCAGCGCGGCTGGTGCTCGGCCGCGGGCCCGCTGGTGGCGCTGCCGTGCCGTTCGTAGAGGCGGGTGGTCACGGAGGGCACCTCGGCCTCGCTGAGCCCGGTGAGGGCGCGGGCGGCGGTCACGGAGGCGCGGGGGACGGGCGCCGTGGGGTCCAGCGCGGCGAGGGCCAGCAGCGCGTCGGTGGACTCCGGGGCTACCTCGGCCGCCTCGGCCAGCCCGTCCACCCGCAGCGCCTCGACGAGGGCGGCGAGGGTGGCTGCGCGGGTGTCGGCGTGGTCGGCGAGGCGCTGCCGGGCCGCGTCGACGCCGGTGCGACCCTGACCGAGCTCCACCAGCAGGTCCTCGAGCGACCGGCGGGAGGCGACGACCGTGCGGCGGTGCTCCTCGAGGGTCGTCCGGGTGGCCGTGATCCGGCGGTCGAGCTCGGCGACGGAGTCGCCGACGCTGGAGCGCAGCTCCTCGTGCGCGGCGGCGGCGACGTCCGCCCGCCGGCGTGCCTGGTCGGCCGCCGCCTCGTCGGCCTCCTGGGTCTGCACGGAGAGGGCGTGGTCGTCGGCGGCGCGGGACCAGGTGGCCAGCAGCCCCCGGACGTGCGGGACCTGGCGGTCGAGGTCGCGCAGGTCCACGGCCAGGGCTCGCAGCGCCTCCTCGACCGCGTCGAGGGCGGTGCGCTCGGGCGGCAGGTCGTGCTCCGTGGCGATGCGCCGCAGCTCCTCGGCGAGGCGGGCGGTCTCTGCCCGCGCGGCCTGGGCGGCCGACTGCGCCCGCTGGTTGTGGCCCTCCTCGCGCTGCTCGGTCTCCAGCAGCAGCTCGGCGCGCTGCCAGGCGGAGAGCAGGTCCCGCCCGCTGGGCACCGCGGCCACCCACGCCTCCAGGGCGGTGACGCCGGCACCGGCCTCGGCCCGCTCCCGCTCGCTGCGCTCCAGCTGCTGCTGCTGCGCGGCGATCTCGGCGTCCAGGGCGGCCAGTCTCCGGGCGCGCTCCGCGGCCCGGGCGGTGGCGCCGACGTACTGCGCCAGGTCCTTGCCGGCGTGGCCGTGGGCCGGCCCGAGGCGCCAGGAGCCGTCCGTGCCGATGCGAGGACCCGGACCGTCGCTGCCCAGCCCGATGCCGCCCAGCACCGCCGCGACGTCGGACTCGGCGACGTCGCTGCCCTCGGGCAGGTCGACGACGAGGGCCTGCGCCAGGGACGGCGAGACCGGCGGACCCGCGACCAGCACGATGTCGCGCAGCCCCGCGTCCAGCAGCCGTCCGCCGGGTCGGACCCAGGCGTCGAGCAGCCCCGAGGCCTGCAGCGCCGCCTCCAGGCCGGCACGTTCCTCCCGCGAGAGGTGGTCGGCGAAGTCGACGACCTGCCACAGGGCCGACCCGTCCGGCCGGGCGGCGCGGGGGAGGGGAGGCGGTGGGGGTGCCGGGTCGCGCTCGGACTCGACGGTCGCGCGTTGGGTGTGCAGCAGCCCGAGCTGCTCCTGGGCGGTCCGGGCGGCGGCCCCGGCGCGCGCGCCCGTCTCGCGCAGCTCGGCGAGCCGTGGTCCGGCGGCTCCGGCCGCGAGCCGGCCGAGGTCGCCGCCCGACGGGCGGGGTCGAGCTCGGCCGGCAGGGCCACCTCCGGCGTGCCCTCCGTCGCCGCCCAGCCGGCGAGGGCCTCGAGCAGCAGGTCGACCTGCCGGTCGGCCTCGACCTCGGCCTCCGTCCGCAGGGCCCGGGCCTCCTCCCAGCGGGCCTCCGCCTGCTCCGCCTCCCGCTCGGCCCCCGACTGGCGGACCTCGGCGTCGGCGAGAGTCTCGGCCGCCCCACGCACGACGCCCACGCCGGCCCGCCGTCGGGTGACCGCCGAGGTGGCGTCGGAGAGCGCGTCGGCGAGCTGGTCCAGGCCCGCGGCGACCGGGCCCCCGGCGACCACGTCGGCGGCGGTCCCGGGCTCGTCGGTGAGCGACTGCGCGGTGAGGGTGGTCGTGAGGGAGACGTCGTGCACGGTGCGCCGCAGCCCGTCGGCGGTGGTCCGCACCGCGGCGGACAGCTGGTCGAGCGTCGCCCCGAGCTCGTCGCGGGCCCGCTCCAGCGCGCCCGCGGTTCGCCCCGACGCGCCGCGGGCACGCTCGGCGCGCGCGTCGGCGTCCCGGGCGAGGTCGGCGTCACGCCGTGCCTGCTGGGCGAGCTCGCCGAGCCGCCGCTGGTCGCGGAACTCCGGGCTGTCCCTCAGCGTCGCCAGCCGCGCCTCGTCGGCGGCCACCCCGGCCTCCGCGGCGGTGAGCGTCGCGCGGGCCTCCTGCTGACGCTCCTCGACCCCCGCCAGCGTCTCCTCCGCCCGCTGGACCGCGGTCCGCAGCCGCGACTCCTCCTGGACCACGGAGACGACGGACCGGCTCCGGGCGGCGAGGACGGCCCGGGCGTAGTCGGCGTACGCCTCCGCGAGCGCGGTGAGCGCCGCGGCCGCGGCGGCGCGACGGTCGATCTGCTCGCCGAAGGCGGTGAGCTCGTCGAAGGTGTCGGCGGCCGCACGGACCGACTGCTCGTCCAGCTGGGGCAGCGCCTGGGACAGCTGCTGGGTGAGCCGGGCGGGCTCGATGTCCTCCCCGACCTGCGGCTGGCGCAGCCAGTAGAGCAGGCGCAGCACCTCGTCGTAGCTTCTCGGGTCGAGGCCGAAGAGGACCCTCCCGACGTGGGCCTTGTAGTCGGCTGCGCGGTCGAAGACGTGGTCGGCACCCAGCACCTCGCGCAGCCGGGCGTGGGGGAGCGGGCCCGCGGCGTCCTCGAGCAGGAAGTCGTCCCCGAGGCGCTGGTCGGTGGCGAAGTGCCACGCGGTCGCGGACCGAGCGCTGGAGGAGGCGCGGATGCCGACGCCGCAGGTGAGGTGCTCCTCGTCGCCGTCGGGGGTGGTGCGGGTGAACTCGACCCAGACGTAGCCCACCCGGTTGCCGGCCTCGACGCCGTCGGTCATCAGCCACAGCAGGCTCGTGTGGTGCTTGGCCGAGGCGGTGAGCCGGGCCTTGTCGCCGTCGAGTGCGAAGGGCAGCAGCATCTCCAGCGTCTTGGACTTGCCGGCGCCGTTGGCCCCGCGCAGCAGCAGCCGGCCGTCGGCGAAGGTGAAGACCTGCTCGTCGTACTGCCAGACGTTGAGGATGCCCGCGCGGGACAGCCGGAAGCGGGACGCGGCGGTGTCGCCGGCCGCGGCCGAGGGGCGGCCGGGCAGGGGAAGGGTCATGCGTCCTCCTCGAAGAGCGACCGCTCGCCGGCCGGGCCGGCCGTGGTGACGAGCTCGGGCCGGGGTGCGTAGCGGGCGGCGGCGGCGTGGACGAGCAGGGTCGGACCCTCGTCCCGGACCAGGCCGGTCGCCGCGAGGATCCCCAGGGCCTCCGCCCAGAGCGCGTCGGGGTCGGCCTGGTGGGCCTTGCGCAGGCCGTGGCGCCAGGTGCGGAACACGCGGTCGGCGGCCGACCTGGCCGTGGAGGTGGCGACGGGCGTCCACGCGCCGCTCGCCCCGTCGTGGTCCTGCCCCCGCGCCGCCTCGGTCAGCTCGCCGAGGAGCAGGAGGGCGAAGTGCCGGGCCGACCCCGCTCCCGGGAAGGTCAGGTCGGTCAGCTCCCCGTCCCGGTCCAGCGCCAGTGCACCCTCGGCACGGATCTCCAGCTCCAGGCCGAACCAGCGGGCGAACCACTCCCGCTCCCGCTCGCGGTTGCGTCGCCACCAGCCGGCCTGCTCCTCGCTCAGCTCCTCGGTCGAGAGGACGGGGCGCTCCAGCAGGTGACGGCGGACCGCGATCCGGGCGCCCCCGGCCGCGGAGGGCACCTCCATGACGGTGAGGACGTCCTCGGGCGTGCGGCAGGTGGACAGAGGCGCGGCCACCAGGACCGCGAGCCGGTCGCGGTGCACGTCGAGCAGGGACTCGGTATGCCGTTCCGCCCAGTGCTCGAGGTCGCCGTCGCGCTCGGTGAGCACGCCGAGGTCGACGAGGGCGGTGAGCGCCGAGTGCAGGGCGCGCCGGTCGGTGATCCCGTCGAGGTCGATCTCGACGCCCGCGTCGGCGGCGGCCGACCGCACGCCGGCCACGAGCTCGTCGACCATGACCTGACGGCGGGCCCGGGTCAGCGCGGCCAGGGTCAGGGCCAGGAGCGCGTAGCGCCGGGGGGGTGAAGGGGGTGCCGTTGCGACGGCGCAGCCCCCGGGTGGCGTCGGGGTGCAGGCCGGTCTTGACCAGGCGGGCCAGGGTCGGCTCCACGACGAGGCGGTAGCCGAGGCCGTCGGCGAACATCGGCACGAGCTCGCGCTGGTGGCGCCGGACCAGGGCGAGGTCGTCGGCGTGCCCGTCGGCGTGCAGCAGCGGGGTGCGCACGAGCGCGCGGGCGGCCCGACGGCGCTCGGCCTCCGCGTAGGGGTCGGTGGGGGGAGCCGGCCGCTCGTCCAGGGTCACGCCTCCGCCCTCCTGACCTGTGCCTCGGCCGGCTCGGCGGTGGAGAGCTCGATCGCCAGGTCACGCAGCACGAGCGTCCCGGCGGGGCTGCGCAGCCGGACGGCGGCGCCCGGCTCCCGGCGCACGTCCAGGGACAGCGAGGTGACGCTCGTGCGCAGCTCGGCCCGTGCGGTGTCCGTGGGCCCCAGCGGGCGGCCCGCCCGGGTGAGCGCGGCGGCATACAGGTCCAGGAAGGCCGAGCGGGCCTCGTCGCTGACGCGCAGGTCGGAGAGGGGACCGGCGTGCGCGGCCAGCTCGGCCGCGGCGGCGCGCAGACGGGCCTCCTGCTCGGCGCGCTCGGCGAGCCGGGCCTGCTTGGCCGCGGTGTAGTCGGCCCGTGCCGCGGCCCGACCGCCGGCCTGCCGGTCGCCGCGCATCCGCAGGCCGACCGGCACCTCGGCGGCCGGTGCGTCCCACCAGCTGCGGGTCGAGGGGACCGGGTCCCCCTCGGTCTCGGCGGCGAAGGAGAGGTGTCGGCCGCCGTAGAGGCCGAACGCCGCGGCCCACAGCTCGTGCGCCCGGTCGTCGGGGGACTCGTCGAACCACGCGGCCAGCCGCACCAGGTCGCCGTACCGGCTCTGGTGGCGGTCCGCGCCCGCGGCGATGCGCCGCAGGTTGGTGAGCAGCGCCCGCAGCGCGTCGGTGGCCAGCCGGCGGACGTTGTCCGCGTCGGCGCGGCGGCCGGGGGAGCCGAGGAACCACGCGTGCAGGCTCCGCCAGTCGTCCGGGTCCAGGCCGGGCGCCCGCTGCGCCTGGCTCCCGTCGAGGGCGACCAGGCGCCTGCCCGATGCGGCCCGGTCGCACAGCGGGACCACGTGCGGCTCGAGGGCGACCAGCTGGTCGGCCATCTGCGGCAGGTGCCGCGAGATCTCGTCAACGAAGCGCTGGAGGTAGTCGATGAGCGCGCTCTTGAAGAGGACGAACTCGTCGCGCCAGGTCGAAGCGGGTCAGCACCTGGGCCAGGTAGGAGTAGAACTGGCGGGTCGAGGTGACCAGCACCTCGAACTGCGCGAAGAGGGTGGAGACCTGGGTGGCGACGTCGGTCGGGTCGGCACGGTCCAGCCCCTGCTCGCACAGCCGGTTGAGCCCCGTGAGCCCGGCCAGCATGCCCGGCAGCATCTCGCTGGAGACCTCGCGGGCGCCGTCGGACCGGGTGAGCAGCTCCTCGACCTGCCGCTGCACGAGCTCGCCGCGGGGGGTCAGCTGGTAGCGGGAGCGGTTGCGCAGGTACTCGCGGACGCTGCGGGCCTCGGTCTCCCGGGGGCTGCGGGCGAGGTTGCCGTGCTCGACGAGGTAGGACAGGCGCTGGTCGACCGTGTCCCGGTCGAGCTCGAGGCCCTGCTCGCGGAGCCGGTCAGTGATCTCCTCGGCCGACTGGTCGGAGAGGAAGCCGCTGATCCCGGCGGTGAACAGCCGCATGATCGCCAGGTAGGTGCCCGCCTCGTCGTTGACGGCATACCGCAGCGCGCCGAGCGTCAGCCGCTCGGCCGGCTGGAGGACCCCGTCGGACATGGACCACAGCCTACGAAGTCCGGCTGGTGCGGCTCGCCACCGCACCGACAGCAGGTGGTCGGCGACGTGAGCCGGGGAGGGCAGGGTATGGCGGCGAGTCACCGTCCCGGTGCGAGGACGGGGAACCCGAGCAGCCGCGTCGCCTCGGCGAGACGGTCGTCGTAGGTCACGACGCCCAGCAGGTCCTCCTCGAGGATGAGCGCGGCCGCCAGGTGCAGCGCGTCCAGCGAACGCAGTGCGGGCGGCTCGAGGCGGGCCGCCTCCTCGAAGACGCCGGTCCCGAGCTGCAGGACCGTCAGCGTGTCGAGGACCTGGCGGGCCAGCGGTGCGGACTCCGGCCGCGCGCGCCGGACCGCGCGGAAGAGCTAGTCCGGGCAAGGTCCGAGGTCACCAGCGGGTCAGACCGGGTCTCTACCCACTCTCGGAGCGCCTCGGACTCAGGCTCGAGGGCGACCAGCTTCACCAGGGCCGACGTGTCGAGGTAGTAGGCCATCAGTAGCGCTGGTCCTCGCGGTCCTGGTCCAGGGCCTGCGACAGCACGCTGCCCGGAGCGCCGTCCGGTCGAGGAAGGTCGGCCAGAAGCCGCCGGGGCGGGCGGGCGAGCCCGGCGGTGACGAGCTCGGACGTGCGGCTCCCGCCGAGGGGGACCAGGCGTGCGACCGGCCGGCCGTGGTCGGTCACCACCAGCGCCTCGCCCGCTGCTGCGCGAGCGACCGCCGCGGAGGCGTTCTGCTTCAGCTCGCGGATTCCGATCGTGCGTTCTGTCATGCTCGCCTCCAACGGATGTGCTACACAGTAGCACTTGCGCTCAAGGTGTTGTCCACAGCTGGCCCGCGCCTACAGAGTGGTCTGTGGGTGCACGCCGTTACGGTCGCGCCATGAGCAGTGGAGGAGCGTGGCAGGACCGCCCCGTCGTGCGCTGGGGCGTCCTCGCCCTCGAATCACTCTCCTGCACTGTCGGTGTCGTCGTCGCCTTCACCGGCCGCCCGGTGAGCGGCACGCTGATCGTCCTGGGTGCCGTCCTCCTCACTGCTCTCCACGTCGGGTATCGACAGGTGACGAGCGACGAGCGAGAAGACATCGAGGGAGCCACGCTGATCCACCTGACCCGAGACAGGCCTGTCATGGACCCGCGAGACGAGATCTTCCTCGATCCTCAGCGCTGCAAGTTCTGGTCGCGGGCGCTGTGTGCCTCCTGGCCCTTCCTCCGCCGTGCCGTCTACGCCTTCCGGACCAGGCCGACCAAGGGTGACGAGCGGTTCAACGTCGGGGACGACGTGCGGTGGGCCGTCCACTTCACGCCACCCCCGGGGGCCAGGATGCTGGTCCGCGGTCAAGCAGTGGCCCTGCTGGACGGTTACCGAGGACCCGCGGTCGTCGAGCAGCTCGAGCCGCCCACCGCTGGACACCGCCGGCGACCCGCGCTGCGGGACCACCATGCCGCCGCTCGTTCCGCGGTCAGTGCCCGCGGAACGCCTCCTCCAGCCACCAGGACGCCTCGTCGCGGATGACCTTGGCGTGCACGAGCATCGGGCCGGTCGGTCCACCGGCTACCCACTCGCGCACCGGCGCGAGGTCCTCCACCGACGTGACGGTGACCGCCTCCATCCCGTAGCCCCGTCCGATCGCCGCGATGTCGGTCGGGGGGAACTGCACGGTGCCCAGGTCGTGTCCTCCCGGTCCGAAGTGGTGCACCTCCGCGCCGTACGCCTCGTCGTCGTAGACCACGACGAGCATCGGCAGGCCCAGGCGCACCACGGTCTCCAGCTCGGCCGCGGCCATCAGCGCACCGCCGTCGCCGAGCGCCGCGACCGGCAGCCGGTCCGGCCGGGCGAGCGCGGCCCCGATCGCGGTGGCCAGGCCGAGCCCCACCGACTGGAAGGCCTGCGTGAAGCAGAAGCCCTCCTCGTCCGGGACCGACAGGAACATGCTGGGGTAGCCCATGAAGTTGCCCGAGTCGACCGCCACGACGCGCTCTGCGGGCAGCAGGTCGTCGAGGGCGATCGTCAGGGTGCGTGGGTCGATCCGCCCGTCGCCGCCCCGGTCGTCGAACGGCACGTCGCGCCAGCGCAGCTGCGCCGCAAGGCGCTCGCCCACCTCGGGGGTCCGGTATGCCGTGCGCGTCGCCTCGAGCGCCTCGTCCACGGCCACGGCCGTACGGGCCACGTCCCCGACCACGCCGAAGGTGAGGTCGCGGTGCGCACCGATCGCGTCCGGGGTGTCGTCGACCTGCACCACGGTCGCGCCGTCGGCGACGAGGCGGCCGTGCCGCATCGTCCACATGTTGAGGGCGCACCCCCACCCGACGATGAGGTCGGCGCCGCCCACCAGCTCCGCCGTCAGCGGCGAGGAGAAGCCCCCGGAGATATCGAGATGCCACGGGTCGACGGAGAAGAGGCCCTTGGCGACGGCCGAGGTCGCCAGAAGTGCGCCGGACCTCTCGCCCAACGTCCGCAGGGCGTCCCGCGCCTGCGCCGACCGGCTGCCGCGCCCGGCGACGAAGACCGGCCGTTGCGCCGCGGCCAGCGCGGTGGCCAACCGCTGCACGTCCTCCGCCGACGGCTCGACCGGAGGTGGCGCGGGCGGCAGACCGACGCCGTCGAGCGCGCCGTCCCGCACCTCCTGCTCCTGCACCGGCAGCGGGAGGTTGAGCACGACCGTGCGGCGGCCGTACACCGCCTCGGCCACCGCGGCCACGGTCTGCGCGACCGCCTCCTCGGCCGAGGTCACGCGGTGCGGCACCGCGCCCACCGCCCGCGCCATCGCCTCCTGGTCGACGAAGAAGTTGGACCGCCGTTCCATCACCTCGGCCGCGACCACCACCAGCGGCGTGCGCGACTTGGCCGCCTCGGCGACACCGGTCATCGCGTTGGTGAACCCGCACCCCTGGTGCACGCTCACCGCGGCAGGGCGACCCGAGACACGGGCATACGAATCGGCCGCGGTGGCGCCCCCGCCCTCGTGGCGCGTCGCGACATACCGGGCGCCCGCGGCGACCATCGCGTTGGTCACGTGGAAGTTGCCCGAGCCCACCACGCCGAAGACGTGGTCGATGCCGCAGGCGACCAGGGCCCGCCCGACCGCCTCTGGCACGAGCATGGAACGAGCCCGACCTAGCGCTCGACGAGGGCGAGCACGCGCACGGGGGAGCCCGACCCGCCCACGATCTTCAGCGGCGGGGCCATCACCATCGCCCCGGTCGCCGGCAGCCGGTCGAGGTTCTGCAGCTGGGCCAGGCCGTACTTGCCCGCGCCCAGCAGCAGCGCGTGGCACGGGAACGCCGGGTCGAAGGAGTGGGCGGCGCCCGCGTCGGTCCCGACGGTCTCCACCCCGATGCCGATGAGGTCGGTCTCCTCGGCGACCCAGCGGGCGCAGTCGACCGACATGCCGGGGCTGGTCGGGCCGGTCTCGGTGTTGTTGATCATGTCCTGCTGCGTGGTGCGGCTGGACCAGCCGGTGCGGCAGAGCAGCCAGCCCCCGGCCGGCAGGGGGCCGTGCTCCTCGACCCACGCCTCGACGTGCTCGCGCTCGAGCAGGAAGTCGGGGTCGGCCTCGACGCGGTCGACGACGTCGATGACGGCGGCCGGCCGGAGGAAGACGCCGACCGGCACGCCGGAGACGTCGTCGAGGTCCTTGCCGGTCACCCAGTGGTTGGGCGCGTCGAAGTGCGTGCCGGTGTGCTCGCCGGTGCGGAAGTTGTTCCAGTACCACGCCGGGCCGCGGTCGTCGTAGCGGCTGATCTCCTCGAGCTGGAACTGCGCGGTCTGCCCGAACTGCGGCGGCAGCTCCAGGAGCGGGGTCTGCGAGGACAGGGGCGCGGTGAGGTCGACGACCTCGACGCTGCCCTCCCTGAGGGCGTCGGCGAGCTGGGCAAGGACGGACATGGGCACCTCCGGCGCGGGACGGGTCGTGGGAGTACGGACACCCTACGGTGAGCGGGACGGACGCGGCAGTCGTGCGGATGTGGGTCCGGCGCATCCTTCCTGGCCAGGCGCGAACGGCATACAGTCGGGACCATGAGCGACCTCCAGTGCGCGGCCCGCGTCATCCTCCTCACCCCGCTCGGGCTCAACGACGTGAAGTGGCTGGCCTCCGAGCTCTACCGGGAGCGCGTGCAGGCGGTGTACGCCGCCGACGACGTGCCCGACACCGGCCCGGTCGAGACCCTGGCCGAGGACCTCGGCGTCCCCTGCCACAGCGGTCACGGAGAGCTGGGGGACGGCTCAGCAGGTCTGGAGGAGATCGTCGACCGGCATCGCGGCGAGACGGTCGTCGTCGTGCGCGGCGGCTCTGCCACCGAGCCGGTGCTCATGCGCGTCGACGCCGACGGCACGAGCATCGGCCGCCTCGACGACGAGGTCTGAGACCGGTGGAGAACCTCTGGATCTTCTTCCTCGCCTTTGGCTTCGGACTGCCCCTGTTCCTGCTGCTGCGGTACATGGCAGCGAAGCGCGCCCTGACTCAGGCGCAGCGCATGCGGGAGCAGCGGGACCGGCGGAGGTCCTGACACTCCTCGGCACCCCCCCGGGCCCTACGGCAGCAGCCGCATCGCCCGCCGGACCACCTGGGTCCGCGGCGTCGTCGCGGCCACCGCCTGGACCTGCTGCAGGACAGCAGGTCCGACCTCTTCGGCCAGCCGCTGCCGCAGCTCGGCGTGCCGTGCGACGTCCTCACCCATGAGCGGAGGCGCCGACGGGTCGCGCTCGGCCGCCCCGAGCAGGAACGCGGCGTCGGCGGACGACCCCTCGTCGGCGAGGAGCTCGGCGAGCACGCGGAGCATCGTCCAGATCTGCGCCCACGACCCGGTCCGGTGCAGGTCGCGCAGCAGCGCCCCTCCCAGCGACCGCGCCTCCTGCGTCTGACCGTCCCGCACCAGCCGGGCGAGCAGCGCGAGCCGGGCCACCTTGCTCACCTGCCCGGCACCGATCCGTCCCGCCTCGGCGGCGGCCTCGCGCAGCCGGGCGGTCGCCGCCACCGGGTCGGAGCGGGCCAGCACCTCGCCCTCGGCGTAGAGCGTGAACGCCCGCTCGGCGTCCGACCCCGCCCCGGCCGCCGCCGTCGCGACCGCGACGTGCTCCCGCGCCGCCTGGACGTCGTCGGCGTAGAGCGCCATCAGCGCCCGGGAGACGTGGCTCTCCCCGGTCAGCTCGGCGGTGCGGCCCATCCGCTCGAACCAGTCCGTCGACGCCGTCGCGTCCCCGCGGTACATCGCCTCCACCCCCAGCACCAGGCACGCCAGCGCTCGTCCGCGCCCCCGGCCAGTGCTATCCCCGCCAGGGCCAGGCGCCGTGCCCGGTCGAGCTCACCGTGCTCGACGGCCACCATCGCCCCCGCCCCGACGCCGCCGGCGGCAGCCAGCTCGTCGTCGGAGAGGTCACCGGGCGACAGGCGGCCTGCGCCCAGCTCGGCGACCGCGAGCATCGCCTCGCCCAGCGCAGGCCCGGGCACCCAGTGCAGGCACCGGCCGACGGCGGCCACGAGACGCAGCGCGACGACGAGGTCGTCCCTGGCGACGTCGGGTGCCTGGGGGCGCGCGGTCCGGCGCAGCGCCGCCGTGGCGTCCGGGACGAGCGCCTCGACCCGGTCGCGCAGCAGCACCCCGTCCTCGGTCGCCCAGGCGTCCGCGACCTGCTCGCACTCCCGGGCCACCCACGCCGCGTGCGCCCGGTGCGCCGCCGTCTCGTGGTCCGGGCCGGCCTCGCGCAGGCGCGCCGCGGCATACTCGCGCACCACCCCCAGCAGCCGGAGCCGGGCACCCCGGCCCTCCACCCGGCACGCCACGAGCGAGGTCTCGACCAGCTCCGCCAGGGCTGCGCCGGGGTCGGACCGCGGATCGAGGTATGCCGTGACCGCCCGCACCGCGTCGGGCGTGAACTCGCTGGCGAAGACCGACAGCCACGCGAGCAGCCGGCGCTGCTCATCCTTGAGCAGGCGGTAGGACCAGTCGACCGTCCGGTCCAGGCCCAGCCCCTCGGCCGTCCCGCCGGGGGTCGACGTCTCGTCGGCGGGCAGCAGCGCGAGCACCTCGTCGAGCCCGGCGGTCGCGGTGCGTGACGCCGCCAGCTCCAGCGCCAGCGGCAGCCCGTCGAGCCGTCGGCACAGCTCGGCCACCGCCGCCGCGTTGGTCGGGTCGACGCCGAACGCGGGCCGCAGCCGTCGGACCCGGTCGGTGAACAGCCGGACGGCGGCCGAGGTGCCGACCGCGGACCTCGCACCGGGGGAGTGCGTGGCGAGCGGGGCCAGGGGCACGACGGTCTCGGCGGGCAGGCCGAGCCGGCGGCGGCTGGTGACCAGCACGCGGGTGCCCCGGCAACGGCGGGCGACCCGGCCGACGAGGTCGGCCACCTCGGCCAGCAGGTGCTCGGCGTCGTCGACCACGAGGAGGTGGGGCGTGGTGGCCAGGACGTCCACCACGTCCTCGGCGGGATCGTCGGTCCGGCGCCCGAGCCGTAGCGCACCGGCGACCGCGGTCGCCACCCCGCCGGGGTCGGTGCCGGCGAGCTCGACCACGGCGACAGGCAGGTGGGAGCGCTCGGGCAGCACGCGCACCGCCTCGGCGGCCAGCCGGGTCTTGCCCACTCCGCCGGGGCCGGTCACGGTCGTCACCGGTCCCTCGAGCACCGCCCCGACGAGCCGGGCGAGGTCGTCCTCCCGCCCGACGAGGGGAGCGGCGACCTCCAGCCACGTGACCGGTGGTCGGTCCGACGGCGTGCGCTCCGCAGGGCTCTCCTGCTCCAGCTCGTGCCCGAGGACCCGTGCCTGCAGGTCGACCAGCTCGGGGGAAGGGTCCAGCCCGAGCTCGTCGGCCATCCGGCGCCGGTGCCGCTCGAGCAGGTCCAGCGCCTCGGCCTGGCGGCCCAGCCGGTAGAGCGCCCGCACGAGCAGGGCGACGGCGTGCTCGCGGTAGGGCTCCTCGGCCAGCAGCTCCTGCAGCAGCGGCACCGCCGGGGCCGGATCCCCGAGGTCGAGCAGCGCGGCGGCGTGCAGCTCGGCGGACTCGTGCCGCATACCCTCCAGGCGCGCCGCGGCGGCCAGCACGGGTGCGCTCGACCCGAGCTCCCCGAACGGCGGTCCCCGCCACAACCGACGGGCCCGCTCCAGCAGGGGCAGCGCCGTGCCCGGGTCGGCCGTGCGGGCGCGGGTGAGCAGGTCCTCCAGGAGCAGGGCGTCGACCTCCGCGGGCGGCACGGGCAGGCGGTAGCCGCCCTCCACCGTCTCCACCGCGTCCGGCCCCAGCAGCGCCCGCAGCCGTGAGACCACGGTCTGCAGGGCGGCCCGCGAGTCGGCCGGCGGCTCCCCGCCCCAGGCGGCCTCGACGAGGGTGTCCGTCGTGACCGCGGAGCCGGCGTGCACGAGCAGGCAGGTCAGCACCGCCCGTCGACGCCCGGCGGGGACCTGCACCGGTCGCCCGTCGACGAGCACCTCCAGCGTGCCGAGCACGCCGAACCGCAGCCGTGCCACCTGCGTCAGTCTGCCCGACAGCCCGGTGACAGCGTCGTGAAAGCGGTGCCCGCCACGGTGGACCGGTCAGCACGATCCACCGCAGGAGGAACCATGAGCACGCACTCCGCATCCCGCCGCGCCGACCCCGAGGGCATCGCCACGACGCCCTCCGCGGCCGCCGACGGTGCCCCGCCCGACCTCGACCTGGAGCAGGTGGGCGCCTTCGCCCAGCAGGTCGGCATGATGCTCGCCGGCGGCGCCACCGCGGCCATGATGGTCGTCGGCGACCGGGTCGGCCTGTATGCCGCTCTCGCCGGCTCGGGCCCGGTCACCCCGGCAGAGCTGGCCGCCACCACCGGGACCGCCGAGCGCTACGTCCGCGAGTGGCTCTCCCAGCAGGCCGCCGTCGGCATCGTCCGCCACGACCCGGCGACCGGGACCTTCACCCTGCCGGCTGAGCACGCCGCCGTGCTCGCCTCGGACGACTCCCCGGCCGCCATGATCGGCGCCGCGCCGCTGGTCACCGGCCTGCACCGGCGCACCGACGAGCTGGCCGAGGCGTTCCGCACCGGCCGGGGCGTGCCCTGGTCGGAGCAGGACCCGACGGTCTTCGAGTCGATCGAACGCTTCTTCCGCGTCGGCTACCGCAACAGCCTGCTCTCGGAGTGGGTGCCCGCGCTCGACGGGCTGGCCGACCGGCTGCACGCCGGCGCCACCGTCGTCGACGTCGGCTGTGGCCGCGGGGCTCCGCTGCTGCTGCTCGCGGAGGCCTTCCCGACCTCGCGCTTCGTCGGGTACGACGTGCACGAGGGCTCGGTCGAGGTGGCCCGCCGACGGGCCGAGGAGGCCGGGCTGGCGGACCGGGTGCGCTTCGACGTCGGGGACGCGCACGGGTTCGCCGACCGGGACGTGGACGTCGTCACCTACTTCGACGCCTTCCACGACCTGGGCGACCCGGTCGGTGCGGCCGCGCACGCGCGGCGGGCGCTGGCCGACGACGGCCGGCTGGTGCTGGTCGAACCGCGGGCCGCCGACGACCTGGCGACCACGCTGGCGACGGTGCCGATGGCGCCGATCAGCTTCGCGGCGTCGACGTTCCTGTGCACTGCCAACTCCCTGTCCCAGCCGGTCGGGCTCGCGCTCGGCTCGCAGGCGGGGGAGGGGCGGTTGGCCGAGGTGCTCCACGAGGCCGGCTTCGGCTCGGTCCGCCGGGCGGCGGAGAACGACTTCAACATGGTCCTGGAGGCGAAGGTCTGACCTGGGCGGCGGGAGGTGCCGCGCACCTGAGCAGAGGGCGCGGCGCCTCCTGTCGGGGTCGGCGCGGCGGGTCAGGGGCGTACGCTCCGAAGGAGCGAGACGGTCCAGGTCTCCCCATCGAGGGGCATCCATGCCACACCCGTCTCCGCACGACTTCTGCTTCGTCCTGGGCGCCCCGCGCGGCGGGAGGCACTGAGGTGGGGCCCCTGCTCTCGGTCGGCGTGACGGCCCACTCCCGCAAGGAGAACGAGCACCGCCTGCCGATCCACCCCGAGCACCTGGCCACGATCGACGGGGACCTGCGGTCCCGGATCTTCGTCGAGGAGGGGTACGGCGCCCGCTTCGGCGTGACCGACGAGTCGCTCGCCGACCTGGTGGGCGGCGTCAGGACCCGAGCCGAGCTCATCGCGGAGTGCGACGTCATCCTCCTGCCCAAGGTGCAGGCCGAGGACCTCGCGGAGATGCGGGACGGCAGATCGTGTGGGGGTGGCCGCACTGCGTCCAGGACGCCGGGCTCACCCAGCAGGCCGTCGACCGGCGCCAGACCCTCATCGCGTTCGAGGCGATGAACCACTGGTCCCGCAGCGGCAGCTTCATGCTGCACGTCTTCCACCTCAACAACGAGCTGGCCGGCTACTGCTCGGTGCTGCACTCGCTCGAGCTCATCGGCTCCACCGGGAGCTACGGCCCGAAACGCAGCGCCGTCGTCATCGGCTTCGGCGCGACGGCCCGCGGTGCGGTGACCGCGTTGACCGTACTCGGCGTCAACGACGTCCGGGTGCTCACCCAGCGCAAGGTCGCCGCCGTCGCCTCGCCCATCCACTCGGTGGAGATCGTCCACCTCGACCAGGACGAGGACCCGGCCCTGACGACCGTCGTCACCCGGGACGGCCCCGTCCCGCTGGCGCCCTACCTCGCCGAGAACGACATCGTCGTCAACTGCGTCCTGCAGGACACCGCAGCGCCGTGGACCTTCCTCACCGAGGAGGACCTGACGATGTTCCGTCCGGGGAGCCTCGTCGTCGACGTGTCCTGCGACGAGGGCATTATGGGGTTCAGCTGGGCCCGGCCGACGACCTTCGACGACCCCACCTTCGTCGTGGGCGACAACATCACCTACTACGCCGTCGACCATACCCCGACCTACCTGTGGAACTCGGCGACCTGGGAGATCAGCGCGGCCCTGCTGCCGCACCTGCGCACGGTCCTCTCGGGCCCGGAGGCGTGGGCGGCCGAGCCCACCATCGACCGGGCGATCGAGATCCAGGACGGGGTCATTCGCAACCCGGCCGTGCTGGCGTTCCAGGACCGGGAGGCGACCTATCCGCACGCGCGGGCGGCCGCCGGCTGAGCAGCTCCTGGACCAGGCTGCCCGGGGCGTCGGAGTGGTCCCGATGAGCGAGATGGTGGCGCACCCCTGCACGTCGGCGCTTGAATGACGTATGTCGCACACCGAGCCCAGCGCCGCAGGCGCCCCCATCAAGCCGCTGCCGACCTCGGTGACCGGGTTCGTCGGGGCGGCCGACGCCGGGCCGGTCGGCACCCCGGTGACGGTCACCAGCGCGGCGCACTACCACGCCACGTTCGGGCCGAGCCTCGACTCCGACCGGCCGCTGGGCCACGCGGTCGAGCTGTTCTTCGCCAACGGCGGCACCAGCGCGGTGGTCGTCCGGTCGGCGGGTCCGGCGCCTGCGCAGCTGGTCCCGGTAGAGGGACCCGGCGGGGTGCATGCGCTCGACGGATCGGGCGTCACGGTGCTCGTGGTGCCCGGCCTGACCGCGGCCCACTCCGACCAGATGAGGGTCGCGCTCGGGCGGTGCGGGGCATCCCGCGCGGTGCTGCTGCTCGACCTGCCGCCCGGTCCGTGGGGACCGACGCACGAGGCAGCGCTGGGGGCGGTGACGGATCACGCGGAGCGTGCCGCGGCATACCACCCGTGGGTCGTCGTCGACGGCGTGACCGTGCCGCCGTCGGGGGCGGTCGCCGGGGTGGTCGCGCGCACCGACGCCGAGCGGGGGGTGTGGAAGGCGCCGGCGGGCGTCGAGCTGCGCGAGGTCGACGCTTCGCCGAGACGCTGGCGGACGAGGACGTGGACCGGCTGGTGCAGGCCGGGGTCAACCCGCTGCGCGACCTGCCCGGACGCGGCCGGGTCGTCTGGGGTGCGCGGACGGTCGTTGGCGGGCGGTCGGCCGACCCGGTGGCGCGCTACGTCAACGTGCGCCGGCTGACCGACCACGTGCTGATGTCGGTGACGGCCGGGCTGGGCTTCGTCGCCGACGAGCGGAACGACGCGGCGCTCTGGGCCCGCGTCAGGGGGCTGACCGAGGACTTCCTGCACGACCTGTGGCGGAGGGGCGCCCTGCAGGGCACCAAGCCGGAGCAGGCATACGGGGTGCGCTGCGGGCCGGGGGAGACGATGACCGAGGCCGACGTGCTCGCCGGGCGGGTCGTGGTGCGGCTGTGGTTCGCCCCGGTGCGCCCGGCGGAGTTCGAGGTGCGGACGGTCCACCTGCAGGCGGCGGTGGCGGCCGGCGAAGGCGGGTCGCCGGCGGAGCCCGCTCCCCCGGTCGCGCCGAGGTTGGTGGTCCCGTCCGTCGTCGAGCAGCCGGCCGCCGTGCGGCGCGTCGACCTGCGGCGGGTGGTGTCGCGCTACATCGGTGAGACGGAGAAGAACCTCTCGCGCCTGTTCGACCGGGCGCAGGAGACGGGCGAGGTCCTGCTCTTCGACGAGGCGGATGCGCTGTTCGGGAAGCGGACGCGGGTGCGGGACGCGCACGACAGGTATGCGAACCAGGAGGTGAGCCAGCTGATCGAGAGGCTGGCACGCGAGCGGGGCGTCGAGGTGCGCTGGCAGCAGGGGAAGGCCCGACGGCGGTGGTTGCGGCGCAGGTGGTGAGAGGTATGCGGTGTCAGCGGGAGGAGGATCCGGCCAGGGCGGCCTCGATCACGTCGACGACCTGCGGATCGGTCGGCTCGGTCTGCGGGCGGAACCGCGCGACGGGCTCGCCGCGTCCGTCGACGACCCACTTCTCGAAGTTCCACGCGACGTCCCCGGCCTCGCCGTCGCGTCCGGCACCTGGGTCAGCTCGGCGAAGACGGGGTGCTGGTCGGCCCCGTTGACGTCGACCTTGTCCATCATCGGGAAGCTCACGCCGTAGGTGGCCGAGCAGAACTGCGCGATCTTCTCGTTGGTGCCCGGTTCCTGGCCGCCGAACTGGTTGCAGGGGAAGCCGACGACGGTCAGGCCACGGTCGCCGTACTGCTCCTGCAGCTGCTCGAGCCCGGCGTACTGCGGGGTCAGACCGCAGCGGGAGGCGACGTTGACGATCAGCAGGACACGGCCGGCGTGCTCGCCCAGCGTGGTCGGTCGGCCGTCGAGGGTGGTCACAGGTATGTCGTGCAGGTTCACGCGGCCACTGTAGGCGGCCCCGGGGGCCGGGCCACACCCATGCCCCGGGGGCCTAGCGTGGGCCCATGAAGTTCGGCGTGAGCATCCCCCCGTTCACCGATCCTTCCCGGGTCGTCGGCTGGGCCCGGGAGGCCGAGGCCAACGGGTGGGACGGGGTCTTCCTGTGGGACCACGTGCAGTGGCGGCCCGGGGCGGCCCCGCTCGACCCGTGGGTGATGCTGGGGGCCCTCGTCTCCGTCACCGCCACGGTGCGCCTCGGCACCCTGGTCACCCCGCTCTCACGCCGTCGCCCCTATGCCGTGGCCAAGCAGCTCACTACGCTGGACCGGCTCAGCGGCGGCCGGGCGGTGCTCGGGGTCGGCCTCGGCGAACCGCCGGACCGGGACTTCGCCGACCTGGGCGAGGAGTCCGACCCCCGGGTGCGCGCCGCGATGCTGGACGAGGGGCTCTCCGTCGTCGACCGGCTGATGCGCGGCCCCACCGACGTCGCCGGCGACCACTACCGCGTCCGGGCCGACCTCCACCCACGCCCGGTGCAGCAGCCCCGTCCGCCGATCTGGGTGGCCGGGGTAGCGCCCCACCGTCGACCGCTGGCCCGCGCCCGCCGCTGGGACGGGATCGTGCCGATCGGCCCGGAGGACCACCTCACCCCCGAGCAGCTGGCCGACTACCTGGCCTTGGACGGCGCCGAGGCCCGCCCGGGGTGGGACGTCGTCGTGCACCCGGCCGCCGGGGTGCCCGCGCAGGAGTATGCCGACGCCAGGGCGACCTGGCTCGTCCGGTCGGTCTTCCCGGTGGAGGAGCGCTGGGAGGACCAGGTCGAGGCGATCGTGCGCGACGACCCTCGGGTTCCTGCCGGCTGAACGACACACCAGGTCCGGAGCGGACCCGAGGCGACGCGCGGCGCGTACCGTGGACAGATGGCACCGGCGATGACGCCGGGTGGAGCATCGGTGCCGCCCGTGACGGCCCGCCAACGCCCCGGTCGGGGTGCTGGCGCGAGGCCGCTCGCCCTGGCCAGGTTCCTCTTCATCGCGGTCCTCGCTCTCGAGCTGATCCTGCGGGCACGGACCGAGGCCCCCTTCCTGACCGTCGGGCTGCTGCGGGCCGCCGTCTTCGCCGCGGTCACGGCCCTGGCGATCACGCTGGTCGCCGGTCTGCTGCCCGGGCGGGTCCGCGACGTGGCGGTGGGGCTCGCGCTGACCTTCCTCACGCTGCTGTTCGTGTCGCAGCTCATCTACTACGACATCTTCGGCACCTTCTACACGGTCTTCTCCGCCACCAACGCCGGCCAGGTGGCAGAGTTCGCCGCCGACATCGTGGGCAAGATCGCCGAGAACGCCTGGTGGCTGCTGGCTCTGTCGGTGCCCCTGCTGGTCTTCGTCGGGTCGCGGTTCCGCGCCGGCCCCCGGCGCCGGGCCTCGTGGCGGCAGCAGGCCGTGACCGCCGGGATGCTCGTCCTCCTCGTCGGCGGTGCCCTGGCCGGTATCAACCTGGGCGACCGGGGCCAGAACAGCGCGTACGACACCTACTACCGCGACCAGCACCCGGTCACGGCGGTCAACCGGCTGGGGCTGGTGACGAGCATGCGGGTCGACCTGCAGCGCAACCTGCTCGGCCTCGGCGGCGAGAAGGCGCCGCCGGCGGCGGTGGCGCCCCCACGGCATACCCCCGACGGGGCCGTCACCGAGGAGCCTCCCGCGGACGGGGCCCGGCAGACCTCGGGAGCCCGGGGCGAGCCGGAACGGGAGGCGGCACCGGAGCCCAACGTGCTGGACATCGACTTCGACCAGCTCGCCGCCGAGGAGGACGACGACGAGCTGCGCGCCCTGCACGAGTACTTCGCCGCGCGGGAACCGACCGTCCAGAACGAGCAGACCGGCCGGTTCGAGGGCTACAACCTCGTGTTCGTCACCGCCGAGGGCTTCTCCCACCTCGCCGTCGACCCCGAGGTCACGCCCACGCTGCACACGCTGACCCAGGAGGGCATCAGGTTCACCGACTTCTACACCCCCATCTGGGGCGTGAGCACCTCCGACGGGGAGTACGTGGCCACCACCGGGCTGATCCCCAAGAGCGGCGTCTGGAGCATGTACCAGTCGGGCGACAACGCGATGCCGTTCGCCATGGGCAACCAGCTGGGGCGGCTGGGCTATGCGACCCTCGCCTACCACAACCACACCTACGACTACTACCGGCGGGACGTCTCGCACCCGAACCTGGGCTACGACTACAAGGGGCTGGGCAGCGGGCTGGACGTCACGCCCACCTGGCCGGAGTCGGACGTGGAGATGATCGAGCTGACCATGCCGGAGGTGCTCGAGCAGGAGCCGTTCCACGCCTACTACATGACCGTCAGCGGGCACCTGCAATACACCTTCGGCGGCAACTTCATCGCGGTGAAGAACCGGGAGCTGGTCGAGGACCTGCCTACTCCGAGGCGGGGAAGGCCCACATGGCGACCCAGATCGAGCTGGACCGGGCGATGGAGCTGCTGCTCGAGGAGCTGGAGGAGGACGGCGTCGCCGACCGGACCCTCGTCGTGCTCAGCTCGGACCACTACCCCTACGGGCTGACGCGGGAGCAGATCGAGGAGCTGGAGGGGCACGAGGTGGACGACATCGAGCTCTACCGCAACAGCCTCGTCATGTATGCGCCAGGGATGGAGCCGATGACCGTCGACGAGCCGGTCGCCAGCATGGACATCATCCCCACGCTGTCCAACCTTCTGGGGCTGGAGTTCGACTCGCGGCTGCTCATGGGCCGGGACGTCTTCTCCGACGCCGAGCCGCTGGTCATCTTCAGCGACCGCAGCTTCCTCACCGACAAGGGCAGGTATGACGCGGTGGCCCAGGAGTTCACGCCCGCCGAGGGGGTGGAGGTGCCGGAGGGCTACCGGCAGGCGATCTCCGACGAGATCGACCGGCGGTTCTACTACTCGGCGATGATCCTGGACCGCGACTACTACGGGGTGGTCGTGGATCGGTGACCGTTCGACAGCGATGACGTTGGAGAACCCGTTCTACAGCCCCGAGGTGCAGGGAGCCTACGAGCTCCACTCCGTCGGCCGGTTCGAGCTGGAGGAGGGCGGGGTCATCCCCGACCTCCAGCTGGCCGTCGCCACCTACGGCCAGCTCAACGAGGCCAAGGACAACGCGATCCTCATCCCCACCTGGTTCTCCGGCACCCACCAGACGTGGGAGCTGACCTACATCGGCGAGGGGCGCGCGCTGGACCCGTCGAGGTACTTCATCGTCGTGGTCAACCAGATCGGCAACGGCCTGTCGACCTCCCCGCACAACACCGACGGCGAGATCGCCATGTCCTCCTTCCCGCACGTGCGGATCGGGGACGACGTCCGGGCCCAGGAGCAGCTGCTGCGCGAGGAGTTCGGCATCGAGCGGCTGGCCCTGGTCGTCGGCGGGTCGATGGGCGCCCAGCAGACCTGGGAGTGGGCGGTGCGCTTCCCGGAGAAGGTGCAGCGGGCCGCGATGATCGCCGGCACCGCGCAGAACACCCCGCACGACTTCCTCTTCACCCAGACGCTCATGGACGCCATCACCTCCGACCCGGGCTGGAACGGCGGGGAGTATGCCGCTGCCGCGGACGTCGGCGAGGGGTTGCGTCGGCACGCCGACATCTGGGCCGTCATGGGCCTGTCCACCGAGTTCTGGCGCTCGGAGTTCTGGCGCAACGTCGAGCTGCCGGACGTCAGCTGGGACACCTTCGAGGAGTTCCGCGACAACTTCCTGCGGCCCACGTTCGTCGCGATGGACCCCAACGCGCTGCTGGCGATGGCGTGGAAGTGGCAGCGCGGCGACGTCGCCCGCAACGCCGGCGGCGACCTGGCCGCCGCCCTCGGCCGGATCACCGCCAAGACGTTCGTCATGCCGATCGACGAGGACATGTTCTTCCCGCCCCGTGACTGTGCCCGCGAGCAGGAGCTGGTGCCCGGCAGCGAGCTGCGCACCCTGCACTCGATCGCGGGGCACTTCGGGCTGTTCGGGTTCGAGGAGGCCTACCTGGCCGAGGTCGACGACAACCTCAGGGAGCTGCTCGCCGCCGAGGTGTGACTCCGGCGGGGCCACGTCAATGGGCTTGCTCTTCAGGGGCGGCGTCAGATGACCAGCACCCGCGCGTCGCTCAAGGATGTCGCTCCTCTGGCCAGACGGGTGTCACGGGTCACCAGCGGCGCGGCGAGCTCCTCGGCCAGGGCGACGTACGCCGCGTCGTAGGCACTCAGGTTCCGACCGAGGTCCAGCGCCCTGAGGGCGGAGGACCGATCCATCGCCCACCGGTCTATCCGCAGGTCGTGCAGGTCGTGGAGCGCGTCGCGAGCCCGGCCGATCGTCAGGTGCCTGCCCCTGACCAGGCCTCTCACCGCGTGCAGGACCTCGACGTCCACGTGGGCGGGGGCGTGCCACTGACCGGTTGCTGCCGGGCCCAGCCGTTCCGCATCCAGGACGCCCGTCAGCAGGTCGACGACGACCGAGGCGTCGACGACCCAGGTCATGCGTCCCGTGGCTGGTCGGCGTCACGGAGCTGGCGGATCAGCGCCGTGGAGGAGACGGTGGACCGCTCGGACCGGGCCGCGACCCGGTCGAGCACCTCGGCACGCTCGGGGCGGGACGCCTCCTCCTCGAGCAGCCGTCGTAGCAGGAGGTTCAGCGAGATGCCCTGCCGCGCGGCCCGAGCCTTGAGCGTGTCGCGGACGGTCTCGTCGACGTCACGGATCTGGATGAGCACCGACATGGATGGAGTGTAATGCACAGTGCATGAAAACCGTGCGGTGGCTTGTGGCCCCCCGAGGGGCCACGACCGGTCGACCGCGGTGCGCACCGTTCAGGGGACGAGGCGCCCCCTGAGCAGCGACCGGAAGTAGATCATCGGCTCGACGTAGCGGTCGAAGGCCCACAGCCAGCGCCGCGGAACGGTCAGGTCGACCAGGCCGGTCGTCTGCTGCTGCGCGCCGGCGCGGTCGAACTCGGCCAGGAACAGGTGCCGGCGGTCGACGGTGACCGGGATGATCGTGTAGCCGTCGTAGCGCTTCAGCGGCTCCTCCAGCCGGGCGGCGCGGATGTTGTCGGCGAGGATCTCGACCTGCCGGCGCAGGGCCCCGCCCGAAGGCCTCGTCCCCAGGGCCGCGACGTCGCCCAGGCTCCACACCCGCGGGGCGGAGCGGTGGGCCATCGTCCCCGGGTCGACGTCCACCTGGCCAGCCACGTCCTGGCCGGCCAGCGGGGCCAGCCATCCCGGCCCGCGGTAGTGGGGGACGACGAACGCGTGGTCGACCTCGTCGAGCAGGACCCCGTCCGCCGCGCCACCGAGGGTGAGGGTGCGTGCCTCGTGGTCGACGGCCGCGACGGTCGAGCCATGGTGCACGCTGACGCCCGCCTCGGCCAGGCGCGGCTCCATCCGGCGGTCGGCGAACGGCAGGTCGAGGACGGCGGAGTACGGCGTGACGAGGTGGACGTCGATCCCCGGCAGGACGCCCTGCTCCCGCCAGTGGTCGAGGGCCAGGAAGAGCGGCTTGAGCGCCGTGCCCCCGCAGGGGGAGGGCTCCGGAGGGATCGTGAAGACCACCCGGCCCCGCGTCATACGCCTGACGGCACTCCACGCGGGCTCGGCCTGGCTCTCCAGGTGGGGCGTGGTCGACCAGCCCGCCTCCATCGCCGCCGCCAGCCCCGGTATGCCGTCCAGGTCCTCCTCGAGCCCGGGGGCCAGGACGAGGTCGTCGTACCCGACGAGGGCGCCGTCCTCGAGCTCGAGCTCGCGCTGCTCGTGGTGGACCGCGACGGCGCGGCTGGGCAGCCAGGTGCACCCGTCGGGCACGACCTCCAGGGCCGGGCGGGTGAGCTCGGTCATCGACGCCTGCCCGCCGGCGACGTAGTTGAGCATGGGCCGGTAGCGGTGCGGGCGGTCCGGCGTGACGATCGCGACGTCACGGGCGCCGATCCGCCGCAGCCGCGCGGCCAGGGAGATGCCGGCGTTGCCGCCACCGACGATCAGGACGTCGTGCCACATGGGGTGCTCCTTGTCCTCGGGTCGTGCGGTTCGCTCCTGACGGTAGCGGTGGGGACGGGCGCGTGCCGGACGGAGGCCCCGCGGCCGCCGCCCGGCGGGTCGGCCCGGGGCGTCGGTGGGACCATGGGCGCATGAGCGGCGCGAGCGAGATCGAGCAGCAGCACAGGCAGTGGCTGGACCGCGTGGGCGAGGTCGTCGGCGAGCCGCTGGACGGACGGGCGGTCGAGCGGGTGCTCGAGCTGGCCAAGCGCGTCGCCCACGGGGCCGACCGCCCCCTGGCGCTGGTCGCGGCGTACGCCCTGGGGGTCGCCGTGGCCCGTGGTGCCGACGCCGATGCGACGGCCCGCCGCATCGCCGACCTGGGCGGGCAGGACTGACGGGCACGACCCAGCGCGGTCGAGCGCCGGGGCGCATTCCTCCGTTAGCCTGACGCGCACCCCTACGACCGGCCGGGGCGGAGCGGCCCCGGTCAGAGCGGAGAGCGACGTGCGCATCGGCATCCTCACCGGCGGCGGTGACGTCCCGGGACTCAACCCCTGCATCAAGGCCGTGGTCAACCGGGTCCACGAGGAGGGGCACCAGGTCACCGGCATCCGGCGGGGGTGGGGCGGCCTGCTGAGCACCGACCTCGACGACCCGGCGTCCGTGGCCGAGAACCTGGTCGACCTCGACCCGGTGGGCGTGCGCACCGTCGACCGGACCGGCGGCACCTTCCTGCACAGCTCGCGGACCAATCCCGGGAAGGTGAAGACCGGCGACGTGCCGGACTTCCTGGCCGGGGCGGTCGAGAGGGACGGCCCGCACGACCTCACGCCGCACGTGCTGAAGGTCATCGAGGCGGCCGGCATCGACGTGCTCATCCCCATCGGCGGCGACGACACGTTGTCCTACGGGCTGCGGATGCACCAGGAGGGCGTGCCGACGATCGCCATCCCCAAGACGATGGACAACGACGTCAACGGCACCGACTACTGCATCGGCTTCTCGACCGCGGTGACCCGGGGCGTGCAGTTCATCCACAACCTGCGCACCTCCACCGGGTCGCACGAGCGGATCGCGGTCGTCGAGCTGTTCGGGCGCTACTCCGGGGAGACCTCGCTCATCACGGCATACCTCGCCGGGGTCGACCGGGCCCTGATCCCGGAGGTGCCCTTCGACGTCGACCGGGTCTGCGAGCTGCTGCTGGCGGACAAGGCGGCCAACCCCTCCAACTACGCGATGGTGACGATCTCCGAGGGGGCCACCGTCAAGGGCGGGGACATGATGCTCACCGGCGAGGCCGACGCTACGGGCACCGCAAGCTCGGCGGCATCGGGCAGGTCGCCGGCGAGCTCATCAAGGAGCGGACGGGGGAGGGGATCATCTACCAGCAGGTCGGCTACCTCATGCGCTCGGGGAGCCCGGACTCCCTGGACCTCATGGTCGCCACCAACTACGCCGTCATGGCCGCCGACCTGGCCCTGGACGGGTCGACCGGGCGGATGGTGGCGCTGCGCAACGGCAGCTACAGCAGCGTGCCGATCTCGGTGACCGGTGAGGGCGTCAAGCGGGTCGACGTGGGCGAGCTCTACGACGTGGCGAACTACCGGCCGATGGTGCGGCACGTGCGCGGGAAGCCGATGTTCCTCTACTGACGGCCGGTCCGTGCCGTGGCGGGCGCTCCGGCTGCGGGGGTCAGGGCTCCGGCAGCTCGGCCCGCACCGCCTGCACGAGGAAGGCCACCCCGGCGGGGAGGATCTCGTCGTTGAGGTCGTAGTCGCTGCTGTGCAGGGGCGTCCCTCCGCGGCCGGGCTCGGTGCCGTTGCCGAGCAGGGCGAAGCACGCCGGCACGTGGCGGGCCAGGACCCCGAAGTCCTCGCTGGGCATGACCGGGTCGCAGTCGGCCACCACCCGGTCCGCGCCGAGGACGGCGACCGCCGCCGCGGCCGCCCGGGCGGTGACCTCCGGGTCGTTGACCGTCGGGGCGAACTCGTGCGTGTAGGTCACCTCGGCCCGCGCCCCGTGCGCCGCCGCCACGCCGGTCGCGATCCCACGGATGCGCTCCTCCAGCAGCGCCTGGACCTGAGGGTCGAAGCTGCGGGTGTCCCCGGTGATCCGGACCGAGGAGGGTATGGCGTTGCGCGCCCCGTCGGTCTCGAACCCGGTGCAGGACACCACGGCCGGGCGCACGGGGTCGACGTTGCGGGCGACCACCGTCTGCAGGGCCAGGACGATCTCGGCGCCGGCCACGAGCGGGTCGACGACCGCCTCCGGGCGGGCGGCGTGGCCGCCCCGGCCGTGGACCGTGATGGTGAAGTTGTCCTCGCTGGCCATGATCCCACCCGGACGCACGTGCAGGTGGCCGGCCGGGACGCCGGGCAGGTTGTGCAGCCCGTAGAGGACGTCGATCGGGAAGCGCTGCAGCAGACCGTCGTCGACCATCGCCTGGGCGCCACGGCCGGGCTCCTCGGCGGGCTGGAGGACCAGCCGGACCGTCCCGGTGAAGCCGCCCTCCTCGGCCAGCACCGCGGCCGCGCCGAGCGCCATGGTCATGTGCCCGTCGTGCCCGCAGGCGTGCATCGTCCCGGGGTTGGTCGACCCGTGCTCACGGCCCTCGACCTCCTGGATCGGCAGGGCGTCCATGTCGGCACGGAGCCCGACGGCCCGCGAGGGTCGGTCGTCGTCGGCGTCGCCCCGGGTGAGCGAGGCGACCAGGCCGGTGCCGCCGACGCCGCGGGCGACGGCATACCCCAGGTCGTCCAGGGTCGTGGCCAGAAGGTCGGCGGTGGCGTGCTCGGCGAAGGCGGTCTCCGGGTGGCGGTGCAGGTGGTGGCGCCAGGCGTGCAGCCTCCCGCCGAGGAGGCGGTGGACGTCGGCGGGCGTGGTGACGGCGCTCATGCGGCGTCGAGCCCTTCCGTGCTGAGCAGGACGACGACGGCGTCGGGCGGGAGAGCCAGGTCGGCGCGTCGAGAGGGGTCGTCGAGCGCCGCGCGAGCCCCGGCCAGGGTGGCTGCGCCGCACGGGCCGGAGGAGACGCCGAGCTCCCGGAGGTCGCGGGACGCGGTGAGGGCCTGCTCGTCGGTCACGGCTACGGCGGCGTCGCACCCGTCGCGCAGGACGGGCCAGGCCAGGGCCGAGACGGTGCCGCAGTTCATCCCGGCCATGACGGTGCCGGCCGTGGGAACCGAGGTAGGTGTGCCGTCCCGCAGGCTGGCGAGCAGGCACGCGGCGGTGTCTGGCTCGACGGACAGGACGCGGGTGGTCTGGAAGGAGTGCGGGGCGGTGCGGTAGTGCGACACCACGGCCTGGGCCAGGGAGCCGACGCCCACGGGGACGGCGACGAGGTCCGGCCGGCGGCCCAGCTGCTCGTCGACCTCCTCCACCATCGTCCGGTAGCCCTCGACGATCCATCCCGGCACGTCCTCGTACCCCTCCCAGGCGGTGTCCTGCACGAGGGCCCGGTCGTCGGCCGCCGTCGCGTGGTGGGCCGCGGCCCGGACCGCGTCGTCGTAGTCGCCCTCGACCCGCACCACCCGGGCGCCTCGCCCTCGACGAGGGCCGACGTGCTGGCCGGCATGAGGGCCGGGACGAAGATCGTGGCGGTCGCGCCCAGCTCGCGGGCCGTCCGGGCGACCGCCCGGCCGTGGTTGCCGTCGGTGGCGGTGACCAGCTCGGCCCCGGGGAAGCGGTCCAGCACCTGGCGGCAGGCCCACGAGGCGCCGAGGATCTTGAACGCCGGCAGTCCCAGGCGCGAGGACTCGTCCTTGACCAGGACCCGGCCGACGCCCAGCTCCTCCGCCAGGGCCGGCAGGTCCGCGAGCGGGCTGGGGGCGTAGCCGGGCAGGGAGCGGTGGAAGTCGCGAGCGCCGCCGGTGGCGTCGGCAGGCGTCCACCGCCGGGCCGCGGGGTTGCTGAACCAGGACGTCATCGGCCCAGTCTGCCGGGATCCTCGTCCTGCTGCGTGTCGCGTGCTGCACCGCCGGGGTCCAGGCACGGGACACGCCGCAACGGCACGGCACAGTGCGCGACACGCCGGGGGCGGCGGGTGGCGTCGGCTAGCCTGCGTGCCACCGTGACGAAGAGGACACCCAGCCCTGCGCATCCGCGTGGCCGAGCCGACCTGCGCGACGCCGTCGTGCTGGTCACCGGTGCCTCCGGGAGCATCGGCACGGCGCTGCGGCGGCGGTTCGCCGCCGAGGGCGCGGTGGTCGCGGGGCTCGACCTGGTCGCCGACACCGGGGCCCGGATCCTCGCCTGCGACATCACCGACGAGGAGCAGGTCAGGGCGGCCGTCGGGAAGGTTCTCGCCGAGCACGGCCGCCTGGACGTCCTCGTCAACAACGCCGGCATCTCGGCCATCGGCACGATCGACGACCACGACCTGGCCACCCACCGCCGGGTCCTCGAGGTGAACCACCTCGGCGCGCTGGCCTGCACGCTCGCCGCCCTGCCGCACCTGCGCGAGAGCAGGGGCAGCGTCGTGACGATCGGGTCGGTCGCCGGCTTCGCCCCGGTCGCGGGCCGTCCCGCCTACGTCGCCGCCAAGCACGCCGTCACCGGCCTGATGGAGGCGCTGCGTCCCGAGCTGGCCGCCGACGGGGTGCACGTCGGCCTCGTCCACCCGACCTTCGTCACCACCCTGCTGACGACCGCCGACGGCAGCCGCGACCGCTCGACGACCGGGGCCCCCGTCGGACCGGACGACGTGGTCGGCGCCGTCCTCGACGTCGTGCGCCGGCGACGGGACCGCGTCCTGGTGGGACGCACCGCGCACCTTGCCTGGCAGGCCTCGCGCCTGGCCCCCCGCACCTACGCCCGCCTGATGACCCGCCGCCTGCGACAAGGAACCCCTGGATGAGCTCGCCCTCCTACGCCGTCATCGGCGCCGGTCCCTCCGGCCTGGCCGCGGCCCGCAACCTGCAGCGCTTCGGGTTGCCGTGGACCGGCTACGAGCTGGCCGACGACGTCGGCGGGCTGTGGGACATCGACGCGCCCCGGTCGACGGTCTACGAGTCCGCCCACCTCATCTCCTCCCGGACGACGACCGAGTTCACCGAGCACCCGATGCCCGAGGGCACGCCCGACTATCCCTCGCACCGGCACCTGCTGGCCTACTTCCGCTCCTACGCCGACCGTTTCGGGCTGCGCGAGCACTACCGCTTCGGCACCGAGGTGACCAGCGTCGAGGCGCTGGGCGACCCGGGCGACCCGTCGGCCGGGTGGGTGGTGCGCTCGACCGGGCCCGACGGCATACCCGTGGAGACCGAGCACGCGGGCGTGGTCGTCGCCAACGGCACCCTGTCCGAGCCGAACGTGCCGCAGCTGCCGGGGCACTTCGACGGGGAGATCTTCCACACGGCGGAGTACAAGCGGCCCGACGTCCTCGCCGGCAAACGGGTGCTGGTCGTCGGCGCGGGCAACTCCGGCTGCGACATCGTCGTCGACGCCGTCCACCACGCCGCCAGTGTCGACATCAGCGTGCGGCGCGGTTACCACTTCGTGCCGAAGTACGTCTTCGGCCGCCCCGCCGACACCCTCAACCAGGGCCGTCCGCTGCCGCCGCGGATCAAGCAGGCGGTCGACAGCCGGCTGCTGCGCATGTTCACCGGCGACCCGACCCGGTTCGGCTTCCCGGAGCCCGACCACAAGCTCTACGAGTCGCACCCGATCGTCAACAGCCTGATCCTGCACCACCTGGGGCACGGCGACGCCCACGTGCGGCCAGACGTGGAGCGGCTCGACGGCGACGGGGTGGTCTTCCGCGACGGGACGCGGCGCGAGTACGACGTGGTCGTGCTCGCCACCGGCTACCGCCTGCACTACCCCTTCCTCGACCGGTCCTTGCTGGGGTGGCCCGAGGGCGCGGGCGCGCCGGGGCTCTACCTGCAGATCGTCAGCCCGGCGGCCGAGGGACTGTACGTCGTGGGCATGGTCGAGGCGTCCGGCATCGGCTGGCAGGGGCGGTGGGAGCAGGCCGAGCTGGTGGCGGCATACCTCGCCGCGCGGGAGCGCGACCCCGAGGCGGCGGCACGGATGCGCGCGAAGATGGCCGACCCCTCGAGCTGGCCCGACCTGACCGGCGGCTACGACTACCTGGGGCTGGAGCGGATGGCCTACTACGTCAACAAGGACGCCTACCGGCGTGCGGTCCGTGCGCAGACGGCCGAGCTGGGGGTCGCGCCGTGACGGACGTCGACGCCATCCGGATCGCCTTCGACGAGGGCTCGTTGACGACGCTGCGGATCGTGCTCGGGCTCATCCTGCTCGGGGTGGCGCTGGACACGCGGGTGACGGACTTCCGGCGGGCGATCAGGCGGCCGTGGGCGATCCTCGTGGCGGTGTTCGCGCAGTTCCTCGTGCTGCCCGCGATCACCTTCGTGCTGACCCTGCTGCTGGACCTGCGCGGGTCGCTGGCGCTGGGACTGATCCTCGTGGCCTGCTGCCCGCCGGGCAACGTGTCCAACATCCTCACGCACCGGGCCGGCGGCGACGTGGCGATGTCGGTGTCGATGACCTCGGTGGGCAACGTGCTGGCGATCTTCCTCATGCCGGTCAACGTGGCGTTCTGGGGTTCGCTGCACCCGACCGGGCGCGACCTGCTGCGCGAGATCGAGCTGAGCCCGCTGTCGATGCTGGCCGAGATCCTGCTCGTCATCGGGCTGCCGTTCGTCGTGGGGATCTACCTCAGCCACCGGTTCCCGCGGTTCGCCGGGAAGGCCCGTCGGGTGGTCGGTCCGGTCGCCACGCTGGGCCTGGCGGCCGTCATCGTCGTCGGGGTGGCCAACAACTGGGCGATCTTCACCGCCTACATCGGGCTGGTCGTGGTGGCGGTGTTCGTGCACGACGCGCTGGCGCTGCTGCTGGGGTATGCCATCGGTCGGGCCGCGCGGCTGCCCGAGGGCTCGGTGAAGGCGTCGACCTTCGAGGTCGGGATCCGCAACGCCGGCCTGGGGCTGCTGCTGGTCTTCAGCTTCTTCGACGGGCTCGGCGGGATGGCGCTCGTCGCCGCCTGGTGGGGGATCTGGGACATCGTCGCCGGGCTGGCCGTCGCCGCGGTGTGGAAGCGGCGCACGGGGGTGAGCCCGGAGGTGGGGGCGGCGGTGGCCTGAGCCCGGCGCGCAAGGACCTCGGGCCCCACGGCCCGGGCTCCTGCCATCATGCCCCCATGACGATCCCCACCGCAGAGCTGCACCTGCACATCGAGGGCACCCTCGAGCCCGAGCTCATCTACACCCTGGCCGAGCGCAACGGCGTGCAGCTGCCGTGGGCCGACATCGACGACCTGCGCTCGCGCTACGACTTCACCGGGCTGCAGCACTTCCTCGACCTCTACTACGCCAACATGGCGGTGCTGCGCACCGAGGAGGACTTCGCCGACCTGACCCGCGCCTACCTGGCGCGGGCGGCGGCCGGCGGCGTGCGGCATACCGAGGTGTTCCTCGACCTGCAGGCGCACACGGCCCGGGGCGTCTCCGCCGAGGTCGTGCTGCGGGGGGTGTCCGGGGCTCTCGAGGCCACCGAAGGCGAGCACGGGCTGACCGCCGGGCTCATCGTCACCTTCCTGCGGCACCTGCCCGGGGAGGAGGCGACCGCTGCGCTGCGGGAGGCCCTGGCTGTCGACGTCCCGCTGCTGGGGGTCGGGCTGTGCTCCTCGGAGACCGGGTCGGCGGCGTCGTTCCGCGAGGCGTTCGAGCTCGCCGCCGCGCACGGGCTGCACCGGGTGGCGCACGCCGGGGAGGAGGGGCCCGCGGCCAACGTCACCGAGGTGCTCGACGTCCTCGGCGTCGAGCGCGTCGACCACGGCCTGCGCTCGCTGGAGGACGACGCGCTGATCGACCGGCTGGCGGCCGAGCGGGTGCCGCTGACGCTGTGCCCGCTGTCGAACGTCCGTTTGCAGGTGGTCGACTCCCTCGAGGGCTACCCGGTGCGTGAGCTGATGGACCGCGGCGTCGTGGTCACCGTCAACAGCGACGACCCGGCCTACTTCGGCGGCTACGTCGACGACAACTACCGCGAGCTCACCGCCGCCCTGGGGCTGACGACCGACGAGCTGGCCACGCTCGCGCACCACAGCGCCGAGGCCGCGTTCGTGACGCCGGAGCGGCGGGCGCAGCTGGACGCCGACATCGAGGAGTGGCGCGCCGCGCAGGGGGAGTAGGACCTGGCCGGTCCGGTTGTGGGGTGTCGGTCGTCGTGGACACACTGACGGCATGACCGCTGCCGCCACCGACCTCGTCCGTGCCGTCCTGCTCGACGGCTTCCAGCGCATCGAGGAGGGGGTGGGGGAGGTTCTCGACGGGCTCGACGCCGAGGACCTGCGGTGGCGTCCCGGCATCGACGCCAACCCGGTCGGGTGGCTGCTGTGGCACCTGAGCCGCCAGCAGGACGCCCAGCTCGCGCAGATCGCGGGGGAGGAGGAGGTCTGGCGTGCGGGCGGCTGGCAGGAACGGTTCGACCTGCCCTACGCCCCGGACGCGCACGGCTACGGCCAGGACCCGGGCGACGTCGGCCGGTTCGAGGTTCCGGACCCGGCCCTGCTCGAGGGGTATGCCGCCGCCGTCCACGAGCTGACCCGTCGGCTCGTGCACGGGCTGGGGGAGGAGGACTACGGCCGGGTGGTCGACGAGAGCTGCGACCCGCCGGTGACGGTCGCGGTGCGGATCTACTCGGTGCTCGAGGACGCGGCCAAGCACCTCGGGCAGGCGGAGTACGTCAAGGGGCTGCTCGGCCGGGGCTGACCGCGTCAGCCGATCGCGGCCAGCACCTCGTCGCGGATCAGCTCCCCGATCGGGATCGCGGAGGTCGCGGCCGGCGAGGGGGCGTTGCACACGTGCAGCTGACGGGCGGTCCGGCGCAGCAGGAAGTCCTCGACCGACGTCCCGCTGCGGTCGACGGCCTGCGCGCGGATCCCGGCGGGGTAGGGGCGCAGGTCGTCCAGGGTGACCGACGGGCAGTAGCGCTGGACCCGCTGCAGGTAGGCCCGCCGGCTGATCGAGTCCCGGACCTCGGCCAGGCCGGTGCGCACGTGGTGGCGGGCGAAGCGCCACATGCCCGGGAAGGTCGCGAACGAGGCCACGTCGCGCGGGTCCAACGACCACCGGGCGTAGCCCTCGCGCGCCAGGCCCAGCACCGCGTTGGGCCCGACCGTGACCCGGCCGTCGATCGTGGGCGAGAGGTGCACGCCCAGGAACGGCAGGGCCGGGTCGGGGACGGGGTAGATGAGCCGCTGCACGGGCCGGCGGTCCAGCGGCAGCTGGTAGTACTCCCCGCGGAAGGGCACGATCCGGAAGTCCACGTCCAGCCCGCCGAGGCGGGCCACCCGGTCCGCCTGCAGACCGGCGCACGCGACGGCATACCGCGCCCGCACCAGGCCCGTGTCGGTCTCGACGTCCACGCCGGGGGAGCTCCCGCCCGACTCCTGCACGGCACGCACCGCCGAGCGGAGGCGCACGCTCCCGCCGCGTGCGAGGACGTCGTCGGCCATCGCCCGGGCCACCCGCCGGAAGTCGACGACGCCGGTCGCCGGGGAGTGCACGGCCCCGAGTCCGGTGACCAGGGGTTCCATCTCCGCCAGCTCGGCCCGGTCCACGCGACGGACCGGTATGCCGTTCTCCAGGGCCCGGGCGTGGAGCGCCTCCATGCGCCCCAGCTCGGTGGGGTCGGTGGCCACGACGAGCTTGCCGACGGTCCGGTGGGGGATGCCGTGCTCGTCGCAGAACTGCGTGGTGGCCGTGGCCCCGGCCCGGCACAGGCGGGCCTTGAGCGAGCCGGGGGCGTAGTAGAGGCCGGCGTGGATCACCCCGGAGTTGTGGCCGGTCTGGGCCGCGCCCACCTCGTCGGCCTTGTCGACGACGACGACCCGCAGGCCGGGACGGGCCAGGAGCAGGGCGCGGGCGGTCGCCAGACCGACGATGCCCGCACCGATGACGACGACGTCCTCCACGGATGCCTCCTCCTCCTCGGCGTGGTCCCCTCCCCGGACGCTACCGGCCGGAGGACCATGGTCGGAGCCCGACGAGCGAAGGAGACGACGATGGCAGCAGCAGGTCTGGTCCTGCCCCTGGGCGACCGGCGGCCCGAGATCGACCCGGAGGCGTGGCTCGCGCCGCAGTCCGTGGTCAGCGGCAGCGTGCGGATCGGGGCGGGCAGCAGCATCTGGTACGGCGCGTCCGTGCGGGGCGACAGCGAGCAGATTACCCTGGGGGAGCGGGTGAACCTGCAGGACAACGTCGTCGTGCACGCCGACGCCGGGTTCCCGACGACTGTGGCGGACGACGTGTCGGTGGGCCACGGCGCCGTGCTGCACGGGTGCTCGGTCGGCACCGGCACGATCGTCGGCATGGGGGCGGTCGTGATGAACGGCGCGGTGGTCGGGGAGTCGTGCCTGGTCGCGGCCGGGGCGGTCGTGCTCGAGGGCACGCAGGCGCCGTCCGGGTCGCTCGTGGCCGGGGTGCCCGCCAAGGTCCGGCGGGAGCTGACCGACGAGGAGCGGGCGCGACTGCGCGACGGCATCGGGCACTACCCGGGCCTGGCCTCGCTGCACCGGAGCGCCCTGGCGGAGTGACCGGGTGCCGCGGTGTCGCTGCGGCTGCGCCGCCACGGTCGTCCGTCAGCGGTGCGGCCGGGGGCCGTCCCCGGGGTCGCGGAACACCCCGGCCAGGGAGCGCGCGCCGAGCACGAAGGCGAAGAGGAACAGCGTCCCGCCGAGCACCGGGTTGAGGTCGATCGTCGGCGCGAGCGCCGGCCCGCCCTCGGCGACGAGCAGGAGCACCCCGCTCAGCGCCAGGACCGAGGCCAGCATGGTGATGACGAAGTGGTTGGCCACCCCGGTGATGAACGACCGGTCGGACGGGTCGGCCAGCCAGCGCACCCGCAGCTGGGCCTCGCCGCTCTGCACCGCCGCCGCGATCGCGTCCACCCTTCGGGGCAGGCGCTGCAGGACGGGGAGCACATGGACCAGGTGCTCCTCCAGGGTGGCGCGCACCTCCTGCGGGCTGAGCTTCTTGGCGAGGTAGCTCTGGCCGACGGTCCGGGAGGCGGAGACGAGGTCGAGCCCGGGGTCCAGCGTCCGCAGGGTCCCCTCGAGCGCGCCGAGGGCCCGGAAGGCGGTCGCGATCTGCGTCGGCACGCTGAACCCGTGCCGGACCACCAGCGTGAAGATGTCGCCGAAGACGGTGGACATCGGCCCGGTGCCGCCGTTCCCGGCCCGGGAGATCACCCCGCCGACGTCCCGCTCCAGGGCACGGTCGTCCAGACCGACGGGGGCGTCGATGACGTCGCAGAGGGCGTCGACGGCGCCGAGGGAGTCGCTGCGGTCCACCGCGAAGAGCAGCCGCGCCAGGGCGTCCCGGGCCGTGCGGTCCAGCCGTCCCACGGAGCCGTAGTCGAGCAGCGCCAACCGGGCGCCGGCGGGCGACGTCCCCGCGCCGTCACCCGCCGCTGCACCCTCGGCGCCCTCGGACGGCCTGCCCCGCTCGACCAGGACGTTGCCGGCGTGCAGGTCCGCGTGGAACACGCCCGTCTGCAGCACCTGCGTCAGCACGCTGGCCAGCAGCGCCCTCGCCAGCCGCTCGCGGGTGGCCGGGTCCAGGCCGCGGGTGGCGTCGGGGCGGGAGAGGGGGACGCCGCTCACCCGCTCCATGACCAGCACCCGCGGCGTCGTCAGGGTCGGGTAGGTCGTGGGCACCCGCACGAGCGGCCCGCCGTCCCCTCCGTCCGTCCCGGTCCCCGCGGCGACCGCCTGCGCGTTGGCGGCCTCGACGGTGTAGTCCAGCTCCTCGGCGAGGCTGTCGGCGAAGCCGGCCGCGATGCCGTGGACGCCCATCGCGCGGCCCCACGGGGTGGTCCGCTCCAGCCAGCGCGACATCCGCAGCACGATGTCCAGGTCGGCCCGCACCTGCTCCTGGGCGCCGGCGCGCTGGACCTTGACGACCACGGGGGACCCGTCGGCCAGGGTCGCCCGGTAGACCTGCCCGACGGAGGCCGCCGCCATCGGGGTCTCGTCGAGCTCGGCGAACGCCTCGCGCCAGCCGGTCCCGAGCTCGGTGCGCAGCGTGGCCTCGGTGCGGTCCCACGGCTGCGGCGGGGTGTCGGCCTGCAGCCGGCCCAGCTCGGCCGCCAGCTCGGGGCCGACCACGTCGGGCCGGGTGCCCAGCATCTGGCCCAGCTTGACGAAGGTCACCCCGCCGTCGGCGAAGGCCATGCGCAGCCGGCGGCCCAGGTGCACGTGGTCGTGGCTGGGCAGGTGCGCCCCGGCCCGCAGGAAGCCCCCGAGCCCGTGCCGGACCGCGACGCCGACGATCTGGCCGTAGCGCCTGCTCCGCCGCCGCCGCGCCGGCAGGTCGCGCAGGACGGCGACCGGGGAGGGCAGGCTCCCGGTCGGCGCCAGGGCCTCGAGCAGCACCAGCCCGCCGACGCCCAGCGCGACGCCCCACGCCACGAGCAGCAGCAGCACGAGGGCGACGACGGTGAGGTCGCTCGACCGTTCCAGGCCGCCGGGGTCGGCGGGCAGTCCGAGACGTGTGCCGGCCAGCTCGAGGAAGCCGCCCATGGCCCCGGTCACGACGATCGCGACGACCAGCGTGCGGAACCACCCGACCGGCACCCCCAGCAGCCGGCGCGTGAGGGCGAACAGCAGGGCGGTGTTGACGGCGAAGCCGATCGCCGCGAACAACGGCGTCACGGATCCTCCCTCTCCCGGCGGACACCCTCGATCCTAGGGGAGGGGGTATGCCGAGGGGCGGGCCCGTGCGGGCCCGCCCCCCGGTCCCGGGGACGGGGTCTCAGGCGGCGAGCCGCCCGGTGACGACGGGGCGGCCGGCCGCGGTCCAGGCGGAGGTGCCGCCGTCGACCGAGACGGCCTCGTAGCCCAGGGCGGTCAGCAGGTCGGCCATCGACCGGCTGCGGTTGCCGGTCTGGCAGATCACGTGGACGGGCCGGTTCCTCGGCACGCCGGAGAGGGAGGACATGATGCGGCTCATCGGGGCGAGCACGGCGCCGGGGACGTGGCCGTCGACGTACTCGGCCGCCTCGCGGACGTCCAGCACGAAGGCGCCGTCGGCGTGACGGGCGGCGAAGGTCTCGATGGAGATCGTCGTGGTCATGTCCCCATCATACCCCGGGGGGTATGTGCGGACGCAAACTCTCGGTGGGCCCGCGCCCCGGGGCGAGTAGGGTCGTCCCCAGCACCGGCGTGCGGCGCCGGAGACCCCATACCCCTGATCGACGAGGAGATCCATGAGCCACCCGCACCCCGAGCTGGGCAACCCGCCCTCACTTCCCCGCAACGGTCTGCGGGTGGTGCCGCTGGGAGGCCTGGGCGAGGTCGGCCGCAACATGACCGTCCTGGAGCACCGCGGCAAGCTGCTCGTCATCGACTGCGGCGTGCTCTTCCCCGAGGAGCACCAGCCCGGCGTCGACGTCATCCTGCCCGACTTCTCCATGCTCCGGGACCGGCTGCAGGACATCGTGGCGATCGTGCTCACCCACGGGCACGAGGACCACATCGGGGCGGTGCCCTACCTGCTCAAGGAGCGGGGCGACATCCCCGTCGTCGGTTCGCGGCTGACGCTGGCCTTCATCGAGGCCAAGCTCAAGGAGCACCGGATCAGGCCCAACACGGTCCAGGTGGCCGAGGGCGACCGGCAGACGTTCGGCCCGTTCGACTGCGAGTTCATCGCCGTCAACCACTCGATCCCGGACGGGCTCGCGGTGGCGGTGCGCACGGCGGCGGGGCTGCTGCTGCACACCGGCGACTTCAAGATGGACCAGTTCCCGCTGGACGAGCGGCTGACCGACCTGCGCGCGTTCGGCCGGCTCGGCGACGAGGGCGTGGACCTGTTCCTCGTCGACTCCACCAACGCCGAGGTGCCCGGGTTCACCACCGCCGAGCGAGACCTCACGCCGGCGATCGAGACCGTCTTCCGCACCGCCCCCGGCCGGATCGTCGTCTCCAGCTTCGCCAGCCACGTGCACCGCATCCAGCAGGTGCTCGACGCGGCCCACGAGCACAAGCGCAAGGTGGCCTTCGTCGGCCGCTCGATGGTGCGCAACATGAAGATCGCCCAGGACCTGGGCTACCTGCGGGTGCCGCGGGGGCTGGTCGTGGACGTCAAGAAGCTGGACGACCTGCCGCCGGAGAAGGTCACGCTGGTCAGCACCGGCTCCCAGGGAGAGCCGATGGCCGCGCTGTCCCGGATGGCCAACCGCGACCACCAGATCCGCATCGGCGAGGGCGACACGGTGCTGCTGGCCAGCTCGCTGATCCCCGGCAACGAGAACGCCGTCTCCCGCGTCATCAACGGCCTCACCCGGTGGGGCGCCAAGGTGGTCCACCAGGGCAACGCCAAGGTGCACGTCTCCGGGCACGCCAGCGCCGGGGAGCTCGTCTACTGCTACAACCTCATCAAGCCACGCAACGTGCTGCCCGTGCACGGCGAGTGGCGCCACCTGCGGGCCAACGCCGACCTGGCGATCGCCACCGGCCTGGACCCCGAGCGGGTCCCCGTCATCGACGACGGCATGGTCGTCGACCTCGTCGACGGCCGGGTGAAGGTCACCGGCAAGGTGCGCGCCGGCTACGTCTACGTCTCCGCCGGCACCGTCGGCGACGTCACCGAGGACGAGCTGCGCGACCGCGTCACGCTCAGCCGGCAGGGGACGGTGACCATCGTCGCGCTCGTCGACGCCGACACCGGGCAGCTGACCGAGCCGCCGGACTTCGTGGGCCGCGGGCTTGGCACCGACGAGTCGATCTTCGAGGCCGCCGTCCCGGTGATCGAGAAGGCGCTCGCGGACGCCGCGGCCAACGGCATCGGTGACCACGCCGAGCTGGAGCAGCGGATCGAGCGGGCCGTGTCGCGGTGGGCCGAGCGCAAGCACCGTCGCAACCCCCTCATCATCCCGGTGGTCATCGAGGCCTGAGGGCGCGTCGGCGGCGGCGGATAGGCTCGGGGCGGAGGTGGATCCATGCTGGTCCGGCTGATTCCGCTGCTGCTGCTCCTGGCCGTGCTCGTGGCGCTCTACGTCCTGCTGCAGCGGGCGAGGTCCGTCGGGCAGGACCCCGGTCCTGTGCGGGTCGGGGCGGGGCCCGTCGGCAACGGCGACCCGGGGGACGCCGGCGACGCCGGGGACCCTGTCGACGCAGGGGACCGGCACGCCCGGGCCGTGCGGGCCGCCCGCGAGCTCGTGCGGCAGGCCGAGGCCGCGCACGCACGGACGGTGGCGCGGGCCCAGGAGCGGCTGACCCTGGCCGAGCTCGAGGCGCAGCGGGACGCCGACGGCGGACGGGCGGCGCAGCGGGTCGAGGCGGCCCGCCGCGAGCTGACGGCCGTGCGGGCCGACACCGAGGAGCTGGACCGGGCGCGGATGACCCTGGAGGACCTCGAGGGTGCCGGCCCGCTGCGGGGCGACCTGCCGCCCCCGCCCGACGACGACCGGGGCGACGACGACCGCGGCCGCGGGGACGACGACGGGCCCGACGGACCACCGGAGAGGACACGATGAGCGAGCAGCTGGTCCGGATCGAGGGCCTGGACAAGAGGTTCGGCAGGGTGCAGGCCCTCGACGGGCTCGACCTGGAGGTCACCCGCGGCGAGGTGCACGGCTTCCTGGGGCCCAACGGGTCCGGCAAGTCGACGACCATCCGCGTCCTGCTGGGGCTCATGCGCGCAGACGGCGGGACCGTCCGGCTCTTCGACGGCGACCCGTGGGCCGACGCCGTGCGGCTGCACCGGCACCTGGCCTACGTCCCCGGCGACGTGACGCTGTGGCCGGGCCTGACCGGCGGGCAGTGCATCGACGTCCTGGCCCGCGCGCACGGCCACATCGACGAGCGGCGCCGCGCCGAGCTGGTCGAGCGCTTCGACCTGGACCCGACGCGGCGGTCCCGCGACTACTCCAAGGGCAACCGGCAGAAGGTCTCCCTCGTGGCGGCGCTGGCCGCGACGTGGAGCTGCTCGTCCTCGACGAGCCGACCGCCGGGCTGGACCCGCTCATGGAGCAGGTCTTCCAGCAGGTCGTGCACGAACGACGGGCCGAGGGCACGACCGTGCTGCTGTCCAGCCACCTGCTCGGCGAGGTCGAGGCGCTGGCCGACCGGGTCTCGATCATCCGCGCGGGGCGCACGGTGACGACGGGCACGCTGACCGAGCTGCGACGGCATACCCACAGCCAGGTGCGGGCGGTGACGGTGCGGGCCCCGGCCCTGGACCGCCTCGGCGGGCTGGAGGACGTGCGCACCGGCACCGACGAGGAGGGGCGCACCGAGCTGCACGCCAGCGCCGAGCCGGACGCCGTCGGCGCGCTGGTCGGCGCCCTCCACGACGCCGGGATCCACACGCTGACGGTGACCCCGCCGAGCCTGGACGACCTCTTCCTCAAGGCCTACGCGACGCCGGAGGCGGAGCGGGCATGACCGGCACGCACCGGGAGGCGCGCTCCCTCGGGGCCGGCCTGGACGGCGTGGGCACGATGACGCTCATCGCGCTGCGCACCGGCTGGAAGGGGCTGGCCGCGTGGGTGCTGGCCCTCGTCGGGGTGATGGCGCTCACCGGCGCCTCCATCGGGGCCCTCTACGACACGCCGGAGAAGATCCGGGGGTATGCCGAGTCCCTCGGCGGCGACGCCATGGCCGTGCTCAACGGCCGGGTGGCGGGGCTGGACACGATCGGCGGGGTGTTCGCCAACGAGTTCGGCTTCGTGCTGTCCTTCGGGCTGCCGCTCATGGCGATCGCGCTGACCAGCCGGGCCACGCGCCGGGACGAGGAGGCCGGGCGGCTCGAGCTGCTGCTGGCGCCCGGATCGGGCGTCGCGCCCCGCTGCTGGCCGCGGTGCTCGTCGCCTCCGGCGCGGTGCTGCTGACCGGGCTGGGCTGCGGGGCGGCGATGGCCGCCTTCGGGGCGGACCCCGCGGGGTCGCTCCTCTACGGGCTGGGGATCGCCGCCCTGGGCTTCGTCTTCGTCGGCCTGACCGCGGTGGCCGCCCAGGTGGTCGAGCACGCCCGGGCGGTGTGGGGGATCGGGCTGGCGCTGACGGTCGTGTCCTACCTGCTACGCGGGGCCGGTGCCCTCGAGCGCAACGCCCTCGTCTGGGTCTCGCCCCACGGCTGGGTCGACGAGGTGCGGGCCTTCGGCGACGCCCGGGCCTGGCCCCTGCTGCTCGCGCTCGTGGTCGGCCTGGTGCTGCTCGCGCTGGCGTTCCGGCTGCTCGACCGCCGGGACGTCGGCAGCGCCCTCGTCCAGCCCCGGCGCTCCGTGGCCCGGGCCTCGACGGCGCTGCGGACCCCGCTGGGCCTGGCCGTCCGCCAGCACCGGGGGGCGGTGGTGGGCTGGACCGTCGTGGGCGCGGCCCTCATGGGCGTGTACGGCTCCCTGGCCCAGGCCGTCATCGACGTCATCACCGAGAACCGGGCGCTCGGCGGGTTTCTCGGGGCCGACGTCGAGGCCGCGGCGAGGTGGTCCTGCGCACGGTGATGTCGACCTTCCTCATGATGCTGGGGATGCTCGTGGCCGCCTTCGTCATCGCGGGGATCGGCACCCTGCGCAAGGAGGAGGAGAGCGGGCGGCTGGAGGTCGGGCTGTCCTCCTCGCGGTCCCGAGCCTCCTGGCTCGGGGTGCACGTGCTCGTCGTCCTGGCCGGCGCCCTCGTCGTCGGCCTGGTCGGCGCGGTCTCGCTCGGCGTGACCACCGCCGCCTCGCTCGGCGACGACGCCTGGGTGGCGGACGTGCTCGAGGGGTCGCTGGCGCACGGCGCCGCGGTGCTCCTCTTCGCCGGGCTGGCCGTGGCGCTCCTGGGCTGGCGGCCGCGCTGGCACGGGCTGGCCTGGGCGGCGCTCGCGGCGGGTGCCGTGCTCGCCTACCTCGGGCCGGGCTTCGACCTGCCCGACCCGCTGCTCGACGCCTCGCCGTTCCTCGCCGTCGGGCGCGACGTGGTCGGCGAGGGGGCCTCCACGACCGGGGTGGTCGTGCTGCTCGTGCTCGCGGTCCTGCTCACCGTGGCCGGGTTCGTGGGCTTCCGCCGACGCGACGTCCCGGTGGTCTGAGGTGGTGCCTCACGACGTCGCGGTGGTCGGCCTGGGCCCCGCCGGCCGGGCCCTGGCCTACCGCTGCCTCGCGCGCGGGCTGTCGGTGCTCGCCGTCGACCCGCGGCCGGACACGGTCTGGACGCCCACCTACGGCGTCTGGGCCGACGAGCTCGGCGACCTGCCCGCGTCCGTGGTCAGGGCCCGCACGGGGGACCCGTGGATCCGGGTGCACGGCGACCACCCCCTCGGGCGGGAGTACGTCGTCCTCGACAACGCCGCCCTGCAGGCCGCCCTGCCCCTCGACGGCGCCGAGGTCCGCCGGGCCCGGCTGACCGACGACGAGGTGGCCGACCTGCGTGCGCAGGCCCGGACCGTCGTGGACGCGCGCGGGGCCCGGCCCGAGGGGCGGGTGGTCGACGACCCCGCGCCGGCGCAGACGGCATACGGGATCGTCGTCCCCGCGGCCGCGGCCGTCCCGGCCCTTCAGGGCGCCGAGGGGCTGCTCATGGACTGGCGCACGGACTGGACCGACGATCCCGAGCCGACCGGCACGCCGACCTTCCTCTACGCGATCCCGCTGGGGCAGGACCGGGTGCTGCTGGAGGAGACCTGCCTGGCGGCGGCGCCCGGGATGCCGGTCGAGGAGCTGCGGTCCCGGCTGCGGCACCGCCTGCTCTCCCGCGGCGTCGACCCGGCCGCCGTCGACACCCCGCTGGAGCGCGAGGTCGTCCGGATCCCCATGCGCGGCCGCGGACGACCGGCGCCCGAGGGCGTGGTCGCCGTCGGGGTCGCCGGCCGCGGGGGCAACCTGGTGACCGGCTACTCGGTGGCGCACGCGCTGCGCAGCGCCGACGGGCTCGCGGCGAAGGTCGCCGACGGGACGCTGACCGACGCGGACCCGGCCGGCCCCGCGGACCTGCTGCGCGAGGCCGGGCTCCGCGCACTGCTGCGGCTGGACACGGCCGGCACGCTGGCGCTGTTCGAGGCGTTCGGGCGGCTGCCGAGGCGGCAGCAGCGCGACTTCATGTCCCGGGACTCCGACGCCGCAGGGCTGGCCCGGGCGATGTGGGGGATGTTCGGGGGTATGCCGTGGGCCGCCCGCGCCGAGCTGGTGCGGGCGACGCTGGGCCCGGGCCGGGCCGGCGGCTGACCCGTCAGCCCGTGCCCTCCGCGACGTCCTGGCCGTCGGCGGTGTGCGGGTGCTCGTCGATCGCCACGGCGGTGGCCGTCGGCTCCCCGCCCTCGGCGGGGCGAGGGTCGAGGTGGACGCCGGCGATCATGCAGCGCACGGACCCGCCGGCCAGCTCGATCGTCGGCACGTCGACGGACACGATCTCGCAGGAGCGCTCGATCTCCGCGACCTGGTCGGGGCGCAGGCTGCGCCGGGCGCTGCCGGACATCGCCATGACGTAGCGCTTGGTCCCGTCCGGCCGGCGGCCGCACAGCTCCACGGCGTTGCCGGCGAACTGCCGCACCTGCTCCTCGGTGATCTCCACGACCCGACGGCCGTTGACCGACAGGCGCTCGCGCACCTCCTGCCGGCGCTGCTCGTCGGGGATCATCCCCAGGGCCACGAGCGCGACGTCGGTGCCGATGCAGGCGATGACGTTGGTGTGGTAGACCGGCACGCCCTCCGAGTCGAGGGCCTCGAAGGCCATCGGCTCGTAGCGGAAGTCGGTGCAGAAGCGCTCCAGCACGTTGGTGTCGGCGCGGCTGCTGACCGCGGTGTAGGCCACCCGCGAGATGTGGTCGAGGACCATCGCCCCGGTGCCCTCGAGGAAGATGCCGTCGGGCTCCAGGCCGGAGTAGTCGATGATCGTCTGCACCCGGTACGTCGACTTGAGCATCTCCAGGACGTCCCCGCGGCGCTCGTGGCGGCGGTTGGAGGCGTACATCGGGTAGACGGCGACGTAACCGCCCTGGTGGGTGGAGAGCCAGTTGTTGGGGAAGACGCTGTCGGGCCGGGTGTGGTCGTCGTCGTCGAAGACGTGCACCCGCACGCCGACGTCGCGCAGCGCCCCGGCGAGGGCGTCCATCTCGGCCAGCGCCTGCCGCGACGTCTCCTCCGTGGGCTGCCCCTCGGGGATGACGTGCTGGAAGGCGTTGTCGGCGGCGGTCGCCGGGTTGGGGACGAACTTGGTCGCGCGGACGAGGATGACGGACGAGGGGGCCTGTGCGCTCACGAGCAGAATGTATGCGATGCCCGGCCGGCCGGACGCATCCGTGGCACCGGCCGGTGACCGGGCCGGTACGGTGCCGCCCATGAAGGTCCTCGTCACCGGAAGCTCGGGCTTCCTGGGCTCCTCGGTGGTCCCCGGCCTCGTCGCGGGGGGCCACGAGGTCGTCGGCGCCGACGTACGGGACCCCGCCCGCCCGACCCCGGGGGCGGTGCACGTGCGGATGGACGTGCGCGAGCGGCATACCGTGCAGGAGGTCCTGGCCGGGCACCGCCCGGAGGTGGTGGTCCACCTGGCCAGCGTCGTCACCCCCGGCAAGGACTCGGACCGGGCGCGCGAGCGGGCCGTCGACGTCGACGGGACGCGGCACGTGCTGGACGCCTGCCGCGAGCACGGGGTCCGACGGATCGTCGTGAGCTCGAGCGGGGCGGCGTACGGCTACCACGCCGACAACCCGGTCCCGCTGACCGAGGACGACCCGCTGCGGGGCAACCCCGAGTTCGCCTACGCCGACCACAAGCGGCAGGTGGAGGAGATGCTCGCCGTCGAGCGGGCGCGCACCCCGACCCTGGAGCAGGTGGTCCTGCGCATCGGCACGATCCTGGGGGAGCGGGTCGACAACCAGATCACCCGCCTGTGGTCGGGGCGGTTCATCCTCCGGCTGGCCGGCGCGGAGTCGCCGTTCGTGCTCGTGTGGGACGAGGACGTCGTGCGGGTCGTCGTGGCCGCGGTGACCTCGCCGACGACCGGGGTGTTCAACGTCGCGGGGGAGGGCACGGTGACCGTGCCGGAGATCGCGAGGGCCCTGGGCAGGCGGACGCTGACGGTGCCCGAGCCGGCGCTGCGGACGGTGCTGGCCGTCGGCAGACGGCTGGGGCTGACCGCCTACGGCCCCGAGCAGACGGTGTTCCTCGCGCACCGGCCGGTGCTGGACGCCTCGCGCCTGCACGAGCTCGGCGTCGAGGTCGCGCCGACTCGCGAGGTGCTGCGCAGGTATGCGGAGGCCCGCGGAGCCTAGGTCCCGCATCGGCAAGGTCGGTCGGGGTCGCACCCGTCGACCCGTCGCGGGTCGGCGGTCGGCTACGTCTCCCGTCGGCCGCCCCGCCGGAACCAGCCGCCGCCGTAGAGCGCCCACAGCACGAGCACGGGCTGGAAGAACAGGCGGACCAGCCGCTTGCGGTCGGTGTCCAGGCCGAAGGCGTCGGTGCCCTCGACGTACTGCGCCACGTTGCCGGGGAAGATCACCACGAAGAAGGCCGCGAGGAGGGCACCGACCAGCCGCTTGCGGCGGGGCAGGACGACGAACGAGGCACCGAGCGCGATCTCGACGACGCCCGACCCGAGCACGGTGAGGTCCTCGTCCAGCGGGAACCAGTCCGGCACCTGGGCCTGGAACTCCTGCCGCTGGGTGGTCAGGTGACCGACGCCGGCCCCCACCATGGCCAGGCCGAGCGTGATGCGGGCGGTGGTGCGCAGGAACGACATGGAGGGAGACTACGCGGCCACGGGCGTCCCGGCCGCGAGGTCGCGAGCGAAGGCCCTACCCCGGCCGCCACGTGCGGAGTAGCGTCACCCTCAGGACGACAGGGGTGTCGACCGACCGGCCGACCGGTCGCCCTCACGGGTCGCGGAGGCGACCACGAGGAGGAGCCATGATCCTGGTCTGCGGCGCCACGGGAGAGCTGGGCGGACGCGTCGTCCGTCGTCTGGTGCAGGACGGGCGGACGGTCCGGGCGCTCGTCCGGCCGACGACCGACGCGGGTGCGCTCGAGGCCCTGGGGGTGGAGGTCGTCCGTGGGGACCTGCGCGACCCGGCCAGCCTCGCGCGGGCCGTGGAGGGGGTCGACACGGTCGTCACCACGGCCAACGCCCTCGCGCGGTCGCTGGCGGGGGACAAGGAGCTGAGCGTGCGCGACGTCGACGTCGAGGGCAACCAGCACCTCGTGACGGCGGCCGACGAGGCCGGGGTGCGCAGGTTCGTCTTCCTCTCCGCCGCGGGTTTCGACCGGGGTGCCGGCGCCCGGGCCCCGTTCGTGGCGGCCAAGCGGGCGACCGAGCGGGCGCTGCGGGCGACGGGCATGGAGGCGGTGGTCGTCCGGCCCGACATGTTCCAGGAGGTCTGGCTCGCCGGCGCGGGCGGCATCGACGTGGCGCGGGGCAGGGCCGTCGTCTACGGCAAGGGCGACGCCGCCCACCGCTACGTCGCGATCGACGACGTCGCGGCCCTGGTGACGCACCTCGCGGTCGCGGAGTCGGTGCCGCCGGAGGTGGAGTTCGGCGGCCCCGAGCCGGTCACCCCCAACGAGGCGGTGGCCGCCTTCGAGCGGGCCGCCGGCCGTTCCTTCACCGTCCGGCACGTGCCCCGGCCCGTGCTCGGCGTGGCCAGCCGGGTCCTGGCCCGGCCCCGGCCGGCGCTGGCCTCGGTCATGGCGATGGCCCTCCACTCCGACACCCACCCCAGCACCTGTGACGACAGGCCGCTCCGGGAGGCGGGGATCGAGCCACGGGCAGCGTCCGACCACATCCGGCAGGTGGCGGCGCCGGCGACCTGAGGAGGGGGCGTCGAGGGCTGAGACGCCCGGAGTGCCTCCCCGACCTACCCCTCCGCCTGGCCGAAGGTCACCACGTGCCGCAGGGCGGCGCGCAGGTCCCGGACGGTCGACTGCCAACGGTGCAGCTCCTCGGTGGCGGCGCGGGCCCTCTCCACGTCCCCGGCCTCCCGCGCCTCGTCCACCGCCCCCCGCCCGGAGATGGTGCGCTCCTCCGCGATCCGGATGAAGCGCAGGATGAGCGCCCGGTCGTGGTGGCACACGTCGGCCACGAGGGCCGGCTCCAGCGGGACCGGGCCCTCCCGGTCCAGGTTGAGCAGGGTCAGCAGCTCCTCCGGAAGCCCGTCCGGTGCCTGGCCGGAGCCGAGGTCGCCCTCCTCCTGCCCGCCCGTGCCGTCCCGCGTGTCCGGGGTGGCCGGGGGAGTCTCCACCCCTCCCGGCCCACGGCCCGTCATGACGTCGATCCAGCGGCGGCCCTGGACGCGCACGGCCAGGGCGTCGTCGAGACGGTCCAGCTCGCGGCCCATGGAGCTCGATCATCCCGACCAGGTGCCGGGGCACGAAGGGCAGGCTCGGGATGGCCACGCTGGCCACCACCTGGCGTCCCACGAGGTGGAACTTGGCGAAGACCGACTCCCGGTTGAGGATGCCCACCTCCCGTCGCGCCGCCTCCAGGTCGGCGACGTCCTGCACGAGGATGGCGAAGATGCTCACCACCGGCTGGGCGTCGGCCGTGCGGACGTAGACGAGGGTCGTCCCGAACACGATCGGCACGTCACCGTCGGCGTCCCGCCGGGGCGGGTGCCCCATCGTGGCGTGCAGCGTCGTCTCGACCGCCTGCCGCAGCTCGGCCGGGGTGGTCACCCGCACCGGTTCGTCCAGGTCGATCTCGGGCCGCACCGCCACGTCGTCCGCGGGGTCGGGCGGGGTGATCGTCAGGCTCCCGGCGTCGAGGAACGCCGGGTGCGGGGCCCCCACGACGTGCCGGAGCGTGTCGGACACGACCGCCGCGAGCAGGTGCGCGTGGGTGCGGGGACGCTCGAGGAGGTATGCCGTGGGCGACTCCTCCCGCCACCCCAGCGATCCCAGGTGCCGCCGGTTCTGCTCGTCCAGCGCCGGGCGTCCCTCGGGGATCCGCAGCTCGGCGTGCAGCACCTCACCGTCGGGCCGCACCTCCAGCGCGGGTGCGCTCTCGGACCCGGCGCCGTAGGGGGTGATGCGCAACGGCTCGGTGGCCGTCGCCAGGTGCGCGGCCAGCCGCGTGAGGAACCCGGCCCACCCGACCTCGGTGGCGCGGTCCAGGTCGAACCCGTCCATCCCCCGACCTTAGACCTGCGACGTCGCAGCGGTGTTGGTCCGCGAGATCAGACGAAGGTCTGGTCCGCCTCCCAGGCTGCGTAGAGCCGGCGCTCCTGCTCCTCGGTCATGCCGAAGGCCTCGACGAACAGGTTCAGCGTGCTGGCCGTCACGAGACGGCCCGTGAGCGCCCGGGAGACCCGGTCCTTCAGGCTGCGGGGGACTGACGACCGCGCGGCGGTCGTCCCACCGCGACCACCGTCCCGCACCGCGGCGGCCAGGACGTGGGCGACCCCCGCCTGGTTCGGCAGCTGGCTGCTGTTGCGGCGGGTGTGCCGCTGCCACCGTCGCCGGCAGCGCAGGTCCGTGAGCAGCACCTCCGCGAGCGCTGCCGACGTCCGGGGGAACTCCACCCGCGGATCGGTGTCGACGGTGGACAACGGCGTCCTCCTTCGAGTGGGTGCGGTGGCGGGTCGGGGTGCCTGGCCCCCTGCAGCCAGGCACCCACGACTCTTGTGTAGCCGTCCGAGGCGTACGGGCGCCAGCCAGCTGTGGATATCCGTACGACTCCGTACACCGCAGGCCGCTGACCTGCGGCTGAGACGTGGGTGCGACACAAGGGTGGGAGGTTGTCCGAGGTTGTCCGTACGCTCTCCCTGCGACGAAAGGAGGCCCTGAGTGAGCCGCGCACCCGACTCGATGGTGGCCTTCGCCGGCGACCTGTCCGAGCTGCGTCGGCGGGCCGGACGGTCGGTGCGCGACGTCGCCCGCGCGACCGGCGTCCCGTCCGCCACCCTCGGCGGCTACTTCGCCGGACGGCACCTGCCGCCGGCCAACCGTCCGGAGGTGCTCGAGGGTGTCCTGCGGGAGTGCCAGGTCCCCGAGGCGGAACGGTCCGCCTGGCACCGCCGGCTCCAGGACCTGCACGAGCAGCGTCGGCAGGTGGTGACGCGCACGCCCTACCCCGGGCTGCGCCCGTTCGGCGCCGAGGAGCACGACCTGTTCTTCGGCCGGGAGGAGCTGCTCGACCGCCTGCTCACCCTGGTCCAGACGGCCGCGGGCACGACCCCTCACCTCGTGACGGTGGTCGGACCCTCGGGGTCGGGCAAGTCCTCGCTCCTGCGGGCGGGGCTCCAGCCGGCCCTGGGGGCCGACGGCTGCACCGTGCTGACCCCGACCCAGGCCGGGGAGCGGGGGTCGGGGTGGGTCGAGGGTGCGGCCGGGACGGACCCGGGCGGCGGGCCCGACGCGACCGACCGGGGCGGCAGGGGTGGAGGCGCGGTCGGCCGGGTGCTCGTCGTCGACCAGCTCGATGAGCTGTGGACCCACCCCGACCTGCGCGCCCGGGCGGAGGAGCTGGTCGCCGACCTGACGGCGTGGGCGGCCGCTCGCCGGGGCGGGTGGTGGTGCTGGGCCTGCGCGCCGACTTCTACGGCGAGGCCATGACCCTGTCCGGTCTGGCGCAGGCCCTGCAGCACCACCAGCTGCTCGTCGAGCCGCTCGGGTTGTCCGAGATGAGGTCGGCCATCGAGGGGCCGGCGCGTCAGGTGGGGCTGGTCCTGGAGCAGGGCCTGGCCGAGCTGATCCTCGCGGACGTCCGGCCCGACACCGTCGGATCGGTGCTGCCCCACCTGGCGCACGTGCTGGACACCATGTGGCGCTCCAGCGACCGGTGGGCGCTGACCGTGGCCGGCTACCGGGACGCCGGCGGCTTCGAGGGGGCGATCCGGCAGTCCGCGGAGGAGGTCCTTGGCTCCCTGCCGGCCGACCGGCGGGACCTGGCGATGACGCTGCTGCTGCGGATGGTGACGACCGCGCCCGCCCAGGGCTGGACCCGGCGTCTGGTGCCGCTCGAGGAGCTGCTGGCCGCCGCCCCGGAGGCCCGGACGGTCCTGGACCGCCTCGTCGAGGGGCGGTTGGTGGTGGTGCGGACCGACGACGCGACGCTCAGCCACGAGTCGCTCGTGGGTGCGTGGCCGCGCCTGCGGGAGGCCGTGGACGCGCGCCGTGGCGACCTGGCCCGCCGCGAGGCGCTCGAGCGGGCCGCCCGCGACTGGGACGCCGCCGGCCGGGGCGAGGACCACCTGCTGCGGGGCTCCCGGCTGCAGGCCGTCGACGAGTGGCGGTCCACCGCCGAGGACCCGTTGACGCCGCTGCAGGAGGACTACGTCGCGGCCAGCCGGGAGCTGGCCGGACGGCTGGCGGACGAGCAGGCGGCCAGACGACGACGGAGCCGGGCCGTCAGCGCCGTGCTCGCGCTGCTGCTGGTCGCCACCACGGTGGCCTCCCTGGTGGCCCTGCGCTGGTGGGACCGGGCCAAGGACGAGCGCGACCAGGCGCAGTCGCGGCAGATGGCCGTGGCCGCCGAGAGCCTGCGCGACCGCGACCCCCTGCTCTCGCGCCAGCTCGCGCTGGCCGCGTTCCGCACCGCCCCCACGCGCGAGGGCCGATCGGCCCTCCTGGACGCGACGACGACCCCGGTGCTCGGCGACTGGGCCGACCCCGAGGGGGCGGTGCTCGACCGGGCCGTCCCGCTGCCCGACGGGGAGCACCTCGTGCTGGCCGGTTCGGCCGGGGGCGTGGTCGTGGTCCGCCACGCCGAGGGCGGCACCGGGGCGTGGGAGGTGGTGGCCCGCCTGCGGGACGTGGTCGAGGGCGTCGAGGCGCCCTCCGTGGTCCGGCTCGCGGCCCATCCCGACCGGCCCTGGGTGGTCGTCGGCGGCACCGCGGTGCCGGAGGGCGCGCAGGAGGGGACCGGCACGGGCGAGCCGATGCTGGCCGTGCTCGACCTGACCGACCCGACCGGGCCGGTCGCCCACCGCCTCGAGGTCCCGGCACCTCCGACCGCGATGACCTTCGCCGACGCCGGGAGGACCCTCGTCGTGGCCGCCGACGGTGTGCTCCACCGGTATGCCGTCGGGGCCGGCCGTGGCGGGTCCGCCGCCGCCGACGACAGGCAGGCCCCGGTCGACGCGCAGCCGCTGGAGGGCACGACCGACGTCGGCGTCCTCGTCGAGGCCCTGGGGGCCGGCGACGACGGGCAGGTCCTCGCGGCCGCCGGGGCCGACGGCACCGTCTCGGTCTGGCAGGTGGGCCGGGGGAGCGACGCGCTGGAGACGGTCGGCGAGCTGGACACCGGCCGCGAGCTCTTCGACCTCGACGTCAGCGCGGACGGCACGGCCGTGGCCGCGGTCGGCCGGTCCGGGCTGGTCCACTGGATCGAGGTCGCCGGCGACGGGCTGGAGGAGACGCACCACCGCTACGCCTCCGACACCAACCTGTTCGCCGTCCACATCGACGACGCGAGCGGACTGCTGGCCGCCGCCGGGTGGGACGGGCAGGTGTCCCTGTGGCGCCTCGGCCAGGACGGCTCGGTGACGGAGTCGCCCAGCCTCGTCCTGCCCTCGCCCCGGCCGGTCTTCGACGTCGCCGTCGCCCAGGGCCGGTGGCTGTTCACCACGATGGGCGGGACGACCTACACCTGGGACTCCCAGGGATCGGCGCTGCCGCGGCTGGCGGGCAACGTGTTCACGGTCGCCGCCTCGGCCGGGGGCGACCGCTGGCTGACGGCGACCGGGCCGCCCGACGGTGCCGTCCAGGTGTGGGACGCCTGGCGGCCCCACGCCCCGCGCCTGCTGCACACGTTGCGGCCCGACGGCGGGGACACCTCGACCGGCACGGGGGCGGTCAGCCACGACGGTTCCGTCGTGGCCACCGGCACGACCGAGGGTCGCGTCGTCGTCTGGCGGCTCGAGGGCACCACGTCCGAGGTCGTCGTCGACCTGCCCGTGTCCGACGGGGGCATCCCCGTCGTGCTGCTGACGCACGACGCGGAGCGTCTGGTCGCCGTCGGTCGCGACGGGCGCGTCGCGGTCGTGGGGCTGACCGGGCAGGAGAGGGGGCGGCTGCTCGACGAGGTCACCGTTCCGGGGGAGGTCTTCACCGTCGCGGTGCGCGAGGACGGTCTGCTGGCGGTGCCGGACGGGACCGGGGAGGTGCGGCTGGTGCACGTCGACGACCCGCAGCGGACCCTGGGGCGGATCGACACCGGCCTGACCGTCTACGGGGCGGACTTCTCCCCGGACGGCACCACCCTGGTGCTCGCGGCCTCCGACGAACGGGTGCACCTCTACGACGTGTCCGACCCCGCCCGCCCGACAGCGGCCGGGGACCCGCTGTCGGGTCCGTCGGCCATCCCCAACGGGGTGCGTTTCGCCCCCGACGGACAGCGGCTCGCGGCCGCGGTCGACGAGGGCGAGGCCTGGCTGTGGACGCGGGGTGCGGACGGGTGGCGGCCGACCGAGGTGCTCGGTGCCGGCCTGGCCAACCTGCAGGACGTGGCCTGGTCGTCGGACGGGACGGTTCTGCTCGGCGGCGGGCTCTCGGGGCGCACCCGGCTGTGGCTGACCGACGTGGACCTGGCCACCACGAGCGTCTGCGGCGCCGTGCAGCAGGAGGTCACCCGGGAGGAGTGGGAGGGCCTGCTGCCGGGCACCGGCTACCGCCCGCCGTGCGCCGTCGGGGACCCCTGAGGCCACGAACCCGAGGTCCTTCGGCGCCGTCGCGACGGCCCGGTGTGGTTGTCTGTGGGGGCATGGAGGAGGTGCCGGAGGTCCGCTTCGCCGAGGCGGCCGGCTCCACCCTGGCCTACGAGGTGTTCGGCGACGGCCCCCCGACCATCTGCGTCGTGCCACCCATGGCGCAGAACGTGGAGCTGGCCTGGGAGTCCCCGGTCATCCGCCGGATGCTGGAGCGGTACGCCGCGTTCTCGCGTCAGGTGATCTTCGACAAGCGGGGCACCGGGCTGTCGGACCGGTCGCTGGACATCCCCGGCCTGGACGAACGGGTCGACGAGCTGCGCTCGGTCATGGACGCCGCCGGCGTGGACCGGGCGTTCGTGCACGGGGTGTCCGAGGGCGGGCCGATGGCGGTGATGTTCGCGGCCACCTACCCCGGGCGGGTCCAGGGCCTGATCCTGGAAGGGACGGCGGCCTCCCTGCTCACGGACGAGCAGCGGGCCGTGCGCTCGACGCCGCAGGGGATGGCCGCGGCGCGGCGGAGGTGGGAGGAGTTCGTCGACGCCTGGGGAACGCCCATGTCGCGGACCGTCGCGCTGTTCGGCCCGTCCCTGCTGAACGACGAGGACTTCGTCCGGTGGTGGCCGCACTACGAGCGTCACTCCGCGAGCCGGGACGCGCTGACGGAGCTGTTCCGGATGAACGGGGACATGGACGCCCGCGGCGTCCTCGACCGGGTGGGCTGCCCTGTCCTCATCGTCCACCGCACCGGGGACCTGATCACGCCGGTGGACCGCGCGCGGGAGACCTACCGGCAATTCCGGCAGGCGGGCGCCGACGTCGAGCTGGTCGAGCTGCCGGGGGAGGACCACTGGAGCTTCGCCGGCGACATGGACGCGGTCTGCGACGCCGTCGAGCGGTTCACGACCGGCCGCTGCGGGCGGGCCGGCCCGAGCGGCAGGACCGGCCGTCCGGCGACTGGACCGAGGCAGGCACCGGCCCCGGCCCCGGCCACCGTGCAGGTGCGGGCGATGGGCCGCTTCGAGGTGGTCCTCGACGGGACGCCGACCCGGCCGGGGGACTGGGGGTCCCGGCAGGCCCGGACGCTGCTCAAGCGGCTGGTGGTGGCCCGCGGGTGGCCGGTCCCCCGCGAGGAGCTGACGGACCTGCTCTGGCCGGACGAGCTCTCCGACCGGCTCGCCGCCCGGCTGTCGGTCCAGCTGTCCGCCGTGCGGAGGGTCCTGGGCGGGGCCGTGGTGGCAGACCGGTCGACCGTCCGGCTGGACCTGGCGGCCGTGGACGTCGACGTCGAGCGCTGGTTCCGGCTCGACGAGGACCGCGCCGTGGTCCGGGACTACGCCGAGCTGCTGCCCGAGGACCGCTACGACGACTGGGCCGCCCCGCTGCGCGACCGGATGCGTGACCGCTTCGTCACGGCGGCGCACCGGGTCGCCCGGGCCGTGCTCGACGACCCGGCGGGAGGAGGAGCCGGCGGCGAGGACGCCGTCGTGCTGCTGCGGAGGGTGCTCGAGCTGGACCCCTACGACGAGGAGGCCCACCGGACCCTCGTCGAGCTGCTCCACCGGGACGGCCGGCACGGGGAGGCGGTCGCGGCCCGGGAGCGCTACGAGGAGGCGATGGCCGAGCTGGGGATCGACGACGGCTGAGCCCGGCCTGCAGATGCGCCGACGGGGACCGCGGCCGGCGTCGAAAGGTTTCCGAAAGGGTGCCGGGGCACGGTGCCGCCATGACCACCAGGACCAGACCCGGCCTCCGTCCACCACTGGCGACCCGGACCGCTTCCGGCACCTGCCCGAGGGGGAGGGCGTGCACCGCGCCTTCCTCAACCACCTGGCCACCGTCAAGCTCGACGCTGGCAGCTCGGCCAGCGGGATGGGCGCGGTGGAGTTCCTCGCCCCGCGGGGCTTCGGGCCCCCGCTGCACGTGCACCGGGAGGAGGACGAGCTCTTCTACGTCCTGGACGGTCGCATCCGCTTCGAGCTGGGCGACCAGGTCGTCCAGGGCGGGACCGGCGCCCTGCTGGCCCTTCCGTGCCGGGGGGCCCACACCTTCCAGGTGGAGTCGGACACGGCCCGCTTCCTCACGGTCGTCGCCGGGCGGCGCCACGAGCCCAGCTTCGTGGAGATGGTCCACGACCTCGGCGCCCGGATGCCGCAGGCCAGGCTGCCCGAGCCGGTGGAGATCGACCCCGGGCAGGTCGCCGAGGCCTGCGCCCGGCACGGCATCGAGGTGCTCGGACCCCCACCCGGCGCGCTGCCGCCCGCCTGACCAACCCCAACCCCGACCCCAAGCCCACCCCCGGGCCGCAGGCCCGACCGTCCCAAGGAGAGATCGATGACACCCACCACCACCACGACCCCGAGCCGTCGCACCCGGAGCCGGGGCGCCGCAGCCCTGGCCGGGATGGCCCTGGCCGTGGGAGCACCCGCGGCGACCGCCGGCGCCCACCCCGGCCACGGCGGAGAGCGCCCGCTCGGCGCCCAGCTGGCCGAGGTCCGGGCGGCCACGGCGAAGTACCACGACGTCGACGCGGCGGTCGCCGACGGCTACAAGCCGTCCTCGCCGTGCGTGCCGAACATGGGCTACCACTACCAGCGCGGGGTCGCGGCGACGGCCGACGAGCTGGACCCGGCCGCACCGGAGATCCTCGTCTACGCGCCGCGCGAGAACGGCAGCCTCAAGCTGGTGGCCGTCGAGTACGCGACCTGGGACGCCTCGGCCAGCCTCTTCGGCCGAGCCTTCGACGCGCCCCACCCGCACGGTGGCCCGCCGTTCCACACCCTGCACGCCTGGGTCTGGCAGGGCAACCCGGCGGGCGTGCTGAGCCCGCTGAACCCGACCGTCACCTGCGACTGACGGGACCTGCACCCGCGCCGGCCGAGGGGACGGCACGGCTGCACGACGCCCCGGAGGGCCAGCGCCCCCGGGGCGTCGTCCGCTGCCCGGAGTTGCGCCGGCCCGTTGTTCTGTGGTTCATTAGTCATGTAATGAACCACAGAACAAGATCGGAGGTGGCCATGGCCACCCAGGCCGTGCCGGCGGAGTTCGAGCCGTTCGACGACCGCACCCCGATCTACCAGCAGATCGCCGACCGGATCCGCCACGCGGTCCTGGTGGGCGACCTCCCGGAGGGGGCCCAGGTCATGTCGACCACGCAGTACGCGACCACCCACCGCATCAACCCCGCGACCGCGGCCAAGGCGATGAGCACGCTCGTCGACGATGGCCTGCTGCACAAGCGGCGCGGGCTGGGGATGTTCGTCTCCGAGGGGGCCCGCGAGCTGCTGCGCCAGCAGCGCCGGGCGACCTTCTGGGAGGACACCTTCGGGCCGGCCATCGCCGAGGCCCGGGCGCTGGGGATCACCACCGACCAGCTCATCGAGCACCTGAAGGAGCAGCCGTGAACGCGCCGCTGAGCGTCGAGGTCGACGCCGTCACCCACCGGTTCCGGGGCGTCGAGGCCCTCTCGGACGTCAGCCTGACCGTCCGGCCGGGGACCATCACCGGCCTCGTCGGGCGCAACGGCGCCGGCAAGACGACCCTGCTGTCGCTGATCGCCGCGCTGCGCCCGGTCCAGACCGGCACCGTCCGCGTCGGCGGCCGGGACGTGTGGGAGGACCCTTCGGTCACCTCCCGCGTCTGCCTGGTCCGGGACCGCGGCGGCATCCTCGAGGACCAGCGCATCCACCAGACCCTGCGCGTCCAACGGGCGCTGCGCCCGCACTGGGACGAGGAGTATGCCGTGGAGCTGCTCGAACGGTTCGGCGTGCCGCTGCGCAAGAAGCCGGAGCAGCTCTCCCGCGGCCAGCGGTCGATCCTCGGGGCGGTCGTCGGCCTCGCCTCCCGCGCCGAGCTCACCCTGCTGGACGAGGTCTACCTGGGCATGGACGCCGTCGCCCGCCGCCTCTTCTACGACGAGCTCATGGCGGACTACGTCGCCCACCCGCGCACGATCGTGCTGTCCTCCCACCTGCTCGACGAGGTCGAGGACCTCATGGAGGACGTCGTCGTGCTCGACCGCGGCCGGGTCGTCGCCGCCGGCGACGCCGCGGCCGTGCGCGAGCAGCACTCCAGCGGCGACCGGCTCGCCTCGCTCACCGACGTGCTGGTGCACGTCAGCACCGGAAGGACCCCGTCATGACGACCACCGACACCGCCGGCACCACCGCTATCCGCACTACGGGACCGGCCTCCCGGCCCGACCGGCAGTGGTGGGCCCTCGGCCGGCTCCAGGTGGCCGACGCGCTCCGCGGGCTCACCGTCACGGCCCTGGTCACCCTCGTGGTCCTGGCCGTCATGGCCCTCGTGTCCCGCTGGCAGGGCTGGGACGTGGTGGTCATGGACGAGGTCGAGTGGGGCGGCCCGCCGCTCCTGATCGAGGGCGGCCGGACGGTCCTGTGGATCTCGCTCGTGGTGCTGCCGATCTCCGTCGGGATCGCGGCGATCGTGCACACGGTCGTCGGCACGGCCCGGTCCCGCGTCTACCTGGCGACCGGGGCCACGCGGCGGCAGGTCACGTTGGCCCACCTGCTGACCATCGGCGTGATGACGGCCTACGTGCTCGCCGTCGCCGCTGTGGTGCTGCTGGTGCTGGGACGCGGCCCGGACGGTGCCCTCGACATCCTGGGGTCCGAGGTCGCGGGGGGTGGGGTCCAGGTCGCCGTGGTGGCGCTCGGGGCCGTCGTGGCCCCCCAGCTGGCCGCGGCCACCATCACGGCGCTGTTCCTGCGCTGGCCCTGGTGGGTCGGCACCTCCGTCCTGGTCGTCATCTTCGTCCTGCTGCCCCTGGTGGCCGGGTTCCTCCCGCCACTCGGCGAGGCGCTCGAGCGTGCCGACGCGTGGTGGGGCTCGGACCTGCTGACGGCCGCGGTCCTCGTCGTCGTCTTCGTCGGCATCATGCGCCGGGTCCCGGTGAAGTGACATGGTGACCAGGACGCCCGAGGAGTCGCAGCACCGGAGGGAGGCCGACGACCGATGATCGAGATCCAGGGCCTGACCAGGACCTACGGCACGACCACCGCCGTCGACGACGTGACCTTCACCGTGGAACCAGGGCGGGTCACCGGCTTCCTCGGCCCCAACGGGGCGGGCAAGTCGACGACGATGCGGATGCTCTGCGCCCTCACCCGACCCACGTCCGGGCAGTCGCTCGTGCTGGGCCGCCGCTACGAGGAGATCCCCAACCCCGGGCGGACCGTTGGCGTCCTGCTGGACGCCCAGGCCCAGCACGGCGGCCGCACCGGCCGGGAGGCCCTGACGGTCAGCGCGCTGACCATGGGCCTGGACCGGCGGCGGGTCGACGAGATGCTGGAGCTGGTGGGTCTGACGCCCGCGGAGGCCCGGCGCCGGGTGGGCGGCTACTCCCTGGGGATGCGCCAGCGTCTCGGGATCGCCAACGCGCTCCTGGGGGACCCCCAGGTGCTGGTGCTCGACGAGCCGGCCAACGGGCTGGACCCGGCCGGGATCCACTGGATGCGCACCCTGCTGGCCGACTTCACCCGGGCCGGCGGAACCGCGCTGCTGTCCTCCCACCTGCTCCGGGAGGTGGAGGTCATCGCCGACGACCTCGTCGTCATCGGGCGTGGCCGGATCGTGGCCCGGGGCACCAAGGCCGAGCTGCTGGCCACCGGCGGTGCCGTCGTGCGGTCCGCGGACGACGTCACCCTGCTGGTCGCGCTGCAGCAGGCCGGTCTGGACGCCGTCGAGTCCCCGGGCGGAGGCCTGGTCGTGGAGGCCGAGCCGGCCGTCGTCGGCCGGGTCGCCGTCGACCGGGGGATCGCGCTGACCGAGCTGCGCCCCTCCGACGGGGGCGGCCTGGAGGAGCGTTTCCTGCAGCTGACCGCCGCCGACGCACGTGAAGGAGTCCACCGATGAGCACCACGACCGGCAGCCACCCCTCCGGCGGGGCCGCGACCCGGCCGCGGGGCGGGACCGAGGCGCCGGCGCGCCCCATACCCCTGCTCCGGCTGGTGCAGGTCGAGCTGCGCAAGATGGTCGACACCCGCTCGGGGCTGTGGCTGCTCGCCATCATCGCCGTCCTCAGCGTCGGCGCCGTCGTCCTCTTCCGGCTCTTCGGTCCGGAGGAGGGGCACACCTTCTACGGCTTCGCCGGGATGGCGCTGACCCCCCAGGCCTTCCTGCTGCCCGTCCTGGGCATCCTGCTGGTCACCAGCGAGTGGAGCCAGCGGGCCGGCCTGGTGACCTTCACCCTCGAGCCGCGACGTGGGCTGGTCGTGGTCGCCAAGTCGATCGCCGCGGTCGTCGTCGGCCTCCTGGGCCTGGCGCTGCTGCTGGCCGTGGCCGCCGTCTTCGCGGCGGTCGCCGGCAGCGGCGACGTCTGGGACCTGGGGGCCCGCGAGCTGGGCTACTTCACGATCCTGCAGGTCCTGGCCATCATGCAGGGCGTGGCCTTCGGGCTGCTGCTGATGAACAGCACGGCCGCGATCGTGCTCTACTTCGCGCTCCCCGTGGCGATGAACCTGCTCATCACCTTCGTCGAGGTGCTGCGGGAGAACGCCGGGTGGTTCGACCTGGCGACCGGGCAGGCGCCGCTGTTGACGCAGGTGGCGCTCACCGGGGAGCAGTGGGCCCAGCTGGCGACGGTGGCCGCCCTGTGGATCGTGCTGCCGCTCGTGCTCGGCTGGGTGCGTCTGCGCAGGACCGAGATCAAGACCGCCTGAGGCGCCCGGCGTCGCTTCCGGCCCCGGGGACCGTCAGTCGTCCTCGAGCCGGGCGGGGAACCCGCCCGTGGCCACCGGCGACCACCGGGTCGGGGTGATCCGCAGCAACGACTTTCCCTGGGCGACCATCGCCTCGCGGTACTCGTCCCAGTCCGGGTGCTCCCCGGCCACGGCCCGGAAGTAGTCGACGAGCGGCTCGACCGACTCCGGGCAGTCGATCACCTCGCAGTCGCCGTCGACCTGCACCCAGGCGCCCCCGAAGTCGTCGGAGAGCACGACGACGCTCACCCGCGGGTCGCGCCGGGCGTTGCGTGTCTTGGCCCGCTCCGGGTAGGTCGAGACGACGATCCGGCCCTGCCCGTCCACGCCGCCGGTGACGGGGGATGCCTGCGGGCGGCCGTCCTGGCGGGTGGTGATGAGCACGAGGTGGTGGCGGGGGCGGACGAACTCCAGCAGCCCCTCCCGGTCGACGGTGGTGGTGGTCGCGACGGTCCTGGCCATGGGGCCAGTCTGTCACCGGGTGCGGGAGCACCGGCCCGTGGCTACCGTGGCGGGATGAGCGATCAGCAGAGCACCGGAGGGGCCGAGGAGGCCGACGCCCGCCAGCAGGCGGCCGACTACGTCGTGGAGCGCACGGAGAGCTGGGACGAGGGCGCCCGTCCCGAGACGGTCCGCGAGGACCTCGAGGAGGGGATGGCCCAGGCCGAGGTCGACGTCGACGCGGGCGAGCTGGACCGGATGGCCCAGGAGATCCACGACGACGGCAGCGCCGAGACGCCCGACGTCGGGTGAGCGACCGGCTGCGGGTGCTGCTCGTGGCCGACACGCACGTGCCCAAGCGGGCCCGTGAGCTCCCGTCCGAGGTCTGGGGCGAGGTCGACCGCGCCGACGTGGTCGTCCACGCCGGCGACTGGGTCGACCCTGCGCTGCTCGACGAGCTCGAGGCCAGGGCGGCCCGGCTGGTGGGCGTCCACGGGAACAACGACGGCGGGGAACTGCGGCGTCGGCTCCCCGAGGTGGCCCGGACCGAGCTGGGGGGTATGCGGTGGGGCGTGGTCCACGAGACCGGCCCCCGGGCGCGGCGCGAGGAGCGCATGCGGGCGGCATACCCCGACCTGGACGTGCTCGTCTTCGGGCACAGCCACATCCCGTGGGACACCGCCGGGGACGGCCTGCGCCTGCTCAACCCCGGGTCCCCGACCGACCGGCGGCGTCAGCCGTTCTGCACCTACATGACCTGCGAGGTCGGCGACGGCGTGCTCGGCGAGGTCGTGCTCCACCGGCTGCCACGGAGGAGCTGAGGCGTGGACTGGCTGGCCCCCACCCTGGCCGTGCTGGGTCTCGGCGGCATGGTCCTGGCCCTCGTCAGCGGCCCGTTGGAACGGTGGGTCCCCGTCAGCGAGCCGCTCGTGGCCCTCGCCGTCGGTGTGCTCGTCGGGCCGGCCGCCCTGGGCCTCGTGCGGCTGGAGCAGGAGCTGGTGGACGTGCTCCTGCTCGAGGGCAGCCGTGTCCTGCTCGCGGCCTCGGTGATGGCTGCGGCACTGCGCTACCCGTGGGAGAGGCTGCGCGGCCTGCTCAGACCCACCGCGCTGCTGCTGGCGGGGGTGATGCCGCTGGCGGCCCTGGCCACGGCCGCGTCGGCCCTCGTCCTCGCCGTGCCGATCTCCCTGGCCCTCCTCGTCGGGGCCTGCCTGGCCCCGACCGACCCGGTCCTGGCCGCCGCCGTCGTCAACGGCGAGCCGGCCGCACGGACCCTGCCCCACCGCGTCCGGGCGCTGCTCACCCTGGAGAGCGGCGCCAACGACGGGCTCGGGGTCGTCCTCGTCGCCGTGCTCGTCGCGGTCGTCCTGCCCGCGCAGGGCGTGGGGCACGCCCTGGGCCTGGTCGCCTGGGAGGTCGGTGCCGGGGTGGCGATCGGTGCCCTGCTCGGATGGCTGGCCGGCCTCGGGCTGAGCCACGCCGACCGGCACGACGACGTGGGCGAGGGGCCCGAGCTGGTCTACACGCTGCTGCTGGCGGTCGGCGTCCTCGGGGTCGCCCGCACGGTCGAGGCGGCCGGGGTGCTGGCGGTCTTCGTCGCGGGCCTCGCCTACAACCGTTTCGCCCAGAGCAGCCCCCGGGAGAAGCAGGACGCGGTGGACGAGGGGGTCAACAAGTACGCCGTGCTCCCGCTCGTCGCGGTGCTCGGCGTCGTCCTGCCATGGGAGACCTGGGCCGGCTGGGGCTGGCGGGCCGTCGTGTTCGCGGCCCTCGTCCTGCTGGTGCGGCGGCTGCCGTTCCTGCTCGCGCTGCACCGGCCGCTCGGGGTCGCCCCGCACCAGGCGGGCTTCATGGGCCTCTTCGGGCCGATGGGCGTCAGCGCGCTGTTCTACCTGGCGCACGCGCGGCACGAGGGGGTGGACGACCCGGCGCTGTGGGGTGCGGTCACGCTCGTCGTGGCCGTGAGCGTGGTGGTCTTCGGGGTCACCGGGGCGCCCGGACGGAAGACCTATGCCAGACGGTACGGCCACGAGGGGGACCGGGAGGAGCGGCCGGCACCCTCGGGCTGAGGACGAGGACGTCCGTCGAGGTGCCGTGCGGGGCCGCCGGTCCTACCGTGGGCGTCATGACACACGACGAAGGCCGGACGGCCGACCACGACCCGACGCACGAGGAGGACCAGCTCGGCGACGACCAGGGTGACGGTTCCGGCGAGGGCACCGTGTCCGAGGCCGGGTCCGCCGCGGTCAACCCGGACACCTCCCTCGGCGGCGCCGACAGCGTCCCCGACACCCCCGACGCAACACCGGCAACGACCAGCATGTCGAGGCGGAGGAGCCCGGGCCGGAGGGCTGAACCGCCGAGGAGGGCCCGGCGCCAGGAATGTCCGCGCTCCTCACGTCGTTGCGCGTCATATACCCCCTAGGGGTATAAAGGACATGACCCGCTGAGGAGAGGTGGACGTGATGACCGAGCAGCACACGACCCGGCAGGCCGGTCACGACCGGCACGCAGAGGGCGCGGACCAACAGGGCCATGGCGGCCACGAGCACGATGAGGGGCACGGGGGCCATGGCGACCACGGCGGCCATGAGGGCCACGTGGCGATGTTCCGGCGGCTGTTCTGGATCATGCTGGCCCTGTCGGTGCCGACCGTGCTCACGAGCGGGATGTTCGCGGACCTGCTCGGCTACCAGCTGCCCGACGTGCCCGGGCTGCGCTGGGTAGCCCCGGTGCTGGGGACCGTCATGTACGTCTGGGGCGGCCGGCCCTTCTACACGGGGGCGGTCGAGGAGCTGAGGCAGCGCCGGCCCGGGATGATGCTGCTCGTCGGCATGGCCATCACGGTGGCCTTCCTCTCCTCCATGGCCGCCAGCCTCGGGCTGCTCCCGCACGACCTGGAGTTCTGGTGGGAGCTGGCGCTGCTCATCGTCATCATGCTGCTGGGCCACTGGATCGAGATGAGGTCGCTGGCCCAGACGTCATCGGCGCTGGAGTCGCTGGCCGCGCTGCTGCCCGACGAGACCGAGAAGGTCGAGGGCGACCGGACGGTCACCGTGTCGCCCGCCGACCTGCACGTGGACGACGTGGTCGTGGTCCGGCCCGGTGCCAGGGTGCCGGCCGACGGGGAGGTCGTCGACGGTGAGGCGGCCCTCGACGAGTCGATGATCACCGGCGAGTCCACGACCGTGCGGAGGGGTGTCGGCGACACCGTCGTCGCCGGGACGGTGGCGACCGACTCCGCGCTGCGGGTGCGGGTCACCGCCGTCGGGGACGACACCGCCCTGGCCGGCATCCAGCGCATGGTCGCCGACGCCCAGAGCTCGTCCACGAGGGCCCAGCGGCTCGCGGACCGGGCCGCCGGGTGGCTCTTCTGGTTCGCGCTCGCCGCCGCGGTCCTGTCCGCGGTCGTGTGGCTATCGGTCGCGACGCCCAGCACCGCCCTGGTCCGGGTCATCACGGTCCTGGTCATCGCCTGCCCCCACGCGCTGGGCCTGGCCATCCCGCTCGTCGTCTCCATCACCACCGAGCGCGCCGCCAGGGGCGGCGTCCTGATCAAGGACCGGATGGCCCTGGAGCGCACCCGCGTCGTGGACACCGTGCTGTTCGACAAGACCGGCACGCTGACGCGGGGCGAGCCGGCCGTGGGCCACGTGGCCGCCGCCGAGGGCGCGTCCGGGTCCGGACCGTCCGGGGACGCCCTGTCGCAGGACGAGGTGGTCGCGCTGGCCGCGGCCGTCGAGTCCGACAGCGAGCACCCGCTGGCACGGGCGGTCGTGCGCGCCGCGGAGGACCGCGGCCTGCGCCTCCCGCCGGTGAGCGAGTTCTCCTCGGCCCCCGCCGTCGGCGTCACCGGCACAGTCGACGGGAGCACCGTGCGGGTCGGCGGGCCCTACCTGCTGGAGGAGGAGGGCCTCGAGCCGCTGGCGGCCGCCGGCGGGTGGGCCGAGCAGGGCTCCACGGTGCTGCACGTCGTCCGCGACGGCAAGGTGGTCGGGGCGCTGGCCGTCGCCGACGAGGTGCGCGAGGAGTCCCGCGAGGCGGTCGACACGCTCCACCACCTCGGTATCCAGGTCGTCATGATCACCGGCGACGCCGAACCGGTCGCCCGGGCCGTGGCCGAGGAGCTGGAGATCGACGAGGTCCTGGCCGGGGTGCGCCCGGAGCACAAGGCGGACAAGGTCAAGGCCCTCCAGCAGCAGGGACGCACCGTGGCCATGGTGGGCGACGGCGTCAACGACGCCCCCGCGCTCGCGCAGGCCGACGTCGGCATCGCCATCGGAGCCGGGACCGACGTGGCCATCGCCTCGGCCGGTGTCGTCCTGGCCAGCGACGACCCGCGGTCGGTGCTCTCGGTCATCGAGCTCTCGCGCGCCGGCTACCGCAAGATGAAGCAGAACCTGTGGTGGGCCGCCGGCTACAACATCGTGGCCGTCCCGCTCGCGGCGGGCGTCCTCGCGCCGGTCGGGTTCGTCATGCCGATGGCGGTCGGGGCCCTGCTCATGTCGGCCTCGACGGTGGTCGTGGCGCTCAACGCCCAGCTGCTGCGCCGGCTCGAGCTCACGCCCGAGGCGAGCGCCCGGGCCCTGCGCGAGCAGGACCCGGTCAGCCGCTGAGGAGGTCCAGCCGGACCGTGCGGTCGTGGTTGTCCACGTTGAGGTCCACCAGGCAGATGCTCTGCCACGTGCCCAGCGCCAGCCGTCCCCCCTCGACGGGGACGGTGGCGTAGGGCGGCACGAGCGCCGGCATCACGTGCGACCGCCCGTGGCCGTAGGTCCCGTGCCGGTGGCGCCATCGGTCGTCGGCCGGGAGCAGATCCTCCAGGGCCGCGAGCAGGTCGTCGTCGGAGCCGGCGCCGGTCTCGATGATCGCCAGCCCGGCCGTGGCGTGCGGCACGAACACGTGCAGCAGCCCGTCGCCCCCGTCCCGGACGAAGTCGGCGCAGTCGCTGGTGAGGTCGAGCACGACGTCCTCACCGCCCGTGCGGACCTGCAGGTGGGTCGTCTTCATGGGTGCACCTTCGGCGTCATGTCCCCATCCTGCGGTCCCGGGCCCCGCGGCACCACCCGGGGGACGCCCGGAGGTCGCCGGGTGCGCCGCACCGGCCCGGGCGCGCGGGGACGGCCACGCACGCGGCATACCCCGAGGCCGGTGCGGTCTGCGAGGCTGGACCCGTGACCGACACCTCTCCTGCCCCCGCCGACCCCACGAGCCCGGGGGAGCGGCACCTCGCCCTGGTCCGCCGTCCTGGCCCCCGGTTGGCCGAGGGGCTGATCACGCACATCGACCGGCAGCCGGTCGACGTGGAGCTGGCGCAAAGGCAGTGGGAGGCCTACGTCGGCGCGCTCCACGCGAACGGGTGGCGCACGGTGGAGGTCCCCCCGGCCGACGACTGCGCGGACGCGGTCTTCGTCGAGGACACCGTCGTCGTGCACGGCGACCTGGCGGTGCTGACCCGGCCCGGTGCCCCGTCCCGGCGGGCCGAGGTGGACGCGGTCGAGCAGGCGGTCGTCGCGGCGGGCTACCGGGTGGCCCGGATCGAGGCGCCCGGCACGCTCGAGGGCGGTGACGTGCTCAAGTTCGGCAGCACCGTGTGGGTCGGCCTGGGCGGACGCAGCAACGAGGAGGGTATGCGGCAGCTCGCCGCCCACCTCGAGCCCGCCGGGGTGCAGGTCGTCGGCGTCCCGGTATCCCGCGTCCTGCACCTCAAGAGCGGGGTGACGGCGCTGCCGGACGGGACCGTCGTCGGCCACGAGCCCCTCGTCGACGACCTCGCGGTGTGGGCCGGCGGGGCGGACCCGGCCCGGGACGGTGGCCGGACTGGCCACGAGGGCGACGGGGAGGCGGGTTTTCTCCCGGTGCCCGAGGAGTCGGGCGCCCACGTGGTGCTCCTGGGCGGTGACCGCGTGCTCATGGCGGCCGACGCGCCGCGGTCGGCGCAGCTGTTCCGCGAGCGCGGTTGCACGGTGACCGAGGTCGACATCAGCGAGTTCATCAAGCTCGAGGGCTGCGTGACCTGCCTGTCGGTGCGGCTGCGGGGGTAGCGCGAAAACGTCCAGGTGGCGACGGGCCGGAGGGTCGACCTGCCACCGCCCGGAGGACGACCGATCGTGGTCGTCATGACGACCACGATCCGTCACGCTTGTCGTGGCGACTCCCGCTGACCAGGATGGGCAGGATGAGCGACGGGCGGGCCGAGGGTGCGGAGGAGGGCGGCGAGGACCAGCGGTGGCTGGTGGTCGACGGTCGCAGGTGGCGGCGCCAGGATCCCCGCCTGCCCGCCGACGTGGCCGAGCGGCTGCTCTCGCACCTGGGGCGCGGCCGGTCGGGGGTCCGCACCGCCCGACGGGCCGGTGAGGACCCGGCACCGTGGCGTCGACGGGTCGACCTGGCCAAGCACGGGCTGGGGGAGCGGGGCACGCCCTGGTGGGAGCAGGACGAGCAGGCTCGGCAGGAGCGCTGGACCCGGGCGTTGGCAGCGCTCGAGGCGCTCGACCGGTTCGAGGTCGCCGACTGATTCAGCACGGCTGACCGACGTGGACGCTCAGAGGCGGGCGGCCAGCTCGGTGCCCTGCCGGATGGCCCGCTCCGCGTCCAGCTCGGCCGCGACGTCGGCGCCACCGATCACGTGCGCCTGCGGGAGGGCGTCGGCCAGCTCGCGCACGGACTCCTGGCCCGCACAGAGCACGACGTGGTCGACGGCCAGCACCTGCGGCTTCCCGCCGACCGTGATGTGCAGACCCTCGTCGTCGATCCGGTCGTAGGCCACCCCGGTCACCTGGTGGACGCCGGCGTCCCGCAGGTTGAGCCGGTGCGCCCACCCGGACGTCTTGCCCAGGCCGGCCCCGATCCTGGTCTCCTTGCGCTGCAGGAGCCACACCTCGCGGGCCGGTTCGGGCAGGTCCTTGGGCACGAGCCCGCCGCGGTGCTCGGCCGGGTCGCCGACGCCCCAGCGCGCCATCCAGCCGGCGAGGTCGGTCTCGACGTGGGTGAGGAAGTGCGACACGTCCACCCCGATGCCGCCGGCACCGACGACAGCGACGCGTGGTCCCGGGACAACGCTGCCGGCGAGGACGTCGGCGTAGGTGACCACCGACGGGTGGTCCACCCCCGGCAGGTCGGGCACGCGCGGACGGACCCCGGTGGCGAGGACGACCTCGTCGAAGCCGGCGAGGGCGCCGGCGTCGGCGCGGGTCGAGAGCCGCACGTCGACACCGAGCACCTCCAGCCGCCGGCGGTAGTAGCGCAGCGTCTCGGCGAAGTCGTCCTTGCCGGGCACCCGCATGGCCAGCCGAAACTGGCCGCCCAGCTCCTCCCCGGCCTCGTAGAGGGTGACCCGGTGGCCCCGCTCCGCGGCGGACACGGCCGAGGCCAGCCCGGCGGGCCCGGCGCCGACGACCGCGACGGTGCGGACCTGCCGGGTGGGGGAGAGGACCAGCTCGGTCTCCCGGCCGGCGCGGGGGTTGACCAGGCAGGAGGCCCGCTTGCCGACGAAGATGCGGTCCAGGCACGCCTGGTTGCAGGCGATGCAGGTGTTGATCTCGTCGGCACGGCCCTCCGCGGCCTTGGCGACGAACGCGGGGTCGGCCAGCAGGGGACGGGCCATCGACACCAGGTCGGCGGTCCCGTCCGTCAGCAGGGTCTCGGCCATCTGCGGCGCGTTGATCCGGTTGGAGGCCATCACCGGCACCGAGACCTCGGCGCGCAGCCGCGCGGTGAGGCCGGTCCAGGCGCCGCGCGGCACCTGGGTGATGATCGTGGGGATCCGCGCCTCGTGCCAGCCGATCCCGGTGTTGAGCACCGAGACCCCCGCCTCCTCGAGCAGGGAGGCCAGCTCGACCACCTCCTCCCACGTCTGCCCGCCCTCGACCAGGTCGAGCAGGGAGATGCGGTAGAGGACGAGGAAGTCGTCCCCGACGGCGTCGCGGACGGCCCGCGCCGCCTCCACCGCGAAGCTCATCCGTCCGCGGGCGTCCCCGCCCCACCGGTCGGTCCGCCGGTTGGTCCGCGCGGCGAGGAACTGGTTGACCAGGTAGCCCTCCGACCCCATGATCTCCACCCCGTCGTAGCCCGCCCGCCGTGCGAGCCGGGCCGACCTCGCGAAGGCGGAGACCGTGCGGCGCACCGACGTCGAGGACATCGCGCGGGCGCGAAGGGGGTGATGGGGGACTTCGAGGCGGAGGCCGACACGGCGAGCGGGGAGAAGGCGTAGCGCCCCGCGTGCAGCAGCTGCAGCGCGATCTGGGCCCCGTGCTCGTGGACGGCGTCGGTGACGACCTGGTGGCGGCGGGCGGTGACGGGGTCGCTGAACTGCGCCCCCAGCGGCGTCAGCCGCCCCCGCAGGGTGGGTGCGTAGCCGCCGGTGACGATGAGCCCGACCCCACCGGCGGCCCGCTCGGCGTAGTAGGCGCTCAGCTCCTCACGCAGCCACGGGCGGTCCTCCAGGCCGGTGTGCATCGAGCCCATGACGACCCGGTTGCGCAGCCGCCCCCCGGGGACGTCGAGGGGGGAGAGGAGATGGGGGTATGCCGTGGGGGCGCCGGACCCGGTCGGCGTGGACGACGTCGTGCTCACGGCCTCGATGTTACCCGTGGGTCACCACCCGCGGGCGCGGCCGGAGGAGGAGGCGTCGTCCCCGGGTGCGTGGTCCGGGGGCGGGTCGTCCCCGGGGGCGTGGTCCACCTCGAAGGCCTCCGCCCCGAGGAGCCCGGCGAAACGGGTGATCTGGGAGGGCAGGCGCTCCTCCCAGATGTTGACCACGCCGCGTCGGCGGACCTGGTCGGGGTGCGGGGTGGGCGGGTGGAGCAGGCCGTCGCGCAGCAGGACGGTGCGGGTGCGGGAGCGGCCCTCCCGGGTGGCGGTGATCTCGACGCGGGAGGCGTCGTCGCGGGGCGTCAGCGACAGGTAGGTGTCCGCCCCGCGGAGGCCCAGCTCGAGGTGGCGCACGTCGGGCACGCCCAGGACCAGCGCGCAGCCGTGGCGCAGGGGATAGGCACCCGGGTCGAGGTGGGGCCGGGACCAGACGTCGGTCTCACGGCTGTCGACCTGCAGCGCGCGCCCCCACTGGTCGTCGGTGTCGTCGTCGTAGCCGTCGACCACGGCCAGCGCGGGCCGGCGGGTGGAGGACATCGACTCCGCGAAGCACCGGGGCGCGTCCGTGCCGGCGTGCACCTCCAGGTCGAGCACCCGCAGGCGGGCGTCGAGCCAGGCGTCGTGGGAGTCGGTCTCCAGCAGCGCCCGATCCGCAGTCCCAGGCCACCGGCGGCGACCGACAGGAGCAGCTCCTCGGTCGTGGCGCGGGTGGAGGCGAGGAGGACCCGGTAGGACTCCCCGGCCGCCCAGGCCGCCATGCGGCCGAGCACCTGGGCACGCAGGGCCGGAGGTGCGCCCACGACGGTCGTCCGGCCGAGGGCCACGCCGCCGGTCAGTGCATCGAGGACCGGCCACCCCGTCCCGATGCGCGGATGCGCCCGGCGGACCGCCGACCGCAGCTCGGCGACGCTGGGGACCGGGGCCAGCCCGGCCTGGTCGTCGTCGGGCAGGTCCGCCCCTCCGTGCCTGTCGTTCCCCTGTTCGCCACCCATCCGTCGAGTATGGCAGCGAGGACCGACAAGACCCCCTGAGCCTCGTGCCGACCGCACGCCCTCCCGTCGTCGGCCCGCCCGCGTCGCTCGCGTCAGGCGAAAGCCTCGGCCGGCACCACGGGGGCGCCCTCCTCGATGCCCGCGACGACCCGTTCGGCGACGGCGGCGGGGTCCAGGCCCTGCGGCAGCCGGGGTCCGGCTCCGGCCAGCGCCCGGCCGACCAGCCCGGTCTCAGTGTGCGGCACCCGCAGGTCGACGACGGCGACCCCGCTGCGGCGCAGCTCCAGGCCCAGCGCCCGGTCGGCCGCCGCCAGCGCGGCCTTGCTGGCGCCGTAGGCGGCCATCCCAGCCGTGGGCCGGTCGGCGACCACGCCGGAGATCTGGGCGACGAAGCCGCTGCTCTCGACGAGGAGGGGCAGGGTCCGGCGCAGCAGCCACAGCGGCCCGACGACGTTGGTGAGGAAGAGCTCCTCCACGACCTCGTCCGGGGTGTCGACCAGGGACCCGAAGGCCACCACCCCCGCGGCGTTGAGGATCCCGTCGAGCCTCCCGGGGCCCGACCGCAGGTGCTCGACGAGCCGGTCACCCAGACCAGCGTCGGTCAGGTCGCCCCCGAGCCAGCCGTGGCGCAGCGGCCCGCCCTGGCCGTCCGTGGGCAGGCTGTCGACCAGGGCGCCCAGACGCTGCCCGTCCCTCCCCACCCCGGTCACCCCGGCGCCGCGACCGGCCAACGCCCGGGCGAGGTGCCCGCCGAGGACCCCCGAGGCGCCCAGCACGACGACGTGCGAGCCCGACAACGACCGGTGTGACATGGTGCCTCCAGCGACGTGAGATTGTCGTGCTGTCCAATCTACGTCAAAGGTGTGTCTCATGCATGGATCTCCTCTCGGCCGTGTCCAGGGCGCCCTGGGCTCGGCGCTGCGCGCCCGAGTCGCCGGGGACGACGCCCGGGAGCGGGCGCGGGTCATCTGGCAGACGCCCGGGGAGCGCTGGTTCACGCCGGCCGACCCGGTCTGGCGGGTGCACGCGGACGCCGCCATGTTCCCCGGCGGCGTGGCCGCCCTCCTGCTGCAGATGCTGCACCCGATGGCGATGGCGGGGGTGGCCGGGCACTCCGGCTACCGGTCCGACCCGTGGGGCCGGCTGCAGCGGACCAGCACCTACCTGGCCGCCACCACCTTCGGCACGGTGGAGCACGCCACCGCCACCATCGCCCAGGTGCGCGCCGTGCACGAGCGGGTCCGCGGCAGGGACGCGTTCGGCCGGCCCTACCGGGCCAGCGACCCGCACCTGCTGATGTGGGTGCACGTCGCCGAGGCCGTCTCCTTCCTGCGGGCCTACCAGGCGTATGCCGCCGCGCCCCTCACCGCCGCCGAGGCGGACACCTACGTGGCCCAGGCGGGCGTGTCCGCCCGGCTCCTCGGGGTGCTCGACCCGCCGACCGACGGCGCCGGGATGGAGGCCGTCCTCGAGGGGTTCCGGCCCGAGCTGGAGGCCACGCCGGCGGCCCGGGACGCGGCCCGTTTCCTGCTCGCCGAGCCGCCCCTGCCGGTGGCCTCGCGCCCGGGGTACTGGGCGATCGCGGCCGGCGGGGTGGCGCTGCTGGAGCCCTGGTCCCGGCAGATGCTCGACCTGCCCGCCTCGCCACGGCTCTCCCGGTCCGTCCTGCGACCGGTCGGCCGGATCAGCACCGCCGGGGTCCGCTGGGCGATGGCGGGGGTCCAGGAGGAGAGGCAGCCGGCGGCGTGAGCCCGGCGTACGCCCTCGGGCTGCTCCTCCACCCGGACGACGAGGCGGCGGCGCGGCAGGAGTGGGCGGCGCTGGAGCAGGCCGGGGTCCCCTCCTCCCTGGCCCGGCACCGCGGCAGCACCCACCGCCCCCACCTGACCGTGGTCACCGGAAGGGCCCCCGACGAGGGCGTGCTCGACCTGGCGGCCCGCCTCCTGCTGCCGCTGCTGCCGCTCACGGCCGTCGTCGAGGGCCAGGTGCTGCTGGGCGGTCGGTCCCCGGCCCTGGCGCACCGTCTCCGGGTGCCGGCGGCGCTGCGGGAGGCGCGCGACCTGCTGGCCGACCGGTGGCCCGGCGCCGACCGGCGGCCGTGGGTGCCGCACCTGAGCCTGACCAGGCGGACGCGGCACGACCACCTCGTCGCGGCGTTGGGAGCGCTGACCCCGGGCACGCACGAGGGGTCGGTGCGCCTCGTCGCCGCCCGGTGGTGGGACCCCGACACCGGGACGTGGCGCCCCTGGCGGGCCAGGGACGCCACCGTTGAGCCGTGCGGAGCTCACCAGCCGTGCGGGACCACCACGGCGCGTGCGGAGAGCTCACCGTCCTGCAGCTTGCGGTACGCCTCCAGGGCGTCGTCCAGCGAGTAACGCTCGACGACGGGGGCGATCTGGCCGAGGCGGTACATCGCGGCCACGTCGTGCAGGTCCTCGATCGTGCCCCAGTAGGTCGAGGAGAAGTTCACCTCGTAGGGGACGGTGAAGAAGTTCCACGGGAACGTCCCGCCGCCGATGCCGACGACGGTGAGCGAGCCCTGCTGGGCCACGGTCGCCCCGGCCAGCCTCAGGGTCGCGTCGGCCCCGACCATGTCGAAGACCGCGTCCACGCCCCGCCCGCCGGTGAGCTCCTTGATCCGCTCGACCTGGTCGTCCCCGCCCGGCACGGTGACGGCGCCGTACTCCTCGGCCTGGGCCATCGCCTCCGGCTTGAGGTCGGTGGCGAGAACCTGGGCCCCGGTGAGGGCCTTGAGGATCTGCACCCCGACCAGCCCCAGCCCGCCCAGGCCGACGACCAGGGCGCTGCGGCCGCCGCCGGCGAGGAAGGGCAGGGCCCTCTTGATCGCGTGGTAGGGCGTCAGGCCGGCGTCGGCCAGCGGCGCGGCGTCGATCGGGTCGGCGTCCCCCAGGGGGACGAGGTTGCGGGCGGGGGCCAGCAGGTACTCCGCCATCCCGCCGTCGCGCCCCAGGCCCATCGCGGCATACCCGACCTCCTGCGGCTGGGCGCAGTAGGTGTCCTGGCCGCGGGAGCAGGCCCGGCAACGACCGCAGCCCACGGGCCCGTAGACGAGGTAGGCCGCCCCCTGCTCGAACCCGGTGACGCCGGGGCCGACCTCCTCGACCCAGCCGGAGTTCTCGTGGCCGAGCACGAAGGGCGGCGTCAGCAGGCCGGTCGGGTCCCCCTCGAAGTCGTGGAACAGCCCGACGTCGGAGTGGCAGGCGCCCGCGCCGGCCACCTTGAGCAGCACCTCCCCGGGTCCGGGGGTGGGACGGTCCACGTCCTTGAGGACGGGAAAGGTCTTGTACCCCTCGAAGACGACAGCGCGCACGACAGCCTCCTGCTGGTCTAGAACGCCGGCGCGAGGGCCTGAGTGACCAGTCGCTGCGGACCGGTCGTCCTACGATGAAGTGTAGTGGTCGACGGGGACGGCCCGCAGGCCGGTCGCGTCCACGAGCAGCAGCACGTCGCCCTCGGGCACGGCCCCCACCGCCTCCGCCAGCTCCTCGACCGAGGGTCGCGCGGGTGCCGCGGCGCGGGGCCGCCAGAGCTGCACGTCAGCCCCCGTGCGGGTGGCGAGGTCGGCGTGCTCGGCGGGGGAGAGGGTGCCCACGAGAAGCACCGTGCGCGGCCCGTGCCCAGGGGTGGCGGGGGTATGCGGTGCGCGCGCCGGGGCGCGACGGTCCAGCTCGGCGCGGTCGGCGCGGAAGACGGTCCAGTGGTAGGCCGACAGCAGCGACGTGGTCGCCAGGATGCCGAGCGGGAAGCGGATGCTGCGCATCGTCTCGGTGTCGATCCCGCCGGCGAGGGCGTCCTCGAGCAGGAGGTAGACGAGGGTGATGAGGGCGATGACCGCCGCGACGCCGGAGACGCCGAAGAGGACGAGCAGGTAGGTCCTCCGGGTGGGGGAGGCCAGCTCGGCGGCCGGCCCGCTGCCCCGGGCGCGCTGGGCCAGACGCCAGTGCCACCACCACACCGGCAGCCCGACCGCGAGCAGGACGAGCGCGGCGAGGAGGGCGTTGAGCGCACTGCCGCCGACGACCAGGTCCCGGCCGGCGGCGATGGCCTCGACGAGCGTGACGATGACCATGACCAGGCCGGCCGAGGCGGCCAGCAGCCCGACCGCGGCCATGACGTACTCGTAGACCCGGCGGACCTCGGTGCGTGCGGCCGCGCGGCCGGTGCCCAGCACCTCCTGGTGGTACCACCACACCAGCAGGCCGACGACGACCGCACCCGCCAGGTCGGGGGCGCCGGCGAAGTGCTCGGCGGCGGTGGTGGCGGTCGGGTCGCCCACCAGCCAGACCAGCACGTCGTAGGCCAGCACGCTCAGCGCGACGATCGCCGCGAGGAGTCCGCCGCCGACCCCGACGAGCAGGACGAGCACGAGCCACCCGGTGCTCCGTCGTCCCCGGGCCAGGTCCAGCACCCAGTAGACGACCCACACCAGGCGCCGACGAGGAACGTCACGCCGGGACGCAGGAGGCTGACGGCACCGCGGCCGACGAGCGACTCGCCGGCCAGCCCGGTCAGCTGGTCCAGGCTCGCGGCGACGAGCCCGGCGAGCCCGACCGCGGCGGTCGCCAGCCCGACGACCGCGCCCAGCAGGGCCAAGGGGTGCAGGTGGCTGCGCGGGGTCCCACGGCGGCCCCACCAGTGGTGGCCGGCCCAGACCAGGGTCCAGACGAGGGCGAGCGCGGGGCTGCCGCCCCGGTAGGGCTGGGTGCCCAGCAGCATGGTCAGGGTCTGGTGCCAGCCGACCATGGCCACGACGAGGGAGACCAGGCCCGCCAGCGTCAGGTAGGCGGCCCAGCCGAGGGCCCGCAGCTCGCGGCGGTCGGCGGCCGTGCGTCGGACGGTCCACCAGGCGAGCAGGGCCCACAGGGGCAGGGCGATGAGGGTGAAGGCCAGCTCCAGGGCCAGCTGGCTGTCGTCCGGGACCAGGACGTCGTCGGTGTCCAGGAGCCTGCTCAGCAGGCCGGTGACGCCGGCGGCCGCGGCGAACAGCAGCCCGGCGAGCAGGAGGTACTGGAAGAACCGCCGGACCGACTGCCCGCCGCCCTCGGGCGCCTGCGGGTCGTGCTGCCCGTCAGTGCCGCCGCGGCGTCGGACGGCGATCACGATCGCCGCGACGATCCCGCCGAGCAGGGCGAGCGGGACCAGGCTGCTCACGACGCCGAGCATCATGGCTGCGTCCCCTCGGGGAGGTCGCAGTGGTACATCGGCCACGGCGCCCCCGTCAGGACCCACCCGTCGCCCGCGTCGTCAGCCGGAAGGTCTCCTCCTGGGTCCACTCGCTCCCGCCGAACGGGGCGCTGTCGGTGTGGACCAGGTCCACCCGGACCGTGGCCCGGTCGTCGTCGACGTCGACGTCGCGCAGCACGACGCGGGCGTCGCGCTCCACGTAGGCCAGCTCCAGGTCCGCGACACCGCAGTCCCCGTCCGGGTCGAGGTGCGCGGCCGCGGCGTCCATGTCCCGGGAGAAGACGGCGGTGACGTAGTCCTGCACCGTGGCCTCCGGGGAACCGGCCGGCAGCTCGGTCCGCGGCCGGGTCGCCGAGACCACCCCGGCGACCACCGCCAGCAGCACGAGCGCCGCCACCGCGATCGCGAGGACCTTCCCGGCCCGACCGTTCATGCTCCCAGCGTCCCACCGCGCTGACCTGCGGTACAGGGCCGTGGGTGTGACCTGGGACACCTGGCCCGGCTACTCTGGACGACGAACCACACTCACCCAAGAATGGCGCGAGCGGAGCCACGCACAACACTCGAGATCGAGGATTCTGATAGACGGGAAACCTCCTCCTCAACGTCGGTCGGCAATTGACCTCCTCTGACCTTCAGAAACTGCAAAGAGTGCAAAGTCCGCAGGGGCGATCGGACGCCCGGCGCAGTGAGACCGCGCAAAATCTGAGCGTGCGCCTCGCGGTCCGCTGGGTCGGTGAGTAGGTGAGATGCCCACCCGAAGTAGGCCTCTGCGCGGACGAAGGATCCTTATCGTAGGACATCAGCAGCAAACCCATGGTGGCCCAGGTGCTCTGGCCCTTAAGCCCCCACGAAACGTTCGCACACACCTGCGCAACCTCGTGCCTGTTCCTACTACTGCTGGAACTGATGCACTGAATCGTGTGTCCCTGGAAATCGCTATCCTCCATGAGTTTATAGACCCGCGCGAAAGCAACGGCCTCTAAATCCGGACCTGGAGTCGAGCGTTCGAAGAACCTTGGGTGAGGGGTCAACAATCGGAGGCGAGCCTCGGCTGGATCACGAAAATTGACGCCCTGGATAGGGTCTCGCGCTAAAGAAGCAAGCGCGGCTCCTCGCACTTCCATCCCCAAGCGGGGATCCAGTAGATAGGCCTCGAGGGCCCGCCAAAGCCTGTCGCTCCAGCTGACACGAAGCAGGTGGACTGCCAACGCTGCCACGTCGTAGCCTCCTACGCTGTAACCCGAGGACGATTGTTCGACGGCCACCTCAAGTTGGGTAGAAATGAACGAAACGGCATCCCTGTGCGATGACGCCTGGCGATCATCCAGGTATTCAAAAACGACATCCCATGGTGACGCAGTGCGATCCTTCTGATACGGAGGATCTAGTTCGTGTGAGAGCATTATTTCAGTCAAAGAACTCTTCCCCGCGTAACCACTCCACCCAGATGCAGAGATCTTGCGGATGACGGGGGACCACATATGTTCTAGGGATGTTTCCGTGGCATCGGAAGCGCTCAAATGCCTGTGGACTATATTCAGGATTTTCGTGTCGGCTTCGGTTGGATCACGTTCCAACTCGCGTTGGACACTCTCTATGCACTCCGCGAGTGTGCGCATTCCGCTTAATGACATCGTGCTCAATTTGGGGCTGAACAACAGATCGAGTGCGATTTCGGACACGCGACGCAGAGCCTCCTCCGGCAGAAGATCCGCACTCCGCGCCCAGATTTCGAAGTCGATCGCACGTGGGTTCGCGTTCGCCTGCTCTGAGCGCAGAGCCAAGTCAGCGATGGAAATGAGCGAATCCAAGGGCCCACTAGCTCTTGCCTGTGCCAAGGCTCTTCGCAGGTTCTTTTCGTGGCGCGCTAACCAAAACAACGATGGGACGGCTGCGAGCAACTCGAGGTCGTCAGAAGCGCTATGCAAAAGCGAAATGGCCTCCCCCAGGGCAGCTCGGGCACGGCGCCACTCGTGGAATCCGCCCGTCAACTCTGCGGACACTACAGTAGCGAGAGCCTCGTCGTAATCAGACGCTCGACTCGACCAGACCGTTGACCTATCGAGCGCGTTGCTCTGTCTTTCGAACATGGTCGACCGTAGATGTGCATCCCGTATGCTTTCTAGCTGTATCCCACGTTGCTGTACCCAACCACGTCGTCGCCTTACTAGATCAATCCAAAGGTTCGAACCGGGATTCGCCGAAGCGAGCGCCGCGCTGGCGAGATATTGCGCGTGGCTCTTGCAATCCTCAACAACGTCACGCCAAGCCCACTCGATGCCGGGGCTAGTTGAAAATTCCTCGGTGAAACCGTTGACCTTGTCAAGCGCATTTTGGGCTTGGTTGGCTTGCTCTTGCGCCTGGGGGAAAAGTTCACAATCTAAGCTGCGATGCGCAGCAACCGCCATAAGGGTGCCATGAAGGAGCCAATCTTCCGCCGAATCGCCATCAATATCCGCTGCCAGGCTGGTCAGGGTGCGTATCGCCTGTAGCTCTCGGCCGTTCCACGCAAGTGAGCGGCTCTCGTGTAGGGCGAAGGCAGTTCGTAGGCCGATGGACGCACCCTCATCCGGTTTGGCGGCCTGAAGTGCGTCTGCGTCAGTGTATCCAGTGATTCGAATCGAATTGCGTACAGCTTGCGGGAACGGATGTGCCTCACTCCGCGATCGGTCGACTATACGATCATACTCTGAAAGTCGAAACTCGCTGAGTAACGCCAATTCGGCCGCTCCGGAAAGAGGGTAATTTGGACTAAAATTCGGGTGGGGAGCGATCGCCCATGGGGCCACGCAGGCTGCAACCCACTCAATCCCTTTTGTCACTGTTTCCATCCTTCCGTTCCGCCATCAGTTTCGTTTCCAGGCGGCGGCGCTGCCCGGATGCGTCTCCGACGTTCGACCTTCGCCAGGTTCGGGATAACGTGATCTTGTATTCCGTCTGGTTTTTGAACGCGGCCCATGTAGAAATGATTGTGGGTTGTGCCGAGAGTAGACATTGCGTCTGTGCCGAAGTCCTCGCTGAGTTCGGGCTCTGGAGAACTCAGGTCGCAGGCGAGGATGATGTGACTCACGAGGCCGCCCATTGGTTGGAGCGCCGCAAGGGAAGGCAGGATGCGTTCATGCTGCGTGGCATGGTAAGCCGTCACGCACAGAGATATTGGGTCCTGCGGGCTCCCTGGCCACTCCCACCCACCGCGCTCTTCCAGGGATGCCAAGAAACTCTCCTCCCACGCTGGGGCGAGACTGTCCATCTCCCGCCAGAAAGCATAGAGAACAAGCGGTCTCGTGGTCATGGGTCCGGGGTCTTGTGTCGGATCACGACTAGGCCGTCTAGGGGAACCAGAGAATTAGTGACTATTGAACCGTTGCAGTCGCTGCCAACCACTTCCAGATGCTCTCTGAGGGAGAAATGCGGAAGTGTTGCTGTATAGTGCGTGCACTCGATTAACGGAGTTGAGTGCGGCACTACTTGCACGCTTTCGGTCTTGAGGCCGAATGCAAAGGCGAGAAACAGGGATGCGAAGAGAAAAGTCAAGGCGGCGGAGGCGAACCAGCCTCCGGTGTTGTTCTTGCAGCGGATACTATTGTACAATATACGTGTTGCCTCTTCGCCGCGCAACTTCGTGTCACTAGGTAACGACGTGATGGAGGACCAGAGGAAGATTGCTGCGCCCGTTGTGAATAGTATTGCGGCGAGAACTGCTGTAAGTGACACGGCCGGGTTCGTAATGGGCGCCGCGTAGACCTGTAATGTGTAGGTTACGGCTAAGGCAGCTGCAGCGCCTAGTGCGGCGCGTCGTTAGTTCCTAAACAGTTTTGGAGTTGGGATGATGGGGTATGGCGAATCGACCTGCCCCCGCCCTGATGCTGCGCGAGGGTGAC
>NZ_MKKA01000045.1 GCF_001942405.1 Ornithinimicrobium sp. CNJ-824
CGACCAGCGCGGCGACCGGGCCGACCTGGCCAACCAGCTGCTCTACGCCGCGATCGTCCACCGCCACTCCGGTGCCCCGGCCCGGGCCACCGACGACATCGTCGACGCCGAGGCCTACGACCTGCGCCTGGCCGGCTGGGCAAGCATCGACCCCCGGCTGGCCCTGGCCCGCGAAGGCCGCCACGCCGACCCCAAGGGCCCCACCCCCGAACAGCTGCTCGGCATCGACAACTCCACCCAGGGCCCCCGGACTTCACGGCCCTCCACCCGAGGTGAGGCCGGCGTCTGGGCCATGCGAACCCGAGCCGACGACCCACCACCGTTCTGAGCGAGCAGCGTGAGGTCGCACGGGTCGAGGTGGGCGGTCGCGAGCGCGACAGAGGTCGTCCCCCGGATCAACGGGACTGCCACCGATGTCGTAGCAGCTTGACCACCCCTGGAAGTGCCCCTCGGGGCCGGCTTGGCCCTCGTCGAACCGCTGCTCCACGGATTTCGTCCGGCGTCCGCGGGCCGCTACAGTAGGTCCCCGCGCCCATGGGGTGCCTGGACGTGTAGCTCAGCTGGTTAGAGCGCTCGCTTCACACGCGAGAGGTCAGGGGTTCGAGTCCCTTCACGTCCACCGACGATCGCGGTCCGGACGGCGCTTCCGCTGCCCGGGCCGCTTTTTTGATGTCCCGCCTCCTGGATGCGGCGACCGGGTGCTCCACGGAGCAGTCAGCCGGACCGGCAGCGGCTTCCGGCTCCGACAGCGGGTTCCTCCCCGCTGCAGGAGCGCTATCCCGCTGCAGGTCGCCCGGGCGACGCCGACCAGGTCACCGGCGATGCTGCGGTCGCGCCGTCGCCGCCTGCGCCAGGCCCGCGCCCCACGCACGCGCCCGCTCCACCTCGCCGTCGAGCAGCGGGCCCTGGTCGCCGTGCACCCAGAACTTCTCCGGGTCGGCCACGACGGTGCAGCCGAGCGCACGCAGTTTCTTCGCGGCCGCCTTCGCCGCCGTACCGGGGAGGTTGGGCCTGCGCGTGTGCGTGTCGAACGTGGCCACCCGCAACGCCACCGGCCCGGAGGCCTCCAGCCACTCCCGGATCCCGGTCGCCGGCGGCGTCCCGCCACGGCTCGCCGCGTCCTCCCTGGTCTGCGGACGGCTCATCCCGAAGGCGTGGGTCGGCCCGCCCACGACCAGCAGGTCGGCGACGACGTCCGCCAGCGGAGGTGCCGAGGCCACGTCCAACACCTCGGTCCCGTCCCCCAGCCCCGCGGCCACCGCCTCGGCCACGGTCCGGGTGTTGCCGAACGCCGACTCGTAGACGACGAGCGTCGCCATGGTGGCCCTCCTCAGGTCGCTCCTGCTCCCAGCAGACACCCGCGCGGACCGGCCCGCAAGGGGCCCGTCCTGTCTGGCGCATCACCCTGGGCCGGCAGCCCGCCCCGGTCCGCCCGGCGTGTGGGCCGTCCTCGCGGGGACGACCTGCAGCGCCAGCCGCGCCCACGCCCGCACCTCCTCGGTGACGGGCCGGTCGAGCAGCCCCGCCTCGTCGACCCACTCCATGCCGGGCTCATCGCCGCACGGGTCCGGCGCGGGCGAGCCCTGAGCACCGATCACCTCCGCGAAGTAGATGAGGTCGATGTGCTGGTGGCCCGGGGAGATGTCCTCGACCTGGATCCCCTCGGGGCGCACCAGCTGGCGGGGCGACCCCGGTGCGTCGTGGTCGATCCCCGGCGAGCCCACGACGCGCACCCTCAGCCCCGTCTCCTCCCGGGTCTCACGCAGGGCGGCGTCGTCGGGCAGCTCGTGCGGCTCGATGTGGCCGCCGGGCGGCAGCCACAGACCCACCTTGCGGTGGGGGTGCAGCAGCACCTGCCCCGCGTGCACCACGAACACCGCGACGGTGAAGTGCTTGCTGATCCCGTCCGGCGGCTCCCGGTCCTCGACGTGGCCCATGCCCCGAACCCTAGGGAATCGCTGATCTGGGGGCGTCTGCGGGTGTGAGGCCAGCCCGCAGGGGGGCTGAAGCCCGATGAGGCCGCGGGAGCGACGCTGGAACTGTCC
>NZ_MKKA01000046.1 GCF_001942405.1 Ornithinimicrobium sp. CNJ-824
CGTCTTCGCCAACATCGCCGCGATCCCACGCCTAGCCTGACCAGACCCGTCCGCCCACGACATCACCACCGGAGACCCGCAGCCCGGCAGCGCCAGCCGCAACCCTGTCACGCCCGCACGCCAACTCCGGATCGAGCACGACGATCAAGCCCCCAAGGCCATCACCGTCCCAGCCTCATGAAAGACCGGGGCTAGCGACACCGCCTGACGCTACTTCCGGGACTGCTGCACCGATAGGTGACATCTGATCTGCCTAGTCCTCGGGCTGGGCTGGAAGGATGTTCACCGTGACCAAGCCCTACCCCCAGGAGTTCCGTGACGACGTCGTCCGGGTCGCTCGAAACCGTGAGCCCGGTGTCGGACTCGACCAGATCGCCAAGGACTTCGGGATCCACTTCACGACGCTGTACGCGTGGATGAAGAAGGCCGAGGAGCAGGACGGTGACCAACCGGCCACGACCCCAGCCGCCGCGGCGGAGCTGCGCGAGGCCAAGAAGCGGATCCGGCTGCTGGAGCAGGAGAACGAGGTTCTGCGCCGTGCCGCTGCGTACTTCTCCCAGGCGCACCTGCCGGGAAAATGAGCTACCCGCTCGTCCGTGACCTTGCCGACGACGGGATCCCCGTCACGGTGACGTGTCGGGTGCTCAACATCGCGCGCCAGCCCTACTACCGGTGGCTGGCCAACCCGGTCACCGACGCCGAGCTGACCGCGGCCTACCGGGCCAACGCGCTGTTCGACGCCCACCGCGACGACCCCGAGTTCGGCTACCGGTACCTGGTCGACGAAGCCCGCGAGGCCGGCCAAGACATGAGCGAGCGGACCGCGTGGCGCCTGTGCTCGCAGCACGGCTGGTGGTCGGCGTTCGGCAAGAAACGTGGCAAGAACGGGAAGAAGCCTGGTCCGCCGGTGCACGAGGACCTGTGCGCCATCACCGATGAGAAGGGCCGGACCCGGCACGCGTTCACCGCCGAGGGCACGAACGAGCTGTGGGTCGGTGACATCACCGAGCACTGGACCGGTGAGGGCAAGCTCTACCTCTGCGCGTTCAAGGACGTGTACTCCAACCGGATCGTGGGCTACTCCATCGACTCCAGGATGAAGTCACGGATCGCGGTCACCGCCCTGAACAACGCCGTCGCCCGCCGCGGAAACGTAACCGGGTGCGTGGTTCACACCGATCGAGGATCGCAATTCGAAGCCGGAAATTCGTCCACGCCCTCAAGCACCACGGCATGGTCGGCTCCATGGGCCGCGTCGGCGCCGCCGGTGACAACGCCGCCATGGAGTCCTTCTTCGCCCTGCTCCAGAAGAACGTCCTGGACCGCCGGTCCTGGGCCACCCGGCACGACCTGCGCATCGCGATCGTCACCTGGATCGAGCGCACCTACCACCGCCGCCGGCGCCAGGACGCCCTCGGCCGATTGACCCCCATCGAGTACGAGACCATCATGACCACACCAGCCGATCAGGCTGCGTGACTAACCACTGTCACCTATCGGTGCAGCAGTCCCGGCAGAACGAGAGGCATGACCGCTAGAAAATATGGAGTGCCGGCCTTCGGCAATATCCTCACGCTGACTCCAGTTCACCAACTATGCCGAGGGTGATATCGACGATCGTGTCTTTCTATCCGCCGACCAGGTGGCGTCTGCCGCATTCCATAAGATAGTCGCGCACGTCAAGGTCGTACTGCACCGCCGCGTTCTCCGCGTGCCGCAGGAACGAGGAGTAAACCCCCGCGAAGACCACGGTCAGGGTCTGGCGGTCGACTCGCACCGGGCGGTCCTGTAATGAACGCACGACGTCGTCCGCAGCGTCCTGCAGCTTGAATAGTTCGCAGCCGTGCTCCATCCCGCTGAGCTTCGCGACGGCGATGAAGGCCTCGACTGGGCAGTAGCCCGGCCCGGCGCCGTGGCCGCCAGCGACGCTGAGCCTGGATCCGCCGAAGTT
>NZ_MKKA01000047.1 GCF_001942405.1 Ornithinimicrobium sp. CNJ-824
CTAGCCCGGGTCTTTCACGGCGCTGGGGCGTGAGCGGTGTGTAGAAACACCGAAGTGCTTCCTGATCAGGGGAAACTTGGACTTGTCGAAGGTCCCAGGTTGCCCGAACAGAAAGCACTCGGTAGATGAAGCGTACTTCGTGGTCCTCTGGTCTGTCCGTCACCGCTGATGGTGTCGGCGTTCTCGCCCACGCGGGCAGCGTCGGGCTGCGGCTGTTGGCCGACCGGGTCGGCCTGACCGGCCAGCTGTCCAAATCGATGGCCCGGGCCTCGTTCGTCCCGGTCCACGACCGTGGGCAGGTGCTGGTCGACGTCGCGGTGATGCTTGCCGATGGTGGTGAGGCGATCGCCGACATCGACGTGCTGCGTCACCAGGGCGGTGTCCTGGGGCCGGTCGCGTCGGCCCCGACGGTGTGGCGCACCCTGGACGAGGTCACGCCGGGGCGGGTCAAGAAGACCGCCGCCGCGCGGGCCCGGGTCCGCCGCCACGTCTGGGCCCAGATCCCCGGCGGCCTTCCTGCCAGCAAGGTTGCCGGGAGGGACCTGGGGCAGGTGGTGGTGCTGGACGTGGACGCCACCGTGGTCGTCGCGCACAGCGAGAAGGAGCAGGCCTCCCCGACCTACAAGCGGACCTTCGGGTTCCACCCGATCGGGGTCTGGTGCGACAACACCGGGGAGTTCCTGACCGCGATGCTGCGCACCGGCCGCGCTGGGTCCAACACCGCGACCGACCACATCGAGGTGCTCACCCAGGCGATCGCTCAGGTCCCGGCCGCCCACCGCAAGCACCTGCTGGTCCGCTCCGACGGCGCTGGTGCCTCTCATGACCTGCTGGACTGGCTGACCACCGCCGGCCAGGTCCGCGGCCGAACCGTGGAGTACTCGGTCGGGTTCGCCATCACCGAGCAGCTCCGAAGGGCGATCGCCCTGGTCCCCGAGCAGGTCTGGGTACCGGCACTGGACGCTGACGGCGACGTCCGTGCTGGCGGTGACGTGGCCGAGCTGACCGACCTGCTCCCCGCCGGACTGCTGGCCCGGTGGCCGGCCGGGATGCGCGTCATCGTCCGTCGTGAACGGCCCCACCCCGGCGCGCAGCTGTCCCTGTTCGAGGAGGCCGACGGGTGGCGCTACCAGGCCTTCGTCACCAACACCACCGCCGGGCAGCTGGCGTTCCTCGAGGCCAGGCACCGCGCCCACGCCCGGGTCGAGGACCGCATCCGGCACGCCAAGGACTCCGGCCTGGGCCGCTTCCCCTCCCGACACTTCGCGATCAACTCCGCCTGGCTGCTGCTGGTCGCATCGCCGCGGACCTGGTGGCCTGGACCCGCCTGCTCGCCCTCACCGGCGACGCCAAGCCCCTGGCCTCTTGTGAACCCAAGGCGCTGCGGTACCGGTTCCTGCACGTGCCCGCCAGACTGACCCACGGCAGTCGCCGCCGACGACTACGACTGCCCTCCACCTGGCCCTGGGCCGCCGCGATCGTGGCCGTCTTCGCCAACATCGCCGCGATCCCACGCCTAGCCTGACCAGACCCGTCCGCCCACGACATCACCACCGGAGACCCGCAGCCCGGCAGCGCCAGCCGCAACCCTGTCACGCCCGCACGCCAACTCCGGATCGAGCACGACGATCAAGCCCCCAAGGCCATCACCGTCCCAGCCTCATGAAAGACCGGGGCTAGAGGCCCGCTGCTGCGCTCACCGCGGCAGGCTTCCAGAACCCGCAGTACGGGGA
>NZ_MKKA01000048.1 GCF_001942405.1 Ornithinimicrobium sp. CNJ-824
TGGCGTTGCTGTCCTCGGTGGCCACGACCCTGGCCGCGGTCCGCACCGGGCGGCCGGTGGCCGGCCTGCCGGCCACGAGCACCACCCGCGCCAACCGCCCCACCGACGACACCGGCCGCGACGACGACGACACCGACGTCGGCGCGGCTCGCGACGGTGACGGTGGGGAGAGCGGGGTGGGTGCCCCGGACGCCGCCGCGATCCGCCGGGCCGGGCAGGGCGTGCTGGACCGGATCGAGGACCTGCTCGACCTGGGCGCCCGCCTGGACGGGGCGCTGGTCGCCGCGGCCGGTGAGCTCACCAGGACCAACGCGCGGCTGCTGCTGGCGGCCAAGGGGCGCACCGACCCGGCCGGCCTGTCCCCCACCGCGCGGGAACGGTGGGCCGCCAGGGCCCGCTCGACCACCGCGCACGAGCTGTCCGCAGCGACCGGGTGGGGCATCGGCCAGACCCGCGACCTGGTCGCCGCCGCCACCGCCCCAGCCGCCATCACCACCCCGGTCCTTTCGGCCCTGGGATCCTCGACCGTGTCCTGGCCCCTGGTGCGCCGCGCCTGGCGCGCCGCCACCACCGCCGGGCTGGACGTGGAAGCGACCACCCACCTGGCCCAGGTCATGTTCGGCACCGACCCCGACCAGGTCGCCGTCGAACGCCTCACCCCCACCGGGACCGTGAGCACCCTGCCCTGGGCCCACCGGGCCTACCACCACGCCCTGGACCGCGAGATCGCCAAGCTCACCGCCGGCACCGACCACGCGACCCACGCCGCCCGCGCCACGCCCGCGCCGCCCGCGACGCCACCGCCCGCCTCGACGACGACGGCACCGCGACCGTGACCATCACCACCGGACCCGCCCAGGCCACCGCCCTCATCGACCGCCTCCACACCGCCGCCCGCACCGCCCGCCGCCACGGCGACGCCCGCACCCTGGCCCAGCTGCGCGCCGACACCGCATGCGCCCTGCTGCTGCACGGCACCCTGCCCCTGCCCGACCAGCCCGGCGACCCCGACCAGGTCAGCGTCCAGGACATCACCGCCCTGGCCGCACTCCTGGAAGGACTACCCGCCGCCACCCTCAACGTCATCACCCCCTGGCACCTCCTCCCCGGCACCAGCACCACCGGCCACGACCGCGGCAACGGAAGCACCACCGGCGGGAGCGTCGACAACGAAGACACCGGCAACGGAGGCCGCGGCGGGCACGAGCACCCCCACCGGTGCAGCACCACCCCCTGCCCCGCCGCACCACCACCCCGACCCGGGCAACCGGACGCACCACAGGACGACCCCGACGGCCCCGACGCCCCGGCCGGTCCCCAGGACAGGCCACCGGGTGCTGCCACCCCCAAGGACGGCCCCGACGACCCGGCCGGTCCCCCGGAGGAACCTTCCGACCAGGCCTTACCGGCCGCTTCGGTGACCGGCCCGCCGGTGGCGGCCCCGCCCGGCGACGGACAACGGCAGGAGGTGCTGCTGGCGGTCGCGCAGGCCACCGGCACCACCCCGGCGTTCCTGCACGCTCCCGACATCGCCGACCTGCTCACCACCCCCGGCACCACCCTGCACCGCCTCGTCATCGACCCCCTCGACGGGCGCTGCGTGGAACGCTCCACCACCGCCTACCAGCCCGACGCGCACATGCGCGCCCAGGCCCACGCCGCCGACGGCACCTGCCG
>NZ_MKKA01000049.1 GCF_001942405.1 Ornithinimicrobium sp. CNJ-824
TGCCGCTGTGCGGGCTTTGCTGGTTCGGCGCCGTTGCGTCGAACTGCACATCGCCTTGGGCTCCTTCGCTTCACCAACGAGGCTGATATGGAGGGTCTGTTTGTCAAGTGGGCGCGCCGGATCAGCCTCGCGTTCGGCTCTTTGTGCGTGAGGTTACCGGGTCGGGGTGACCGTGGGGGTCTGCGCCTGGTCAGCGTGTCGGTGGCGACGCGTGGTCAAAGCTGATATGCGCGGGTTGGTTACCGCAGGGCCGTGTGTTCGGCGGGAGCGGGACCGCGGTCTAGAGATCGAGCGTGGGCCCGAGGCGACCCGTCCCCGCTGGGACGGTCCTCGTGCCTGCTCATAGCCTCGTCGCGGGTCGCTGCTCGGGCCCAGGTCGCTGACCCCCACGGTCAGCTTGTGGGTGGCGCGCTACTGGTCGGGCAGCACGGCCAGGGACCAGCACCAGCCGGCCAGCTCGCGGGCGACGGCGACGTTGGCCAGGACGGGGCGCTTCCTGCGCTCGGCGTAGCCGACCCAGCGCCGGTGCAGCCGGTGGTTGCCGGCCTGGGCGCGGGCGACCGCTGCGGGCGTGGCGCGCTCCCAGCGGCGGCGCAGGATCGCGGTGTGTCGGTAGGGCTTGCGGTGGTGCCAGGCCGCCTCGACCAGCAGCCGGCGCACATGGGTGTTGCCGGTCTTGGTGATCGAGCCCTGGGAGCGTCTGGTCCCCGAGGAGGACTCGGTGGGGACCAGGCCGAGGTAGGCGCCGATGCTGGAGCCGGTGAACCGGTCCCAGTCGCCGATCTCCACGGCCAGGGCGACCGAGGTCAGCGTGGAGATCCCGCGCAGGCACGCCAGCCGGGACGCCACGGGCACGTACTCGCCCTCGGTCGCCAGGACGGCGACCTGCTCGTCCAGGCGGTCCCGTCGGCCGCTGGCCAGCACGGCGCTCTCGTAGGCGTCCTCGAACGCGGTCCGGGTCCCGGGCAGCTCGAAACGCTGGCCCAGCAGCCACGCGTCGTGCTTGGCGGTCCAGGCAGCCCCGCCGGAGTAGACGATCCCGTGGCGCAGCAGCAGCTTGGACACCCGGTGCCGGGCCCGCATCAGGTCGCCCCGGGCGGCCTCCCGGGCACGGACCAGGTCGCGGGCCGACTCCTGGGCCTCGGTAGGCACCCGCACCGGCGTGTACTCATCCAGCCGAAGCAGCCGGGCCAGGTGCATCGCGTCCCGGGCATCGGTCTTGACCCGGTCCCCGGAAGGGCGGGCCAGCTTCGAGGGCGCCACCACCTCGCACCGCACCCCTGCCGCCCGCAACGCCCGCGCCAGGCCGTAACCGGTGGGGCCGGCCTCGTAGGCCGTCGCGACCGGCCCGGGCAGGCCACCCAGCCACTCCAGCACGACCTGCTGGTCAGGGACCAGCCTCGCCTTGAACACCTCGCCGGTCACGCCGTCGATCGCCGCAGCCGCGACCGACCGCGCGTGCACGTCCAGGCCGACACTCGTACGCTCTGTGAACACCGGGGCCTCCTACACCTGTGGAAAGGCCGGGCAGGCAACCTCCTGCTCGGTAACCCACGAGCATGTGTATTGGAGGCCTCGGCCCGCAACCCCCGCACGGCGCGGCGGTCACTCCATACGGTCTAAGGAAGGATCGTTCGGGTTGCC
>NZ_MKKA01000050.1 GCF_001942405.1 Ornithinimicrobium sp. CNJ-824
AGGGCGGCCCACCGGGTCGCGGTGTTGGGTGCCAGGCCGAGGATGTCGGCGAGGATCGGGGTGGGCATGCTCGCGGCGAGCTGGAACATGGCGGCGTTGCGGGCTGCCCTGGGTTGGATGCCGCGTTCGACGAGTTGGGCGCGGACGTTCTCGGTGGCCAGGTGCTTGCCGGGGATGCCGCCGGGGAAGAGCCAGGTGTCGGGACGGCTGACGTAGGAGGCCTGCCCGCGACGGGTCAGGTGGGTGCGGACGAGGCGGTCGAGCGGGTCGGGCAGCTCGACGGGGAAGGTGTCGAACGTGGCTGTGGTGACGCCGTCGGGGTGGACGGTGATCTGGTGGGCGCGCATGCGACAAACCCGGGCCAGGGGTTGGGCGTAGAGCAGGACGAACAGGCCGGCGACGCGGGCGTAGAGGCGGATCGTGTCGTCGTGCAGGAGCAGCTGGACGTGTGCCCACCTGTCCTCGTCGGAGAGGGTGACGGCGGGCTGGGTGGTGGGGCGGGTGGCCGCGGACAGATCCCCTCCGAGGCCGGTGCGGGCGCGCCAGGCCAGGAACGGTCGCAGCGCGAGGGCGCGGGCGCGGTGCTGCTGCGCGTACCGGTCCAGGTCGTCCTGGTCGATGTCGGTCAGGTCGGTGCCGTCCTTGGTGAGCCAGGTCATGAAGCGGGCGGTGACGACGATGGTGGCCCGCGCGGCGGAGATCGCGCCGTGGGTGAGGGTCCCGTGCTGCTCCTGGCGGCGCAGCCTGCTCAGCACCTGCCAGCGGGCGAACCGGGCCAGTACCTCGGACTGCCCGGCCGGCAGGGTGCTCAGCAGCTCCGCCAGCCACGGGCTGACCCGCTCGAGCTCGGCGTGGAAGGGCGGCAGGACCCCCAGGGCGGTGAGCAGGTCGCGCAGGTAGCTGTTCGTCTTGCTCGCGGGCATGGCCTCGAAGGTCGCGTGGGAGATGTCGAGCTCGCCGCGGGCCATCGCGCCCAGGGTGGCCGGGCCGGTGGAGCGGGTGAACCAATACAAGGTGGTCTGTGGTCGTGGCCCGCAGATCAGGGCGTCGTACACCGGCCGCAGCCGGGGATGGATGCCGCCGTCGGGGCCGGACAGCAGCGTGGTGGTCTTCTCCTTCAGGGCGCAGTGCCCGCACAGCCGGCCCCACGGGGAGTCCTCCCGCCCGCAGGCGGTGCAGGCGTAGATGGCCTCGTTGCCGGTGCAGGGCGCGCACGCCGGCCGGCGTGCGGTGTCGTAGAAGGCCAGCACCCTGATGTTCGCGCAACCGGGGCAGGCCGTGGCTGTGCGGGCGAAGCGCAGGGTGCAGCGCTGGCAGACCGCCTCCTCCAGGACGATCCGGGTGCACCGGTCGTGTCGCCCGCAGTGCGCGCAGTCCTGGCGCGGCAACCGCGCCCGTGGGCTCATCCGTCCTCGGGCGGGCGGCGGACCCGGGCCCGGATCGGGCGCAGGTCCCCGATCCCTGGACCGCTGTCCCCGGTCCCGGTCTTGGCGGTCTGGTCCTCGACGGCGGTGGGGACCAGCAGGTCGTTCGGTTCGCAGTCCAGGATGTCGCACAGGGCGGCCAGGACCTCCATGTTCAGCCGTTGCGGGGTCCGGGCCACC
>NZ_MKKA01000051.1 GCF_001942405.1 Ornithinimicrobium sp. CNJ-824
GGTCAAGTCCGGTGGAGTGGTGTACGACGGTGATCCCTCGGTGGGGTTGATCAGGCCGTCAGTGCGGGGACGGTAGCAGCGGTTTCCTCCTGTCCGGTGGTGGTGGGGGCCAGGGCGTGTCGGCAGCGGGTGAGGACGTCGATGCCGATGTAGCGGCGTTGCTCGGCCCAGGCGTCGTGCTGCTCGGCCAGGACTGCGCCGACGAGTCGGATGATGGCCTCACGGTGGGGGAAGATGCCGACGACGTCGGTCCGGCGGCGGATCTCGCGGTTGAGTCGCTCCTGGGGGTTGTTGGACCAGATCTGGCGCCACACCTCCTTGGGGAAGGCGGCGAAGGCCAGGATGTCGGCCCGGGCGTCCTCGAGATGCTCGGCGACCGCTGGCAGCTTGCCGGCCAGGGTCTCCAGCACCCGGTCGAACTGGGCGTGCACCGCTGGCGCGTCGGGCTGGTCGTAGACGGAGTGCAGCAGCGCCTTGACCCAGGGCCAGGACGACTTGGGCGTGGCGGCCATGAGGTTGGCCGCGTAGTGCGTGCGGCACCGCTGCCACGCGGTCCCGGGCAGGGTCGCGCCGATGGCCTCGACCAGGCCGGCGTGGGCGTCGGAGGTGACCAGGCCCACCGGACCGGCGGAGGTCAGCCCGCGGGCGACGAGGTCGCGGAAGAAGCCCAGCCAGGAGGCCGTGGTCTCCCCGGTGGCGACCTGGATGCCCAGGATCTCCCGGTATCCCTCGGCGTTGACGCCGGTGGCCACCAGCGCGGACACCTTGACCACGCGCCCGCCCTCACGCACCTTGAGCACGAGCGCGTCGACGGCCACGAACGTGTACGGGCCGGCGTCCAGGGGACGGGTGCGGAAGGACTCCACGTGCTCGTCGAGCTCGGCCGCCATCACCGACACCTGCGACTTGGACAGGCCGGTGATGCCCAGCGCGGTCACCAGCTTGTCCATCCGCCGGGTGGAGACCCCGAGCAGGTAGCAGGTCGCCACCACCGTGGTCAGCGCGGCCTCGGCCCGCTTGCGCCGCTCGAGCAACCAGTCGGGGAAGAAGGACCCCTCGCGCAGCTTGGGGATCGCCACGTCCAGGGTGCCCACACGCGTGTCCAGGTCGCGGTGCCGGTACCCGTTCCGCCGGTTGGTCCGCTCGGCGCTGCGGTCGCCGTAGTCGGCGCCGCAGACCGCGTCGGCCTGCCCCGAGAGCAGCGTGTTGATGAAGGACTGCAGCAGGTGCCGCATCAGGTCCGGGCTGGCCTGCGCGAGCTGCTCGTGCAGGAAGACCTCAGGGTCGATACTGGGAGAAGCGGTCATCGTGATGCTCCGTTCGAGAGTGCTGTGGAAGGTTCACTCGAAGGATCACGCGGTGACCGCGCCTACATCAGCAGGACACGCTCACCACCGTGGTCGTCGTACACCACTCTGATGGACTCCACTC
>NZ_MKKA01000052.1 GCF_001942405.1 Ornithinimicrobium sp. CNJ-824
CTGTGGTTCCCCCCAGATCGTGGAGGGTTTCGGGCTACGCGGCGTCCGGGACGGACGCTGCGGTGGACTGCTCGTAGTTGACGGGTGACATCATGCCAGCCGCGCTGTGGCGGCGCTGGTGGTTATAGAACCCGTAAGCCCAGTCGATGACGACCGCGCGGGCCTGGGCGCGGGTGTCGAACTCGTGCCGGGAGAGAACTTCCCACTCCAGGGATGAGAAGAACGCCTCCGCGGCTGCATTGTCGAAGCACGACCCCACCCGGCCCATCGACTGACGGATCCCCAGGTCGGCGCACAACGTGGTGAACGAGGTCGCCGTGTAGGTCGACCCGCGGTCGGTGTGGAACACGAGACGTTCGGCCTGGTCCTCTCGCCAGATCGCCTCCTTGCCGCCGCGGGCCGTCACGGCCATCCGGATCGCCGCGCACGCCAGCTCAGCGTCGGGGTGGGCACTGGTCGTCGCGCCGAGCAGCCGGCGGGAGTACAGGTCGATGACGGTGGCCAGGTACAGCTTGCCCTCGGCCGTCGGGATCTCAGTGATGTCACCGACCCACCTGCAGTTCGGCGCTGGCGCGGTGAAGTCCCGGCACAGCAGGTCCGGGAACGGCTTCTTGGTCTTGTCTTGCCTGGTCAAGCCACCGCGCCGCTTGATGACGCGGGCGACCAGACCCTGGCGGCGCATCGATTCGGCGACCGTCTTCTCGCTGATCTCCCAGCCGGCGTCGCGCAGGTCGGCATGCAGGCGCGGGGAGCCGTGCAGCCCCTTGGCGTCCTTGAACGCGACCTTCACCGCGCGGTCGACGGAGTCGCGGCGCCGGTCGGTGTCGGTGAACAACCCGCTCGCGGCGCCCGGGCCGTTGGCGCGCTTGATCCACTTGTAGAACCACGCCAGGGAGACCCCTAGCAGGGCGCAGACGAGGGTGTGTGGCACGGCGTAGTTGGTCCTCTGGTCGGCGATGAAGCGTGCCACGCTCACTTCGTCGCCTCCTTCACCCACAGGACCACGGATCGCTTGAGGACATCACGCTCCATCCGCAGCTCGGCGTTCTCCGCGCGCAGACGCTTCAGCTCCTTGTGGTCGTCCTTGGACAGCTCGCCACGGCCCTCGCGTGCGGCGCGGGCCCGCTGGACCCAGTTGCCCAGCGTGCCCTCGTTCACACCGAGATCGCGGGCGACCTGCGCGATCGGCTTGTTCGTCTCCTCGACGATCCGGACCGCTCCCTCACGGAACTCCCGGTCGTACTTCTTCCTTGTCTCTGGCATCTCGATCCTCATTGTGGATGCCTCTACGCTCCGGGGGGGAACCTCA
>NZ_MKKA01000053.1 GCF_001942405.1 Ornithinimicrobium sp. CNJ-824
TCGACAAGCTCTTCACCGGCGACCGGCACCTGCAGGTCGAGCTCACCTGGGGCATCTACCAGCGCATGATCTCCGCCTACCGAGACCCCGACCGGGCGGCGGCCGCACCGAGATGAACTCGGTCATCGACGCCCTCACCCAGGGCGTGCCCAGACCGTTGGTCGAGCTGCGCACGCTCGGCCGCACCCTGGCCAGACGCGTCTGCGACGTCCTGGCCTACTTCGACCGGCCCCGCACCAGCAACGGGCCCACCGAAGCCGTGAACGGTCGCCTTGAGCACCTGCGCGGCCTGGCCCTCGGCTTCCGCAACCTCACCCACTACATCGCCCGAGCACTCCTGGAGACCGGCGGATTCAGACCCCAACTACACCCTGGATTGTGAAGAGCCCGTTATCTGGAGCACCGGGTGGACATGACTGTTCGAGCAGCGGGTCTACGTCGGAGACATGTCGTTGACGTGGTCTGGCCGTGCAGATCGATAGACGAAAAGCCAGCCAAGACCAGGGGGAGGTCGGTCGGCACCGTCGAGACAAGCTCCAGATAACGTGTCTACGACGGAGTGAAAAGACGCCGTCAGTGACGTCGAGGACGCCTGCGGCGGGCTCCAGATAATGATGGCTTCGGTGCCGCCGTTGGTGGCGCCGGTGTCGAAGTAGGCCAGGAACGCTTCCTTCACTTGCGCAGCGTCCGGCCGAGGCGGGCGACTTCGGGGATCGGGCAGGAGGGGAAGGAGTCGACGATGCGTTCGGCGATCTTGCGGCCCTCTGCCTTGTCGGACTGCTTGTACGCGGCGCGCAGCTGCTGGGCGCACTGCCAGGTCAGGTCGACCTTCTCGTGCTCGGCGTGGGCGGCGAAGGCCCGCTCGATCCGCCCGCGCTGCTTGTCGGTGAGGTTCTCCGCGCCGGCTCGCAGGATGTTCTGGATGCCGTACAGCGGGTCGCCCTTGCGGCCGCGGTGCCCGGTGGTGTCCTGCTGGACCCGCCGGCGGACCTCGTCCACGCACTTGGTGCCCAGCGCGACGACGTGGAAGGCGTCCAGGACAGCGGTGGCGTCGGCCAGTTCGTCGTCGATCGCGCTCTTGTAGCCCTGGAAGGGGTCGAGGGTCGCGACGTCGACGCCGGCGGTGAACTCCTCGCCGCAGGCCTCCAGCCAGTCGGCGTAGGCGGCCCGGGTGCGGCCCTGGACGAGGTCGAGCAGGCGTGCCCTGACTGTGAGGATTCCCTTCGCAGCCTGATGGTGATGGGCTGTGGCTGGTGGGCCACGGGCGTGACCCATGCTCTGACTGGCTTCGTGCCTTCCTCAG
>NZ_MKKA01000054.1 GCF_001942405.1 Ornithinimicrobium sp. CNJ-824
CTGACTGTGAGGATTCCCTTCGCAGCCTGATGGTGATGGGCTGTGGCTGGTGGGCCACGGGCGTGACCCATGCTCTGACTGGCTTCGTGCCTTCCTCAGGACTTGTCCGCTCGTGGTCCCCGGCCCCGGCCCGGTCGGAGCAGCTGGCCTGATCAGGAGCTTGACCGTCCTGGCGTTGACGGCGCCCGGGCGTGTCTCATCACAGTCCTGCCGAGTCTCCGCCCCGGACCGGAACCACGTCCCCGTTCCGGCAAGGAGGAGAACGCAATGCCCAGTCTGACTGATCTGCGCGAGGTCGTCGACGTCATCATCGGCGTCGACACCCACGTGCACACCCACTCGGCCGCCGTGGTCGAGACCGGCACCGGTGGGGTGCTCGATGAGATCACCGTGGAGGCCACCCCGGACGGGTACACCCGGCTGGTCGAGTTCGCCGACGAGCACGCGGTACTGCGGGCGTGGGCGATCGAAGGCACCGGCGGCCACGGTGCGGGCCTGGCTCGCCACCTGGCCGACCGCGAGGAGATGGTGGTCGAGCTGGACCGTCCCGAGCGTGCGCACCGGCGCAACGGCGCCAAGTCGGACCCGCTGGACGCGGTCCGGGCCGCCCGGGAGGCACTGTCGCGGGCCCGGCTGGGCACCCCGCGTGCAGGCGGTGACCGGCAGGCGTTGTCGGTGCTGCTGGCCGCGCGACGCTCGGCCGTGCAGGCCTCCACCGACGCCCAACGTCAGGTGTTCAGCCTGGTCATCGCCGCCCCAGAGAAGATCCGCGACCGGTTCCGCGGGCACAAGCTGCCCGCCATGATCCTCATCGCCTCACGGTTGCGTGTCCAGGCCGCCTGGGACGTCGAGACCCACAGCACCGTCACCGCGCTGCGGTCCCTGGCCCGCCGCGCCCAGGCCCTGACCGCCGAGGCGAGCGAGCACGAGAAGGCGATCCTGGCCATCGTCCGTTCCTGGCGGCCTGACCTGCTCGCCCAGCCCGGCGTCGGCCCGATCGTGGCCGCGACCGTACTGTGCGCCTGGTCCCACCCCGGCCGCATCCACTCCGAGGCCGCCTTCGCCATGCTCGCCGGCGTCGCACCGATCCCCGCCAACAGCGGCCAGGTCACCACCCGCCACCGACTCAACCGTTACGGCGACCGACAGCTCAACCGGGCGCTGCACACCATCGTGCTGTCCCGGATCCGCTACCAAGCGGGCACTCGTGACTATGTCGCCCGTCGCACCACCGAGGGCAAGACCACCCGAGACATCAAACGCTGCCTCAAGCGCTACGT
>NZ_MKKA01000055.1 GCF_001942405.1 Ornithinimicrobium sp. CNJ-824
GCACAAGACCATCCTCGCCGCGCTCGACCTACCCGAGCCCCGCCGCTACCACGACTTCACCACGAGCTGACCGAGCAGCCCCCAGCCCGGCCCTGCGAAGTCCGGCCGGAAGCCTGTAGTAACACGACCCTCGCCCGCCCGAGGTCCACTATCCCGCGCCATCACTGGGAACCTCGCCGATCCGCATGCCTACTATCTGCGGAACTCCGGGTACGACCGGCGCGAACTCGACCGTTCCTGCTGCTCCCAGTGCTCCAGGCTGCATGCCTCGCTGCAAAAGTTCCAGTTCACAGACACGCCGCCGCAGTTCCGACATTCCGTCGTCCAGTCCTCAGAGTCATCTTCAGCGACACTTGATGCCTTGCGAAAAAAACCCACCCTTCCACCCTTCATTGGATCGCCAGATCGCTCCTGCCCAGTCGACGCCGACTCGGCACATCAGGTGCAGTTGCAGCCTATCTCCTATGCGCATCGCGTGCCCAGCATGCGAAGGCAGCACGCAAGTGGCCACCCCACCCACTAACTCTCCCAGATGCACGTCCTGCGGAGAGACAGCTTCCAGCGCCTGATGATCGCGCTCGGGCGGTCCCCATGCACCGCCATGCCCGGACCTCTACAGTCACCATATGACTTGTCCCACCTGTGGAGACTCTCTCATCGCGATGCGGAACGACGACCCCGCATACGGGCCGGCAGTGCTCTACTTCTGCGAGACCGCTGGCGCCGCCCACATCCCCTACGGATGGCAGCCTGAAAGCCGCCGCTGACCCCGTTTTAAGGTGAGGACGCAGCCTGTGCGCCAGCAACTCGAGGGCCCGCAGCGGCATTTCCGGATGGTTGCCGAGCTCGGCTGGAGTGACTACCCATAAGGGCGTGGAAAGGCGAAGGTCACCCCGGCGTCGTCCTGCGCCAGCTCCTACTGCTGAGCCTGCTGCCGTTCAAGCGCGCGTGGCGCCTCGTCCGCTAGTGTCCGTGTATGGCACGCAGGGTCGCAGTCGTGGGGTTGGCGCTGGCCGTTCTCGGCAGCCTTCTGATGGTGTGGGGACAACCCCCGTTGCGGGTCGCCCGTACGGTCCCGGTCGACTATCTCAGCAACTTCGTGCTGGCTTTATTGCCTATCGTCGGCAGGCTTCTTGCCTCGGTTGGGGCCGTGACGATCGCGTTCGCCGTGTTGATCAACGTCACCGGGCGATCACCTGTCACTGTACGTTCGAGACTGCTGCTCGTGGCGGGCTTTGCTCTTGTGCTCGTGGCGATGCTCGCTGAGGCGGGCCTGGTCTCGTACTTCATGAACGTTGATCGGATCCGCATGATGCTGGCCGTGGTGAGCGTTACAGCACTGGCACAGGCGGTGGGCGCCGCCCTGCTCTCGCTATGGCTGACCGGGCTCCTAACAGCGCATGTTCCCCTCGCACGTCAGCCCGTGGGAGCAAGGGACATTGCTGCTCGTTGACGAGTCCGCCGTGGAGGGGAAACTGGCCCGCCTTCGAGCGGACAGCGGCAGAACAGGGCGTGCCTGGGTGGATGACGAATGACTCGGACTACTGTCTCTTCAGTGAGGTACTACGTGCATGGAGCTGGTCGCTCTGGCGCGCAGGCATGGCCTGAGCAGGCGGCTGAGACGGCGGTCTTCGCCGACCACGGATCGGCGGGCAGCGCCGCCGAGAAGGCAGCAGCGGTAGGACAACAGGCACCCGCTACTCCCTATGCCGTCGTCGCTCATTCCCTTGGTGCCGTGATAACCGTGCTCGCCATGCGCGGGCACAACCTGTCTCCATCACACCTCGTACTCGTGGAGCCGGCACTTTACGACATCGCACGCGGGAACCCAGCCATTGAGGCGCACATCGAACCGATGACCCGTGCACGCGACAGGGCCAAGAAGGGAGATCTGTTCGGCTACTGGCAGATCGTCAAGCCGATGCTGTTCGGCAAGACCGCCACGGGCGACGCCTGGGATAAAGATCAAGAAATCGCGGCGCGGTTCGCCAGCTTGGAAGCGCCGTGGGGCCACCAGATCGACCCAGCCTTCGCCCGTTCCGTGCCGACTCTGGTCCTCACAGGTGGCTGGAACGACGAGTACGAGGCCATCGCCACGGTCCTCGCACAGGCGGGTGCGTCCACGGTGGTCCTCACAGGCAAAGACCACCGGGTCCAAGATCACCCTGACTTCCACGCGACCGTCGAAGCCTTCTTGGCAAGCAACCGCTGGTGACCGAACGCCGCCCCTCTGGGTGCGGCAAGGACGTGTCCATCAGCACCGCGAGACCCAGCAGGTGTAGCGCCCCGCGTGCTTCAGGCGGCAAAGTCGGACGAGCGTAGCCGTCCTCCACGCGGCAGTTCCGGATGCCACTGCTGCTTCGCGAGAGGCTCGCTGTTCGGCCAGTCTCGGGTGACGTTGATCGCCAGATCTGGAGACATTTACTAGTGGCTGCCTTGTTCCGCATATGTGCATGGCTGATGCAGCTCTTTTTGCAAATAGGCACTTGTCTACTTCTGGCCCCTCGGGCGCCCTTCAGCTTCGTTAGGAGATCAAAGTGAGGTGGACAGCACCACCAATTGACGATCCGCGCCAAGAGCAATTTCTCCCCGCGGAGGGCGACCTCCCTGGGCGCCTCTAAGCCTTTTCCCGCACGACCAGATGACCTCAACTGGGTCGCCGGCGTTATCCATACGCCAACATTCCACACGAACAGATGGCATCAGTTGGCAGACCCGTCTCGTAGCCGCCTCTACTGATGCATCACAACTTCGTGCCAACTCAATCAACCCCTGGGCGAGTGCGACTGGCGACCCCGCGAGTGGTACGTGCTCTTGAATTACGTTACGTGGAAAGAGTATCGCACCCGCCACGTAATCACTGGCGCGCTCCGAGCGCTGCGCGTCATAAGGAACCACATGGGGCCACGTATTACATATATGGTGGCCCAGTTCGTGGGCAATGCTGAATCGCTCACGGTGGGTAAACTCCGTAGGAGTTCCTCCACGCCAGGTGTCCTGGAGGAGGATTTCACCTTCCGCGGCGTTCAGCACCGCCTCGCCCGATGAGAGCTGTGATCGCCTTATAGCAAGTCCAAGGCGCAAGGCCATCGCCTGTAAATTGACTGGAGCTTCTTCGGGCCTGAGCATCCGAAGAAGTAGGTCCAGCGGCTGAAGGGGCGTTGCGCTCACGTTCTCAGGCTCCGTTAGGAAATAGTGCTGGCATCCCCGAAGCATAACGCGCCCATGGGGTGGATCGACTTCGAGCCGCAGTATCGTACTCGCGGTAAGTCCCCAGTTCGAGACCCCGCGCCCTGGCTACTCGCGCGCGGAGGTCTCGCCAATGTTCCTCATCGCTACTTGACCAGCGTTTCAGGGCGAGGAGCGCAACGTCTCGAAATGCCTGATTGGCGCGCATTCCCTTGAGTTGCGAGATGGCGGCGTTGCTGAGAAGGACCTCGAAGCGCTCGAGCGATTCGAAACGTTGCTGCTGTGAGCGAAAATACACGTCTATTATCGCTTCGACGGACGGGTCCGCCTTTTCTTCGTCCGCACGTCCCTCTTGGATGACCGGAAATGCGTCACCATCTAGGCGCAGCCACAAATTTGGGTCTTTATGCCCGGGCTTGACGCCACTGGAATATATCACGACGTCGCCCGGGACTAGGCCGAAGTCTGCTTCTAAACGACGCGCGAACGCTGTCCGCGGAGTTGCGCCAGACGGGCCGGAGAAGAGCTTCACTGCATTGCGGAACCGGTCGGGCTCATAACTGGGAGAAAGTGAGAACTCGGTCTTATGCAAACGACGCAGAACGATAAGATCGAGCAACTCCAACACTTGCTCGTGCTCCAACATGGTCTCGTCGTCAAGTTGAGGTGAAGTCGCGAGACGTCGTCGGATCACGTCGTCTACCAACCTCAACATGCCGTCCTCATCGGCATACTCAGAGCAGCTGAGCCTCTCAACCTCGGCCAGATCGATTTCCGCGAGAACGCCTGTGGTGGCAAAATGCCCGAGGACTCTATCCAACATTGCCGCAGAACTGGATTTTGCGGGATGTCTGTAAACCACTTGAGTCATCTCGAATCGACTCCCCAGTAGGGCAGCGACCGCAGTCGCAGCATCCTTCTTGTATCGACGTTGATAGCCGAGGTCTACTACAATCCTCGCCGCGGATTCGCCTGTGTTTTCGCCGGGAGGGATGCATGGGAGCAGGTATTGCAGCAGGCGCGGGTTGTATGACCCTGCTTCGATGCCTGAAGAATGTTGGTCCCGCCGTAGGTAGTCAATCACGTCTGCAGAAACGGGCCCGACAAGGAGTTCCCTACAGAGCCCGACCCGGAATCGCCCTTCGTCGTAACGACCGGGCTGGACTCTTGCATCTTTGGCTGTTAGCTCCAGAACCAGGTCAAGAACTTTCACACTGCGTCTGACCACTTTGCTGCGCACGCTGCCGTATGTCCTTTCGAGCAGTGTCTCAAGCGGCCAGCCCACAAGAAGGCGTTCGGAAACTTCGCTCATTCGTGGACGTTCTTGTGATAGTGGTCGATAGGATTCCATGCGGGCCACCAGACGCATCCGCTCCAAGGAGTCATGGCCCCGGAGCAAGCCCAACTCATCTTCGAGCGTGTGTCCGTACGGTAAGTGCCCGACGTCGTGAATCAAAGCGGCCAGCCGAACGAAGACGCGCTCCTCTTCGGTGAACTGACGCCCCAGTCGCCATGAAGACATAGGATAAGACTTCCGCGAATCAGCAGCAATGTTGGCATCCATTGAATCCATGAGCAGAGTCGCGGCCTGCAGGGTTCCCAACACGTGTGGGAAGCGCGAATGCTCGGCAGCCGGAAACACATGATTCGCACCGCCGAGCTGCGCGACGCGTCTCAATCGTTGGACGGCGGGGTGGTCATACACAGCCCTCTCTGCTGGACTGCACCTAATGAAGGAGTACGGAGGGAGCGCGATCTCCTCCACCGTGGCGTCATGGAGAAGCGGATCACCTTGGAGCTGGCTGCGTGCTCGTAGCGCTTTGCGCCGGCGCTGAGGGCATCGCGCCGTCCAGTGGGCACTTCCCGGGCAAGAGTAGGCTCCGGCATGCTCGCGACCTCCGTGGCGTAAGGTGTCCGACTGTAGTCACGCTACAGAGGCACGTCTATAACGTCGGCGCAGGCTCCCTGTTTCCCGGCGCGTCCACCGTCGGCCCTCGGCGTCAGCAAAACTGACTCGGACGCCAAAGAGCCGGGGGTTCACTCGGTCGGAGCCGTGAGCCGGGTGCTTGAAACGGAACTCCGTGCATTCTCCTGGTCCGATCCGCCAAGCAAGCGTCTCCTCGAGCGGCCAGGCCCCACTTGCGGCCGTGACCTGCACCTGCACGTCGAACACTGGTCGGGGGCCTCTGTTGTGAACTTGGACGCCAGTCTCGCTGCCAACGTAGGCGTCCACCTGACTAGCGTCTCGCCGACGTCTGTCACGCACTTGGTGCGCCAGCGTCACAACCGACACGAGGAGTGCTGCCAGCGCGAGGACGGCCAGGATCCAGTCAGGCCACGTACCGTAGGGCACGGTGGAAGGCGAAGACATGTCGTTCCCAACTGGTCGACGGGCCAGGAGTATGTCAATCTTGACATGACCGATCGAGGGGAGCAAGATGGGTTGGCAGTGGACCTCGCGGCAGCTGAGCGGAGGGGTGAACGTCATGGAGTCGGCTGTCTTGGCATGCATGGACCGCAGTGCAGACCAGGGCGGGTCGCGCAAGGCGGCAGGGCAGGCCTTCGTTGGTCACCTGGACGCCATTGCCCGAGTTGGACCAGCCGCGGCCATACCGACGCAGGGCGTTAGATGGTCGTACCTCGACGTCCCGCCCCCGCTCCAGCTGTATTGGGCGGTGGATCCGAGGTGTACGCGCCAGCTGTGCTTGGTCGCCCTCGATTGGCGCTGGTGTGACGACCAACCCAGCGGTCGCGCCAAGTCCCACGAAGAATGCATCGATGTCGCCGCCCGGCGCTTGACGGAGTTGCTCCCTTCTCAAGACAGGAAATGACATGTCCGGTCTCACCGATTTGATTAACAGGCACGGTTTGGACGAAGGTGAAGGCTCAGCGCAAATTCGCGCCGTTAGAGTGAGTCGGATGCTGGTCGAACACCTAGCGCGCCTGCGCGAGGAGGCGGGCGTCACCCAGGCGGCGCTAGCTCTCCGCATGGGAACAGACCAGGCGGCGGTAGCCAAACTGGAGTCTCACAGACACGACCCCCGCCTATCAACTGTGTTGCGCTATGTTGCGGCGCTTGGAGAACCGGGTAGCCAACTGCTAGGCCTTCTCGAAGGCGTCGCGGATGACCGCTCGGAGGAGGGCAGCGAACATAGTACGGATGGCCACATTCACCTACATGAGAAGAAGCCTCGCACCCGCCCGGGGATGATCCCAACTATCGCTCGTTCGCGTCGCCGATAGACACTGCTGAACGGTCATACGTATCTCGAACTACCGCCAAGAACTAGGGTCCAGCGTCTCGTTTGGTCAGCGACGTTTGCTCGAAGCCCCGGCTCGAACGCGGGGGTCCGTTCACGTCCGTCAAGTCGAGCTTCTGGCGCGACCCGTTCCACCGGCGTGGGAGGCGCGACGCATCCTGTCGCGGTCGCCGTGACATCCGCAACTTGGCGTGGCAACGATGTAGGGACCCTCGGCGCGCGCCGATCACCTACATATGCCTGAGGAGCGCGCGCTCATCGGCGTGACAGCGATGTACCGACCCTCGGCGCGCGCCGATCACCGACATATCCCTGAGGAGCGCGCGCTCATCGGAGGTTCCGGCCTCTTACGCACCGCGTACTCCTTGGGATCGTGCATGTGAGACCCTGGGTCGCTGTCAGCCGCTTTAGGAGGCATGAGCAGGCACACTTCCCAGGCGGGCACCGCACCCAAGCGACAGTTCGAGTCTCTCTCCCAGGCGGCCGAGCGGACCGGGCTAAGTACCTACACGCTCCGGCGCAGGATTGCGGACGGCCGGTTGCCGGCATACCGCAGCGGGTCTCGCATCATCCGGGTCGACCCTGACGACGTCGACAAGCTGCTGACTCGCATCCCGGCGGTCACCCGGCGCGGCTAGAGGGCGATCTGCTGGCTCAGCCGCTTGGTCAGGGCCCTGTCCCGAGCGGCGCTCGCGTGCTGGTACCGCAGGGCGACCGTGACATCTGTGTGGCCTCCTCTGTACAGCAGCTCTGCCAGAGTCGCCCCCTGCACGGCGTAGGCACTGAGTCCGGTGTGCCGCAGACTGTGGAAGTGGAAACCCGGCCGTCCCGCCTTGTCCCTGGCCTCCCGCCAGTGGCGGTCCAGCGTGGACTGGCTCACCCGTGTGCCTTTCGGACCGCATACGACGGGATCCGCGGCCTGTGGGCCAGTGAAGGTGTCGAGATGGTGGGCCAGGTCCGGTAGGAGCGCAGCCGGAATGGCGATGCTTCGTGTGCTGTCCGCCTTGGGTGGGGTCAGGGCCCCCGCCTGGCTGTTCCATTGTCGGCGTACGTGCAGGGTGGCCTGGTCAGGGTCCTCCAGGTGCTCGAGGTCGCGACGTTGCAGGCCGAGCACCTCACCCATCCGCAGCGCGCACCATGCGGCCAGTGGAACCGCGATGCGCAGATGCTCCGGCATGGCCTCGGTCAGCGCCCGCACCTCGTCAGGGGTCGCTACGTCCCCCTGCGCATCTTCGGGCCGGACGCGACGATGCTTGGGCACCTCTGGGAAGGAGAACGTCTGGAGGCCGCCGGCGCGTGCCTTCACGGCAGCGTTGATGCAGGACCGCAGCACGATCGCGCTGTTGGGGGCGACGCCGTTCCTGCGGGCACCCGCGTGCCGCTTGCTCGGCAGGCGGGCGAGCGCGGCCAGGTGATCGGCCACGAGATCGGTGGTGAGGTCGATGAGCCGCACGTCCCCGAGCTGGGGGAGGACGTGGTTCTTGAGCACGGACCGGTACGCGACGATCGTCCCCTTGGACCTGTCAGGATTGGCTTCAAGGGAGCGCAGCCACTGTTCCGACCATTCCCTCAGCGTCATGCTCTCTGCTGCGGCACGCTCAGCTTCGGCTCGCTGTGCGGCTCGACGGGCGGCGGGTGGTACGAAGATGCCTCGGGCGGCGTCGGCCCTGGCGATGCTCAGCGCAGCCTTGGCGTCGGTGAGCGTGTCGTAGACGCCCAGGGAGTGCGTCTTCCCGTCGTGGTTCATCCGGACCCGGTAGCGGCCGCGGAAGCGCACGATCCCCTGCGGCAGCTGACCCGTGCTCTGGCTGTTGCCCACAGTGCCCCACCTTCCGACACGATCCCGCGGTGTGTCAGCTGTGTGTCAGTTTCGTTGCTGGTACGAGCCTACTCGTGCTCACTCCTGCGCAACGCAAGAGACCCCGGATTCCGCGCCGTGACGCGAATCCGGGGTCTCACCTGCGGTGACGTAGATCACGTCAACGCACTACGGGTGAGTGACGGGACTTGAACCCGCGGCCACCTGGACCACAACCAGGTGCTCTACCAGCTGAGCTACACCCACCAAGGGGCTGCCCGCGACCCAGGGGGTCGGTGGACAACGCGGACCATCGTACCCCGTCGGTCGGGGTGCTCCGAATCGGTCCCGCGCTGCTCAGACCTCCCGCGTGTGCCGGGCGGCGATCTGCCGCAGCGTCGCGCTGTCCAGGCCCGGTGCGGGCGTGAACACCGCCTCGCGGTAGTAGCGCAGCTCGGCGATGCTGTCGAGGATGTCACCCAGCGCCCGGTGGCCCCCGGTCTTGGGCGGAGCGGCGAAGTAGGCGCGGGGGTACCACCGGCGGGCCAGCTCCTTGACCGAGGAGACGTCCACGATCCGGTAGTGCAGGTGGGCCTCCAGCTCGGGCATGTCCCGGGCCAGGAACACCCGGTCGGTGCTGACCGTGTTGCCGCCCAGGGGTGCCTTGCGACCCTCGGGCACGTGCTCGCGGACGTAGGCCAGCACCTGCGCCTGGGCGTCCTCGAGGGTGGTCCCGCCGTCCAGCAGGGGCAGCAGGCCGGAGCGGGTGTGCATGTCCCGGACGAAGTCGCCCATCTGCTCCAGCGCCTCCTGGGGCGGGCGGATCACCAGGTCCACCCCCTCGCCGAGCACGTTGAGCTCGCCGTCGGTCACGAGGCAGGCCACCTCGACCAGGGCGTCGGCCGTGGTGTCCAGGCCGGTCATCTCGCAGTCGATCCACACGATCCGGTCACCAGTCACGCACCTGAGCCTAACCACCCCGCGCCCGCCGGTAGATTCGCGCCCATGCTGCACCCACCCCATACCCCCTCCCAGGTCTCCGGCGACTGGCACGGGGTGATGACCGGGTTCGACCCGCACGGGCCGGTGCCGGCCAACGCCACCCGGCGCCCCCTGCTGCGCCGGATCCTGCTCGCCGGGGTCGTCGTCACCGTGTTCGGCCTCGCCGCGCTGGTCATGGGGCTGATCGTCGTGGACAGCCTGGGGCTGACCACCGCCGCGCTGGCGATGGTCACCTCCTCGCTGGCCATCGGCATCGTCGTGCCCACCTTCCTGTGGGTGGACCGGCTCGAGGGCGAGCCCGCCCGGCTGCTGTGGTTCGCCTTCCTCTGGGGCGCGCTCATCTCCACCCTGGGTGCGCTCCTGCTGAGCGCCACCGGTATGCAGTTCGTCGCCGGGCTGCACGAGGACCCGCTGGTCGTGGGGGCGGTCGTCGTGGCACCGGTCACCGAGGAGCTGCTCAAGGGCCTGGGGGTGGCGCTGATCTTCTGGCGGGCGCGCCGCGAGTTCGACGGGGTGGTCGACGGCATCGTCTACGCCGGGCTCGTGGCGGCCGGCTTCGCCTTCGTGGAGAACATCCTCTACCTGGGCACCGCCTACGCCGAGGCGGGGACGGCCGGGCTGGTGGGGCTGTTCGTCGTGCGCGGCCTGGTGAGCCCGTTCGCCCACCCGATGTTCACGGTGTGCATCGGGCTGGCCTTCGGGCTCATCGCGCACCGCCGCCGTTGGTCCTCGGCGTGGGTCGTGCTGGTGGGCCTGGCCGCGGCGGTCTTCCTCCACGCGCTGTTCAACTACAGCGCGGTGGTGGCGGCCGACGTCTACCTGCTGCTCTTCGGGCTGGTCCAGGTGCCGCTGTTCGTGGCCTTCCTCCTTCTGCTGCGGTGGGCGCGGCGGCGGGAGTCCCGGCTGATGCGCGACCACCTCACCGGCTACGGGATCAACGGGTGGTTCACGCCGGCCGAGGTCGCGATGCTCGCCGACGGTGGCGAGCGGCGACGGGCCCGCCGGTGGGCGCGGCAGGTGGGCGGGCGCCCGGCCGAGCGGGCGATGACGGCCTTCCAGGACGAGAGCGGCGAGCTGGCGATGGTGCGCAAGCACCTCAACGCCGGCGGGCCGGACGCCGAGTGGCTGCGCCGCGAACGGGTCCTGCTGGCGACGGTCGCCGAGCACCGTCGGGCGTTCGTGGGGCCCTGACGCTCAGGCGGGGAAGACGCCGCTGGAGAGGTACCGGTCGCCGCGGTCGCACACCACGAAGACGATCGTCGCCCCCTCGACATCCTCGGCCACCTGCAAGGCGGCCCAGCACGCGCCGGCCGCGGAGATGCCGCCGAACAGGCCCTCCTCGCGGGCCAGCCGACGGGCCGTCTCCTCGGCGTCGGCCTGGGTCACCTCCACGGTCCGGTCCACCGCCGACGGGTCGAAGATCGTCGGCACGTACTCCGGTGGCCAGGCGCGGATCCCCGGGATCTTGGCTCCCTCGGCGGGCTGTGCGCCGACGATCTGGACATCGGGGTTGCGCGACCTCAGGAACCGCGAGACCCCGGTGATCGTGCCGGTGGTCCCCATCGCGGACACGAAGTGCGTGATGCGTCCGTCCGTCTGGGCCCACAGCTCCGGGCCCGTGCCGTTCTCGTGGGCACGGGGGTTGTCCGGGTTGCCGAACTGGTCCAGGACCCGGCCTCTGCCCTCCCGCTCCATCCGCGTCACCACGTCGCGGGCCTCCTCCATGCCGCCCTGGGCCGGGGTGAGGACCAGGTCGGCTCCGTAGGCCTTCATCGTCCGGATCCGCTCGGTGGAGGCGTTCTCGGGCATGACCAGGACCAGGGGGTAGCCGCTGATCGCCGCCGCCATCGCCAGGGCGATCCCGGTGTTGCCGGACGTGGCCTCCAGCAGGGTGTCGCCGGGGGCGATCTCCCCTCGTTCCTCGGCGCCCCGGATCATGCTGATCGCCGGCCGGTCCTTCACCGAGCCGGCCGGGTTGTTGCCCTCGAGCTTGGCGAGCAGCACGTTGCCGCGACGTTCGTTCTCCGGCCCCGGAAGGCGCTGCAGACGCACCAGCGGGGTGTCGCCGATGACGTCCTCCATCGTGGGGTACTGCCCAGGGTTGCTCACCCGCGCGAGTCTACGGCCGCGGTCGCGTCCTGGCGCCGAGCATGTGGGCGTTCGGCGTGCAGGTCGGCCCGCCTGTCGGGTGGCGCCCCCGGCAGGACTCGAACCTGCAACCTACGGATTAGAAGGCCGGTGCTCTATCCATTGAGCTACGGGGGCAAGCCGCACCAGTGTAGGTGTCGCCTCCGTCCTCACCACTAGGATCCGGGCATGAGCCAGGACCCGGGGGCCGCGCCGCTGGCCGAGCTGCGCGCCCAGATCGACGAGGTGGACACCCAGCTGGTCGACCTGCTGGCCCGGCGGCTCGAGCTCGTCTCCCAGGTCGGCGAGGTCAAGGGCCGGCACGGCCTGCCCATCTACGCCCCCGACCGGGAGCGGGAGATGCTGGACGCCAAGCGGGCCATGGCGCTGGATCGCGGGGTGCCCCCCGACCTGGTCGAGGACGTCCTGCGCCGCTGCATGCGGGCCGCCTACACGCACGAGAAGAACATGGGCTTCACCCGGCAGCACCCGGACCTCGGCCCGGCGGTGGTCGTCGGCGGCGCCGGGAAGATGGGGGCGCTCTTCGCGCGCATGCTCACCCTGTCGGGGTATGACGTGCGCGTGGTCGAACGGGACGACACCCCCGAGCAGGTGGCCGCCGTGGTCGCCGACGCAGGGCTCGTCGTCGTCTCCGTCCCCATCCACGACACCGTCGCCTTGGTGCGCTCGCTGCCGCCGCTGCCCCGGCACTGCCTGCTCGTCGACCTGACCTCGACCAAGACCGAGGTCATGGCCGCCATGCTCGCGGCCCATCCCGGGCCGGTGCTGGGGCTGCACCCCATGTTCGGCCCCGACGTGGACAGCCTGGCCAAGCAGGTGGTCGCCGCCGTGCCGGGCCGCGACCCGGAGGCCTCGGCCTGGCTGCTGGACCAGATCCGGCTGTGGGGGGCCCGCGTGCACGAGATCGGCGCCGAGGACCACGACGCCCTCATGGGCCTGATCCAGGCGCAGCGGCACTTCTCCACCTTCGCCTACGGGTGGCACCTGGCCCACGAGGACCACGACCTGACCGAGCTGCTGGCGCTGTCCTCCCCGATCTACCGCCTCGAGCTGGTCATGGTCGGCCGGCTCTTCGCCCAGGACGCCGACCTCTACTACGACATCATCACCGCGTCCCCGGCGTCGGTGGCCCTGCTGGAGCGCTACCACGACCGGTTCGACGAGTGCCTGGACCTGCTGCGCCGCGGGGAGCGCGAGGAGTTCGTCGCCCGGTTCGCCGAGATCGGCGCCTGGTTCGGCGGTCACGCCGAGCGGTTCCTCACCGAGTCCCGGACGCTGCTGGCCCACGCGGACGCCAGCCGCTGACGCGGCCCCCGGTCCGCCGCCGCCAGGGGCGTTCCGGGCGGTTCCGGCGGTTCGCTTTGGTCGCACGACCGGGGCGGGGGAAACTAGCCGGGTGACCGACACGGATCCCGCTGCGCTGCTCGCTGCCGTCGAACGGCTGCGCGGCTCCGCGGACGCCCTGACCTTCCCGCTGGAGCTGGACGACGTCGGCGCCGCCCGCACGTCCCGCACCGAGCTGGTCGACCAGCTCGACGACTACGTCCTGCCGCGCCTGCGCTCCCTCGACGCGCCCCTGCTCGCGGTGGTCGGCGGGTCCACCGGGGCCGGGAAGTCCACCCTGGTCAACTCGGTCGTCGGCGAGCAGGTCACCGCCACCGGGGTCATCCGGCCGACCACGCGGGCCTCGGTGCTGGTCCACCACGAGCAGGACACCCGCTGGTTCACCGACAAGCGCGTGCTCCCGGGGCTGGCCCGGTCGCCGGCGACGGCGACGGCTCGGCCGGCACCGACGACCCCGGCTCGGTCCGCCTCGTTCCCTCCGACGCGCTGCCCGCCGGGCTGGCGCTGCTCGACGCCCCTGACATCGACTCGGTGGTCAAGGCCAACCGGGAGCTGTCCAAGCAGCTGCTCTCGGCCGCCGACCTGTGGCTCTTCGTCACCACCGCCGCCCGCTACGCCGACGCCGTCCCGTGGGACCTGCTGCGCGAGGCGGCCGAACGGGGGACCTCGGTGGCGATCGTCCTCAACCGGGTGCCCCCGGAGGCCCTGCAGACGGTGCGTGTCCACCTCGCCTCGATGCTGCGCGACCAGGGCCTGGGGCAGTCGCCGATCTTCACGGTCACCGAGGTCGACCTCGACGACGGGATGATCCCCCCGCAGGACGTCGAGCGGCTCCGCGGCTGGCTGCACTCCCTCGCCGGGGACGCCCGGGCCCGCTCGATGGTCATCCGCCGCACCCTCAGCGGCACCGTCGGCTCGCTCGCCGGCCGGGCCGGGGAGCTGGCCGAGGCCGGGCAGGCCCAGGTCGCGGCCCGGCAGGAGCTGGCGAAGGGGCCGCGCACGGCATACGCCGACGCGCTCGCCGGGGTCGAGCAGGGGGTTCAGGACGGCTCCCTGCTGCGCGGCGAGGTGCTGGCCCGCTGGCAGGAGCTGGTCGGCACCGGGGAGTTCCTGCGCTCGATCGAGGAGGGGATCGGACGCTTCCGGGACCGGATCTCCTCCTGGTTCTCCGGGAAGCCGGTCTCGGCCGAGCCGCTCGGGGACGCCCTGCAGTCCGGTGCGGCCGCCCTCATCACCTCCCACGGCCAGGTCGCGGCCAGCACCGCCGCCCGGTCCTGGAAGAACACGCCCGGCGGCGTCGAGCTGGTCGACCGCAACCCCGGGCTGACCAAGGCCTCGCCCGACTTCGCCGAACGCGTCGAACGACTCATCCGCGACTGGCAGGGCCAGATCCTGGAGATGGTGCGCGAGGAGGCCGGGTCGCGCCGCTCGACCGCCCGGTTCCTGGCCTTCGGGGTCAACGGCCTCGGCGTGCTGCTGATGATCGTCGTCTTCGCCTCCACCGCCGCCATCCCCACCGGTGCCGAGGTCGCCGTCGCGGGCGGGTCGGCCGTGCTGGCGCAGCGTCTCCTGGAGGCCGTCTTCGGCGACCAGGCGGTCCGGTCCATGTCCGTCAAGGCCCGCAAGGCGCTCATCGCCCGGGTCGAGGAGCTCTACGAGCAGGAGAGGGGCCGCTACGACGCGGTCCTGCAGGAGGTTCCGGTGACCGACGAGGTCGTGCAGGAGCTGCGGTCCGCCGCGGCCGACGTGGAGGCCGCCCGATGATCGGCCGTCGCCGCGGCAAGGAGCAGGCCGACGTCCCGCTCACCGACCGGGCCGACCGGCTCGCCTCCGCCGTCGACGTGGGCGGGAACCAGCTCGACCCCACGGCCGCCGACGAGGCCCGCGCCGTGGTGCAGCGGGTGCAGGAGCGGTGGGCGCTCAAGGGCGGACGCACCGTGGTGGCGCTCGCCGGTGCCACCGGCTCGGGCAAGTCCAGCCTGTTCAACGCGCTGGTGGGCGAGGACGTCTCGGTCATCAGCCCCCGCCGGCCCACCACCGCGGAGGCCGCCGCGGCCGTCTGGGGCGAGGAACCTGCCGGCGAGCTGCTCGACTGGCTCGGGATCCACAACCGGCACCAGGTCACCGCCACGGGCGACAACGTCGGGCTGGACGGGCTCGTGCTCGTCGACCTGCCGGACTTCGACTCCCGCGAGCTGCGGCACCGGGTCGAGGCCGACCGGATCCTGGAGCGCGCCGACGTCTTCGTGTGGGTCGCCGACCCCCAGAAGTATGCCGACGCGCGCCTCCACGACGACTACCTGCGGCCCCTGCGGCACCACGAGACGGTGATGCTCGTCGTGCTCAACCAGGTGGACCGCCTGCGCTCGCCCGAGGACGTCGACCGGGTGCGCGACGACCTGCGCCGGCTCGTGCGGGACGACGAGGCCGGGGACCACGAGGTCTGGACCACCTCGGCCCGCACCGGCACCGGGGTGGACGAGCTGCGCGCCCGGCTCGGCGAGGTCGTCGAGGCCCGCAACGCGGCCGAGGCGCGGCTGGTGGCCGACGTGCGCGCCAGCGCCGAGCAGGTGGGCGGTGGGGTCGCCGAGCAGACCCCCGAGTTCACGGAGGAGACCGACGACCGGCTGCACCGGGCCCTGCGCGACGCCTCGGGGGTGCCCGTCGTGCTCGACGCGGTGGAGCGCGACTACCGACGGCAGGCCCGCGCCCGCACCGGGTGGCCGTTCACCCGGTGGGTGGCCTCGCTGCGGCCGGACCCCCTCAAACGGCTGCGCCTGGGCGACGACTCGGCCGGCCCGACCGGGATCGCGCCCTCCGACGTCCGTGCGGTCCTGGGGCGTTCCTCGTTGCCGTCGCCCACCCCGGCCGCGCGGGCCAACGTCCAGCTGGCCACGCGGCAGGTCGGCGAGGACGCCGGCACCGGGTTGCCCGTCCGGTGGGCGGACGCGGTCGTGGAGGCCGCCAGCCCGGAGCAGGACACCCTCGCCGACGCCCTGGACCAGGCCGTCGTGGGGACGCCGCTGCGGACCCGCAACCCGGCCTGGTGGAGCGTGGTCGGTGCGCTGCAGCTGGTGGCCGCGCTGGTCGCGGTCGTCGGTCTGGGCTGGCTCGTGCTCATGGCCGTGCTCGGCTTCCTGCAGATGCCGGTGGACCCTCTCGCCTTCTCCTGGGGGCCCGTGCCGATGCCGCTGGCGCTGCTGCTCGGCGGCGTGGTCGTCGGGTGGCTGCTGGCCCTGCTGTCACGGGTGGCCGCGGGGGTGGGGGCCCGCCGCCGTCGCGCCCAGGTGGAGGAACGGCTCGACGAGGCCATCGACGAGGTGGCCTTCCAGCACGTCAGGCGTCCGGTGATGGCGGTCCTGGACCGGCACGAGAAGACCCGGCAGCTGCTGGAGCAGGCGGCCGCCTGACCTGGGCCGCCGCCGCGGCGCGCGCCCGGGAGGTCAGGCGAGGCCCGACAGGTCGTCGGGCACGTCCACGGCATACCGCCGCAGCAGGTCGAGCGGGACCACCTGCAGCACCGCCTCGGAGGTGCTCGCCAGGACGACCGGGGCCGCCCGTCCCGCCTGGGCGGACTGCAGCCACCTCACCGCCACCACGCACCAGCGGTCCCCGGGCCGCAGGCCGGCGAACCGCCACTCGGGGCGGGGGGTGACCAGGTCGTTGCCCAGCTCCTGCTGGGAGGCGAGGAAGTCCGCGGTCATCACCGCGCACACCCCGTGCACGCCCACGTCCTCGGGCGTCACCTCGCACCGGCCGGACCGGGTGAAGCCGGTGACGGGGTCGGTGCCGCACTCCTCCAGCGGCCCGCCGAGGACGTTGAGCAGCTCCATGGGGCGATCCTGCCATCCTGCCCCTGCCCACACCCCGCCGAGGCGTCCGGCCGTGGTCCACAGGCCGTCGGCCGACGCTTCCGCAGGTGCCGGACCGCCGCCGACGATGAGGGCTCAGCCCGCCGGCCGGCGGGCCCGACACGGAGGGGAGTCGCACCATGGTGGTGGACAGCAGGATGACGCTCAGCGGGAACCTGACCCGCGACCCGCAGCGCCGGATCGGCAGCCGGACGGGCGAGCCGTTCGCGGTCCTGGCGATGGCGGTCAACAGCCGGCGCTTCGACCGGGAGACCAAGCAGTGGGTGGTGACCGGCACGACCTACTTCGACCTGCTCTGCTGGGGACGGACGGGCGCCAACGTGCTGGCGAGCCTGCACAAGGGCGACCCGGTCGTCGTGCACGGCCGCTTCCGGCTCAACGAGTGGTCGAGCGAGAACGGCAGCGGCGTCAACGCCACGATCGACGTCGACTCGATCGGACCGGACCTGACCTTCGGCACCGCCCCGTTCACGCGGGGCAGCGCGAGCTACGGGCTGGAGCGCGTCGAGGAGTACAACCCGGGGGAGCCGGAGGACGCGCGTCCCGACCGGGAGGCCCCGCCCGCCCAGGAGGAGGACGACGACCTGGCGGACCTCGCCGACCGGGACGGGGTGCTCGACGACGAGGCCGCCGCGGAGGTGCTGGCCCGGTCGGCCTGAGCGTCGCCGGTCCCGGCGGCCCCGGAGGATTCGGAGGCCGTCGGGGCCGACGGATACCCTGAGCGGCATGGCCGAATTCATCTACACCATGACGCGTGCCCGCAAGGCGGTCGGCGACAAGCTGATCCTCGACGACGTCACGATGTCCTTCTACCCCGGCGCGAAGATCGGCGTCGTGGGCCCCAACGGCGCCGGCAAGTCGACCATCCTCAAGATCATGGCGGGCATGGACCAGCCGTCCAACGGCGAGGCCCGGCTCAGCCCCGGCTACTCCGTCGGCATCCTGCTGCAGGAGCCGCCCCTGAACGAGGACAAGACCGTCCTGGGCAACGTCGAGGAGGGCGTGGGGGAGATCAAGGCCAAGCTGGACCGCTACAACGCGATCTCCGAGCAGATGGCCGACCCGGACGCCGACTTCGACGCGCTCATGGCCGAGATGGGGCAGCTGCAGGAGGAGATCGACCACGCCGACGCCTGGGACCTCGACGCCCAGCTGGAGCAGGCCATGGACGCGTTGCGGTGCCCGCCGCCGGACGCCGACGTCACCGTGCTCTCCGGTGGTGAGCGCCGCCGGGTCGCCCTGTGCAAGCTGCTGCTCAGCAAGCCCGACCTGCTGCTCCTCGACGAGCCCACCAACCACCTGGACGCCGAGTCGGTGCAGTGGCTCGAGCAGCACCTGGCCGTCTACCCCGGCGCCGTCCTGGCCGTGACGCACGACCGGTACTTCCTCGACAACGTCGCCCAGTGGATCGCCGAGGTCGACCGTGGCCGGCTCTACCCCTACGAGGGCAACTACTCCACCTACCTGGAGAAGAAGCGCGAGCGGCTGGCCATCGCCGGCAAGAAGGACGCCAAGCTGGCCAAGCGCCTGGAGAAGGAGCTGGAATGGGTCCGCTCCAACGCCAAGGCCAAGCAGACCAAGAACAAGGCCCGCCTGGCCCGCTACGAGGAGATGGCCGCTGAGGCCGAGAAGACCCGCAAGATGGACTTCGAGGAGATCCAGATCCCACCGGGTCCCCGGCTGGGCAGCCAGGTCATCGAGGTGACCGACCTGCGCAAGGGCTTCGGCGACCGGGTCCTCATCGACGGCCTGTCGTTCACCCTGCCCCGCAACGGCATCGTCGGCGTCATCGGGCCCAACGGCGTCGGCAAGACCACGCTCTTCAAGACGATCGTGGGTCTCGAGGAGCCGGACGACGGCACCGTGAAGATCGGCGACACCGTGAGGATCTCCTACGTCGACCAGTCCCGCGAGAACATCGCCCCCGAGAAGTCGCTGTGGGAGGTCGTCTCCGACGGGCTCGACTTCATCCAGGTCGGCAACGTCGAGATCCCCTCGCGGGCCTACGTCAGCCAGTTCGGCTTCAAGGGCCCGGACCAGCAGAAGAAGGCCGGGGTGCTCTCCGGCGGCGAGCGCAACCGCCTCAACCTGGCGCTGACCCTCAAGGAGGGCGGCAACCTCCTGCTCCTGGACGAGCCCACCAACGACCTCGACGTGGAGACCCTCGGCTCGCTGGAGAACGCCCTGGAGGCCTTCCCCGGCTGCGCGGTGGTCATCAGCCACGACCGGTGGTTCCTCGACCGGGTCGCCACCCACATCCTGGCCTACGAGGGCACCGAGGAGGACCCCGCGGCCTGGTACTGGTTCGAGGGCAACTTCGGCGCCTACGAGGAGAACAAGATCGAGCGTCTCGGGGCCGAGGCGGCCCGACCGCACCGGGTGACCTACCGCAAGCTCACCCGCGACTGACGCGCGACGGGCCCCGCCGGTCCATGGCACGCCGACGCAGGCCCCGGCCCCCGCTCCCTCCCAGGGAGGGGCTGGGGCCTGCGCGCGTGCGGATGCCGGCCCGGCCGGGCTGCTCAGCGGAGCACCAACGCCGGGACTGCTCCGCGGAGCACGACCGCGGGGACTGCTCCGCGGAGCACCCCCGCACCGTCGTGGAGTTCCTCGTCGCGGTGACGGGCGACGAGGACGGGGTATGCCGTCGCGTCCGGGCGGGGGAGGTCCTGCTGGGCGACGGCACCCGGGTCGGCCCGGCCACGCCCTACCGGCCGGGCGCCAGCGTCTACCTCTACCGGGACCTGCCCGAGGAGGTCGTGGTGCCCGGTGAGCCGACGGTCGTGCTGCACGACGAAGAGACCGGGCTGCTGGCCGTGGACAAGCCGCCCTTCCTGGCGACGATGCCACGCGGCTCCCACGTGGCGCAGACGGCCGTGGTGCTGCTGCGCCGTCGACTCGGCCTGCCGGAGCTCTCGCCGGTGCACCGCCTCGACCGGCTCACGAGCGGCGTCCTGCTCCTCACGACGCGGGCCGACGTCCGCGGTGCCTACCAGCGGATGGTGCAGGAGGGAGGGCTGACCAAGACCTACGATGCGCTGGCGCCGACGGCGGAGCACCTCGACCTGCCGACGGTCGTGCGCGACCGGCTCGTCAAGCGCCGCGGGGAGCTCCAGGCCGCCGTCGAGCCGGGGGAGCCCAACGCCGAGACGCTCGTGGAGCTCGTCGGCACCGTCGCTCCCGGCGTCGGTCGCTACCGGTTGACCCCTCGGACCGGGCGGACCCACCAGCTCCGGGTCCACCTCGCCGGCCTGGGCGTCCCGATCCTGGGCGACCCGCTCTACCCCGTGGTGCGCGAGGTGCCCGCCGACGACTTCTCCCAGCCGCTGCAGCTGCTGGCGCAGGAGGTCAGGTTCACCGACCCCGTGAGCGGGGCCGAGCGGCACGTCGTCTCCGGGCGGACCCTGCCGTTGCGCGGTGCGTGAGCGTCAGCCCCGCCCCCCGGAGGCCCGCCGCCCGCCCAGCATCCCCAGGACCGGCGATCCCGCACCCAGCAGGAAGCCCAGGTCGTACCAGTTGCCCGCCCGGTCGGGGTCGTAGACCGGGAACCGGTCCCAGGCGCCGAAGACGTGCGCGACGAGCACCACCCAGGCCGTGATGCCGTTCCAGACGCCCCACAGCAGCTCCTGCCACCACATCGCCCTCGCCTCCCTGGCCCCCGGCCGGACACCGGGTCCCACGCCTAGAGTGGCACACATGGCTGCCGCCGAGGCCTGGAGGCTGTGCGCGACCTGCGGGGTGGAGAACGACCTCGACGAGGACACCTGCGCGATCTGCGCCGACGAGCGGCAGTACGTCCCCGCCGGCGGGCAGCGCTGGACCACCCTCGCGCAGCGTGCCGCCGAGGGCTTTCACGTCGAGATCACCGAGGTGGAGCCGGACTGCTACGCGCTGCACGCCGTGCCGCGGGCCGACGTCGGGCAGAGCGCGATGCTCGTGCGCACCCCGCACGGCAACCTGCTGTGGGAGGTGCCCGGCCACGTCGACGAGGCCGACCGGGAGTGGGTGCGGCGGTGGGGCGCGGACGGTGAGATCACCACGTGGTCCGAGCCGTTCGACGTGCTGCCGGGCATCCGCGTGCTCCAGCCCGGGGGCCACTTCCCCGGCAGCAGCGTGGCCGTGTGGGTCGCGGGTGCGGAGGGCCGGGGCGTCCTGCTCTCCGGCGACACCTGCAAGGCGGTCCCGGACGCCGGGTGGGTGAGCTTCATGCGGTCCTTCCCCAACCTCATACCCCTGTCCGCCGCGGTCGTGACCCGGGTGGCGGACACCCTCGCCGGCCTGACCTTCGACCGGCTCTACGACAACTTCGGGCTGCAGGTGCCCACGGACGCCAGGGACGTGGTGCGCCGGTCGGCGCAGCGGTATGCGGCGTGGGTCGGCGGCGACCACGACCACCTGACCTGAGCGCGGAGGACGAACCTACTCCTTGAGCCGGACCATGCCCTCCTGGGCGACGGTCGCCAGCAGCGTGCCGTCCGCGGCATACATGTGCCCCAGCCCCAGCCCGCGGCCGGACTGCGCCGAGGGGGAGGACTGGGTGTAGAGCATCCACCCGTCCACCCGCGCGGGGCGGTGGAACCACATCGCGTGGTCCAGGCTCGCCGGCCGCAGCCGCGGGTCGCCCCAGCCGACGCCGTGGCGGCGCAGCACGGGCTCCAGGAGGACGTAGTCCGAGGCGTAGGCCAGCACGGCCGCGTGCAGCAGCGGGTCGTCGGCCAGCTCCCGCTCCACCCTCATCCAGACCGACTGCTCACCGGGCCCGGGCTCGGCCGGCCCGAGCAGCAGCGGCTCCACGTGGCGCAGGTCCAGCGCGCGGGTGCGCGCGTTGTGCCGGGCGACCGGGTGGTCGATCCGCCCCAGGATGTCGCGGTCCGAGCGCAGCCCCTCGGGGCCGGGGACCTCCGGCATCGGCAGGTGGTGCTCCATGCCGTCGGCGGGCTCCTGGAAGGAGGCGGTCAGCGACAGCAGGATCCGCCCCTCCTGCAGGGCGTGCACGCGGCGGGCCGAGAAGCTGCGCCCGTCGCGCATCCGCTCCACGACGAACTGGATCGGCCGACGGTCGTCGCCCGGGCGCAGGAAGTAGGCGTGCAGGCTGTGGATGTGCCGTTCCTGCGGGGTGGTGTCGGTCCCGTCCTCGACCGTGGCGACGGTCCGTCCGGCCGCGACCACGGCCTGCGCGAGCACCTGCCCGCCGAAGACCCGCCCGTGCGCCTGGCGCTGGCTCTGCCCCAGGAAGATCTCGCCCTCGGACGCCCCGAGGTCGACGGCCATCCCCTCGGCGCCGCGGCCCGGATCGTCGTCGACCCCTCCCAGGTGAGGTCGAGGACGTCGAGGAGGGCGTCGATGGGGTCGTGCAGGGGTGCGTCGGTCACGGGCAGGAGCCTAACGGTCGCGCCCGCCTACCCGACGACGATCACGTCGAGGTTCCGCGGGCCGTGGACCCCCTCGACCCGGTCCAGCTCGATGTCGCTGGTCGCGCTCGGGCCGCTGATCCACGTCATCGGACGGGTGGCGTCCAGCCGCCCCAGGGACTGGGGTACGTCGTGGACGACCTGGTCGACGCCGACGACGCAGACGTGGTGGTCGGGCACGAGCGAGAGGGCCCGCCGCCCCTGGTCGTCGGCGTGGTCCAGCACGATGGTGCCGGTGGTGGCGATCCCCACCCGGCAGGCCGTGACGACGGCCGCGACCTCGTCGAGCTGGTCGGCCGTGAGGGCCGAGTCCGGCCGTAGCTCCACGCCGTCCTCGGCCAGCCCGGCCACCCACGAGGCGTCCAGGCCGGAGGGGACGACGACCGAGCGCGACCCGCGGCGGCGCAGGGCGTCGGCGACGGCGGCGGCGACCTCGTCCGGCCCGCACCGGACCACCTCCGCCCGGTAGTCGGCCACGTTCTCGACGAACAGCTCGACGGTGGCCTGCTCGCTCTCGCCCTCCTCCTGGATCACCGGGACCTCGCCGCGGTGACCCACCGGGGTGCTCACGTCGGCCGTCGCGGCGCGCAGCCGGCCCAGGATCTCCTCGCGTGCGGTGCTCATGCCGTCCTCCCGTCCGTGCCGGTCCCGTCCGTGCCGGTCCCGTCCGTGCCGGCCCCGTCCCCGTGGGTGCGCCGCCACCACTGGCGGAAGGTCTCCTTCGGCGGCGTCGGCACGTCGCGGGCCTGGGCCCAGGCGCCCAGCCCGGGCACCGTCCGGATCGTCCGGTCACCGAGGAGCCGGCCGCCGACCGTCGCGGCCCGCTGGGCGGCCTCCAGCCGCCGGTGGTCGGCGAAGGTCCACGCGGCGGCCTTCATGCCGAGCGCCTCGACCGAGCGGCCGGAGGCCTCGTCGACCACCTGGGTGCGCAGGTGGACGAGCAGGGCGGGGATGTCGATGCGCACCGGGCAGGCCTCGAAGCAGGCCCCGCACAGGCTCGAGGCGTAGGGCAGCGACTTGTCGACGTCCGAGCCGGTCCCGCGCAGCTGCGGGTTGAGCACCGCGCCGATGGGGCCGGGGTAGACCGAGCCGTAGGCGTGCCCGCCGGCCCGTTCGTACACCGGGCAGACGTTGAGGCAGGCCGAGCAGCGGATGCAGCGCAGGGCGTCCCGCCCGACCGGGTCGGCGAGCACGTGGCTGCGGCCGTTGTCGACGAGCACGACGTGCACGTCCTGGGGGCCGTCGCCCGCGTGCACACCGGTCCACATCGAGGTGTAGGGGTTCATCCGCTCGCCCGTGCTGGACCGGGGCAGCAGCTGCAGCATGGTGCCGAGGTCGGCGAAGGTGGGCAGCACCTTCTCCACCCCGACGACCGAGATGAGCGTCTCGGGCAGGGTCAGGCACATGCGGCCGTTGCCCTCGGACTCCACGACGACGAGCGTGCCGGTGTCGGCGACGGCGAAGTTGGCCCCCGAGACGGCGACCTTGGCCCGGAGGAACTTCTCCCGCAGGTGCAGCCGCGCGGCCTCGGCCAGCCTGGCCGGCTCGTCGCTGAGGTCCTCGGGCGCCGGCCGGCCGACCTCGCCCATCTCGCGCAGGAAGATCTCGCGGATCTCGGCCCGGTTGCGGTGGATGGCCGGCACGAGGATGTGGCTGGGCCGGTCGTGCCCGAGCTGGACGATCAGCTCGGCCAGGTCGGTCTCCCAGGCGTGGATCCCGGCGGCCTCGAGGGCCTCGTTGAGCTCGATCTCCTGGGTGGCCATCGACTTGACCTTGACGACCTCGTCGGCGTCCCGCTCCTGCACCAGGCCCACGACGATCCGGTTGGCCTCCTCGGCATCCCGGGCCCAGTGCACGGTCGCACCGCGGGCGGTGAGGTTCTCCTCCAGCTGCTCCAGGTAGTGCGGCAGGTGGTGCAGCACCTCGTCCTTGGCGGCCGCGCCCGCGACGCGCAGCTCCTCCCACGCCTCGACCTCGGCCACGACGGCGGCCCGCTTGCCGCGGATCGTGGCGGTGGCGTGCGCGAGGTTGCGTCGCTGCTGGGTGTCGGCCAGCGCGGCCTTCGCCGCGGTCTGGAAGGAGGGCATCCCCAGGAAGGTGGCCGAGGTCCGCTGCAGCGGAGCGGGTTCGTCGGGGTATGCCGTGGGGCCGGCGCCGACGTCGCCGGTGGGGGGCGCGCCGTGGTCGGCGGGGGAGGTGCTCATGCCGGGTCCTCCTCGGTCGAGGCCAGGATCTGGGCCAGGTGCAGGGTGCGCACGCCCGAGCGTTGGCGCCCCAGGATGCCGCCGATGTGCGACAGGCAGGAGTTGTCGCCGGCCACCAGGACCTCCGCACCGGTCTCCCGCACGTGCCGGGCCTTGTCCGAGCCCATCGCGATGGAGGTGTCGGCGTTCTTGACGGCGAAGGTGCCGCCGAAGCCGCAGCACTCGGTGGCGTTCGGCAGGTCGACCAGGTCGATGCCGCGCACCTCGCGCAGCAGCCGCAGGGGGCGGTCGCCCACGTGCAGCATCCGCAGCGAGTGGCAGGTGGGGTGGTAGGTGACCCGGTGGGGGAAGTAGGCCCCGACGTCGGTGCGCCCCAGGACGTCGACGACGAACTCGGACAGCTCGAGCACCCGGGGGGTCAGCTCCTCGACCGCGGTGACCAGGCCGCCGTCCCCGGAGCGACGGGCGAGCATGGCGTGCTGGTCGCGGACCGAGCCCACGCACGAGCCGGAGGGGGCGACCACGTGCTCGTAGCGCTCGAAGACGTCGACGAACTTCCGCACGAGGGGGACCGCCTCGTCGGCATACCCGGTGTTGGTGAACATCTGGCCGCAGCAGGTCTGCTCGCGGGGGAAGACCACCGTGCACCCCAGCCGCTCCAGCAGCGTGACGGTGGCCCGGGGGGCCTCGGGCCACATGGTGTCGTTGAAGCAGGTGGCGAAGATCGCCACGGTGGGGCCCTGGCTCGTCATCGAGTCTCCCGGTAATGGTCTGACCATTGGAATGGACCCGAGGCTAGGGCTAGACTCCCCGTTCGTCAAGACGTCCGGGCAGGGAGGTTGGGGTGAAGGCACGCGCGGCGGCTCCCGGGGGTCCCGCCGCGCCCCGCGCCTACGAGACGGTGGTGGCCTGGGTCGAGGAGCGCATCCTCGACGGGCGGCTCCAGGTCGGCGACCAGCTGCCGGCCGAGCGCGACCTGGCCGCGCGCCTGGAGGTCAGCCGCGCGGTCGTCCGCGAGGCGGTGCGCAGCCTGCAGGCGCAGGGCGTGCTGGCCCCGTCGGTGGGGGCGGGCCGGGCCGGGGGCACCCGGGTCAGCGCCCTGCCCTCCGGGGCGATGACCCGCCTGCTGCGGCTGCACGTGGCCCTGGCCCACTTCCCCCTCGACGAGGTCGTCGAGGTCCGGACCGCGCTGGAACGGCTCTCCGCCCGGCTCGCGGCCACCCGGGCCACGGACGCCGACCTGGCGCTGATGCGCTCCCACCTGGAGCAGATGCGCACCGCGACCGACCGGAAGGGCTTCAACGACGGCGACACGGCCTTCCACGTGGGCCTGGCCCGGGCCGCGGGCAACGGGCTGGCCGCCGACACCACCGAGGCGATCCGCGAGGCCCTGCGCCGCCCGCTCATGGAGCGGTTCACCGCCCTCGACGAGGAGACCTACGCAGACCTCGTCCAGGACCTGGACCGCGAGCACGAGACGATCCTCGAGGCCGTGGCCACCCACGACCCCGCCGCCGCGGAGGTGCTGGCCGAGGCGCACGTGCGGACCGCGTGGCGCCGGCTGCGGGGGTCGGCCGCCACAATGGCCCCATGACCGCCCGACCCGAGCCCGCCGCCGCCGTCCCCCTGCCCGACGTCCCGGAGGCCGCGCGGATCTACCCGGTCCCCGTGCGCTGGTCGGACATGGACGCCTACGCCCACGTGAACAACGTGCAGTACCTGCGGTTCTTCGAGGAGGCCCGCGTGCTGGCGTTCAAGGACTGGTTCGGCGCCGAGCGCGACCTCATCGACGAGGGCATGCTCGTGGTCTCCCAGGCGATCGACTACCTGCTCCCCATGGGCTACGCCTACGCGCCGGCCCGGGTCGCGGTGTGGTGCAGCGACGTGGGGGCGGCCTCCTTCGAGCTGGGGTATGCCGTGGGCGGCCCCGTCGGGGACGACACGGTCTACGCGCGGGGCCGGGTCACGCTGGTCGCCTACGACCTGGCGGACCAGCGGCCCCGCCGGCTGGGCGCGCCGGAGCGCGACGCGCTCGCCGCGGTCGCCGGGCCTCCTCCCCTGCTGCGGGGCGACCGGCGCAGGGGGCGCGCGTGAACGGGGCGGCCCGGGGCACCGTCCTGCGGTTCGCGGACGGCGAGACCGTGGCCGACCTGGCCACCTACGCCGGGCGGGCGCTGACCCTCGACGAGGACGGGGCGGTGCGGCTGCAGGCGCCCGGCCGGGTGCTGGCCGCCTGGGTGTGCGTGCTGCCCGGCCAGGGGCTGACCCGGGCGGGCACCGTGCTGGGGCTGCGCACGATGCCGCTGGCCGACGAGCACGACCTGGACGCCACGGTGCCCCTGCGGGGGCTGACCGACCGGTTCGCCCGCCGGTCGGCCACCGGCGACGCGGGGACCGAGCTCGACGTGCCGCCCACCACGGTCTCCCCGTCCTGGACCGCGCTGACCCCGCCACGGGGCGGGTGGGAGCCGGCGGGACAGGTCCCCGTCGCCGACCTGGTCGACGCCGCGCGCCAGGGCATCGCCGAGGTCGCCCAGGGCACGCCGGACGGCGCGGGGGCCGCGGCCGTGGCCTCGCTACGGGCCCGTGTCTGGGGGCGCGAGCTGGCCGCCGGCGTGCCCGCAGGGGCCGGCCTGGCCGTGACCTCCCTCGGCTTCGCCCGGGACCTGGACGGCGCCGCGACCGTGCACCGCAGCGGCCCGTGGACCCGCGTCAGCCTGCCGGCCGGCCACGTCCTGTGTCGCTGACGGTCGGGGCGCGCCGTGCCCCGGGGCGCGGGGGGCCTCGGGGTGCAGCGCGACGAGCAGCGACCAGGGCTCGGCGGCAGGGTCGCGGGGGCGCTGGGAGAACTCCTCCAGGAGGGCGTGCAGCCTGCGGCGCAGCTCCTCGAGCTCCTCCGGCGGCAGCCGCAGGCCCAGCCGGGTGAGCTCGCGGTCGGCCTCGGGGACCGGGGCGATCTCGGCGAGGAAGGTCTCGACGAGGGACGACGAGCCGGTCGGCGTGCGCACCTGCCACGACCTCCCGGTCGCCCGGTAGGGGATCTCCCGCGCCCCGCGGCGCCCCCGGCGCGCGGGCAGCGCCTCGAGGAAACCTGTGTCGACGAGGGTGCGCACGTGGTGCAGGGCCGTGGCCGGGTTGAGGTCGAGGGCCGCGGCGATCTCCCGGTTGGTCAGCGGCTCGTCCAGCGTGATCCGCAGGATGCGAAGCCGGACCGTCGAGGCCAGGGCCCGGGCCTCCGCGTCGGTCGCGTCCCGGCGCTCGGGGACGGTGGCGGGCGGCATGGCGGCAGTGTCCCACGAGTGATTGACAAATCTCAATCGGTGGCGGACGATCGGCCGGTGACGATCCCGGCGGACGCCCCGCGCCGATCCCTGTGGCACCACCACGACTTCCGCCAGCTGTGGCTGGGGGACACCGTCTCGGTGTTCGGCGCCCAGTTCGTCGGCCTGGCGATGCCGCTGATGGCCGTGCAGGTGCTCGGCGCGGACGCCTTCCAGATGGGGCTGCTCGCCGCGCTGGAGTCCCTGGCCTTCCTGCTCATCAGCCTGCCGGCCGGTGCCTGGGTCGACCGGTGGCGCAAGAAGCTGGTCATCGTCCTCGGAGACCTGCTGCGGGCCGCCCTGCTCCTCACCCTGCCCCTGGCCTGGCTGCTCGACGCGCTGACCATGGGCCAGCTCTACGCGGTCGCCTTCACCGTCGGCTGCATCAGCGTCTTCTTCGACGTGGCCAACCAGTCCTACCTGCCGCAGATCGTCGACGGCGACCAGATCGGCGAGGGCAACGGCACGCTGCAGGCCAGCCAGCAGACCGCGGGGGTCGTCGGCCCGGCCGCGGCCGCGGGCCTGGTCCGGCTGGTCGGCTCACCGCTGACGATCGCCGTCACCGCGGTCTGCATGGCGCTCTCCGCGCTGTTCGTCAGCCGGATCCGGCGCCGGGAGGAGCCCTCCGACCCCGCCACGCGGCGTCCCCTGGTCACCGAGGTCCGGGAGGGTATGGCGTTCGTGCTCGGCCACCCGCTGCTGCGGCGGGTCGTGTCCTGCACGGGGCTGTCCAACCTCGCCTCGTCGGCCGTCTTCGGGCTCTTCGTGCTCTACGCGGTCCGCACCCTCGGGCTGGCGGAGACGACCCTGGGCCTGGTGCTGTCGGTCGGCGCCGTGGGCGGGCTGCTGGGCGCGGTCAGCTCGGGACGGTTCGCCCGGCTCGTGGGGGAGGGACGGGCCATCCCCGTCGCGGCCGTCGTCAGCGGGCTGGCCATGCTCTCCACCCCCCTGGCCAGCGTCCTGCCGCCCGTGCCCACCCTGCTCGTGGGCGGCTTCGTCACCTCCTGGGGGGTGGTCGTCTACAACATCGCCCAGGTCAGCTTCCGCCAGCGGCTGTGCCCGCGTCCGCTGCTGGGGCGGATGAACGCCTCCGTCCGGTTCCTCGTGTGGGGGCCGATGCCGGTGGGCGCGTTCGCCGGCGGGCTGCTGGGCCGGGAGCTCGGGGTGGTGCCCACCCTGTGGATCTTCGCCTCGGTCGCGGTCCTGGCCGCCCTGCCCGTCCTGCTCTCCCCGCTCCTGGGCATGCGCACCCTCCCGCGCGAGCTCGACGCGCTCGCCGAGGGCGGCCCCGGCGCCGCCGCGGACGGTCCCCGCCCCTGACCCACGCCATACCCTCGGTCCATGGACACCGCCCTGCTCACCAACGTGCTGCTCGTGCTGCTCTTCGTCCTCGTGGGCGGGGTGTTCGCGGCCACCGAGATGGCGATCGTCTCGCTGCGGCCATCCCAGGTGGACGACATCGAGCGCTCCGGGGGACGGGGCCGCCGGACCGCGGCGCTGGTCCGCGACCCGAACACCTTCCTCTCCGCGGTGCAGGTGGGGGTCACGGTGGCCGGCTTCTTCTCCTCGGCCTTCGGCGGTGCCACGATCTCGCCCACGGTCTCGGTGGGGCTGCAGCGCCTCGGGCTCGACGAGACGCTGGCCGACCCGCTGTCCCTGGTCCTGATGACCCTGCTGATCGCCTACCTGTCGCTGGTGCTCGGCGAGCTGGTGCCCAAGCGGCTGGCGATGCAGCGCTCGGCGGGGTTCACCCGCGTGCTGGCCCCTCCGCTGGGGGTCTTCGCCCGGCTGCTGCGCCCGGTGATCTGGCTGCTGTCGGTCTCCACCAACCTCGTCGTCCGGCTGCTCGGCGGGGACCCGGAGGCCACCAACGAGCAGATGACCATCGAGGAGCTGCGGCGGGTCGTCGAGGACAACCGCGACCTGCGCCCCTACAGCCGGCAGATCCTGCGCGACGTCTTCCGGGCCGGGGAGCGCACCCTCGGCGACGTGCTCCGGCCCCGGCCGGACGTGGAGTTCCTCGAGGCCGACCGCACCGTCGAGCAGGTGGAGGACCTCGTGCGGCGGTCCAGCCACAGCCGTTTCCCGGTGACGGGGGAGTCGACCGACGACGTCCTGGGGTTCGTGCACATCCGCGACCTGCTGACCATCGACGACGACCGGCGGGCCGGCGTGCGGGTCGGCGACGTCACGCGCCAGATCACCGCGCTGCCGGTGAGCAAGCCCGTGCTCGCCAGCCTGCACCTGCTCCAGGAGACCCAGCAGCACCTTGCGCTGGTCGTCGACGAGCACGGCGGCACCGAGGGGATCGTCACCGTCGAGGACCTCGTCGAGGAGCTGGTGGGGGAGATCTACGACGAGTACGACACCGAGCCCGACCCCGAGGACTCCCTCGTGCGCGCCGACGGCATCCTGCGGGTCTCCGGCGGGCTCATCGTCGAGGAGCTCGAGGACGCGCTCGACGTGCACCTGCCGCGGGGCGGCTACGAGACGGTGGCCGGCCTGGTGCTCGCCCGCCTGGGCAGGATGGCCGCCGAGGGCGACGAGGTCCGGGCCGGACCGGTGCTGCTGCGGGTCACCGCGATGGAGGGTATGCGGATCCGCGAGGTCCAGGTGCGCCGTCCCGCCGACCCCGACGGGCAGGAGGGGCAGGGAGGGCAGGACGGCGACCGGGACGAGGGGCGTTAGGCCAGCCAGACCGTCGTGTCCTGCGGCAGCCGCCCGTCCTCGAGGCGGCCGCTGGCGACCAGCACCTCGAGCCCCTCCGGCAGGTCGAGGAGGTCCTCGCCGAGGTTGGCCACGACGGTGACCGGCCGGCCGTCCTCCCGGGCGTGCGGAGGGCCAGCACGTCCGGGCCCCAGCCGCCCTCCCAGTGCAGGCCGCCGACGCCCAGGTCGTGCTCCCGGCGCAGCCGCAGCAGCGTGCGGTAGAGCTCGAGGGTGGAGGAGGAGACGCCCTCCTGGCGGTCCGCCGCCAGCGGGCCGTAGAGCAACGGCTGGGGCAGCCAGCTGCGCGGTCCGGGGCCGAAGCCGTAGGACGGCTCGTCGGCCACCCACGGCAGCGGCACGCGGCACCCGTCCCGGCCCAGCTCGACGCCCGCGGTGCGGTGGAAGGCCGGGTCCTGGCGGAGCCGGTCGGGCAGCGCCGTGTGGTCCGGCAGGCCGAGCTCCTCGCCGTTGTAGACGTAGGCCGAGCCCGGCAGCGCCATCATCAGGGTGGTCGCGGCCCGGGCACGCCGCAGGCCGAGCACCGGGTTGGGCTGCTCGGAGCCGGCCCCGATCCCGTTCGGGCGGGGGGACCCCACCGGCAGCCCCAGCCGGGAGGCGTGCCGCACGACGTCGTGGTTGGACAGCACCCAGGTCGTGGGGGCACCGACCTCGTCGGCAGCGCGCAGCGAGGTGTCGACGACCTCCCGCACGTCCTCGGCCCGCCAGGACATCTCCAGGAACTGGAAGTTGAACGCCTGGTGCATCTCGTCCGGCCGCACGTAGCGCATGGTGCGCTCCTGGCTCGGCAGCCACGCCTCCGCGCACAGGATGCGGTCCTGGTCCGGGTCGCCGGAGGGGTTGTACTCCTCGAGCACCCGGCGCCACCCGCGGTAGATCTCGTGGACCTCCTCCTGGTCCCACATCGGGCCCAGCTCCTTGGTCCGCGGGTCCGTCGTGGCCGGCTCACCGGCGTCCTCGGTCCCGTCCTCGCCCTGGTCGCCGAGCATCCCGGTGCGCACCGTCCAGTCGGGCAGCCCCTCGGCCTTGACGAGGGAGTGGGCCACGTCCACCCGGAAGCCGTCGACGCCCCGGTCCAGCCAGAACCGCAGCACGTCGTGGAACTCCTCGACGACCTCGGGGTTGCGCCAGTCCAGGTCGGGCTGCTTGTCGTCGAACAGGTGCAGGTACCACTGGCCGGGGCTGCCGTCGGCCTCCTGCACCCTGGTCCAGGCGAGCCCGCCGAAGACGGACTTCCAGTTGTTCGGCGGCTCGGAGCCGTCCGGGCCCGACCCGTCGCGGAAGACGTAGCGGGCCCGCTCGCGGGAACCGGGCCCGCCGGCCAGCGCCTCGCGGAACCACGCGTGCTCGTCGCTGGTGTGGTTGGGCACCAGGTCGACGAGGACGCGGATCCCCAGCTCGTGCGCCCGGGCGATGAGCTCGTCGGCGTCGGCGAGCGTCCCGAACAGGGGGTCGACGTCGCGGTAGTCGGCCACGTCGTAGCCGGCGTCGGCCATCGGGGAGACGTAGAAGGGGCTGAGCCAGACCGCGTCCACCCCCAGGTCGGCCAGGTAGGGCAGCCGGGAGGTGACCCCGGGCAGGTCGCCGATCCCGTCGCCGTCGGCGTCGGCGAAGCTGCGCGGGTAGACCTGGTAGATCACCGCGTGCCGCCACCAGGGCGCCGAGTGGGGGATGGGCTGGTGCGGGTCGGCGGGGTCCGGCGGTTCGGGCAGGTGGTGCGCGGGGACGGAGGGGACCGGGGAGCTCTGGTCGCAGTCACGGGCCACCAGCGTAGGTGGTGGCGGGGTCGGTCCGGCCCCCCCTCAGCCGGCGGCGGTGCCGCCCGGGCGGTGGTCCTCCTCGAAGGAGTTGACCATGGCCTGGGCGGCGTGCGCCACGTAGGCCCGCAGCTGCTCCTCGTCGAGGGGGGAGAGCCGGTCGGTGATCGTGTCGATCGCGGCGTTCATGTGGTGCAGCCACCGGTCCCGCTGCGTGGGGGTCACCGCGAACGGCGCGTGCCGCATACGCAGCCGGGGGTGGCCCCGGCGCTCGGAGTAGGTCGTCGGACCGCCCCAGTACTGCTCGAGGAACATCCGTAGGCGGTCCTCGGCCGGGCCCAGGTCCTCCTCGGGGTACATCTCCTTCAGCGGCGGGTCGCCGGCCACGCCCCGGTAGAACTCGGCCACGAGCCGGCGGAAGGTGTCGTGCCCGCCGACGCGCTCGTAGAAGGTCTGCTGGGGGACGAGGCGCTCGCCCGTCCCGGTCGGCTGATGCTGCTGGCTCACACCCGCCAGTGTCTCAGGTGCCGGAGCCCGCCGGGACGACCCCGGGGGCCCTCAGGAGGGCTGCCCGCCGCCCCAGGGGCTGATCGTCGGGCCCCGCACGCCGGCCTCGTCGAAGGCATGCTTGGCCCGCTCGCGGATCTCGCGGGGGATGGCGAACTGCTCGCCGGGACGGGTCTTGGCGAAGATCCGCATCGTCATCGTGCCGCCGGAGACCGACTCCACGCCCGCCACGGTGGGGGTCTCCAGGAGCCGGTCGGCCCAGGCGGGGTCGTCCGCGGTCTCGGCCACGACCCGGGAGAGCAGCTCGGTGACCCGGTGCGGGTCCTCGTCGTAGGCGACCGGCACGTCGATGGTCGCCACCGCCCAGCCCTGGCTCTTGTTGCCGATCCGGACGATCTCGCCGTTGCGGATGAACCAGACCACCCCGCTGGCGTCCCGCAGGCGGGTCACCCGCAGGGTCACCTCCTCGACGGTGCCCACGGCCTCCCCGGTGTCGACGAGGTCGCCGACGCCGTACTGGTCCTCGATGATCATGAAGATCCCCGACAGGAAGTCCTTGACGAGCGACTGGGCGCCGAAGCCCAGGGCGACGCCGCCGATGCCCGCGGAGGTCAGCAGCGGGGCCAGCGGCAGGCCCAGGTCGGCCATGACCGTCAGGATGGCGATCGTGGCGATGACGAACGTCGAGGCGCTGCGCAGCAACGAGCCCATCGTCAGGGCGCGCTGCCGCCGTCGCTCCCCGGCGTCGCCGGGCCGGCGGCCACCCACGAGCCGCTCGATGCTGCTCCGCTCGTGGTCGTCGGCCCGGGCCACCGCCGTGTCCACCAGCGACCGGATCGCCCGGTGGACCAGCCAACGCACCACGACCGCGGCGAGCAGCACGCCGACGATCCGCAGCGGCGCGCCCAGCAGCCAGGTCGCCACCGCCTCCCAGCCGGGCCAGGTCATCGGAGGGTCACCGTGCGCAGGGGTCCGGTCGTGTGCATGGCCCCCATTAAAGAGGTTCCGCCCGCCCGCACGGTTCGGCGCACGCCGCCGGGCCTGACAAACTAGGTCGGGCACCCGTGTGCCCGTCCGCCCCGGATCCCCCGCGCGGTGCCACCGCCACGCCGCGTTCGTCGAAAGGTCGTCCTCGTGACCGAGCTGTCCCCCCGCCTGTCCGCCCTCGCCGAGGCCTACGGCGTGGCGACCGAGTTCTGGGACTGGCAGGGGCGCCACGTCCAGGTCTCCGCGGAGACGGTCGGTGCCGCCCTGGCCGCCCTGGGCGTGCAGGTCGCCGACGAGGCGGACGTCGAGGCAGCCCTGGCGGAGGTCGACCGCCGGCCCTGGACGCGGGTGCTGCCGCCGGTCGTGGTCACCGGCCAGGGCCGGCGCCCGGAGGTGCCGGTCCACGTGGCCGAGGGGGTTCGGTTCGAGGCCAGGGTCGTCCTCGAGGACGGCCACGTCCACGAGGTCGGGACCCTCGAGGGGGACGGGCGGCCCCGTGCGACCCGTGAGCTCGACGGCGTGACCGTCGTGCGGGTCCCGCTCGACCTGGGCGAGGACCTGCCCCTGGGATGGCACACGGTCGAGGTGGCCGCCGGCCGCAACGTTCGCCGGATGCCGCTGGTGGTCACCCCCGCCCGGCTGGAGCTGCCCGAGGTGCTCGCGGAGGAGGGCTCCCAGAGCTGGGGGCTGATGACCCAGCTCTACGCCATGCGGTCCGACGAGTCGTGGGGCATCGGCGACCTGGCCGACCTCGGCGACGCCGGTGCGTGGGCGGCCGGCCTGGGTGCCGACTTCGTCCTCGTCAACCCGTTGCACGCGGCGGAGCCGGTCCCGCCGATCGAGCCCTCGCCCTACCTGCCGACCAGCCGCCGGTTCGTCAACCCCCTCTACATCAGGGTCGAGGACGTGCCGGAGGTGGCCTACCTGTCCGCGGCCGAGCGCCAGCTGGTGGAGTGGCACGCCGACGACGCCAAGCGCTACCTCGACCTGGACCTCATCGAGCGGGACGCCGTCTGGATGGCCAAGGAGGCGGCCCTGCGGATGATCTTCCGGCAGCGCCGGTCGCTGCGGCGGGCCCGCGCCTTCCACGCCTTCGTCGAGCGCGAGGGGCAGGGGCTGGTCGACTACGCGACCTGGTGCGCGCTGTCCCAGGTGCACGGCACCTGGTGGCGCAGCTGGCCCGAGGAGCTGCAGGACCCCCGGGGGGCCGCGGTCGAGGCCTTCCGGGAGAAGCACGCCGACGAGGTGGAGTTCCACTGCTGGCTGCAGTGGATCCTCGACGACCAGCTGGCGCGGGTGCAGCGGGACCTCGTCGACACCGGGATGTCCATCGGGCTGATCTCCGACCTGGCCGTGGGCGTGCACCCGGACGGGGCGGACGCCTGGGGCCTGGGCGACGCACTGGCCCGCGGCGTGACCGTCGGCGCCCCGGCGGACCAGTACAACCAGCTCGGCCAGGACTGGAGCCAGCCGCCGTGGCGGCCCGACAAGCTCGCCGAGCTGGGCTACGCCCCCTACCGCGACATGGTGCGGGCCGCGCTGCGCGACAGCGGCGGGCTGCGGGTGGACCACGTCATCGGGCTCTTCCGGCTGTGGTGGATCCCGCAGGGGCGCAAGCCGTTCGAGGGCACCTACGTGCGCTACGACCACGAGGCCACCATCGGCATCCTCCTGCTGGAGGCCCACCGGGCCGGTGCCGTCGTCGTCGGGGAGGACCTGGGCACCGTCGAGCCGTGGGTGCGCGACTACCTGCGCGACCGCGGGGTCATGGGCACCTCGATCCTGTGGTTCGAGCGGGACTGGGAGGGCGACGGCGGGCTGCTGGAGCCGCAGGAGTGGCGCGAGCTGTGCCTGGCGACCGTCACCACCCACGACCTGCCGCCGACGGCCGGCTACCTCGAGGGGGTGCACGTCGAGCTGCGCCACCGGCTGGGGCTGCTCGACCGGTCGCTGGAGGAGGAGCAGGCGGCCGACGCCGCCTCCCGTGACGAGGTCCTGGCCGACCTGCGGCGGCGCGGCCTGCTGCGCGAGGGTGCACCGGTGCCCGAGCAGGTCGAGGCGCTGCACGCCTTCCTCACCCGCACCCCCGCCAAGTTGCTGGGCGTCAGCGTCAGCGACCTCGCGGGCGACAAGCGGGTCATCAACCAGCCCGGCACCGACGAGGAGTACCCCAACTGGCGGGTGCCGCTGGCCGGTCCGGAGGGGCACGCGGTGCGGCTGGAGGAGCTGTTCACCTGGCGCTCGGCCCGCCGGCTGGCCCGGACGGTCGACCAGGGGCACTGAGCCAGGAGCGTCGGACCCAGGAGCACCGGGCCAAGGAGCACCAGGCCGCCGGGGTCGTCCTTCCACGGCCGTGCATGTGCAGGAACCGTGCCCTGGCCCGCGACACGCCGCAGCGCTGACGGCACAGTGCGCGACACGCCGGGGCTGGTCGGCCGGTGGTGCGCGACACGCCGGAGCCGGTCGACCGGTGGTGCGCGACACGCCGGGGCTGGTCGGCCGGGGCGCCGGGCAAGTAGGGGGGCCGACGACGGAGGGCCTGCGGGGGCGTTCCCCGCAGGCCCTCCGTGGTCCCGGTCTCAGCGCGCGGCGTCGACCGCCTGCGCCCGGAGGGCCCGGGCCACCGCGTCGCGGTTCTCGGCCACCGTGCGGCGCAGCGAGTGGGAGACGTCGGGGTGGCTGTCGAGCCACTCCTGGGTCGCGTCGCGCAGCGCGGGGGTCGCGACCGCCAGCGGGTAGAACCCGGTGGCCAGCGACTCGGCGATGTGGTGGGTGCGCTCGGACCAGACCTGCTCGACCACGGCGTGGTAGCGCTCGACGTAGGGCTCCAGCAGCGTCGCGTCGTGCACCCAGCCCCAGCCCAGCGCCATCGCGGCGAGCACGGAGTTGGACAGGCCCTGCTGCTCGACGGCGGCCACCCACGCGGCCTCCTTGGCCTCGGGGGTCGGCAGGGCCGCCCGGGCCCGGGCCGCCTTCTCCCGTCCGGTCGCGGTGTCGTCCCGCCGCTGCTCCTCGGCGATCCGGTCCTCGTCGGCGGCCCCGGCCGCGGCCAGGGACGTCAGCAGCGTCCAGCGCATGTCCTGGTCGAGCTCGAGCCCGGCCAGCTCCTGCCCGCCGGAGAGCAGCCCGTCGACCCGGGCCACGTCCTCCTCGGAGCGGGCCAGCGCCGCCCAGGCGGTGACCAGCTGCAGCTGGGCGTCCCCGCCCGGCTCGGCGCCCTCGGCGGCGGCACGCAGCCCCGCGGCCAGCTCGGCGACGACGTCCTGCCGGTGCGACTCGGCGGTGTAGGTTTTCGCCGCCGTCGTCACCTGCTGCACGAGCACCCGCAGCAGGGTCGAGTCGGTCTCCCCGGGCAGGGCCCGCAGCACCAGACGCACGTAGTCGGTGGCCGGCATCTCGCCGTCCCGGGTCATGTCCCAGGCCGCGCCCAGCACCAGCGAGCGGGGCAGCGACTGCTCGAAGTCGCGGACGTGCTCGAGCGCGGTCCGCAGCGAGACCTCGTCGAGGCGGATCTTGGCGTAGGCGAGGTCGTCGTCGTTGACCAGCAGCAGGGCCGGGCGGGGTCGTCCGGCCAGCTCGGCCACCTCGGTGCGGTCCCCGTCGACGTCCAGCTCGACGCGGTGCGTGCGCACCAGCCCGCCGTCGACGAGGTCGTAGCAGCCCACCGCGAGGCGGTGGGGGCGCAGCGTCGGGTGCTCCTCGGGGGCGGTCTGCTCGATCACCACCGAGGTCATCGTCCCGTCCTCGTCCACCTTGACGTGCGGGGTGAGGGTGTTCACCCCGGCCGTCTCCAGCCAGACCTTCGACCACTGCCTCAGGTCACGGCCGCTGGTCACCTCCAGCTCGGCCAGCAGGTCGGCCAGGGTGGTGTTGCCCCACGCGTGCCGGGCGAAGTAGGCGCGCAGGCCGTCCCGGAAGGCCTCCCGCCCAACGTAGGCGACCAGCTGCTTGAGCACCGAGGCGCCCTTGGCGTAGGTGATGCCGTCGAAGTTCACCTCCACGGCGGCCAGGTCGACCATGTCGGCGGCCACCGGGTGGGTGGAGGAGAGCTGGTCCTGCTTGTAGGCCCAGGCCTTCTCCGCGGTGCCGAAGGTGGTCCACGCGTCGGTCCACTCCGTCGCCTCGGCCTGGCAGGTGGTGGAGGCCCACTCGGCGAAGCTCTCGTTGAGCCACAGGTCGTCCCACCACCTCATCGTCACGAGGTCGCCGAACCACATGTGGGCCAGCTCGTGCAGGATCGTCAGCGCCCGTCGCTCGACGATGGCCTGGGTGACCTTGGACCGGAAGACGTACTGCTCGACGATGGTCACGCACCCCGCGTTCTCCATCGCACCCATGTTGTACTCCGGCGTGAAGATCTGGTCGTACTTGCTGAACGGGTAGGCCTGGTCGAACTCCTCCTCGAAGAAGGCGAAGCCCTGCTTGGTCACCGTCAGGATGTTGTCCGCGTCCAGGTGCGGCGTCAGGCTGCGCCGGCAGAACACGCCGAGGGGGACCTCCCCGGCCCGGGTGCTCACCGAGTCGCGCACCACGTCGTAGGGCCCGGCCACGAGCGCGGTGATGTAGGAGCTGATCCGCGGCGTCGCGGGGAACTCCCACCGGGCCACCTCGCCGCCGTCGACGTTCGCCGCGTCCGGGGCGGGACCGGGCTCGGGGGTGGGCTCGTTGGAGACGACCTGCCAGTGGGCCGGTGCGGTCACGGTGAAGCGGAAGGTGGCCTTGAGGTCGGGCTGCTCGAACACCGCGAACATCCGGCGGCTGTCCGGCACCTCGAACTGGGTGTAGAGGTAGACCTCCCCGTCGACCGGGTCGACGAAGCGGTGCAGGCCCTCCCCGGTGTTCATGTAGCGGCCGGTCGCGTCGACGGTCAGCTCGTTCTCGGCCTGCAGGTCGGGCAGGGTCAGCCGGCCGTCCGTCCAGTGGGTCTCCGGGTCCAGGGCACGGCCGTTGAGCACCGCCGACTCCACCGACGCGGCGACGAGGTCGATCCAGGTCTGGGCGCCCGGCTCGGTGCAGGCGAACCGCACCGTCGTGGTGGTCCGGAAGGTCTCCGGGCCCGCGGTCAGGTCCAGCGCCACGTCGTAGGACTCGGTGGACACGAGCAGGGAGCGGGCGCTCGCCTCGTCGCGGGTCAGGTTGGTGCCGGGCATGCAGGACCTCCTGGGGGTCGTCCGTCGGGTTCCGCGACGCTGCACGGGGCACATGCGGGTATGCCGTGCCACCGGGGGCGGGTGCCCGCGGCGCCGCGGAGAACTGAGACGATGGTGCCATGACGACCACCACCGCACCCAGCCGCACCAGTGCCGAAATGTTCTTCGACCCCGCCTGCCCCTGGGCGTGGATGACCTCCCGCTGGCTCGAGCAGGTCGAGCAGGTCCGCGACGTGGACGTCACCTGGTCGGTGATGAGCCTCTCGGTGCTCAACGAGGGACGCGACCTGGACCCGGACTACACCGCCATGCTCGAGCGGACCTGGCTGCCGGTGCGCACGATCGTCGCCGCCACCCGGGACCTGGAGGACAAGGAGGCCAACGCCCTACGCAAGCGGATGTACGACGCCTACGGCGAGCGCATCCACCTGCAGGGGCGGGGCACCGACGACCTGGAGCAGGTCACCGTCGAGGTGCTCGCCGAGCTGGACCTGGACCCGGCCCTGGCGCAGGTCGGCGGCACCGACGCGGTCGACGAGGACCTGCGGGCCAGCCACCAGCGGGCGATGGACCTCGTCGGCGACGACGTCGGCACCCCGGTCGTGGCGGTGCAGGGCGTGGCCTTCTTCGGCCCGGTCGTCACCCCGGCCCCCAAGGGCGAGGACGCCGGCCGGCTGTGGGACGGCAGCCTGCTCGTCGCCGGCACCCCGGGGTTCTACGAGCTCAAGCGCACCCGGACCAAGGGCCCCGACTTCGGCTGAGCCCACGGCATACCCCCTCCCCACCCGACCCCACCGACCCCAGGAGCTCCCGTGCGAGTCCACATCGGCGGCGACCACGCCGCCTACGAGATGCAGCGAGACCTCGTCGCCTGGCTGACCGAGCAGGGCCACGAGGTCGTCGACCACGGCCCGGCCGGCTACGACGAGCTCGACGACTACCCCGTCTACGTCCTGCGCGCCGCCGAGGCGGTGGCCGCCGACCCCGGCTCCCTCGGCGTGGTGCTCGGCGGCTCCGGCAACGGCGAGCAGATGGCGGCCAACAAGGTCACGGGGATCCGTGCGGCGCTGGCCTGGTCGCCGGAGCTGGCCACGTTGTCGCGGCAGCACAACGACGCCCGCGTCGTCTCCCTCGCGCCCGCATGCACTCCCTGGAGGAGGGGCGGGCCATCGTCAGGGCCTTCCTGACGACCGGGTTCTCCGGCGAGGAGCGCCACCAGCGGCGGATCGACATGATGACCGCCTACGAGGCCGACGGGACGCTGCCCCCGCTGCCCTGACCGGCGCACCCGGGAGTGCCCGGCGCAGCGCGAGGCCCCCGCACCAGTTCGGTGCGGGGGCCTCGTCGTCCGTCGTCAGGCCTTGTCGGCGTCGGAGCCGGCGTCCCCGCCGAAGTCGTCCTGCTTGCCGTCCATGCCGTCCAGGTGGTCGCGCACGGCGTCGCCACCCTGGTCGATCTGCTCGCCGTACTTGCCGCCGGTGCGCTCGTCGGCGAACTCGGTGCCGCGGTCGATCCCCTGGTCGATCCTGTCCGAGTGCTGGTCGACCGCGTCGGCCACCTTGTCGTCGTGCTTGCCGAAGGCGTCCTTGGCCTTGTCCATGAAACCCATGGTGCTGTCCTTCCTGCTCGGGAGCGGCCGCCGTGGGGCGACCGGTGCACCTCCCACCCCAGCACACCCCTGGGGGTGGTGTCGACCGGAGCGGCGCCCCTGGGCCGGCGACGGGCCTCAGCCGCGCAGCTCCCAGACGACCTCGACCACGGCGACGACCGCGAGGTCCTCGGCCGCGACCACCGGCCCCGCGGCCAGCGCGGTGCGGGCCGCGGCGACCGGCAGGGGGGAGGGCCCGGTGGCGCCGGGCTCGATGATCGCCCGGACGGCGCCGAGGTGGCGGCCGGCGAGGGCGGCGTACTGCTCCGCCCGCACGGCGGCGTCGGCGAAGGCCTGTTCGCGCGCCCGACGGTGCAGGTCGGAGGGGTCGGCCACCTCGTGCCGCAGCCCGTCCACCCCCAGCGCGTCACCCACGACGTCCACCAGCCGTTGGACCAGTTCCCCGGCCGAGGTGGGGTCGCCGGTGCGCACGTGGAGCGACTGGGAGGCGGTGTGCCCGCGCTGGTGGCCCTGCTCGTGCCGGGGGTGGACTCCCAGCCCGGAGGTCCGCACCGGCAGCCCGGGGACGGCGTCGTGGCAGGCGTGCGAGGCGCGGGTCAGCGCGGTGAGCGCCTCGCCGACCGACGACCCGTTCGCCTGCAGCCGCAGGTCCAGCACCAGGCGTCCGGGCGGCCGGTCGCCCTCCCCGTGCCGGTGACCCGCACGGTGCCGTCGTCCTCGGAGGCGTCCATGCCCTCAATCTACGCGCGAGCGGGTGACGGGAATCGAACCCGCGTAGCCAGTTTGGAAGACTGGGGCTCTACCATTGAGCTACACCCGCGTGGCCCCCGGCCGCACGTGCACGGGCCGGGTGGGCCGAGCAGATAGTCTAGCCCTCTGTCCTCCGTGCTCGGTGCACCGGGACCACGGGGTATGGCGCAGCTTGGTAGCGCGTCCGCTTTGGGAGCGGAAGGCCGCCGGTTCGAATCCGGCTACCCCGACCACCTAGCATGAGGTGAACCGTTCCGTGGTGCCCTGGGCACCGCATACCCCCCAACCCTCTGGAGCACCAGCAGTGAAGAGCGCTGTCGAGAACCTGTCCCCGACCCGGGTGAAGCTGACCGTCGAGGTCTCCGCCGCGGACCTCAAGCCCCACCTGGACGCGGCCTACGCCGGCATCGGGGCCCAGGTCCAGGTCCCTGGCTTCCGCAAGGGCAAGGTGCCCCAGCGGATCATCGACCAGCGCTTCGGTCGGGGGACCGTCGTGCAGGAGGCGGTGAACGAGGCGCTGCCCGAGCTCTACGGCCAGGCGATGGCCGAGCACGACCTGACCCCGCTGGGCCAGCCGGAGGTCAACTTCACCGAGCTGCCGCTCCAGGACGGCCAGGAACTGAAGTTCGAGGCCGAGGTCGACGTGGTCCCCGCGTTCGAGCTGCCCGACTTCTCCGGCATCGAGGTGCAGGTCGACCCGGCCACGGTCGCCGACGACGACGTGCAGACCCGGCTGGACGCCCTGCGCGCCCGGTTCGGCACGCTCAAGCCGATCAAGCGCAAGGCCAAGACCGGCGACCACCTGACCATCGACCTGTCGGCGACGATCGAGGGCGAGGAGGTCGACTCGGTCACGGGCGTCTCCTACGAGATCGGCTCCGGCACCATGCTCGAGGGCCTGGACAAGGCGCTGCGCGGGACCAAGACGGGGGACACCGTCGAGTTCACCTCCCCGCTGGCCGGCGGCGACCGCGCCGGCGAGGTGGCCGACGTGACCGTCACCGTCACCGCCGCCAAGGAGCGCGAGCTGCCCGAGCTGGACGACGAGTTCGCCCAGCTGGCCAGCCCCCACGACACGATGGAGGAGCTGCAGGCCGACCTGCGCGCCCAGGCCGAGCAGGCCGCCCGCTTCGAGCAGGGCGTCGCCGCCCGGGACAAGGTCCTGGACCAGATGCTGGCCATGGTGGACATCCCCGTCCCCGAGTCGCTCGTCGAGGCCGAGGTGCACCGTCACCTCGAGGGCGAGAACCGGCTCGAGGACGACACCCACCGCGCCGAGGTCACCGAGTCCACGACCAAGGCGATGCGCACCCAGTTCCTGCTCGACAAGATGGTCGAGCGCGACGAGGTCGACGTCGACCAGGGCGAGCTCATGGAGTACATCATGATGACCGCCCAGCAGTACGGCATGAACCCCCAGCAGTTCGCCCAGCAGATCGACCAGCAGGGCCAGGTGCCGGCGATGGTGGCCGAGGTCGGCCGCCGCAAGGCGCTCGCCTCGGTCCTGGAGGCCGCCAAGGTCACCGACACCGACGGCAACGTCGTCGACCTGGACGCCATCGAGGGCTCCGACGAGGAGGGTGACGAGGACGACGACCCCGAGGACGGCGACCTCGACGTGCTCGACGACGTCGAGGAGCTCGAGGACGTCGAGGAGCAGGCCGAGGAGGTCGACGCCCCGGCGGAGGACGACGAGGCGGCCAAGGCCTGACCGGCCCCACCTGCGTGCGAAGGGCCCCCGACCGGACCGGTCGGGGGCCCTTCCCGCGTCCGCCGGGTCCCCGGCCCCTCGGCCGGGTCGGTCAGCGGCCGACCGGTGCCGCCTCCGCCACGGCGACGGCGGGGCGCTCGCTGCGGCGCTCGTGCCAGGACAGGGCGACCACGGTGGTCAGCACCAGGGCCATGCCCAGCCACTGCGACGCCTCGGGCCGGGTGCCGAACACGAGAACGCCCACCAGTGCCGCCGTGAGGGGGAAGGCCAGCTCGGCCAGCGTGGCCCGGGAGGCAGGGGTGCGGCCCAGCGCCTTGTAGTACAGGACCATGGCCGCCAGGCCGGGCACGAGCGCGAGCAGCAGCAGGTCGGGCAGCGCGTCCCGCCCGAGGGCCAGGGGCGTCCCGGTGGCCCCGGCGACCGCGAGCAGGGTGGCCAGCCCGACGGCGAAGCGCAGCGCCGTGAGGTCGAGGAAGCGCAGCTCCCGGCTGGCGGCCCGCCCCAGGACGGTCCCGGCGGCCCACAGGCACGCGGCCCCGGTCGCCAGCAGCGCCGCCCGGGCCGAGTCGGCCCGCACGGCCAGGGGGTCGGGGAAGGAGAGCAGCCAGGCGCCCAGCAGGGCCGGGACGAGGAAGAGCAGGTAGCCGCCGCGGAGCCGCTCGCCGAGCAGCAGGGCCGCCAGGCCGACGGCCACGAGGGGCTGCAGCTTCTGCAGCACCTGCGGGGTGATGGGGTCGCCCACGGCGAAGGCGGCGGTGAACAGCACCGTGGCCAGCGCCGAGCTGCCCGCGCCCACCACGAGGACGGACACCCGGGTGCGCACGCTCGCCGCCAGCAGCCGGCGCACCGCGGGGACCAGCCAGGGCAGGAGCAGCAGGGTGAGGACGAGGTGCTCCCACAGGACCACCGTCAGCGCCGGGTACTCACGGGCCAGGGGGCCTCGCCAGAGGGCCGAGAGCCCCCACAGGGAGGCGGCGAGGGCGACCAGCCAGGTGCGGTCGCCAGGAGTCTGCGGGGCGGTCACGGGGGCTACCCTCCCACGGCTGCGGGGGCCTTGTGCGCTCAGGGCGAACACGGCGGACCCGCGGGAGTGCCCGGGGCGGGGCGGGCGTAGGGTCACTGAGAAGACGACGGCCGCCCGACGGCATACCCCGACGAAGCGAGGGACCACATGACCCAGGAGACCAGCATGGCCGAGCGCCCGGCTCCCGGCCTGGACGACCAGATCTACAACCGGCTCCTCAAGGAGCGGATCATCTTCCTCGGCTCGGACGTGCGCGACGACAACGCGAACGCGATCTGCGCCCAGCTCCTGCTGCTGTCCGCGGAGGACCCCGAGAGCGACATCTGGCTCTACATCAACTCCCCGGGCGGATCGGTCACGGCCGGCATGGCGATCTACGACACGATGAAGTGGATCCCCAACGACGTGGCCACCGTCGCGATGGGCCTGGCCGCCTCCATGGGCCAGTTCCTGCTGTCGGCCGGCACGAAGGGCAAGCGCTACGCGACGCCGCACGCCCGCGTCATGATGCACCAGCCCTCGGGCGGCATCGGCGGCACGGCCTCCGACATCAAGATCCAGGCCGAGCAGATGCTGCACATCAAGAAGCAGATGGCCGAGCTGATCGCCGAGCACACCGGGCAGGACGTGGAGCAGATCGAGAAGGACTCCGACCGCGACCGCTGGTTCACGGCGGCCGAGGCCAAGGAGTACGGCTTCGTGGACCACGTCTACGAGCGCTCCGAGGACGCCCCGGGCGAGCAGCCCACGTCGTGACCGGCGCCAGAGACGAGAAGAGAGAGCTGACATGACCCAGCACCACCACCCCTACGCCGGTCGTGCCTGGATGGGCGACGCGCCCGCGCGGCCCGTCGGCGGCTCGGCGCCGCCCGCCCCCGGCAGCCGCTACATCCTGCCGCAGTTCGAGGAGCGCACCTCCTACGGCACCAAGCGGCAGGACCCGTACACCAAGCTGTTCGAGGACCGCATCATCTTCCTCGGCGTGCAGGTCGACGACGCGTCGGCCGACGACATCATCGCCCAGCTGATCGTGCTGGAGTCCCAGGACCCCGACCGGGACATCCTCATGTACATCAACAGCCCCGGTGGTTCGTTCACCGCGCTGACGGCGATCTACGACACCATGCAGTACATCAAGCCGGACGTGCAGACGTTCGTCGTCGGGCAGGCCGCCTCCGCCGCGGCCGTACTGCTCGCGGCCGGTGCGCCGGGGAAGCGCTTCGCGCTGCCCAACGCCCGGGTGCTCATCCACCAGCCGGCCCTGGCCGGCGGGGACTACGGCCAGGCCTCGGACATCGAGATCCAGGCCAACGAGGTGCTGCGGATGCGCACCTGGCTGGAGGAGACCTGGGCCAAGCACTCCGGCAAGACGGTCGAGCAGGTGCAGAAGGACATCGAGCGGGACAAGATCCTCACCGCCGCCGAGGCCAAGGAGTACGGCCTCGTCGACGAGGTGCTGTCCTCGCGCAAGGCGTCGCTGGGGGACTGACCCTCCGGCCGGCCCCGGAGCCCGTCGCCCCCGCCGGGGCGGCGGGCTCCGTCGCGTGCGGGCCGTTGCGCTGACAGCGGACGGGGCGCAACACGCGTATGCCGTGAGCAGAATGAGGCTGTGCCCGGAGGGTCCGGCAAGGTAGCGTCGGGGCCATGGCACGCATGGGTGAGAGCAGCGACCTGCTGAAGTGCTCCTTCTGCGGGAAGAGCCAGAAGCAGGTCAAGAAGCTGATCGCGGGCCCGGGCGTGTACATCTGCGACGAGTGCATCGACCTGTGCAACGAGATCATCGAGGAGGAGCTGGCCGAGTCCAGCGAGCTCGGCCTGGGCCAGCTGCCCAAGCCGCGCGAGATCTTCGACTTCCTCCAGGAGTACGTCGTCGGGCAGGACCCCGCCAAGCGGGCCCTGGCCGTGGCGGTCTACAACCACTACAAGCGGATCCAGGCCGGCGAGGCGCCCGCGGCGACGACGCGTGGAGATCGCCAAGTCCAACATCCTGCTCATCGGCCCTACCGGGTGCGGCAAGACCTACCTGGCCCAGACCCTGGCCAAGATGCTCAACGTCCCGTTCGCCATCGCCGACGCGACGGCGCTCACCGAGGCCGGCTACGTCGGCGAGGACGTCGAGAACATCCTCCTCAAGCTCATCCAGGCCGCGGACTTCGACGTCAAGAAGGCCGAGACGGGCATCATCTACATCGACGAGATCGACAAGATCGCCCGCAAGAGCGAGAACCCCTCGATCACCCGGGACGTCTCCGGGGAGGGCGTGCAGCAGGCGCTGCTGAAGATCCTCGAGGGCACCGTCGCCTCGGTGCCGCCGCAGGGCGGGCGCAAGCACCCGCACCAGGAGTTCATCCAGATCGACACCGCCAACGTGCTGTTCATCGTCGGCGGGGCGTTCGCCGGGATGGAGAAGCTCATCGAGGCCCGCACCGGCAAGCAGGGCCTGGGCTTCGGCGCCGAGCTGAGGTCGGCCAAGGACGTCGGCGAGCAGTTCGGCGACGTGCTGCCCGAGGACCTCATGAAGTTCGGGCTCATCCCCGAGTTCATCGGCCGGCTCCCGGTCATCACCACGGTCTCCCCGCTCGACCGGGACGCACTGGTCAACATCCTCACCGAGCCGCGCAACGCCCTGGTCAAGCAGTACCAGAAGATGTTCGAGATCGACGGTGTCGAGCTGGAGTTCAGCGACGACGCCCTCGATGCGATCGCCGACCAGGCGCTGCTGCGCGGCACCGGGGCCCGCGGGCTGCGCGCCATCCTCGAGGAGGTGCTGCTGCCGGTGATGTTCGACGTCCCCTCCGACGAGGAGATCGCCAAGGTCGTCATCACCAGCGAGGTCGTGCGCGAGAACGTCAACCCCACGATCGTGCGCCGCGAGGTCACCCGCAAGCGGCAGCAGCGCAAGGAGAGCGCCTGACCGGTCAGTCCCTCGCGGTGCGCCGCAGGTAGACGACCAGGCCGCCCACCACGGTGGCCAGCCCCACGATCCCCGGCACCACCCCGAGCCCCTCGGGGGCGGGACCGTGGACGACCAGGCCGGCCGCGGCCCACACCACGGCGGTGACGAGGGCGACCACACCCGTGCGCACGGCATACACCCGCAGGACCGAGGACGGCAGCGGGGCCTGGCCGGGCACGGACGCGGCCAGCGCGGCCGCCGCGTGGACGAGCAGCAGCCCCCACGCGGCGGGCAGCAGCGCCCAGTGCCAGGGGCCGGGGACCCCGGCCCACCAGGACGCGACCCCGAAGACGGCGAGGACGACCGGCATGAGCGTGGTCGGCTGGTAGACCACCAGGGCCCCCAGCACGAGGATGCCGGCCCACGCGACCGGTCCGCCGCCGCCGGCGAGCGCGAGGGAGAGGGCGAACAGGCCGGCGCCGAGCAGCGCGACCAGGCGCACCCGCAGGTGGGTCGGGTGCGCGGACCGCAGGTCGGCCCAGGAGGCGAGCAGCTCGGCCACCTCAGACCCCCACCCGGCGGCCGCGGTGGGCCAGCTCGCGCAGCACGACGTCCAGGCTGCCGGGTCCCAGCCACGGCACGACCGCCACGCCCTGGGCCCGGATCGCCCGGATCTCCCGGTCGCGCTCGAGCATGCGGATGCGCCAGGCGGTCCGGGCCAGCGGGTCCCGGTCCAGGGCGGCGACGACGCCGCCCTGCTGCGGGTCCACGAGCGCGTCGACGACCACGACCGACAGGCCGCGGGCGGCCAGGGTGGCCGCCTGCGTCAGCGCGTCGGGGGAGACGAGCGCGGAGACCATGACGACCAGCGTGCCCTCGCCGACCCCGAGGTGGACCCGGCGTGGGTCGGTCTCCTCGGCGACGGCGGGCACGACCCGGCTGAGGGTGTCGAGGATGCGCACGCCGTGGCGCCGGCCGGTGCCGGTCGGCACGGTGAGGGGGGTGCGGGCCGACAGCACCCGCAGGCTGACGCGGTCGCCCTGCTGGAGGAAGTGCTCGCAGACCGCGGCCGCGGCCCGGACCGAGCGGTCCAGCGAGCTGGCCGGACCGTCCGTGCCGCCGGAGGTCCCCAGGTCGTAGTGGGCGTCGACGAGGACCGCGACGTGCGTGTCCTGGTCGGCATAGCTGGCCGTCACGTGCAGCTCGCCGGTCCGGGTGGAGCGCGGCCAGTGGATGCGACGCAGCCGGTCACCGACCTGGAAGGGCCGCAGGGAGGCGAACTCGCTGCCCTCCCCGGGCCGGGAGGAGCGGTGCGCCCCGACCAGGCCGCGCGGGTGCGGGGCGGGCGCCGCGCTGTCGAAGGCGGCCGGCTGGGGGAGCACCGGCAGGGTCAGCGGGTCCAGCGGCACCGGGCCCCACCGGTAGGAGCCCCAGGCGCCGACCGCCCCGACCTGGACCGGCCCGATGCGGCGTCGTCCCCACCGCGTGGGCCGCAGGCCCAGGACGAGCCGGCGACGGCCCTCGACCGTCGGTCCGGCCGCGTCGAGGACGGTCCCGACGCCCGCCCCCTCGGGGGCGTGCGGGTCGTCCCGCGGGCGCCCGTGCCGGGCGGCCCCCGGCCCCACGCCCCGGAGGAAGGGGGCCGGCGCCGACGCCGCGGCCAGCACCTCCGCGCCGGGCACCGGCTCCACCTCGGCCACGGCCAGCACCTGCTCGCCCTCGCGCACCTGGCCGTGCGAGAGGGCCAGGGCGCGGCCCGGCAGGCGCTCGGGGCGGGTCGCCAGGCTCCAGGCCAGCACGACGGCGAAGGGGGTGGCCAGCACGACGAGGTCCGGCCGGCGCCACAGCAGGGCCACCGGGGCGGTGAGGACCACGACGGCCAGGCAGCGCAGCAGGGCGTGCGTGGGCGCCCAGCGGTCGCGGCGGGAGGAGGACACGGTGGTCACTCCGCGGCGACGGTGGAGGCTCCGGTGCGCGAGCCCGGCACGGGGACCTGGCCCAGGGCGGCGTCGACGACGGCGGCGCCACCGGTGTCGGACATCCACAGCTCGGGCTTGATCGAGATGCGGTGGTCGAGGACCGCGTGGGCGACCGCCTTGACGTCCTCGGGGGTGACGTAGTCGCGGCCCGCCACGACGGCATACGCCCGCGCGGTGAGCATGAGGGCCAACGACCCCCGCGGGGAGGCCCCGACGAGCACCGCCCGGTGCCGTCGGGTCGCCGCGGCCAGCTCGACGCAGTAGCGCGACACGTCGTCCTCGACCGGGACCGTCTCGACGGCGGACTGCATCGCCGCCAGCCCGTCGGCGTCGGTCACCGCCGCCAGGTGCTGGTCCTCGGTCTGCCGGGCGATCCGCCGCCGCAGCACGTCCCACTCCTCCTGCGGGCTGGGGTAGCCGAAGGAGACCCGCATGAGGAAGCGGTCCAGCTGGGCCTCGGGGAGGGGGTAGGTGCCCTCGTACTCGACCGGGTTGGCCGTGGCCAGCACGTGGAAGGGCTGGGGCAGCGCGAAGGTCTGCCCCTCGACGGTGACCTGGTGCTCCTGCATCGCCTCCAGCAGCGCCGACTGCGTCTTCGGCGGCGTGCGGTTGATCTCGTCGGCCAGCAGCAGCCCGGTGAACAGCGGGCCGGGGCGGAAGGCGAACTCGGCGGCCCGCTGGTCGTAGACGAACGAGCCGGTCAGGTCCGACGGCAGCAGGTCGGGCGTGAACTGGGCCCGGGTGAAGTCCAGGCCGAGGGTCTGGGCGAACGAGCGCGCGGCCAGCGTCTTGCCCAGGCCGGGGTAGTCCTCCAGCAGGACGTGCCCGCGGGCGAGCACGGCGGTGAGGACGAGCGTCAGCGCCTCGCGCTTGCCGACGACGGCCTGCCCGACCCGGTCGAGGACCTGCTGGGCCCGACGCGACACGCTGGCCAGGTCCGGCGTGCTGGCGCCGGGCGGCGGCGTGCTCGGGGCGGCGGCGGACGGTGGGGGCTGGTCGGTCACAGCTTCTCGATCCCTTCGACGGCGGTCTGCAGCGTCCCCCGCTTCGCCGGCGCGTCCCGGACGGGGGGGTGGTCAGGTAGGCCCACAGCTCGGGCCCGGTCAGGGCCCTGGCCTCCTCGGGATGGGTGGTCAGGTCCACGCCGTGGTGGGCGCGGAGCCGCTCGGCGGCGAGGTCGACCAGGACGGCGTGGACGGTGTCGGGGCGGTCGTCCCGCTCCAGGGCGTCCCGGAGGTCGCGGCGCAGCCGCACCAGCCGGTAGTCCAGCGCGGCCGGGGCGATCGCCTCCTCGCGGGGGGTGGAGGCCCACCAGGCCGGTTCGACACCGTGGCCGGTGCGTCGGAGCGCGGCCAGGAGCAGCCCCAGGGCCGCCCCGGCGAGCAGCACGACGGCCACGACCTCGGGCAGGGTATGGGGCAGCGCACCGACGAGGTACAGGAGCGTCCCGAGGGCGAGGACGGCGACGACGGAGGACAGGAGCGTCCGCCGGAGGCGGTGGCCGCCGCTCACCGGTCCGCACCCGCCGCGTCGGCGTCGGCGGCCGCGGAGGCGGCCTCCTGCTCGGCCAGCGCCCGCCGGCGAAGGTCGGCGTGGATGCGCTCCAGGGCGTCGACGGCGGCCCGGCGCTGCTCCTCGGTGACGGGGTGGCGCGAGAAGCGGGCCTCCCGGTAGGCCTCGGACAGGTCGATGATCGCCGCGGGGTCCACCTGCCAGCGGCCGAGCACCCGGGTGGTGAGCTCGGCGGCGGTCTCGGAGGGGTCGGTGGACAGGCCCGAGCGGTCGACCGCGTCCTCCAGGGCGACCCAGCAGGCGACGATCGCGTTGCGCGGGTCGCCCTCGGTCAGCGCCCGGTAGCGGACCTCCTCGCCGCTGGCGTCCAGCAGGGCCAGCAGCTCCTCGTCGGGCTCCTCGACGGGGTCACGCTCGCGCCGGTCCCGTCGCAGCAGGGCTCGCAGGACCAGGAGCACCCCGGCCACGACGACGGCGGCGTAGAACAGCAGCACCAGGTCGATCACCCGCTCGGCTCCCTCCGGTGCCCCTTCCGCATCGGTGATCTCGTCCCCGGGCTGCTCGACGGAGACCAGGTCCGGCAGCTCAGGCAGCCTGATCGGGGGCGGGCCCCAGGTGCCCTGGGGCTGGGCGACGAACGAGGACCCCTGTCCCGACCCCCACAGCAGGAGGACCAGGCCGGCCACGGTCAGTAGGACCGCGACGACGGTCGACCGGCTGCCCCTGCGCATCCGGTCAGCCTAGTCGGCGTCCTCCGTCACGAGCGCGACGTCGTGCACCGCCAGCTCCTCGGCCTCGGCCAGCTGCAGCTCGCCGGTGACCTTGCCGGCGGCCCGCAGGTCGCCGGTCGCGGCGCGCAGCCGCTCCAGGTCGGCCCCCGGGCCGGTCAGCGTGGCGGCCGAGATCTCCGTGCGCATCTTGACCTTGGCCTCAGACTTCGCGCGTCGCAGCCCGCTGAGCGCCTGGCCCACGACCGTGAGCAGGCCGGAGTCGCCGTCCGCGGCCCCGCGGAGCTCCTCGACCGTCGGCCAGGGCTGGACGTGGACCGAGGAGCCCTCCTCGTGCCACCACGACCAGACCTCCTCGGTCGCGAAGCACAGCACCGGCGCCAGCAGCCGCAGCTGGACCGACAGGGCCAGCCGCAGGGCGGCCCGTGCCGACAGGGTGGCGGGGGCGGGGCCACCCTCGTCCGCCGACCCGTAGGCCCGCTCCTTGACCAGCTCGAGGTAGTCGTCGCAGAAGGTCCAGAAGAAGCTCTCGGTGACGTCCAGGGCGGTGGAGTAGTCCCAGTTCTCGTAGGACGTGGTGGCCCGGCGGACGACGTCGGCCAGGGCGGCCAGCATCGAGCGGTCGAGCGGCTCGGTGACGAGCGAGGCGGCGTCGGCGGGGGCGCCGTCCGGCCCCTCGGGCAGCTCGCCGAAGGACAGGGCGAACTTGCTCGCGTTGAGCAGCTTGATCGCCAGCCGGCGGCCGACCTTGACCTGGCCTGGGTCGTCGATGGTGTCCACGCCGGGGCGGGCGGCCGCGGCCCAGTAGCGCACCGCGTCGGTGCCGTGCTGCTCGAGCATGCCCAGCGGGGTCGTCGCGTTGCCCTTGGACTTGGACATCTTCTTGCGGTCCGGGTCGAGGATCCAGCCGTTGATGGAGGCGTCGGTCCACGGCAGCGAGCCGTGCTCGTGGTGGGCCCGCACGACGGAGGCGAACAGCCAGGTGCGGATGATGTCGTGCCCCTGGGGCCGCATGTCGAAGGGGAAGACCTTGGCGAACAGCTCGCTGTCGTTGCCCAGCTCGCCGTCGGGCGCGCCCGCCACCGGCCAGCCCGAGGCGATCTGCGGGCTGAGCGAGGAGGTGGCCCAGGTGTCCATGACGTCGGGGTCGCCGGTGAAGCCGCCCGGCTGGTCGCGCTGGTCCTCGGTGTAGCCGTCCGGCACGTCGGTGGCCGGGTCGACCGGCAGCCGGGACTCGTCGGGGACCAGGACGGTGTCGTGGTCCACCTCCCCGTCCGCGTCGACGGCGTACCAGACCGGGATCTGGACTCCGAAGAAGCGCTGGCGGCTGATCAGCCAGTCCCCGTTCAGGCCGCCGACCCAGTTGCGGTAGCGGCTGCGCATGAAGTCGGGGTGGAAGCGCAGCTCCTCGCCGCGGGCCAGGAGCTCCTCGCGCAAGTCCTCGTCCTTGCCGCCGTTGCGGATGAACCACTGCCGGGAGGTGACGATCTCCAGCGGCTTGTCGCCCTTCTCGAAGAAGTTGGCCTTGCGCTGGGTCTTCTGCGGCTCCCCGTCCAGGTCCCCGCTCTCGCGCAGCGCCGCGACGACCGCCTCCCGCGCGGCGTGCGTGGTCCGCCCGGCCAGCGCGTCGGCATACAACGCCTCGCCCGGGCCGCCGGCGACCCAGTCGGGGGTCTCGGCCTGCAGACGGCCGGACCGGGTGATCACCGAGCGGGTCGGCAGCGAGAGCTCACGCCACCACATCACGTCGGTCATGTCGCCGAAGGTGCAGCACATGGCGATGCCGGCGCCCTTGTCGCTCTCGGCGGCCTCGTGCGCGAGCACCGGGACCTCCACGCCGAACAGCGGCGAGCTCACCGTGGTGCCGAAGAGGTGCTGGTAGCGCTCGTCGTCCGGGTGGGCGACCAGCGCCACGACCGAGGGGATCAGCTCGGGGCGGGTCGTCTCGATGTGCACCGGACCGTCGGTGCCCTGCCCGACCGGGTGGAAGGCCACCCGGTGGTAGGCGCCCGGGTAGTCGCGGGCCTCCAGCTCGGCCTGGGCGACCGCCGTCTGGAAGGTGACGTCCCACAGGCCGGGAGCCTCGGAGGAGTAGGCCTCGCCGCGGGCCAGGTTGCGCAGGAAGGCCTGCTGGGCCACCGCCCGGGACCGGTCGTCGATCGTGCGGTACTGCACGGTCCAGTCCAGGGACAGGCCGAGCCGGCGGAAGGTGTCCTCGAACGCCTGCTCGTCGATGACGGTGAGCTCCTCGCAGAGCTCGATGAAGTTGGCGCGGCTGATCGGCACCTGGTTGGCGGCCTTGCTGCTCCTGGCGTCCCCGCCCCGCTGCGGCGGGGTGAACCCGGGGTCGTGGGGCAGGGTGGCGTCGCCGCGCACGCCGTAGTAGTTCTGCACGCGGCGCTCGGTGGGCAGGCCGTTGTCGTCCCAGCCGATCGGGTAGAAGACGTGCTTGCCGGTCATCCGGTGGTAGCGCGCCAGGCAGTCGGCCTGGGTGTAGCCGAAGACGTGCCCGATGTGCAGGCTGCCCGAGGCGGTCGGGGGAGGGGTGTCGATCGCGAAGATCTGGCCGCGGTCGGCCGCCAGGGCGGCCTCGCGGTCGAAGGTGTTCGCCCCGCGCTCACGCCATACCTGGACCCACCGGTCCTCCAGCCCGTCGACGGACGGACGCTCCGGCAGCTCGGCCGGGCGCGGCAGGGCGGTGCGCTCAGGTGGTGTGCTCATGGCGGACATTGTCCCAGACCCGCAGCGGTGCTCCGAGGTGCGCGGGCACCAGAGGTGGTCAACGACGGGGGCCGGTCCGCAGGTTCCGTGACCCAGGTCACGTTTTGGTCAAGATCGGCCGATGTCGTTGACCGTGGGACGACGCGGCGTGGACTGTGATCTCCATGTTTGCCAACAGAGCCATCCCGACATCGGTGGTCGAGGACCCGCAGTGGGTCACCGACATCGAGACCACGGTCGACAGCGCCTTCACCAGCGTGACGAAGTGGTCCGGCGAGATCATCTTCTTCACCCTCCCCGGGATCCCGCAGATGCCCTTCGTGGTGATGTGGCTGATCGCGGCCGCGATCATCATCACCCTCTACCTGGGCTTCATCCAGTTCCGAGGCCTGAAGACCGCGTACGAGACGATCCGCGGCCGCTACTCCAGCGAGGACGACCCCGGCGAGATCCCGCACTACCAGGCCCTGACCTCGGCCGTCTCCGGCACCGTCGGCCTGGGCAACATCGCCGGCGTCGGTGCGGCGGTCACCCTGGGTGGCCCGGGCGCCACCTTCTGGATGATCCTGGCCGGCCTGTTCGGGATGGCGACGAAGTTCGCCGAGTGCACCCTGGGCGTGAAGTACCGCGAGATCCGCGAGGACGGCACCGTCTCCGGCGGCCCGTTCAAGTACCTGCCCGTCGCCTTCGACAAGCTGCCCAAGGTCCTCTCGGTCGGGCTCACCGGCCTTTTCGCCTTCGCCATCCTCTTCTTCGGCGTCGGCGGCGGCAACATGTTCCAGGCCAACCAGACCTACTCGCAGGCCGTCACGGTCCTCGACCCCGACGGCACCGGCTGGCTGTCCTCCACGACCGGCGCCTGGTGTTCGGGATCGTCCTGGCCGCAATCATCGGCGCGGTCATCATCGGCGGGATGAAGTCCATCGGCCGGGTCACCTCGACGCTGGTGCCGCTCATGGGTGGCATCTACATCCTGGCCTGCCTCGTGGTCATCCTCACCAACCTGGGCAACGTCATCCCCGCCTTCGGCGAGATCCTCTCCGGGGCGTTCACGCCCGAGGGCGTCACCGGCGGCTTCGTCGGCGCGCTGGTCGTCGGCCTGACCCGTTCGGCCTTCTCCAACGAGGCCGGCCTGGGCTCGGCCCCGATCGCGCACTCCACCGTCAAGACCCGTCGCCCGGTCTCCGAGGGCTTCGTCGCGATGTTCGAGCCGTTCATCGACACGGTCGTGATCTGCACCATGACCGCGCTGACGATCGTCATCGCCGACACGACCTTCTACAACGACGCGCGTGACTTCACCTTCGAGGACGGGGACCGCTACGACCCCGACTACGGTGTCTCCGGCGTGGCGATCACCTCGAGCGCGTTCGGCGAGCAGATCAGCTGGTTCCCCGCCGTGCTGGCCGTGGCCGTGGCGCTGTTCGCCATCTCTACGCTCATCACCTGGTCCTACTACGGCCAGAAGGCGTGGAACTACCTGTTCGGCGACACGCACACCTCGACGACGATCTACCGCTTCGTGTTCCTGTTCTTCACCATCTCGGGCACGCTGCTGACCTTCGGCCAGGTGCTGGCGTTCGCGGACAATTTCCTGTTCGTCTGCGCCTTCGTCAACCTGCTGGGCGTCTACATGCTGCTGCCGGTCATCAAGAAGGAGATGAACGACTACCTGGCCGACCGCAAGAGCGGCCTGCTGGCCGAGCTGGGCCTGCCGGACGCCGAGAAGACCCGGCCGATCTCCGAGCTGGCCGGTGAGAACCAGATCCTCGACGCCTCCGGCCGCAACCGGGTCGCTGCGGGTGTCTCCGCCGAGGACCTGCGCGCCAGCACCGGCGCGAAGATCAACGAGGAGGGCGCCCACCACATCGTCACGGGCGACCCGGACGACGACGGCTTCGGCCTGGGCGCCGCGACCGACCCCTACCCGCCGCCGCACCTGCGGCGCAAGGGGCGGCACGAGCAGGTGGCGGACCCGGACGACAACGGCTTCGGCCGCGGCGGGGCCACCACGCCGACCGAGCCGCCCCACCGCCAGCCGCGGGGCCGCCACGAGGCGGACGGCGACCCGGACGTCCACCCGGACGTCGACGGCGACCCGCGCACCTGACCCACAGGGCCGCGGACGACCCGCACCACCGGCGAGGGGCCGGGAGCACATGCTCCCGGCCCCTCGTCGTGCGTCCGGCCTCGGGATCGCGGCCGGCGGGCGTGCCCGGCCCCGGCGGCCGCTCAGGCGACCCCGCGTCCGGGGTTCATGACCCCCAGGGGGTCGAAGAGCGCCTTGACGGCCCGCTGCCGTCCCACCTCGGCCGGGCCGAGCTCCTCCGCCAGCCACGGCACCTTGAGCGACCCCACGCCGTGCTCCCCGGTCAACGTCCCCCCCAGCTCCCACGTCGCCCGGACCACGTCGTCGAAGGCCCGCTCGGCCGCCGCACGGCTCGCCGGGTCGTCCCGGTCGTAGAACAGCGACGGGTGCAGGTTGCCGTCGCCCGCGTGGCCGGCGCACGTCGTCTCGATCCCGTGCCGCTGCCCGATGCGGTGCACCGCGGCCACCAGGTCCCCGAGGCGCCCCACCGGCACGCACACGTCCTCGATGATCCGGTCCCCGCGCCGGTCCAGCGCGGGGTTGAGCACCCGGCGTCCCTCGAGCAGCAGGTCGGCCTCGGCACGGTCCTCGGCCACGGCCACCTCGGTGGCGCCCGCGGCCGCCAGCGCCACGGCATACCCCTGCACGTCCTCCGCCGCGTGGCCGGGCCGGTCGGACTGGACGAGCAGCACCCCGGCGGCGTCGGCGGGGTAGCCGTAGTCGCCGTAGGCCTGGACCGCGGCGACGCTCGGCCCGTCCAGCAGCTCCACCAGGCTGGGGGTATGGCGCTGCTCCCGCAGGGCGGCGACGCCCGCCACGGTGCGCTCCAGGGTGGGGAAGACCGCGAGCACGGTCAGCGCCGGGTCGCCGAGCGGGACGAGTCGCAGCACCGCCTCGGTGACCACGCCGAGGGTCCCCTCCGAGCCGACGAACAGCCCGGTGAGGTCGTAGCCGGCGACCCCCTTGGCCGTGCGGCGGCCGGTGCGCAGCACCTCGCCCCCCGGCAGCACGACCTCCAGGCCGCGGACGTAGTCGGCCGTCACGCCGTACTTGACGCAGCACAGGCCCCCGGCGTTGGTCGCGACGTTGCCGCCGATGGTGCACATCGAGGCGCTCGCCGGGTCCGGCGGGTAGGCCAGGCCGTGCTCGGCCGCCGCCAGCTTCAGGTCCGCGTTGACCACGCCCGGGCCGACGACCGCGATCCGCTCGACGGGGTCGACCAGCAGGTCGGTCATCGCCGCGGTCGAGAGCACGATGCCGCCGGCCAGCGCCTCGGCCGCCCCCGTCGTGGCGGTGCGCGCCCCCTGGGGCACGACCGGCACCCGGTGCTGCGCGGCATACCGGAGCGTGGTGGCGACGTCGTCCCTGGAGCGGGCCCGCACCACGGTGAACCGGTCACCGGGCAGCGCCTCCGCCTGCGGCGACGCGTCGACGGCGAAGCCGGCCGCGATCTGCGGGTCGCTCACCACGCGGTCGCCCAGCAGCTCCCGGAGGGCGTCGGGGGAGGAGGTCATGCACTCGAGCCTACGAGGCGGGCGCGGCCGGGGGCGGCGCCGACCGACGGTCGGCCGGCAGGGGCCGGCCTGTGGACGACCGCTCCCGCCGGACCCGGTCCGGGAGCATCCTGGGCCGATGACGGTGGATGCCTGGAGCGAGGTCGCCCTGCCCCTGCTGACGGGCCAGGAGGGCGTGGCCACGAGCGCCCAGCTGCGGGAGCGGGGCGTGCGGGCACCGACCCTCAGTGCCTGGGTGGCCGACGGGCGGCTCGTCCGTCTCCGCCGGAACGTGCTCGTGGACGGGCAACGGTGGCAGGAGTCACCGCCGTGGGAGCGTCACCGGCTCCGGGCCCACGGGGTGATGATGGCCTGGTCCGGCGTCGAGGTCGCCCTCAGCCACCAGAGCGCCCTCGCCGTCCTCGACCTGGCGATCTACGGCACGGACGACCTGGTCCACGTCGTCGGCGTCGGCCCTCGCCGGTGGAAGACGCGCACGGGGATCATCCAGCACGCGGGCTTGCTCCCGGGCGGCTCGTGCGCGTGGACGGCGTCCCGTGCGTGCGGCCCGAGGTGGCCTGCCTCCAGGTGGCGTCGACCTTCGGCGTCGAGGCCGGTCTGGTCGCGGCGGACTCGGCGCTGCGCGAGGGCGCGTGCAACCGGGCCGACCTCGAGGGCCTGCGCTGCTGGTCGGCGCTGGGCCGGGGCCGTCCGGCCGCCGGGGTCGTCGTCGACCGGGCCGACGGACGTCACGAGTCGGCCGGCGAGTCCAGGACCGGCTGGCTGCTGCACCGCCTGGGCCTGGTGGCGGTTCCGCAGGTCAGGATCACCGACGAGCGTGGCGGGTTCGTGGCGCGGGTGGACTTCCTGCTGGAGGGGGACAGGGTGGTCGTGGAGTTCGACGGGCTGGCCAAGTACGGCCGGGCCGGGGACCTGGCCGCCGAGAAGCTGCGGGAGGACCGGCTGCGGGAGCTCGGCTACGAGGTGGTCCGGCTGACCTGGGCGGACCTGGACCGGCCCGACGTCGTCCGGGCGAAGGTGGAGGCGGCCTGCCGACGGGCACGGGCCCGCCGCACCGCGGGCTCCCGCTGAGCAGACCCCCCGAACTGCGGCCAGACACCCCAAATATCTAGGGTCTCGCCTCCGTTTCGGGGGTCTCACGCGCGGGGAGTCCCTCCGGGCGACGAGATCCCACCGCCTGCCGGTCCGGAGGCAGGCCTCGCCGGGCCGAGCCGCTACCATGGGGCGAACAGGCGTCCGAGCCGTCATCAGCGGCGAGCCTCCGGCAGAACAGCCCCGGCACCCCGGCCGGGAGCCCACTAGACCCGGACGGGTAGGCCCGTCACAGCCGTCACGAAGCGGCGCGTCACGACCCGGCAGGACCGGGGCGGCGCGCAAGCGAGTGGTACCGCGGTGCCGACCGGGCGCATCCCCGGACGGGCGTCGTCCTCGGACTTGGACCGACACGACGACCCGCCGCACCACCAAGGAGCCACGACCCATGGCCTACCCGCTCACCAGCACCTCCGGAGCCGCGCTGACCAGCTCGCCGAGCTTCCCGGAGATCGAGCAGGCCGTCCTGGCCTACTGGCGCGAGCACGACACCTTCGTCCGCAGCGTCGAGCAGCGCGACGCGGGGGAGAACGGCGAGAACGAGTTCGTCTTCTACGACGGGCCCCCGTTCGCCAACGGGCTGCCGCACTACGGCCACCTGCTCACCGGCTACGTCAAGGACGTCGTCCCCCGCTACCAGACGATGCGCGGCCGCCGGGTCGAGCGCCGCTTCGGCTGGGACACCCACGGGCTGCCGGCCGAGCTGGAGGCGATGAGCCAGCTGGGCATCAAGACCAAGGACGAGATCCTCGAGCTGGGCATCGAGACCTTCAACGACAAGTGCCGCGAGTCGGTGCTGAAGTACACCAACGACTGGCAGGACTACGTCACCCGCCAGGCCCGCTGGGTCGACTTCGACAACGACTACAAGACGCTCAACGTCGACTACATGGAGTCGGTGCTGTGGGCGTTCAAGAGCCTGCACGACAAGGGCCTGGTCTACGAGGGCTTCCGGGTGCTGCCCTACTGCTGGAACGACCAGACCCCGCTGTCCAACCACGAGCTGCGGATGGACGAGGAGGTCTACCAGGTGCGCCGGGACCCGGCCGTCACCGTCGGCCTGCGGATCCTGCCGCAGGAGGGGTATGCCGCGTCCGCCGCTGCGGGCGGGGACGTCGCCGAGGACGTCCTCGCCGGGGCCCTGGCCCTGGTGTGGACGACGACCCCGTGGACCCTGCCGTCCAACCTGGCGATCATGGTCGGCGAGGACATCGACTACGTCGTCGTCGAGAGCGACTTCACCGGACGGCCCGAGCGCTACGTCCTCGCCGAGGCGAGGCTGGCGGCATACGCCCGCGAGCTGGGGGAGGAGCCGACCGTCGTCGCCCGGACGACCGGCGCCGAGCTGGCCGGCCGCTCCTACGTGCCCCCGTTCTCCTACTACCAGGGCTGGACGAACGCCCACCGGCTCGTCACCGCCGAGTTCGTCACCACCACCGACGGCTCCGGGCTGGTGCACACCGCCGGGGCGTTCGGCGAGGACGACAAGGTGGTCACCGACCGCGAGGACATCGAGGCGGTCATGCCGGTCGGCGCCGACGGGTGCTTCACCGCCCCGGTGGAGGAGTACGCCGGGATGCTGGTCTTCGACGCCAACGCCCCGATCATCGACCACCTCAAGGCGGCCACCCGCAACCAGGCGCCCGGGGCCGAGCAGCACGACCGGGGCGCGGTCACCGAGGGCACCGTCCTGCTGCGCCGCGAGGCCTACGACCACTCCTACCCGCACTGCTGGCGCTGCCGCGAGCCCCTGATCTACAAGGGCGTCTCCTCCTGGTTCGTGGAGGTGACGAAGTTCAAGGACGACATGCTGCGCACCAACGAGCAGATCACCTGGGTGCCCGAGCACGTCAAGCACGGCCAGTTCGGCAAGTGGCTGGAGAACGCCCGTGACTGGTCGATCTCGCGCAACCGGTTCTGGGGCAGCCCGATCCCGGTGTGGGTCTCCGACGACCCGGCCCACCCCCGGGTCGACGTCTACGGCTCGCTCGCCGAGCTGGAGGCCGACTTCGGCCGCCTGCCGCGCAACCGGGCCGGCGAGGTCGACCTGCACCGGCCGTTCATCGACGAGCTGACCCGGCCCAACCCGGACGACCCGACGGGGCACAGCACCATGCGCCGGGTCGAGGACGTGCTCGACGTCTGGTTCGACTCCGGCTCAATGTCCTACGCCCAGGTGCACCACCCGTTCGAGAACGCCGACTGGTTCGAGCACCACTTCCCGGCCGACTTCATCGTGGAGTACATCGGCCAGACCCGCGGCTGGTTCTACACCCTGCACATCCTGGCCACGGCGCTGTTCGACCGCCCTGCGTTCAGCGCCTGCATCAGCCACGGCATCGTGCTGGGCAACGACGGGCAGAAGATGTCCAAGTCGCTGAAGAACTACCCCGACGTGCGCGACGTGTTCAACCGCGACGGCGCCGACGCGATGCGCTGGTTCCTCATGTCCAGCCCGATCCTGCGCGGCGGCAACCTCGTCGTCACCGAGGAGGGTATCCGCGACGGGGTGCGCCAGGTGCTCATCCCGCTGTGGAACGCGTGGTACTTCTTCGGGCTCTACGCGAACGCCGCCGGCTACGAGGCCCGCTGGTCCACGGCCTCGACCGACCCGATGGACCGCTACATCCTGGCCAAGACCCGCGACCTGGTCGTCGAGGTGGAGACCGCCCAGGACCGGTTCGACATCGCCGGGGCCGCCGACGCGGTCCGTGCGTTCGTCGACGTGCTGACCAACTGGTACATCCGCCGCTCCCGCGACCGTTTCTGGTCCGACGACCAGGCCGCTTTCGACACGCTCTACACCGTGCTCGAGGTGCTCTGCCGCGTCGCCGCGCCCCTGCTGCCGCTCACCACCGAGGAGGTATGGCGTGGGCTCACCGGGGGCGAGTCGGTCCACCTCACCGACTGGCCCGCGGCGTCGGACCTGCCCGAGGACTCCGAGCTGGTGCAGTCGATGGACACCGTCCGCGAGGTGTGCTCGGCGACCCTGTCCCTGCGCAAGGCCGAGCAGCTGCGGGTGCGCCTGCCGCTGGCGTCGCTGACCGTGGCGACCGCGCACGCCGAGGGGCTGCGCGACCTGGCCGGGATCGTGCGGGACGAGGTCAACGTGCGCGAGGTGCAGGTCCTGGACGTCGCGGACCCGGCGACGGATCTGTCGACCTTCGGCGTCGAGCAGCGGCTGACCGTCAACGCCCGGGCGGCCGGGCCCCGGCTGGGGCGCGACGTGCAGACTGCCATCAAGGGGTCCAAGTCCGGCGACTGGTCGGTCGCCGAGGACGGCACCGTCACCGCCGGCGGGCTGCCGCTGGTCGAGGGGGAGTACACCCTGGAGACCGTCGTCGACGAGGCCGCCGACGGGGGCTCGAGGGCGACGGCGATGCTGCGCGGCCACGGCGGCGGCTTCGTCGTGCTCGACACCGGCGTCACCGAGGACCTGGCCCGCGAGGGCCTGGCCCGCGACCTGGTCCGGGCGGTCCAGGGCGCCCGCAAGGACGCCGGCCTGCAGATCACCGACCGGATCAGCCTGACCGTCGTCGGCGACGACGACGTCTGGGCCGCCGCGACCGAGCACCAGCGCCTCGTCATGGACGAGACCCTGGCGGTCCAGTTCGGTGCGGCCGGTGCGGGGACGCCGTTGCCCCGTCCGCCGAAGCACGGCCTCGGCGGTGGCAGCGACCCCGACGGGGGCACCCAGCCGCGGATCGTGTCGCACACGGCCGAGGCCACCCTCGATGGCGGCCGCACCGTCGAGCTGCTCATCACCAAGGTGGAGGCGCGATGACCGGCGACGACCAGTTCTTCGAGGGCAACGAGCTGCCGCTCGACCCCGGTGCCGCGGCGCCCCGCACCGCCGCCCGCCGGCCCGGTGCCGCCGAGCCGGTCGACCCCGAGCTGACCGCGCGCTACGCGCAGGTGGTCGAGGAGATCCTCGCCCGCACCCCCGAGCACATGCCCGAGCCGACCCTGCACCGGGTCGCACGCGTGATGGAGCTGATGGGCGACCCGCAGCGGGCCTACCCGATGATTCACCTCACCGGCACCAACGGGAAGACCTCCACCACCCGGATCATCGAGCGGATCCTGCGGGAGATGGGGCTGCGCACCGGCCGGTTCACCAGCCCGCACCTGCACGACATGCGCGAGCGGATCTCCCTGGACGGGGAGCCGATCGGGATCGAGGCCTTCCTCGCCGCCTACGACGACGTCATGCCGTTCGTGGAGATGGTGGACCGGGAGAGCATGGGGTCGACGGCTCCCGAACGGCAGGTGCGGATGACCTACTTCGAGGTCGTCGTCTGCCTGGCGTTCGCCGCCTTCGCCGACGCACCGGTCGACGTGGCCGTCGTCGAGGTGGGCCTGGGCGGGGTGTGGGACGCCACCTCCGTGGCCGACGGGACCGTCGCGGTCGTCACCCCCATCTCGCTGGACCACACCCGCCTGCTCGGCTCCACGGTCGAGGAGATCGCCACCGAGAAGGCCGGCATCATCAAGCCCGGGGCGATCGCCGTCGTCGGCGTCCAGGAGCCCGAGGCGATGACCGTCCTCACCGACCGGGCCGAGGAGGTCGGGGCCGACCTGCGCACCGAGGGGGTCAGCTTCGGGGTGCTGGCCCGCGAGGTCGGCGTCGGCGGCCAGCAGGTCTCGCTGCGCGGTCTGGCGGGCGACTACCAGGACCTGTTCCTGCCGCTGTTCGGCGCCCACCAGGTGCACAACGCCGCGATGGCCGTCGCGGCCGTCGAGGCGTTCGTGGGCGGTGGCGAGCAGCACATCACCGACGAGGTGCTGCGGGGCGGGCTGGCCGGGGTGACCTCGCCCGGGCGGCTGGAGATCGTCCGGCGGTCCCCGACGGTCCTCGTCGACGCGGCGCACAACCCGGCGGGGGCGGCGGCGCTGGGCGAGGCCCTGCGGGAGTCGTTCACCTTCACCCGGCTCGTCGGGCTGCTGGCCGTCCTGGAGGACAAGGACGCCGAGGCGATGGTCCAGCAGCTCGAGCCGGTGCTCGACCACGTCGTCGTCACCCGCACCTCCTCGCCCCGGGCGATCCGGCCCGCCCGGCTCGGCGAGCTGGTCGCCGCCTACTTCGGCCAGGACCGGGTCACCGTCGTCGAGGACCTCCCCGAGGCCCTTGACGTGGCCGCCGGCCTGTCCGACGAGGGCGGCGTCGGCGGCGCGGTGCTGGCCACCGGGTCGGTGACGACCGCCGCGGAGGTGCGCGAGCTCCTGGGCGTCACCAGCAGCTGAGCCGGGAGCAGCTGAGCCGGGCCGACCCGGCGCGGCCGTGGGTCAGTGGTCCCCGCCGTGGTCGGCGTCCTCGGTGGACCCGTCCCCGCCGCCGTCCTGCTCCGCCGCACCGCCCTCGGCGCCCGCCAACCAGGCGGAGACGTCCTCGCGCGGCTCGGCGTCCCGCTCGGCCAGCATCCGTGTCATCAGCGTGATCTCGCCCGCCTGGGCGTCGACCATCCGCTGCGCGGCGGCCCGCACGTCCTCGTCCGCGGCCAGGTCGAGGGCGGCCTGCGCCATCTCGACACCGGCGATGTGGTGGGTGGTCATCAGCTGCAGGTAGAGCACCTCGGCCTCCTGCCCCTGCGCCCGGGTGAGCTCCTCGATCTCGCTGGGGGAGGCCATCCCGGGCATCGGGACCCCGGCCGGCAGGTCGGTCACGTCGTGACCGTCGCCGTGCCCGGCCATCCAGTCCATCCGCTCGCCCGGCCGCGCCCGGGGCAGGTCCCACTGCGCCAGCCAGCCGGCCATCATGCCGCGCTCGAAGTTCTGGTTGTTGTCGATGTCGACCGCCAGGCGGCGCACGTCCTCGTCCTCGGTGCGCTGCATGACCAGCTGCGACATCTGCACCGCCTGCGCGTGGTGCTCGCTCATGTCGCGGGCGAAGCCGGCCTCGGCGCTGCCCTCCCCGGGCCGGCCGGCGCCGAAGGCCAGCCATCCCAGCAGCACCCCCAGGCACAGGGCCGCCACGGTCACCGCGGCCAGGGCCGGCGCCCCGAAGGTGCGCCAGCGCTCGCGGGCAGCGGCCCGTCCACGGGCCGTCCCGCCCCCCGTGGCCGGCGCGGCCGGCTCCCCGGTCGTCGGCCCGCCCCCGGGGGTCGTCACGACCCGGCCACCAGGTTCTCGGTGGTGCCGCCGGTGCAGGCGGCGCCCGGCTCGGGGGTCTGCGGGCCCTGCTTGTAGTCGCCGATGAACCGCGTCAGGTCGCCCCGGTCGGCCTCCTCCAGCGTCATCTGGTGGCCCCAGGCCGTGGCGACCACGGCGGCGTCCTGGTCGGGGTTGGGCGAGACCAGCATGTAGTCCTGCCGGCCCAGGTCCGTGAGCACCTCGACCTGGTCCGCGGGCAGGTCGGGGGAGTAGGTCAGCCAGACCGCCCCGTGCTCCAGGGAGTGCACGGCGTGCTCGGCCGGCACCGGGTCGTCGTAGACGCCGCAGTTCCACCAGGCCGGGTGGTGCGGACCGCCGACGGGTGGCTGCTCCTCGTAGGTCACCGGCTCGGTGGTGTGGTCGGCCGCCTGGTACTCGTAGGCCTGCACGGGCAGCCGGTCGCCGACGATCGCCCAGGTCACCGCGCCCACGATGAGCGCCACCACGAGGGCCGCCGACCCCCAGATGACGGCGCCGCGACGACGCTCGGCCGAGGCGGTGGCCTGCTGGATCCTGGCCACCTTGGCGGCGCGGTCGGGAGAGCTGCTGCGGTCTGGTCTGGGCACGGTGGTCGCTCCTGGTCGGCGCGGGTCGGGCTGTCGGTGCACAGGGTAGGGGGTGTGCCTGACAACGGCCTGCGCGTCGCGGGCCCCAGCGCCTGGACGCCGTCCGGACCGTGCGCCGTGGAGAGGCACCCGTCCGGCTCTGGGAGAATCTCCCGGTGACCTCCCCCCGACCCAGCCTGCTGCGACCGCCCGTGCCCGGCCCGATGACCCGTCGGCTCTGCGGCGCCACCCTGGTCGCCCAGGCGGTCTCGGTGTTCTTCGGAGCCTCGTGGTCTGGCAGCTGGCCAGGGTCACCGGCGGGCCGCGTCCCGCGGACCCGGCCGTCCTCCTGGGCGGCGGGATCGGGCTGGCGCTGCTGTGCCTCGTGGCCGCCGGGGCGCTGCGCTCCAGGGCGGGCGTGTGGCTGGGCTGGGCCTGCCAGCTGCTCACCCTGGCCAGCGCCCTCGTCCTGCCCGCGATGGCCGTCGTCGCCGTGCTCTTCGGCGGGCTGTGGTGGCTCTGCCTGACCCAGGGCCAGCGGATCGACGCCGACCGGGCCCGCTGGGCCGCCGAGGCCGGGCAGGCCCCCGGGCCGGAGGGGACCGCCGCGGGATGACCGCCGCACCCTCCGCGCGACCGGCGCGCGCGCCGCATACCCCCTCGTCCGGCCCCGACCGACCCCGCCAGGAGCACCTGTGGACCTGCTGACCGCGATCGCCCTGGGCCTCGTCCAGGGCCTGACCGAGTTCCTCCCGATCTCCTCCAGCGCCCACGTCTCCATCGCCGGGCGGTTCCTGGGCGTGGACGACCCGGGCGCGGCGTTCACCGCGATCAGCCAGCTGGGCACCGAGGCGGCAGTGCTCATCTACTTCCGCCGCGACATCGTCCGGATCGTGCAGCGGTGGACCGCGTCGCTGCTGGGCCGGGTCCCGCGCAACGACCCCGACGCGCTGCTCGGCTGGTGGGTCATCCTCGGCACCGTGCCGATCAGCGTCCTCGGGCTGGCCTTCCAGGACCGGATCGAGACCGGCCTGCGCAGCCTGTGGATCACCGCCACCATGCTGCTCGTCTTCGCCCTGGTCATCCTGGCCGCCGAGCGGGTCGGGAGGCAGCGACGCGAGCTGCACGAGCTGACCTGGCGGCACGGGCTGGCGTTCGGCCTCTGGCAGGCGCTGGCCCTCGTGCCCGGCGTCTCCCGCAGCGGCGGCACCATCGCCGGCGGCCTGTTCATGGGCTACACCCGCGAGGCCGCCGCCCGCTACTCCTTCCTGCTGGCGATCCCGGCCGTGCTCGCCTCCGGCGGTCTGCAGCTGGTCAAGGTCCTCACCGGCGACGCCGTCGGGTCGGGCACCGCCTGGGGGCCGATCGTCGTGGCCACCCTCATCGCCTTCGGCGTGGGGTATGCCGTGATCGCCTGGTTCATGCGCTACATCACCACGCACACCTTCACCCCGTTCATGGTCTACCGGATCGTGCTGGCGCTCGTGCTCTTCGCGCTCCTGGGGACGGGCGTCCTCCAGCCCTGACGGGGGGCCGGGGCGGCCGGTGCGCGCCGTTAGGCTGGGCGCGTGACCGAGACTCCGCAGACCGAACGCTCCCTCGTCCTCGTCAAGCCCGACGGCTACCGCCGCGGCCTCACCGGCGAGGTGCTGCGCCGGATCGAGGCCAAGGGCTACGCGCTGACGGCGCTCGCCGTCCTCACCCCGACCCGGGAGCAGCTGGCCGCCCACTACGCCGAGCACGAGGGCAAGCCGTTCTACGAGCCGCTGCTGGAGTTCATGTCCTCCGGCCCGGTGGCCGCCGCCGTCGTCGAGGGGCACGGCTGCATCGCCGGTTTCCGGTCCCTCGCCGGGGCCACCGACCCCACCGCCGCCGCGCCCGGCACGATCCGCGGGGACCTGGGCCGCGACTGGGGCACCCGCGTGCAGCAGAACATCGTGCACGGCTCGGACTCCCCGGAGTCGGCCGCCCGAGAGATCGACATCTGGTTCCCCGGGCTGGGCTGAGCCGGCCGTGCCCGCGTCCCCGCCCGACCCCGCGCGCGACTCCGCGTCCGAGGCCCTGAGCGACCTCGACCTGTCCGGGGCGCGCTGCAGCGACGCCGCCCGGGAGCGGCACGACCCGATGCTGGGCACCGCGCCCCCGCAGCGGCGGTTCCTGCTCGTCGAGCAGGAGGGCGGCTGGGCCTTCGACGGGTTCCCGTCCATGTCCCTGCCCGAGGACCTCAAGGCCGAGATCGTCGCCCGCGCCGAGGCCGCCGGGGCCCGGATCATGCTCATCCGGCGCCCCGGGCGGCACAGCTCGGCCGTCTGCCTCTCCCGCGCCTGGTGCGTCGTCGACCCCGCCGCGCCGTCGGACCGGCGGGTGACGTGGGGGACGTGGGCCTACCCGGCCGAGCTGCTCGGAGCGGTCGACCGGGTCGAGGAGCTGCACGCGGCGCAGGCGGCCGACGACGCCGGTCGTGTCGTCGTCCCGGACGAGGACCGGCTGATCCTCGTGTGCACCCACGGCCGCAAGGACGTGTGCTGCGCCCTCCGCGGCCGCCCGGTCGCCCTCGACCTCGCCCGGCGCTGGCCCGAGCAGGTGTGGGAGTGCACGCACACCGGCGGCGACCGGTTCGCGGCCAACGTCGTGCTGCTGCCCGACGGCGCGACCTACGGCGGGCTGGACACCCCGACGGCGGCCGACGTCGTGCAGGCCCACCTGGACGGTCGACCGGACACCGCCCACCTGCGCGGCGCCACCGGCCACCCCCGGGCCGTGCAGGCCGCCCTGGTCGCCGTCCACGAGCAGCTCGGGCCGTTCCCGTGGGGCTCGGTCGCGGTCGAGGACGCCACGGCGGTGGAGCCGACCGGGCAGGAGGTCGCCGCCCACCGGGTGACGCTGCGCCTGCCCGACGGGCGGCGCGCCCAGGTCGAGGTCGGCGAGCACCGCCGCCCCGCCGCCCGGCTCACCTGCCGCGCCACCGCGCCCAAGGAGTCCCAGGTCCCCGTGGCCGGTCCGGTCCGGGTCCTCGACGGCCCCGACGCCTCCTGACCCGGCCCTGTCTGCCGACCCGGCCACGCCTGCCGACCCGTCCGGCGGTCCCGCTGTCTACGATCCAACGGTGACCCCCGCCGCCGACCCCGCCGTCCGGACCCGGGGCCGCTGGGCGCCAGGGCGCGACCTGGCGGTCGACCTGGGCACGGCCACGACGCAGGTCCACGTGCGGGGCCGGGGCGTCGTGCTCGACGAGCCCACCGTCGCGGCCGTCGACGGCACGACCGGCCGGCTCGTCGCCGCGGGCGAGGACGCGCTGCGGATGCACGGGCGCACCCCCCAGGGCGTGCTGACGGTCCGCCCCCTCTCCGACGGCGTCGTCGCCGACGCCGAGGTCGCCGAGCAGCTGCTGCGCCACTTCGTCGACCGGGTCCGGCCCGGACGGCTGGTCCGGCCACGGGTCGTGGTCTGCGTGCCGTCGGCGGTGACCGGGGTGGAGCGCCGCGCCCTGGAGGACGCGGCCCTGCGGTGCGGCGCCCGCTCGGTGCACGTCGTCGAGGAGGTGGTCGCCGCCGCCATCGGCGCCGGGCTGCCGGTCGAGGACGCGCACGCCTCCATGGTGGTGGACATCGGCGGCGGCACCACCGACGTGGCCGTGCTCAGCCTCGGCGGCGTCGTCAACGCGCGCAGCGCCCGGATCGGCGGCGACGAGGTGGAGGAGGCCGTGGTCCGCGGCGTCCGCGAGACCTACGACCTGCTCCTGGGCGAACGCTCGGCGGCCGACGTCGTCCACCGCGTGGGCTCGGTGTGGCCCCTGGCCACCGAGCTCACCACCCGCGTGCGCGGCCGCGACCTCGGGACGGGGCTGCCCCGCACCGTCGAGCTGGGCAGCACCCAGGTGCGCCGGATGGTCGAACCGGTCACGGTGCAGACCGTCGAGGTGGTCCGCCAGGTGCTCGACGTCTGCCCGCCGGAGCTGGCCGGGGACCTCGTCGACGCCGGGGTCGTGCTCACCGGCGGCGGTGCACTGCTGCGCGGCTGGGCCGAGCGGCTGCGCCACGAGCTGGGCGTCCCCGTCCGGGTCGCCGACGAGCCCCGGCACGCCGTCGTGCGTGGTGCCGGGGCGTGCGTCGACGACCTCGCCGTCCTGCGCCGGGTGCTCGCCCGCGCCCCGGGCACGTGAGCCGCCGCAGGCGCGCGCCCGGGCAGGGGACACGTCCGCGGTCGGGTCGTCTCCTTCCGGCCACCGCGCTCGCCGCGACGCTGCTGACCGCGGGGGCCCTCGTCGTCGACCTCGCCCGGCCCCAGGCCCTGGAGTCGGTGCGCGACGTCGTCGCCGGGGCGACCGCGCCCGTGCGGCAGCTGGTGGCGGGCGAGGAGGGACGGGTCCGCACCCTGACGGCCGAGCGGGACGCGCTCGCGGCCGAGGTGGCCCGGCTGCGGGAGCAGGTGCGGCGCCACGAGCAGCTCGGCGAGCTGGACGACCGCGTCGTCGACGACGGCCACCGGCTGCTGCCCGCCCGGGTCGTCGGCTTCTCCCCGGCCACCTCCCCGGTCGGCGGGCGCACCGTGACGGTCGACGTCGGGCGCGACGACGGGGTGGGCACCGACCTGACGGTCGTGTCCGCCGACGGACTGGTCGGCCGGGTCCTGCGGGTCGCCGACGCCTCCGCCGACGTGCTCCTCGTCGCGACCCGGAGCGTCGTCGTCGGCGTGCGCTACGGCGCCGACGGGGCGCTGGGCAGCGTCACCGTCGACGCCCCGCCGGGTCTTCCCGCGCGGGAGCCCGGTCGGCTCACCCTCACCGCCCTCGGCGACCTCCCGCCGGTCGTCGGGGACGAGGTCAGCACGCTCGGCAGCCCGGACGACCGGCCCTACGTCGCCGGGGTGCCGCTCGGGGTCGTCGTGGCGGTGGACCCCGACCGGGGGCAGCTGGGCCGCACCGCGGTGGTGCGGCCGCACGTGGACACGGCCACCCTGGACCTCGTCGCGGTCGTGCTCCCCGACGGCGGAGGTCCGCGGTGAGCGCCACGGCGGACCAGGCCCAGGGCGCCCGGGCGGCCCGACCGCGCGGGCTGGCGGTCCCGGTGCGGGCGGTGCTGCTCCTGGTCGCCGCCCTCGTGGCCTCGAGCTGGCCCGCCGGCACGGCCCGGCCGGACCTGGTCGTGCTCGTCGTCGCGGCGGCCGCCCTGACGCGGGGGCCCGCCGCGGGGGTGCTCGTCGGCCTCGCCGGCGGCTGCTGCTCGACTGGTGCCGCCCGGGGCCGCCCCCGCCGGGGCCAGCGCCCTGGTGCTCGCCGCGGCCGGGGCGCTGGTCGGTCTGCTGCGGCCGTGTACGCGGCTGTCGCCGGTCGTGCCGTGGCTGCTCGCCGTGCTCGCCGCCGCGGTGCCGCCGCTGGTCCGCGGGGTGGCGGCCGCCGCCGGTGCGGGCGTCGCCCGGCCCCTGGACCTGCTCTCCTCGTGGTTCTGGACCGCCGCGGCCGCGGTCCTCCTCGTCCCCGCCCTCCTGGCGCTCGAGCGGCGCCTGGCCCCGGTCGAGGACGGGAGGGCCCGGTGAGCACCCCGGGCCGGCCGCCGGAGCCCGTCCGCCGGCGACGGCCCACGGTCCCGGTGCCCCGCCCCCAGGTCGCCCCGCCCCGGGTGCGTCGCCCGCCGACGACGGCCGGCGTCTGGGCGGTCGGGGCCGTCGTCGTGCTCATGGGCCTGGTGCTGCTCCTGCGGCTGGCCCAGCTGCAGCTCGCGGCGCCGGAGGAGGCCGCCGAGGCAGCCGCGGTCAGCACCCGTGAGGTGCACGTCCCCGCGGTCCGTGGCCGGATCCTCGCGGCCGACGGCACCCCGCTGGTCCGCAACGCCCCCTCGACGGTGGTCACGGTGGACCCGGCGATGCTGCTGGGGTCCGAGGACGAGGGCCGGGGGCTGGTCGTCGAGGTGGCCCGGGCGCTGGACCTGCCGGCCGACCAGCTGTGGGGCCGGACCCGCCTGTGCGGGACCGCCGACGCACCGCCCGTCCCGGCCTGCTTCTCGGGGTCCCCCTACCAGCCCGTCCCGCTCGCGCACGACGTCGACCCGGTGGCGGCGCTGGCGCTCCTGGAACGGCCCGAGGACTTCCCCGGCGTCGAGGTGCAGACGCTGCCGCTGCGCGACCATCCCGCGCCGGAGGGGGTCGGGGCGGCCCACGTGCTGGGCTACCTGGGCCGTCCGACCCAGGAGGAGGTGGACGCCTCGGACGGCCGGGTCGCCCCGGAGGACCGCGTCGGCCGCGCCGGGCTGGAGGCCGCCTACGACGAGGCCCTGCGGGGGGTCCCCGGCACCGTCACGGTCGCGGTCGACGCGCGCGGGGTGGTGACCGAGCAGCTGTCCCGCACCGACCCCGAGCCCGGGGCGGACGTGCGCACCCACCTGGACGTCGACGTCCAGGCGGCCGCCGAGCAGGCCCTGGCGGACGCGGTCGAGCAGGCCCGCGCGGACGGTGCCCCCGCCCGCTCGGCGGCCGCGGTGGTCATGGACCCCCGGGACGGGGCCGTGCGCGCGGCGGCGAGCTGGCCGACCTACGACCCGTCCGTGTGGACCCGCGACCTGTCCACCGCGGACTACCAGGCGCTCGTCGACCCCGAGCAGGGCGCACCCCTCGTCGACCGGACGCTGGCGCGGACCTTCCCGCCGGCGTCGACCTTCAAGGCCTTCACCCTCCTCGCCGCCCTGCAGACGGGGGTCGACGCCGACGCCCGGCACGCCTGCCCGGGGGCGGTGACCATCGCGGGCCAGCGGTTCACCAACTACCAGGCCGAGGAGTTCGGCCGGCTGACGCTGCCCGAGGTGGTCGAGGTCTCCTGCGACACCAGCTTCTACCGGTGGGCCTACGAGCACTGGCAGCAGCTCGGCGGGCTGGGGGCGGCCCCGGGGGAGGACCTCGACGCGGACGCCGCCGACCGGTTCCTCGCCGTCGCGCGCGGGTTCGGCATCGGGCGGCCGACCGGCGTGGACCTGCCGGGGGAGGCGACGGGCAACCTGCCTCGCGGGCCTGGAAGCAGCAGTACTGGGAGGCGACCCGGGAGGAGTCGTGCCGCCGGGCCGAGGACGGCTACCCCGAGGTGTCCGACCGCGAGCGCCGCGACTTCCTGGAGCAGCTGGCCCGGGAGAGCTGCACCGACGGCTGGCAGTGGCGCCCCGGCGACGCGGCCAACCTCTCGATCGGGCAGGGCGACGTGGCGGTCACCCCGCTCCAGCTGGCCGTCGGCTACGCGGCCGTCGCCAACGGGGGCCGGCTGGTCGCCCCCCGGGTGGGTGCCTCGCTCACCACGCCGGACGGGGAGGTGCTCGAGACCGTCGAGCCGGAGCGGACCGGCGCGGTCTCGGTCCCGGCGGCCGACCTGGCGGTCCTGCGGGAGGGGCTCGCCCGGGTGCCGGTCCGCGGGACCGCAGCGCAGGCCTTCCGCGGGTGGCCGCACGAGGACTATCCGGTCGCCGGCAAGACCGGGTCGGCGGAGGTCGTCGGGCAGACCTCGACCAGCTGGTTCGCCTCCTACGGGCCGGTGGAGGACCCCCGCCACGTCGTCGTGGTCCTCGTCGAGGAGGGTGGCCTGGGCGGCGACGCCGCGGCCCCGGCCGCCCGCCGGATCTGGGAGGCCCTGCGCCTGCGCGACGACGGGTGACGCGTCCCACGGTTTGCGACGGCATACCCCTGGGGGTATATTTGACGTATCGCACACCCACCCCCTTCCAAGGAGTGAACGCATGCTGCTCGAGCGCATCTACGACGAGGACCTCTCCCAGGCCAGCTACGTCATCGGCTGCCAGGCCCGCGGCGAGGCCATCGTCGTCGACGCCCGTCGCGACATCCAGACCTACCTCGACCTGGCCGCCAAGAACGGCATGACCATCGTGGCGGTCGCCGAGACCCACATCCACGCCGACTACCTGTCCGGCACCCGTGAGCTGGCCGCCGCCACCGGCGCCCAGATCTACGTCTCCGGCGAGGGCGGGGAGGACTGGCAGTACGGCTTCGAGGGGACCCGCCTGCACGACGGCGACACCATCACCCTCGGCAACATCACCGTCAAGGCCCTGCACACCCCCGGCCACACCCCGGAGCACCTGGTCTTCCTCGTGACCGACGGGGCCTTCACCGACCAGCCCGGCTACCTGCTCTCCGGCGACTTCGTCTTCTCCGGCGACCTGGGTCGCCCGGACCTGCTCGACGAGGCCGCCGGCGGCGTCGACACCCGCTTCGAGGGGGCCAGGCAGCTGTTCCGGTCCCTGCGGGAGAAGTTCCTCACCCTGCCCGACCACGTCCAGGTCTACCCGGCGCACGGCGCGGGCTCGGCCTGCGGCAAGGCCCTGGGCGCGCTGCCCTCGACCACGGTCGGCTACGAGCGTCTGTACGCCTGGTGGGCCCCCTACCTGGCCACCGACGACGAGCAGGGCTTCATCGACGAGCTGCTCGACGGGCAGCCCGACGCGCACGCCTACTTCGGCCGGATGAAGCGGCAGAACAAGCTCGGCCCGGCCGTCATGGGCGAGCGGGCCCCGCTGACCGAGCTGAGCACCGGGACCGTCCGCGCCGACCTCGAGGCCGACCGGATCACCCTGGTCGACACCCGCCCGGTCGAGGAGATCCTCGGCGGCACCGTGCCCGGCGCGCTGGCCATCCCGGCCCCGGACAAGGCCGCGACCTACGGCGGCTGGGCCTACGACCCCGAGTCCGACACCCGCCCGCTCGTCCTCCTCGCCCCCGACCAGGAGACGGCCCAGGGCATCTGGGACCACCTCGTGCGGGTCGGCGTCGACGACGTGACCGGCTACGTCACCTCCTTCGACGGGCTGCCCGTCGAGAAGCCGGCGACCGTGTCCCCGGCCGACCTGGACGGGATCGAGCCCGCGCTGCTCCTGGACGTGCGCAACCGCACCGAGCACTCCGAGGGCACCATCCCCGGGGCCGAGCAGCTGTCGGCCGGCAAGGTGCTCTGGCACCAGGACCGGCTGCCCCAGGACGGCACCATCGTGACGTTCTGCCAGTCGGGCGTGCGCAACTGCGTCGCGGCCTCCGCCCTGCGCCGCGCCGGGTTCGACGTCGTCGAGCTCGAGGGCAGCTACCAGGGCTGGCTGGACGAGCAGGCCCGCCGCGCCACGGTCGCCGGCTGACCCCGGAGGACCTCCCCCCTGCGCGCCGACCCGGCCGGGACCAGCTCCCGGCCGGGTCCGGCACGTGACCACCCAGAACACCCCGACCCGGGGCACCGTCCCCGGACCCACGGAAGGATCTTCGTGACCACCACCACCGACCAGACCACGACCGTCATCGACGCCGACACCCTCAAGGCGTGGTTCGACCGGCACGACGACGTCGTCGTCATCGACGTCCGCTCGGCCGCCGAGTTCGAGTCCCTGCACATCCGCGGCTCCTACAACGTGCCGCTCCAGCTGCTGTCCGAGCACACCCAGGACGTCGCCCAGCGCGTCGGCCGCCGCGTCGTGCTCGTCTGCCACTCCGGCGTGCGCGCCGAGCAGGCCCGGCAGCGCCTGCACGAGGTCGGCATGGACTCGGCGCTCGTGCTCGACGGCGGTGCGCCCGCCTTCGCCGCCGCCGGCGGCGACGTCGTCCGCGGCGAGCAGCGCTGGGCGATGGACCGCCAGGTGCGCATGGTCGACGGCACCCTGGTGACCACCGGCCTGCTGGCCGGCGAGCTGGTCTCGCCCAAGCTGCGCATGGTCGCCGGGGCCGTCGGCGCCGGCCTGGCCTTCTCGGCCGCCACCAACACCTGCGCCATGGGCGCGGCCCTGGCCAAGATGCCGTGGAACCGCGGCGCCCAGGACCCGGCGGCCCACGAGGCCATCGGCCAGCTGCCGACCCTCGGCTGACGACCCCGCCCGACCACCACCGGCCCCGCCCCCGCCGGTAGCCTGCCCCAGGAGGAACCGTGTCCGCCATCCTCGCGATCACGCTGCTGCTGTCCGTCGTCATCGGAGTGTCCCTCGGGCTGCTCGGCGGCGGAGGCTCCATCCTGACCGTCCCGATCCTGGCCTACGTGGCCGGGATGGACGCCAAGGAGGCGATCGCGGCGTCGCTGTTCGTCGTGGGCGTCACCTCCGCGGTGAGCGTGGTCTCCCACGCCCGGCACGGGCGGGTCCGGTGGCGCACCGGCCTGGTCTTCGGCGCGGCCGGCATGGCCGGTGCCTTCGCCGGCGGGATCCTGGGGGGCTACGTCCCCGGGCAGGTCCTCATGATCGCGTTCGCGCTCATGATGCTGGCGACGGCCGTGGCGATGATCCGCGGCCGTCGCCAGGTGGACCGCGAGCCGACCACCGGCGAGCTGCCCGTCGGCAAGGTGATCGTCGAGGGCCTCGTGGTCGGCCTGGTCACCGGCATCGTCGGCGCCGGCGGCGGGTTCCTCGTCGTCCCGGCCCTGGCGCTGCTCGGCGGTCTGTCCATGCCGGTGGCCGTGGCCACCTCGCTGCTGGTCGTCGCGATGAAGTCCTTCGCCGGGCTGGCCGGCTACCTCACCAGCGTCCAGCTCGACTGGCCGCTCGTGCTGGGCGTCACCGCCGCCGCCGTGGCCGGCTCCTTCGTCGGGGCCCGCCTGGCCGGGATCATCCCCGAGCAGGTCCTGCGCAAGGGCTTCGGCGTGTTCGTCCTGGCGATGGCCTTCTTCATCCTGGCCCAGGAGCTGCCGTAGCCCTACGGCCTGTGGGTCGGCGGGGCCGCGGCCGTCGCCGCCCCGGCCGCCGTCGTCTGCTGGTTCGCCACCCCGTCCTGCCCCGTCCGGCGGTGGCTGGGAGCCCCCGCACCCCGGACGGACGCCGCCGCCGACGGGGCCCCTGCCGCCTGAGTCCGGCCCCCGGTCCGGGCCTGCGGGCGGCTGCCGTCGGTCCCGGCCAGTAGGCTCGGGCAGCGTGACCGAGCAGCCCGACCTCCACGACCCCATCAGCCCCGAGCTGCGCGCCGACGTCCGGCGCGTGTCCACCCTCCTGGGCCAGGCACTCGTGCGCCACCACGGGCAGGAGCTGCTGGACGCCGTCGAGCAGGTCCGGCTCACCACCAAGGCCAGCAAGGCCGGCGACGAGGGGGCGGCCGAGCAGGTCCGGGCCGTCCTGGCCGACCTGCCCCTGGAGCGCGCCAGCGCGCTGGTGCGCGCGTTCTCGGCATACTTCCACCTGGCCAACGCCGCCGAGCAGGTGCACCGCGTGCGCACCCTCACCTCCCGGGCCGAGGCCGACGGCTGGCTCACCTCGGCGGTGCGCGACGTCGTCGAGGCCGGAGGACCGCAGCTGCTGGCCGACACCGTCGCCGAGCTCGACGTGCGCCCCGTCTTCACCGCCCACCCGACCGAGGCGTCCCGGCGCAGCGTGCTCACCAAGATCCGCCACCTGGCCGACGTCCTCGCCGTGCCCACCGAGCCGGACACCGTCGCCCGTCGCCGGCAGGACCGTGACCTCGCCGAGCTGGTCGACCTCATCTGGCAGACCGACGAGCTCCGGCAGACGCGGCCCACGCCCATGGACGAGGCCCGCAACGCGATGTACTACCTCGACGAGGTGCTCACCGCGACCATGCCCGACCTGCTGGGGGACCTGGGGGACCTGCTGGCCGAGCACGGGGTCGAGGTCGACGTCACCCGCCCGCCGCTGCGCTTCGGCTCCTGGATCGGCGGCGACCGCGACGGCAACCCGTTCGTCACCCCCGAGGTGACCCGCGAGATCCTGCACCTGCAGGGGCGGCACGCCGTCAACGTCGCGCTGGCGCTCGTCGACGTGCTCATCTCCCAGCTGTCCTCCTCGACCGAGATCGTCGAGGTCGCCCCGGAGCTCACCGCGTCCCTCGAAGAGGACCTGGAGCACCTGCCCGGCCTGGACCCGCGCGTGCTCGAGCTCAACGCCCAGGAGCCCTACCGGCTCAAGCTCACCTGCGTGCGGGCCAAGCTGCTCAACACCGCCACCCGCCTGGACCGCGCGACCGAGCACGAGCCGGGCCGCGACTACGCCGACGGCCACGAGCTCGTCGCCGACCTGCAGGTCGTGGCCGACTCGCTGCGGGCGCACGGCGGTGACCTGGTCGCCGACGGGCGGGTCGCCCGGGCCGCGCAGACCCTCGCCGGGACGGGGCTGCACCTGGCCACGCTCGACGTGCGCGAGCACGCCGAGAAGCACCACGCCGAGCTCGGTCCCCTGCTCGACGCGGTGGGTGCCGCGGGGCAGGAGGGGTATGCCGCGCTCGACGGACCCGGGCGCACCCGGGTCCTGGCCGAGGAGCTCGCCTCCCGTCGGCCGCTGCTGACCCGGGCGGCCCCGCGCGGTCCGGTGCTGGCGATCTTCGACGAGATCCGGCACGCGGTCGCGACCTACGGCGAGGAGGTCGTGGAGACCTACATCGTCTCGATGACCCAGGGTCCCGACGACGTGCTGGCCCCGGCGGTGCTGGCCCGGGAGGCCGGCCTGGTCGACCTGGGCGGCAGCGGCGGCGAGGGGGCCTTCGCCCGGGTCGGCTTCGCGCCCCTGCTGGAGACGATCGACGAGCTCCGGGGCGCGGCCGAGCTCGTCGACACCCTGCTGTCCACGCCCGCCTACCGCGAGCTGGTCCGCCTGCGCGGCGACGTGCAGGAGGTCATGCTGGGCTACTCCGACTCCAACAAGCAGGCCGGGGTGCTGACCAGCCAGTGGGCGATCCACCAGGCGCAGCGCGCGCTGCGCGACGTGGCCGCCCGGCACGGCGTGCGGCTGCGGCTCTTCCACGGCCGCGGCGGGTCGGTCGGCCGGGGCGGCGGGCCCACCTACGACGCGATCCTGGCCCAGCCCAACGGGGTCCTCGAGGGGGAGATCAAGTTCACCGAGCAGGGCGAGGTCATCTCCGACAAGTACTCCCTGCCCGCCCTGGCCAAGGAGAACCTCGAGCTGTCCCTGGCCGCGGTGCTGCGCGCCTCGGCCCTGCACCGCGACCCGCGGACGACCGCCGACGAGCGCGAGCGCTACGGCGCCGTCATGGACGTGGCCAGCGACGCGGCGTTCGCGGCCTACCGGCGGCTCATCGACGACCCGGACCTGCCCGCCTACTTCGTCGCCGCCACGCCCGTGGACCAGCTGGGCGCGCTCAACATCGGCTCCCGGCCCGCCAAGCGGCCCGACACCGGGGCGGGCCTGGAGGGGCTGCGGGCCATCCCCTGGGTGTTCGGCTGGACCCAGACGCGGCAGATCGTCCCGGGCTGGTTCGGCGTCGGGTCCGGCCTGAAGGCCGCCCGCGAGGCCGGGCACGGCGACACCCTTCGCGAGATGCTGCGGCGCTGGCACTTCTTCGCCGCCGTGCTGTCCAACGTGGAGATGACGGTGGCCAAGACCGACCTCGAGATCGCCGCCCACTACGTCGAGACGCTCGTGCCCGCCGAGCTGCGCCACGTCTTCGAGACGGTCCGGGCCGAGTTCGAGCTCACCGTGGCCGAGCTCAAGGCGTTGACCGGCGAGGAGGACCTCCTCGACGACCAGCCGGTGCTCAAGCGCACCCTCGCCGTGCGCGACAACTACCTGGACCCGATCTCCTACCTGCAGGTCGAGCTGCTGCGCCGCCTCCGGGAGGACGCCGCCGGCGAGGTCGCGGAGGAGCAGACCCAGCAGCTCCAGCGGGTGCTGCTGGCCACGGTCAACGGCGTCGCCGCCGGCCTGCGCAACACGGGCTGACCGGGGCCTCGCGGCGGCCGGATGAGAGGACGTCTCATCCCGGAGGAGCATGATGGGGCCATGAGGAAGACACGGACGACCACCCTGGCCACGGTCCTCGCCCTCGGGCTCACGCTGGCCGCCTGCGGTGGCGCCGACGACGCGGCCGACAGCCCGACCGCGGACAGCAGCCCGTCCGCGGTCCCGGCGCCCGCGCCGACCGACGAGGACGCCACCGACGACGACCGGGCGACGGACGAGGACACCGACGACGGCGGCTCCTTCGACCCCACGGCGTCCGGGCTCGCCGCCGTCGACGTCGCCGAGACGGAGGCGGGCGGCACCGCATACCAGCTCGACGACGAGGACGGCGACGGCGGCTGGGAGGTCGACGTCGCCCTCGAGGACCGCTCCGTCGAGGTGACCGTCGGACCTGACAGTCAGGTCCTCGGGACCGAGGACGACGACCTCGACGACGAGGACCGGGCCGCCCTGGACGCGGCCACCGTCCCGCTCGCCGAGGCGGTCCAGACGGCCGTCGCGGAGGTCGGCGGTCAGCTCGACGGCGTCGAGCTCGACGACGAGGACGGCACCTGGGTCTGGGAGGTCTCCCTGGACGACACCGACGGCGGTGACGACGTCGAGGTCACGGTCAGCACCACCACCGGCGAGGTCGTCTCGGCCGACGCCTGAACCGCGGGTCGCCACCCGGGGTCGGACGCCGGAGGCTGCGCCCCGCCGGTGAGAGGATGGCGCGCATGCCCGAGGGACACACGCTGCACCGGCTGGCCGGTGCCCTGGACGCCGCCTTCGCCGGCGCCGCCCCGCACGTCACCAGCCCGCAGGGACGGTTCGCCGAGGGCGCCGCGCTGCTCGACGGCACCCTGCTGGAGCGGTCCTGGGCGCACGGCAAGCTGCTCTTCGTCGACTTCGAGGAGGGACGGACCCTCTACGTGCACCTCGGCCTCATCGGCAAGTGGTTCGTCCTGCCGGTCGCCGAGGCCCACCGGGAGACCGGCCCGCCGGTCGTCGGCGAGGTCCGGCTCCGGATCGAGGACGGGGCCCACGTCGCCGACCTCCGCGGCCCGATGGCCTGCCAGGTCGTCGACGAGCAGGAGGTCGACCGCCTCGTCGCCCGCCAGGGCCCGGACCCGCTGCAGCCCGACGACGGCACGGCCGCGGACGCGGCATACCGGAGGATCTCCCGCTCGGGCAAGTCCCTCGCCGAGCTGCTCATGGACCAGACCGTGGTGGCCGGGGTGGGCAACATCTACCGGTGCGAGGTGCTCTGGCGGCACCGCCTGCACCCGCTCCGCCCGGGCCGGTCGCTGAAGCGCGCCTCCTGGCAGCTGGTCTGGGACGACCTGGTCCGGCTGATGCCCTGGGGCGTGCGGACCGGCACGATCATCACCCTCGACGACGTCCTCGAGGACACCGTCGCCGCGCTGGGCCGCGGGGAGACCCCGGTCGTGCCGCGCGAGTTCGCCGTCTACCAGCGGACCGGGATGCCGTGCCTGCGCTGCGGGGCGACCGTGCGGCACAAGGTGGTGGCCGGCCGGAACCTGTTCTGGTGCGGCAACTGCCAGCGGCGCACCTGAGCCGGCCCGGAGGCCCGGTCAGCGCTCCACGAGGTCGACGGTCCAGCGGTAGCGGGCGGGCCGGTCGGCACCGTCCCCCGCGACGTCAGCGGTCCCCGTGGCTGCGTCGTCGCCGTGGTCGACGCCCAGGATCATGGTCAGCAGCTCCCGCGGCGCGGGGAAGTCGTCGGGGAGCGCGGCGTTGTACTCCCGGTGCGCCTCGAGCGAGCGGACGGCCGCCTCGAAGTGGTCGGTGACGTCGAGCGCGTGGGTGGCGTCCGCGCCGACCCAGCCGAGCCAGCGCACCCCCGACCACGGGTCCAGGCCCTCGTGGAGCAGGTCGCGGAAGATCCACCGGTTGCCGGCGGCGGCGACCGCGTCGAGCACCTCCCGGCCCACGACCCGGTGGTCGGCCTGGTTGAGCGCACCGCCGGCGAACCGGTCGGCGTAGGTCTGCGTGATGACGACGTCGGGGCGGACCCGCCGGATCTCCCGGGCCAGGGCGCGCCGCAGCTCCAGCCCGCCCACGAGCACGCCGTCGGCGAACCCCTCGAGGAAGCGCACGTCGTCGACGCCCACCTCCCGGGCACCGGCACGCTCCTCCTGCTCCCGGACCTCGGCGGCCTCCTCCGGCGGCATGGTGTCGATGCCGGCCTCGCCCCGGGTGACGAGCAGGTAGGTCACCTCCTTGCCCGCCGCGGTCCAGGCGGCGACGGCCGCCGCGGTGCCGTACTCGATGTCGTCGGGGTGGGCGACCACGACGAGCGCGGACCGCCAGTCCGTCGGGAAGGGGAGCAGCTCCATACCGGCCCACCCTAGGACGATTAGGGCGGCGTCGTGGCCCGCTGATAACCTGAACGATGCCGTCAGGACGGCCGCGGATCCAGAGTGCCCCGGTGAACAGGCCCGGGTTGCGCCGCGCAACGACACGAAGGAGTCGCCCATGGCGAACGAGACTGCCGCGAAGCAGGAGATCATCAAGGAGTACGCCACGACCGAGGGCGACACCGGCTCGCCCGAGGTGCAGGTCGCGCTGCTGACGCACCGCATCAAGGAGCTCACCGAGCACTCGCGCGAGCACAAGCACGACCACCACTCCCGCCGGGGTCTGCTGCTGCTCGTCGGCAAGCGCAAGCGTCTGCTGCGCTACCTCGAGCAGACCGACATCGAGCGCTACCGGTCGCTGATCAAGCGCCTCGGCCTGCGCCGCTGAACGTCGCAGGGGAGCGGTTCCCGATCGATCGGGGACCGCTCCTCCTGCGTAGGGCCGGGCTCTCGCTAGCCTGACCCGGGGGACGCGGGACGCGTCCCCACCCAGAAGGACACAGCCGGGCACAACGACGATGCCCCGTGCTGAGGAAGAGATGCAAAGGAGGGCCCATGGAGGGTCCAGAGATCACGTTCGCCGAAGCCACGATCGACAACGGCAGCTTCGGCACCCGCACCGTCCGGTTCGAGACCGGGCGTCTGGCCAGGCAGGCCGGCGGCTCCGTCACCGCCTACCTCGACGACGACACCATGCTCCTGTCGACCACGACGGCGGGCAAGTACCCCAAGGACCACTTCGACTTCTTCCCGCTGACGGTGGACGTCGAGGAGCGCATGTATGCCGCGGGCAAGATCCCGGGCAGCTTCTTCCGGCGTGAGGGCCGGCCGTCGACCGACGCCATCCTCACCTGCCGGCTCATCGACCGCCCGCTGCGCCCGACCTTCGCCAAGGGCCTGCGCAACGAGGTCCAGGTCGTCATCACCGTCCTGTCGCTCAACCCCGACCACCAGTACGACGTGCTGGCGATCAACGCGGCGAGCGCCTCGACGCAGATCTCGGGCCTGCCCTTCAGCGGCCCGATCGGCGCCACCCGCGTCTCGCTCATCGACGGCCAGTGGGTCGCCTTCCCCAACTTCTCCGACAGCGAGCGGTCGACCTTCGACATGGTCGTCGCCGGTCGCGTGGTCGGCGACGACGTCGCGATCATGATGGTCGAGGCCGAGTCGACCGACGCCACCTGGGACCTGGTGAAGAACGAGGGCAAGCAGGCTCCGACCGAGGAGGTCGTCGCCGAGGGCCTGGAGGCGTCCAAGACGTTCATCAAGGCCCTGTGCGAGGCCCAGGCCCAGCTGGCCGCCGGCTCCGCCAAGGAGGTCCAGGAGTTCCCGCGCTTCCTCGACTACGAGGACGACGCGTACGCCGCCGTCGAGGAGGCCACCGCGGCCGACCTCGCCGAGGCGCTGCAGATATCCGGCAAGCAGGAGCGGGAGGCCCGCATCGACGAGATCAAGATCGCGATGAAGAGCAAGCTCCTGGGCCTGCACTGGGACGCCGCCGGCGACAGCGACGTGACCGAGGAGGCGCCCTTCGCCGGGCGCGACAAGGAGCTGAACGCCGCCTACCGCGCCGTGCAGAAGAAGCTCATCCGCGAGCGCATCCTGCGCGACGAGGTCCGCATCGACGGGCGTGGCCTGCGGGACATCCGCGCGCTCAGCGCCGAGGTCGAGGTCATCCCGCGGGCGCACGGCTCGGCTATCTTCGAGCGGGGCGAGACCCAGATCATGGGCGTCACCACGCTGAACATGCTCCGGATGGAGCAGCAGTTGGACACCCTCTCGCCGGTGAGCCGCAAGCGCTACATGCACAACTACAACTTCCCGCCCTACAGCACCGGTGAGACCGGGCGCGTGGGCTCCCCGAAGCGTCGCGAGATCGGGCACGGTGCGCTCGCCGAGCGTGCCCTCATGCCGGTCCTGCCGACCCGCGAGGAGTTCCCGTACGCCATCCGCCAGGTGTCCGAGGCGCTCGGCTCCAACGGGTCGACCTCGATGGGCTCGGTCTGCGCGTCCACGATGTCGCTGCTCAACGCCGGTGTGCCGCTGCGCGCCCCGGTCGCGGGCATCGCGATGGGCCTGGTGTCGGCGGAGGTGGACGGTCAGATGCGCTATGCCGCGCTGACCGACATCCTCGGCGCCGAGGACGCCTTCGGCGACATGGACTTCAAGGTCGCCGGCACCAAGGAGTTCGTCACCGCGATCCAGCTGGACACCAAGCTCGACGGCATCCCCGCCGACGTGCTCGGCGGTGCGCTGACCCAGGCGCGCGACGCCCGGTTGCACATCCTCGACGTGATGAACGAGGCCATCGACGCCCCGGACGAGATGAGCCCCTACGCCCCGCGCGTCATCTCGGTCAAGGTCCCGGTCGACAAGATCGGCGAGGTCATCGGCCCGAAGGGCAAGATGATCAACCAGATCCAGGAGGACACCGGCGCGACATCTCGATCGAGGACGACGGCACCGTCTACATCGGCGCGACCGACGGCCCGTCGGCCGAGGCGGCCCGGGCCGCGGTCAACGCGATCGCCAACCCGCAGATGCCCGAGGTGGGCGAGCGCTTCCTGGGGACCGTGGTCAAGACCACGACCTTCGGGGCGTTCATCTCCCTGCTCCCCGGCAAGGACGGGCTGCTGCACATCTCCGAGATCCGCAAGCTCGTCGGCGGCCGGCGCATCGACGCCGTGGAGGACGTGCTGTCCGTGGGCCAGAAGGTCCAGGTGGAGCTCAAGGAGATCGACCCGCGCGGCAAGCTCTCCCTCGCGGCCGTCGTCGCCGAGGACGCCGAGGGCACCGGAGCGGACGCGGGCGCGTCGGGGGCCGAGCAGGTCACCACGGCCGCCGCCGAGGCCGAGGCCCCGCAGCTGCCGGGCGCCGAGACCGAGGCCCCCGTGGCCGACGCCCCGGCGGCGGACGCCCCGGCCGCGCAGGACGCGGACGGAGCGGAGTCGGACGACCAGGCCGGAGCCGGTGACGCGGGCGGGTCCTCCGCCGACGGCGAGGGCGGCGACCGCCCCCGGCGTCAGCGTCGCCGTCGTGGCGGCCGCGGACGCGGTGGCAACGGCACCGGTGAGGGTGGCGGCGAGTCCGAGGGCGGCTCCTCCGAGAGCTGACCCTCCCGCCTGAACGACAGAGGGCGGGCCCGGACCAATCGTCCGGGCCCGCCCTTCGTCGTGCCGTGGTCCGTGGGCCGCCTCAGGCGGCCGAGCGCGTGGTGCGCGGGGCGCGGTCGACCCGCGCCGCCTCACCGACGTGCCAGCGCATCTCCATCCGGGTTCGGCCGTGCGCGTCGGTCACGGGGACCCACGACATCAAGGCCGTGCCGGGTGTCCTGCGCAGTTGTCGTACCTGGGTCATGGTTCCCACCTCCTGCCGGTCGTCGTCGACCAGGCTCGTTCATCTTCTGTTCACCTACCGTACATGAAAAGATGAACGGAAGATAGACGGCAAGGGGTTCGACGGCGCGTCCTGGCCGGTGGGCGGCCCGTCGGAGGCTGCCGGTCAGGTGAACGAAAGGTGAACGGGGCGGCCCCGGCTCACCACCGGGCGCGCAGCACGCCTACGGCCTCCTCGAGGCCGAGACCGCCGCTCCGGGCCTCGCGGACGAACCGGGCGGCGGCCGCGTCGAGCTCCGCGCCCGCCCCGCTCCCGGGAGGGGCGAGCACGACGGTGCCGTTCCGACCCCGGGTCTCCACGTGTCCCTCCGCCTCGAGCTGGCGGTAGGCCTTGGCGACGGTGTTGGCCGCGACGCCGAGGTCGGCGGCGAGCCGGCGCACGGTCGGCAGCCGGGTCCCGGGCAGGAGCAGCCCGTCCCGGACCGATCCGACCACCTGGTCGCAGAGCTGCTGGAAGACCGGGGTCCGGATCCCCGGGTCGACGGTGAACCTCACCGGCCCAGCATGACAGCCGGCCGGGTCAGCGGAGGGGAACCTGCCGGGTGAGGGCGGCGACCCCGGCCTCCAGCGGGCCGCGGACCCCGGCCCGGGCGAAGGCCGCACCCACCACGAGGGCGGCCAGGGCGTGCAGGGCCAGTGCCCCGGGTCCGCCCACGCCCAGCGGGCTGGCCATGACGAGCACGTGGGTGGTGTAGAGCGTCAGCGTCGTCGAACCCGCACCCGCGAGGACCACCCACGGCGCGCGGGGCAGGAGCCGGACGAGCACGAGCACCAGCCCCAGGACGAGCAGCGCGGTGCCGGCCGTGTGGGCCAGGTCCGCGACGCTGCCGCTGTGCGGCGACCACACGCCCAGCCACCAGGGCGAGCCGGTCGGGTGCACGCCGTACATCCCGCGCCGGAGCTCCACCACCAGCTCGGGCCAGGGGGTGCCCGGCCGCCACCAGCTGGCCACCAGGTCGGCACGCGGACCCTCGGCGCGGGTGAGGCCGGCCGAGACGGCGAGGGCGAGCGCGGCCGTCCACGCCCCGACGAGCGCCAGCCTCGGCCCCCAGGCCGCCCGGCGCAGGTCCAGACGGCCCACCGCCAGGCCCACGAACAGGTAGGTCGCCCAGGTCAGCACGGGGTAGTAGCCGGTGAGCAGCAGTTCGCGCGCCAGCACGACCGGCTCGGTCAGGGACACCAGCGAGGGCACGACCGGCTGGGGCGGGCCCAGCTCGCGGCGCAGCAGGAGGCTGACCACGGGGGAGAGCAGGCCCCAGCCGACGGCCAGCGCGGCCAGCCGGCCCGGGCCCCAGTGCAGCACCGGCAGCGCGCAGCAGAACAGGACCCCGTAGAAGGTGAGGATGACCGCCAGGCCGGAGCCGAACAGGCCCAGCCACAGCCCCAGCACCGCGACGAGCAGCGCCCGGACGAGCAGCCGCCGCCGGTGGCCGGAGACGCCGCGCAGCACGTCCCGGGTGGCCAGGCCGATGCCCACCCCCGCGAGCACGGCGAACAACGCCGACGAGCGGCCCGCGACCAGCTCGAACAGCGGGTCGACCCCGCGGGCGGACCTCGGGTCCCGGGCCGGGACGAGGTGGGCGGCGAACATGCCGAGCAGGGCCAGCGCCCGGGCGACGTCGACGGCGACGACCCGGCCGCGCCCCGGCGCAGGGGTCCCTCGCGGCGCGACGACGCGGGTCAGGTCCACAGCCGCACCAGGGCGGCCGTGACCGCGGCGAGGGCCACGACCACGAGGAACGGGGCCCGCAGCACCAGCAGGACCACCGCCACCCCCACCCCGGCGGCGCGCGCGTCGAGGGTGGGCACCCCGTCGGCGAGGAACCCCTGGGTGATGATCAGCGAGCTGAGCAGCGCGACCGTCAGCAGCGGGACGACCCGGTCGATCCACGGCACCTCCAGCACCCGCTCGGGCACCAGGTAGCCCCCCAGCTTGAGCCCGTAGGCCAGGGCGCCGGCCGCCAGCACGGTGATCCACAGCGTCACGGCAGCTCCTCCGCCACGTGGCCGTCGTGCGGCCCGCCGTGCCGTCCCGGCGTCGCGTCGCGGGTCACCGGCAGCGGCGGCCCCGGGTCGTCCTCGCGGCCACCTCGACGGGGCAGCCCGACGACGAGGGCCGCGGTGGCCCCCACGAGCACCTCGACGCCGGTCGGCACGAACGGTGCGCTGACCAGCGTCAGGACCATGGCCAGCACGGCGGCGGCCAGCGGCCCGGTCCGCCCGCCGGGCCCGCGGCCCACCAGCCGCGGCCAGACGAGCGCGACGAAGGCGGCGGCGGCCGCGGCGTCGAGACCGTAGGCCCGGGGGTCGCCCATCGCCTCCCCGGCCAGCGCCCCCAGCAGCGTCGTGCCCTGCCAGACGACGAACAGCGTCACCCCGGTCGTGAAGAACCCCACCCGCGCCTGCTCGCGGGTGTCCTGCGCCAGGGCCACGGCCGTCGACTCGTCGATCGTCAGGTGGGCGGTGAGCGGGCGCACGAGCGGGCCCGGCCGCAGGACCCGGGACAGCTCCAGGCCGTAGAAGCCGTTGCGCAGGCCCAGCAGGGTGGAGGTGGCCACGGCCGCCGCCGCCCCTCCGCCGGAGCCGAGCACCCCGTAGAGGGCGAACTGCGAGCCCCCGCTGAAGATGAGCAGGGAGGTCAGGACGGTCTGCCACACGCTCAGCCCGGCGGCCACCCCCAGTGCCCCGGCGCTGACCCCGTAGAGCCCGACCAGCCCCACGGCCAGCCCCTGCCGGGCGGCAGGCGTGCGCCACCAGGGGAGGGGGTATGCCGTGGGGCCCGCCGTCACAGCCCCGCCACCAGGCGCACCTCGCGGGCCGTGCGTCCGTCGTCGTCGACGACCCGGTCGCGCCAGGCGCCGTCCGGGGCGAACCCGGCGCCCTGCAGGAAGGCGCGGGTGCCGCCCGCGTCGGCCAGGACCCAGGCGACCACGGCCTCCAGGTCGTCCGACCCCGCCCGCAGGGTGTCCACGGCCGCGTTGAGCAGGCGGGACCCGTGCCCGGCCCGTCGGGCCTCGGGGTGGACGCCGCCCTCCAGCACCGTGCCGGTCCGGTCCGGCTCGTGGCCGGGCTCGTCCTCCGCCGGGCCGACCGCGACGTAGCCGACGACCTGGGGGCCGGCCGTGGCCACGAGCAGCCGGTGGCGCGGCGACGGGGGCGACTCGAGCGAGCGACGCCATACCCCCGCGAAGCGCGGGCCGGTGAGCGCGTCCAGCACCTCCGCCGAGAGCAGGTCGCGCAGCTCGTGCTGCCAGACGAAGGCCTGGACCAGCCCGACCGCGGGGGCGTCGCTGGGGCGGGCGGTGCGCACGGCGGCGTCGGCCAGCGGCCCAGGGGCGCCGTGGCCGTGGCCGCGGGCGTGCGGCAGGTCGGGGGGAGGGTCCTGGGAAGTCATCGGGCACAGTCTCCCACCTGCCGGGGACAGGCCCCCGGCCCCGGCCCGGTATGACACCGATCCCGGCGGGCGACGGAACATCTGTCACAGGGCCGGGGGTGATCTCTGGCACACTGGAGGCATGTACGGCAACGACTTCGGCGAGGGCGCCGACCAGCAGGCGCCGCTGAACGCCACCGAGACCGAGGACTACCAGCAGGCGCTGGCCGAGCACATGGCCTACTTCGACCGGCTCGTGGCCGACGACCAGCGGATCGAGCCGCGCGACGCCATGCCGGAGGCCTACCGCAAGACGCTGATCCGGCAGATCGCCCAGCACGCGCACTCGGAGATCATCGGGATGCAGCCGGAGGGGAACTGGATCAGCCGGGCCCCCAGCCTGCGCCGCAAGGCGATCCTCATGGCCAAGGTGCAGGACGAGGCCGGGCACGGGCTCTACCTCTACTCGGCGGCCGAGACCCTCGGCGTGGACCGGTCCGAGCTGCTCGACAAGTTGCACTCCGGGCAGCAGAAGTACTCCTCCATCTTCAACTACCCCACCCTGACCTGGGCCGACGTGGCGCGATCGGCTGGCTCGTCGACGGCGCGGCGATCATGAACCAGGTGCCGCTGTGCCGCTGCTCCTACGGCCCCTACGCCCGCGCGATGGTCCGGGTGTGCAAGGAGGAGTCCTTCCACCAGCGGCAGGGCTTCGAGATCCTCTGGACGTTGTCCAAGGGGACCGACGCCCAGCGCGCGATGCTGCAGGACGCCGCGGACCGCTGGTGGTGGCCGGCCCTGATGATGTTCGGGCCGCCGGACTCGGGCGAGAAGGCCACCGAGGGCCACACCGCCCAGTCGATGGCGTGGGGCATCAAGCGGTTCACCAACGACGACCTGCGCCAGAAGTTCGTCGACATGACCGTCCCCCAGGCGCACAAGCTCGGCATCACCCTGCCGACCCGGACCTGCGCTGGAACGAGGAGCGGGGGCACTGGGACTTCGGTCAGATCGACTGGGACGAGTTCTGGCGGGTGCTCAAGGGCGACGGACCCTGCAACGCCCAGCGGATCGCCACCCGGGTCGCCGCCCACGAGGACGGTGCCTGGGTCCGGGAGGCCGCCGCCGCCCACGCCGAGAAGGTCGTCGCCCGGGCGGCCCAGGGGGCGGTGGCATGAGCTCGACCTGGCCCCTGTGGGAGGTCTTCGTGCGGACCCGGCGCGGCCTGTCCCACGGGCACGTGGGGTCCCTGCACGCCCCCGACGCCGAGATGGCCCTGCGCAACGCCCGGGACCTCTACACCCGCCGGCAGGAGGGCGTCTCGATCTGGGTCGTGGCCTCCGAGGACATCACCGCCTCCAGCCCCGACGAGCGCGACAGCTTCTTCGACCCCGCCGCCGACAAGGTCTACCGGCACCCGACGTTCTACGACGTGCCCGAGGACGTGGAGTACCTGTGACCGGCCTGCACACCGCCTACCTGCTGGGGCTGGGCGACGACGCGCTGATCTACGCCCAGCGGCTGGGGGAGTGGCTCACCCACGCCCCCCAGATCGAGGAGGACATGGCCCTGGGCAACGTGGGCCTGGACCTGCTCGGCCAGGCGCGGGCGCTGCTGACCCGGGCCGGCGAGGTCGAGGGCGCGGACCCGCCCCGGGACGAGGACGCGCTGGCGATGCTGCGGGACGAGCGGGAGTTCCGCAACGTGCAGCTCGTCGAGCAGCCGCGCGGCGACTTCGCGCACGAGATGGCCCGGCTGCTGTGGTTCTCGACCTACCAGGCCGAGCTCTACGCCCGCCTGGTCGACTCCGCCGACGAGACCCTCGCCGGCGTGGCCCGCAAGGCGGTCAAGGAGGTCGACTACCACCGCGACCACGCCACCCAGTGGGTGCTGCGGCTCGGCGACGGCACCGAGGAGAGCCATGCCCGCATGCAGGCGGCGCTCGAGGCGGTCCAGCCCTACGTCGCCGAGCTGGGCGAGGACCACGACGCCGCCCGGTGGGCCGCGGACCAGGGCATCGGCGTCCTGCCCTCCACCCTCGTCGAGCCGGTGACCACGGCCGTGCACGACGTGCTCGCCCGCGCGACGCTGACCGTGCCCGACGCGCCCCGCTGGCACGCCCGCGGGGGACGGGAAGGCCTGCACTCCGAGGCCCTGGGCTACCTCCTGGCCGAGATGCAGCACATCGCGCGCAGCCATCCCGGCGCCACCTGGTGAGGGGAGGCGCCGCGGGTATGACGTCTCGCACCGGCACCGGCACCGGCACCGGCACCGCCCGCCCGGACCTCGACGAGGTCGAACGGGCCGTCCGCGCCGTGCCCGACCCCGAGATCCCGGTCATCACCATCGACGACCTGGGCGTCGTCCGGGAGGTCGAGCGCGTGGACACCCCCGAGGGCCCGGGGCTGCGGGTGACGATCACCCCGACCTACTCCGGGTGCCCCGCGATGCGGGTCATGGAGGAGGACGTGGTCGCCGCCGGCCGGCGCGCGGGCGTCCCCGTCGAGGTGGTCACCCGGCTCTCGCCGGCCTGGACGACCGACTGGATGAGCGAGCGGGGCCGCGAGCAGCTCCTGCGCTTCGGCATCGCCCCGCCCACCGGCCAGCGGGCGCACGGGCCGGTGCCCGTCGGGCTGTCCGTGCGCCAGGTCGCCTGCCCCCGGTGCGGGTCGACCGACACCGAGGAGGTGGCCCGCTTCGGGTCGACCGCCTGCAAGGCCCTGCGGCGTTGCCTGGCCTGCCGCGAGCCGTTCGACGAGTTCAAGACCCTCTAGGAGCCTGCGTGTCCCTCCTGCAGCAGCCGACCCGTCGGCGTGCCACCTTCCACGACCTGACCGTCACCCGGGTCGACCGGCTCACCGACGACGCCGTCGCGATCAGCTTCGCCGTGCCCGAGGAGCTGCGCGAGGAGTTCGACTTCAAGCCCGGGCAGCACCTGACCGTGCGGGCGACCGTCGACGGGGAGGACGTGCGGCGGTCCTACTCGTGCTGCATCTCCCGCGGCGAGTCCCGCCGACGCGGCGAGGTCCGGGTGGCCTCCGCCCGCGTCCCCGGCGGGGTGATGTCCACCTGGCTCAACGAGCACGTGCAGCCCGGGGACACCCTGCAGGTGATGAGCCCGCTCGGCTCGTTCGTGTGCCCGACCGACCCGACGGCCGCCCGGCACCACGTGGCGGTCGCCGCCGGCTCGGGCATCACCCCGGTGCTGTCGCTGCTGACCACGGCGCTGGAGGAGGAGCCGCACTCCCGCGCCACCTTGATCTTCGGCAACCGGCGCACCGACTCGATCATGTTCCTCGAGGAGCTCATGGAGCTGAAGAACCGCTTCCCCGGCCGGTTCAGCCTCTTCACCGTGCTCTCCCGGGAGCGGCAGGACCTCGAGCTGTTCACCGGCCGGATCGACCGGGACAAGCTGGAGACGATGCTGGCCACGTTCGTCCCCGAGGACGAGGTGGACGAGTGGTACCTCTGCGGTCCCTTCGGCATGGTCGAGGCCGCCCGCACCGTCCTGGCCGAGCGGGAGGTGCCGCCCGAGCACGTGCACCACGAGATCTTCCACGTCGACGACAGCGGCGGCATCGCGCCGCCGCCGGTCGCCGAGCCGGTCGACCCGGGGGCCCCGCCGGAGGCCGTCGTGACCGTGACCCTCGACGGGCGGACGACGACGGTGCCCATGTCGACGCGGGCGGAGTCGATCCTGGACGCCACCCTGCGGGAGCGGCCGGACGCGCCGTTCTCCTGCACCGGCGGCGTCTGCGGCACCTGCCGGGCCAAGGTCGTCGACGGCGAGGTCCGGATGGACCGCAACTACGCGCTGGAGCCCGACGAGGTCGAGCGCGGCTACCGGCTCATGTGCCAGTCGCACCCGGTGTCGGACACGGTGACCATCGACTACGACGCCTGAGCCGGCGGCACCGGTCGGCCGCCCCCGGGGGCCGGGCGCCGGCGGAGGCGTGACGGCGTCCAGTCGACCCGCCGCAGCGGGTCCAGCGGGGCCAGCTCGGGCGGGGTCGACCCGCCGACGATCGTCTCGGCGAGCAGCTGCCCCGTGACCGGCCCCAGGGTGATCCCCCACATGCCGTGGCCCCCGGCGACGAAGACCCGCTCGGAGGTCGTGCGGCCCACGAGCGGCAGCCCGTCGGCGGTGACCGGGCGGGACCCGACCCACTCGTCCCGACGCTCGTCGAGCGGGATGCCCTGCAGCATCGGCCGGACGGAGTCGACGATGGCCCGGATGCGGCGGGTGTCGAGGGGCTCGTCGGGCCGGCGGAACTCCATCATCCCCGCCACCCGCAGGCGGTCGCCGAGGGGCGTGAGGGCGACCCGGGCCTCGGGCAGGTAGAGCGGGCCCACCGGCATCCGCTCCGGGGTCACGCTGAAGGAGTAGCCCCGGCCGGCCTGGACGACGTGGCGGACCCCGAACGGTGCCACGAGGTCGCCCAGCCACGCCCCCGTCGCGACGACCACCGCGTCGTAGGGGGCTGCGTCGCCCGGCCCGGCGTCCCCGTCCTGCCCGGTGTGCCCACCGGTGTGCCCGCCCCGCCCCGAGGCGTCGGTCCTGCGGGCGCGCACCTCGACCGCGCCGCCGCGGTCGACCAGGTCGGTGACCTCGGCGCCCGTCACCACGGTGCCGCCCCGCTGCCGGACGGCGTCGGCCAGGGCGGCGACGAAGCGGACCGGGTCCAGGTAGCGCTGGCCACGGATGAGCACCGCCGCCTCCACCGCCTCGGAGACCGCCGGCTCACGGCGGCGGGCCTCGTCGCCGGAGACGAGCTCGTGGTCCACCTCACCGCCGGCGGAGGCGATGTGCCGGAACTCCTCCAGCAGCACCTTGACGTTGCGGACGTCGGTGTAGCAGGCGACGAGCGGGTCGGCCTGGTGGACGGTGCCGTCGACACCGTGCCGGACCAGGTGGGAGAAGGAGTCCAGCGACCGGTCGTTGAGGGGCAGCAGGGCCCGCATGGCCTTCTCCCAGCGGCCCATCGTGCTGTGCCGGACGAAACCCCCGACGAAGCGGATCAGCCGAGGGTCCGCCCGGGGCGGGAGGTAGACCGGTGACCCGGGGTTGACGAGCGCCCTGACCCCGTAGCGCAGCACGGCCGGCTCGGGCAGCGGCGTGGCGATCGCCGGGGTCAGCCACCCCGCGTTGCCCCAGGAGGCGCCCGCAGCGACCCCCTCGCGGTCGAGCACGGTGACGTCCACCCCGTGCTCCTGCAGGTGCCAGGCCGTCGCCAGCCCGACCATCCCGGCGCCGACGACGGCGACCCTGCGCATGCCCGACATCCGACCTCCCTGTCGACGTGTTGGGCCCATGGTGGCACCCGCCTGCCGCCGGCGCCGAGCCGGGTCTCACCGGGAGGCCGGGCCCTCACCGGTCGGCCGGCGGGCGGTCCTCAGCCGCGGAGCGTGTGCCAGGCCACCCCGATCTCGTCGAGCAGCTCGCGCAGCAGCGGCAGGCTGACCCCGACCACCGCGTGGTAGTCGCCCTCGATGCCACGCACGTAGGGCCCTCCGAGGCCGTCCACGGTGAACGCCCCCGCGACGGTCAGCGGTTCACCCGTCGCCACGTAGGCCTCGATCTCCTCGTCGGTCAGGTCGGCGAAGTGGACCACCGTCGAGGCCGTCGCGCCGAGGGTCGCCCCCGTCCCGCCCTCCCGGTTGTCGATCACCCAGTGGCCCGTGTGCAGCGTCCCGGAGCGACCACGCATGAGCCGCCACCGTTCGGTGGCCGTGGCCGCGTCCCTGGGCTTGCCGTACATCCGCCCGTCCAGCTCGAGCACCGAGTCGCAGCCCAGCACGAGGGAGTCGGGCTCCTCCTGGCCCACCACCGCCTCGCACTTGGCCCGCGCCAGGGTGAGCGCGACGTCGGCGGGCGGGAGCACGCCATACCTGTCCTGTGCGCGGGTCAGCGCCGCCTCCTCGTCCACGCCCGAGACGACGACCTCCGGCTCCACCCCGGCGCTGGTGAGCGAGGCGAGGCGGGCGGGGGAGGCGGAGGCCAGGACGAGGGGAACCGGCCCGTTCACAGCTCGCCCAGGACGGCCGCGCGCAGGGTGTCCAGCCCGACGCCGCCGATGTCGAGGGCACGACGGTGGAAGGCCTTGAGGTCGAAGGCCTCGCCCTCCCGGCTGCGTGCGCCGTCCCGCAGCTCCAGCCACAGGCGCTCGCCCACCTTGTAGGAGGGCGCCTGTCCCGGCCAGCCCAGGTAGCGGTCCAGCTCGAACCGGACGAACCCCTCGTCCATGTTGACGTGGCGGTTGAGGAACTCCCAGGCCTTGTCGTAGGTCCACTCGCCGCCGCCGACCTCCTCGGGGGCCTCGAACCCGCAGTGCACGCCGATGTCGAGCACGACGCGGGCGGCCCGCAGCGACTGGCCGTCGAGCAGGCCGAGGCGGTCGCCCGGATCGTCCATGTAGCCCAGGTCGGCCATCAGCCACTCGCTGTAGAGCGCCCAGCCCTCGGCGTGCCCGGAGGTCCCCGACGCCAGCCGGCGCCACCGGTTGAGCAGCTCGGAGCGGTAGACGGTCTGGGCGATCTGCAGGTGGTGGCCGGGGACCCCCTCGTGGTAGACGGTGGTCAGCTCGCGCCAGGTGGAGAACCGGGTCACGCCCTTGGGCACCGACCACCACATCCGCCCGGGACGGGAGAAGTCCTCGGACGGGCCGGTGTAGTAGATCCCGCCCGTCTGGCTGGGGGCGATCATGCACTCGATGCGGCGGACCGGCTCGGGGACGTCGAAGTGGGTCCCGGCCAGGTTGGCGACCGCCTCGTCGGCCTTGACCTGCATCCACCCGCGCAGGGCGTCGGTGCCCTCCAGCTGGTAGGCCGGGTCGTCGTCGAGGATCTGGACGGCCTCCTTGACCGAGGCGCCGGGGCGGATCTGCTCGGCCGTCTCCGCCATCATCCGGGTGATGCGGGCCAGCTCCTCCTGCCCCCAGCGGTAGGTCTCCTCCAGGTCGATCACGGCACCGAGGAAGCTGCGGGAGCGCAGGGCGTACAGCTCGCGGCCGCAGGCGTCGGACTCCGGCGCGGTGGGGGCGAGCTCGTCGAGGAAGGTCGCCAGCGCGCCGAAGGCCGCCTTGGCCGAGGTGGCGGCCGCGGCCAGCAGGCCGCGGACCTCCTCGGACTGCCCGGCGGCCTCCTCGAGCAGGGCGTCGAAGGTGCTCGTCCCGTCGCCGGCCTGGTCGCGGCACTGCTCGGCCACCTTGACGACCTGCCGGCGGGGAGCCACCTGGCCCCGCTCGGCAGACCAGGTCAGGGCGGAGGCGTACTGCTCCAGGGCCCGCGGGACGTTGTCCAGGCGCGCGGCGACGGTGCGCCAGTGCTCCTCGGTGTCCTTGGCCATCAGGTCGAAGATGTCCCGGACGGCCTGGGGCGCGGACGCGATGACGTTGAGGTCGACGGGCGCGCGCCCGTCCAGCACCAGGTCGAGCTCCTCGACCTCCAGGCCCAGCCGCTCACGCAGCGCGGCGGCCGTGACCTTGTCGGTGTCGTCCTGCGGCTCGAGCCGGTCGAGCTGCTCCAGGGTGTCGGCGCACAGGTCGCGGTGGGCCCGGAGCCCCTCGACCGACAGGTCGTCGATCCGGTCGTCGGCGCCGGGCACGCCAGGTAGGTCGCCTCGAGGGGGCTGAGGGCCACCGAGGCGTCCAGGTGGGCCTCTGCGAGGCGGTCGATGTCGGTCCAGGAACGGGTCTGCTGCGGGGTCGTCGTCACGGGCCGACGCTACCTCGCAGGACCGACGAGGTGCAGGGCAGGCACTACCCTGCCCCGATGGGCCAGGACTGGGACCCGGAGCACTACTCGCGGTTCGCCGACGAACGGGACCGGCCGTTCGTCGAGCTGCTGGCGCGGGTGCCGGACACCGCCCCCGCCAGGGTGGTCGACCTCGGCTGCGGTCCCGGGCGGGGACTGCTCGCGATGGCCCGCCGGTGGCCGCACGCCGAGATCCTCGGGGTCGACGCCAGCCCGGCGATGGTCCAGGCCGCCCGCGCCGCCGGTGCGTCGGCCGAGGTGGGGGACCTGCGGGCGTGGGCGTCCGTTGACCGGTCGGTGGTGGACCTGCTGGTGACGACCGCGACGCTGCAGTGGGTGCCCGGCCACCTCGAGATGCTGCCGGCCCTGCTGCGCAGGGTCCGGCCAGGAGGCGCCCTGGCCATGTCCGTCCCCGGCAACTTCGGGGAGCCCAGCCACACCCTGCGCCGGGAGATCGCCGCCCGCCCGGACTACGCCCGGCACCTGGCAGGGGTCGCCGAACCGGCCGCCCACGACCCCGTGGACTACCTGGCGGTGCTGGCCGGGGCCGGTGCCGAGGTGGACGCGTGGGAGACGACGTACCTCCACGTCCTGGACCCCGAGGGCCGCGACCCCGACCCCGTCCTCACCTGGGTGTCCGCCACCGGTGCCAGGCCCACCCTGGAGGCCCTGCCCGAGGACCTGCGCGCGCGGTTCGTCGAGGAGTTCGCCGCCGCCCTGCGCCTCGCCTACCCCCGGACCTCCCTGGGGGTGGTGCTGCCCTTCCGGCGGGTGTTCGCGGTGGCCCGCCGCCGCTGACCCCGTCCGTGGCGCGGGGGCCGCAGGAGGTGCCGGCACCGCATACCGTGTCGTCCATGCCCGCACGCGTCCGCTCGACCAACCTGGCCAGTCCCAAGCCCGAGCCGGGCGGCAAGCCCTACGCGACGGGCATCGACAAACGACCGGTGCCCTCGATCGAGGTCTTCGCCCCCGGCCCGTCCTACGGCGACGGGCCCGGCGTGGTCGCCGACCACGTGGGCGACGAGCAGCACCACGGCGGCGCGCACAAGGCCGTCTACGCCTACGCCCGCGAGGAGCTGGACCACTGGGAGCGCGAGCTCTCCCGGGGGCTGTCGGACGGCACCTTCGGCGAGAACCTCACCACCGAGGGGATCGACCTGGAGGCCCTGCTCGTCAATCAGCGGATCAGGGTCGGCGACGACGTCGTGCTCGAGGTGTCGGTGGCGCGCACGCCCTGCTCGACCTTCGCCGGTCACCTGGGGGAGCGGGGCTGGCTGAGGAGGTTCACCGAGCGGGGGCGGTGCGGCGTCTACCTGCGCGTCGTCGCGCCCGGGACGGTGCGTGCGGGCGACGCGGTCGAGGTGCTGGAGCCGCCGGACCACGACGTCGACATGCGGGTGGCCTTCGCCGCAGCGATGGGTGACGACGAGGCCGCCGCCAGGGTGGTGGCCGCCGGCTGCCTGCCGAGGATGTACCACGACCGGCTGGCCGCGCGCCTGCGCGCGCGGGGCTGAACGACCCGCCGCTCAGCGGGGCAGCGCCGAGGCCCTCCACCCGTCGGGGCCGACCGCCGGCCGCGGGCGGGCGAACCGGGCACGGGCCGTCCACAGGGTCCGGCGCCGGGCGTCGCCGCCCGCCCCGCCACCGTCGGAGCCGACGGCGCTGAGCACCACGGCCAGCGCGGCGATCTGCTCGGGGCTGGGGTTGCCCCGCTCCACCCGGATCACCGGCGCGTCCGCGGCCGCACCCTCGGCCGCGGCGCCCTCCGCCGGGGTCGTGGCGCTCACAGCGGGATGTTCCCGTGCTTGCGGGGCGCGCGGCTGGAGCGCTTGGAGCGCAGGTGGCGCAGCGCCCGGGCGACCTGGACCCGGGTCTCGGAGGGCTCGATGACGGCGTCGACGTAGCCGCGTTCGGCGGCCACGTAGGGGTTGGCGAGGGTGTCCTCGTACTCCTGGATCCGGCGCTGCCGCTCGGCCTCGACGTCGCCGCCCTCGGCGGCGACCGCGGCCAGCTCGCGGCGGTAGAGGATGTTGGCCGCGCCCTGGGCGCCCATGACGGCGATCTGCGCGGTCGGCCAGGCCAGGTTGACGTCGGCGCCGAGGTGCTTGGAGCCCATGACGTCGTAGGCGCCGCCGTAGGCCTTGCGGGTGATGACCGTGACGAGCGGGACGGTGGCCTCGGCGTAGGCGTAGAGCAGCTTGGCCCCGCGCCGGATGATGCCGCCGAACTCCTGGTCGGTGCCGGGCAGGAAGCCCGGGACGTCGACGAAGGTGAGGATCGGCAGGTTGAACGCGTCGCAGGTGCGCACGAACCGGGCGGCCTTCTCCGAGGCGTCGATGTCCAGGGTGCCGGCCAGCTGCATCGGCTGGTTGGCCACGACGCCGACGGACCGGCCCTCGACCCGGCCGAACCCGACCACGATGTTGGGGGCGAAGAGCTCCTGGACCTCCAGGAAGTCGCCGTCGTCGACCACCGTCTGGATCGCGGTCCTGATGTCGTAGGGCACGTTGGGGGAGTCGGGGACCAGGGTGTTGAGGGCCTCGTCCTGCTCGTCGACCTCCTCGTCCACGTCGGCGTCGAAGGCCGGCGGGTCCTCGAGGTTGTTCTGCGGCAGGAACCCCAGCAGCTCCTTGACGTAGTCGAGCGCGTCGTCCTCGTCGCTGGCCATGTAGTGCGCCACGCCGGAGGTCGAGTTGTGCGTGCGCGCCCCGCCGAGCTCCTCGAAGGTCACGTCCTCCCCGGTGACGGTCTTGATGACGTCGGGGCCGGTGATGAACATGTGCGAGGTCTGGTCGACCATGACCACGAAGTCGGTGATCGCCGGGGAGTAGACCGCCCCGCCCGCGCACGGGCCCATGACCAGGGAGATCTGCGGGATGACCCCGGAGGCGTCGACGTTGCGGCGGAAGATCTCGGCGTAGAGGCCCAGGGCGACCACGCCCTCCTGGATGCGGGCGCCGCCGGAGTCGTTGATCCCGATCACCGGGCAGCCGATCTTCATCGCCAGGTCCATGACCTTGACGATCTTCTCGCCGAAGACCTCGCCCAGCGACCCGCCGAAGACGGTGAAGTCCTGGGAGAAGACCGCGACCGGGCGGCCGTCGACCGTGCCGTAGCCGGTGACGACCCCGTCGCCGTAGGGCCGGTTGCGCTCCTGCCCGAACGCGGTCGAGCGGTGCCGCGCCAGGGCGTCCAGCTCGGTGAAGCTGCCCTCGTCGAGCAGGGCCTCGACCCGTTCGCGGGCGGTCTTCTTGCCACGGGCGTGCTGCTTCTCCACGGCCTTGGCCGACCCGGCGTGCACGGCCTCGTCCACCCGGGCCCGCAGGTCGGCCAGCCGGCCGGCGGTCGTGCGCATGTCCGGGCCCTCGCCGCTGCTGTCGGCGGGCGGTCCGGCGCTGACGGTCTCACTCATGGGTCCGAACTTACCCTTGACCGCATGACCGTCGTGCGATGGGCCGCGCCCGAGCGGCACGAGTCGATAGGCTCGACCAACACCGAGGCGCTGGGCGACCCCCGGCCCGGCCGGGTCGTCGTCGCCGACCACCAGACCGGGGGTCTGGGGCGGCGCGGGCGCCGGTGGGAGTCGCCGCCGGGCCGGGGACTGGCGGTCAGCGCCGTGGTGCCGGCCGTGGCCCCCGAGGTCATGGGCTGGCTCCCGCTCGCCGCCGGCCTCGCCCTCGTCCGCGCCCTCACCGGGAGCCGCTGGCCGGTGCCGGTCGCCCTCAAGTGGCCCAACGACGTGCTCGCGGTGCTGCGGGCCCCGTCCCCGCACCAGGAACCGGTCCTGACGACCGGGGACGGCCGGGACTGGGGAAAGGTCGCCGGGATCCTGGCCCAGGTGGCCGACGCCCGGGCCGACACGGTGGTCCTCGGTGCCGGTCTCAACGTGGACCACGGGCCGGACGAGCTGCCCGTGCCCACGGCGACCTCCTGGCGGCTGGCGCGCGGTGGTGCGCCGCTGCCCCCCGGGGCGCGGGAGGACCTGCTGCCGCTGTACCTGCACCACCTGGGCTCCCTCCACGCCCGGCTCGCCGGGGGTGCGGCCGGGGCCGTGCGCACGGCATACCTCCAGCGGTGCGTCACGGTCGGGCTGCCGGTGGTGGTGCACCGGCCCGACGGCGGCCGCACCGGGGGCACGGCCGTGGACGTGGACGCGGACGGGGCGCTCGTGGTGGAGGGGCCCGCGGGCCGGACCGTGCACCACGCGGGGGACGTCGCGCACGTCCGGCCGCCGCCGGGGGACGGGTGAGCACCGGCGCGGCCCGGCCGGACGCTACCCTGCCAGCCATGGACGCACCCACGATGCTGCAGGTCACCCGGCACGGAGACGACGGTCACGTGGTCGAGGTGGCGCTGGACCGCCCGGCGTCGATGAACGCCGTCAGCACCGACTTCGCCCGCGAAATCACGGCCACGATGACCGCGCTGTCGGCCGACGAGGGCGTCCGGGCGGTCGTGGTCACCAGCACCTCCCCGCGGGCCTTCTGCGTCGGCGCGGACCTCAAGGAGCGCAACGGCTTCACCGACGCCAGATGATGGACCACCGGCTCGTCACCCGGAAGGCCTACCGCGCCGTCCTCGACCTGCCGATGCCGGCCGTGGCGGCGGTCGAGGGCTTCGCCCTCGGCGGAGGTATGGAGATCGCGCTCAGCTGCGACCTCGTCGTCGCCGGGACGGAGGCGACCGTCGGCCTGCCGGAGGTGGGCGTCGGGGTGGTCCCCGGCGGTGGCGGGACCCAGCTGGTGACCCGCAGGGTCGGCTGGTCGCGGGCCGCGTCGATGATCTTCACCGGCCGCCGGATGACGGCGAAGGAGGCGCACCGGCTGGGCGTCCTCGACGAGCTCGTGGAGGCCGGCACGGCCCGGGACCGCGCCCTGGAGATCGCCGCGCAGATCGCGGGCAACTCCCCGGTGGCCGTCCGCAACGCCAAGCGCGCGATGCGCCTGGGCATGGGGGTCGACCTGGCCGCCGGCCTGGAGATCGAGGACGGAGCCTGGCGGGCGACCGCCTTCAGCGGGGACCGCAAGGAGGGTGTCGCCGCCTTCGCCGAGAAGCGCGCGCCGCGGTGGCCCGGACGTGAGGAGTCACGGGGGCGCATACTGTGTGGTCGGTATCGCCGGTACCGACCGGGCCCCGGACCACGTGAGGAGGACGAGGTGAGCACCAAGGTGCTGCTGGCCGAGGACGACCCGGCCATCTCCGAACCCCTGGCCCGGGCCTTCCGGCGGGAGGGCTACGAGGTGACCGTCGCCGAGGACGGGCGCGCCGCCCTCGCCGAGGGGTCCCGCAACGGGGTCTACGACCTGCTCGTGCTCGACCTGGGCCTGCCCCGGCTCGACGGCCTCGCCGTCTGCCGGGGGCTGCGGGACGCCGGCGTGGGCATCCCCGTCCTCATGCTCACCGCCCGCACCGACGAGATCGACACCGTCGTCGGGCTGGACGCGGGCGCCGACGACTACGTCACCAAGCCGTTCCGCCTCGGGGAGCTGCTCGCCCGGGTCCGGGCGTTGCTGCGCCGGGGCCCCGAGCCGCCGCTGCGTCCCTCTCCCGGGTCGCTGCGCATCGACGTCGACGCCCGTCGGGTCTTCCTCCACGACGAGGAGGTGCGGCTGACGACCAAGGAGTTCGACCTGCTGCGCGTGCTCATGCGCGAGGAGGGACGGGTCGTCCCGCGCGAGGTGCTCATGCGCGAGGTCTGGGACAGCTGGTACGGCTCGACCAAGACGCTCGACATGCACGTCTCGGTGCTGCGCCGCAAGATCGGCGACGACGCCCACGACCCGCGGTACATCGTCACCGTCCGCGGGGTCGGCTTCCGGTTCCAGAACGACCCGCAGGACTAACCCGCCGTGCGGGCGGTCTTCCGCGATCTGGCCCGGCGGGTCACCCTGTCGGTGCTCGGGGTGGTCGTGGGGGTGCTGCTGACGATCGGCTGGATCCTGGCGCAGGTGCAGGCCGCCCTGGGCCCCGAGGCGGAGGGGCTGCCGTGGTGGGGCCTGCTGATCGCGTCGGTGGCGGGGGCCCTGGGCGTGGTCGCCATCGTCTTCCCCCTGGCCCGGCACCAGGCCGACCAGATGGGGGAGACGGTGATCGAGCCGCTGCGCCGGCTGGCGCACCGCGCCGACGAGATGGCCTCCGGCGGGTTCGCCCTCGACCCCGAGGCGCGCCCGGGCCGGTTCGTCGAGCCTGGCCCCTGGCCGCAGAGCGTCCCGGAGATCGACGCGATCGTGCGCGAGGTCGACCGGCACCACACCACCTTCGCCCGGGCGCTGGTCTCGGAACGCTCGTTCGCCGCGGACGCCTCCCACCAGCTGCGCACCCCGCTGGCCGCGCTGCTCCTGCGGCTGGAGGAGATCGCCCAGGCCGACGACGCGGGCGTGGCCCGGCAGGAGGCCGAGATCGCCATCGGCCAGGTCGAACGGCTCACCGGGGTGGTGGACGAGCTGCTCCGCCGCACCCGGGTCGGCCACGCCTCCGGCGGGGGCCTGTGCTCGGTGGACCAGGTGCTCGCCGGGCTGGACGCGGAGTGGTCGCCGGCCCTGGCCGAGGAGGGCCGGGAGATCGACCTGTGGAGCGAGCGGGGGATGATCGTGGAGTCCAGCGCGTCGTCCCTGTCCCAGGTGCTCAACACGCTGGTCGAGAACGCGCTCGTGCACGGGGCGGGCACGGTCCGCGTGCACGCCGGCCGGTCCGGTCCCTCCGCGGTGTTCACCGTCTCCGACGAGGGCCCCGGGATCCCGGTCCGGCTGTCCCGGTCGGTCTTCGACCGGGCGGTGACCACCGGCGGCGGGACCGGCCTGGGGCTGGCCGTGGCCCGGGAGACGGCGGAGTCCCTGGGCGGGCGGATCGAGCTGACCCACCTGAGCCCCCCGGTCTTCTCGCTCTACCTGACCCTCGCCGAGAGGCCCTGAGCGGCCGCCCGCCGCGCCTCGCGCTCCTCCTCGGCCAGCTCCTCGCGGAAGACGAAGGTCCGGTAGGCCCAGAAGCGGAACAGCGTGCCCAGCGCGAGCCCGATCCCGTTCGCGGCGACGTTGTCGGCCAGCTGGCTGTCCAGCCCCAGCACGTAGCGGGAGAAGGCCAGGCAGGCCAGCGCGATGCCCAGGCCGACGGCGTTGAAGAAGAGGAACAGGACCAGCTCGCGGCCCATCGCCTCGCTGCGGCGCCGGCGGAAGGTCCACCACCGGTTGCCCGTCCAGGAGAAGAGCGTGGCGACGCTGGTGGAGACGACCTTGCCGAGCAGCGGGGACCCGGCCATCGGGCCCTCGACCAGGCCGGGCAGGCCGAAGACGAGCAGGTTGTACAGGGTCGTGTCCAGCACGAACGCGACCGCCCCGACGGTTCCGAACTTGGCCACCTCGGCCACCAACGTCCGCCACGCCCCGCGCAGGCGGGCGACCAGGGTCGGGCGGGGTGGGGGCACGGCGGGAGTGTACGCGCCAGGACTGGATAGGCTCGGCGTCCGTGAGCACTCCACCCACCTCATCCCCCTCCCCGCCGCTGCGCGCCGAGGGCGGGTTCCCGGTCGTCGGCATCGTCGGCGGCGGGCAGCTCGCCCGGATGTGCCAGCCCCCCGCGGTCGGGCTCTCGCTGACCCTCTCGGTGCTCGCCGAGGCCGAGGACGCCAGCGCCGCCCTCGTGGTCCCGCACAGCCCCGTCGGCGCGCACACCGACGCCGGGACCGTGCTCGACTGGGCCCGGCACTGCGACGTGGTGACCTTCGACCACGAGCACGTGCCCGCCGAGGTGCTCGAGGAGCTGGTCCGCGCCGGGGTGCCCGTGCACCCCTCGCCGCAGGCCCTCGTGCACGCCCAGGACAAGCTGGTGATGCGCCGTCGGCTCAGCGAGCTCTGCATCCCCTGCCCGGCCTGGGCGACCGCCCGCACGGCCGGCGACGTGGAGGAGTTCGCCGCCCGGGCGGGCTGGCCGGTGGTGGCCAAGACGCCGCGCGGGGGCTACGACGGCAAGGGGGTGCGGGTATGCCGCAGCGTCGCCGACCTCGACGACTGGCTCGCCCAGGTGGGGCGGCCGGGGGCGCTCGCCGACGGGGTGCTGCTCGAGGAGGCGGTCGACTTCACCCGCGAGCTGGCCGTGCTCGTGGCCCGCAGCCCCTCCGGGCAGGCCGCGGCCTGGCCCGTCGTGGAGACCGTCCAGACCGGCGGGATCTGCACCGAGGTGCTGGCCCCGGCCCCCGGCCTGGACGACGACCTGGCGCGGGCGGCCACCGAGGGTGCGCTGCGGGTCGCCGGGGAGCTGGGGGTCACCGGGGTGCTGGCCGTGGAGATGTTCGAGGTGCGGGGTCAGGACGGGCGTCCCGGCTACGTCGTGAACGAGCTGGCGATGCGGCCGCACAACAGCGGGCATTGGACGATCGAGGGCGCGGTCACCGGCCAGTTCGAGCAGCACCTGCGGGCCGTGCTCGACCTGCCGCTCGGCGACCCGTCGGCCCGGTCCGGGTGGACCGTGATGGCCAACGTGCTCGGCGGCGAGCACCCCGACCTCTACCCGACCTACCGCCACCTCATGGCCCGGGACCCGGGGCTGAAGATCCACCTCTACGGCAAGGGGGTGCGGCCCGGGCGCAAGCTGGGCCACGTGACCGTCTTCGGCGACGACCTCGACCCCGACGCCCTGCCCGCGCTCCGGGAGCGGGCGCGGCACGCCGCCGACTACCTGCAGGGAGTGGTGACCGAGTGAGCCCCGACCAGAGCCCCGCCACGCCCCTCGTCGGCCTGGTCATGGGCAGCGACAGCGACTGGCCCGTCATGGAGGCGGCCGCCCAGGTGCTGGAGGAGTTCGGCGTGCCCTACGAGGCCGACGTCGTCTCGGCCCACCGGATGCCGGCCGAGATGATCGACTACGGCCGGTCGGCCGCCGACCGCGGGCTCCGCGTCATCGTCGCCGGGGCCGGCGGGGCCGCCCACCTGCCCGGGATGCTCGCCTCGGTGACGGTGCTGCCGGTGGTCGGCGTGCCCGTGCCGCTGAAGCACCTCGACGGCATGGACTCCCTGCTGTCCATCGTGCAGATGCCGGCCGGCATCCCCGTGGCGACCGTCTCGGTGGCCGGGGCGCGCAACGCCGGTCTGCTGGCGGTGCGCATGCTCGCCGCGGGCGAGGGGGAGCAGGCGGCGACCTGGCGACGGCAGCTGGCCCGGTTCGCCGACGACCTGCGCGACCAGGCGCACGCGAAAGGGGCCCGCCTGCGGCAGCGGCGCGGCTGACGGGCCCCGCGGGGGCGGGCGTGCCGTGGCGGGGCTACGTTGGGGCCATGCGCTTCGGAATTTTCGTCCCCCAGGGCTGGCGGATGGACCTCGTCGGCATCGCCCCCGAGCACCAGTGGGGAGTGATGCGCGACCTCGCCCAGCGGGCGGACGCCGAGGAGGCGTGGGAGTCGCTGTGGGTCTACGACCACTTCCACACGGTCCCCGAGCCCAGCCAGGAGGCCTGCCACGAGGCGTGGTCGCTGATGTCGGCCTTCGCGGCCGTCACCGGCCGGGTCCGGCTCGGCCAGATGTGCACGTGCATGAGCTACCGGGACCCGGCCTACCTGGCCAAGGTCGCCGCCACCGTCGACGTCGTCTCCGGCGGACGGCTGGAGATGGGCATCGGTGCCGGGTGGTACGAGCACGAGTGGCGCGCCTACGGCTACGGCTTCCCCACGGCGGGGGAGCGGCTGGCGCGCCTGCGCGAGGGGGTGGAGATCTTCCGGCAGATGTGGACGACCGGGTCGGCCACCCTCGACGGCGAGCACTACCAGGTCGACGGGGCGATGTGCTGGCCGCGCCCCCTCCAGGGGACCGTCTTCCCCGGGTCGGAGCGCAACGGCATACCCGTCTGGGTCGCCGGTGGCGGGGAGCGCAAGACGCTGCGGATCGCCGCGGAGCACGCCGACTACACCAACTTCGACGGGACGCCCGAGGTCTTCGCCCACAAGTCGGAGGTGCTGCGCGGCCACTGCCAGGACGTCGGGCGCGACGTCGACGAGATCGTCCGCAGCGCCAACTACAACGTCGTGATCGGGCGGGACGAGACCGAGGTCGAGGAACGGCTGGCCTTCGTCAAGGACCTGTTCCTGCGGGCGGGGGTGGCCGAGGAGAAGGCCCGGCAGCAGGTGGACGGGCTGCGGACGCAGCCCGCGGTCGGCACGCCCGAGCAGATCGTGGAGACCCTCCGTGGCCTGCAGGACATCGGGATGACCTACGCCATCACCTACTTCGCCGAGGCCGCCCACGACACCTCCGGGATCGAGCTGTTCGAGGACGAGGTGATCCCCGCGCTGGCGGGCTGAGCCCACGACGGACCGCGGCGTCGGCGGCTGCTGACCCGCGAGTAGGCTGCGGGCCATGAGCGACTTCGACCTGTTCCGGATCAGCGAGGACCACGAGGCGTTGCGCGAGGCGGTGCGCGAGGTCACCGCGGCCCAGATCGCGCCGCACGCCGCGGCCGTCGACGAGGAGGGCCGTTTCCCGGCCGAGGCGCTCACGGCGCTCGTCGCGACCGACTTCCACGCCCCGCACATCCCGGAGGAGTACGACGGGGTGGGCGCCGACGCCCTGGCCACCTGCATCGTCATCGAGGAGGTGGCCCGCGGCTGCGCCAGCTCCTCGCTCATCCCGGCCGTCAACAAGCTCGGCACCATGCCGCTGCTCATCGCCGCCAACGACGACCTCAAGCAGAAGTACCTGCCGCCGGTGGCCCGCGGCGAGGCGATGTTCTCCTACGGTCTCTCCGAGGCCGGTGCCGGGTCCGACACCGCGGGGATGAAGTGCAAGGCGATCAAGGACGGCGACCACTACGTCCTCAACGGGCAGAAGTCCTGGATCACCAACGCCGGGGAGTCGCAGTTCTACACGGTCATGGCCGTCACCGACCCCGACGGGCCGCGGGGACGCAACGTCAGCGCGTTCGTCGTGGAGAAGTCCGACGAGGGCTTCACCTTCGGCGCCCCCGAGAAGAAGATGGGCATCAAGGGCAGCCCCACCCGGGAGCTGCACTTCGACGACTGCCGCATCCCGGCCGACCGGATGGTCGGCGGGCCCGGCGAGGGCCTGAAGATCGCCCTGCGCACCCTCGACCACACCCGCGTCACCATCGGCGCCCAGGCCATCGGCATCGCCCAGGGTGCGCTGGACGCGGCGCTGGCCTACGTCAAGGAGCGCCAGCAGTTCGGCAGGGCCATCGCGGAGTTCCAGGGCGTGCAGTTCATGCTCGCGGACATGGGGATGAAGCTCGAGGCGGCGCGGCAGATGGTCTACGTGGCGGCGGCCAAGTCCGAGCGCGGCGACGACGACCTGACCTTCTTCGGGGCGGCCGCCAAGTGCTACGCCTCCGACGTGGCCATGGAGGTCACCACCGACGCGGTCCAGCTCTTCGGCGGCTACGGCTACACCAAGGACTTCCCGGTGGAGCGGATGATGCGCGACGCCAAGATCACCCAGATCTACGAGGGCACCAACGAGATCCAGCGCATCGTCATGGCGCGCCAGCTGCTCAAGGGGTAGGCCCCTCCCCGGGCCGCGGGCACCGTCCGCGGACAAAAACCCCTCGCCGTCCGTCACGGGGACCGGCCAGACTGGACCCATGAGCGCGCACCCCTGGCAGAGCGTCCTGGACGAGGCCCACCGCCTCGAGGCGGAGGACGGCTTCTCCGGGATCCTGCGGGTCTCCCGCGGCGAGGAGGTGCTGCTCGAGTCCTGCCACGGCCTCGCCGACCGCGCGAACGGCATTCCCGTGCACCCGGGGACCCGGTTCGCCACCGCGTCCCTGAGCAAGATGTTCACCGCCGTCGGGGTCCTCGACGCCGCCGGGCGGGGGGAGGTGGGCGTGCACGACCGGGTGGTGGACGTCCTGCCTCCCGAGCTGCGGCCCCGGACCTGAGCCCGGACGTCACGGTCCACCACCTGCTCTCCCACACGTCGGGCATCGCCGACTACTTCGAGGAGGACGAGGACCTGCCCGGGTACCGGGAGGACTACGGCGACATCTGGGACCGGATCCCCAACTACCGGGTCCGGGACTACGCGGCGCTGCTGCCGCTGTTCGCAGACCTGCCGCCGGTGTGCCCGCCGGGCACCACCTACCACTACAGCAACGCGGGCTACGTGCTGCTGGGGATCCTCCTGTCGCACGTCTCGGGGATGCCCTTCGCCGAGGCCGTGACGACGAGGGTGCTCGGGCCGGCCGGGATGGCGGACAGCGGCTACCCCGCCTTCGACGAGGTCCACCCGGACGTGGCGACCGGCTACCTGCCCCCGCTCGCCCCCGGGCTGCCGTGGCGTACGAACATCTACTCCGTCCACCCCGTCGGCGGCGGCGACGGGGGCGCGGTCGTCACCGCCGCGGACGTCGACCGGTTCCTGCGCGCGGTGCAGCAGGGAGGGGTATGGCGCGGGGTCTCCCCGGCGGACCTGCTCACCCCGCGCGTGCGGGCCGGAGGACGGTGGTCGGTCGGCTACGGGGTCGAGGTCCGCGACGACGGGGTGTTCGGCAAGGACGGCGGGGACCCCGGCGTGTTCTCCGTCTCGCTCCGCCGCCCGGAGGACGGCACGACGCTGGTGGTCCTGGCCAACGTGGACGAGGAGGCGGTCCCCGGGCTGCCCGACCTCACGAGGGCGTTCGTGGGTGCGGTGCTGGGACGCTGAGGCCGGGGGAGCGGCGCGGGCCCCGGGCCGTGCGGGGGCGGCTCAGCCGTCCCCGTCGCCTCCGGGGTCCGGGTCGGGGTCCGGGTCCGGGCCCCGACCCTCCTCGTCGGTGTCCCTCGTGTCCTCGTCCGTGCCGTCCTGGTCGTCCCCTGAGGTGTCCGGGTCGGTCACCGGACTCTCATCCTCGGCCGGGGCGTCCTCGGCCGGGGCCTCCTCGGCCGGCTGGTCCTGCGCCGGTTGGTCCTGCGTCTGGTCCTCGGCCGGGCCCTGCTCGGGCAGCCCCGAGATCGTCGTCGTGCTCCGCAGCACGATGAGCGGATCCAGCTCGGGGCGGGCCACCTGGAGGTTCTCCTGCTGCACGACGGGGGCAGGCCCGCCGTAGTCGTAGGCCACCGTCGTCACCAGGTCCACCCCGCCGTCCGGGCGCCCAGTGCCCACCACCTCCTGCACCTCCACCCGGTCCAGGCCCTCGGCGATCCGGTCGTCGACGGACACCCCGGGCAGGGTGAGCTCCCGCGCCTCGGCGAGCCCCTCGTCGGCGAGCCGGCGGTAGAACTCGCGGGCGGTCTCCTCGGCCTCCTCGACCGACACCGGCTGGCCGGCGGTGGCGGTGGGGCGCTCGGGCGTCCCGCCGAGCCCGCCCGTGGTCGCGATCGTCCACGCGAGCCAGCCCAGCAGCAGGATCAACGGGACGGCCACCAGCCAGGCCAGCAGGCGGCCCCGGCCCCGGCCTCGGCGGGCCGACGGTGCCGGGGCCCGGTCCGCCGGCGGGGCCGCGCCGTCGCCGCCACCCCCGGCGGTGGTCGCCCGGGGCGGGCCGTGCGCCACCACCCGGGTGCGGCGCGGCGTGCACCTGCCTGCGTGGCGGCCGCCTCCTCACGGGTGCGCGCGGCGGCCGCGGCGGCGGCAGCACCCGCCCCGGCCGCACCTGCCCCGGCCGCGAAGGCCGCGCCGCCCGTCTCCTGCCCTCCGCGGGCGACGGCCCGAAGCGCCTCCGCCGCCCGTCGGGCGGTCCACCTCGTGCGGGGATCGGGGTCCAGCATTCCCGCCAGTACCGGGGTCAGCGCACCGGCCCGCTGCGGGGGACGGGGTCGGTCGCGCACGATCGTGTGCAGCTGGGCCACGGGGTTGGCGGCGTCGGGGTAGGGGCGACGTCCCTCCACCGCGGCGTAGAGGGTCGCGCCCAGGGCCCACACGTCGGCCGCCGCCGACGGGTCCTCCCCGGCGGCGACCTCGGGCGAGAAGTAGGCGGCGGTGCCCGAGACCATCCCGGTGCGGGTGAGCTGGTGGTCCTCCTCGGCGCGCGCGATGCCGAAGTCGGTGAGCTTGGCCTCCTGCCCGGTCGCGTCCACGAGCAGCACGTTGCCCGGCTTGACGTCCCGGTGCACGACGCCGGCGCCGTGCGCCGCCGCGAGCGCGGTCGCCATCTGGGCGCCGATGGCGGCGACCTGGCGGACCGGCAGGGTGGCACCGCCCTCCAGGAGCGAGGCCAGCGAGGGGCCGGGCACGTACTCCATGACGATCCAGGGCGCCCCTTCGTGCTCGAAGGCGTCGTAGACGCGCACGACGTGCTCGTGGGCCAGCGCCGCGCTGGTCCGGGCCTCCCGCATGCCGCGGGTCAGCAGCACGTCGGCGTCGGCCTCGCCGGCCACCCGCTTGAGCGCCACCTCGCGCCCCAGGTGCTCGTCGCGGGCGTGCCAGACGGTCCCGCCGCCGCCGCGGCCCAGCGTGCCCAGGATCCGGTAGCGCCCCGCCACCACGTCCGGCCGGGCGCCCGCCGGCGTCTGCCGGGTGGTCTCCAGGTCCGGCCCCTCGTCCTGCCCGGGCACGTCGTTCACGGTTCGATGCTGACAGACTCGCCGCGCCGCAGGGCGCCGAAGAGCTCTGCGGCCCGCTGCTCGTCCCACAGCACGGCGCTGCCCACGGTCGTCTGGTAGTTCGCGTCGGCCACCGGGACGGTCACCGAGACGCCGCCCCCGGAGGCGATCCCCCGCATCGCCAGGGCCATCCGGGCGGCCTCGAGCACGCTGGTGTCCTCGCCCACGGCGACCGCCTCCCCGGTGGCACTGCCGACGTCGTAGAGCCGCACGGGGTTGAGCACGGTGGCGGGGGAGGCCATCCGGGCGACCAGCGCGGCGAGGAACTCCCGCTGGCGCTCCACCCGGCCGATGTCGCCCGCGGGTCGCTGTAGCGCATCCGGACGTAGCCGAGCGCCTCCGGCCCGGTGAGCTCCTGGCAGCCGGCGGCCAGGTCGATGTGCGCCTTCTCGTCCTGGATCGGCGCGTCGAGGCACATCCGGACGCCGCCGACCTCCTCGACGACGCCGACGAACCCGCCGAAGCCGATCTCCAGGTAGCCGTCGAGACGCAGCCCCGTGGCTCCCTCGACGGTCGCCGCGAGCAGCTCGGGACCTCCGATCGAGTGCGCCGCGTTGAGCTTGTCCAGACCGTGGCCGGGCACGTCCACGAAGGAGTCCCGGGGCAGGCTGACGAGCGTGGGCTCGCCGACGGTGGGCACGTGCAGCAGCATGACCGTGTCGGCCCGCGACCCCTCGGCGTAGCCGGTGCCGAACTCGCCGCGCTGCTCCTCGGTCAGCTGGTCGCGGCTGTCGGTGCCGACGAGCAGGTACGCCGAGCCCGCGGACCCCGCGGGTCGGGTGCCCTCGGGGGTGGCGTCCACCCGCACCAGGCCGTTCCACAGCAGGGCGAGGACGACGACCATCGACACCACGTAGGCCGTCAGCGCCAGCCCCAGGACGACGGCGAGGCGGCGCAGGCCGTAGCGGGGTCCCCGGCGACGGCGGGGCGGCCGGGAGGAGGCGGCGCGGCGACCGGTCGGCGGCCTCCCCGGGGGCCCGCCGCCGGACGCGGCCGGACGAGGACCCTGCCGGGGGCGCTCCCGCGGTCGCGGTTGCGGGACCCAGTCGCCGTTCTCGTCGTAGTGCCCCCGCGGCGGCTCCTGCCGCGGGACCGGACGGGTCGCCTCGTCCCCACCCCGGCGACCGTCGTACCCGTCGTACCCCGGGTCCCCTCCGAACCCGTCGTCCCCCTCGAACCCGTCGCCGCCCTCGTAGCCGTCGTACGCCGCGTCCCGGCCGACCGGGTCACCGGGCCGCCGTCCGGTCCGCGGGCGGCGCGGCAGGGGACGGGTCCAGTCATCCTCGGGGCGGTGGGGCACGACGACACAGACTAGGCCAGCGTCCTGTCCGGGTGCTGGGAACCCGCGCGCCCCGGCGATTCCCGCCCCGCGCGCCGGTAGCCTCTCCGGCGTGAGCACCCCCGCCCCGCCTGCTGCATACCCGCCCGTGTCCGTGGTCATGCCCGTGCGCAACGAGGAGGACCACCTCGCGGACGCGGTGGCGTCGGTCCTGGCGCAGGACTACCCGGGCGGGCTCGAGGTGGCGGTCGCGGTCGGTCCCAGCACGGACCGCACCCGCGAGGTGGCCGACCGGCTGGCCGCGGAGGACCCTCGGGTCGTCGTCGTCGACAACCCCACCGGGCGGACCCCCGACGGGCTGAACGCCGCCGTCCGGGCCTCCCGCCACGACGTCGTCGTGCGGATGGACGGGCACGGCGAGCTCTCGCCCGGCTACGTCCGGCGGGCGGTCGAGCTGCTCGAGGAGACCGGCGCGGCCAACGTCGGCGGGGTCATGCTGGCCGAGGGCACCGGCACCCTGCAGCAGGCGGTCGCCGTCGCGATGCGCTCCCCGCTGGGCATCGGGGCGGCCCGCTTCCACGTCGGGGGGCACGCCGGCCCGGCCGAGACGGTCTACCTGGGGGTCTTCCGGCGGGAGTGGCTGGAGCGGGTGGGCGGCTACGACCCGACGTTCGTCCGCGCCCAGGACTGGGAGCTCAACCACCGCATCCGGGAGGCCGGCGGGACGGTCTGGTTCAGCCCCGAGCTGAGGGTCAGCTACCGTCCCCGCTCGACGTGGCGCGACCTCGTCCGCCAGTTCTACACGACGGGCCAGTGGCGCCGTCAGGTCGTGCGGCACCACCCCGGCAGCGTCAACCTGCGCTACCTGGCACCCCCCACGGCGGTGGCCCTCGTCGCCGCCGGCACGGTGGGCGGCCTGGCCTGGCGGCCGCTGTGGGCGCTGCCCCTGGGGTATGCCGCCGCCGTCACCCTCGGCGGCGCCTGGATCGCCCGCGACCAGGCGCCCGGGGTGGTGGCCCGGATGCCGGGGGTGCTGGCGGTCATGCACCTGACGTGGGGCGCCGGGTTCCTCCGCGGACCCGACGCCCCCGCGTAGGCGCCGCCCGGGCTCAGCCCTGGGTCGGGGGCGTCGGCTCCGGGGTGGGCTCGTCGAGCGCGACGGTCAGCTCCGGACCGGTCTTCTCCACGACCTCCTCCACGGTGACGCCGTGGGCCACCTCACGCAGGACCAGGCCCTCGGGCGTGACGTCGATGACGGCCAGGTCGGTGATGATCCGCTGGACGACCCTCAGGCCGGTGATCGGCAGCGAGCACTCCTGGACGATCTTGTGGCTGCCGTCCTTGGCCACGTGGTCCATGAGCACGATGACCTTCTTGGCCCCCATGACCAGGTCCATCGCCCCGCCCATGCCCTTGACCATCTTGCCCGGGATCATCCAGTTGGCGATGTCCCCGTCGGCCGAGACCTGCATGGCACCCAGGATCGCCGCGTCGACCTTGCCGCCGCGGATCATCCCGAAGCTGGTGGCCGAGTCGAAGATCGAGGCGCCGGGGCGCAGCGTGACGGTCTCCTTGCCGGCGTTGATGAGGTCGGGGTGCTCCTCGCCCTCGTAGGGGTAGGGGCCCACGCCGAGGATGCCGTTCTCGGACTGCAGCACCAGCTCGACGTCGTCGGGCACGTAGTTGGGCACCAGGGTCGGCATGCCGATCCCGAGGTTGACGTAGTCGCCGTCCTTGAGCTCGGCGGCCGCGCGGGCCGCCATCTCCTCACGGGTCAGGGCCATGGCTCAGGCCTCCTGGGTCTGGTCGGAGGACCCGTCCGGCCGGGGCCGGGTGGTCCGCTTCTCGATGTCCTTGTCGGCGGCCTGCTCGGGGGTGAGGGCCACGACGCGCTGCACGTAGATGCCGGGCAGGTGGATCTCGTCGGGGTCCAGCTCGCCGGGCTCGACGAGCTCCTCGACCTCGGCCACGGCCACCTGCGCCGCCATCGCGCACAGCGGGTTGAAGTTGCGGGCCGACCGGTTGAAGACGAGGTTGCCGTGCCGGTCGCCCCTGGCCGCCCGGACCAGGCCGAAGTCGGCGAAGATCGAGTCCTCGAGGACGTAGTCGCGGGTCACGCCGCGCACGGTGTACTCGCGCGTCTCCTTGGGCGGGGACTCCTCGACGACGTTGCCCTCGGAGTCGTAGCGCCACGGCATACCCCCCTCGGAGACCTGCGACCCGACGCCGGTGGGCGTCCAGAACGCGGGGATGCCCGCACCGGCGGAGCGCATCTTCTCGGCGAGGGTGCCCTGCGGGGTGAGCTCGACCTCGAGCTCGCCGGCGAGGTACTGCCGCGCGAACTCCTTGTTCTCGCCCACGTAGGAGGCGATCGCCCGGCGGATCCGACGCTCGGCGAGGAGCAGGCCCAGCCCGGCGCCGTCGACCCCCATGTTGTTGGACACCACCTGCAGGTCGCGCGTGCCCCGGGCCAGGACCTCCTTGATGAGCACGGTCGGGATGCCGGCCAGACCGAAGCCGCCGACGGTCACGGTCATGCCGTCGTCGAGGCCCTCCAGGGCCTCCGCGGCGGAGGAAACGACTTTGTCCATGCGGGCGAGGCTACCCGGCGGTCCCCTCGCCGAGGCTGCCGGGGCAGCGGTGGGTCACGCCCTCGGCCGCGAGCCGCTCCTCGGGGCCGCCGGCCGAGCCGCGGACGAGGACGACCGAGCCGTCGGCGGCCAGGACCTGCAGGACCTGGCGGACGGTCAGCCCCGGGTCCGTGGTGGTCACCAGGGCCCGGGCGCGGGGGGCACGGCGGGCAGCTCCTCGAGCAGCTCGGCGTAGCTGAGGCGGTCGCCGTGGTGGACGAGGGCGGTGTCGTCCTCCTCGGCCTCGTCCCAGGGGGCGAAGTCGTCGGCGAACCCGGCCAGCTCGCCCGCCTCGTCCATGACCCCGGAGCGCAGCTCGGCGCCGAACCCGCGAGCCAGCGCCGGCAGGGCCACGGCCACCACCTCGTCGCAGTCGTCCGCCAGGGAGCTGTCCGGGTCGGTGGTGACGAGCACGTCGGCACCCTCGTGGGCGTCCACCGTCAGGGTCGCGCCCACCGACCAGGCCGCGAGGGCCCAGTAGACGAGCCGCCAGTGCGGGCTGGGCAGGTCGACGAGGACGACGGTCCCGGGCTGGGCGTCGAAGGACTCCTGGAGCGCGTTGGCCGCCTTGGCGACCCAGGTGGCCAGGACGCGGCGGGAGATCTCGATCCGCTCGCCGGCGGCCTCGGGGGAGTCGTCGTAGAAGGTGATCGCCGGACGGGTGGCATCGGCGCCGACCGCGTCGGCGAGCACCTGGGGAGGGAGCTGCACGGGCTACACGCTAACCCGTGGCCGCGCCTTGCGCCGCGCCGCCCGAAGCAGGCACAGTGTCCCGGTGACAGCCACGGGCCTGCGTGCCGTTCCCTCCCCGGGGGTCCCCGGCGGCGTGCCCGGGGGTGCCCGGCCCGCCCGGAGGGTATGGCGTGCCGCCTGGCCCGTGGACGTGCGCGCCACCTGGGGGGTGCTGCGCAGGGGGGCGGGGGACCCGGCCTGGCGGGTCGTCGCCGGGGCGCTGTGGCGGGCCATGACGACGCCCGCGGGACCGGTGACGCTGCGTGTCACGACGAGGGCCGCGGAGGCGACCGTGCTGGCGGACGCGTGGGGCCCGGGGGCCGACTGGGTGCTGGACCGGCTGCCGACGATGCTCGGCGAGGGGGACGTCGGGGCCGAGGGGTTCGTGCCCTGCCACGACCTGGTCGCCCGGGCGCTGCGGCTGCACCCGGGCTGGCGGGTCCCCCGGACCGGGCTGGTGCTGGAGTCGCTGGTGCCGGCCGTCATCGAGCAGAAGGTCACCGGCCAGGAGGCCTTCTCCGGCTGGCGCCGCGTCGTGCAGCGCTTCGGCGAGCCGGCCCCCGGTCCCGGCGGCGCGCTGGGGGTGCGGGTGCCTCCTCCGCCGGCCGTGCTGGCGCAGATCCCCAGCTGGGAGTGGCTGCGCGCCGGGGTGAGCCCGCAGCGCTCGGCCACGGTGGTGCGGGTGGCCCGGGTGGCCGCCCGGCTCGAGCAGCTGCCCGAGCTGGACCTGGCGGCCGCCCGGCGGCGCCTGGTGAGCATCCCGGGCGTGGGGGTCTGGACCGCGGCCGAGACGGCGCACCGGGCGCTGGGCGACCCCGACGCGGTGAGCTTCGGCGACTACCACGTCGCGGCCAACATCGGCTGGGCGCTGACCGGCCGGCCGGTGGACGACCAGTCGCTCGTGGAGCTGCTGCGGCCCTACGCCGGGCAGCGCTACCGGGTGCAGCGCCTGCTGGAGCTCTCCGGGGCGGTCCGGCCGCGCCGGGGGCCCAGGATGGCGCCCCGGCGGCACCTGCCCACGGGCTGAGGGGCCTTCGCCGGCGCTCAGGCGTCCGGCGGCACCACCCGCACCGGTCCGGTCAGGTCCTCCCCGGCGAGGGCCACCTCGAGCCGGGCCGCCACCCGGCCGGCCAGGACCGGGTCGGGCGCGGACACGGCATACCCCCCGGCGGCGGAGCCCCCGACCGAGGCACCGTCGTGCCCGACGAGCGCCACCCGCACCGCCCGCGCGCCCCGCACCTCCTCGTCCTCGGGGGCGACGGAGGCGATGCCGACCTCCTCGGCGCGCGCGCTACCCGGGGCCACCCCCAGGGCGGCGCGGACCGCCTCCCGGTGGCCCAGGGCGAACCAGTCGCCGGGGCCGGTCCGCACCAGGGCCGCCGCGCCCGTCCCGCCCTGGCCCGGGTCCGCGGCGGTGGCGATGACGAGCGCCCTGACGGCCGGTCCGCGCAGGAGCGCCGCGGGGACACCGTCGGCCTTGCCCCTGACCAGGTCGGCGGCGGCGGCCAGCTCGTCGCCGACCGCCCGGGTCGTCACGGCCAGGGGACGGCCGTCGTGGTCGGTGGCCCCGCGCAGGTCGTCGAGCACGGCCAGGCCGTGGGCCCCGAGGGCCAGGTCGGTCTGCCCGGCCCGCCAGGGCCGCCCGGCGGTGTCGCTGAGGAGCACGCCGAACCGCGTGCCGGGGGGCAGGGCCTCGGCGAGGGCGGCGTGCAGCGCGGCCGCGGCCGCGTCCGGGTCGCCGGGCAGCACGAGCAGCCCCCCGTCGGGACCGGTGTTGGACGCGTCGATCCCCGCGGCGGCCATGACGGGGCCGGCCTCCGCCTCGACGACCCGGGTGGTGCCGTGCGGCGTCCGGCGCTCGGCGACCACGCGACGGCTGCGCCGCAGGACCTCGGCCTCCCGGCCGCCCTGCGCGTCCGCGTCGACCCGCAGGCCCTGCGTCTTGGAGACGGCCTTGGCCGAGACGACGAGGACGTCGCCGTCCCGCAGGCCGCCGCGGGCCCTCGCCGCGTCCAGGAGCAGGCCCGCCAGGTCGTCGTCCGTGCGCAGCTCGGGCAGGCCGCGCAGGGGCAGGACGAGCAGCCCGTCCGGCCCGTCCTGCCCGGCCGGCACCGTCGGTCCGTCCTGCGCCGCCGGTCCGTCCTGCGCCGCCGGTCCGTCCGGTCCGTCCTGTACCTGCGACCTGCCCCCGGTCCCGGGTCCGACGGGGGTCACCGCAGCTCGTCGGCCAGGTCGAGGGCGGCCCCGGCGATGCGGGCGGCCCCCTCGACGTCCCGCATGAGCAGGTCGAGGGGACGGACCTGGACCCGCGGAGGGTAGCCCGCGTGCTCGTCGGCCGTGTCCACCAGCCAGCCGTCGAGCAGGTCCGCGTAGAGGCCGGCCACGCCGGCGGCGCTGACCTCGACGCCCAGGGGGGCCAGGCAGGCGTCCGCGTGCCCGCGGACGGGTCGCCCGCCGACGATGGGGCTGACCCCGACGACCGGCGCCCGGGTCCCTCGCAGCGCGTCCCTCACCCCGGGGACCCCCAGGACGATGCCGATCGAGACGACCGGGTTGCTCGGGGGCAGCAGGACCACGTCCGCGCCCCTGATGGCCTCCAGGACGCCCGGGGCGGGGGCGGCGCCGGACAGCCCGGCGACGGTGAACCGGCGCACCGGCAGGGACGCGCCGTGGCGCACCCACCATTCCTGGAAGTGGATCGCCCGCTCCGGCACGCCGTCATCGGCCCCCCGGTCGGTGCCTGCCGCGTCGCCACTCCGGCCGGCAGGACCGTCCAGGCGCCGGCGTCCACGAGACGTGGGTCTCGATGGGGCTGTCGGTGACGGGGAGCAGCCGCACGCCCTGCCCGGGCAGCCCCCACCGGGCGGCGAGCCGGGCCGTCACCTCCGAGAGGGTGGCGCCCTGGGCCAGCCAGAGGCTGCGGGCCACGTGGGTCCCCAGGTCCCGGTCGCCCAGGCCGAACCACTGCGGCTGCACGCCCAGGGCCCCCAGCTCGCCCATGACCTCCCGGGTGTCGCCCTCGCGGCCCCACCCCTGCTCCTCGTCGACCCCGCCGCCGAGGGTGTAGAGGACCGAGTCGAGGTCGGGGCAGACCCGCAGCCCGAAGAGGGTGATGTCGTCCCCGGTGTTGCCGACGACGGTGACCTCGACCTCCTCGCCGGGGGCACGCCGCCGGAGCTCGTGGACCAGGCCGCGGACGAAACGGGCGCCGCCGACGCCGCCGGACAGTGCGGTGATCTGCATGCGCCCCATTGTGCGGGCGGGCGGCGCCGGGGACGGAGGCGGGCGGCGCCGGCACCCCCGGCCACCTGCGGCGGGGCCGCTTGGGAGCCCCGCCGGGCCGGGGCCGCGCGACGTCCGCCCGCCGGCCAGGACGGGGACCACTAGCAGATCTGGGGTTGACTACGGCGGATGACACGCGTGTAATTCACCCATCGTGTTCTTCCCGACCGAAGGCAGCTCGGGCCCGGGAGTGGCGGTGGACGTGTTGGCGAGAGGTCGAGGAGGAGCCATGCACGAGATGGAGATGCTGAGCCTGCTGAGCGGGGCCGACGAGGTCGACGAGGCTTCCTGGCAGGAGCGCGCCCTGTGCGCGCAGACCGACCCCGAGGCCTTCTTCCCGGAGAAGGGCGGGTCGACCCGCGAGGCCAAGAAGGTGTGCGTCGGGTGCGAGGTGCGGGCCGAGTGCCTGGAGTACGCCCTGGCCAACGACGAACGCTTCGGCATCTGGGGCGGCCTGTCCGAGCGGGAGCGGCGCAAGCTCAAGAAGCGCGCCGTGTGACCGGCGGGTCCCGACCCGCCACGTCCGACCCCACCTCCGTGACGACCCCCGGCGGTCGGGCCCGGGTGGACGACGTCTCCGTCGTCGTCCTCACCCGGACCGACGGCCCGTCCCTGGACGGCCTCCTCGACGCTCTCGCCGCCCAGTCCCGCCGTCCCGGTCGGGTCGTCGTCGCCGGGGTCGACCCCGACGAGCCGCGGACCCGCGCCGCCTTCGAGCACCCGCTCGTGCGGGAGCACCGCGTGCCCCTCGTCCTGCGTCCCCCCGCCTCCGCGGGGTCGGAGGACGGCACGGCGACGGACGGGACCGCGACCGACGCCACGACCGCGAGGCCGGGGCGCCCGCCCCGCTGGCAGGCCGTCGAGGACGCCCGGTCCGTGCTGCCGGTGCATCCGGAGCACTGGCTCTGGCTGCTGACCGACGACAGCCTGCCCGAGCCGACCGCGCTCGCCGCCCTCGCCGCCGCCGTCCGGCGCAACAGCCGGGTGGGCGTGGTCGGGCCCAAGCTCGTGCGGGCCGACGACCCACGGCTGCTCGTGGGCGTCGGTCACCACGTCACCCCGGCCGGTCGCGAGGTCGACCTGCGACGGGCCGCGCTCGTCGACCAGGGCCAGCTGGACCTGCGCCAGGACGTCCTCGGCGTCCCCCTCGTGGGGTCGCTGGTCCGCAGCGACGCCCTCGAGACGTCCGGCGGGCTCTCGCCCGAGTTCGGCGACGACGGGGTCGAGGGGCTCGACCTGGGCTGGCGGGCCCACCTGACCGGCCACCGCGTGGTCGTGGCGCCCGACGCGTCGTGCGGACGGGGGACGACGGCCTGGGGGTGCAGGACCCGCGGCGCACCCGGGTGCGGCAGCGCCAGCTCGCCCTCGCCCGCGGATCGGCCTGGTCGGCGCCGTGGCGCGCGCTGGGGGTCGTCCTCACCAGTGCGCTGGCCGCCCTCGTCCTGCTGCTCGTCAAGCGTCCGGCCGAGGCGGCCGACGAGTGGGCCGACGTCCGCGCGGCCCTCGCCCCGCTGCGCGGGTGGCGGGCCCGGCGGCAGTTCCGTGGGCGACGCACGGTGCGACCGCGGGACCTGCGGGCCCTCTTCCTGCCGGCCACGGCCGGTTGGCGGTCGACCGTCGAGACGCTCGGGGACGCGCTCGACCCTCGTGCCCGGACCCGCCGTCGGCAGGCGGGGCCGGCGGCCGGCGGTCGTGCGGTGCCCGAGACCGGACCGGTCTCGGACGAGCTCGCCGAGATCTCCGGCGAGGAGGAACGGCGCCCCTGGGCGAGCTGGCCGTTGGCGCTGGCGGTGCTCGTCACGACGGCGGCGACGGTGTGGGGGTGGCGCCAGCACCTGGGCGACCTGCGGCCGGGTGGTCCCGGACTAGTGGGGGACGAGCTGGGCCCGGCGGCCACCGGGCCGGCCGGCCTGTGGCGCTCGGCGCTGGACGGCTGGCGCGGCGGCGGGCTCGGGCACGACCACCCGCCCGAGCCCTGGCTGCTGCCGTGGACCGCGCCCACCCTGCTCGTCGACGCGGTCGCGGGCCCCGGGGGCGCGCCGAACGCTGCCGGGGTGGCCCTCGGGTGGCTCCTGCTGGCCGCCGCCCCGGTGGCGCTCGTCACGGCATACCTCGCCCTGCGCCGGGTGACCCACCGGCGGTGGCTGCGCGCCGCGCTCGCGCTGGGCTGGGCGGGAGCCACCCCGCTGGTCTCCGCGACGCAGGACGGACGGGTCGGTCCCGTCGTGGTGCACCTGGTGGCGCCCCTCCTGGTGGCCGGCTACGTGGTCGCCGCCACCCGAGGCGGCGGGACGCGACGCACGGCCGCGGTCTTCGCGACCGCGCTGGGCGTCGCCCTGACCGCCCAGTGGGTGCCCCTCGTCCTGGTCCCCGCCACCGTCGCCGGGGTCCTGGTGCTGCTGCTCGGCAGCCGGGGGGCCCGGTGGCGGGGCGCGGTCCTGGCCGCGCTTCCCTGGGCCCTCCTGCTCCCGTGGCTGCCGGCCCTCCTCACCGACCCCGTACGGCTGCTGGGCGGGGCGGGGGCCACCGTGGCCGCACCAGCTCTCCCGGCCGGCGCCCCGGCCTGGCAGACCGCCCTGCTGGTGCCGGGAGCTGCGCTCGACCCGTCGGACCTCTCGGCGGCCCCGCTGTGGGCCGCCCTGGTGGCCTGGGCGGCGGCGCTCGCGGCGACCCTGCTGCCCGGGAGGTCCGGACGTCGTGCCGGGGTGCTCGTCGTCGGGGCCCTCCTGGGCCTGCTCCTGGCGCTGCTGGCGCCCCGGGCCGGGCTGGGCGTCCTGCCCGCCGGGCACGCCGAGGCCGGTCTGACGGTCACCGCCTGGAACGGGTCCATGCTCTCGGTCAGCGGCGCATCGCTGCTGCTCGCGACGGCCCTGTTCGTCGACCGGTCCTGGCGCGCCGAGGGCCCCCGCCGGAGGGAGCCGTGGCGTGCCGCGGTCCGGCGTCCGCGGGCCGTCGTGGCGGCACTGACCGCCGCGGTGGTGGTGCTGGCCGCGCTCGTCCCCCTGGCGGTCGCGGTCTGGCGTCCGCCGGCCGACGGGCTCCTCGCCGCCCCACCGGCCCTGCCTCCGGTCGCCGCGGCCCAGGCCGACGGCCCGTCCGCCCCCCGGACGCTCGTGCTCACCCCGGTCGGGGAGAACGAGGTCGTGGTGGACCTCGTGGGACGGGAGATCGAGCCGGCCAGGGTGCTGCGGGACCGGACCACGGAGCTGGCCGTGGGGGTCGGGCCGGCGGGCCCGGTCGAGGAGGTCGCCCGGACGGTCGTCTCGGAGGGCGGCGACCGGGCGGTCGCCGGACTGCTCGAGCTGGCCGCCGGCTACGTCCTCGTCGCCGCCGAGGAGGACCACCCGCTGGTGGGACGGGTCGACGCCCTGCCCGGCCTGACGAGGGTGGGCGGGCCCCAGGGGCAGGTGCTGTGGCGGATGAGCGACAACGAGGCCGCCCGGGTGCGGGTCCTGGACGCGGACGGCGGCCTGGTGTCGCGCGTGCCCAGCCAGGGACCGCACGGGGTCGCGGCCGGCCGGGTCGAGGACCTGCCGGACGGTGCGACGCTCCACGTCGCCGAGGGGACCGGCTGGTCGCAGGTGGCCCGGGTCGCGGTCGACGGGGAGGACGTGGCGGTCGGCGCGGACGGGGAGGTCGCCCTGCCGGAAGGGACCCACGACCTCGAGGTGCGGCTCGCCCGCCCGTCCCTCCCGTGGCACCTGGTCGCGCTGGTCCTGACGCTGGTCACCGTCTTCCTGGCCCTTCCGTTCGGACGACCCGAGCCGGACACCACCGAGGAGGAGGAGCCGTGAGCCCCGACGAGCAGACTCCGGGCACGGACACCGGACCGGGCACGGACCCTGTGGGCACGGAACGCTCCGAGGGCGGGGACCCGGGCGAGAGCGGGGACCCCGCACCGGAGGCGTCCGGTGCGACCGTGGCGCGGCCTCGTCGGGCCCGCTGGTGGCGGGGAGCCGGTGCCGCCCTCGTCCTGGCCGGGCTCGTGGGGGCTGCCGCAGCCGTCGACGGCGGATCCCTCGGCCGGTCCGTCCCCCCGGCTGCCGGTCCGGGCGACGCGGCCGTGACCGCGGGCCCCTCCGACGTGACCCTGGTGGACTCCGCCGCGCTCGCCTGCCCCGGCGCCGCCGCCGACGAGGTGCCGGTCCGGGTGGTCGCCGCACGGGCCCCCACGACGCTGCTGACGGACGACGCCGGTCCCGTGCCCGGGCAGGGTGCTGTCGACGACGCGGCGACGACGACCGCGGAGACCGCGCCGTCCTCGCCGTCCGAGGGGCCGTCCGAGGGGGATGACGACGACGCGAGCTCGACGCGGTCCCCAGGAGGGACCGCACGCCTGGTGCTCTCCGGCGACAGCGACGGGAGCCGCCGCCTGCCGGCCGACGAGGCCCTCGGCGTCGACCTCGCCGAGGCCCGCGCGGCCTTCGTCCTGGGCGAGGGCGGCGCGGCGCCCGGCCTCGTCGGGGCGCAGCTGGGGGTCGGCACAGAGGCCGGGGCGCGCGGGGCCTCCCTGACCCCCTGCGTGCAGCCGGCGGAGGAGAGCTGGCTCGTGGGCGGGGACGGCCGTGCGGGCGGGACGGAGCGGCTCGTGCTGAGCAACCCCGGCCCGGACCCGGTGACGGTCCAGGTGCGCGTGTGGGGCAGCGAGGGCGAGGCGACCACCACGGGCGCGGTGGGATCGTCGTGCCGGCCGGCGGACGGGTGGAGCGGCTGCTGGACGCCTGGCACCAGGGGTCCCCTCGCCGGTCGTGTCGGTGACGGCCACCGGGGGCCCGGTGTCCGCGCACCTGCACCTGCTCGTCCGGGACGGCACGACCGACCTCGGCTCCGGCACGGTGGCGCCGGGAGGGACACCAGGGCCGGCCACGGACCTGGTCGTCCCCGCGCCGCCCCCCGCCCCGGAGGCTCGGAGCACCGGGCCGTGCTGCGGGTGCTGCCTCCCGGCGACGAGGAGGCCGTCGTCGACCTGGTCGCGCTCACCGAGGACGGGGCGGTCCGGCTGCCCGACCTCGTCACGCGGGTCGCGGCCGGACGCACGGCCGAGATCGACCTCGCCGACCTGCCGCCCGGGACGACCGGTCTGCGCGTCCGGTCGGACGTGCCCGTCGTGGCCGCCGCGGGCGTCGAGGTCCTGCCTGCCGAGGGTGAGCCCGAGGAGGCGTCGCGGGACGACGCGGAGACGACCGATGCGCCGGAGGACGAGGCGGACGCCACCGCCGCGCCGGCGGACGAGACCGAGGCGACCGCCCCGTCGACCGACGAGGCGGACGCCACCGCGGCGCCGGCGGACGAGGACGGAGCCACGAGCGACCCGGGCGGGGACGACGCCGACTCCACCGCGGTCCCGCCACGCTCCCGCGAGGAGCCCCTGGTCCGCCCCGCCGGGGAGCTGGCGTGGGTTGCTGCCGGCGTGCCCTCGAGCAACCCGGTCGCATCGCGCTGCCCGACCCGGGCGTCATCCCGGCAGGCACGTCCCGGCTGGTCGTCAGCGCGGTCGACGCGACCACGGCGACCGTGCGGTGGCTGGATGCGGAGGGTGGGACCACGACCGAGGTCCTCGACCTGGCGAACGACACCGGACTCGGGCTGCCGGTGCCTGCGGACGCGCGTGCCGTCTGGATCACCACGACCGACCCGTTGGGGGAGGGCCCCGGAGCCGGCGTGGTGGCCGCCGTGCACGTGACCGGGGCGGACGGGCGTGGCCCCTTCGTGGCCTCGGCCACGCTGCCCGAGGTGCCCTGGACCCGGACGGTGACCACCGTCCGCCCCGCGGTGCCCTGAGCCGCAGGACCCGCGGTGCCCTGAGCCGCTAGAGGAGGTCCTCCGGGTCGCGGCCGTACATCCGCGCCAGCTGCTCGGCCATCACCTCCAGCACCAGGGCGGCGAGCTCGGCCTCGTCGTGGGCCCGGTGGGTGACGGGGCGCCGGTAGACCACCATCCGGGCCGCCAGCGCGCGCTCGGCGGGGAAGAGCCGTCCCAGCGGCACTCCGTCCTCCCAGGGGGCCGGGTCCGAGGGCGGCACGTCCTCCACCGCCAGCTCCACGCCGAGCTCGTGCCCGAGCCGGTGCTCCAGCGTCTCGGCGGCGTCGAGGACCATCTCGTCGAAGCGGGCGGCCCGGGTCGTCATGACGGGGACGCGCGGCCACGCCAGCGGCCCGCGCATCCCCCGGCCGTGCCGGTCCCGACGCCTGGTCACGGTCCCGACCCTAGTCCCTGGGCCGGAGGTCGACGGGGTGCCTCCACGGGAATGTCGGCCGGGGCACCTACAGTGGGGTGCTGTGACCGTCTCCCGCCAGTGCTCCAAGACAGCGTGCGTCCGCCCGGCGTCGTCGACGCTGACCTACGTCTACGCCGAGCAGACGGCGGTGCTGGGACCGTTGGCGACCTACGCCGAGCCGCACTCCTACGACCTGTGCGAGGAGCACGCCGGCCGGCTCACGGTGCCGCGCGGGTGGGACGTCGTGCGGATCGAGCTGCCGGAGGGCGAGCCCCGGCCACCGGTGGACGACCTGGCCGCCCTGGCCGACGCGGTCCGGGAGCACCGCGGGTCGGTGGTGCACGTCGACGGGCACGGCGGGGGCGAGGGCACCGGCGCCACTGTCACCGAGATCGCGCGCCGCGGCCACCTGCGCATGCTGCGCGACCGCTGAGCACGGGGTCCGTCCCGCAGGGTCCGCGTCGGTACCCTTTCCTGCTGTGACCTCCGTGAGACTGGCCGACGTCGTCAAGGCCTACGACGTGCGTGGCCTCGTGCCCGAGCAGCTGGACGTCGAGGTGGTGCGGGCGCTCGGGTCCGCCTTCGCCCAGGTCGTGGTCCTCCCCGAGGAGGAGGCCGGGGTGGTCGTCGGTCACGACATGCGCGACTCCTCGCCGGAGCTGGCGCGCGCCTTCGCCGCCGGGGTGGCGGTCCACGGCGTCGACGTCACGATGATCGGGCTGGCCTCGACCGACCAGCTCTACTACGCCAGCGGGGCGCTGGACCGGGCCGGCGCGATGTTCACGGCCAGCCACAACCCGGCCGCCTACAACGGCATCAAGCTGTGCCGGCGGGGCGCCCGGCCGGTGGGGCAGGATTCCGGGCTCGCGGAGGTCCGCGACCTGGCCCAGTGGCTGCTCGACCGCGGCGGTCTGCACGAGCTGCCCACCCCGGGGAGACCGGGGACCCTGGACGAGACCGACGTGCTCGCCGACTACGCGGCATACCTGCGCTCCCTGGTGCACCTGCGCGGAGGGCGTCCGCTCACCGTCGTCGTCGACGCCGGCAACGGGATGGCCGGGCACACCGTGCCCGCCGTGCTGGACCATCCGGACGTGCCGGTGCGGGTCGTGCCGCTGTACTTCGAGCTCGACGGCACCTTCCCCCACCACGAGGCCAACCCGCTCGTGCCGGAGAACCTGCGCGACCTGCAGGCGGCGGTCGTCCGGCACGGGGCCGATCTCGGCCTGGCCTTCGACGGCGACGCCGACCGCTGCTTCGTCGTCGACGAGGGCGGCCGCCCGGTGACCCCGAGCGCCATCACCGCCCTGGTCGCCGCCCGGGAGATCGCCAAGGAGGTCGCCGCGGGCGCCGATCCGTCGTCGGTCGCCGTCGTCCACAACGTCATCTGCTCCCGGGCCGTCCCCGAGACCATCGCCGCCCTCGGCGCGCGCCCGGTGCGCACCCGTGTGGGGCACAGCTTCGTCAAGGCGCAGATGGCCGAGCACGAGGCGGTCTTCGGCGGCGAGCACTCGGCCCACTACTACTTCCGCGACTTCTGGTACGCCGACACCGGGATGCTGGCGGCGCTGCACGTGCTGGCGGCTCTGGGCGAGCAGGACGGGCCGCTGTCGGCCCTGGTCGCCGCCTACGACCGGTATGCCGCGTCCGGGGAGATCAACTCGCGCGTGGCCGACGTGGCGGCCGCCGTGGCGCGCGCCCGGGACTGGGCCGAGGCGCAGGGGGCGGTCGCCGACACCCTCGACGGTCTCGTCATGACGAGGGAGCAGGCGCCCCTGTGGTGGTTCTCCCTGCGGGCCAGCAACACCGAGCCGCTGCTGCGGCTCAACGTCGAGGCCGCCGACACCACGACCATGGAGCAGGTCCGGGACGCCGTCCTGGGGCTGGTACGACAGGAGGACGCAGATGGCTAGGCCGCAGTACGAACCGTGGGTGCGGGAGATCCTGCGCTGCCCTGTCGGAGGGCACGAGCTCGTCGACGTCGTGGACGAGGACGGGCAGCCCGCGCTGCAGTGCGCGCAGGACTGCGACGGACCCGGCCGGCGGCGTCGCTTCCCCGTGGTCGACGGCATCCCCGTGCTGCTCGCCGACGACGCGACCGTCGTCGCGGTCGGGGACGGGGACTGACCCGTGGCCCCCCACCTCGACGAGGCGCTCCTCGACGACCCGGACGAGCTGCAGGGCAAGGACTCCCGCGGCACCCTCCGGGCGCTGGCCACCGCCGGGGCCCAGGTCCGCGAGGCCCTGCACCTGGGCCGGGAGGCCGGGATCGGGCGGCTGGCCGACCAGGGCCGGCCCCGGTCGGTGCTCGTCGCCGCGATCGGCGGCTCCTCGATCGTGGCCGAGGTGCTCGAGCTCCTCGCCGAGCCGGGCTCGCCCGTGCCGGTGCAGGCCCGCCGCAACCTGCCGCTGCCGGGCTGGGTCGGCCCGATGGACCTGGTCGTGGCCGTCTCCCTGTCCGGCCGGGCGCCCGGCCCGCTGGCGGTCGCCGCCGAGGCCGCCCGTCGCGGCGCCTCGCTTCTCACGGTCGGAGCCGACGACTCGCCGCTGGCCGAGGTCACCCGTCGGGCCCGCGGCATCCACGTGGGCACCGGCCGGGGCCGGACCAGCTCCCGGACCTCCCTGTGGACCATGCTCACCCCGGTGCTCGCGGGCGCCGACCTGCTCGGGCTGCTGGACGCCCCGGACAGCGTGCTGACCGCCGTCGCCGACCGGCTCGACGAACGGGCTGAGGAGCTGCGCCCCACCTCCGAGTCGTTCGTCAACCCGGCCAAGCTGCTCGCCCTCCAGCTCGCCGAGACGGTGCCCGTGGTGCTCGGCGACGGGCCGCTGGGCGGGGTGGCCGCCGCCCGCGCCTCCTCCATGCTCGCCCGCACGGCGCGGATGCCGGCTCCCTTCGGCGAGCTGCCCGACGCCGCCAGCGGGATCGTCGCCTGCTTCGACGGGCCCTACACCCACCGGGGCGGGCCGCGACCGGGCACGTACGACGAGCGGCGGATCCGGCTGGGCGACATCGACACCAGCGGCTGGGAGCCGCACCACTTCGACGAGCCGGAGGGGGAGCTGATGGAGCGTCGCCGCAGCCCCGACGGAGGTCGGGACATCTTCGCCGACCCCTTCCTCGACGGGCCGACCCTGCCGCCGCTGGGGCTGCTCATGCTGCGCGACGCCCCCGCCGACCCGCCCACCCGGGAGTCGGTCCAGGCCGACGCGCTCACGGAGGCCGTGCTCACCACGGCGCAGGAGGCCGGGGTCCGCGTCATGGAGGTCCGTGCCGGCCCCGGGGCACCGGTCGTCCGGCTCGCCGACCACGTCTCCATGGTCGACTTCACCGCCACCTACATGGCGCTCGGTCTGGGGCTGGACCCCTCGGTCAGCCCGCACGTGGCGGACCTGCGCGACCGCACCGGCGGCTGAGCCCCCGACGTCCACGACCCGGCCGGTCAGGCCGGCCCGGTTGGGCCGGCGTGGTCAGGGCGGCCCGGTTGGGTCGCCCTGGTCAGGCCGGGACGCCCATCCCTTCGTCGTCGTCGAGCTCCTCGCCGAGCCCGTCCCACTCCTCGGTGAACCTCTCCCACGATGCGGTGTCCTGGTCCCAGTCGTGCACGAGCCGCTCCCACTCGGCGACGAGCTGGCCCCGTCCCTTCTCCGGGTCGCCCCCGTCCCCTGCGGTGCGGCCGGACCACCACGGTGGTCGTTCGCCGTGCCACCGGGCCCCGAGGTCCTCGAGCGTGTCGAGCACCGGGGGTGGCTGGGAGTGGTGGACCTGGCCGTACCGGGTGCGGACCCTCACCGCCCGCGTGCCGTCGGCCGCCGTCACCACCTCGGTGCGCAGCTCCTCGGTCTCCTTGTCGAGGTTGCAGGCCCGGCACAGCCCCTGGCCGTTGTCGGCCGTGGTGGCGCCACCGTCCCGTGCCCTGGCCACGTGGTCGACGTCCTGGATCGGTGCGTGGCAGTAGGGCATCGCGCACTCCTGGTCGCGGGCGACCACGAACCTGCGCAGCGGACCGGTGAAGCACCGTCGGCGCCCGTCCACCTCGGCGAGCGTGGAGTCGACCGGGTCGAGCAGGAGCCGTCGCAGCCAGGCCCTGGCCTCGCCGACCTCCACGTCCCGGGTGCTGCCGGAGGCGGCGATCATGCGGGCCAGCGCGGCCGGCACCGGCCCGTAGCCCGGTGCGCGGGCCGGGTCCTCGCCCTCGTCGAGCAGGGCCCGGTCGGTCATCACCAGGCCGATCTCGACGGGCACGCCCTCGCGGGCGGGATCGACGCCGGTGACGCGCCGGACCAGCTCGTCGGCGCGCAGCTGGGCGACCGTGGGGACCTCGCCCTGCCCGGGGGTGCCGTCCCCGCCTCCCTCGGCCGCGGACGTGGCGGCCAGGTGGGCCGCCCGGGCGCTCTCCTCCAGCGACCGGTGCAGGGCGACGCCCTCGACCAGCGGCAGCAGGCCGCTCAGCCGGACCATCCCGTCGGCCGCGGGCCGGATCGAGACGTAACGGTCCCCGACCGCCCTGGCGTGCCGCTCCAGGAACCCGCGCTTGTCCGCCTCGTAGGCCAGCGACGCCGCCCTCCGGGCCAGCCGGCCCTCCGAGCAGGTGCCGAGCGTGGGCGCCAGCAGCGCGTCCACCTCCCGGGCCTGCTCGTCGGTCAGCCCCCTGGTCTCCTTCTCGACCAGCGACGCCGCCCACTCCGAGACCCGTCCCTCACGGAAGGCGGCCAGGGTCTGCGGCAGCCGGTCGTGCAGGGCGCGGGCCAGCCCGATCAGCGACCGGGACCGCTGCGGGGAGACCCTGCGGGCGAGCGACACCTCCAGGGTCACCCCCTCCCGCTCCCGGCGGCGGTGGCCCAGCTCGCCCTCCCTGGCCTGGCGGTCCACCGCCGCCTGCTCGTCCAGGTCGACGGTGACGGCCGCCTGCGCGGCGGCGCACACGTTCTTGAGTCGTTCGAGCTCGGCGAGCGTGGCCACCCGCTCCTCCTGCGTGAGCGGCTCCCCGGGCCCGGCCAGCAGGTCTGCCACCTCGCGGACCCGCACCAGGACCGCAGGGGCCGGGTCGGCCAGCTCCGGGCCGGCCAGGGGCAGCACCGGGACGGGTGCTGCCCGCGGTGGTGCCGGACCACCGTCCGTCGCGATCGGCATACCCTCCATCTGCACGTCCCCACCCCTTCCGTCGGGTGCACCCCTCCTCCCGAGGTGCCGTACCGGCACGCTAGGGCAGAGCACCGACAGGCCTGCTGACCTGCACAGATGTCGATGTGCCAGACTCCACCCGTGAGCAACGCCGCCCGCGACCACGCCGACGACCCCGTCACGCGCCATACCCGCGCCGTCCGCGACCTGGAGAGCGGCATCGAGCGGGACTTCGACCGCAACCTGTCCTACGGGGAGTACCTCGACCTGCACACGGTGCTCTCCGCCCAGCACCCGCGCGCGGTCCCGCCGCGCCACGACGAGCTGCTCTTCATCATCCAGCACCAGACCTCCGAGCTGTGGCTCAAGCTCATGCTCCACGAGCTCACGTCCGCCCGGCAGCTGATCCGCAGCGACGACCTCCAGCCGGCGCTCAAGCGGGTCGCGCGGGTCAAGCACATCCAGCACACGCTGACCGAGCAGTGGTCGGTGCTGGCCACCCTGACGCCGAGCGAGTACGCCCTCTTCCGCTCCTTCCTGGCCACCGGGTCCGGCTTCCAGTCGTGGCAGTACCGCGCCGTCGAGTTCTCCCTCGGCAACAAGAACGCGGACATGCTCCGCGTCTTCGCCCACGACCCGCAGGTGCACGACGAGCTGGAGCGGCTGCTGCACGAGCGCAGCCTCTACGACGAGGTGCTCCACTGGCTCGCGCGGCAGGGCCACCCGGTGCCCCAGGAGGTGCTCGAGCGTGACGTGACCCTGCCCTACGAGGCCTCCGAGGGGGTCGTCGACGTGTTCGCCGCCGTCTACGCCGACCCGGAGCGGCACTGGGTCGAGTACCACGTCGCCGAGGACCTCGTCGACGTCGAGGACAACTTCCAGGTATGGCGCTTCCGTCACCTCAAGACGGTCGAACGCATCATCGGCTCCAAGCGGGGGACCGGCGGCAGCTCCGGCGTGCCCTTCCTGCGGCGGGCCCTGGACCTGACCTTCTTCCCCGAGCTCTACGACGTGCGCACCCGGATCCAGGACGTGACGCCCGACGGGTACCACGGAGGTGAGGGCCGTGCGTGAGGTCCCCACCCGCGACGACGCGCTCGCCCTCGACGCCGCCGACCCGCTCGCGGCCTTCGCCGCCGAGTTCGAGCCGGCACCCGACGTCGTGGCCTACCTGGACGGCAACTCGCTGGGACGGCCGGTCGCCGGGACCGCCGAGGAGATGGCCCGCTTCGTCCGCGAGGACTGGGGCACCCGGCTCATCCGCAGCTGGGACGAGGGGTGGATGGGCTGGCCCGAGCAGGTCGGGGACCTCGTGGGCCGGGCCGCCCTGGGGGCGGCGCCGGGGCAGACCGTCGTGGCCGACTCGACCACGGTGCTGCTCTACAAGGTGCTGCGGGCGCTCGTGGACCACCAGCTGGCCCTCGACCCCGCCCGGACCGAGCTGGTGCTCGACACCGACAACTTCCCCACGGACCGCTACGTCGCCGAGGGGGTCGCCGCCGAGCGGGGGCTGCGGCTGGTCTGGATCGACGTCGACCCGGCGGCGGGTGTCACGCCGGAGCAGGTCGCCGACGCCGTCGGTCCCGCCACCGGGGTCGTGCTGCTCTCGCACGTGGCCTACCGCTCCGGCTGGGTCGCCGACGCCGAGGGGATCACCGGCGTCGTGCACGAGGCCGGGGGGCTGGTCCTGTGGGACACCTGCCACTCCGCCGGGTCGGTGCCGGTCCGGGCCGACGACTGGGGCTGGGACGCGGCGGTGGGCTGCGACTACAAGTACCTCAACGGCGGGCCGGGCGCACCCGCCCACGCCTACCTGACGGCGCGGCTGCACGACGTGCCCACGCTGCGCCAGCCGGTGCAGGGCTGGATGGGGCGGCGCGACCCCTTCCTCATGGAGCAGGGCTACGTCCCCGCCCCGGGGGAGCGCAGCCTGGTCAGCGGCACCCCGCCGGTCGTGGGGATGGTGCCGGTCGCCCGGGGTGCGGGCATGCTCGAACGGGCCGGGATCGAGCAGGTCCGGGACAAGTCGCTGCGCCTGACCGACCTGGCCCTGGCCGTCGTCGACTCCTGGCCGGACGAGCTGGGGGTCGTCGTCGCCAGCCCCCGGGACCGGGACCGGCGCGGCGGGCACGTGACCCTGCGCCACCCCGCCTTCGCGGAGGTGAACCCGCGGCTGTGGGCGCGCGGCGTCATACCGGACTTCCGTTCCCCCGACGGGCTCCGCCTCGGGCCCGCGCCGCTGTCGACCCGGTTCGTCGAGCTGTGGGACGGGCTGGCGGTGGTCCGGGAGGAGCTGGCGGCGGCGACTAGCCTGTCCGGGTGAGCGAGAGCACCGGCACGGATCCCGAACCCACCCGCTTCGACCTCGTCGTCATCGGCAGCGGGTCGGGCAACTCCCTGGTCACCCCCGACTTCGAGGACCGGCGGACCGCCGTGGTCGACCGCGGCATCTTCGGCGGCACCTGCCTCAACGTGGGCTGCATCCCCACGAAGATGTTCGTGCACGCCGCGGAGGTGGCCCACACGGTCCGCGACGCCGCGCGCTTCGGCGTCGACGCCACCCTCGACCGGGTCCGGTGGGACGACGTCCGGGACCGGATCTTCGGCCGGATCGACCCGATCAGCGACGGCGGGCGCGACTACCGCCGGGACGCGCCGCACACCGAGGCCTTCCTGGGGCACGCCCGCTTCGTCGGCGACCGCGAGCTCGAGGTGCGCATCGCCCACCCGGGCGGGGCCCACGAGGTCGGCAGCGTCCACCGCATCCGGGGGGACCAGGTCGTCGTCGCGGCCGGCAGCAGGCCGCACATCCCCGCGGTGATCGCCGACTCGGGGGTTCCGTACCACACCTCGGACACGGTCATGCGGATGGACGAGCTGCCGGCCAGCATGGTCGTCGTCGGGGGCGGGGTCATCGCCGCCGAGTTCGCGCACGTGTTCTCCGCGCTCGGCGTCCGGGTGACCGTCGTCAGCCGCGGGGAGCGGTTGCTGAGCCAGGTCGACGCGGAGATCTCCCGGGCGTTCACCGAGCTGGCGCGCGACCGCTGGCACGTGCACCTGCGCGCCGCCCCCGTGGCGGCCCGCCGGGGCGGGGACGGGGTCGAGCTGGAGCTGGCAGACGGCACGACCGTGACCGGGGAGGGCATGCTCGTGGCCACCGGCCGGGTGCCCAACAGCGACGGCATGGGGCTGGACGTCGCCGGGGTGCAGGTGCGCCCCGACGGGCGCGTCGAGGTCGACCAGCACGGACGGACCACGGCACCGGGCGTGTGGGCCCTGGGCGACGTCAGCTCGCCCTACCAGCTCAAGCACGTGGCCAACCACGAGGCCCGGGTGGTCGCGCACAACCTCGTCCACCCCGAGGACCTGTGGTCCTTCGACCACCGCTACGTGCCGGCCGGCGTCTTCAGCCACCCGCAGGTGGCCACGGTCGGCCTCACCGAGGCGCAGGCGCGCGAGCAGGGGTATGACGTGACGTGCAAGACCCAGGCGTACGGGGACACCGCCTACGGCTGGGCGATGGAGGACACGACCAGCCTGTTCAAGCTGGTCGCCGACCGGCGCACCGGCCACCTGCTCGGCGGGCACGCCATGGGGCCGCACGCGGCGAGCCTCATCCAGCCGGTGATCCAGGCCCTGAGCCTGGGCGGGCCGACGGGGCCGCTCACGGCGCTGCAGCTGGCGCGCGGGCAGTACTGGATCCACCCGGCGCTGGCGGAGGTGCTGGAGAACGCCCTGCTCGGGCTGGAGGTGGCGCCCTACGAGGACGTCACCGCCGACTACGACCCGCAGGGCGAGGACGCCGCCGCGTCGTAGCACCACGGTCCTGTCGGGGCCGACCCGTAGCATGGCCCCATGCCGAGCACGTCGACGTCCCTGCAGCACCGAGTCCGGGACCTGTCCCTGGCCCCCGCCGGCCGCCACCAGATCCGCCTGGCCGAGCACGAGATGCCCGGCCTGACCGCGCTGCGACGCCGCTACGAGGGCCAGGCGCCCCTGGCCGGGGCCCGGATCGCCGGGTCCCTGCACATGACCGTGCAGACGGCCGTCCTCATCGAGACGCTGGTCGAGCTGGGGGCCGAGGTGCGCTGGGCCTCCTGCAACATCTTCTCCACCCAGGACGAGGCGGCCGCGGCGGTCGTCGTCGGTCGGGACGGCACCCCCGAGGACCCGCAGGGGGTGCCCGTCTTCGCCTGGAAGGGCGAGACGCTCGAGGAGTATTGGTGGTGCACCACCCAGATCATGCTCTGGCCGGACGGGCAGGGCCCCAACACGATCCTCGACGACGGCGGGGACGCGACGCTGCTCGTCCACAAGGGCAGGGAGTGGGAGCAGCGCGGCGCGGTGCCGACCGCGGAGGAGGGCGACCCGGAGGAGTGGAGGGTCATCCTCGAGACGGTGCGGTCGGGCCTGGTCGAGGACCCGCAGCGCTGGACCCGGGTGGCCGACGGGATCCGCGGCGTGACGGAGGAGACCACGACCGGGGTGCACCGCCTCTACCAGCTGCACGAGGCCGGCCAGCTGCTCTTCCCGGCGATCAACGTCAACGACTCGGTGACCAAGTCCAAGTTCGACAACGTCTACGGCATCCGGCACAGCCTCCTCGACGGCATCAACCGCGCCACCGACGTCCTCATCGGCGGCAAGGTCGCCGTCGTCTGCGGCTTCGGCGACGTGGGCAAGGGCTGCGCCGAGGCGCTGCGCGGCCAGGGTGCCCGGGTGATCGTCACCGAGATCGACCCCATCTGCGCGCTCCAGGCCACGATGGAGGGCTACCAGGTGGCCCGGCTGGACGAGGTCGTCGGCCAGGCCGACTTCGTCGTCACCGCCACCGGCTGCCGCGACGTCGTGACCGCCGACCACGTGCGCGCGATGAAGGACAAGGCGGTCGTGGGCAACATCGGCCACTTCGACAACGAGATCGACATGGCCGGGGTCGCGCAGATTCCCGGGGTGGAGCGCACCGAGATCAAGCCGCAGGTGCACGAGTGGACCCTGCCGGCCGAGGAGGTCGACGGCGAGCAGCGCCCCGAGCGCTCGGTCATCGTGCTGTCCGAGGGCCGGCTGCTCAACCTCGGCAACGCCACGGGGCACCCCAGCTTCGTCATGTCGACCAGCTTCGCCAACCAGGTGCTCGCCCAGGTCGAGCTGTTCACCCGCCCGGACGACTACCCCCTCGGCGTGCACACCCTGCCCAAGGCGCTCGACGAGGAGGTGGCCCGGTTCCACCTGGAGTCGGTGGGGGCCGACCTGACCGAGCTGACCAAGGAGCAGGCCTCCTACCTCGGGGTGGACGTCGCCGGACCGTACAAGCCCGACCACTACCGCTACTGAGCAGGGGGACCACGTGACCGCCAGCGTTCTCGTCGTCGACGACGACCAGGCCCTCGCCGAGATGCTCGGCATCGTGCTCCGCAAGGAGGGCTACGACGTGGCCACCTGCGGGGACGGGGGTCGAGCCGTGGCGATGTTCCGCGAGCTGCGGCCCGACCTGGTCCTCCTGGACGTCATGCTGCCGACCCAGGACGGCATCGAGGTCGCCCGGCAGCTGCGCCTGGAGTCCGGGGTGCCGATCGTCATGCTCACCGCGCGCACGGACACCAAGGACGTCGTCGCCGGCCTGGAGGCCGGTGCGGACGACTACGTGGTCAAGCCGTTCAAGCCCCAGGAGCTGCTCGCCCGGATCCGGGCCCGGCTGCGCCGGGTCGACACCGGTGACGACGGCCGGCTCGTCGTCGGCGACGTGGTCATCGACGTGGCCGGACACGAGGTGACCAGGGGAGGGGAGACCATCCCGCTGACCCCCCTGGAGTTCGACCTGCTGGCCGCCCTGGCCAGCAAGCCGACCCAGGTGTTCGACCGTGAGTCGCTGCTGGAGCAGGTGTGGGGCTACCGGCACGCCGGGGACACCCGGCTGGTCAACGTGCACGTGCAGCGTCTGCGCTCCAAGATCGAGAAGGACCCGGAGAACCCGCAGATCGTGGTGACCGTCCGTGGCGTCGGGTACAAGGCCGGACATCCCTGACCTGCGGGCGGGGGAGACCGACGCGTCCGCCGGGCGCGCCGAGGCCCCCCGGCGGGTCGAGGCAGGAGCCGCCCCCGAGGCCGGAGCCACCGGCGCGTCCAGGTCCACCGGCGCGTCCAGGTCGCCCGTCCCCGGGCATGCGGACCGGGACGCCGCCCCCGAGGAGCCGTCGGACGTCGCGGAAGGAGCCTGGTGGTATGCCTGGTGGGGCCGGTCCCTGCGAGCCCGCGTCATCACCACCACCGTCCTCGTCGGCGTCTTCCTCTCCGCCCTGCTGGGGACGGTCCTCTACCAGCAGGTCGCCCAGGGCCTGGTGGCCCAGGCCGTCGCCGGCGCCGAGCGGGACGCCTCCCAGCAGGTCGCCCTCGCGCAGGAGGCCTTCGACTCCACCGACCGTCAGGACGACTCCGGCCTGACGCAGACCGCGGACGACCAGGTGCGCTCGATGGCCGGCAACAGCCCCGAGGAGGGGCGCCGGGTCCTGCTCATGCCGGGTCTGGACAACACCCGGGGCGCGGTCGTGCCGCCGACGGGCGTCGGGGTCAACGCCGAGGACCTGCCGCCGGCGCTGCAGGAGGCGATCGCCGCGGACCCGACCAACCAGCAGGTCGTCGTCGTCCCGATGAACCTCGCCGGCGAGACCGACCAGGTGACCTCCGTCGTCGTCGGGTCCCGGGTCAGCCTTCCCCGGGCGGGGGAGTACGACCTGTTCCTCGTCTACCCCCTCGTCCGGGAGCAGGAGACCCTGGACCTGCTGCGTCAGCTCTTCTACGCCGGAGGGCTGGCGCTGTCCCTCCTCGTGGCGGGCGTCGGCTGGCTGGCGACCCGGCTGGTGACCGGCCCGGTCGAGGAGGCGGCCTCGGTGGCCCAGCAGCTGGCCCGGGGCCGGCTGGGGGAGCGGCTCCCGGTCCGCGGCAGCGACGAGCTGGCCCAGCTGGCCACCTCGTTCAACACGATGGCCGACTCCATCCAGCTGCAGATCCGCGAGCTGCGCTCCCTGTCCCAGCTGCAGCAGCGGTTCGTCTCCGACGTCTCCCACGAGCTGCGCACCCCGCTGACCACCATCCGGATGGCCGGCGAGATGCTGCACATGTCCCGGGAGGAGTTCTCCGAACCGGTGGCCCGGTCCGCCGAGCTCCTGCAGCAGGAGCTCGACCGCTTCGAGGACCTGCTCAACGAGCTGCTCGAGATCAGCCGCTACGACTCCGGGGCCACCATCCTGGAACGTCACGACGAGGACATGGTCGCGCTCGTCGGGGCCGCCGCGGACGGGGTGGCGACCCTGGCCGAGCGCCTCGACGTCCTGGTCCGCGTGCACGCCACGACCGCCCCGGTCGTCGTCCGGATGGACGGCCGCCGGATCGCCCGGGTGCTGCGCAACCTGCTCGCCAACGCCGTCGAGCACGGCGAGGGCCGTCCGGTGGACGTCACCGTCGCCGCGACCGAGCACGTGGTCGCCGTGAGCGTGCGCGACCACGGCATCGGCCTGACCGAGCAGGAGGCCGCCCACGTCTTCGACCGGTTCTGGCGGGCCGACCCCTCCCGCGACCGCACGACCGGGGGCACGGGGCTGGGGCTGGCCATCGCCCAGGAGGACGCCCGCGTCCACGGAGGCTGGCTGCAGGTGGGCAGCGAACCGGGCCGGGGCGCCTGCTTCCGCCTGCTCCTGCCCCGCCAGGACAGGTATGCCGTGGCCGAGGCTCCGCCGCCCGTGCCCGGTCCCGACGAGGCGGCCCAGGACACCCGGGTACCCCCGGTGGTGCTGGCCCTGGCCTCCCGTGCCGAGGAGGACGAGCAGCCGTGAGGATCCGACGTCGCGCGCCGCGGCGCGCCGTGCCCGCCCTGGTGGCCGCGCTCGCGCTGGGCGGGTGCGCCTCGGCGCTGCCGACCGACCCCGTGCCCCAGCCGGGGCTGTCGGTGGAGGTCCAGCCGCGCCAGGACGTGCAGCGGTTCCTGCCCTCCCCGCAGCCCGGGGCCAGCCCGGAGGAGATCGTGCAAGGCTTCCTGCGGGCCAACGTGGCTTCGCCGACGACGAGGACGTGGCCCGGGAGTACCTCACCTCCACCCTGGCCAGCGAGTGGGTCCCCACCCGGGACGTGCTGGTCCTGGAGGGCAACCAGACGGTCGAGGAGCAGGCCCCCGGCGAGGTGACGGTGACCACCCCCGTCCAGGGCCGGATCGACGAGCAGGGCCGGCTGACCGAGCAGCCGGTGGCCCCCATCTCCCGCAGCTTCGAGCTGCAGCGGGTGGACGGGGAGTGGCGGATCAGCGCCTTCCCCGAGGGCTTCGGGCTGTGGCTCTCCGCCGCCGACCTCGACCGGGCCTTCCGCCCCTCCACCGTCTACTACCTCAACCCCCACCTCGACCTGTTCGTCCCCGACGTGCGCTGGCTCGCGCTGGGCGACGGGCTGACGACCTCCCTGGCCCGCACCCAGCTCGCGGAGGTGCCGTCCCACCTCGAGGGTGCGGTGCGCACCGGTGGCGGCCCGGACCTGCGGCTGGCGGTCGGGGCGGTGCCGGTGGACCCCACGACCCAGATGGCGGTGGTCAACCTGCAGGGTTCGGGCCTGTCCGACGACCCTGACCGGGTGGCCGACCTGCGCGCCCAGCTCGGCCACTCCCTCCTCGGGCTGCGGGGGGTCAGCGCCGTGGACCTGCGGGTGGCCGGGCGGTCCCTGCTCGAGGACGGGGCGGTCAACCTCGGCACCGAGCTGGGCTACGAGGAGGTGGTCCGCGAGACCGAGGTGGGCCTGCTGCGCATCGGGGAGGAGCTCATCCCGGTCGACCCGACCCGCTACGACCTGCGCAACCTTCCGGCCGCCGAGGTGCGGGACCTCGACCTGCCCCGGGTCGGCATGTCCTGGACGGGGGTGGCGGCGTCGGCCGACCTGTCCGAGCTGGCGGCCGTGTCCGCCGACCGGTCCGAGCTGTGGCGCTGGCGCGACGGCGAGAGCGAGGCGCACGCGGGCATCGGCGACGAGCTGACCGACCCCAGCTTCGACCCGCACGGGGACGTGTGGGTGGCCGGGACCTCGCGCAGCGCCCAGGACCCGCGCGTCTGGGTGCTGGAGACGGGCGACGTCTCCACGCTCGCGCGCCCGGTCGAGGTCCCCTGGCTGGCCGACGGCGAACGGGTCGAGACGCTGCGGGTCTCGCCGGACGGCACCCGGGCGCTGCTCGTCGTCCGGGCCGAGCGGGGCTCGGCCCGGGACCGCGTGCTCGTCGCCGGCATCGTGCGGGACTCCCAGGGGCGGGCCACCGCGCTGGCCGAGCCGTGGCACGCCGCACCGACGCTGGTGGAGGTCGCCTCCGCCCGGTGGGCCTCCACGACCGACCTCGTCGTCGCGGCCCGCCGCACGCAGGACCAGCGGGTCGCGGCGTTCACCGTCCCCCTGGGCGGCTGGCTGGACAGCCTGCCCGACCAGGCCGGCCTGGTCGACGTGCAGGCCGTGCCGACGGGGCAGGGCTTCGTCCCGGTCGCCCGCACGGAGGACGGACGGCTGCACACCCGCGACGGACCCTCCGTGTGGTTCGGCGCCCGCAACGGCGACGAGCTCATCGTCCCCGGCACCTGACCCGGGGCAGCCGGGCCCCGGATGTGGACGCGCCCGCGCGGCCGCCCGCCCCCGGGGGATGCTGGGGGTATGCCGTGGCGCCCCGGGGAGGACCTGCTCCACCTCCTCGAGCTGGCCGCCCCGACGGCCTGCGGCGGCTGCGGCCGGGCGGGCACCCGGTGGTGCGTGGCCTGCCGACAGGCGCTGGCGGCGGGGTCGGCCCGACGGTGGACGCCGACCCCCTGCCCGCCGGGGTTCCCCCCGACCTGGACGCACACGGCATACCGCGACGAGGTCCGGACCGCCGTGGTCGCCTGGAAGGACGGCGGCCGGGCCGACCTCACCGCCGTCCTCGCCGTCCCGCTGCGGGGCGTCCTGGCCGCCGCGCTCGCGGCGTCCCCGGACCACCTGCGGACGCTGCGGGGGACCGGCCGCCTCCCCCTGGTCCCGGCCCCGTCGGCCCGGGCCGGCACCCGGGCGAGGGGCGAGCACCGCGTCGCCGCGCTGTGCCGGGAGACGACCCGGGGCCGCCGCGCCCGGCTGCCGACCGTGGACGCGCTCCGGCTCGCCCGACGGGTCGAGGACCAGGCCGGGCTGGACGCCGAGCGGCGTCGGAGCAACCTGGCGGGCGCGGTCCAGGTCCGGCCGCGGGCGGCGGACGGGCTGGTCGGGCTGCCGTGCGTGCTCGTTGACGACGTCGTCACGACCGGGGCAACGCTCGTGGAGTGCGCCCGCGCGCTCACCGCGGCCGGGGCCGGACCGGTCCTCGCCGTGACCCTGGCGGCCACGCACCGACGGTCCTCCGGGGCGCCCGCCCGGAGGCCGAGGGGTCGACTGTCCGAAGCGACGGGTGCGGACTAGTGTGGGTGCATGGAAGCACTCCTCGCACGGGCCAGGGGGTGAGGCCGCTGGATCGAAAGGCGCCACGGACGACGCCAGAACGTACAGCACCACCCATCTTCTGCATGGAGGACTCAATGGAACTCACCGTGACCGGTCGCAAGAGGGACGTCTCCGAACGGTTCCGCAGCCACCTCGAAGACAAGCTCGACAAGATCCCCCAGCTGGCCCCTCGCGTGCGTCGCACGGAGGTCGTCATGACCCACGAGGCCAACCCTCGTCAGGCCAAGGAGTCCGAGCGCTGCGAGATCACCTGTCACGTCAACCGCCAGGTCGTCCGTGCCGAGGCCGCCGCTGACGACGAGTACGCGGCGGTCGACCTGGCCCTGTCCAAGCTCACCGAGCGCCTGCGCCGCCTCAACGACAAGCGCCGGATCAGCCACACCGGCAAGCACCGGCTGCCGTCCGTGGCGGAGGCCACCCGCGGGCTGCCGACCGAGCCCCTCGCCGGGTCCGCGGACGAGGAGCCGCGGGCGCACAGCACCGAGGAGGCGCTGGACGAGGACCTGCAGACCGAGGGCAACAGCCCGATCGAGATCCGCGAGAAGGTCCACCCCTCCACGCCGATGACCGTGGGCCAGGCGCTGTCCCACATGGAGCTGATCGGTCACGACTTCTTCCTCTACCACGACGTCGACTCCGACCAGCCCAGCGTGGTCTACCGGCGCCGTGGCTGGTCCTACGGCGTGCTGCGCCTGGACCTGAACGGCACCTCGCCGGCCGAGGGCGAGCAGGACGACGACCGCGCGCCCGAGTCCGACGCCGTGGCGTCCTGAGGCCCGCACCCTCCTGACGTCCTGACGTCCCGCCTGCGGGGCCCGTCACCCTCGGTGGCGGGCCCCGCCGCGCGCGTCAGCGGAGCACGGGCGGGCGGTCCACGAGGCCCCACGTGCGTCGGTGGGCTCTGGCACAGTGGCCGGATGAGCCGGGTCCCCACGATCAGCCTGGAGCAGGCCCGTCGCACCGCGCTGGCCGCGCAGGGGTTCGCCGACCCCCGGCCCGCTCAGGTCACGATGCGCCACGTCCAGCGTGTCGTCGACCGGGTGCGGGTCGTGCAGATCGACAGCGTCAACGTGCTGGTGCGCACCCAGTACCTGCCGTTCCTCTCCCGGCTGGGCCCCTACGACCGCGGCCTGCTCGACCGGGCCCGCGACGGCGGGCCGGGCCGCCGCCCCGCCCGGCTGGTGGAGTACTGGGCGCACGAGGCCTCGCTGGTGCCGCTGCCTACCTGGCCCCTGCTCGCGTTCCGCATGGCCGAGGCGGGCGAGCGCGCCTGGAGCCGGTCGATCGCGCAGAGCCACCCGGGGCTGGTGGACGCCGTGCTGGGGACCGTGCGGGAGCACGGCCCGCTGACCTCGCGCGAGGTCGAGGCCCACCTTCCGCACGGCGCCTCCCGGACCGGCGAGGGCTGGGGGTGGAACTGGTCGGCGGTCAAGAAGGCCCTCGAGCTGCTCTTCTGGTCGGGGCGGATCACCTCCGCCGGGCGGACGGCCTCGTTCGAGCGACGCTACGCCGATCCCGTCGACGTGCTCGGCCCTGAGCTGGTCCAGCGCCGTGACCAGCTGCTGGACGAGGACCCGCAGGAGGCCGTCACCGAGCTGCTGCAGCTGTCGTTGCGCGCCCACGGGCTCGGCAGCCGACGCTGCCTCGCGGACTACCTCCGGCTGCGCGGCCCGCGGGTGGACGCCGGCCTGGTCGCGCTCGAGGAGCGCGGCCTCGCCGAGCGGGTGCAGGTGCGCGGGTGGGACCAGACGGTATGGCGTGACCCGGCCGCCCGGTCTCCGCGCGCCGTGCCGCGGGCGGCGCTGCTGAGCCCGTTCGACTCCCTCGTCTGGCAGCGTGAGCGCACCGAGGCGCTGTGGGGGATGCGCTACCGGCTGGAGATCTACGTGCCGGCGCACCTGCGGGTGCACGGCTACTACGTGCTGCCCTTCCTGCTCGACGAACGGCTCGTCGGACGGGTCGACCTCAAGGCCGACCGGGCCGCCGGGCGGCTGCTCGTGCGGTCGGTGCACTGGGAGCCCGGGGTGGACCGGGCCGTCGCGGCCCGGGCGCTGGAGGAGCAGCTCGGGCAGATGGCCGGGTGGTTGGACCTGTCGCGGGTGGACTTTGCCCAATCGTGACCTTCCGTCCGCCCCCGCGTTGACGTTTCGCCACCACGACGCCGCCGATCCGTCCTAGGGTCCAAGACGGTGCGTCCCGGACGCGCCAGCCCACCCCCGAGAACGAAGGACAGTGCGATGACGCATCCTCCACGTCGACGGCGGGCCGTGGCGGTGACCGGAGCGACGGCGCTCCTGGCCAGCCTCCTCGTCCCCACCGCGGCTTCAGCTGACAACCACACCGACGTGTTCGTCAGCGAGATCCACTACGACAACGACGGTGCGGACGTCGGCGAGGCGATCGAGGTCCAGGCCCCGGCCGGGACCGACCTGACCGGCTGGACGTTGGCGCTCTACAACGGGTCGAACGGCGAGTTCTATGAAACGCTTCAGCTTGTCGGCGTCGTCCCGGACACGGGAGTCGTCGTCCTCGAGCACGCTGGCATCCAGAACGGCGGCCCGGACGGTCTGGCCCTGGTGGACGCCAGCGGCCAGGTGGTGGAGTTCCTCTCGTACGAGGGGACCATGACCGGCGTGGGCGGTCCCGCGGACGGGATGACGAGCACCGACATCGGGGTCCAGGAGGGCTCTTCGACCCCGGTCGGAGAGTCGCTCCAGCTCATCGACGGGGTCTGGACGGGCCCACTGGCCGAGAGCTTCGGTGTGATCAACGGCGCCGCGGACCCGGGTGACCCGGGAGACCCGGGAGACCCGGGTGACCCGGTCGACGTCTGCGAGGTGGAGTCGACCCCGATCGGTCAGGTGCAGGGGACCGGAGAGGCCACCCCGCTGGACGGCCAGACCGTCACCATCCGTGGCACCGTGGTCGGCGACTTCCAGCAGGGTGGCTTCGACGGCTACTACCTGCAGGACGCCGGTGACGGCGACCCAGCCACGTCCGACGGCATCTTCGTCTATGCGCCGAGCGGTGAGGAGGTATCCGTGGGCGACGTGGTCGGTGTCACCGGCACGGCCACCGAGCACTTCGGTCTGACGCAGGTCAAGGACGTCACGACTGAGGTCTGCGCGATCGGTGCGGAACTCCCGGCAGCCACCGTGCTGGAGATGCCCGTCCGGGACCACGAGCCCTACGAGGGCATGCTGGTCACCTATCCCGAGCAGCTGTCCATCCTGGAGTACTACAACTACGGCAGGTACGGCGAGCTGGTGCTCGGCACGGGCGACGGGACGGACCGGCAGTACCAGCCGACGGCGATCTACGAGCCGGGGTCGTCCGAGGCGGTGGCGCTCGCCGAGCACAACGCGGCATACCGGATCACCCTGGACGACGGTCTGAGCTGGCAGAACCCCGCGTTCCTGCGGCACCCCAACGGGGAGGAGTTCACCCTCGAGAACAGCTTCCGCGGCGGTGACCTTGTCTCGAACCTGACGGGCATCCTGGACTACCGTTTCAGCACCTGGAAGGTGCAGCCGACCGAGCCGGCGGAGTACACGGCCGTGAACGAGCGGCCGGACGTGCCCGAGGTAGGTGGCACGACCACCGTGGCGTCCTTCAACGTGCTCAACTACTTCACCACGCTGGAGAGTCGCGGTGCGGACACGGTGGCGGAGTTCGAGCGGCAGGAGGCCAAGATCGTGGCCGCCATCAACCCGATGGACGCAGACGTCGTCGGCCTGATCGAGATCGAGAACAACGGCGACGTGGCCGTCGGCACGCTCGTCGATGCGCTCAACGAGGCCGTCGGCGAGGACCGGTGGGCCTTCATCTCGACCGGGAAGGTCGGCACCGACGCCATCACGACGGCGTTCATCTACCAGCCGGCGGAGGTCACGCCGGTGGGCGACTTCGCGGTGCTCGACTCGTCCGTCGACGAGCGCTTCAACGACGAGAAGAACCGGCCGGCGCTGGCGCAGACCTTCGAGGAGAACCTCACCGGAGCCCAGTTCACCGTCGTCAACAACCACCTGAAGTCCAAGGGGTCGGACTGTGACGACCTCGGTGACCCGGACACCGGCGACGGCGCAGGCAACTGCAACCTGACGCGCGCGGCCGCGGCCGACGCGCTCGGTGACTGGGCCAACAGCGACCCGACCGACACCGGCACCGAGGACGTGCTGATCATCGGCGACCTCAACTCCTACGACAAGGAGGACCCGATCGACGCTCTCGAGGCTGACGGCTTCGTCGACCTGCTCGCCATGCGCCAGGACGAGTACGCCTACAGCTACGTCTTCGACGGGATGCTCGGCTACCTCGACTACGCGATGGCCAGCACCTCGATGCTCGAGAACGTCACCGGTGCGGCCGCGTGGGCCATCAACGCCGACGAGCCGAGCGTCATCGACTACGACATGTCCTTCAAGAGGGACGCCCAGGACGCCCTCTTCGCCCCGGACCCCTACCGCTCGAGCGACCACGACCCGGTCATCGTCGGACTCGACCTGGACGTGGAGGCACCTGAGGTCGACGCCTTCGTCGAGCCACCCCACATCTGGCCCGCGAACGGGAAGTGGCGCAACGTCACCACGGTGATCGACGCGACCGACAACCTGGACGAGGACCTGACGATCACCCTCGTCGGGGCCGAGGCCAGCGAAGGCGGCAAGGTCGAGGTCGTCGACGACGCCCGGTTCCGCGTGCTCGCGGTGCTCGGGGCGGAGTACACCTTCACCTACGACGTCACCGACGACTCGGACAACACGACCACCGTCACCCTCACGGTGACGGTGGAGAAGCCGGGCAAGGGCAAGGGTCTCGACAACGACAAGCCCGGAAAGCCCGGCAAGCCGGGCCGACCCGGAGGACGGTGAGCCTGACCGCTGACCGGTAGACATCTGGCACGGGGTGCAGGGGACCACGGTTCCCTGCACCCCGTCCGTCGTCGGGACGGTTAGCCTAGACAGGTGCCGAAACTGTTCGAGAAGATGCTGCGCGCCGGTGAGAAGACCGCGTTGCGCCGGCTGGAGACCATCGCCAAGCAGGTCAACGCCCTCGAGGCGGACTTCGAGGGGCTGACCGACGCCGAGCTGCGCGAGGAGACCGACAAGTTCAAGGCGCGCTTGGCCGACGGGGAAACGCTGGACCGGCTGCTGCCCGAGGCGTTCGCCGCCGTCCGGGAGGCGTCCAAGCGCACCATCGGCAAGCGGCACTTCGACGTGCAGATCATGGGTGGGGCCGCCCTGCACCAGGGCAACGTCGCCGAGATGCGGACCGGTGAGGGCAAGACGCTCGTGGCGACGCTGCCGTCCTACCTCAACGCCCTCACGGGCAAGGGTGTGCACGTCATCACGACCAACGACTACCTCGCCCAGTACCAGTCCGAGCTCATGGGCCGCGTGCACCGCGCGCTGGGCCTGGAGACCGGCTGCATCCTGTCCTCGATGACCCCGGCCCAGCGCCGGGAGCAGTACGCGATGGACATCACCTACGGCACCAACAACGAGTTCGGCTTCGACTACCTGCGGGACAACATGGCCTGGTCCCTGGCCGACCTCGTGCAGCGCGAGCACCACTACGCGATCGTCGACGAGGTCGACTCGATCCTCATCGACGAGGCCCGCACCCCGCTGATCATCTCCGGCCCCGCCGACGCCGCGACGAAGTGGTACACCGAGTTCTCCAAGCTCGTCCGCCGTCTGGAGCGGGGCGAGGCCGGCGACTCGCTGCGCGGCATCGAGCCCTGGGGCGACTACGAGGTCGACGAGAAGAAGAAGACCGTGGGTGTCCTGGAGCGGGGGATCGCCAAGGTCGAGGACTACCTGGGCATCGACAACCTCTACGAGTCGGCCAACACCCCGCTCATCGGCTACCTCAACAACGCCATCAAGGCCAAGGAGCTGTTCACCCGCGACAAGGACTACGTCGTCATGGACGGCCAGGTCATGATCGTCGACGAGCACACCGGCCGCATCCTGCCCGGCCGCCGCTACAACGAGGGCATGCACCAGGCGATCGAGGCCAAGGAGGGGGTGGACATCAAGAACGAGAACCAGACCCTGGCCACGGTGACCCTGCAGAACTACTTCCGCATGTACGACAAGATCTCCGGGATGACCGGCACCGCCCAGACGGAGGCCGCCGAGCTGCACTCGATCTACAAGGTCGGTGTGCTGTCCATCCCCACGAACCGGCCGATGATCCGCAAGGACCAGCCGGACCTGGTCTACCGGACCGAGGAGGCCAAGTTCCGGGCCGTCGTCGACGACATCGTCGACCGGCACCGCAGGGGCCAGCCCGTCCTCGTGGGCACGACCTCCGTGGCCAAGTCCGAGTACCTCTCCGAGCAGCTGCGCCGCCAGGGCGTGCGTCACGAGGTCCTCAACGCCAAGCACCACGAGCGGGAGGCCTCGATCGTGGCCGAGGCCGGCCGCAAGGGCGCGGTCACCGTGTCCACGAACATGGCCGGCCGCGGCACCGACATCATGCTCGGCGGCAACCCCGAGTTCCGTGCGGTGGCGGCCCTGTCCGCCCGCGGCCTCGACCCCACGGAGACGCCCGAGGAGTACGAGGCGGCCTGGGACGGCACGCTGGCCGAGGCCGAGGCCGCGGTGGCCAGCGAGCACGACGAGGTCACCAGCCTCGGGGGCCTCTACGTGCTGGGCACCGAGCGGCACGAGTCGCGCCGCATCGACAACCAGCTGCGCGGTCGTGCCGGCCGCCAGGGCGACCCGGGGGAGAGCCGGTTCTACCTGTCCCTGCAGGACGACCTCATGCGCATGTTCAACGCCGGGATGGTCGACCGCGTCATGTCCAGCACCGGCGTCTCCGACGACGTCCCCATCGAGTCCAAGCTGGTGTCCCGGTCGATCGCCAGCGCGCAGTCGCAGGTCGAGGCCCAGCACTTCGAGACCCGCAAGAACGTGCTCAAGTACGACGACGTCCTCAACCGCCAGCGCGAGGTCATCTACGCCGAGCGGCGCAGCGTCCTCGAGGGGGAGGACCTGCACGAGCAGGTGCGCCACTTCGTCAACGACGTCGTCGCCGACTACGTCCGTTCGGCCGCTGGCCTGGGCCTGGCCGACGGGATCGACCTGGAGGCGCTCTGGGAGGACCTCGGCCGGGTCTACCCCGTCCAGATCACCGTCGACGAGGTCGTGTCTACCGCCGGCGGCCGCAACGCCGTGAGCGCCGACCTGCTCGTCGAGGAGCTCACCTCCGACGCCCAGCACGCCTACGACCAGCGTGAGGAGACGGTCGGCCCGGAGCTCATGCGCGACGTCGAGCGTCGCGTCCTGCTGCAGGTGCTGGACCGCAAGTGGCGCGAGCACCTCTACGAGATGGACTACCTCAAGGAGGGCATCGGCCTGCGGGCGATGGCCCAGCGCGAACCGCTGGTCGAGTACCAGCGCGAGGGCTACCAGCTCTTCCAGGCGATGATGGAGGCGATCAAGGAGGAGGCCGTGCGGTTCCTCTTCCACGCCGAGGTCAAGCCGGCCGAGCCGGTGGCGCCCCGGCCGCAGGAGCAGCTCACCTTCGTCGCGCCGACCGAGGACGGCTCGGCCGAGGCGCGCCGGGTCCGGGAGGACGGCAGCCACCCGGAGGACGCGCCGGCGCAGCAGCCCGCCGCGGTGGCGGGTGCCCCCGAGGCAGGCACCAACCGGGCCCAGCGCAGGCGCGCCCAGCGCGCGCGCTGAGGACACCGGCCAGGTCGACGGGCGGGCGCAGCCGGCCACGGCGGGACACCCGGTTCAGCCGAGCTCCCAGGCGGTGATCAGCCAGCGCCCGTCGACCCCGCTCATCCGCATCGCCAGGGCGCGGACCCGCCCGTCGGCCTGCACGACCGCCGAGACCTCGCAGACGCCGTCGGCGGGGAAGCTGGTCAGCATGGTGCGCACCACCGGGGGGCGACCGGTCCGCCGGCCCCGCCGCCGGGCGAGGAGCCCGCGGCGCTGGGCACGTTCCCGGATCTCCGGGACGACCCATCGGCTGAGCTGGTCGGGGGACCGGCTGCCCTCGTAGGCCTCCAGCACCGCCCGGATCATCCGCAGCGCCCACGGCCCGGCCTCGGGCAGGTCGGGGGTGGAGGTGGCCTGGGGGCCGAAGAAGCTGTCGTCGTGCCGGTGGCGCAGGTCGACCGCGAGCCGTCCCTGGACGTACCGCGGCGTCGAGGCCGGCTCGGGGGGATCGTTCCAGTCCTGCCCGTCCGCGGGCGGCTCCACCACCGGGGCGGGCAGCACGCGCAGCACCCTGGGCGCCTCCGTCCGTCCCGCCGCGGGCGACAGGGACCGCGCCGCCGAGCCGCTCACCGGTCCGCCCCCGTCGGGACGACCAGCACCTGGCCCGGCAGGAGAAGATCGGGATCCTCCCCGATCAGCTCCCGGTTCGCGGCGTACCAGCGGGGCCAGGCGTCGGCCACGTCGCGTCCGTCGCCTGCTCGCCGAGGTGCCGGGCGGCGATGGACCACAGGCTGTCACCCCGGTGGACCACCACGTGGTCGGCCTCCTCGGAGGACCCGTCCGCGGCACCGGCACCGCCCGTGGTGACCAGGGACGCCGACGTCGCCGTGGCCTGCGCCGTGCGTGAGCGGCCTGGGGCGTCCGCGGTCGGGGTCCACCCCGGTATGGGCACCGTCGTCCCGTCGGGGCGGACGGGTGATCCCGGCGGCGCCGACGGCCTCGATGCACCGTCCGACGAGGCCCCGTCGACGCCGGGGGACAGGTGCGCCACCACCTGTGTGCCGTCCGTGGGGGCGACGCCCGCGTGGGCCGCCGTGGGCCCTGCGCCGAGAGCGGCCGCGGCCAGCAGGGCGGCGGTCACCCGGCCGGCCGCCCCGGCCGTGACGGAGGGTGCCACCCCGCGGGCGCGCTGACGGGTCGCGCCCCCGGCCGGGACCCTCCCCCGGGGGCCCAGCAGCGGAAGCGTGGCCGCGGCCACGACCACCGTCAGCCAGATGGCGACCCCGGCCGCGACGGCTGTGCTGAGGAAGCCGACGGCCCCGTCGAGCGGCACCGGCCCGAGTCCCGGCCACTGCCCGAGGGTGCTTCGCACGAGCCAGACCGTCAGCCCGCCCGACGCCACCGTGACCCCGGATCCCAGGGCGGCGGCCCGCTCCCGTGTCCCCATCTGTTCCTCCTGGATGCGTTCGGTTGCGTGTATTTGCGTCTTGATACAGCACGATAGGGCAGTCAGAGTCGTGCGGCAACGGGGGTCGGCGCGGACTGTGGACGGGGCGTGGTCGCCCGTCCGGTGCGGCTGGCACGATGCCGTCATGCGGTGGGACGACCTCTTCGAGGACCTCGGCGCCCAGCTGGAGCTGCTCGAGCGGCAGGAGCGGGCCGCCGAGGTGGCCGAGCACACCCGGTCCGAGCGTGGCACCGTGCGACTGGCCGACCGCCTCGCAGCCGCGCTCGACGGGCCGCTCCGCGTCCGCGTGCGGGGCTACGGCTGGCTGGAGGCCGTGCTGCGCGACGTCGGCACCGACTGGCTGCTCCTCGAGCAGGGTGGTGGGCAGGGGGCCCCGTCCCGCGAGCTCATCGTGCCCGCCGCGGCCCTCACGGCGGTCGAGGGGCTCACGCGGCGGGCGGACGACGGGGAGTCGGTGGGCAGCCGACGGTTCGGGCTGCGACACGCCCTGCGGGCGGTGAGCCGCGACCGGGCGGTCGTGCGGGTGCACGACGTGGACGGGGACCACGTGACCGGCACCCTCGACCGGGTCCTGGCCGACCACTGCGACCTAACCAGGCACGCCGACGACGAGCCCCGACGGCCGGGGAGCACCCGTGGCGTCCTGAGCCTGTCCTACGCCGCCGTCGCCCTGGTCCGCCGCCTCTGATGCAGCCCGCTCAGGGCTGGTCCGCCGTGCCCTGCCGGATGGCGTCCCTGGTCTGGTCGTACATGCGCTGGATGTAGGCCTCCAGCTCGGTGTTCTCCACCCGCCACACCCCACGTCCGCCGAGCTTGATGCCCGGGAGCTCGCCGGAACGGACCAGCGCCTTGACCTGCGACAACGAGACGTTGAGCGTCTCCGCCACGTCGGTGAGGGTCAGGAAGCGGGGGGCGGCCACGAGGGGTCCTTTCGTCGGTCTTGACCGAGATTTTACGGTTCGTTGGCCCACCCTTGACCGGCCTGTGGACAACAATGGCTGCCGCGCCCCCGGGCCGGGTACCGTCGGGCCGCCGCCGAGCACACCGCAGAAGGGGGAGCCTGTCATGCCCACGACCACCTCGGCCGACGCCGCCGCCGAGCCGCGTCGGGTCCGTCGGCTGGAGCGGCCCGGCTGGCGGGACGTGCGCCTCGTGGTCGGGGTCCTGCTCGTGCTGCTCTCCGTCGCCGGCGGGATCCGGCTCGTCGCCTCCCTCGACGACACCACGCCGGTGTATGCAGCCACCCGCGACCTGCTGCCCGGCCAGCCCGTGGGGGAGGGGGACGTGGTGGCGGTGCCGGTGCGGATGGAGGAGTACATCGCCCGCTACGTCGACGGCTCGGCCCCGTTGCAGCCGGGGACCCACCTGCTCCGGCAGGTCCGGGCCGGTGAGCTCGTGCCCGCGGCGGCCCTGGGGACGGCACGGGAGGCGCTGGACAAGACGGTCAGCGTGCCGGTCGACGTGTCCGCGGCCCGCACGCTGGAGGCGGGGACCGTCGTGGACGTCTGGGTCAGCCGACGCGACCCCGACGCCCTCGGGGAGGCCTACCTGGACCCTGAACGGCTGCTCGCCGGCGCCGTGGTGGACCACGTCCCGGCGGCCAGCTCGGGCCTGGGGGCGGGCGTGGGCCGCACGGCCGTGCAGGTCGTGGTCCCGGCCGACCGGGTGGGGGACCTCATCGCCGCGGTCGACCAGGGCTCCCGCACCACGCTGGTCCCTGCGCCCCGGGCAGGCTCGGAGCAGGGCCGATGACCCAGCCGCTGGTCACGGCGGTCGCCCCGCGGTGGGAGGTGGGCCTGGCGGGGACCCTGTCGCGGTCGTCGCGGGTCCGCGTGGTCCGCCGGTGCGCCGACGTCGCCGAGCTGCTGGGTGTCGTGGCGGCGGGGGTCGGGCGGGTCGCGGTGGTCTCCAGCGACCTGCGCGGGCTGGACCGCTCGGTCGTGGACGCCCTCGGGGACCAGGACGTCCTCGTCCTCGGGGTGCACCCGCCCGACGACGAGGCGGCCGAACGGCTCCTGCGCCGCTGGGGCGTGGCGGTCACGGTCCCCGCGGACGCCGACACCGCCGCGCTGGACGGGGCCCTCGTCGCGCTGCTGGACCCTCCCGGCCCCGCTGCCACCCGGACGCCCGGGCAGGGCAGGTCGCCCGCCATACCTGCGGCCGGCAGCGCCGACGCCGGCGTGGGCGAGTCGACCCCGGAGGGTGACCCGCCCCCGGCGCGGCCCACGCCTGCGCTCCGTGGGGGGCGGCCCCGGGAGGAGGGCCCCGACGACGCGGGGTCCGAGGGCCTGGGCTCCGGCGTCGGGCGGGCCGACGACGCGGCCCGCCCGGCCGGCCACGAGGACGGCTGGGCCATGGACCGGCCGGTTGCGGACGGCGACCTGGACGACGACGACGGGACCGACGGGCCGGGGGCGGACGAGGGGGCCGGGCCGGACGAGGGGACCGGGCCGGACGAGGGGACCGGGCCGGACGAGGGGACCGGGCCGGACGAGGGGACCGGGCCGGAAGGAGGGGGAGGTCGTGGTGGTCTGGGGACCGGTCGGCAGCAGCGGCCGGTCCACCGTCGCCGCCAACCTGGCCGCCGAGCTGGCCGACCCCCTGCAGCCGGTGGTCCTGGTCGACGCCGACACCTACGGGGCGAGCCAGGCGCAGCTCCTCGCGGTCCTCGACGAGGTGCCGGGCGTGGCCGCCGCCGCTCGGGCCGCCGACCAGGGGCAGCTCGACCGCGAGACCCTGGCACGGCTGGCCCCTGAGGTCCGACCCGGCCTGCGCCTGCTCACCGGCCTGCCCCGGGCCGACCGGTGGCCCGAGCTGCGCGACGTGGCCCTCGCCGACGTCCTCGCGCAGTGCCGTCGGCTGGCCCGCTGGACCGTCGTGGACGTCGCCCCGCCCCTGGAGCAGGACGAGGAGCTCTCCTTCGACACCCTCGCGCCCCGGCGCAACGGGGCGGCGCTGACGGCCCTCGAAGCGGCGGACCGGGTCGTGGTCGTCGGGACGGCCGACCCCGTCGGGCTCCAACGCCTGGTCCGGGGCCTGGACGAGCTGGCCGGGCACACCGTCGCGCCCCGCTCGGTCGTCGTCACCCGGGTGCGGCCCGGCCCGGTCGGTCCCGACCCGGGACGCCGCATCCAGGAGACCCTGACGCGGTTCGCGGGCACCGGCCCGGTGCACCTCGTCCCCGAGGACCAGGACGCCCTGGACGCCGCCCTCCTCCACGGCCGGCTCCTGGCGGAGGTGCGGCCCCGCAGCGCGGCCCGGACGGCGCTCCTCGGGCTGGCCGACGAGGTGGCCGGGCGCGAGCCGCAGAGCCGTCGCGAACGGGCTGCCGGCCGCTCCCGGGGCTGGCTGGGCCGGCGGCTCGCCCCCGCCTGACCGCGGTCGGCGCCGGGCGTGCGCGTCTGACACGATGGGAGCGTGCACGACGTCGCGCACGGAAGGGAGATCGCATGGTGACGGTGCGTTGCTACGTCCCGCTCAGCGCCGACGAGCTGGCCCGCCTGCAGACCGAGCGCCGGCTCGACGGTCCACGACCGGGGTATGCCGTGACCGGCCCGGTCCGGGAGGAGCGGGCCGCGGGCGACCAGGAGGAGTGGGAGTACGCCGCCCTCCAGGAGGCGGCGCAGGCCCTGCGCGCCCAGGGCGCCCCCGTCGTGCTGGCGGCCGTCGACCTGACGGCCGACCAGGTGGACGCCTCCCGGCCCGAGGTGCCTGCGTCCAGGTGGGCGACGTCGACCTTCCCCGGGTGGCCGCGCTGCACGTGGGCGACGACGTCGTCACCGGCGACCGGCAGGCGCTCGACGGCCAGGACGAGGAGCTGGAGCTGTCCTGGTACGACACGACCGAGATCGCCCACGTCCTCGACCTGGCCCGGGCCTGCCCGGCAGCCCCCGACCGGCCCGACCAGCCCGACCAGTCCGGCGCGGGCTGACCCGCGGCCGACCCAGCCCCGGGCCACGGGCGTCCCCGAGGACGCCGACGGGCCCACCGACGAGAACGAGGACAGCCGACATGGATGCCATCATCAACGTCCCCGACCCGGTCAACGAGCCGGTGCGGACCTACGCTCCCGGGAGCTCGGAGCGGGCCGAGCTGGAGGTCGAGCTGGCCAGGATGGCCAGCACGCCCATCGACCTGCCCCACGTCATCGGTGGTCGGGAGGTCGTCGGCGACGGCGAGGCCGTCGACGTGGTCCAGCCGCACGCGCACGCCGAGGTGCTGGGCACCCTGCACGACGGGACCGGGGCCGACGCCGCCGCCGCCGTCGACGCCGCGCTCGCCGCGTCCGTGCCGTGGCGCGAGCTGTCCTTCGAGGACCGTGCCTCGGTCATGCTCAAGGCGGCCGACCTGCTCTCCGGGCCGTGGCGGGCGCGGGTCAACGCCGCCACCATGCTGGGACAGAGCAAGACCGTGCACCAGGCCGAGATCGACTCGGCCTGCGAGCTGGCCGACTTCCTGCGGTTCAACGTGCACTTCGCCCGCCAGCTGCTGGCCGAGCAGCCGGTCACCAGCTCGCCGGGGACCTGGAACCGGATCGACCAGCGGCCGCTGGAGGGCTTCGTCTACGCGGTCACGCCGTTCAACTTCACCGCCATCGCCGGCAACCTGCCGACCGCGCCGGCCCTGATGGGCAACACCGTGGTCTGGAAGCCGGCGACCACCCAGACCCGGGCGGCCACCGAGCTGATGCGGCTGTTCGAGGCCGCCGGCCTGCCCGACGGCGTGGTCAACATGGTGACCGGCCGCGGCCCGGCGATCTCGGAGGTCCTGCTGAACCACCGCAACCTCGCCGGCATCCATTTCACCGGCTCCACCACGGTCTTCAACAGCCTCTGGAAGCAGGTCGGCGACAACCTGTCCACCTACCGGTCCTACCCGCGCATCGTCGGGGAGACCGGGGGCAAGGACTTCGTCGTGGCCCACCCCAGCGCCGACGTGGACGTCCTGCGGACCGCCCTCGTGCGCGGTGCCTTCGAGTACCAGGGCCAGAAGTGCTCGGCCGCCTCCCGCGCCTACGTCCCCGCCTCGGTCTGGGAGCGGCTGCGCGACGACCTGGTCGCCACCACCGAGGCGCTGCCCGTGGGCGACGTGCGCGACCTGTCCAACTTCATGGGCGCCGTCATCGACGACCGCGCCTTCGCCAAGCACAAGAAGGTGCTTGACATGGCGCACGCCGACGACCGGGTCGAGGTGGTCGCCGGCGGCACCTGCGACGACGAGGTCGGCTACTTCGTGCGGCCCACGATCGCGCTCGTCAGCGACCCCGAGCACGAGATGCTTACCACCGAGTACTTCGGCCCCATCCTGGCGGTCCACGTCTACCGGGACGAGGACTGGGACGCCATGCTCACCCAGATGGAGTCGGTGGCCGAGTACGCCCTCACCGGCGGGGTCATCGCCCAGGACCGGGCCGCGATCGCCGAGGTGACCCACCGGCTGCGCTTCGCCGCCGGCAACTTCTACGTCAACGACAAGCCCACCGGCGCCGTCGTCGGCCAGCAGCCCTTCGGCGGGGCCCGCGGGTCGGGCACCAACGACAAGGCCGGGTCCAAGGCCAACCTGCAGCGCTGGATCAGCACCCGGGTGATCAAGGAGACGTTCGCGCCCCCGACCGACTACCGCTACCCCCACATGGGGTGATCCTCAGCCGGGGTGGTCGGCCAGCCACTCGCGGGCGATCCGCTCCTCCAGCCGCACGACGTCGCTGATCTGGGGGGCGACGGCCGCCTCGATCCGTCGACCGAGGAAGGGCACGTTGGCCTCCAGGTCGCCGTCGACGACGTGGTCGGTGGTGCCCTCGTCCGTGCCGCGGCGCAGGTGGACCCCGCCGATGAACTGGACGGGCAGGCCCGGCATCTCCAGGGACATCGCGCCCTCCCGCTCGCCGTCCGGGTCGGCGTCGCCCCAGCGCACCGTCTCCACGACGAGCAGTTGGGGGCCCACGAACGGGCGGACCATCTCCGGCAGGTCGCCGGTGGGCAGGTGGCGCCGGGTCGTGACCACGGTCGCCCCGTCCTCCTGCTCCACGGTCACCGTCTGGTCCAGCGCGCCGGAGCGCTCGGCCCGCAGGTCCTGGTAGCCGCGGTCGCAGAGCATCTCGAAGGTGCGACGGGGGTCGGCGGGGTGCACGACGGTCTCGGTGATCCTCATACCGCTCAACCTAGTCCGTGCAGCCGACGCTGCAGCACGTGCATCCGCCGCAGCACCACGCCCTTGTGGGCGAGGGTGAGCCGCCCGCCGCGGTCCAGGTCGGCCACCTGGTCGAGCAGGCTCGCCAGGTCGGCGCACACGGCCCCGGCGCCGTCGGCCCACGCGGGTCCGTCGGCGAAGGTGGGGGCCGCCCGGCGCAGCGCGGCGGCCGCGGCCCGGCAGGAGGCGTGGTCGACCGGGCGGGCCGGCCCTCCGATCGCCCCCAGCACCGTCGGCCGCGGCGAGGGTCGTGGAGCACCGTCGGCCACGTCGACGAGCAGGTGGGCCAGCGCGTCCACGAGCCCGTCGCACAGCCCCGTCGCCTCGGGCCAGCCGAGGTCCGCCGCCGCGGCCTGCAGCTCCTCGACGGCGAGCAGCGTCGTCACCCGCCCCGCCCCGGCGGCCGGGTCGTCGCCCGGGGCGGGAGAGGCCGGGTCGACCGGGCGCGGCGACCGTCCGGGGGTCCGACGGGGCATGGGCCCACTGTAGGGCGACGGGGGGCTGCGCCGAGGCGACCGTCCCCAGGCGGCCCGTCGGGTGCGGGCGATAGGGTGACCGTGGCGCACATCGCCGTGCGCGCTGGCCTGCGACCAAGGAGTGCTTGAGCAGATGTCGTCCCCCGACACGCTGATCGACCGGTTCTACCACCACGCGCCCGACGCCACGGCGACCCGGGCCCCCGAGCAGCTGGCCGCGGCGGCCCGGTCCGTGGCCGCCCTCAGCGCCGGCCGGACCCCGGGCGAGGCCGCGGTCCGCGTGTTCAACCCTTCCGCCGACGGCGACGGCTGGAGCAGCCGGCACACCTTCGTCGAGGTGGTCAACGACGACATGCCCTTCCTCGTCGACTCCGTGCTCGGCGAAGTGGCCCGGCACGGCCTGGGCGTCCACCAGCTGTTCCACCCGCAGATGGTCGTCGCCGAGGAGGACGGCTCCGTGCTGGACGTGGACCACCGGCAGGCCGGTCCCGGTCAGCGGGCGGAGTCGTGGATCCTCGTCGAGGTCGACCGCGTGCCCGAGGAGGACGAGCGGACCTCCCTGGAGGAGGACCTGCGCCGGGTGCTGGCCGACGTGCGGCGGGCCTACGAGGACTGGGGGGCCATGCGCCAGCGGGCGCGGGCGATCATCGCCGAGCTGGAGATCTCCCCGCCCGGCACCGTCGACAAGGACAGCGTCCGACCGACCGTGGACTTCCTCAGCTGGCTGGACGACCACCACTTCACCTACTTGGGCTACCGGGCCTACGACCTCGTCGAGGAGGAGGGCACGGCATACCTGCGGTCGGTGCCCGGCAGCGGCCTGGGCATCCTGCGCGACCGTCCCGGGGCCGAGGCGACGATGAGCGAGCTGCGGCCCGAGGCCGCCGCCACGGCCCGCGAGCCCCGGCTGCTGACCATCACCAAGGCCAACACCCGGGCCACCGTGCACCGGACGGTGCCGCTGGACTACATCGGCATCCGCCGCTTCGACGACCAGGGGCGGGTCGTGGGGGAGCAGCGCTTCCTGGGCCTGTTCACCCAGACCGCCTACGCCGAGTCCACGACGCGGCTGCCCATCGCCGCCCCGAAGGTCAAACGGATCCTGGAGGCCAGCGGCTACGCGCCCGACAGCCACTCCGGCAAGGACCTGCTCGGCGTCCTGGAGGGCTACCCCCGCGACGAGCTCTTCCAGGCGCCCGAGGACTACCTGCGCGAGACCTCCGAGGACGTGCTGCGCCTGCTCGAGCGGCCGGAGGCCAAGGCCTACGTGCGCCGGGACGAGTTCGGCCGCTTCGTCAGCGCGCTCGTCTTCCTGCCCCGCGACCGCTACAACACCGCGAACCGGCTCAAGGTGCAGCGTCTGCTCGAGGACGCCTTCGGCGGGGAGATGTCCGACTACGCCACCCGGGTGGGCGACGGGCCGCTGGCCCAGCTGCACTTCATGATCCGTCTGCCCAAGGACCGGCCGGCCCCGGAGGTCGACCCCGACGACCTGCAGTGCCGCCTGGTCGCCGCCACCCGCACGTGGACCGAGACGCTGACCGACGCCGTCACCGAGAACGTGGACGACGAGAACGTCGTCGGCGACCTGGTGGCCCACTACGCCGGCGCCTTCCCCGAGGCCTACAAGGAGGACTTCGACGGGCGCGCCGCCTACTTCGACATCGCCCGGCTCGCCGAGCTGGCGGACTCCTCGGCCTCGGTCCGGCCGCACCTGTACCGGGCGGAGGACGACGACCCGCAGGAGCGGCGGATGAAGGTCTACCGCACCGAGGAGATGTCGCTGACCGACGTGCTGCCGGTCTTCGCGGACCTGGGGCTGGAGGTGACCGTCCAGCGGCCCTACGTGCTGGAGGGGGCCAAGATCACGACCAGCTATATCTACGACTTCGGGCTGCGGGCCCCCGGCGAGGACGTGTGGACCGGCCGGGACGGGCGCACCGAGGAGGAGGTCGCCGAGGCCTTCGAGGACGCCTTCACGGCGGTATGGAGCGGCGCGGCCGAGTCCGACCAGCTCAACTCCCTCGTGCTCACCGCGGGGCTGGACTGGCGCCGGGTGGTCATCCTGCGCACCCTGGTCCGCTACCTGCGCCAGGTCGGCACCTTCAGCCTGGGCTACGTCGAGGAGGCCCTGGTGGCCAACCCCTCGGTCGCGGGGCTGCTCATCGACCTGTTCGCGGCACGCTTCGACCCGGACGCCGACCTGGACGAGGAGGCCCGCGCCGCCCGCGTCGAGGAGCTCGGCCAGGAGATCGTCAGCGAGCTGGACGACGTCTCCAGCCTCGACCAGGACCGCATCCTGAGCGCTGGTGTCGGTCGTCGGGGCGGCCGTGCGCACCAACTTCTACCAGCGGGACGAGGACGGGCAGCCCAAGGCCCGCGTCTCGGTCAAGCTGCTGCCGCGCGAGCTGTCCCTGCTGCCGGAGCCGCGGCCGGCGTTCGAGATCTGGGTGTACGCGCCCCGCGTCGAGGGCTCGCACCTGCGGTTCGGTGCCGTCGCCCGCGGCGGGCTGCGGTGGTCTGACCGCCGCGAGGACTTCCGCACCGAGGTCCTCGGCCTGGTCAAGGCCCAGATGGTCAAGAACGCCGTCATCGTGCCGACCGGGTCCAAGGGTGCCTTCTTTGCCAAGCAGCTGCCGGACCCCTCGGTGGACCGGGAGGCGTGGCTGGCCGAGGGCAAGGCCGCCTACACCACCTTCATCTCCGGGCTGCTGGACATCACCGACAACCGGCAGGGCGAGGAGGTCGTGGCCCCCGACCGGGTGCTGCGCTACGACGACGACGACCCCTACCTGGTGGTCGCCGCCGACAAGGGCACCGCGACCTTCTCCGACCTGGCGAACTCGGTCGCCCGCGACTACGGGTTCTGGCTGGACGACGCGTTCGCCTCCGGCGGCTCGGCCGGCTACGACCACAAGGAGATGGGGATCACCGCCCGGGGGGCCTGGGAGTCGGTCAAGCGGCACTTCCGGGAGCTCGGGCTGGACACCCAGGCCGAGGACTTCACCGTGGTCGGCGTCGGCGACATGGGCGGCGACGTCTTCGGCAACGGGATGCTGCTGTCGGAGCACATCCGGCTGGTCGCGGCCTTCGACCACCGGCACATCTTCCTGGACCCCGACCCCGACGCGGAGCGCTCCTACGCCGAGCGGCAGCGGCTCTTCGAGCTGCCCCGCTCCAGCTGGGCGGACTACGACACCAGCCTGCTCAGCGAGGGCGGCGGGATCCACCCCCGGTCGGCCAAGTCGGTCCCGGTCAGCCCCCAGGTGCGCGAACGCCTCGGGCTGCCGGAGGGCACGACGAGCCTGACCCCCCACGAGCTGCTCCGGGCGATCCTCTCGGCCCCCGTCGACCTGCTGTGGAACGGCGGCATCGGCACCTACGTCAAGGCCTCCACCGAGACGCACGCCGACATCGGGGACCGGTCCAACGACGCCATCCGGGTGGACGGCCGGGACCTGCGGGTGCGGGTCGTGGGCGAGGGCGGCAACCTCGGGATGAGCCAGCTGGGCCGGATCGAGGCCGCCCTGCACGGGGTGCACGTCAACACCGACGCCATCGACAACTCCGCCGGCGTGGACAGCTCGGACCACGAGGTGAACATCAAGATCGCCCTCACCCCGCTCGTGGCGGACGGCGCGATGACGATGGAGGAGCGCAACGAGCTCCTGGAGTCGATGACCGAGGAGGTCGCGGCCAAGGTCCTGCGGCACAACTACGAGCAGAACGTGCTCATCGGCAACGGCCGCAGCCAGCGCGAGGTGATGGCCCCCGTCCACCAGCGCCTCATCGGCTACCTGCGCGAGACCGCCGGGCTCGACCCGGCGCTGGAGTTCCTGCCCGACCGCAAGGAGTGGGCCCGTCGCGAGCGGGAGGGTCTGGGGCTGACCAGCCCCGAGTTCTCCGTGCTCGTCGCCTACGCCAAGCTCGGGCTCAAGGACGCCCTCAACGACAGCGAGCTGCCGGAGGACCCGGCGATGACGCAGACCCTCGTGAACTACTTCCCGGGGCCGCTGCAGGAGGTCGCCGGCGAGCGCCTGCAGGCGCACCCCCTGCGGCGCCAGATCGTGGTCAACGAGATCGCCAACGCCATGGTCAACCGGGGCGGGGTCAGCTTCGCCTACCGGGCCGTGGACGAGACGGGCGCCACCCTGACCCAGATCGCCCGCGCCTTCCACGTCGTCCGGGCCGTGTTCGACATGAACACCTTCATGGCCCAGGTCGAGGAGCTGGACAACGAGGTCGACACCGACACCCAGACCGAGCTCTACCTCGAGTTCCGCCGGCTCATCGACCGCGGCGTGCGCTGGTTCCTCAACAACCGCTCGCTGTCCAGCCGGATGGAGCAGGAGATCGAGCACTTCGCCGGACCGGTCCAGTCGCTGGTCCCGGTCATGGAGGAGCTGCTGCAGGGCACCGAGCTGGACCGCTGGCAGGAGCGGGTCGACTGGGCCAGGAAGCGGGGTGTTCCGCAGGAGCTGGCCCAGGCCTACGCCTCGCTGCTGGACAGCTACTCCCTGCTGGACGTCACCGAGCTGTCGATGGACATGGACCGGGACGTGCGGGAGGTCGCGGAGATCTACTTCGGGGTCTCCGAGGCGTTCAGCCTCGACGACCTGCTCACGCACGTGTCCAACCTGCCCCGGCCGGACCGGTGGTCCTCGCTGGCCCGGGGGGCCATGCGCGACGACATCTACGGCGTCATGCGCGGGCTGGCCCGGACCGTCGCCGAACGCACGACCCCGGGGTCGGACTCGGTGGAGCGGGTCGAGGAGTGGATGATCGAGAACCGGGACGCCCTCGTGCGCACCAGCCAGGTGCTGCGGACCGTCGGCGCCATGGAGGAGCCCAGCCTGGCGCCGCTGTCGGTGGCCCTGCGCACCCTGCGCGGCCTGGTGCGGCAGGGGTCGGCCACCGACTGACCCGCAGGACGGTGCCCGGGCCGGCGGACGCAGGTGGCGGCCGGCCCGGGCGGTAGGGTCTGCTGCGTGCCCACCCTGCGCGACACGCTCTCCCGCGCCTCGATGTCGGACGCGGACGTCGACTGGCTGCACCGGCTCGTCGGCGACTGGCAGATGGTGGCCGACCTCTCCTTCGCCGACCTGACCCTGTGGATCCCGGTCGAGCTCGACGACCACGACGACCCCTTCCTGTCCCCGTGGTTCCTGGCGGCCCACGCCCGACCCACCACCGGTCCGAACTTCTACCACGACGACGTCATCGGCCAGCCGCCGACGCCCGAACGGCAGCGGTGGCTGACCCAGGTGCTCGCGTCCGGACGTGCGGTCACGCCCGACGAGATGGGCTACGTGCGCGAGCAGTACGTCCCCGTCGTGCGGCGGGGACGGACGATCGCGGTGCTGGTGCGGCACACCGACCTGCAGAACATGCGTCAGCAGGGCGGCCTGGAGGTCAACTACCTCCAGATCAGCCAGCAGCTCTTCAGCATGATCGCCGAGGGCGCCTTCCCGGTGGAGGGCGGCGCCACCGGCGTCGGCCGCGGCACGCCCAGGGTCGGGGACGGGGTCGTCCGGCTCACCGCCGACGGCCTCATCGACTACGCCAGTCCCAACGCGGTCTCGGCGCTGCGCCGGCTGGGGCACACCGACCAGGTCAACGGGGCCGACCTGTCCCGCATCGTCACCGACCGGCTGGTGGAGGGCACGCACGTCGACGAGACCGTCCCGCTCGTGCTCACCGGGCGCGCGCCGTGGGGGACCGAGATCGAGACGTCCGGCATCAACCTGACCCTGCGGGCGGTGCCCCTGACCCGCGAGGCACCCGCCTGGGCGCCCTGCTGCTGCTCCGCGACGTCTCCGAGCTGAGGCGCCGCGAGCGGGAGCTGCTGAGCAAGGACGCGACCATCCGGGAGATCCACCACCGGGTGAAGAACAACCTGCAGACCGTCGCGGCGCTGCTGCGGCTGCAGTCCCGCCGGCTGGACGACCCGGCCGCCCGGGAGGCCCTGGCCGAGGCCGGCCGGCGGCTCTCGACCGTGGCGCTGGTGCACGACACGCTCAGCCAGGGCTTCTCCGAGCAGGTCGACTTCGACGAGGTGGCCACGCGCATCATGCGCGCGACCGTCGAGGTGGCCTCCACCCGGACCGTCGTGGCGACCGAGCTGCGCGGCACCTTCGGCTCGTTGCTGGCCGAGGACGCCACCCACCTGGCGATGGTGCTGGCCGAGCTGGTGCACAACGCGGTCGAGCACGGCTTCGAGGAGCACCGCGACGCTCCCGGCGAGCTAGGCCCGGGGGAGGGCGTCCGTCCGCGCGTCGTGGTGGAGGCCCGGCGGCGCGCCCAGGTGTCGGCCCCGGGGGAGGTCGTCGAGGTCACCGTCTCCGACAACGGGGCCGGCCTGCCGCCCGGGCAGGCGGGGCCCGGGGCCGACGGGCTGGGGATGCAGATCGTCCAGGCGCTGATCACCGACCTGCGGGGCACGATCTCCTGGGAGACGGCGGAGCCGCACGGGACCGTCGTGCGGTTCACCGTGCGGCTCAGGGCGAGCCCGTCCGTCTGAGGACGGGCCGGTCGCGGCGGGGCCGGGCGGGCCGGGGGGTCAGCCGGCGCGGCGCGCGCGGGCCTTGCGGCGCTTGAGGGCGCGCCGCTCGTCCTCGGACAGCCCGCCCCACACACCGGCGTCCTGACCGGTCTCCAGGGCCCACTTCAGGCAGGTGTCGATGACCGGGCAGGTCCGGCACACGGCCTTGGCCTCCTCGATCTGCTGCAGGGCAGGACCGGTGTTGCCGATCGGGAAGAACAGCTCGGGGTCCTCGTCGAGGCAGGCTGCGCGATCGCGCCAGTCCATCTGTGGTGCTCCTTGGTCGTGCCGTCGGTCGGGTCTGGTCGCCCCCGGGCCGGCTCTGCGCCTCGCCGGTCAAGGGACGATACTGCTCCGTATCTCTTGCCTGCGAGCGCGGCCGTCCGGCGCACGTCGCGTCTGACCGTGCCAACGCCGTGGTCGAGCACAGTGTTCCCCATACTCCCAGAGGTATCGCGACCCGCACAAGGGTCTGACCGAGGTTCGTCACCCGAGGGGGTGAGGCGTCGCTCACACGGTGGGCCCGGCTGCGTACGCTGGCACCGACCCCGTCCCCGTCCCAGGAGGAGCCCTCCCCATGCACCAGGACCACCCGCTCGCCATCGTCGGCGCCCACGTCGTGCCCGTCGCCTCCGACCCCGTGCCCGACGGGGTCGTGCTGCTGCGGGACGGTCGGATCGAGGCCGTGGGCACCCGTGAGGAGGTGACCGTCCCCGGTGACGCCGAGGTGGTCGACGCCTCCGGCGGCTGGCTGGTGCCCGGCCTGGTCGACGCGCACGTCCACCTGGGCGTGTGGGAGGAGGGCGAGGGCTGGGCCGGGCAGGACACCAACGAGATGACCGACCCGGTCATGGCCGCCGCCCGCGCGATCGACGGCATCAACCCGCGGGAGCAGGGCTTCGACGACGCGCTCATGGGCGGGGTCACCACCGTCAACGTCAATCCCGGCTCGGGGAACCCGATCGGCGGGCAGGCCGTGGCGCTGAAGACGTACGGCCGCTACGTCGACGAGATGGTCCTGCGCAACCCGGCGGGGGTGAAGTCCGCGCTCGGGGAGAACCCCAAGCGGGTCTACGGCGAGCAGAAGAAGACGCCCTCGACGCGGCTCGGGGTCGCGCTGGTGCTGCGGACCGCCTTCGAGGCGGCCCGCTCCTACCGCGCCCGCCGGGACGCCTCGGACGGCAAGCCGGTCGACACCGACCTGGTGAGCGAGATCCTCGTCAAGGTGCTCGACCGGGAGATCCCCTGGCGCCAGCACTGCCACCGGGCCGACGACATCGCCACCGCCCTGCGGCTGGCCGACGAGTTCGGCTACGAGCTGGTGCTGGACCACGGCACCGAGTCCTACCTGCTGGCCGACGTGCTGGCCGAGCGGCAGGTCCCCGTCCTCTACGGGCCGCTCATCGTGAGCCGCTCCAAGGTCGAGGTGCGCGACCGGTCGCTGGCCGCCCCCGGCATCCTCGACCGCGCCGGCGTGCCGGTCTCGATCATCACCGACCACCCGGTGGTGCCGATCGAGTACCTCATCACCCAGGTCGCCCTGGCCGTCCGGGAGGGCATGGACCGGGACGCGGCGCTGCGCTCGGTCACCCTCAACCCCGCCCGGGTCCTGGGCGTGGACGAGCGGGTCGGCTCGATCGAGGCGGGCAAGGACGCCGACGTCGTCCTGTGGTCCGGCGACCCGCTGGATCTGCAGTCCCGGGTGCTGCGCACCTGGGTCGACGGGACGGAGGTCTGGACCTGGGACGCCGAGGCCCGGGCGGGGCGGGTGCGCCCGCGCGGCTGAGAGGCCGCCCGGACGGCCCCGGGGGTATGCCGCGTCAGTGCGCCTTGGTGACCCGTCCCGGGTGGACCGGAGCGAGCACGCAGTCGGGGCACAGCCCGTGCTCCGGCAGGTGGTAGAACACGCAGCAGCCAGAGCGCACGAAGGCCTGCTCGGCCGGGTCCACGCCCGGCACCGTCGTGCCCACCCCGGGCGGCAGGTCGGCGGCCGGCACCAGGTCCCCGCCGGCCCGGACGGCCGGGTCGGCCAGCAGGAGGTTTCCCAGCTCGGCGACCCGGCCGGCGTGCTCGGGCCGTCGCGCGGACAGCACCCGCAACGCGCCCACGAGGCTCGAGGTGCTGTTGCTGACGAGCACCCGCGGCGGCGTGCGCCCCTCGCGGGCGCAGGCCTCGTGCAGGTCCCGCAACGAGGAGCCGACCACCGTCCCCACGATGCGGCGCGCGGCCTCCTCGGGGGAGTCGACGGCATACCCCGCGGCGAGGTCCCTGACCGCGAGCGGCACCTGCCCGCGGTGGACCGGGCTGGCCAGCAGGGAGGTGGAGGACAGGTCCGGCAGCCAGGAGTGCAGCACTGCCGAGGCGAGGCCGACCGACCACAGCCGGGACGCCAGGCCCACCTGCACGGCCGAGACCGCCACCTTCGGGTCGAGCCCGTCGGCCGGCATCCCGGCACCGTCGGCCAGGATGGTGCGGACGACCTCGAAGCGGGCGCGCAGGGCGGGGCCGGCGAGCACGTCCGCCCAGGGCACGGCGTCGGTCCCGTCGGGAGGCGCGGCGGGGAGCGCGAAGAAGCCGCCGAGCCCGTCCAGGGTGCGGACGAGCCCGGCGGCTCCCGGCGAGGGGGTCGAGGTCACTCCCGGTGGGCCAGCACCGCCCGCGCGGCGGCGAAGCGGGCGATCGGCACCCGGAAGGGCGAGCACGACACGTAGCTCAGGCCGAGCTCCTCGAACAGGTCGATGGAGGCCGGGTCCCCGCCGTGCTCGCCGCAGACGCCGAGCTTGAGGTCGGGCTTGGCCGACCGGCCGCGCTCGGCGGCGATCTGCACGAGCCCGCCGACGCCGTCCTTGTCGATGGACTCGAACGGGTTGGTCGGGATGACCTCCTCGGAGACGTAGGCCGAGAGGAACCCGCCCTCGGCGTCGTCGCGGCTGATGCCGATCCCGGTCTGGGTCAGGTCGTTGGTGCCGAAGGAGAAGAAGTCGGCGTGCTCGGCGATCTGGTCTGCCACGATCGCCGCACGGGGCAGCTCGATCATCGTCCCGACGTGCACCTCCATCTCCATGCCGGCGGCCTGGAGCTCGTCGGCGACGGTGCGCTCGACGACCTCGCGCTGCACCTGCAGCTCCTTGGCGTAGGCGACCAGCGGGATCATGATCTCCACGGTGGCGGTGTCGCCGTCGCGCTCCTTGACCGCCAGCGCCGCGCGGATGATCGCCCGGGTCTGCATCTCGGGGATCTCCGGGTAGAGCATGGCCAGCCGGCAGCCGCGGGTGCCGAGCATGGGGTTCTGCTCATGCAGGCGCTTGACCTGGCCCAGCAGCGTGCGGGCCTCGGCCAGCTCGTCCTGGTCGCCTCCCGTGAGCTCCAGGCGCTGGACGAGCAGGGACTGCTCGACGAGGTCGGGCAGGAACTCGTGCAGCGGCGGGTCGAGCAGCCGGACGGTCACCGGCAGCCCCTTCATCTCGGTGAAGATCGCCTCGAAGTCCTCCTGCTGCATCGGCAGGATCGCCTCGAGCGCCTCGGCGCGCTCCTCGGAGTCCTCGGCCAGGATCATCCGGCGGACGGCGGGCAGGCGGTCCGCGGCCATGAACATGTGCTCGGTGCGGCACAGGCCGATGCCCTCGGCGCCCAGCTCGCGGGCCTTGGCGGCGTCCTCGCCGGTGTCGGCGTTGGCGCGCACGCCCAGGCGGCGGATGTCGTCGGCCCAGCTGACGATGGCGCTGAAGTCCTCGTTGATCTGCGGCGGGACCAGATCCAGGGCCTCGCCGTAGACCTCGCCGGTGGAGCCGTCCAGGGTGATGACGTCGCCCTCGGCGAAGGTGGAGTCGCCCACGGTGAGCTTCTTCTCGGCGGTGTTGATGCGGATCCCCTGGGCGCCGGCCACGCAGGGCTTGCCCATGCCGCGGGCGACGACTGCGGCGTGCGAGGTCATGCCGCCGTGCGCGGTGAGCACGCCCTGGGCCAGGATCACGCCGTGGATGTCGTCCGGCGTCGTCTCGTAGCGGACCAGGACGACGGACTCCCCGGCGCGCCCCCGCTCCTCGGCGGTGTCGGCGTCGAAGACGACCGCCCCGACGGCTGCGCCGGGGGAGGCCGGCAGGCCCTTGGTCACCGGGGTGCGGCCGTGGTCGGCGCCGATCGCCGGGTGCAGCAGCTGGTCCAGCTGGGCGGGGGCGATCCGCTGCAGGGCCTCCTCCCGGGTGAGCACGCCCTCCTCGACCATGTCGCGGGCCACCTTGAGGGCGGCGGCCGCGGTGCGCTTGCCGTTGCGGGTCTGCAGCAGGTAGAGGGTGCCCTCCTCGACGGTGAACTCGATGTCCTGCATGTCCTTGTAGTGGCTCTCCAGGTCGTGCATCGTCTGGATGAGCTGGCCGTACGCCTCCGGCAGCACCGCCTCCATCTCGGAGAGCTCGCGCGGGGTGCGGATCCCGGCCACGACGTCCTCGCCCTGGGCGTTGACGAGGAACTCCCCGTAGAGCGCCTTCCCGCCGGTCGAGGGGTTGCGCGTGAAGCACACGCCGGTGGCCGAGGTCTCGCCGCGGTTGCCGAAGACCATCTGCATGACGTTGACGGCGGTGCCCAGGTCGTCGGGGATGTCGTTGGCCTTGCGGTAGACCCGTGCCCGGGGGGTGTCCCAGGAGCGGAAGACCGCGTCGATCGCGCTGCGCAGCTGCTCCCGCGGGTCGGCGGGGAGGTCCCGCCCGAGCTCGCGCCGGGAGACCTCCTTGAAGGTGGCCACCAGCTCCTTGAGGTCCTCGATGGACAGGTCGGTGTCCTGCTCGACGCCGCGCCGTGCCTTGAGGGCGGTGAGCTCGTCCTCGTAGAGGTGCGGCGGGACACCCTCGACGACCTCGCCGAACATCTGGAGGAACCGGCGGTAGGAGTCCCAGGCGAAGCGGGGGTTGTCCGCCTCGGCGCCCAGCGCGTCGACGGTCTCGTCGCTGACGCCCAGGTTGAGGATGGTGTCCATCATCCCGGGCATGGAGACGACGGCCCCGGAGCGGACCGAGAGCAGCAGCGGCTTCTCGGTGTCTCCCAGCCGGCGCCCGGTGCGCTCCTCGAGCCGCTCCAGCGCGGCCAGGGTGTCGTCCCACAGGTGCCCGGGCCACTCGCCGGAGTTCTCCATCGTCGCCACGCACGCGGCGGTGCTGACGGTGAAACCGTCGGGGACGGGGATGCCCAGACGGGTCATCTCGGCCAGGTTGGCCCCCTTGCCTCCGAGGAGGGTCTTCATCTCGGCGTTGCCCTCGGACATGTCGTAGAGGTACTTGACCTGGTCGTTCTCGCTCATGCTGGCGTGCTCCGCTCTGTGCGTGGTCCCGGTGCGTCGTCGCCCCGTCTACACCTTATGACCTTAGCGCGCGCGGCTCACCGGCCGGCAGCCGCCTCCCGACGCTTCTGCACGACCTCGATCACCCGGCCGGCGGCCTCCTCCAGGGCCAGGCTGGTGGTGTCGATGACGGGGCAGCCCAGGCTGCGCTGGACCGCGGCGACCTCGTCCAGCTCGTCGAAGATGTGGGCCAGCTCGGTGTAGCCGTCCCGCTGCACCGCCCTGCTGCCCATCGTGCGGACGCGGCGGGTGCGGATCTGGGCGAGGCGCTCGGGGTCGATGGTCAGCCCGACCACCTTCCAGCGCTGCACGTCGAAGAGCTGGTCGGGGGCCGGGATGCCGGGCACGAGCGGGATGTTGGCGGTCTTGTAGCCCAGGTAGCCCAGGTACATCGACAGCGGCGTCTTGCCCGACCGGCTGACCCCGACCAGCACGATGTCGGCCTCACGCAGGTGGTTGGACAGGTTGCCGTCGTCGTTGGCGATGGAGAACTCCATCGCCTGCACCCGCTTGAAGTAGTCCTCGCCCACCCCGACGGGTCGGACCACCCGCTCCGGGTCCTGCCCGGTGGCCTCCCGCAGCCCCGACGGCCGGCTCCAGCAGGTCGGCGTGCGGCAGGGACCGTTCGGTGCACAGCTGGGCCACGAGGTGCCGCAGGCCCTCGTCGACGACCGTGGAGAAGACGACGGTGCGGGCCCGCTCCGGGTGCATCCGGGCGAACGCGTCGTGCAGCCCCTCGGCGGAGGACTGCCGCGGGTGCCGGATGATCCGCACGTCGTAGCCGACGTACTGCGCTGCGGCCGCGCGGGCCACCCGGGCGGCGGTGTCGCCGGTCGAGTCGGCGATGATGTGGACCTCGATCGGGGTGTCCGGCATGGCCCACAGCGTAGGGGACGGCTGCTCAGACGGGGTCGTTGCGCTCCCCGGGCGCCGGCTCGGTGCTCGTGCCCTCGACGTCGGAGGGGAAGGCGTCGTCGGGGATCGAGCCGGGGTCGGAGGTGCCGGTCACCTGCTCCTGCACCTCGGCCGGGACGGTCGCGTCGTCCCGGCGGGCCCCGCCGGCCAGGTAGGCGGGGCCGTCGGGCGCCGTCTGCGCCTCCAGCTGCTCGGCGGTCGTGGCCGGGGCGTCCGCGTCGTCCTCGCCGCCGCCGCCGAAGGACCCGCCCAGGAAGGTGCCCTCCTCGGTGCCCGCGTCGTCGGAGGTGCCGTCCGGGGTGCTCGTCTGCTCGTCCATGGGCCTCACCCTGCCCCGGTCCCGACGGCGCGGCAACCGGTGGGCTGCCAGACTGGACGACCATGGCCCCCGACGCTCCTGCCCCGGTCGTGGCGGTCGTCGGGCCGACCGCGACCGGCAAGTCCGACCTGGGGGTGGCGCTGGCGCTGGCCCTGGACGGCGAGGTCGTCAACGCCGACGCTCCCAGCTCTACCGGGGCATGGACGTCGGCACCGCCAAGCTCCCGCCCGCGCAGCGCCGCGGCGTGCCGCACCACCAGCTGGACGTGCTCGTCGTGCGCGAGGAGGCGACGGTCGCGGCATACCAGACTGCCGCCCGGGCCGACCTGGAGGCGGTCCACGCACGGGGGCGGGTGCCCGTGGTCGTCGGCGGGTCCGGCCTCTACGTCCGGGCGCTGCTCGACCGGATGGAGATCCCGCCGACGGACCCCGGCGTGCGGGCCCGCTGGGAGGCCGAGCTGGAGCGGGTGGGCGCCGAGGCGCTGCACGCCCGGCTGGCCGAGGTCGACCCCGTCGCCGCGCGGGCGATCCAGCCCCGGAACGGCCGCCGGGTCGTCCGGGCCCTGGAGGTCGTCGAGCTCACCGGGCGGCCGTTCAGCGCGACCATGCCCGCGCGCGAGCACGTGCGGCCCACGGTGGTGCTGGGGCTGCGGGCGGACCGGGAGGTGCTGGACGCGCGGATCGGCCGGCGGGCGGAGGCGATGTGGCGGGCCGGTCTCGTCGAGGAGGTCCGGGGGCTGGTGGAGCGGGGCCTGCGGGAGGGGCGCACCGCCTCGCGGGCGGTGGGCTACGCCCAGGCGCTGCGCCAGCTCGACGGGGAGCTGACGCAGGAGGAGGCCGTGGCGGACACGGTCGGAGCCACGAGGCGCCTGGCCCGCCGGCAGGAACGGTGGTTCGGCCCCGACCCCCGCGTCGTCTGGCTCGAGCACGACGCCCCCGACCTCCTGGACCAGGCGCTCGCCGCGGTCGCGGCCGGTCCGGTCAGCCCCGGGTCACCCGCAGGACCCTGAACCCCCTGCTGCTCGCGGTGCGCTCCACCGCCACCGGCCCCATGAGACCGGGCAGGGTGTCGGCGAGCCAGCGCTGCAGCGAGTCTGCGCCGAGGTTCTTCTGGACCACGAGGTATGCCGTGCCCTCCGGGGCCAGGCGCGGCAGCCAGGTGGTGAGCAGCTCGTGCAGCGCCGCCTTGCCGACGCGGATCGGCGGGTTGGACCACACCAGGTCGAAGGTCAGGTCGGCGGGCACGTCGCGGGGGGCCAGCACCTCGACCCGGTCGGCGACGTCCACCGCGACGGCGTTGCGCCGGGCCAGGTCGAGCGCGCGCTCGTTGACGTCGACCGCCACGACCCGTCCGGCGGGGGACTCCAGCGCCATCGTCAGGGCCAGCGGGCCCCAGCCGCAGCCGAGGTCGAGGAACGTGCCCGCGGCCGGCGGCGGGGGGACCTCCGCGAGCAGGACGCGGGTGCCCCGGTCGATCCCGTCGGGGGAGAAGATCCCGCCGGCGGTCACCACCTCGACGTCCCGCCCGGCCAGGTGCACGGGGACCGTCCGCAGCTCGCCGTCGGAGGCCGGCCGGGCCGTGAAGTAGTGGTCCTGGGGCGGGGACATGGCCGGGAAGTCTACGGCCGTGGGCACAAAACCGGTGGCTCCCGATGTTGTCCTCTGCGAAGGTGGGGAGCAGGAGAACCCCGCCGCGAAACCCCCGTGCCCGACCCGAAGGAGACCATGGCGCATCCGCAGCACCACCCCACCCCCGTCCTGGACGAGCAGCCGGACGGCGACCAGCTCGACCGCGAGGAGCGCGCCGCGCTCCAGCGCGTCGCCGGTCTGTCGACCGAGCTCGAGGACGTCACCGAGGTCGAGTACCGCCAGCTGCGGCTGGAGCGGGTCGTGCTCGCCGGGGTCTGGGCCGACGACGGCCGGACCACCGTCGAGGACGCGGAGAACTCCATGCGCGAGCTCGCCGCCCTGGCCGAGACCGCCGGGTCCACCGTGCTCGACGGCGTCATCCAGCGCCGTCTCAAGCCGGACCCGGCCACCTACCTGGGGTCGGGCAAGGCCCGGGAGCTGCGCGACCTGGTCGTCGAGCACGGCGCCGACACCGTCATCTGCGACGGGGAGCTGGGCCCGTCCCAGCGGCGCGCGCTGGAGGACGTCGTCAAGGTCAAGGTCATCGACCGCACCGCGCTGATCCTCGACATCTTCGCCCAGCACGCCAAGAGCAGGGAGGGACGCGCCCAGGTCGAGCTGGCCCAGCTGCAGTACCTCCTGCCCCGCCTGCGCGGCTGGGGCGAGTCGATGTCGCGCCAGGCCGGCGGCCGGGTCGCCGGCGGTGAGGGCATCGGCTCCCGCGGACCGGGCGAGACCAAGATCGAGCTGGACCGGCGGCGGATCAACACGCGGATCGCCAAGCTGCGCCGCGACATCGGCGCCATGAAGACCGTCCGCGACACCAAGCGCAGCTCGCGCCGGGCCCACAAGGTGCCCGGCGTGGCCATCGTCGGCTACACCAACGCCGGCAAGTCCTCGCTGCTCAACCGGCTCACCGGGGCCGGCGTGCTCGTCGAGGACCAGCTCTTCGCCACGCTGGACCCGACCGTGCGCCGGGCCGAGACCGAGGACGGACGCAGCTACACCCTCTCGGACACCGTCGGGTTCGTGCGCCACCTGCCGCACCAGCTCGTCGAGGCCTTCCGCTCCACCCTGGAGGAGGCCTCCGGGGCGGACGTGCTGCTCCACGTCGTCGACGGGTCCCACCCGGACCCCGAGGGCCAGATCGCCGCGGTGCACGAGGTCCTGGCCGAGGTCGACGAGGGGGCCACGCTGCGCCTGCCGGAGATCATCGCCGTCAACAAGGCCGACGTCGCCGACCCCGAGGTGGTCGACCGGATCGTGCGGATGCACCCCCGCGTGGTGGTCGTCTCCGCCCGGACCGGACGCGGCGTGGAGGAGCTGCGGGCCGCCGTGGAGGAGGCCTTGCCCCGCCCCGAGATCCTCGTCGACGTCCTCGTGCCCTACGACCGGGGCGACCTGGTCACCCGGCTGCACGAGGAGGGCGAGGTGCTCTCCGAGGAGCACACCGGGGAGGGCACGCGGCTGCAGGCCAAGGTCGACGCCGACCTCCACGGCCACCTCGCCGGGTATGCCGTCTGACGCCTAGTCTGGGCCGGTGACCACCGCCGAGCGCCGACGACTGGCCGACTCCGACGACTCCCGGGCGCTGGCGCCGCTGGGGCCCTACGTCTCCGGACGGCAGTGGGGGACCGTCCGGGAGGACTACTCCGCCGACGGCAACGCCTGGGCGCACCTCCCGTTCGACCACGCCCACCTGCGGGCCTACCGCTGGGGGGAGGACGGGATCGCCGGCCTGTGCGACCTGGAGGGTCACCTCAACGTCGCCGTCGCGATGTGGAACGGGCAGGACGACCGGCTCAAGGAGCGGCTGTTCGGGCTGACGAACCCGCAGGGCAACCATGGCGAGGACGTCAAGGAGTACTGGTGGCACCTCGAGGGGCTGCCCACCCACTCCTACGCCAGCAGCCTCTACCGCTATCCGCAGGCCGCCTTCCCCTACGAGGAGCTGGTGCGGGTCAACGGCGAGCGCGGCGTGCAGGACCCCGAGCTCGAGCTGGCCGACACCGGCGTGCTCGACGAGGACCGGTTCTTCGACGTCGTCGTCACCCACGCCAAGGCGGCGCCCGGCGACGTCGTCGTCGAGGTGACGGCCACCAACCAGGGCCCGGAGGCGGCCCCGCTCCACCTGCTCCCGCAGGTGTGGTTCCGCAACACGTGGTCCTGGGGCCTGGACGACCGGCGCCCCTCGCTGTGGCGGGACGACGCCGCGGCCGACGGGACCGTCGTCGTCCGCGCCGAGCACCCCGAGCTGGGCCCGGTCACCGTGCGGGCCGAGGGCTCGCCGCGGACCCTGTTCTGCGAGAACGACACCAACACCGCCGCCCTCTACGGGCAGGACGCGGTCCCGCCGGGGCACACGGCATACCCCAAGGACTCGGTGGACCGCGCCGTGGTGCACGGGCAGGCCGACGCCTGCAACCCCGAGCAGCGGGGGACGAAGATGGCGTTCTGGTGGGAGTTCGACGCCGTCGCGCCGGGGGAGAGCGTGACCGTGCGCCTGCGGCTGTCCGAGGGCGGCGGCCCCGCCGCCGACGCGCCCGGCGACGAGGAGGTCGTCGCGCTGCGGCGGCAGGAGGCCGACGAGTTCTACGCCGAGGTGCTGCCGGAGGGCACCGACGAGCAGGACGCCCTCGTGGCGCGCCGCGCCTTCGCCGGGCTGCAGTGGTGCAAGCAGCTCTACCGCTACGACGTGACCCGCTGGCTGCAGGGCGACCCGGGCCAGCCGCCCCCGCCGCCGGAGCGGGCCGGGCTCCACGGGCGCAACACCGGCTGGCAGCACGTCAACCTCGCCGAGGTCATCTCGATGCCCGACGAGTGGGAGTACCCGTGGTTCGCCACCTGGGACCTGGCCTTCCACTGCGTCGCCTACGCCCACGTCGACCCGTTCTTCGCCAAGTGGCAGCTGCTGCTCATGTGCCGGGAGTGGTCGATGCACCCCAACGGCCAGCTGCCGGCCTACGAGTGGAACTTCTCCGACGTCAACCCGCCCGTGCACCCCTGGGCCGCCTGGCAGGTCTACTGCATCGACGGCTCGCGCGACCGGGTCTTCCTCGAGCGCGTCGTGCTGAAGATGCTGCTCAACTTCCCGTGGTGGGTGAACAGGAAGGACGCCGACGGCAGCCACGTCTTCGAGGGCGGGTTCCTGGGCCTGGACAACATCGGCCTGTTCGACCGGTCCGACCCGCTGCCCGACGGGCAGCGCCTGGAGCAGGCCGACGCCACCGCCTGGATGGGGCTGTTCTGCCTCAAGATGCTCCGGATGGCGATGGAGCTGGCCCGGCAGGACCCCGCGTGGGACGAGGTGGCCACCAAGTTCCTCGTCCACTTCCTCTCGATCGCCCAGGCGATGGACGACATCGGCCGGGGGCACGCGCGGCTGTGGGACGAGGAGGACGACTTCTTCCACGACATCCTCACCACCGAGGACGGCCAGGTGCACCGGATGCCGGTGCGCTCGATGGTCGGTCTGCTCCCGCTGTCCGCGGTGGCGATCGTGCCCGACTGGGTCGCCGACGAGCTGCCCGACCTGACCGACTTCTTCGACGGGTGGACCCGGCGCCGCCCCGAGCTGCAGGACGCCCTGCTGCACACCAACCACGAGGGCTTCTCCCTGCGCACGCTGTCGATGGTGGACCGTCGCCAGTGGCGGGCGGTCGTGGCCCGGATGCTGGACGAGGCGGAGTTCCTCTCACCCGGGGGGCTGCGCTCGCTGTCCGCCGCGCACCGCGACGGGGTGCAGGTGCACATCGGCGGGTCGGACCTGTCCCTGGCCTACGTGCCGGGCGAGTCCGACTCCCACATGTTCGGCGGCAACTCCAACTGGCGCGGCCCGGTGTGGCTGCCGGTCAACGCCCTGCTCACCGACGCCCTGCGCACCTACGGGCGCGGCGCCGGGTTCGGCCGGCCGGTGGAGTACCCCACCGGCTCGGGCGAGGAGCTGGCGATCGAGGAGGTGGCGGGCCGGATCGAGCAGCGCCTGGTGGGGCTCTTCCGGCCCGGTCCGGACGGCCGCCGGCCGTCCACCCCGGTGCACCACCCCTCCGGGCCGCTGTGGGACGACCACCCGACGTTCAGCGAGTACTTCGACGGCGACTCCGGGGTCGGGCTGGGGGCCTCCCACCAGACCGGCTGGACCGCCTGGTGGCCCACTTCGTCTGCGCGCCGGACGGGATCGCCAACCGCTGACGGGCCGGGGGTATGCCGTCCCCCGCGGCGCCGGGTGCGGCATACCCCCGGAGTAGCCTGGGGACGGAGGTGAGCGGCGTGATCCGCACCGCGCTGGTGGTCGACGACGAGCCGCAGATCCGCGCGCTGCTGGCGGCCTACCTGGCCCGGGACGGGTTCGTGGTGCGCGAGGCCGGAACGGGGGCCGAGGCGCTGCGCCAGGCCGGGCTGGAACCACCGCCCGACGTGGTGCTGCTCGACGTCGGGCTGCCCGACCTCGACGGGATGGAGGTCCTGCGTCGGCTGCGGCGGGAGCGCGACCTGCCGGTCGTCATGGTCAGCGCCCGCGCCGAGGGGGGGGGACGTCCTCATGGGTCTGGCGGCCGGGGCGGACGACTACGTCACCAAGCCGTTCCGCCCCCGGGAGGTGGCCGCGCGGGTGTCCGCCGTGCTCCGCCGTGCGGCCCCCCCCGCCCGAGCCGTCGCTGGAGCCGGACGAGGACGTGCTGACCTTCCCCGGCCTGCTGATCGACCGCGCCCGCCGGGAGGTGCACCGCGACGAGGTCCTGCGGCCGCTGTCGGCCCTCCAGTTCGACCTGCTGTGGGCGCTGGCGGAGGAGCCCGGACGGGTGTTCACCCGCGACCAGCTGCTGCAGCGGGTCTGGGGCTACGACCACGTCGGCGACGAGCGGGTCGTCGACGTGCACGTGCGCAGCCTGCGCCGGGCCCTGGACGACGACGCGTCGGCGCCGCGGGTCGTCGGCACGGTGCGGGGGGTGGGCTACAAGTTCCTGCCCGCGCGGGTCGACGCCCTCGGCGGCGTCCCGTCGGGCGGACCGGCCACGGGCGGGACGACGTGACCCGGCGGCGACCGTGAGCTGGTGGCGCTCCCTGCGCGCGCGGCTGGTCCTCTCGCACGTGCTGGTGGCCCTCGTCTCCGGCCTGGTCACCGTGGTCGTCCTGCGCCTCGTCGCGCTCCAGGGGTGGGACCGGGCCATGGGCATGGGCGAGGGCGTCGGCGCACGCCACGGTGCGGGGGGCGACGGTGCTCCTGGCGGCCCGGCCGGGATGGCCGGCTTCCGGGCGGAGTTCGTCGACAGCGTCGACCGGGCCGTGCTGGTGGGCGTCGTGGTCGGGCTCCTGGTCGCGCTGGTCCTGGGCGTGCTGGCGGCCCGGCGGACCGCCCGGCCGCTGGAGCAGCTGCGGACGGCGGCGCGCGACCTGTCGCTGGGGCGCTACGACGTGGACGTCCCGCACCCGGGGACCACCGAGCTGGCCGGCCTCGCCGACGACGTGCGTGAGCTCGGGGAGCGGCTCGCGGCCACCGAGGCCCGGCGGGCCCGGCTCATCGGCGAGGTGGCGCACGAGATGCGCACGCCCCTGACCGTGACCCGGGGGTATGCCGAGGCCATGCTCGACGGGGTCGTGCCGGCCGACGAGGTCGCGCTGGGCAAGGTCGTGGACCAGACCCGACGGCTCGAGCGGCTCGCCGAGGACCTGGGCAGCCTGTCGAGGGCGGAGGAGGGGCGCCTGGAGGTCCGGGTCGTCGAGGACGCCGACCTCGCCGCGACGGTCGCCGACGCGGTGGCCGCGGTCCACGACCGCGCCGCGGGCCACGAGGTGACCGTCCGCCTGGCCGCCCCCGACCGTCTCGTGGTCCGGCACGACCCGGACCGGATCGCCCAGGTGGTGACCAACCTGCTGACCAACGCCGTCCGGGCCAGCGGCCCGGGGGACCGGGTCGAGGTCACGGTCGACGGTCCCGGACCGGGGGCAGGGGGCACCGGGCAGGTGGCGACCGTCGAGGTCGTCGACCATGGGGTGGGGCTGCGTCCCGGTGAGGAGACGGCCGTCTTCGAGCGGTTCTACCGGGGCGAGGAGAGCGCGGACGCCGACGGCTCCGGGATCGGACTGACCATCGCCCGTGCCCTGGCGCGGGCGCACGGCGGTGACCTGGTCGCCGCCAGCGACGGCCCGGGGCGGGGCTCCCGGTTCACCATGACGCTCCCGGTGCCCGGCCCAGCGAGCGTCCCACCCCGCGGGTAGGGCCGCCGGACCGCACGCGGAGGCGGGCGGCACGGTCACGCGTGCCGCCCGCCGGTTCCCGCGGTCAGTCGTCGTCGGTGCTCGCCATCGGGCAGTCGCCCGTGCCGTCACCGTGCTGGTGACCGCCCTGGCCGGCCAGGCCGCCGGGGCCCTGGTGCAGCGCCCTGCCCGGCCCGTCGAGGCCGTGCTGCCGACCCGGACCCTGTCCGTCGGGGCCCTGCCGCATCCCCTGGTCACCGGCACCCGGCCGCATCCCTGGGCCGGAGCCGTCGCCCCGACGTCCGCCGTTCATGCCCGCCGTGTCGGGCAGCTCGCCGGCCGCCGCGGCCTCGAAGGCCGCCAGGTGGTGCTCGGAGGCGTTGAGCAGGTTGCCCAGCACCCGGTCGACGTCCTCGTCGTCGATCTCGTCGATCGCCGACTCCAGGTGCTCGATGTCCGCCTTCTCCAGCTCGATGCCGACCTCGAACGCGGCGTCCGGGCTCACCAGGCCGCGCTCCAGCCAGTCGTCGTACATCGTCTGGATCTGCTCGTTCTCGAACTCGCCGGGCTCGCCCTCCCCGGGAACCGTGCCGCCCTTCAGCTCGATCAGCCGGGAGACCGCGTCGTGGTGCTTCTGCTCGGAGCGCTGGATCTGCGTGAACGGCGCCAACCCGTCGTGGGCCTCTCCCAGCTCGTCGTAGAGGTCGCGCGCCATGCGCTCCTCCTCGACGTTGAACTGCAGGGCGTCCAGCACCTCGGTCGTGGTGGTGCCGTCGTCGGTGTCGTCGTCACCGCTCTGCGCGATGGCGACCCCGGTCCCCAGGACGAGGGCCGTGCCGACACCCGTCGCCAGCAGCGTGCTCATGAATCTGGTCCTCGTTGTCATCGGTCGTCCTTTCTCTGGTGGTCTACAACCGAGTCAACGCCTCCCGCGTGAAGAGCCGGCGGTGCCGTCCGTGAAGATTCGATGAAGGCGGCCTCCTGGGCCGGTCAGCCCCTGCGGCATACCCTGGACCGATGGTCAAGGTCACCCAGCGTCGGCGCGTGACCCGGCTGTCCGCGGACGGGGCGGTGCGGGAGCGGGCCGACACCCTCGCGGGGGAGGAGCCGCTGGAGGTCCGGGTCGGGGGACGCCCCCTGTCGGTGACCATGCGCACCCCGGGGTCCGACTTCGACCTGGCCGTGGGCTTCCTGCACGGCGAGGGGGTGGTGCGCGGCTGGGACGACGTCGCCCAGATCGACTACCGCTCCGGCATCGGGGCCGACGGGCAGCGGGACTACAACGTCGTGGACGTCACCCTCGCCGAGGGGGTGGCACCGCCCGACCCGTCGTTGGAGCGCCACGTCTACACGTCGAGCTCGTGCGGCATCTGCGGCACCAGCTCGATCGAGGCGGTCCGTCGCACGGGGGAGTACGACCTGCGGGTGGACCGGGTCGCCCACCCCCTGGCCCAGCTGCTCGCCCTGCCCGACCGGCTGCGGGAGGAGCAGAAGGTCTTCGACCGGACGGGCGGCGTGCACGCCGCCGCCCTGTTCCTTCCCGGCGCCGCCGGGCTGGAGCCGGCCTGCGTCCGGGAGGACGTGGGCCGCCACAACGCGGTCGACAAGGTGGTCGGGTGGGCGCTGCGCGAGCGGGGTATGCCGTTGCCCGGCGCCGTCCTGCAGGTCTCGGGGCGGGCCTCCTTCGAGCTGGTGCAGAAGGCCGCCCTCGCCGGGGTCGCGACGCTGTCGGCCGTGTCGGCCCCGTCCGCGCTGGCGGTCGAGCTGGGGGAGGAGCTGGGGATGACGGTCATCGGGTTCAACCGGGGGAGCAGCCTGAACGTCTACTGCGGCCGGGAGCGGGTGCTCGCCTGACCTCGGCCGACCGCGCCGGGGGACGGACGCGGTCGGGTTTCTCCCAGGTGGGGACGTCAGGCTGGGGGCATGAGCGTCCAGGAGCAGGGCCGGGCCGCCCTCGTCGGTGTCGCCGCGGGGGCAGCCACGCTGGGGGTGGCCGAGCTGGGGGCCGGGGTCGCCGTGCGGCTGCTGGGGGCGACGGGGACTCCCTCCCCGCTGCTCGCGGTGGCGGGCGCGTTCGTCGACCGCACGCCCGCCTGGCTCAAGGACTGGGCGGTCGCGACCTTGGGCACCGCCGACAAGATCGCCCTGGGGGTCGGGATGGGGCTCGTCCTGGTCGTCGTGACCGCCCTCGTGGGAGTCCTGGGCAGGACGTCGCGCGCCCTGGCCGTCGGTCTCTTCCTCCTCGTCGGGGCGCTGGGCCTGGGCGCCGTGCTGTCCCGGCCGGGCGCCATGCCGGCCGACCTGTGGCCGACGCTCGCCGGGCTTGCGGTCGGGACCGCGGTGCTCGTCGTGGGGCTGGGACGCCTGGGGCCCTTCCCCGAGGAGCCGGGGCAGACGGGACCGGTGGCGGGACGCCGCCAGGTCGTCCTCGCCGCCGGCGGTGTGGGCGTGCTGGGCGTCCTGGGGATCGTGGCGGGCCAGGCGCTGACCCGCACGGGACGCGCGACGGGTGCGGCCGTGCGCGCGCTGGGCCTGCCGGTCCCCGTCCGTCGGGTGCAGATCCCGGCTGCCGCGGCCGCATCGGTGGAGGGCCAGAGCCCGTTCGTCACCCCGACGGAGGAGTTCTACCGCATCGACACCGCCCTGTGGGTGCCCCGGGTCGACCCGGCGACGTGGACGCTCCGGGTCACCGGCCTCGTGGAGCAGGAGGTCGAGATCGACTGGGCCGAGCTGCTCGAGCAGGACCACGTCGAGGCGATCGTCACCCTCACCTGCGTCTCCAACACCGTCGGCGGTCCGCTGGTGGGCAACACCGTCTGGACCGGATGGCCGGTGCGCGAGCTGCTCGCCCGGGCCGGGGTGCGGCCCGAGGCCGACATGGTCCTGTCCCGCAGCGCCGACGGCTGGACGGCCGGGACCCCGATCGAGGCGCTCACCGACGACCGGGACGCCCTCATCGCCGTGGCGATGGACGGCGAGCCGCTGCCGCCCGAGCACGGCTACCCGGTCCGGCTGGTCGTGCCGGGCCTCTACGGCTACGTCTCCGCCACCAAGTGGGTCACCGAGCTCAAGGTCACCCGGTTCGACGCGGACGAGGGCTACTGGACGCCCCGCGGCTGGGCCGAACGGGGGCCGGTCAAGACCGCCTCGCGGATCGACGTCCCCCGCAGCGAGGCCAGGTGCGGGCCGGTGAGGTGGTGGTGGCCGGCGTCGCCTGGGCGCAGCAACGGGGCGTCGACGCCGTCGAGGTGCGCGTCGACGACGGGCCCTGGCAGCAGGCCGAGCTGGCCGCCGAGCCCAGCATCGACGCGTGGCGGCTGTGGAGCTGGACCTGGCCCGAGGCGGCCCCCGGCCGCCACCAGCTGACGGTCCGGGCCACGGACGGCACCGGTGAGACCCAGACCGACACCCCGGCCGCGCCCGCCCCCGACGGCGCCAGCGGCTGGCACGCGGTCGAGGTGACGGTCGTCGAGGACGACTAGGTCGGGGACGACCCCTGTGGACGGGAGGGGGTGGGCGGTCGGTGCGACCGCATACCCTTGACCGGTGCCCGACCGCCCCGACCTCACCGAGCTCCTGCACGCCGCCGTGACGGCGGTGGGTGGCACCGAGCGGCCCGGACAGGTGGAGATGGCCCGGGCCGTGGCCCGCGCCGTCGAGCGCGAGGAGCACCTGCTCGTGCAGGCCGGGACGGGGACCGGCAAGTCGCTGGCCTACCTCGTGCCCGCGGTGGCGCACGCGATGGCCACCGGCAAGCCGGTCGTCGTGGCCACCGCGACCCTGGCGCTGCAGGCCCAGATCGTCGACCGGGACCTGCCCAGGATCGCCGAGGCCCTGCGCCCGCTGATGGGGCGACGCCCCACCTACGCCCTGGTCAAGGGCCGGTCCAACTACCTCTGCCGGCACAAGGTCGTCGGCGGCTTCCCGGACGACGACGAGGACGCCCTGCTGGCGGTCGGGGCCTTCGACGCCGACCGCTCACGGCTGGGGGGCGAGGTCGTCCGGCTTCGCGAGTGGGCGGAGGTGACCGAGTCCGGCGACCGGGACGAGCTCGTCCCCGGCGTCAGCCAGCGGGCCTGGCGGCAGGTGTCGGTCACCGCCAAGGAGTGCCTGGGCAGCCGCTGCCCCGTCGTCGCCGAGTGCTTCGTCGAGCAGTCGCGGGAGGTCGCCCGCGACGTCGACGTGATCGTCACCAACCACGCGTTCATGGCGATCGACGCGTTCGAGGGCCGGCACATGCTGCCCGACCACGACCTGCTCGTCGTCGACGAGGCGCACGAGCTGACCGACCGGATCACCTCCACGGTCACCGACGAGCTGACCTCCTCCGCGGTCTCGGTCGCCGCCCGCCGGGCCGGCAAGGGGGACGCGGCGGGTCGGCTCGCCGACACGACGGACCTCGTGGCCGACACCCTGGAGGATCTGCCGGAGGGCCGGCTGGACCGCCTGCCCGAGCGGCTCGTCGAGACGCTGCAGCTGGTCCGGGACGCCGCCCGGGCCGCCCTGTCGGAGATCAAGCCCGACAAGGGCGCCGAGGTCGACGGGTCCACCCAGCTGGCGCTGGCGGCCGTCGAGGAGGTGCACGACGTCGCCGCGCGGGTCCTCGAGGAGCGCGAGCTCGACGTGGCCTGGCTCAGCAAGGACCCGCGCCGAGGAGCGGTCCTGCGGGTGGCGCCGATGAGCGTGGCGATGGCGGTGCGCGAGAAGATCTTCGGCGAGCGCACGGTGGTGCTCACGTCGGCCACGATCGAGCTCGGCGGGAGCTTCGACGCCGTCGCCGGCACGCTGGGCCTCAAGGGGGCCGGGTCCCCGCCGTGGACCGGCCTGGACGTCGGCTCGCCGTTCGACTACCCGCAGCAGGCCATCGCCTACGTCGCGGCCCACCTGCCGGCGCCGGGCCGGGACGGGGCCGCCCCCGTCGTCTTCGACGAGATCGAGGCGCTGGTCCGGGCGGCCGGAGGGCGCACGCTGGGGCTGTTCAGCTCCCGCCGCGCCGCCGAGGCCGCCGCCGAGCAGCTGAGGGACCGCCTGTCCGACACCGACATCCGGGTGCTGTGCCAGGGCGACGACCAGACCCCCACCCTGGTCCGGGAGTTCGCCTCCGACGCCAGCACCTGCCTGTTCGGCACGATGTCGCTGTGGCAGGGGGTCGACGTCCCCGGCCCGGCCTGCCAGCTGGTGATCATCGACCGGATCCCCTTCCCCCGGCCCGACGACCCGCTCTCCTCGGCCCGGTCGGAGGCGATCTCCCGCGCCGGCGGCAACGGGTTCATGAGCGTCTCGGCCACGCACGCCGCCCTGCGCCTGGCCCAGGGCGCCGGTCGCCTCGTGCGGCGGGCCGACGACCGCGGCGTGGTCGCCTTCCTGGACCCGCGGATGACGAGCGCCCGCTACGCGCCCTTTCTGCAGCGGTCCCTGCCGCCGTTCTGGCCCACGACCGACCGCGACCTCGTCCTCGGGGCCCTGCGACGGCTCGACGGGACGGCCGGGGAGGTCGTCCCGGTGGCCGCACCGGCCGCGCGGGGGCTCGGCGGGGCCACGACCGGACCGGTCGCGGTGGACGTCCCCGTCGCCCGGTCCCCCCGGACGGCGGTCACGGGCGGCCACGCGTGGTCCGCCGAGCAGGACGAGGAGCTGCGCGACGGGCTGGAGGCCGGGATCCCCGTCGAGGAGCTCGCCGACCACCTCGAGCTGGCACCCGACCTGGTGACCGCCCGGATCAACCAGCTGGGCCTCGGCCGCGCCGGCTGAGCCCGTCCGGGCGGGCGGGCCCATCCGGTGCGGGACCGGCTCAGCCCATCATCACCTCGGCGCCGAAGTAGGCGGCGAGGTTGAGGCCCACGAAACCGACCGCGACGAGGGTGAGGATGCCGGCCGGCACCCAGCCGCGACGGTCACCCTGCCGGTCCGCGCGACGGGCGAACCAGGCGGACACCACCGCCGGAAGGAAGAAGACCAGCAGCGCGGGCACGCTGGAGGCCAGGATCGCCCACAGCGGAGGCTCCACGGTGCCCCCGACGGGATGGCCGAGCAGGGAGGCCAGGCCCTCCCCGACCATGAACGCCAGCACGAAGGCGACCGGCAGCAGCAGCATGCTCAGCCAGGCGTTGCGCACGTCGTGGTGACCGGTGTCCTCACGGACGGGACGGGTGGTGATGGTCGACATACCGCACCTCCTTGTGCGACGAGGACCCAGGACCCCAGGTCCCTACCTTCATCATGCTCCCGGCCGGAGTGCCGCACAACGTCACCCCTGTGTGCCGTGGGACACGTCGGTCGGTGGGGCGTGGCAGGCTGGGGACCATGAGCATCCCCACGCTGGCCCTCGTGCAGGGACCGGAGGAGATCCTGGCCGAGCGGGGCGTGGAGTCGGTCGTCGACGCGGTCCGCGCGGCCGAGCCCGAGGCCGAGGTCGTGCGTCTCTACGCCGCCTCCTACCAGCCCGGCGAGCTGGGCGTGCACGCCAGCCCCAGCCTCTTCGGCGGGTGGACCGTGATCGTCGTCCACGACATGGACGAGGCCGACGACGCGCTCGTCGAGGACCTGCTGGCCTACCTGGCCCGGCCCGAGGAGTCCGTCACGCTCGTGGTGCGGCACAAGAGCGGCAACCGCGGCAAGAAGGTCCTCGACACCCTCCGGGCCGGCGGGGCCCGCACGATCGAGGCGAAGGCGGTGAGGTCGGAGGCGGACAAGCACGCCTTCGTCAAGCACGAGTTCCGCGAGGCCCGGCGCAGGATCGCCGAGGACGCCGTGGGCGCCCTGGTCCAGGCCGTGGGCAAGGACCTGCGCGAGCTGGCCGGGGCCTGCGCCCAGCTCGCCCGCGACGTCCAGGGGACCGTCGAGGTCGAGGACGTGCACACCTACTACGGCGAACGGGTCGAGACGACCGGGTTCAAGGTGGCCGAGGCGGCGCTGGCCGGCGACGAGGCCGGCGCCATGTCGCTGCTGCGGCACGCGATGAACGGCGGGCTGGACCCCGTCCCGCTCGTGGCCGTCCTGGCGATGCAGCTGCGACAGGTCGGCCGGGTGGCCGCGGCGGGGCGGGGCAGCTCCACCCAGGTTGCGCGCGACCTCGGCATCGCGCCCTGGCAGGTCGACCAGGCCCGCCGGGTCGCCCGGGGCTGGGACGGCCCCCGGCTGGGGCGGGCGGTCGAGGCGGTCGCCCGCGCCGACGTCGACGTCAAGGGCGGCCTGCGCACGGAGGCCGCGGTCAGGGCCCCGGAGTATGCCGTGGAGCGCGCGGTCCTGCAGGTCTGCCGTGCGCGGCACGGGGAGGACGGATGAGCGCCGACGGTCCCCGTCCGGTGTGGCACCTGGCCGACCGGGCGCGCTGGGAGGAGGCGCTGACCTCCGGGTCCTACGAACGGTCCACCCGGGGAGCGACCCTCGCCGAGGTGGGTTTCGTCCACGCCGCCTACCCCGAGCAGCTACCCGGCGTCGTGGCCGCCCACTACGTGCGGGAGACGGGGGAGCTCGTCGTGCTGGAGATCGACGTCGCCCGGCTCGGGGAGGCGACCCCGGTGCGGGTCGAGCCCGGCGACCCGGACGACCCCGAGGGGGAGCACTACCCCCACCTCTACGGTCCCGTCCCGGTGGAGGCGGTCGTGCGCACCCGCCCGGCCAGGGTCGAGCGGGGCTGGCTGGACCTGGGCGGCTGGGAGCCTGGTCCGGGCGCGTAGAGTTGCCGGCCGGACCCTGCCGGCGGCGGCCGGCTGCGGCCAGGGAGCCGGGGCTCAGCCGTCGGCCAGGTCCTCGGTGCCGCGGAAGGTGACCTCGACCTGGATCTCGCCGGCCAGCCGCTCCAGGTCGGCCTGGAGGGCGTCGGCGTCGGTGCCTTCCGGCACCGTGGCCACGACCGTCGCCTCGAACAGCTGCCCGCCGGCCATCGGGGCCTCGACCGTGCGGGTCTCCAGCTCGGCCACGTTGAGCCCGTGGTCGGCGAGCACGGTGGAGATCGAGCGGACGATGCCGGGCTGGTCGTTGCCCATGATCTCAACGAGCACCGGTCGGCCCGGCCTGCCGGCCTCGTCGGCCGGCGTGCCCCCGGGGCGCACCGACACCTCGAGCAGCCCGACCAGCGGCTCCAGCGCCGCCCGCAGGTCCTCGGCCCGCTCCTGCGGCACGGAGACGACGACGACCCCGGCGAAGGTGCCGGCCAGCTCGCCGAGGCGGCTCTCCTCCCAGTTGCCGCCGTGCTGGTCGACCACGTCGGCCAGGGCCCGCACGAGGCCGGAACGGTCGTCGCCGACCACGGTGAGGACGAGCTGGGTACGCATCCTGCGATGGTAGCGAGTCGCGCAGGTTCCGCGTCGGACTTGGGGCGCGGGCCCCGCCGCTGCTAGATTGGGTGGTCGCGTGCGCGCTCGGTCGTGCGCGCACCGCCAGCAGCACCACGCGCGGCTCCCCGCCAGGGCCCCCCACGCCTCACGTTCCGGGCCGCGCGATGTCGCCCTCACGACATACCCCGACGACTGAAGCAGGAAGACACTTCGTGGCAAACATCAAGTCCCAGATCAAGCGCGTCAAGACGAACGCCAAGCGCACCGAGCGCAACCGGGCGCACAAGTCCGAGCTGCGCACCTGGATCCGCCGGTTCCGCGACGCCGCCGACAGCGGTGACACCACCGCGGCCGCGGACGCGCTGAAGAAGGCTCCACCAAGCTCGACAAGGCCGTCTCCAAGGGCGTCATCCACGCCAACCAGGCGGCCAACAAGAAGTCGGCGATGGCCCGCCGCTTCAACAGCATCGGCGCCTGAGCTCCGCAGCTCGCGCGACGGGCGCCCCTCCCCGCCGGGAGGGGCGCCCGTCGTCCGTCGGGGGCCGTCCCCCGAGGGCGGGGGCCCGCCCGGCCCCTGCGCTACCATGAGGCCACCATGACGACCCGTTGCGTGCTCCTCCTTACGCAGCCGCGCTGACGACGCACCACCCAGCGCGGCTGACCCCTCCTGAGCGAGGGGCTTTTTTGTGCAACCAGGACCACCGAGAGCACCGACGCGACCAGAGGACGAGACAGCACGATGAGCGAGCGCATCCCGCAGCACCGGTACACCGCCGAGCTGGCCGGCCGGATCGAGGCGGCCTGGCAGGACCGCTGGGAGGCCGAGGGCACCTTCCACTCCGCCAACCCGGCCGGCCCCTGGGCCGAGCCGGACGACCCCCGCCTGGGGACCGGGCACCGCTACATCATGGACATGTTCCCCTACCCCTCCGGCACGGGCCTGCACGTGGGCCACCCCCTGGGCTTCATCGCCACCGACGTGCACGCGCGCTACCTGCGCACGACGGGCATGAACGTGCTGCACACCATGGGCTTCGACGCCTTCGGCCTGCCCGCCGAGCAGTACGCGGTGCAGACCGGGCAGCACCCGCGCACCACCACCGAGCGCAACATGGAGGTCTACCGCAGGCAGCTGCGGCGCCTGGGGATGGGGCACGAGCAGCGCCGCAGCTTCGCCACGATCGACCCCGACTACTACCGCTGGACGCAGTGGATCTTCACCCAGATCTACCACGCCTGGTACGACGAGGACGCCCCGGCGCGCACCGGCGGCGGCACGGGACGGGCCCGCCCGATCGAGGACCTGGTCGAGCAGTTCGCCGCCGGCGAGCGGGCCACCCCCGACGGCCGTCCGTGGGGGCAGCTGAGCCGGGTCGAACAGGCCGAGGTGCTGGACGGGTACCGGCTGGCCTACCTCTCCGACGCCCCCGTCAACTGGTGCCCGGGCCTGGGCACCGTGCTGTCCAACGAGGAGGTCACCGCCGAGGGCAAGTCCGAGCGCGGCGACTTCCCCGTCTTCCGGCGCAGCCTGAGCCAGTGGATGATGCGGATCACCGCCTACGCCGACCGGCTCGTCGACGACCTGGACCGGCTGGACTGGCCGGAGAAGGTCAAGCTCATGCAGCGCAACTGGATCGGCCGGTCCACCGGGGCGCAGGTCCGGTTCCCGGTGACCACGACCGACGGCGGGCAGGACGCCGTCGAGGTGTTCACCACCCGCCCGGACACCCTGTTCGGCGCCACCTTCATGGTGCTGGCCCCCGAGCACCCGCTGGTCGAGCGGCTGGTCCCCGACGCCTGGCCCGAGGGCACCCGGGAGGCGTGGACCGCGGGGGAGGACTCCCCGCGGGGCGCGGTGACGGCATACCAGCGACAGGCCGCCACCCGCTCCGACATGGAGCGGCAGGCCGACACCAGGGCCAAGACGGGAGTCTTCACCGGCGCGTTCGCGACCAACCCGGTGACCGGCACCCTCATCCCCGTCTTCGTGGCCGACTACGTGCTCATGGGCTACGGCACCGGGGCGATCATGGCCGTGCCCGGGCAGGACCAGCGCGACTGGGACTTCGCCACCGCCTACGACCTGCCGATCGTGCGGACCGTGCAGCCGACGCCCGACCACCCCGACGACCAGGCGTTCGTCGGGGAGGGCCCGGCGATCAACTCCGCCAACGACGAGGTCAGCCTGGACGGGCTGGACGTGGCGCAGGCCAAGGAGCGCATCATCACCTGGCTGGTCGGCAAGGGGCTGGGCGAGGCGACCACGACCTACCGGCTGCGCGACTGGCTGTTCAGCCGGCAGCGCTACTGGGGCGAGCCGTTCCCGGTCGTATGGGACGAGGAGGGGGTCGCGCACACCGTGCCCGACCACCTGCTGCCCGTCGAGCTGCCCGAGGTGCCCGACTACTCCCCGCGCACCTTCGACCCGCAGGACGCCCAGTCCTCCCCGGAGGCCCCGCTGGCCCGCGCCACCGACTGGGTGGAGGTCGAGCTGGACCTGGGCGACGGGCGGGGCGTGCGGCGCTACCGCCGCGAGACCAACACGATGCCCAACTGGGCCGGGTCGTGCTGGTACTACCTGCGCTACCTGGACCCGGCCAACGACCAGGCCCCGGTCGACCCGGCGGTCGAGCGCTACTGGATCGGGCCGCGCCCGGCGCCGGTGGCCGGTGCCCCGGCCGGGGCGAGCGACCCGGGCGGGGTCGACCTGTACGTCGGCGGCGTCGAGCACGCGGTGCTGCACCTGCTCTACTCGCGCTTCTGGCACAAGGTCCTCTTCGACCTGGGGCACGTCTCCAGCGAGGAGCCGTTCCGCCGGCTCATCAACCAGGGCATGGTCGAGGCCTGGGTCTACCGCGACGAGCGCGGCTTCCCGGTCCCCGCGGCCGAGGTCGAGGAGCACCCCGACCCCGAGGGCGGCGCCCCCACGTTCACCTGGAACGGCGAGCCGGTCACCCAGGAGTACGGCAAGATGGGCAAGTCGCTGAAGAACGTCGTCACCCCCGATGAGATGTGCGAGCAGTACGGCGCCGACACCTTCCGCGTCTACGAGATGAGCATGGGCCCCCTGGAGCAGTACCGGCCCTGGGAGACCCGGGCGGTCGTGGGGTCGATGCGCTTCCTGCAGCGCCTGTGGCGCAACGTGGTCGACGAGGAGACCGGCGAGCTGGTCGTGGTCGACGCCGAGCCGGACGAGCAGACCGACAAGGCGGTGCACCGCACGATCGACGGGGTGCGGGCCGACTACGAGGCCCTGCGCACCAACACCGCGGTCGCCAAGATGATCGAGCTGAACAACCACCTCACCAAGCTGGCCGAGGTGCCACGCGCGGCCGTCGAGCCGCTCGTGCAGATGGTGGCCCCGGTCGCGCCGCACCTGGCGGAGGAGCTGTGGTCCCGGCTGGGCCATGACACCTCGCTGGCCTATGCCCCCTTCCCCGAGGCCGACCCGGCCAAGCTGGTGGAGGACACCGTCACCTGCGTCGTGCAGGTCAAGGGCAAGGTCCGCGACCGGCTGGAGGTGGCCGCCGACGTCGACCCGGCCACGCTGGAGGAGCTGGCGCTGGCCAGCCCCAAGGTGCAGCACGCCATGGGCGGGGCCCCGGTCCGCAAGGTGATCGTCCGCCCGCCCCACCTGGTCAACGTGGTCGTCTGAGCCCGATGCGCGTCGCCGTCGTCACCGACACCACCGCCTGCCTCGGCGCCGACCGCGCCGAGGCGGCGGGGGTGACCGTCGTCCCCCTCCACGTGCACGTCGGCGGCGGGCGGTCGGTGCCGGCCCGGGAGATCACCCCCGAGGAGGTCGCCGAGATCCTCGCCGCGGGCAAGGAGCGCGCGGCCACGTCCCGCCCGTCGCCGGGCGAGCTGGCCGAGACCTACCGCCGGGTCGTGGCGGAGACCGGCTGCGAGGCCATCGTCTCCGTGCACCTCTCGGCCGGGGTCAGCGGCACCGTCGAGGCCGCCGAGCTGGCCCGGGACGAGCTCGCCGGGCAGGTGCCGGTGGAGGTCGTGGATTCTCGGGTGATCGGGCTGGCGATGGGGTATGCCGTGCTCGCCGGGGCCCGCGCCGCCGCCGGCGGGGCGGACCCCGCGGAGGTCGCGGAGGTCGTGCGGGCGCGGGCGGCGGCCTCCCGCACCTGGTTCTACGTCGACACCCTCGAGCACCTGCGCCGCGGGGGACGGATCGGGCGGGCCGCCGCGCTCGTGGGCGCCGCGCTGGCGATCAAGCCGTTGTTGACCCTGCGCGACGGCGAGGTGCACCCGGCGGCCAAGGTGCGCACGCGGGCCAAGGCGCTGGCCCGGCTGGTCGACCTGGCCGTCGAGGCCGTGGAGACGGCACGGCAGGGGGGCCGGCCGATCGAGCTGGCCGTCCACCAGCTCGCCGCCGAGGAGGGCGCCGCCGCCCTGGCCGAGGAGCTGCGCGGGCGGACCGGCCTGACCCCCGAGATCGCCGTGCTCGACCCCGTGGTGGGCGTGCACACCGGGCCGGGCACCCTGGGCGTCGTGGTCGCGCCGGGCGACCTGCCGTAGGGCCCGCCGGGTCCACACCGGCCCGGGGCCGGGCGGCGCCCTCCACAGCCCCGGCCGGGGGGCTCGTCCGCAGCCGCGGACCGTCCCTAGCGTGACCGGTCATGGGCACCACGAGCAGCGGGCGGGCGGACCCGCTCGCGGACCTCCTCGACGACCGGCACCCGGCGTCGCCGGACGGCGTCGAGGACGGGCGCCACCGCCCGGCGCGGGTGCCCCTGCTCAGCGTGCCGGAGGCGCTGCGGTCGCTGGAGCTGGGCGTCGGCACGGCGGCCGTGCGCGGCGTGCTGGTGCTGGCCCTCGTGGCGGCGCTCGTGCTCACCGGCCGGTGGGCGTGGGTCACCCAGCGGGCCGACCCCGTGCCGCAGGGCGCGGTCGAGAGCCCGGTGACGACCCTGCCCGCGCAGGACCACGACGACGAGGGGCAGGGCCGGCCCCCGGACGGGGCCGCCGCCACCCGGGGCGGGGGCGGGCAGCGGCTGCCGCACGTCGTCGTGCACGTCACCGGCGCCGTCCACGACCCGGCGGTGGTCACCCTGCCGGCAGGGACGCGGGTGGTCGACGCCGTCGCGGCCGCCGGCGGGCTGACGGAGGAGGCCGATGACTCCTCGCTCAACCTCGCCCGGCAGCTCACCGACGGGGAGCAGCTGTGGGTCGGGCGCCCCGGCGAGGAGCCGCCCGCGGGCCTGGTCCCGCCCGTCTCGCCGGCGGCGACGGAGCTCCGGGCACCGGCGGGGGCGCGGGCCCGGAGGAGGGCGGTGGCCCGGGCGTCCCCGTGGACCTCAACCGGGCGACCCGTGCCGACCTGGAGGCGCTGCCCGGGGTGGGACCGGTGACGGCCGGGAAGATCCTGGCGTGGCGCGACGAGCACGGCGGGTTCTCCGTGGTCGAGGAGCTGCTGGAGGTCAGCGGCATCGGCGAGCGGACGCTCGAGCAGCTCCAGCCGTACGTGACGGTCGGGGGCTGATCCGTGCCCCCGGGGCGCACGCTGGACGGGCGCCTCCTGGTGCCGGCCCTGACGGCCTGGGCGGTGCTCGTCGCCCTCCTGCCCAGCCCGGTCCGGCTCCTGCTGGCGGTCGCCGCCGCAGGCGCGGTCGGCGCGGTCGCGGTCCTGGCCGTCCCGCCCGGGCGGCCGGACCGCCCGCGGCCGTGGACGGCCCCGCTGGCCATGAGCCTGGCGGCCACCTGCCTGGTCGCCCTCGCCGCCGGCACCCACCTGGTGCGGGACCGGGCGGGCCCGGTGGGGGACTGGGCCGACGAGCGGGCGGTCGTGTCGCTGACGGCCACGGTGACCACCGAGCCGCGGGTCGTGGACCGGGCGGACGAGCGCGACCCCCTCGTCGTCCTCCACCTGCGGGTCCACGAGATCACCGGGCGGGGCACCACCGCGGCGGTGGGCGCGCCCGTGCTCGTCCTGGCCCCCGCCGGGCAGGGGTGGGAGGAGCTGACCTGGCGCAGCAGCGTGGTCGCCACCGGCCGGCTCGGCCCCGCCGAGCCGGGCGAACGCCCCGTCGCCGTCCTGTCGCCGCGCGGCGGCCCGGCCCTGCAGGAGGGACCGGGCCGGGTGCTCGACGCCGTCGACCACGTCCGGGACCGGTTCCGGCGGGCGGTCGACCCGCTGCCGGCGGACGCGCGCGGCCTCGTGCCCGGTCTGGTCGTCGGAGACACCTCGCTCACCCCGCCGGAGCTCACCGACGACATGCGCGCCACCGGCATGACGCACCTGAGCGCGGTGTCCGGCTCGAACGTGGCCCTCGTCTGCGGGGCGGTGGCGGTGCTCGTCGCCCGGGCCGGGGTGGCCCGGCGGTGGCGCACCCCCCTGGTGCTGCTGGCGCTGGTCGGCTTCGTCCTGCTGTGCCGGCCCGAGCCCTCCGTCCTGCGGGCCGGGGTCATGGGCAGCGTGGGCCTGCTGGCCCTCTCGTCCGGCCGGCGGCGGGTGAGCCTGCCCGCCCTGGGGGCCGCCGTCGTCGTGCTGCTCTGCGTGGACCCCTGGCTGGCCCGGTCCCACGGGTTCGCGCTCTCCACCCTGGCCACCCTCGGCCTGGTCCTCTGGTCGCGGCCGTGGGGCGACGCCATCGCCGGCCGGCTGCCCGCCCGGCTGCGGCTCCTCGGGGACGCCGTCGCGGTGCCGCTGGCCGCCCAGGTCGCCTGCGCGCCGGTCATCGTCCTGCTCCAGGGCAGCATCACCACCGTCGCGGTCCTGGCCAACCTGCTCGCCGCCCCGCTGGTCGCGCCGACGACGGTGCTCGGCGTGCTGGCAGCGGTGCTCTCCCCGCTGTCGGTCGCCCTGGCGTCGGCCGTGGCCTGGGCGGCCGCCCTCCCGGCCTGGACCATCGCCCGGGTCGCCCGGCTGGGGGCGGACGTGCCCTACGGCACGGTCGACTGGGTGGACGGCCCGCCGGGAGCCTGGTTGCTCACCGGGCTGACGGCCGCCCTGCTCGTCACCGGCCCCTGGTGGCGCGACCTGCTCCGGCGCCGGCCGTGGTGGGGCGCTGCCCTGCTCGTCGCCGCGGCCGCGACGCTCTGGCCGGTGCCGGCGTGGCGGACCTGGCCGCCGCCAGGCTGGCAGGTCCTGGCCTGCGACGTCGGCCAGGGCGACGCCACCCTGCTGCGCTCGGGGCCCGCTGCGGCGGTGCTCGTCGACACCGGTCCCGAGCCGGACCTCGTGGCCCGGTGCCTGCGGGAGGCAGGGGTCGAGCGGGTGGACCTGCTCGTGCTGAGCCACTTCCACGCCGACCACGTCGGCGGCCTGGCCGGCGTCCTCGGGGCCGTACCCGTCGCGGCGGCCTACCTCAGCCCCGTCCGGGAGCCCCCCGACGTGGCCGCCGCCACCCTGGCCGAGCTGGCGGCCGCCGGGGTGCCCCACCGGGACGGGACCGCCGGGGAGCGGAGGCGGGCGGGCAGCGTGCTGCTGGAGGTGGTCGGCCCCGGGCCGCGCCCGGTCGTGGGGGGTTCGGCCGCCAACAACGGCAGCCTCGTGGTCGACGCCGCCGTCGGGGACCTGCGCGTGCTGCTCACCGGGGACCTGGAGCCCGAGGGGGCGTGGCCGTTGCGCCGCCCCCTCCAGGGCCGCGACTTCGACGTGCTCAAGGTGGCGCACCACGCTCGGCCGCCCAGGACGAGCGCCTCGTACGGGAGACCCGGGCGGAGGTCGCGCTCATCGGGGTCGGCGCCGACAACTCCTTCGGCCACCCCGCGCCGAGCGCGCTGACCCTCCTGCGGGACGCGGGCATGATCGTGCTGCGCACCGACGTCGACGGGGACGTGGCCGTCGGCCGGAAGGACGACGGCCGGCTCCTGCTCCACCGCAGGGACGGCTGACCGGTCAGGGGACGGGCTGCTCCACGGCCAGCGCCCGTGCGCTCGAGCACAGGCGTCCAGCAGCGCGACCACCGACGGCACCCGCTTGAGGTCGGGGGTGGTGACGATCTGCACGACCCGGCGCGAGGGGGGCGACACCGGCCGGACCACCACGTCGGGGTGGGACACCGAGTGCAGGATGAGCTGCGGGGCCAGGGCCACGCCCAGGCCGGCGGCCACGAGGCCCAGCACCGCGACGTAGTCTCGGTCTCGAAGGTCACGTCCGGCTCGAAGCCCGCGACCCGGGACAGCGCGAGCAGGTGGCCGCGGCACCGGGGGCAGCCGGCGATCCAGGTCTCGGCGGCCAGGTCGGCCAGCTCGACCTCGGGCCGGTCCGCCAACGGGTGGTCCTTGGGCAGGACGAGCATGACCGGGTCGGTGAGGACGTCGATCACCTCCAGCCCGGCCAGGTCGTCCTCGCCCCGCCCGGGGTCGGTCCCCTCGTAGGAGAAGGCGACCGCCAGGTCGACGTCGCCGGAGCGGATCGCGGCCAGCGACTCGGGCGGCTCGGCCTCGGTGAACTTCACCGTGATCTGCGGGTGCTCGCGGCGCAGCAGCGCCAGCGCCCGCGGGACGAGGGTGGCCGAGGAGGAGGGGAAGGCCATGAGCCGCACGACGCCGCTCTGCAGGCCCGCGATCGCGGCCACGTCGGCCTCGGCCCGCTCGAGGGCCTCGAGGATCTGGGTGGCGTGCCGGGCCAGCACCTGCCCGGCCTCGGTCAGCCGCACGGCCCGTCCGCTGCGCTCGACCAGGACGGTGCCGGTCCGCTCCTCGAGCCGGCGGACCATCTGGGAGACCGCGGGCTGGGAGTAGCCCAGGGCGTGCGCGGCCGCGGTGAAGGTCCCCTCCTGGGAGATCGCCCTCATGACCCGCAGCCCTGCAGCATCCAGCATGGGTCGATCCTACAGAGCGTCGCGCAGGGGACCTTGGTCCTGGGCAGGTGTGGACCTGTTCCTCTACTACGGGGGGTCGTGTTGTTGGGATGGTGGGTGGTAGCCAAGCGGTACACACGATGAAGAGAAGGAGCTGGCTGTCATGACTGCTCGTAGCGAGATCAAGGTCGACCCCCACCTGGACGGTCTGGTGGCCGA
>NZ_MKKA01000056.1 GCF_001942405.1 Ornithinimicrobium sp. CNJ-824
GCTGGGTGTCGAGGGTGGGGGCGGTGGCCCAGAGGGTGGTGGCGGTGGTGGCGGTGAGGGCCATGGCGGTGGCGCCGAGCAGGAGGGTGCGGCGGTGGTCGGTGGTGAGGGCGGGGTGGTGCCGGATGGGGTTCTCGACGAGGTGCAGCGTGGCCCAGGCGGCCAGGATGCTGGCGGCGGCGACGGCCAGGCGGGTGGGCAGCGTGGCGTCGGGGTGGGTCTCGGCGAGCAGGCGCAGGGCGGGCCAGTGCCACAGGTAGAGGCCGTAGGAGATGGCTCCGAGGAAGAGCATGGGGCGGTGGGACAGGAGGCGGGCGGCGGGGTTGGTGGGCCAGGTCGCGCCGCCGGCGATGACGGCGGCGGTGCCCAGGGTGGGCAGGAGCGCGGCGGTGCCGGGCCAGGGGGTGGCTGTGGTGGTGGTGAACAGGGTGGTGGCGATCAGCGCCAGTCCGGCCCAGGCTGCGGTGGCTGCGGCGGGGCGGGGGAGGCGGGCCAGCAGGGGGGTGGCCAGGACGAGCAGGGCGCCGGTGCCTAGCTGCCAGACGCGGGTGGTGGTGACGAAGTAGGCGGTCTGGGGCGAGCTGGCGGTGCTGGTGACGGACCAGGCCAGGGAGGTGGCCACGACCAGGGTCAGGGCCAGGGCCAGCATGGGCAGCAGCCGCAGCCGGTAGCGGTGGGTGGCCCACAGGACGGCGATGATGAGCAGGGGCCACAGGACGTAGAACTGTTCCTCCACCGACAGCGACCAGTAGTGCTGGACCAGGGAGGGGGCGGCGTCCTCCGCCAGGTAGTCGACCTGCCGGGCAGCCAGGGACCAGTTCAGCACGTAGCCGGTGGCGGCCAGGACGTCGATGCCCAGCTCGGCGTGCCGGCCGCGGGGCAGCAGCCACCAGCCCGCGATCGTGGTGGTCAGCAGCACCAGGGTGGCGGCGGGCAGCAACCGGCGGGCCCGGCGGGCGTAGAAGCGGGTCAGCGAGATGCGCCGGTTGGTGCTGGCCTCGCGGACCAGCTGGTTGGTGATCAGGTAGCCGGAGATGACGAAGAAGACGTCCACGCCGGCGAAGCCGCCGCTGACGCCCGGCAGGCCGGCGTGGTAGAGCAGGACCATCATCACCGCGATCGCGCGCAGTCCCTCGATGTCTCCCCGGAGCACACCCGGTGCCGGGCGGCGCCCGTCCGGGCGCACCGACCCCGCCACCGGCCCCCGCGCAGGCG
>NZ_MKKA01000057.1 GCF_001942405.1 Ornithinimicrobium sp. CNJ-824
CCGGAGTTCCGCAGATAGTAGGCATTCAAGGCCGTTCGTGAGCCTGCAAACCGCGTAACCACGCGGATCGGACGTCGCCCAAGGCCGAAATCCTGTAGGCACACGACTGTCGCGTGTCGCTGCTGTTACAGCGGCTGAACGTGGTTGACTGTGGGCATGTACCTGCGGGAGACGCGGCGCACGAACAAGGACGGGACGGTCGTGTCCTACCTGCAGCTGGCGCACAACGAGCGGCACCCGAAGACCGGCGCCTCGACCGCGAAGGTGATCCACAACTTCGGCCGGACCGACCTCGTCGACAAGGACGCCCTGGCCCGGCTGGTGTCCTCGATCTCCCGCATCCTGGACCCGGAGCAGCAGGTCGCCCTCTCCCCGCAGGGCGGCGCCGCCGGCGAGCAGGTGGAGGTCATCGACTCCCGCCGGCTGGGCGGTGCCTGGACCCTGGACCAGCTGTGGGACCGCCTGGGCATCGGCGCGGCGATCCGCCGGGCCGCCACCGGCCGCCGGCTGGACGCGCACGCGGTGGAGCGGGCCTGCTTCGCCCTGGTGGCCAACCGTGCCCTGGAGCCGTCCTCGAAGCTGGCCGCCACCAAGTGGGTGGGGCAGCGGGTCGCGATCACCGGCCTGGGCGAGCTCGGCGAGGACGCGGCCTACCGGGCGATGGACTTCCTCCTCGAAGCCCTGCCCGAGATCGCCGAAGGGGTGTTCTCCTCGGTCGCGACCCTGCTGAACCTGGACCTGGACATCGTGTTCGTCGACACCACCTCCACCTACTTCGAGACCGACCGGCCCGACGAGCTGCCCGAGCTGGCCGAGACGGTCGGCGACGACGGACTCAGGAAGCCGACCGAGTCCGGGGCCCGGACGTTCGGGCACTCCAAGGACTTCCGCGGCGACCTTCCCCAGGTCGTGATCGCGATGGCCGTCACCCGCGAAGGGGTCCCGGTGCGGTGCTGGACCTTCGCCGGCAACGAGCCCGACACCACGATCATCCGCACCATCAAGGACGACCTGGCCGGGTGGAACCTGCACCGGATGGTCTGGGTCGCCGACCGCGGCTTCGCCTCGGCCACCAACCGGGCCTACCTGACCAAGGGGGGCGGGCACTACATCCACGCCGAGAAGCTGCGGCACACCAACAAGGAAGCCGCCGCGGCGCTGGCCCGGGCGGGCCGGTACCGGACGGTCGCGGGCAA
>NZ_MKKA01000058.1 GCF_001942405.1 Ornithinimicrobium sp. CNJ-824
GATCCCGGCCCGGATCGCCAACCGGGCCCGACGACTGCACCTGCACCTACCCACCAACTGGCCCTGGCAGGACGCCTGGGCAGGCATGTACGCCGGCGCCTACGCCCCCGCCTGACACCCACTCCTGCCCCGACGAGGAACGACCCCAAGTGGAAAAGCCGGGCAGACCGGCGGCTCCCGCGCGCCCCGACGCCGAACTCGCTCAGCAAATCCTCTCAGCCCGCATCTCAATTCCCCCCAGGAACCCGCTCGGCGGATCGAGGCTGAGGCCGTCGCCCTCTGGGAAGGACTGGGCAAGGAGACGGTGCGCCGCTGGGTGATCCAGGCCCAGATCGATGGCGGGCAGCGCCAGGGTGCCACCAGCGAGGAGCTGGCCGAGATCAAGAGGCTCAAGGCCCAGGTACACCGCTTGGAGGAGGACAACGAGATCCTGCGACGGGCCTCGCTTTTCTTCGCGGGCGAGCTCGGCCCCCGCAACCGATGATCATCGCGTTCGTGGACGAGAGGTCCCAGGGGTTCGCGGTCGAGTCCATCTCCGGGTGCTGCGTGAGCAGGGCTGCCAGGTCGCCGAGAGGACGTACCGCGCCTGGCGCCAGCCAGCCCGCCCGGTCGCTGAGCGCACTATCAGTGACGCCCTGGTGATGGACACCGTCCGCGACCTCGCCTGGACCACCGACGGCCGGGGCCGGCGGCCGTCTGAGCCCCGAAGGGCTCTACGGGCGGCGGAAGATGACCGCCCTGGTCCGGCGGACGGTGCCGCAGGCTTCCGCGGGCAGCGGGGACCGGGCGATACGTGCCACGGCAAGGAGATGTCCGCCCACGCCCAGTTCAAGGTTTGACACCGGCATCCCGGTGTTCTTCGCCGATCCGCAGTCACCCTGGCACCGGGGCACGAATGAGAACACCAACGGCTTGCTACGCCAGTACTTCCCCCAAGGCACCGACCTGTCCCGCCGCTGGCACACCCGCGAGCATCTCCGGCTTGCCATCGTCACCAGGATCGAGCGGACCTACCACTGCCGTCGACGCCAGGACCGACTCGGTCGATTGACGCCCATCGAGTACGAGGCCACCATGTCCACAGCCGCCCCTCAGCCTCGATCCGCCGATGTATTGGGTGACCAAGCCGGGTCGTAACACACGAATGCCCCTGTGACCTGGGACGATTGGACTTGCGACAGTTCGAT
>NZ_MKKA01000059.1 GCF_001942405.1 Ornithinimicrobium sp. CNJ-824
GGCGGTTGGCGCGGGTGGTGCTCGTGGCCGGCAGGCCGGCCACCGGCCGCCCGGTGCGGACCGCGGCCAGGGTCGTGGCCACCGAGGACAGCAACGCCACCGACCCCGCGTCCAGGCCCAGCTCGGCCAGCACCGACCGCAACCGCACCTCGGCCGGCTTCCCGTCGTCGGCGGGGGTGGTGACCGCGCCGTCGACGCCGGTCCTGCCCGTCTCCACGGTGCCCGTCGCGGCCTTGGCAGGTGCGCCCGGGGGAGCCTGGCCCGGACCGGCCGGGGCCAACAGGCCGGGCCCGCCGGCCGCCCGTACGGCGCCGAGCTCGACGTGGACCACGTGCTCGGCCAGGTCCGGACCAGGGTCGAAGGACAACCACAGCCCCAGCTGCTGCTCCAACGGGGACTCGCCCGGCCCCTCCTGCCGCGGCAGCTGCACCGGTGCCCTCATCGTTCCCTCCCTTCCCCAGAACGGGCCATCACCTCGACGGTCGATCTCATACCCCTCGCCGAACCTTCCGACGATGCACCCATGTTAGGACACCTGTACGACATACCTGGGTCTGCGACCCGGCCGCCAGCACCTCTGGGGACGAAGAGGAGCGAACGCCGACGATGTGGACGGCCAGCGATGCCCTCCCCGTCGCGCTGCCGGCCCGAGGCGGCCCCCATCAGGCCCGTCCGTCAGGCCCCGCCCCCGTCCGTCAGGCGTGCCCGTCGTCCGGCTGCGGCAGGCCGGCGACGTCCGGCACCTCGTCGCTCATCCCCGGGACGTCGGCGAGGGCCGAGCCGTCACCGAGGCTGTCCTTGGGGATCACGCTGAGCGAACCGTCCGGCTCCAGCGTGACCGCAGCCACGGAGGCCAGCGACCCCGACCCGCTCGTCCTGACCGCCTGCAGCACCTCGGAGGGAGCCACCCGGCTGCGTCGGAGCGCATCCTGGAGCAGCTTCCCGTCCCGCACGACCAGCGTGGGCTCGGCCGTGACGAACCACCGGCTCCGGGGCCAGGTCGAGGTCACCTTCGCCATCACCCACTGGGCCACGACGAGGAGCAGGATGCCGGTCGCGACGGCCGCCCAGCTTGTTCCCGGGTCGAGCACCCCGGTTGCGAGCAAAGATCCGATGGAGACCGTCACGACGAAGTCGAAGGCGTTGAGCTTCGTCAGCGTCCGTTTGCCGGTCGCGCGCAGGAGGACGACCACCGTCAGGTAGCAGGCCAGCCCCACGACGAGGACGGCATAGAGGTCGGACCATCCGGTCAACCACATGGGAACTCCTCTCGTCGGCAGCCACACCCCCGGTCGGCCATGGACCGCGGGACGGGCCGCGGTTGATCAGTCGACGCGGATCTCGCCCATCTCCTCCCACCCGTCGCCCTCGACCTGGCGGGAGACGATCCGGGGGGTCGCGGTGAGGTACTGCGGCCACTCGCGCGTCACCTTGGCGAAGTGCTCGGACTGCACGTGCGGGCCGGCGCCGTCGTCCTCGAACGCCTCGACGAGGACGAACTCGTTGGGGTTCTCCAGACTGCGCGACCACTCGAACCACTTGTTGCCCGGTTCGGCGCGCGTCGCCTCGGTGTACTCCCGCACGATCTCCGGCCACTGCTCGGCGTGCTCGGGCTTGACGGGGAACTTGACCACAATGAAGTACATGCCCCCGATCAAACCACCAGGACACGCTTCGGTATGGAGTGGGGCCCGCAGCGGAATACGGTGGTCTCGAGCACCGGTTCACCCACCGGCACCACCGCATACCCCGGACCGGGTGCCACCGGAGACGAAGGGGACACGAGCAGTGACGCTGACCACCGGACGGGCCGAGCCCCCACGCGCACCGGCGACCCCCGTCACCCGCACCTCCGTGACCGACAAGGAGCGCCGTGCCGGGCTGCGTCGCATGCGCGCCGTGGCGACCGGGCTGCTCGTGCTCATGGCCGTCGTCTACGTGCTCACGCACGGGCGCGAGGGGTTCTGGGGCTACGTCAACGCCGCGTCCGAGGCCGGGATGGTGGGGGCCATCGCGGACTGGTTCGCCGTGGTCGCGCTGTTCCGCCACCCGCTCGGGATCCCGATCCCGCACACCGCGCTCGTGCGTCGCCGCAAGGACGAGCTCGGCGACAGCCTGGAGCAGTTCGTCAGCGACAACTTCCTCACCCCGGAGGTCCTCCGCGAGAAGATCCTCGACGCGCGGGTCATGCTGCGGCTGGGCGACTGGCTCGCCGAGCCCGAGAACGCCCAGCGCGTCGTGACCGAGGCGTCCCCCTTCCTGCGGCGGCTCGTCGACCGGGTCGACGAGCGCGAGCTGCGGTCCCTCGTCGACAACGTCCTGATCCCGCGGGTGCGCAGGGAGGAGCTCTCCCCCCTGGCCGGCCACCTGCTCGAACGGGTCGTCGACGAGGGCGCCCACCACGGCCTGGTCGACCTGGGCGCCCGCGAGCTGCACGCCTGGCTCGCCCTGCACCAGGACGAGGTCGAGGCGATCGTGCGGTCGCGCGCGCCGCAGTGGGCGCCGACGTGGGTCAACGACCAGGTCACGCGGCGGGTCTACCAGGAGGTGCTGTGCTGGGCGCGGGACATCAAGGACGACCCGCACCACAACGTCCGGGCCGCGATCGACTCCTATCTCGCCGAGCTGGGCCGCGACCTGCAGGACGACCAGCGGACGGCGGAGCGGTTCGAGCGGCTCAAGGAGCGCCTCCTCGACCACCCGCAGGTCAGCGACACCGCCGTGCGGCTGGGCGAGACCCTGCGCAGCTCGATCCTCGAGGCGCTGGACGACCCCGCCGGCCACCTGCGGACGCGGATGGAGACCGAGCTGCGGGCGTTCGGTCGTCGTCTGCAGGACGACGCGGAGCTCCGTTCCCGCCTGGAGGAGTGGACCGCGGACACCGTCGTGGCGCTCGTGGCGCGTTACGGCCCGGAGCTGACCTCGGTCATCTCCGGAACGATCCGGCGCTGGGACGCCGCCGAGGCCTCCGACAAGATCGAGCTCCACGTCGGTCGCGACCTGCAGTTCATCCGGCTCAACGGCACCGTCGTCGGGGCGCTCGTCGGCCTGGTGATCCACACGGTCTCGCAGTTCCTCTGATCGTGGGGCGTCACCTGTCCCGCTGAGGCCAGGTCGCGACGCGTCCCGCGGACACGTCCGGCACTGTGGAAAACCACGAGGGCGCTCCGGCGTTTCCCGGCAGGCTCGGCACATGAGCTTCGACGACCTTCCTCAGGACTGGCCCACCCGTTCCCTGGCCGACCCCGTGCTGGCGGCCGACGTCCTCGACCTCGTGGTCAACGACCGCGACCGGATGCAGGGGGGCCTGAGCTTCCTCCTGTGCCGGGGCGACGGACGCCTGAGCCAACCGGTGTTCGTCGGGCAGATCCCGCACGAGGCCGCCCGGCGCGAGACGGTCGGCAGCACCGTCCTCACCGCCGTGACGTTGCCGGGCGTGGGCGGCCTGGTGGTGGGTATCGTCAAGCCGTGGGGAGGCGTCGACGACGACGACCGCGCGCTGCACGAGCACATCCTGGCGATGTGCCGGCGGGCCCAGCTCCCGCTGCTCGGCACCTACGTGGTCACCGGCACCGGGATCGACCGGCTACCCGTGGCCGCCGGCCTGCAGGACGTCGGGGACCGGGCCCAGGGAGCCGCGTGACTGCTCGGCCAGCAGCGCGACCTGCTCGGCCATGGTCCGCCAGGAGTCCGTGCTGCGGACCCACCGGGCCGTCTCCCACGGCCCGACGACATGGTGCAGCACGTGCAGCCACGTGCCGCCGGTGGTCTCCTCGAGCTCCACCTCCAGCAGCCCGCTCACCCCGGCGGGCAGGTCCATCCGTCCGCGCACCTCCAGGTGGCCTGCCGGGCACCAGCCGGTGATGGTGCCCCACGGACGGCTGGCGTTCTCCTCGACGACCCGGCCGCCGACGTACGGCTCCAGCGAGGCGGACACGGACCCGCGGCGGCTCACCGTGGACCACCACGAGCCCACGTCGCCGGTCAGCGTCCGCCAGACACGGTGGACGGGGGCACGGACCAGCACCTCGTGCCCGGTGCGGAAGGTCGCTGCGGACATGGTCGCCTCCTCGTGCGGGGCGCACCAGGCTGCCCAGGAAGGGGCCGACGGTGCGCCGACGGGTCGTCGGGCCGGGAGCTCGTCCCGACGACGTCGACGCTAGCCAGCGTGTGTTGCGCGACCGTTCCCGCGATGTTTCCGGCAGGGAAACTTCTCCGGCGTCCCGCAGCAGGGGACGGCAGGGGCACGTTCCGCCTCGTCGCCGGCCAGCCCTCACAGCCTCTGCCGCGCGGAACCGGTTTGCCCGCGCTCGTAGAGTGGAGGGCGTGCCCGATCCCACCTCACCGTCGCCCCGGCCTGCCCGCGACGGGGACGACCGAAAGGCGCGCGGGGGTGGAGGAGCACGTGAGGGGGACCGCTCGCACGGACGTGGGCGGGGACGAGGCCGCGGCCGCTCCCACGGCCGTGGGAGCGGACAGGGGCCGGGACGAGAGCGGGGCGCGGAGCGGCATACCCGCCGGCAGGAGGCGGTCGCCGCGCGCCGGGCCGCGCTCCCGGCCCCCGAGGCCCTGCACTACCCGCCCGAGCTGCCCGTCAGCGAGCGCCGCGACGAGATCAAGGCGCTGATCCGCGACCACCAGGTCGTCATCGTCGCCGGCGAGACCGGGTCCGGCAAGACCACCCAGCTGCCCAAGATCTGCCTCGAGCTGGGCCGCGGGGTCGAGGGGATGATCGGGCACACCCAGCCCCGCCGGATCGCCGCCCGCTCGGTCGCCGAGCGCGTCAGCGAGGAGCTGGGCACCGAGCTGGGGACGCTCGTCGGCTACCAGGTCCGGTTCACCGACACCTCCCGGCAGGACACCCTGCTCAAGGTGATGACCGACGGCATCCTGCTGGCCGAGCTGCAGCGTGACCGGATGCTCAGCCGCTACGACACGCTGATCATCGACGAGGCGCACGAGCGCAGCTTGAACATCGACTTCATCCTGGGCTACCTGCGCCAGCTGCTGCCGCGCCGGCCGGACCTGAAGGTCGTCATCACCTCGGCGACCATCGACGTCCACCGGTTCGCCGCCCACTTCGCCGACGCCGACGGACGGCCCGCCCCGGTCATCGAGGTCTCCGGACGCACCTACCCGGTCGAGGTCCGCTACCGCCCGCTCCAGCGCGAGGGGCCACCGACCAAGCAGGGCGAGGCGACCTTCGTCGAGGTCGACCAGGTCACCGGCATCTGCGAGGCGGTCGAGGAGCTGTGGACCGAGGGCTCGGGCCGTGACGGCGCGGGGGAGGACATCCTCGTCTTCTGCTCCGGCGAGCGGGAGATCCGGGACGCCACCGACGCCTGGAGGGTATGCAGCTTCCCGGCACCGAGGTGCTGCCCCTCTACGGGCGGCTCTCCGCCGCCGAGCAGCACCGCGTCTTCGCCCGCCATCCCGGCCGGCGGATCGTCGTGTCGACCAACGTGGCCGAGACCTCGCTGACCGTCCCCGGGATCCGCTACGTCATCGACACCGGCACCGCCCGGATCAGCCGCTACTCCCAGCGGCTCAAGGTCCAGCGGCTGCCGATCGAGCCGATCAGCCAGGCCAGCGCCAACCAGCGGGCGGGACGCTGCGGCCGGCTCGCCGACGGCATCGCGATCCGGCTCTACAGCCAGGAGGACTTCGAGTCCCGCCCGGAGTTCACCGACCCCGAGATCCTGCGGACCAACCTGGCCAGCGTCATCCTGCAGATGACCAACCTCGGGCTGGGGGAGATCGAGCGGTTCCCCTTCCTCGAGCCGCCGGACTCCCGCCAGGTGGCCGACGGCGTGCGGCTGCTCACCGAGCTGCAGGCCATCGACCCCACGGCGCCGGCCCACCTGCCCCGCCAGCGGATCACCCCCTACGGCCGGGCCATCGTCGCCCTCCCCGTCGACCCGCGGCTGGCCCGCATGCTCGTCGAGGCGGAGAGGAACGGCGCCCTCAAGGAGGTGCTCGTCGTCGTCGCCGCGCTGTCCATCCAGGACGTCCGCGAGCGGCCCGTCGACCAGCAGGAGCGCGCCGACCAGCTGCACGCCCGGTTCCGCCGGGTGGGCGGGGTCCCCCGCAGCGAGGGCGGGGCTGCCGGTGGGAAGGACCGCCTGGTCCGGGTCCAGGGCGCCGACGGCCGTGGACCGAAGGGCGGTTCGGGGGGCAGTCGGGGGGGCGGAGCCCCCCGACCGTGTGGACTCCGACTTCCTGGTCCTGCTCAACCTCTGGCGCTACCTCCAGCGCCAGCAGAAGGACCTCTCCGGCAGCGCCTTCCGGCGGCTGTGCAAGGCCGAGTTCCTGCACTACCTGCGGGTCCGCGAGTGGCAGGACCTGCACACCCAGCTGCGGCAGGCGACCAAGGGCCTCGGCCTGCAGCTCAACGACCACCCGGCCGACGCCGACCGGATCCACCAGTCGCTCCTAGCAGGCCTGCTCTCCCACGTCGGCCTCTACGACAAGGAGCGGCGCGACTACCAGGGAGCCCGCAACGCCCGCTTCGTCCTGCAGCCCGGCTCGGTCCTGCACCGGCGCAACCCCGAGTGGGTGATGACCGCCGAGCTCGTCGAGACGACCCGCCTGTGGGCCCGGACCAACGCCGCGATCGACCCCGCCTGGGTCGAGGCCTCGGCGCAGCACCTGGTCAGGCGCAGCTACAGCGAGCCCCGCTGGTCCCGCTCGGCGGCCGCCGCGGTGGCCGACGAACGGGTGACGCTCTACGGCATACCCCTCGTGGCGGGGCGCGCCGTGCCCCTCGGACGCACCGACCCCGAGACCGCGCGCGACCTGTTCATCCGCACCGCGCTCGTCGAGGGCGACTGGGACACCCGGCACGACTTCTTCCACGCCAACCGGCGTCTGGTCGACGAGCTCGGGCAGCTGGAGGCCCGGGCCCGGCGGCGGGACATCCTCGTCGACGACGAGACCCTCGTGCAGTTCTACGACCAGCGCATCCCCGCCGACGTCGTCTCCGGCGCGCACTTCGACGCCTGGTGGAAGAAGGCCCGACGCACCCAGCCCCACCTGCTGACCTTCACCGAGGAGCTGCTGGTCCACGAGGAGCACGCCGACGCGGTCCGGGGGGACGACTTCCCGACGAGCTGGACGCAGGGCGAGCTCACCTTCCCGTTGACCTACCAGTTCGAGCCGGGCGCCGACGCCGACGGCGTCACCGTGCACCTTCCGGTCGAGGTGCTCAACCAGGTGCAGGACGACGGCTTCGACTGGCTCGTGCCCGGGATGCACGAGGAACTGGTCACCGCCCTCGTCAAGGCGCTGCCCAAGGACGTGCGCCGCAACTTCGTGCCCGCCCCCGACCACGCGCGCGCCGCGCTGAGGGGTATGCAGGAGGCCGGCACCGTCGGGACCGTGCCCGTCGACGAGGCGCTGGCGCAGGAACTGACCCGCCGCGGCCTGGTCCGGGTGCGGGCCACGGACATCGAGTGGGACCGCGTGCCTGACCACCTGCGGATGACCTTCCGGGTCGAGCGGGCGGTGCGGCCCGGCGGGGACCACAAGGGCGGCCAGCAGCCCGGCGGGCGACAGAGCGGGGGACAGGGGCGCCAGTCCCGCAGCAAGGGCCGGGTCGAGGTGCTCGGCGAGGGCAAGGACCTCGCGGCCCTGCAGGAGCAGCTGGCCGGGCAGGTCCGCACGACGATGGCCGCCGCGGCCTCGGGCGTCGAACGGACCGGCCTGACCACCTGGCCCGCGGACCTGGACCCGCTGCCGCAGACCTTCTCCCGGCAGGTCGGACCCCGTGTCGTGCAAGGCTTCCCGGCGCTGGTGGACACCGGCGCCGCCGTCGACGTCCGGGTGCTGGCCACCCGGTCCGAGGCCGACCGGGAGACCACCCGCGGGATCCGACGGCTGCTCCTGCTCAGCACGACCCCGCCGTGGAAGCGGCTGCTCGCGCTGCTGACCAACGAGCAGAAGCTGGCCCTGGGCCACAACCCGCACGGCTCGGTCCCGGCCCTGCTCGAGGACGCCCTGGCCGCGGCCGTCGACTCCGTCGTGGCCGACCTGGGAGGTGCGTCGGGGGTGCGTACCCCGGCACAGTTCGAGCAGGCCCTCGTCGCGGTGCGTCAGCAGTCCGTACCGCGGGTGCTGGAGATCGTCGAGGCGCTCGTGCCGATCCTGGACACCGCCCGCCAGGTGTCCCTGCGGCTCCAGCGCCTGACGACCCCGGCGGCCGCCGACATGGCCACCGACCTGCGTCGCCAGCTGGACCGGCTGGTGCGGCCCGGGTTCGTCGCCGAGGTCGGCTACGCCCGTCTGCCCCGCATGGTCGTCTGGCTGCGCGGGATGGCCGAACGGCTCGACAAGGGCGTGCAGGACCTGCCCCGCGACCGGCAGCGGACGGCGGACGTGCACGTCGTCGAGGAGGAGCTGGCGGCGTTCCTGGACAAGCTGCCCCCGCACCGGCGGCAGGACCCCGACGTCCTCGACGTCGTCTGGTCGGTGCAGGAGCTGCGCGTCTCGCTCTTCGCCCAGCGCCTCGGCACCGCCGGCCCGATCTCGCCCAAGCGGATCTACGCGGCGATGGACGCCGCCGAGGACGCCACGGACTGACGGACCCCTGTGCCAGTCTGGGCGCCATGACCGGACCGATGTCGCCTCCGCCCACCGCGGCCGAGCTCTCGGCCGACCCCGAGCTGGCCTCCTGGCGGGTCCTGCTGGGCCGCCTGGCCGGGCGGTGGCGAACCGACAGCTTCGCCCAGGGTGCGCAGTTCGTGGCCGGGGTCGCGGCCCTGGCCGACCGGCTCGACCACCACCCGGACGTCGACCTGCGCTACCGGCACGTGACGGTCACCACCGTGAGCCACGACGTGGGCCGGCTCACCCGCCGGGACCGACGGCTCGCGGTCGCGGTCGCCGCGCTGGCCGACGAGCTCGGGCTGGTCGCCGTGCCCCAGGAGCTGAGCACCCTGGAGATCGGCCTCGACGTCATGGTCGCGGCCGACGTCGCCCCGTTCTGGCGGGCGGTGCTGGACTACGAGCCCGAGACCCAGGGCGGCGAGGACGACTGCCTGATCGACCCCGCCGGACGGCACGCCGGGCTGTGGTTCCAGCAGATGGAGGCGCCCCGGACGGAGCGCAACCGCTTCCACCTCGACCTCACCGTCCCCCACGACGTCGTGGAGGAACGTCTCGCCGCGGCGCTCGCGGCCGGGGGCCGGCTGGTCACCGACGAGTTCGCCCCCGCCTGGTGGGTGCTTGCGGACGCGGAGGGCAACGAGGTCTGCCTGTGCACGTGGCAGGGCCGCGGCGATGGCTGAGGACCCGGCTGCCGCCGCCGCACGCCGCGCCGAGGAGCAGCTCGGCGAGCTCGACCGACTCGTCGCGGAGAACGACCGCATCCACGCCCGCGAGTGCTTCAACCTCGACCCCGCCGCCAACGTCATGAACCCTCGCGCCGAGGCGATGATGTCGGCGCACCTGGGCTCCCGGCCGTCCCTCGGCCGCCCGGGGGAGAAGTACGAGACCGGCCTGGAGGCGATCGAGCAGATCGAGGTGCTGACGTCGCGCCTGGTCGCGGAGGTCTTCGACGCCCGCCACGCGGAGATCCGGGTGCCCTCCGGCGCGATCGCCAACCTCTACGCCTTCCTGGCCACCTGCGAGCCGGGGGACACGATCATCGCGCCACCGCCCTCGATCGGTGGCCACGTCACCCACCACGCGGGCGGCTCCGCCGGGATGTACCGCCTCCGCACCGTCCCCGCCCCCGTCGACCCCACCCGCTGCACCGTCGACGTCGACGCGCTGCGCACCCTCGCCCACGAGGTGAGGCCCAGGCTGATCACCCTCGGCGGCAGCCTCAACCTCCTGCCGCACCCGGTGGCCCAGGTCCGGGAGGTCGCCGACGAGGTGGGGGCCAAGGTCCTCTTCGACGCCGCCCACCTGTGCGGGATGGTCGCGGGCGGCACCTGGCCCCACCCGCTCCGCGAGGGGGCCCACCTGATGACCTTCAGCACCTACAAGAGCCTGGGCGGGCCGCCCGGCGGCGTCGTCGTGACCGACGACGACGAGCTCGCCCAGCGCCTCGACGCCATCGCCTTCCCCGGCCTGACCGCCAACTTCGACGTCGGCAAGACGGCCGCCCTGGCCGTCACCATGGTCGACTGGCAGGAGCACGGATCCCGGTATGCCGCTGCGATGGTCGCCGCCGCCCGGCGCCTCGCCGAGGAGCTGGGTGCGCTCGGTGCCCCGGTCTTTCAGACCGTCGACGGGCCGACCCGTTCCCACCAGCTGGCCCTGCGGGCGGAGGCGTGGGGCGGCGGTCAGGCCGCTGCCCGGACCCTGCGACGGGCCAACCTGCTCGCCTGCGGGATCGGCCTGCCCGTGGCCCCGGTCGAGGGGGACCTGAACGGGCTGCGGCTGGGGACCCCCGAGATCGTGCGCATCGGCCTGGACGAGGAGGACATGCCGCGGCTGGCCTCGCTGCTCGTGCGGGGGCTCGCCGGGGACCAGGGCGTGGCCGACGAGGTGACCGCGTGGCGGTCCACCCTCACCGGCGTCCACTTCGTCCACGGGGCCTGACCGGCCGTCGGTCCCTCGGCCCGTCGGTGGTCGTCGGCGGCCGGCCCGTCGGTCGTCGCGGTTGTGTCACACCGGTCGTCCGGGCGACCGCTGTGACACAAGAGCGGGCTGGGGCCAGCGGGCGGCAACGGTCGCGACCGCCACGTCCACGTGGTCGACGAAGAGCCCGTCGACCCCGACGTCGAGGAAGGCCGTGACCTGTCCGGCCAGGTCGCCGTGCGCCGAGGGGTCGTCCCCCGAGCGGAACGGCGGCAGCAGGAAGGTGTTCTCGGCCCGGAAGGTCCACGGGTGCACGACGAGGCCGGCGGCGTGCGCCCTCTCGACCAGCCCCGTGTCGACGAGCTCGCCGTCCTCCCCGGGGGCGAGCACCAGCTCCAGATGGGGCCCGAGCCCGTCGATCCCGGCCCGGGCGAGCCGCGTGAGGTGGGCGTCGTCGGGCGGGGCGGGCACGCCATACCCCTCCGGCCTGGCCAGGAGGAAGACGGTCCTGGCCCGCAGCCCCAGGCGCGTCCGCATGGCCACGAGGTTGTCCAGCTCGAAGGACTGCACGAACACGGGTGCGTCCGCCCGGTTGAGCCCGTGCAGGTCGAGCAGGTCGACGAGCGGCTCCTCCAGGGGCACCCCGAGACCGGCGAAGTGGGTGGGGTGCTTGGTCTCCGGGTAGACGCCGATCTCGCGGTCCAGCTTCTCGGAGAGCCGCTCGCGCAGCTGCAGCACCTCGGCGAACGTCGGGACCTGCTCGGTCCGGTCGTGACCGGCGCTGCGCGGGCGCAGGTGGGGAAGGCGCTCGACGGCCCGCAGCGTGCGCAGCTCGGCCAGGGTGAGGTCCTCGACGAACCAGCCGGTCCGCTCGAGGCCGTCGACCTCCTTCGTCGTGCGGCGGTCGGCCAGCTCCCGGTGCCGGGCGACGTCGGTGGTGAAGGTGATCTCGCTCTCGTGCCGGGCGACGAGCACCCCGTCCCGGGTGGCGACCAGGTCGGGCTCGAGATCGTCCGCCCCCAGCCGGGCCGCCAGCTCGTAGGCGCCGAGGGTGTGCTCGGGGCGGTAGCCGCTGGCGCCCCGGTGACCGATCACGAGGGGGCGTGCGGGCGGCCGGGAGGTCACCCTCCGACCGTAGGCCGCCCGGGTGGACGCGAGGTGTCGACACGGCGTCCGGCCGACGAACGGACCGGCCCACCTCGTAGCCTGGGGGAATGGCGGCCGACCGACGGACCACGCTGCTCGTGGTGCACCACACGCCCTCGCCGGGGATGCAGGCGATGCTCGAGGCGGTCCTGGCGGGGGCCCGCGACGAGCAGATCGAGGGCGTCGACGTCGTCGTCCGGCCGGCGCTGACGGCAGGGGTGGTCGACGTGCTGGAGGCCGACGCCTACCTGCTGGGCACCCCCGCCAACATCGGCTACCTCTCCGGGGCGCTCAAGCACTTCTTCGACCAGATCTACTACCCGTGCCTGCAGGAGACGACGGGCCGCCCGTTCGCGGCCTACGTCCACGGCAACGAGGGGCTCGAGGGGGCCGTGCGGGCGCTCCGCGGCATCACCACCGCGCTCGGCTGGGAGCCCGTCGCCCCCGTCCTGGAGTTGACGGGGCAGCCGGACGCGCAGGACCTGGCCGCGTGCGGGGAGCTGGGCGCGGTGCTGGCGGCCACGGTCATGCCGGAGGACTGAGGGCCTCCTCGACCGCCGCGAGCAGCTCGCGGCTGGCCAGGATCCGGAAGTGCCCCTGCACGGGCAGCTCGACGTTCGTGGCCCCCTCGAGGCGGGACCCGCCGGGGATGTGGGGGTCGAACTCGCCCCAGATCGAGGTGATCCGCCCGTTCACCCGCAGCTCCTCGGCCAGCAGCCGCACGGTCGGGTCGCCGGGGGAGAAGGCCCGCACCGACGGCACGAGGAAGAACCGGGCGTAGACCGAACCGCCGAACGGCGTGGCGACCGCGACCATCCGGTCGATCCGCCGCCCGGGGTCCAGGTGCGCCATCGCGTACTTGCCCACCAGGCCGCCCTTGCTGTGCGCGACCACGACCACGTCGCGCAGGTCGTGCTCCTCCAGGTATGCCGCGACGGCCTCCGCGCTGGCGCGGACGGGGGCGGTGTTCCAGCGGAGCCGGTCGACGACGTGGACGGGATGCCCGAGGCCGTGCAGCCGGTCGGCGAGCGGCCGCAGGAACTGCCACCGCTCGTAGACGCCCGGGACCAGGACGACCGGCGGCCGGGCGGGCCCTGCGGGGTCCGGGTAGCCGGCGGGGTCGGCCGGGCGGAGCAGGCCGGACGTCTGCCGGCCGGCGGCGTAGGCGTAGTCGAGCACCCAGGCCCGGCCACGGCCGAGGACCGCCCGCACCGCCCGCCGGATCACCGGACCGTGCCCGCCACGTCCTCGCCCGCCACGTCCTCGCCCGCCACGGTGGCCCCCCGGAGACCGTGGAGCACGATCTGCTCCGCCACCTCGTCCGGGCGGGTGAACATCACCGCATGGGCGCCTGGGACCTCCACGAGCCGCCCGTCCGGCGCCAGCCTGGCCAGCTGGTCGGCCCAGTCGTGCGGGGCGACCGGGTCGCGGTCGCCGCGGACCACGAGCAGCGGCACCGGCAGCCGGACGGCGGCCTCCTCGGTGCGGTAGTCGAGCATGAGCGGGACGGTCTCCAGGTAGCGCCGCGGGCCGGTGCGCAGCCAGTCGCGCACCAGGGCCGCGACGGTCGACGGCGTCTCGACGAACAGGTCGGCCAGCAGCCGCATCCCCTGGCGGCTGGCGGACCGGGCGCCCGGGTCCACGACCCCGGCGACCGCCACGACCGGGCCCACGACGTCCGGACCCTGCAGGGCCGCCTCAACCACGACCTGGGCGCCCATGGAGTGGCCGACGAGGACCGGCCGGGTCATCCCGGTCCTGCGGACGTAGGCGAGGACCACCGCGGCCAGCTGCTCGACGGTCAGCGGCTGATCGGGCGTGGGCGCGTCCCCGAACCCGGGCAGCTCGAGCACGTGCACCCCGCCGGAGCCGGCGAGGGACTCGGCCAGCGGGGTGAGGTAGTGGCGGCCCATCCCGATGCCGTGCACGAGGACGTGCTGCTGGTCGGTGTCCGGCCCCAGCCGGTGGACGTGGGTCGTGGTCCCGGCGTGCTCGAACTCGACCACCGACCGCCACCGCATGGTGGGCGACTCTACCGGCCGGTAACGCAGGGTCGGCCCCCCGCGGGGGAACAAGGGCGCCCGGCGACCGGTTGACCAGTCCCTCGCCCCACGACCCGGAGGACCGCGTGCCCCGACCCGCCGACACCCGCCCCGCCGACACCCCGTCCGCGCCGGCCGTCCCCGCGCTGCCGCCCGTCGCCGACCAGGCCGAACGGCTGGTCGCCCTGGGGGTGCACGAGCTCGCCGGGCTGACGGCCGAGGAGCTCCGCGCCGAGGCCGCCCGGCTGGCCGCCGACCTGCCGGGTCCGGGACACCCGCGGGGTCCGGGACACTCGGTGGAGGCCCTGCTCGTCGTCTCCTCCCAGATCGTCCCGCCGTCGGCGCTCGCCCCGCTGATGCGGCTGCCCGTGCGGGGAGGGGAGCGGTCCGGCTTCGTCGTCGAGGACATGACCGACGTCGACGACTTCGCCCCCGTCGACGGGATCGAGGTGCCCGAGGGACCGCTCTACCTCGTCCTGTCGCCCGACCGCGGCGACGACCTGGCCAACTGGTCCCCCGAGGAGGCCCTTCCCGAGCTCGCCCGCCGCGGCCGCAGCCCGCTGCTGCTCGCCGAGGGCGTCCACTGGGCCCTGCAGCGCCCGGCGTCGTCGCCGACAACCACTGCTACATGACGATCGGCTCCCGCCGGCGCAAGGACGACGGCCGCCTCGACAGCCGCACCCCGGCCGTCTGGATCTCCCGCGGCACCGGCCGCGACGGCCGCGAGCGCCGCGGCGCCCCCAAGGTCGGCTGGTGCTGGGCCGGCAACCGGCACACCTGGCTGGGGTTCGCCTCGGCCACGGGGCGCCGGGGCTGAGCCGCGCCGCACCCCACCGCATACCCTGACCCCATGCTGTGGGTCGGACTGTCGGGTGGGATCGGGTCGGGCAAGTCCACCGTCTCCGCGCGCCTGGCCGAGCACGGGGCGGTCGTCGTGGACGCGGACCGGGTGGCGCGCGAGGTGGTGGAGCCCGGTATGCCGGCGCTCGCCGAGATCCGGGAGCGCTTCGGCCCGCAGGTGGTCGGGGAGGAGGGGGTCCTCGACCGGGCGGCCCTGGGCCAGGTCGTCTTCGCCGACGAGCAGGCCCGCCGTGACCTGGAGTCCATCACCCACCCCCGGATCGCCGAGCGGACCCTCGAGCTGGTCTCGGACGCCCCGGCCGACGCCGTCGTCGTGCACGACATCCCCCTGCTGGTGGAGCTGGACCGCGCGGCCGACTACGCGCTGACCGTCGTCGTCGACGTGCCGGCCGACGAGCGGCTCCGCCGGCTGGTCGAGCTGCGCGCGATGGACCCGGACCAGGTCAGGGCACGCATCGGTGCCCAGGCGACCGACGAGCAGCGCGCGGCCGCCGCCGACGTGCTGCTCGACAACTCCGGCACGGTCGAGGACCTCCACCGCGCGGTGGACCGGCTCTGGGAGGGCCGGCTCGCGCCCTTCGAGGAGAACCTGCGGCACGGCTGGTCCTCCTGGGAGGAGCTGGCCGACGGGGCCACGCCGACCGAGAACGGGCGTTGCCGGGCCAGGGCCGAACGCTCGCTGCGCCGGATCGCCGGCGTGGTCGGGGGGCAGGGAAGGGTCACGGCGCTGCGCTGCGAGGGCGACTGCGGGGGGCGGTGCGAGCTGGTGCTGCCGGTGCCCGCGGACGCCGACCTGCAGGACCCCGCCGTCGTCCGTCGGCTCGCCAGGGTCGGCTTCGTGGTCGACCGGGGGCTGGTCCTGGGCGCGGACCCCCGCTGGCAGGTCCGGTGCCGGGTGGAGGAATCCTCCCCGGGCCCTGGCGCCTGAGTCCTACGCGGAGTAGTCTGCTGGGTCACTCCCCGACTCCGGCGTTGGGGGCCGGGGCCGGGGTCTGTCCTCCGACCTGTCCGAGGTGGTCCCGATGCACCAGGTATCCCGCCGTTCCTTCCTCACCTGGACGGCCGTGGGCACGCTCGCCCTCGTCGTCACCGACCCGGTCACCGGCGTGCGCCGGGTCGTGGCCGAGGAGCTGCCGGGGGGCACGCTCCCGGCCGGCGACATCCGGCCGTTCGCCTCGCCCCTGCTCGTGCCGCCGACCATGCCGCGCACGCGACGCAGCGGAGCGAAGGGCGGCCCCGTCGACCACTACGACATCTCGGTGCGGCAGTTCGCCCAGCAGATGCTGCCCGAGGAGCACCCGGCGACGACCGTCTGGGGCTACGGGCCGGCCGACGGAGGGGTGGGCCGGCGGCTCCACCACGCCCCGTCGATGACGATCGAGGCGGAGCACGGCGTCCCGGTGCGGATCCGGTGGGTCAACGACCTCGTCGACGACCAGGGCCGGCCCGGCCCCACCTGCTGCCCGTCGACCCCACCCTGCACTGGGCCAACCCCGACCTGCGGCCGGGGCCGGGGCCGGACGGCGTGCCGCGCACCGACGTACGTCCCGATTTCTCCGGCCTGACCTACGTGCCGCCGGGCGAGCCCGTGGACCCGGACACCCAGTACTCCACCTACCAGGGCCCGGTCCCGATGGTCGTCCACCTGCACGGGGCGATGGGCATGGGCGACGAGTCCGACGGCTACCCGGAGGCCTGGTACCTCCCGGACGCGTGGGACCTCGGCGAGCACGCCGAGCACGGCACCTGGTACGAGTTCTTCGCCCGCCGGTCCCTCCAGCGCTACGGCGAGATGTGGCGGCGCGGCGAGCAGGTCGCCCACTACCCCAACGACAACCGCGACTCCACCCTGTGGTTCCACGACCACACCCTGGGCATCACCCGGCTCAACGTGTATGCCGGGCCCGCCGGGTTCTACCTCCTGCGGGGAGGCCCGCACGGCGAGGACGAGGTCACCGACGCCCGGACCGGCCGGCGCGCGGTGCTGCCGGCCAAGGCCCCGGCCAGTGCGCGCGGCCGGGGTCGGGTGCCGACCTACGAGCTGCCGCTGGCGATCCAGGACCGCTCGTTCAACGCCGACGGGTCGCTGTTCTACCCGGACACCAGGGCCTTCTTCGACGGCTACGAGGGTCCCTACGTGCCCGACAGCCCCATCCATCCAGTCTGGAACCCGGAGTTCTTCGGGAACACGCTCATCGTCAACGGCCGGACGTGGCCCTTCCACGAGGTCGAGCAGCGGCGCTACCGGCTGCGGCTGCTCAACGGCTGCGGCTCGCGCTTCCTCATCCTCGACCTCTCTGGCATCCCCGGGGTCAGGGCCCACCAGATCGGCAACGACGGCGGCTTCCTGCCCGCGCCGCACGACCTGGCGCAGGACGGCCTGCGTCTGCTGATGGCCCCGGCCGAGCGGGCGGATGTCATCCTCGACCTCACGGACGTGCCCGTCGGCGAGCACGTCATCACCAACCTGGGCCCGGACGAGCCGTACGGGGGAGGGGAGCCCGGCGTGGACTTCGACCCGGCCGACCCGACCACCACCGGTCGGGTGATGCAGCTGCGCGTCGTCCCGGCCACCGGTCGCGACCGGACCACCCCCGCCGAGCACCTGCAGCTGCCCGGCCTCCCCGCGGACGGGACCGCCGTGCGCACGCGCAAGCTCGCCCTGCTGGAGCACATGCACGCCGTCGACGACCACGAGGTGGAGGAGGGCGAGGCGCCCGCCGCCGCACTCCTGGGCGTGATGCGGCCGCACGAGGGCAAGGGGCTGGAGGCGCACCCGCTGACCTGGGCCGACCCGGTGACCGAGAACCCCGACGTCGGCGACACGGAGGAGTGGGAGATCTACAACCTCACGGCCGACGCCCACCCGGTGCACGTCCACGAGACCCCCGTTCCAGGTCCTGGAGCGGCGGGAGATCACGGTGGAGGAGGCCGAGTACGTCACCGACGTCGGCGGCCCGCTGCCGGTCCCGCCCGGCGACCGCGGCCTGAAGGACACGGTCATCTCCTATCCGGGCACGATGACGCGGATCCGGATGACCTTCCGCAACCCCGGCCAGTTCGTCTGGCACTGCCACGTGCTCGAGCACGAGGACAACGAGATGATGCGGCCCTACCGGGTCGGCCCGGAGCAGAAGGGGCAGCCGGTGGACGGGATGCCGCACCACTGACGGCGGTGGCGCGGCCCGCCCGTCCGGCGTCTACTCCGTCGCGTCCTTCCCGTCCTCGGCGTTCTGCTCCGAGGGCGCCGTCAGGCCCAGGACCTCGGGCAGGGCCGGCGGCTCCTGGCCCAGGACGTGCTCGGCCAGGAACGCGCTGACCACCTGGTACCAGACCTTGGCGTGCTGGGGCGCCAGGATCCAGTGGTTCTCCGCCGGGAAGTAGAGGAACCGGTGCACGGTGGAGCCGTCCTGCTCCGCCGGCCGCCCGGAGCGGGAGAGCAGCTCGTACCAGAGGCGCAGCCCCTCGCCGATCGGCACCCGGTAGTCCTTGTCGCCGTGGATGACGAGCACGGGGCTGACGATGTCCTGCACGAACCGGTGCGGGCTGTGCTTCTCGCTCATCTCGGGCGTCATCTCGCGCTGCCAGTAGAACGAGGCGTCGGTGGTCGGCCCGAACCCGTCCAGCGCCCACAGCGAGGCGTGCGTGACGATCGCGTCGAACCGGTCGGTGTGCCCGGCGACCCAGTTGGCCATGTAGCCGCCGAACGAGCCGCCCATCGCCGCGGTCCGGGAGGCGTCGATGTCGTCGCGGGCCTCCACCTCGTCGGTGATGGCCATCAGGTCGGTGTAGGGCGCGTCGCCCCAGGCGCCCCAGCCGCGCTGGATGAAGTCCTGCCCGTAGCCGGTGGACAGGGCCGGGTCCGGCAGGAGCACGGCATACCCCTGGGCGACCATGAGCCAGGGGTTCCACCGCCAGGTCCAGGCGTTCCACGAGCCGAGGGGGCCGCCGTGGATCCACAGCAGGAGGGGGTGCCCGCCGGCGACGTCGTCCTCGGGCAGGGCGAGCCAGCCGCGCACCCGGGTGCCGTCCGGCGTGGTCGTGCCGACCTCCTCGAGCCGGCCGGGGATGCGGGGGCGCTCCACCGGGCCGTCGAGCACGGTGATCTCGCCGCTGGCCAGGTCGAGGCGGACGACCTCGGGCGGGTAGAGGTAGGAGCTGCGCACGCCGTAGGCGACCGTGCCGTCGGGGGCGACGACGAGGTCGGACCAGGCGGCGTCGTCGGACGTCAGCTGGCGCACCTCGCCGGAGGCGACGTCGATGCGGAACACCGGCCGGCGGCCGTCGCTGTCGGCCAGCGCGAGCACGGCCGAGCCGTCGGGGGTCCAGGCCACCGGGCTGGGCCAGCGGTCCCAGTCGTGCGCCAGCGGCGTGGTCTCCCCGGTCGTCGTGTCCATCAGGTGCAGCTGCGGCTGCGGCGGGTCGGTCGGGGTGGTGACCCGGTCGAGCACGACGACCGCGCGGGTGCCGTCCGGGCTGACCGGGCCGGCGTCGACCTCGACGCGTCCCGGTCGATCAGCGTGCGCCGCTCGCCGCTGGCCAGGTCGATGCGGACGAGGGCCGAGCGCAGGTCGGCGCCCCTCTGCGGCACCGGGATCGACAGCAGCGCGAAGGTGCCGTCGGGGGACAGGACGGGCGAGGGCTCGTGCAGCGGCGCCGGCAGGTCGGCGGTCAGCAGCCGCAGCCGCAGCGCGGGGGAGCGGTCCACGGTGCCGGGCAGGGGGGCGGCCGCCTCCTCCTCGCTCTCGTGCGGGTGGACCCCGTCGACCTCGCCGTGGGCGTCGACCGCGCCCGACGACGGACCGGCTCCCTGCTCCACGGCGAAGACGTGGGGACGGGCCGGCCCGAGGTCGGAGTCCCAGAACCGGACCGGGTAGCCGGAGTGCAGGATCGCGTCCACGCCGGCGTCCTTGCGGGCCTTGGCCAGGGCGGCGTGCTGCTCCTCGTCCGCGGCACCCGGGAAGAGGTCGGCGGTGACGACCGTGCGGTCGGCGTCGCGGGCGCACCGGACCCCGCCGACGCCCCCGGGCCGGCTCAGCACGACCCGCGCCTCGCCGCCACGGGCGGGGATGAGCCACAGGGCCGGGGTCGGGGAGTCATCGTCGCCGTCCGGGTCGGGCCGGGAGGAGGTGAAGTAGAGGTCGCCGTTGGCGGCGAAGGCTGCGCCGGACTCGCCCTTGCTGCTGCGGGTCAGCCGGTGCGCCTGCTGCCGGCCGGTGGGGTCGACCTCCCACAGCGCCGACGCGTAGCCGGTGCCCTTGCGGTTGAGGGTCGCCACCGTCGTGACCAGCCGGGAGCCGTCGGGGGACAGGGCCAGGCCGGACAGGCGCGGCACCGCCACGTAGTGGTCGAGGTCGTGGAAGACGGACGCGGGGGTCCGGGGCTGGGAGGCGGGTGCGGTCATGCCCTCTGTGATACCACCCCCGTCCGACGATGTCGCACCGTCGCGGGCACCGCATACCCTCTGGAATGCCCCGACGCACCCGGGACGTTGCACCTCGCAGACGAGAACGAGAGGACCCCCCGTGACGACGAGTTCACCGCTGTTCCGCCTGGAGACCGACGCCGCCCGGCAGCCCCAGCCCGCGCCCCTCCTCATGGTCGCGCTGGACGGGTTCATCGACGCCGGGCAGGTGCGCTCCACCCTGGCCGAGCACCTGCTGGAGCACCTGGACCACGAGGTGGTGGCCAGCTTCGCGGCCGACGAGCTGGTGGACTACCGCTCGCGGCGGCCGCTGATGACCTTCGACTCCGACCACTACGCCGACTACGACGACCCCTCCCTCGTGCTCTACCGCGTGCAGGACGCCGCGGGCGAGCCGTTCCTGCTGCTGCACGGCTTCGAGCCCGACTTCCGCTGGGAGGGGTTCATCGAGGCGGTCCGCCAGCTCGGGCTCTACTTCGGGGTGCGCCGCGTCGTCAGCGCCCACGGCATCCCGATGGCTGTGCCGCACACCCGGCCCGTGGGGATGACCCGCTTCGCCAGCGACCGTGAGCTCCTCGGGGAGCACACCCCCGTCTTCGGCCAGGTGAAGATCCCCAGCAGCGCCGAGAGCCTGCTGCACCTGCGGCTGGCCGAGGCCGGCCTGACGACGCTGGGCGTGGCCGTGCACGTGCCGCACTACCTGGCCGAGGCCCAGTTCGGCGACGCGATCGTGGCGGCCGCCGACGCGGTCATGGACCTGACCGGCCTCGTGCTGCCGACCGCCGAGCTCATCGCGATGGCGGGGCTGACCCGGGCCCAGATCGAGACCGAGCTGGCGCAGAACCACGACGCCCGCGAGGTCGTCGAGAGCCTCGAGCAGCGCTACGACCACTTCGTCGAGGGGATGAAGAAGCGCAGCCTGCTCGCGGCCGAGGCGGCCAAGCTGCCCAACGCCGAGGAGATCGGCGCCGAGCTGGAGAAGTTCCTGCGCGACCCCGGCGTGGCCGGTCCCGCCCCGCAGGAGGGCACCGTCGCCGACGAGCCCTCGGACGACGACACGGACCCCCAGGCCTGACCCCGGCCCGTCCGCCGCGACAGGCGGGGCGGGCGCCACCGTGCGACGATGTCGCCCGACCACCACCTACCCCAGGAGGACACCCGTGGGTCTCTTCGACCGCAAGGACGACACCACGCCCGAGAACGCCGAGCCGGACGGGCCGCTGGAGTCGCTGGCCAACGCCTTCGTCGGGCGCATCGTGGACGCCGGCATCAAGGGGCCGGGGCCCATGGCCTCCTCCCACCACGTGGCGCAGAAGGCGCTGAAGGAGTCCGGCGGCGACGTCCGCAAGGCCGTGGACGAGATCGTCTCCGACCACGTCAAGAAGGCGAGCGCCGGCGGGTTCGTCACCGGCGTGGGCGGCCTGGTGACCATGCCCGTCTCCCTGCCGGCCAACGTCCTGGCTTCTACGTGCTGGCCACCCGGATGGTGGCCGCCATCGCCGAGCTGCGCGGGTATGACGTGAACGCGCCGGGGGCGCGCGCCGCCATCAGCCTGGCCCTCGTCGGGGCCGACGCCGAGGACATCCTGCAGAAGACCGGGCTGTCCGTGGCCGCCGATATGACCGGCTCGGGCCGCCTCGCCCGGATGGCCATGGACCGGATGCCCAAGCCGCCGGGATGATGGTCAACAAGGCGGTCGGCTTCCGCCTGCTCACGACCGTGGGCGGCCGGGCGCTGGGCAAGCTCATCCGGTTCGTCCCGATCGCCGGCGGCGTCGTCGGCGCCGGCCTGGACGGGGTGCTCATGAAGCGGCTGGCCGACCACGCGCGGCGCGAGTTCGTCCAGACCTCGCCGGGCGGGAGCGCCGTCGCCGGCTGACGGACGACGACTCACGGCTGGCCCCGTCGGGGTTATCCACAGATCTCGAGGGCGGGCCCGGCACGACCGGGCCCGCCTTCGGCACTGTGGGCCCATGGACGAGACGACAGGACAGCACCGCCCCACCCCTCCCTCCCCGGCCGCCGGGCAGACCCCGCTCGTGCAGGGCCCGGCCCACCTCATGACGGCCCTCCCGCACCTGCTGGGCTACCGGCCCGGCGACTCGCTGGTGGTCGTGGCCACCGCCGTGGAGACTGCCGCCCCCGGCCTGCCGGGACGGGCCGACCGGCTGCGCGGCCGGATGGCGATGACCACCCGGGCCGACCTCGCCGGACCGGGCGACCTGGACCAGGCCGTGCAGCTGCTCGCCGGCCCGGTCGCCCGGCTGCGGCGCCGGCACGGCCACCGGCTGGTGCTGCACTGCTTCCTCTGGGACGCCGACGAGGAGCTCGGCCGGCTGGCCGCGGCCCGGCTGGTCCCCTTCGCCGACGCGCACGAGGTCGCCCTCAACGACCTGGTCCTCGTGGGGACCCACGCCTACCTGCCCCTCGTCGAGGCGGGCGACCCGGTGCAGGACGGACGGTGGCGGCCGCTGCCCTCCCCGGCCGACGTGCCGCTGGTCGCCGACCTGGTCCTGCGCGGCCGCGGGGTCGCCCCCGGCCGGGACGACGCGGTCGCCGTGGTGCGCGCCCGGGACGAGGAGACCAGCAGGGCCACCGAGGCCGCGCTGCAGGAGGTCGCGCCGGGGGAGCTGGACGGGCTGCAGGCCCTGGGTGCGCTGGGACGGTGGGTCGCGGGCGGGTCCTTCGCCGGGCCGCCGACGCCACGGGAGCTGGCCGCGGTGGCCCTGGTCCTGCAGGACAGGACGCTGCGGGACGTCGTCCTGGCGCGCTGGCTGCCGCAGCTGTTCACCCTCGACGACCTGCTCGAGCCGTCGGCGGTCAGGCTCGTGGAGGACCTGCTCCCGGCATGGCCGGGCGACGACGGGGAGGCGCTCGGCCGGCTGATCGCCCTCGCCGGCCAGGTGCCCCTCGACCTGTCGGTCCCGTTCGTCACGCTGGCGGGGCTGGTCGCCTGGGGGACGGGGGAGGGCACCCTGGCCAACGAGGCGGCCGACCTGGCGCTGGAGCTGGACCCGGACTACCGCATGGCCCAGCTGCTGCGGCAGGCCCTCGAGCACGGCCTGCCGCCCGACCTGGGTCGGGCGGAGGGCGACGCCGGCACCCGACGGGGCCGCCGCCGGGGCCGCGGACGGGCCGCCTGAGCGCGCGGTGTAGCCTCCGAGCAGGACCCGTCGAAGGAGGAAGGTGCCCATGTCGGTCATCGTCGGTTACATCCCCACCCGTGAGGGTCGGGCGGCCCTGCGCGCGGCGAGCGGGGAGGCCATGCTGCGCAAGACCAAGCTCGTGGTCGTCAACTCCCACCGCGGCGGGCGCGACTTCGACGCCGAGGAGGCCCAGCGGTTCGAGGACGAGCTGGGCAAGGTCCAGCGCGCCCTGGACGAGGCCGGGATCGAGCACGAGGTGCGCGCCCTGGTGCGCGGCAACGAGCCGGCCGAGGACCTGGTCGACGTCGCCGAGGAGAGCGAGGGCGAGCTGATCGTCATCGGCCTGCGGCGGCGCACCCCCATCGGCAAGCTCATCCTGGGCAGCAACGCCCAGCGGATCCTCCTCGAGGCGTCCTGCCCCGTCCTGGCCGTCAAGGCGGGCGACACCGAGTAGTCCTCCGCCGCTCCGGGACCGGCGGCAGGCCGTCCCCCGGCCGGCCTGCGACCGCGCCCTCCGGCCGTTCCGGGGAGGGGCGCGGAGGGCCTCGGCATACTTCCGCGGGCCTCGACGTTTTATAATGTCGAGGGTCACCTGCTGCGCGCGGCAGGGTCACGCACTCCGCCGTCCGGATCACGTCGCAGATCCCTCCTGCCCGGCCGCCCCGCCCACGCCCGAAAAGAGTTGGTTCTACCCGTGACAGCCAAGACCACCCGCCCCGCCGTCCCCACCGACCTGCCGCCCGCCTTCGAGCACGAGGCGCTGCGCACGCTGCTGGCCCAGGGCGCACAGGACGGGCACGTGGCGCTGGCCCAGGTCCGGGAGGCGCTGGAGGTCGCCGAGGTCGGCACCGCCGCCGCGCGCAAGAAGGTGCTGCGCGTCTTCAGCGACGCGGCCATCGAGGTGCGCGACGACGGCACCGCCCAGACCACGACCAAGCGCACCCGCGGCACGACGGCGCGGCGGACGACCAAGAAGGCCGCCCCGACCGATGGCCAGGCCCAGGCCGCGGGCGCGGACGACGCCGGCGTCGAGGCGACGGCTCCGGCCGCGGCCAAGAAGGCCCCGGCCGCCACCAAGAGGACGGCTGCGAAGAAGACGGCCCCGGCCGCGCAGAAGACGGCTGCGAAGAAGACCACCGCGACCTCCACGACCACGCAGGCGCCCGCGGAGGACGCCGGGGACGACGCCACGGCCGGGGACGACACCTCGAGCGCCTCGCGCCCCGCCCGCAGGACGACCAAGACCGCCACGAAGGCTGCGACCACCAAGGCCGCCGCCGAGAAGGCCGCTCCCACGAAGACCGCCGCGACGAAGTCCGCCACCACGAAGAAGGCCGCGGCGACCAAGGCCACCACCACGAGGCCGCCGCCAAGAAGGCGGCCGCCGAGGCCGCGGCCGCGGACGTCGAGCCCGACGCCGAGGCGGTGGAGGCGGACGCCGACCTCGTCGTCGAGGAGTCGACCACCCCGGCCGAGGACACCACCGTGGCCACGCCGGTGGCCGAGGGCGTCAAGCCCGCCACCAAGAGCGAGGACGACAGCTTCGTCCTCACCAGCGCCGACGACGACGACGCCCCGGCCCAGCAGGTCGTCACCGCGGGCGCGACCGCCGACCCGGTCAAGGACTACCTCAAGCAGATCGGCAAGGTCGCCCTCCTCAACGCCGAGCAGGAGGTCGAGCTCGCCAAGCGGATCGAGGCCGGCCTGTTCGCCGAGGAGAAGCTCAACTCGGGCGAGAAGATCGACGCCAAGCTCAAGCGCGAGCTGTGGTGGATCTCCCAGGACGGCAAGAACGCCAAGAACCACCTGCTCGAGGCCAACCTGCGGCTCGTGGTCTCCCTGGCCAAGCGCTACACCGGCCGCGGGATGCTCTTCCTGGACCTCATCCAGGAGGGCAACCTCGGGCTGATCCGTGCGGTCGAGAAGTTCGACTACACCAAGGGCTACAAGTTCTCCACCTACGCCACCTGGTGGATCCGCCAGGCGATCACCCGTGCGATGGCCGACCAGGCCCGCACCATCCGCATCCCGGTGCACATGGTCGAGGTCATCAACAAGCTGGCCCGCGTCCAGCGCCAGATGCTCCAGGACCTGGGCCGCGAGCCCACCCCGGAGGAGCTGGCCAAGGAGCTGGACATGACGCCCGAGAAGGTCGTCGAGGTCCAGAAGTACGGCCGCGAGCCGATCTCGCTGCACACACCCCTCGGCGAGGACGGCGACAGCGAGTTCGGCGACCTCATCGAGGACTCCGAGGCGGTCGTCCCGGCCGACGCCGTGTCGTTCACGCTGCTGCAGGAGCAGCTGCACTCGGTGCTGGACACCCTCTCCGAGCGGGAGGCCGGCGTGGTCTCCATGCGCTTCGGCCTCTCCGACGGCCAGCCGAAGACCCTCGACGAGATCGGCAAGGTCTACGGCGTGACCCGAGAGCGGATCCGCCAGATCGAGTCCAAGACGATGTCCAAGCTGCGGCACCCCAGCCGGTCCCAGGTGCTGCGCGACTACCTGGACTGAGACCCGTGGTGCCCGTCGGGCTGCACGTCGTCCGGCTGGGGCCGGACGACTGGCGCGACTACCGGGAGCTGCGCCTGGGTATGCTGCGCGACGCGCCGGACGCCTTCTGGACCCAGCTGGCGGACGTGGAACACCTTGCCGAGGAGGACTGGCGGCAGCGGTCGCACGACCGCACCCTGCACGTGCGCGACGCCGACGGCACGCCGCTGGGCACCGCGACCGTGCTGACCCGCGAGGCCAACCAGGTCCTGGGGCTGCAGGCCGGCAGCGGGGACGCGCTCGTGCTGGCGGTCTACGTCGTGCCCGCCGCCCGGGGGCGGGGCGTCGTGGACCTGCTGCTCGAGGCGTCCCACGGGCTGGCCCGGGAGCTCGGCTGCACCCGGCTGGTGCTGCAGGTGGGGGAGGCCAACCTCGCCGCACGGCGGGCCTACGAGCGGCACGGGTACCGTCTGACCGGCGCCTCGTTGCCGCACCCGCGGCTGGCGGGTCAGCGCGACCTGGAGATGGCCCGCCCGGTCTGAGCGTCCCGTCCGTCCTGCGCGTGGCGCAGATGGTGCGCGACCGCCTCCGCCCGTCCGCGGACGGACAGCTTGCGGTAGATGCTCGAGGTGTGGTGCATCACCGTCTTGGGGCTGATCCCCAGGTGCGCGGAGATCTCACGGTTGGTCGCCCCCGACACCAGTTCTTCGAGCACCTGCCGCTCGCGGGCGGTCAGCTCGTCGTCGGTCCGAGGTGCATCGCCGGTGCCCGGCCGGTCGTCGGCGGATGGCCGGTCGCCGGGCGGGGCGCCGTCGGACCGCGACTCCGCCCCGTTGGAGGAGCCGGCGGAGCGTTCCTGGTGCTGGCGGGCCGTGCGGTCCAGCTCGCGGGCCAGCTCCAGCGCCGCGTCGATCGCCTCGTCGTGGCTCAAATGCCCTCCCCAGGCGACCTCGTGGGCCCCCGCCTCTCCCGTCGCCGCGTGGTAGGTGCCCTCGGCCCGGTCGAAGACCACCGCGACCGCCGGCGGCAGGGCCGGTCGGAGCACGTCCAGATGCCGCCCGAGCATCCCCAGGAGGCGACCGGCCCGGGGCAGGTCGCCCAGGTGGAGCGCCACGAGGAACAGGCACATCAGGGGCGGGCCCGAGCGGGCCCGGGCCCCGCTGGCCCGGGCCCTCCGCAACGTCGCCATGCTGTGCCGGACCGCCGTGGGCAGGTCCCCGGACCCCAGGGCGCCGAAGGCTGCCATCGGCTCGAGCCAGTCGAGGGTGCGCAGGTCCCCATGGAGGCGGGCCAGGTCGACGAGCCGGCTCCGGTCGGGCAGCCCGGGGCCGGTCGGCGGGGCACCGGGGAGGCTGAGCAGCAGCCCGGTCGGGGAGAGGGCCAGCGCGGGCTCGTCGAGGCGGTGCGCGCGGGCGCCGCCTGCTGGGCCCAGGCGGCGGCCTCCTCGGGCTCCCCGCGCTGATGAGCGAGCATCCCCAACCAGGTCTCGAACCGCACGAGCCGTGCCTCGTCGCCAAGGCGCCGGGCCAGCGCACGGCCCTCCCGGGCCCACTCCTCGGCCACCTCCCGCTCGACCATCGAACGGGCTGTCTGGACGGCCACGAAGTCCACGTGCAGGACGGCCCGGTCCCCGAGCCCGAGCGCGGCCTCCCGGAGGCGGGCGAGCTCCGGGACGACGGCGGCGACGTCGGCGGCGGCGTTGGCGGTCTCGGCCCGCAGGAGCTGGAGCCAGGTGGCCAGCACCAGCTGGCGGACGAGGTAGGTGCTGTCGACGGGTCCGCTGTCGACGGGTCCGTTGGTGACAGGTCCGCCCAGGGTGAGCACCTCGGCGACGCGCTCCACGGTCCCCCGCACGGCACCCCGGGCGAACCAGACGGGCAGCAGGGCCAGCGTCAGGTCGGTGGCCGCCGGCGCGTCGCCGTCCGCCGCCGCCGAGGCGAGCGCGTCGGTCAGGTCCGGCTCCACGGTGGCGGCCCGCAACCGGGCCCGGGTCGGACGCCCGGCGTCCTCCAGGTCCAGGCAGGAGCGGGCCACCTGGCGGGCCCAGGCCCGGTGGCGCCCGGTCAGCTCCTCCGTCGGTGGAGCCAGCGCCCGCAGGTGGTCGCGCACCACGGGCGCCACGACGAACAGGGTCACCGGACCCGCGTGGTCCGCCTCGACGAGGTGGACGTCGACGAGGGCCGCCAGGTCGTCGACGACGTCGTCCCGGCCGCTGACCCTCTCGACGTCCTCGACCGTCACCGGTGATCCCAGGACCGCCAGGTCCAGGAGCAGGTCGCGGGCGGAGCCGTGGAGGAGGGAGACGCTCCACCCCAGGGCGGTCGCCAGGTCGTGGTCGGCAAGGTCGTCCGGCGCGCGCGCACCGCCGGGAGGTCGCAGGAGCTGCCCGGGCGTGCGGTGGAGCAGGTGCAGCAGCGTGCTCGGCGAGTAGGTCGCGGCGCGCGCGGCGACCAGTCCGACCGCGAGCGGCAGCCCGCCCAGGTGGCGGCAGATCCTGGCGACGTCCGCCAGGGCATGGCCGTCGATGTCCACCGGGGCACCCGCCCGTGCGGCGCGGTCGAGGAAGAGCCGGACGGCCGGCTCGGTCCGCAGTCGCCCCGGCTCGTCCAGCGGGTCCGGCAGCCCCAGCGGGGGGACCCGCACGACGACCTCATCCGGCAGGCCGACGGGGGTGCGCGCGGTGAGCAGGACCCGCAGGCCGGGGCGGGAGCGGCGTTGGTCCTCCACCGCCGACGGGCCGTCCGCCGCGTGGTGCACGTCCTCCACGAGGATCAGGTCCACGTCCGACGACGCACACCCTTCCAGCGCCGCCTGCAGGGCACCGTCGGCGCGGCACGCCCGCCCCTCCACCGTGCAGGTGCGGGCCGGGCCGGGACGTCCGGCGTCCTGCTCGACGTCCGGTCCGGCCGCGGCCGCGCGCTGCACCGCCACCCGGGCGACGGTGGAGGACCCGGACCCCGCCAGACCGGTCAGCGTCACCAGGGCGCCGGGCGCCCCGAGCTCCTCGAGGACCCGGCGCAGCAGGTCGTCCCGCCCGTAGGGGGTGCTGGGGGCCATGGTCCATCATGGCAGCGGCGCGCGAGGCCTGTATAGGGCAGATGCCCTACACCCGGGGCCGACGGATGCAGGTCATCGGGCATCTGCCCGATGTGCGCCGTCCTGCCGCGCTGGTAGTCATGACCCGTGGTCCCGTGACGGGGCCGTGCACTCGGGAAGAGCACTCCATGCGCGGGAAGCACAGCAGTGGGACGGCCCGCGCCGGACGGTCGCACGGCCCCCGCAGGTCCCACCGGCCCCGGCGCACCGGGAAGGGTATGGGTGGCCCTCCGCGTCGGGGCCGTGTGCTGGGTGCCGCGCCGGCTCAGCGCCGACGCCCGAGCATCGACCTGATCCCCTCCATCCCGCTGCGCGGCAGCAGGGCCGCGTTGGCCCGCACGTTCCACGGCGTGGCCTCGCGCACCTGCTCCACGACCCGGCGCACGTCGTCGCCGAGCGGCTCGACCTGGCCCGGGGTCACCGTCCCCGGCCGGCCGTAGCGCGCCTGCTCGAGCACCGCGGTCAGCCGGGCCAGGGCGGCCTCCCCGGAGCGGTTCAGCGTGGTCACGGACCGGTAGTGCCGGCCCATCGCCCGGGGGCTGCGCTCCGGCGGGTCGGGCACCGACAGGTCACGCAGGCTGCGGGTCAGCCACGTCCAGTGGGCCTCCGCCTGCTCGGCCGGGGTCGTGGCCTCCGTCAGCGCCCGCTCGCGGTGGCGCCTGCCGGCCAGCGGCACGAGCGCCAGCAGCAGGCCCAGGACGAGCAGGCCCAGCAGGATCTTGCCGATGAGCGGCAGCAGGTCGCCCAGCCGGTCCTGCCAGGTCGCCTCCGGCTCCGGGGCCGGGGCGGGCGCCTCGGTCTCGGTCGGCGTGGGCGTCTGGGTGACCGTCGTCGTGGTCGGCTCGGTGTCGCCGCCCTCCTGCGCCCGGGCGTAGGCCGGCGGGGCCTCGCTGCGCACCCCGGGGGTCGGCTCGAACCGGGTCCAGCCCATCCCCTCGATCCACAGCTCGGGCCAGGTGTGCGCGTCCGAGGCGACCACGGACCGGGTGCCGTCCGGCTGTGGGTCGCCGGGCAGGAAGCCCACGGCCATCCGCGCCGGGATGCCCTCGGTGCGCGCCATCATCACCATCGCGGTGGCGAACTGCACGCAGTAGCCCTGCCGCGTGTCGAGGAACCCGCCGATCGGGTCGCTGGCGTCGTCCTGGGCCTCCGGCGCGAGGGTCAACGAGTAGGTGTAGGCGCTGGAGCGCAGGTGGTCCTGGATGAGCACGGCCGTCTCGAGGGTGTTCGTCTCCTCCCCGACGACCTCGACGGTCAGCTCCTCGACCGCCGCGCGCGAAACCGGGTCGACCTCGAGCACCTCGGGGTCGAACTGCCCGGGGTCGGCCGGCGACGCGCCGACCCCCTCCGGCAGCGAGCCCGAGCCGCCCACCGCCAGGTACGTCGTCCCGTACGACGTCGCCGGCGTCTGCAGGACGACGGTCCGGTCGTCCGGGTCGAAGCGGTATGCCGCGCCCTCGGGCAGGTCGAGGGCCACCAGCGGGGTGGAGGTCGCCAGGTGCGGCGGCTCGAGGGAGTTGCCCGTCACGGTGAGCTGCTGCTCCTGCACCGGCACGTCCGCGCCGAGGCCGGGGGGCGGGGGGATCGGCTCACCCACCTGGGTCAGCCCGCTCTGCGTGCGCTGCGGCGCGACCCACCGGCCGTCCTCCCACCGCTCGGTGGCGGTGACGCGCAGCGGCTCGAGCCGGGTGGCGGTGGTCCGGTAGGTCAGCACGGGCGTGCGGGACTGGTTCTGCAGGTCCTGGGCCGGGTCCATCGTCTCGGTGAAGGTGACGTCCCCGCCGCCGCCGGCGGTCCGGGCCTCGGGGTTGCGCGCGAGCCCGTCGCCGAAGAAGGTCGGCGGCAGGTGGGGGAGCGCGGCCGCCCCCAGCACGGCGGCCACCAGCGCCAGCGCCCCGAGCACCTGCCCGAGGCCCCGGTAGGAGGGCACCTTGACCCCGATGTCGTCGCCGCGCGCCTCGCGCCGGTCCGCCGAGGACCAGCCGGCCAGCACGCGGTGGCCCTGCTGGGCGAGCATCATCAGCCAGAGGACGGCCACGGCCGCGAAGTACCACGGCTCCATCGCCCGCCCCGTGTTGGACACGGACACGAGGAACCCGGCCGCCAGGGGGATCCCCGCCCCGGCCGGGGCCCGTCCGGTGACGCCCATGGAGTCGACGGAGACCGCGGTGAGGGTGAGCACCGCGACGAGCAGGAACGACACGCCCTCGGTGACCGGCGCCGGTGCGGCGTAGGTCTGCAGGACCGTCCCGGCCTCCCGCAGGAGCACGCCCACCTGGTCGAGGGTCTCCCCGGTCGGCAGCAGCCCCCGCCACAGCGTCTCGCGCAGGTAGGTCAGCATGAGCCCGGTGAGGCCCAGCAGCAGCTGGGCCAGGGCGACGAGGCTCGGCGGCACGTCCAGGGTGCGCAGCACGGCACCGGTGAGGGCCACGACGGCGACCATGAGCACGGCCGCCCACAGCCAGCTGCTGTCGCGCAGGAGCTCGGTGAGCGGCCACGCCACGGCGAGCGTGGCGAGCGCGGCGACCAGCCCCTCGGGCCACATGCCGCGGGCGAACGCCTCCTGGTCCAGCCTCACCGGGGGGTCCCCACGAGTCCGCCCGTGGCGGTGAGGGAGGCCCAGGCCTGCGGGATCTCGGTATGGGGTCCCACCACCACGCTCTGCCAGCCCGCGTCCGCGAGGACGGCGGTGGGGGCGAGCTCGCGGTGCCGCGCGGTCTCGCCGCCGGGGGCGCCGGCACCGCCGATGCCCTCGGCACCGGCGTCCGCACCTGCGCCGGCGCGACGACCGCCCCGACGCTCTCCCTCCCGCGCGGCCTCCCGGTCCGACCGGCGGCTGCGCGCGCCGCCGCCGAAGCGCTCCGGGTCGAGCACGAACGCCAGGGCCCGGGAGCCCGGCTGCCGGATCGCGGCGAGGGTACGCAGCGACTCCTCGTCGTCGGCGACGACGGCGGCGATCACCAGGACCCCGCCGGTGGTGAACGGCGCGGCCGCGGCGGCCAGCCGGTCGAGCCGGGCCTCCCGGTCGGGCTGGACCCGGGCCAGGGCGGTCAGCGCGACGTCGAGGTCGACCGGGTGGTCGGTCGTGCCCTCCCGCAGGGTGGTGTCGGTGAGCAGGTGGACGACGAACCCGTCCGCCACCAGGTGCCGGGCCACCGACGCCAGCGCGGAGACGGCCCACTCGTAGGAGGTGCGCACCCCCGAGCCCGGGTGGGCCCCGTCGCGGGAGTCGAGCAGCAGCAGCGCCCGGCGGCGGGCGGGCCGGTCCTCCTGACGCACCATGAGCTCGCCGCGGTGGGCCGTCGCCGGCCAGTGCACCCGGCGCAGCTCGTCGCCCTGGCGCCAGTTGCGGATCGAGACGTCGTCCTCGCCGTGGAGGGCGACCATCTGGGGCATCTCGCCTTCGCTGCCGCGGGAGGTGCCCCGCACCCGGCCCTCGCCGAGCAGGTGCAGGCGGGGCAGGACGAGCACCTCGGCGGTCGAGGACAGCTGCAGGGTGAGGAAGGTCAGCCCGAACGGGTCCCGCTGCCGCAGCAGCACCGGGCCGAGGTGGTAGGCGCCGCGGTGGCGGCTGCGGACGGTGTAGCGCAGGCGCTTCTCCTCGCCGGGCACGAGGCGGGGCAGGACGAACCGCGGCCGCTCGCCGAGCTGGGGGTCGAGCCGTTCCTCGGCCAGGTAGACGGGGGTGGAGCGGCGGCCGACGTTGGTGAAGCGGGCGGTCACGGTGCCGCGCTCCTCGGGGCTGAGCCGGACCGGCTCCACCTCCCGCAGCACGCGCACCTGGGGGGTGCGGCGGGGGACGAGCAGCAGGGCCAGCAGCGGCAGGGCGAGCAGGACCAGCCCGATGCGAGTGACGTCCTCGTAGCCCAGGAGCACGCCGGCGACGGCCACCACCGCCCCGAGGACGACGACGCCCGGCCCCGGGCGGTGAGCACCTTCCAGGGGGACCTCATCGGTCCCCTCAGCGGCCCGCGGGGACGGCGGTGCGCTCGACGACGTCCCGGACGATGTCGGCGGTGGTGTGCCGGGTCAGCGACGCCTCCCCGGTGGCCAGCACGCGGTGCGAGAGCACCGGGACCGCGATCGCCTGCACGTCCTCGGGCACGACGTGGTCGCGGCCGGCGAGGGCGGCGTGCGCCCGGGCCGCCCGCAGCAGCTGCAGCCCGGCGCGCGGGGAGGCGCCCAGGCGCAGCATCCGGTGGTGGCGGGAGGCGGCCATGAGCTCCACGACGTAGCGGCGCAGCGCCTCGGAGACGTGCAGCTCGCGGATGGCCTCGATCTGGGCCTGCACCTCCTCGGAGGTGGTCACCGGGGTCAGCGCCTCCAGCGGGGAGACGCCGCCGTGGGAGGCGAGCATCGCCATCTCGGAGGCGGCCGAGGGGTAGCCCATCGACAGGCGGGCCATGAACCGGTCGCGCTGGGCCTCCGGCAGGGGGTAGGTCCCCTCCATCTCGATCGGGTTCTGGGTGGCCATGACGAGGAAGGGCCGGGGGAGGGGGTAGGTGTGCCCGTCGACGGTGACCTGGCGCTCCTCCATCGACTCCAGCAGCGCCGACTGCGTCTTGGGGGAGGCGCGGTTGATCTCGTCGCCGACCACGACGTTGGCGAAGATCGCGCCCCGGCGGAACTCGAACTGGCGGGTGTCCTGGTTGAACACGCTCACGCCGGTGATGTCGCTGGGCAGCAGGTCGGGCGTGAACTGCACGCGGGAGACCTGGCAGTCGATCGCCCGCGCGAGCGACTTGGCCAGCATCGTCTTGCCGACGCCCGGCACGTCCTCGACGAGCAGGTGGCCCTCCGCCAGCAGGACGGTGACCGCGGTGGTGACCACGTCGTCCTTGCCCTCGATGACCGTGGTGATGGCCTCGTGGATGCCCCCGGCCACGCGGCGGACGGTGTCGAGGTCGACGGAGTCGGGCGCGGGCGGGGACGACGTCGGTTCGGACATGGGTCGATCTTGCCACCCCCGGCCGTGCGCCTGCTGGGTCGACGGCCCTCCACCACGCCCCACGGCAGCCCCCCACCACGCCCCACCGCGGTCCTCCACATCCCTCCCGCCACGGCTCCGCGGGCGTCGGCGCGGGCGGCCCGGGGCGGGTTTCCGGCCGCTCCGACGGCGGATCGGCCGCCTCCAGGGTGGTCCGCGCAGAGTTTCCCCCCACCTCCCACCACCGCGCCTGACCTGCGTCTACGGCATACTGGGTGCGGGAAATCCGCCACTTTTCTCTTGTCGGGGGAGGGAAGTGGGGTATGGTGGGGCGCACTGGAGGCGAGAACGACCCGTCGAGCGAGAAGGGGGTGGTCCGAGTGCTCTTCCTCGGGACCTACACGCCCAAGCTCGACGACAAGGGCCGGCTCATCCTCCCGGCCAAGTTCCGCAAGAAGCTCGAGGACGGGCTGGTCATCACCCGCGGGCAGGACCGGTGCCTCGTCGTCTACGCCCAGGACGAGTTCGAGCGGATCGCCCTCCAGTGGCAGAGCACCCCGACGTCGTCGCGGGCCGTGCGCGACTACCAGCGCGTCTTCCTCTCCGGCGCCTCCGACGAGGTGCCCGACAAGCAGGGCCGGGTCACCATCCCGCCGATCCTGCGCGACTACGCCGGCCTGAGCTCGGACTGCACCGTCATCGGCGCCGGCAACCGCGTCGAGGTGTGGGACAGCAAGGCCTGGGAGGACTACCTGGCCGCCACCGAGGACGCCTTCGCCGAGCAGTCGGAGGAGGTGGTGCCCGGAGTCATGTGACCCGGTGGCACGCCCGCCTGGTCCCTGGTCTCCCCCCGCCCGAGCCGTTCCGACGCGACTTCCCCCGCGCCGGAGCATCCCGGACCGGACGCCGGCACGACTTCCCCCGTGCCGGACCCGACCGCCGCACCCGACACCTCTTCCCCGGTGCCGGGCGGCACCCGGCAGGGCGGTGGGGGACCAGGACCCAGGAGGAGGCCCCCGGGTCGCGCCGCACCTGACGACGGGCCCGACACCATGAGCGACGACCCCACCGACGACCTTCCCGACGACGGGCTCCCGCCGGTCCCCACCGCGGACCGGCACGTCCCCGTCCTGCTCGAGCGCTGCGTCGAGCTCCTGGCCCCCGCGCTCCAGCACGAGGGGGCCCTCTTCGTCGACGGCACCCTCGGCATGGGCGGCCACACCGAGGCCGTCCTGCGGGCGTGCCCGCAGGCGACCGCTGTCGGCATCGACCGCGACCCGCAGGCGCTGGCCCTGGCGAGCGAACGGCTGGCCCCGTTCGGCGACCGGTTCGTGCCGGTCCACGCCGTCAGCGACGACCTGCCCGCGGTGCTCGCCTCGCTCACCCCGCCGCGCGGCCGCGCCGACGCGGTCCTCTTCGACCTGGGGGTCTCCTCCCTGCAGCTGGACGAGGTCGACCGCGGCTTCGCCTACCGCACCGACGCCCCGCTGGACATGCGGATGGACCAGTCGACCGGGAGAACCGCGGCCGACGTGCTCAACACCTACGACGCCCGCGACCTCGCCCACGTGCTGCGCACCTTCGGCGAGGAGAAGTTCGCCCGCCAGATCGCCCGGGCGGTCGTGCGGCGGCGCGAGACCGAGCCGTTCACCACCTCCGGCCCGCTCGTCGAGCTGCTCCACGACGTGGTCCCCGCCGCGTCGCAGCGCTCCGGCGGCCACCCGGCCAAGCGCACCTTCCAGGCGCTGCGCATCGAGGTCAACGCCGAGCTGTCGGTCTGGTCGCAGGCGCTGACGGCGGCCCTGTCCAGCCTCGCCGTCGGCGGCCGCATCGTCGTCCTCTCCTACCACTCGCTCGAGGACCGGATCACCAAGCGCGGCCTGGCCGCGGGCGCCACCAGCACCGCTCCGCCCGGCTTCCCGGTCGAGCTGCCCGAGCACCGGCCCTGGCTGCGGCTGCTCGTCCGTGGCGCGGAGCAGGCCGACGCCGCCGAGACCGGTGCCAACCCCCGGGCCGCCTCCGTCCGGCTGCGCGCAGCCAAGCGGACCCGTGCCACCCCGGACCAGCCCCCGGCGACCAGCCAGCGACACCCCCGACCAGCCCCCGACGACCAGCAGCGACAACCCCGAGGTGCAGCGATGACCCAGATGACCGTCGGTGCCCGGCTCGGCCGCGCCACCGCCCCCGCGTTCGCCCCCCGCCGACCCGGCGGTGCCACCGCCGCCGTGGCCTGCCCGGGGCCCGGGCCGCGCGCACGTCGCGCACCCGCGTCGTGGACGCCGCCCCCGCGAGCGGGCACACGGCATACCGGCTGCTGTGCCTGTTCATCATCATGGCCGCGGTGAGCGTGGTCCTGGTCCTCAACACCCACCGGGCCGAGGGCTCCTACGTGCTGGGGCGGCTGGCCGCCGAGCAGACCGCGCTGCACGACGAGAAGGTCACCCTCCAGGCCGAGCTCGACCGGCTCGAGTCGCCCGAGACGCTGGCGAAGGCCGCCCGCAAGCTCGGCATGGTCCCGGCCCCGTCCACGGCCACGCTGCGGCTGTCCGACGGCGCCATCACCGGCGTGGCCTCCATGAGCGACGGCGGTCGCACGATTACCGTTGACCTGCCCGCGACGGGCGTGGCGGACCCGGCCGGGACGGCCGCCTCCGACTGACCGACCGACCCTCCCGACCGACTCCCGCGAGGTGACCTTCCAGTGGCAGCAGCACGCGGTGGCAGACGGTCCCTGGGGGCCGTCCACCCCGGGGTGGGGCACCCGCGCACCCGCACGCGGGTCCTGCTGCTGGCGGTCCTGCTCGTCCTGAGCCTGTTCGGCGCCCAGCTCGTGCGCCTCCAGGGCCTGGACGCCGCCAGCGTCTCGGCCGCCGCGCTCGACGGCCGGCTCAACGTCACCGCGATCCCCGCCCCGCGCGGGGCCATCACCGACGTCGACGGCGCCGGGCTCGCCGTCAGCGTCGAGCGCCGCAAGGTCATCGCCGACCCGACGCTGGCCGAGGACTACGTGCTGCGCGACGACGAGGGCGAGGAGGTCGCCAGGGGGTTCGCCGCCGTCGCCCAGGTCGTGGCGGAGGTCACCGGCGAGAAGGAGGCCGACGTGCTGCGCCGGCTCGAGGAGCCGCTGGGGGAGCAGTACGCCGTCGTCGCCCCCGACGAGTCGCCCGCCACCTGGCAGGAGCTGCGCTCGCGCAACGTGCGCGGCCTGTCCGCCGAGAACGTCATGCGCCGCGACTACCCCCTCGGCGAGGCGGCCGCCCCGCTCGTGGGCTGGATCGGCGCCGGCGAGATGCCGGCCGGCGGCCTGGAGCTCGTCCACGACGAGCAGCTCACCGGCACCCCCGGGGAGGCCGTCTTCGAGGTCGGCCGCGAGGGGGAGCGGATCACCACCGGCCTCTACCAGGAGGACGACGCCGAGCCCGGCCAGGACGTGCGGCTGACCCTCGACGCCGACCTGCAGTGGTACGCCTACGACGCCGTCCGCCAGCGGGTCGAGGAGGCCGGGGCCCTGTCGGGGTACGCCGTGATCCTCGACGCGCGCACCTCCCGGGTGCTGGCGCTGGCCAGCTACCCCACCTTCGACCCCGCCGACGACTCCCAGACGTCGGAGGGGATGCGCAACGCGGCCGTCGAGGACGTCTACGAGCCCGGCTCCACCGCCAAGGTCATCACCGCCGCCGCCGCCCTGGAGAAGGGGCTGGTGCAGATGGACACCCCGATCGAGGTGCCCGTCCGGCTGCAGCGCGGCGGCACGACCTTCAAGGACGCCGAGGAGCACCCGCTGCGGCACCTGACCTTCGCCGGCGTGCTGGCCCGCTCCTCCAACATGGGCACGATCCTCTACGGGGAGGACCTGGAGGACCAGGAGCTCTACGACTGGTTCCGCAAGTTCGGCATCGGCACGACCAGGGGCCTGGGCCTGCCGGGCGAGTCGGTCGGCCTGCTGCCCGAGCCGGGCACCTGGAGCGCGACCACCCGCTACACGGTGATGTACGGCCAGGGCGTCTCCTCCACCCTGCTCCAGCAGGCCACCGTCTTCCAGACGATCGCCAACGACGGGGTCCGGGTCCCCGCCTCGATCGTCGCCGGCACCACCGACGCCGAGGGCCGCTACACCGAGACCTCGGTGCCCTCCGGCAAGCGGATCATCCAGGAGGAGACGGCCGAGACGCTGACGACGATCATGCAGCAGGTCGCCAGCACCGGCGGGACGGCGCCGGCCGCGGCGATCGAGGGCTACCACGTCGCCGGCAAGACGAGCACCGCCGACCGCTACGACCAGGAGAAGGGCCGCTACGAGGGGGTGACGAGCTCGTTCATGGGCTTCGCGCCGGCCGACGACCCCAGGTTCGTCGTGGCCGTCGCCATCCAGAAGCCGACCCGGATCCACACCTTCGGCGGCGTCATCGCCGGCCCGGTGTTCAGCAAGATCATGCGCTACGCCCTCGTCAAGGAGGGGGTGGAGCCGGCCACCACGGCGCCGCCCACCGTCCCGCTGGAGTACGACCCCGGCGAGCCCGCCCCCGACGGATCCGGTGCGACACTGGGTCGGATCGCGATTCGAGACGAAGGGACCGGCTGAGTGATCCCGCTGACACTCCGCGAGATCGCGGGTGTGACCGGTGGGCGGGTCGTCCCCGCCACCGACGAGACGGCGCAGGTGACCATCACCGGCGCCGTCGTCACCGACTCCCGGGAGGCCGGACCCGGCGGGCTCTACGTCGCCCGTCGGGGCGAGAGCGCCGACGGGCACGACTTCGTCGCGGCCGCCGCCCGGCAGGGGGCGGCCGCAGCGCTGACCAACCGTCCCGTGGACGCGCTGCCCTGCGTCGTCGTGGAGGAGGATCCGCAGCGCCTCTCCGAGCGACCCGACCGGCCGCCCTACGACGCCGTCACCCGCGCCTTCGCCGCCCTCGGCCGCGAGGTCGTCGACCGGTGCGCCGCCGCCGGGGGCCTGCGCACCGTCGGGATCACCGGCTCCTCGGGCAAGACCTCCACCAAGGACCTCATGGCCCAGGTGCTGCAGCGGCTGGGCCGCACGCTGGCCCCCGAGGCGTCCTACAACTCCGAGGTCGGCGTGCCGCTGACCGTCTGCCGGCTCACCGAGGAGACCGCCTACCTCGTCGCCGAGATGGGCGCCTCCGGCCGGGGCCACATCGCCCACCTCACCGCCGTCGCCCCGCCCCAGGTCGCCGTCGTGCTCAACGTCGGCAGCGCGCACCTGGGCGAGTTCGGCTCCCGCGAGGCGATCGGCGAGGCCAAGTCCGAGCTGGTCCAGGCGCTGCCCGCCGGGGGGCTGGCCGTGCTCAACGCCGACGACGACGTCGTGCGGGGCATGCGCCGGCACGCCGACGCCGTCGGTGCGCGCACCGTGCTCGTCGGCCGGTCCGCGGACGCCGACGTCCGCGCGGACGACGTGCGGCTCGACGAGCAGGGCCGGGCCTCCTTCCGCCTGCACGCCCGCGCCGTCGAGGGCGGTGCGCCGGGCACGGGCCCCGACGGTGTCCCGGTGACCCTGCAGGTCGTGGGGGAGCACCAGGTCGGCAACGCCCTGGCCGTCGCGGCCGTCGCCGCCGAGTGGGGTATGCCGTGGGAGCAGGTCGCCGACGCGCTCGGCGCCGCGCAGCCCCGGTCGCGCCACCGGATGGAGGTCACCGCCCGGCCCGACGGGGTGACCGTGGTCAACGACGCCTACAACGCCAACCCCGAGTCGATGCGGGCCGCCCTGCGCGCGCTGGCGTCGATGCGCGGCGCCGACGGCCGCACCGTCGCCGTGGTCGGCGGGATGCTCGAGCTGGGCCCGGGCAGCGACGACGAGCACGCCGGCGTCGGCGCACTGGCCGCGGAGCTCGGCACCGACCACCTCGTCACGGTGGGCGGGCTCGCCCGGCCGGCGGGCACGGCATACACCTCCGGCGGCGGAGCCGCCACCACCCACGTCGAGGACCGGCACGAGGCCGCCGAGGTGCTCAACCGGCTGCTGCGCCCCGGCGACGTGGTGCTGCTGAAGTCCAGCCGGGACTCCGGCCTGCGAATGCTCGGCGACGAGCTCGCCGGGAAGGGCGACGTCTGATGGTCAACGTGCTCCTCGCCGGGGCGGTGGCGATGTTCGTCGCGCTCTTCGGCACCCCGCTGTTCATCCGCTTCCTCGTCCGGCGCGGCTACGGCCAGTTCATCCGCGACGACGGCCCCACCAGCCACCACACCAAGCGGGGCACGCCCACGATGGGCGGGGCGGTGATCATCGGCGCGACCCTGCTCGGCTACGGGATCTCCCACCTGGCGCTCATCCTGCTCGACATGTCCGGCTTCGTGGAGGTCACCCACAGCCGGTTCACCATCAGCGCGCTGCTCGTGCTCTTCCTCATCACCGGGCTGGGCTTCATCGGCTTCCTCGACGACTACACCAAGATCGCCAAGCAGCGGTCCCTGGGCCTGACGTCGGTGGAGAAGCTGGCCGGGCAGACGCTCGTGGCGGTGATCTTCGCGATCCTGGCCCTGCAGAAGCCCGGCGACGCGACCCGCAGCCCGGCCTCGACGGCGATCTCCTTCGTCCGCGACACCTCCTTCGACCTGGCGGTCGCCGGGCCGGTGCTCGGCACGATCCTGTTCATCGTCTGGGCCAACCTCCTCATCGCCGGGGCGTCCAACGGGGTCAACCTCACCGACGGCCTCGACGGGCTCGCGACCGGGGCCTCGGTCATGGTCTTCGGCGCCTACTCGATCATGGGGATCTGGCAGTACAACCAGAACTGCCAGCTGGCCCCCGGCCCCAACTGCTACGACGTCTCCGACGCCCTCGACCTGGCGGTCGTGGCCGCCTCGGTCGCCGGGGCGACGTTCGGCTTCCTGTGGTGGAACGCCTCCCCGGCGAAGATCTTCATGGGCGACACCGGCTCGCTGGCCCTCGGCGGCGGCCTGGCCGGCCTGGCGATCACCACGCACACCGAGCTGCTGCTGGCCGTCCTCGGCGGGCTGTTCGTCCTCATCACCCTCTCGGTCATCATCCAGGTCGCCTCGTTCAAGCTGACCGGCAAACGGGTCTTCCGGATGGCACCGCTGCAGCACCACTTCGAGCTGCTCGGCTGGGCCGAGGTGACGATCGTCATCCGGTTCTGGATCATCGCCGGCATCTGCGTGGCGATCGGGCTGGGCCTGTTCTACGGCGAGTGGGTGGCGAACCTGTGACCGCGCCGCTGGAGGAGCTGACCCACCGCGACGCCGACTGGGCCGGGCTGCGGGTGCTCGTCACCGGCCTGGGGGTCACCGGCTTCGCCGCCGCCGACGCGCTGATCCAGCACGGGGCGCAGGTCACCGTGCTCGACGCCGGCTCCGGCGGGGAGAGGCAGGAGACCCAGGCCGGGATCCTCGGCATCCTCGGCGCCGACGTGCGGCGCGGGACCGAGCACGTCGCCGCCTGGCCGACCGCCGGCGGCGGTGACGATGCCGACTTCGAGGTCGACCTCGTCGTCACCTCGCCCGGCTGGCGGCCCGACCACCCCGTGCTGACCGGCGCCGCCGACCGCGGCGTCCCCGTCTGGTCCGAGGTAGAGCTCGCCTGGCGGCTGCGCCCCCGCGTCGCGCCGCCCCGTGGCTGGTCGTCACCGGCACCAACGGCAAGACGACGACCGTGCAGCTGCTCGCCTCGATCCTGCAGGCGGCCGGGCTGCGGGCGGCCGCCGTCGGCAACGTGGGCACCCCCGTCCTCGATGCCGTCCAGCACCCCGAGCCCTACGACGTGCTGGCCGTCGAGCTGTCCAGCTTCCAGCTGCACTTCACCCACACGATGAGCCCGCTGGCCTCCACCGTGCTTAACCTGGCCCCCGACCACCTCGACTGGCACGGGGGGCTGGAGGCCTACGCCGCGGACAAGGCCCGCGTCTACGAGCGCACCCAGGTCGCCTGCGTCTACAACGTCGAGGACCCGCGCACCGAGACGATGGTCGAGCAGGCCGAGGTCGTCGAGGGCTGCCGCGCCGTCGGCTTCACCCTCGGCATCCCCGGCCTGTCCATGGTCGGCGTCGTCGAGGACGTGCTCGCCGACCGCGCCTTCGTCGAGGAGCGGGCCACCTCCGCCGCCGAGCTGGGCACCCTCGCCGACCTGGCGAAGGCCTCCGGCGGCGACGGGTCCACCCCGGCCCCGCCGCACCTGGTGGCCAACGCCCTGGCCGCCGCCGCGCTGGCCCGGGCCGCCGGCATCGCCCCGGTCGCCGTCCGCGAGGGGCTGCGCTCCTTCCGCACCGACGCCCACCGCACCGCGATCGTCGCCGAGGTCGACGGCATCACCTGGATCGACGACTCCAAGGCGACCAACCCGCACGCCGCGCAGGCTGCCCTCGCCGCGCACGAGCGGATCGTCTGGGTCGCCGGCGGCCAGCTCAAGGGCGCCGACGTCGAGGAGCTCGTCCGCCTGGTCGCCGGCCGGCTCTCCGGCGTCGTCCTGCTCGGCTCCGACCGCGACCTCGTCGCGCAGGCGCTGGTCCGACACGCGCCGGATGTCCCCGTCCACGACGCCGGGGTCGCCGACCATGGGGACATGGACGGCCTGCACGCGCTCATGGACCGGGTGGTCGCCCGGTGCGCCGAGCTGGCCTCCCCGGGCGACGTCGTGCTGCTCTCGCCGGCCGCCGCCTCCCTCGACATGTTCCCCAGCTACGGCTCCCGCGGCGACGTCTTCGCCGCCGCCGTGCGCCGCCACCTCGGCCTGGGGGAGCAGGAGGGGGTATGACGACCACCACCCGTCCGCGCACGCCCGGTCCCGCCGGGCCCGGGTCCCCCCGGGGCGGGGGCTCCGCCACGGGGGGCGCGACCGCATACCCCTCCGGAGCCCGGCAGGGCTGGACGATGGAGTCGGTGGGCGACTGGCTGCGCTCGCCGGTGGCGCCCTACTACCTCGTGCTCGTCTCCGCCGGGCTGCTCACCGGCCTGGGCCTGGTCATGGTCCTGTCCGCCAGCAGCGTGCGGTCCTACGTCGAGAGCGGCAACAGCTACACCGTCTTCCTGGCCCAGGTGTTCTACGCCGTGGCCGGCGTGGCCCTGGCCGCGCTGGGGGCGCGGCTGCCGGTCGTGGCGTGGAAACGGCTGGCCTGGCCCGCGGTGATCCTCGCCCTCGGTCTGCAGGCCGCGGTGTTCACCGGAATGGGCGTGGAGTTCCAGGGCAACCGCAACTGGATCGAGATCGCCGGGCGCACCGTGCAGCCCTCGGAGTTCGGCAAGCTGGCGCTCGTCGTCTTCGGCGCCGCCGTGCTCGCCGCCAAGCGCAAGGTCGTGCACCGCGTCTGGCAGGCCAGCGTGCCGCTGGTCTTCCCGGTCGGGATCGTCCTCGTCGGGCTGGTGCTGCAGGGCAAGGACCTGGGCACCGGCATGATCATGCTGGCCATCCTCGTCGGGCTGCTGTGGGCCGCCGGGCTGCCCGCCCGCTGGTTCCTCGGCGTCGGTGCCGTCGCGGTGCTGGGGGTGGCCTACCTGGCCGCGGGCAGCGCCAACCGCATGCAGCGCATCCAGGTCTGGCTCGGCGACGTCTGCGACAGCCCGCAGGTCGACGGCTGCTTCCAGAAGGTGCACGCGGAGTACGCCCTCGCCGACGGCGGCTGGTGGGGCCTGGGCCTGGGGGAGTCGCGGGAGAAGTGGGGCCTGCTGCCCGAGCCGCACAACGACTTCATCCTGGCCATCATCGGCGAGGAGCTGGGGCTGCCGGGGACGATGGGCGTGCTGTCCCTGTTCGCCGTGCTGGCCTACGCCATCTTCCGGATCGTGTCCCAGGCCGAGGACATGTTCACCCGGCTGGCCGCCGCCGGGATGCTCATCTGGCTGCTGGGCCAGGCCGTGCTCAACATCGGCTCGGTCATCGGGATGCTGCCGATCATCGGGGTGCCGCTGCCGCTGGTCTCCTCCGGCGGCTCGGCCCTGCTGGCGGCGCTCATGGGCATCGGCCTGCTGCTGTCGCTGGCCCGCTCGCTGCCCGGCGCCCGGGAGGCGCTGGCGCAGCGCACCTCCAGCCTGGACCGGACGTACGCCGCCGTCACCACCGGCCGCTCGGGCGCGGGCCGCGGGCGCACGCCGGGGGCGGCGCGCACGACCGGGCGGACCACGCCCCGGACGTCCACGCACGCCACACCGCGCGCGGGCACGCGGACCCCGCCGCGGGGGAGCACCCGTGCGGCGCCGCGGACCCGCGGCGGACCGAGGGGCCCTCGATGAGCCCGCTGTCCGTCGTCCTCGCCGGCGGCGGGTCCGCCGGCCACGTCAACCCGCTCCTGGCCACGGCCGACGCCCTGCGCCGCCGGGTGCCGGACGCCATCGTCACCGTGCTCGGCACCGCCGAGGGCCTGGAGGCCCGGCTCGTGCCCGAGCGGGGCTACGAGCTGACGACCCTGCCCAAGGTGCCCTTCCCGCGCCGGCCGGGGATGGCCGCCGTGCGCTTCCCCAGCTCGCTGCAGCGGGCCGTCGGCACCGCGCTGGCCGTCCTCCGGGACAAGGACGCCGACGTCGTCGTGGGCTTCGGCGGCTACGTCGCCACCCCGGCCTACCTGGCCGCCCGCCGCGCGGGCGTGCCCATCGTCATCCACGAGCAGAACGCCCGGGCGGGGCTGGCCAACCGGCTCGGCGCCCGGTTCACCACGGCGGTCGCCACGACGTTCGCGACGACCGCGCTGCCGAACGCCCGCCGGGTGGGGCTGCCGCTGCGCGCCGAGATCCGCGACCTCGACCGGGCGGCGGCGCGCGCGGAGGGGCTGGCGCACTTCGGCCTGGACGACGACCGGCCGACCCTGCTCGTCTTCGGCGGGTCCCTGGGGGCCCAGCGGATCAACGAGGCCGTCGCCGGCGCGCGGGCGACCTGCTCGCCGCCGGGGTCCAGGTGCTGCACCTGACCGGGGCGGGCAAGGACGTGAACGTGCCGGAGGCCGACCCGGGGACCGGCGCCCGCTACGTCGCGCTGCCCTACACCGACCGGATGGAGCTGGCCTACGCCGTGGCCGACCTGGCGCTGGGACGCTCCGGCGCCGGGACGGTCAGCGAGCTGGCCGCGGTGGGCCTGCCCGCGGTCTACGTGCCGCTGCCGATCGGCAACGGCGAGCAGCGGCTCAACGCCGCCGAGGTCGTCGAGGCCGGCGGCGGGATCGTCGTCGAGGACGCCATGCTGGACGCCGACCGGGTCCGCTCGACCGTGCTGCCCCTCGTCACCGACCCCGAGCGGCTCGCGGCCATGGGCGCCGCTGCGGTGGAGCACGGGGAGCGCCACGCCGACGACCTCCTCGTCGACCTCGTCCTCGACGCGGCGGGGCACCGGTGACCGGCCGCCCGACGGGCACCGGCCCGACGGGCGGGCGCACCCCGTCCCGCTTCGACCTGTCCGCCGACGTGCCGCCCGCCGCCGCGCTGGGCCGCGTCCACCTCGTGGCCATCGGCGGGTCGGGGATGTCCGGCGTCGCCCGGATGCTGATGGCGGCCGGGGTGCCGGTCTCCGGCAGCGACCGGGCCGACTCGCCGACCCTGCGGGCCCTGGAGGCCGAGGGGGCCACGGTGTTCGTCGGGCACGACGCCGCCCACCTCGACGGGGTCGACACGGTCGTCGTGTCGTCCGCGGTCCCCGAGGACAACCCCGAGCTGGCCGCCGCCCGCGAGCGGGGCCTGCGCGTGCTGCACCGCTCCCAGGGCATCGCCGCGCTGCTGCACGGCCGGCCGGCCGTGGCGGTCGCGGGGGCCAACGGCAAGACGACGACCAGCGCGATGACGACGGTCGCCCTGCAGGCGGCCGGGCTGGAGCCGGGCTTCGTCATCGGCGCCCCGCTGGCCGTGGCGCCGTCCGTCGAGGTGCCGGCCGACGGGGAGACGCCCGCCGGGGACCCGGCCGCCGCCGTCCCGACCAACGCCGCACCCGGGGTACCGGGTGCGCCGGTGGTCGTCGAGGCCGACGAGAGCGACGGGACGTTCGTCGTCTACCGGCCGCAGGTCGCCGTCGTGACCAACGTCCAGCCCGACCACCTCGACTTCTACGGGACGGCCCAGGAGGTCGAGCGGGCCTACGAGGAGTTCGTCGGCACCATCAGGCCTGGCGGGCTGCTCGTCACCAACGTCGACGACCCGGGGGCGGCGCGACTGGCCGAGCGCGCGCGGCATACCCGTCCCGACGTGGAGGTGCTCACCTGGGGGACCGGTGCGGGCGCGCCCGACGGCGAGGACGACCGCGCGGCGGCGGGGCCGGACGTGCTGCTGCGCGACGTCACCTCCCGCGGGATGACGGCGCGGGCGACGCTGCGGGTGCGGCGCGCCGTGGGGCCGTTCGCCAAGGCCCAGGAGCTCGAGGTGGTCGTGCCGGTGCCGGGGGAGCACAGCGCGCACAACGTGACGGCGGCGCTGCTGGCGGCGACCGTGGGGCTGGGGGCGGACCCGACGCGGGTGCTCGCCGGGCTGGCTCTCTTCCCGGGGGCGCACCGACGCTTCGAGCGGGTCGGCGAGGCCGGGGGCGTCGCGGTGGTCGACGACTACGCGCACAACGCCCCGAAGGTCGCCGCCGTGGTCTCCGCGGCGCGGTCGGCGGCGGACGGGCGACGGGTGGTGGTGGCCTTCCAGCCGCACCTGTTCTCCCGGACGAAGGACTTTGCCGACGGGTTCGCCGCCGGGCTGGCCGGGGCCGACGTGCTCGTCCTCGTTCCGGTCTACGGGGCACGGGAGACCCAGGAGCAGTATCCGGAGGTCACCAGCCAGCTGCTCGCCGACCGGGTTGAGGCGCTCGGCGGCCCGGAGCGGGTGGTCGTGGCCGAGAGCCTGGACGCGACGCCGGGGGTGCTGGCCGACCTCGTGCGACCCGGCGACCTCGTCGTGACCGTGGGTGCCGGCGACGTGACGACGGTGGGGCCGCGGCTGCTGGAGCTGCTGGACGACGACGAGGCGGTGAGCCGGCGGTGAGATGGGTGCCGGACGCCGTCGCGGACCGGCTGCCGGGACGACGGGGGGAGGGGGAGGAACGGCTGGCCCGCCCGCCGCGACCGGGGGCCGTGCGCCGCGCCTTCCTGCTGTGGGGGCTGCTCGTGGCCCTGTTCGCCGGTGGCCTGGTGTTCCTGTTCTTCTACTCCGCGGCGTTCGTCGTCGAGGAGATCACGGTCGAGGGCGCCGAGGGAGAGCTGGCCGACAGCGTCGTCCACCACGCCGACATCCCGATGGGCCGGCCGCTGGCGCGGGTGTCCGAGCACAACCTGGCGCAGCGGGTGCTCGAGGGGGAGAAGCGGGTGCGGTCGGTGACCCTGGACCGGGACTACCCCTCCTCGATCAGCTACACCGTCGAGCTGCGCGAGCCGGCCCTGGCGCTGCGCAAAGGCAAGCAGACGTGGCTGGCCGACGAGGGCGGCGTGGTCTTCGAGCAGGTCGACGAGGCCTCCAACAAGCTCCCCGCGGTGACGGTGTCCGAGGAGCCGGACGACCTCGACCAGGAGACGGTAAGGGGGCTGGTCGAGCTGTGGCGCACCCGCCCCGACCCCGCCGAGCTGGAGGGGGAGCTGGACACGCCCAAGATGGACCGCAGCGGCGCGGTCACCCTGACGGTCGACCAGCTCACCGTGCTGTGGGGGCAGCCCACGGACACCGAGAAGAAGTGGCAGGTCGTGCGGGCGCTCGTGGACCAGGAGAGCATCGACCCCCAGGGCTGGGCCCCGCAGACGATCGACGTGCGGACCCCCGACACCCCGTCGGTGCAGGGGATCCCGCCGGCGCCGCCGGAGGGTTAGCCGCGGGGTCTGGCCGGCGTGGAAGGGTGAACCTGAGGTCGAGGTTCACGGTCTCGACCCGGGGCGGGGGTGCCCACCTATGATCGCGGGACGAGCACAACGCACGTCCCAGCACTGATCGAAGCCCCGAAAGGTCCACTTGTGTCCGCTGCGCAGAACTACCTGGCCGTCATCAAGGTCGTCGGCATCGGCGGTGGTGGCGTCAACGCCATCAACCGGATGATCGAGGTCGGCCTCAAGGGTGTCGAGTTCATCGCCATCAACACCGACGCCCAGGCGCTGCTCATGAGCGACGCCGACGTCAAGCTCGACGTGGGCCGCGAGCTGACCCGCGGCCTGGGTGCCGGCGCCGACCCCGAGGTGGGTCGCCGCGCCGCCGAGGACCACACCGAGGAGATCGAGGAGGCCCTGCGCGGGGCCGACATGGTCTTCGTCACCGCCGGCGAGGGCGGCGGCACCGGCACCGGTGGCGCCCCGGTCGTGGCCAAGATCGCCAAGTCGCTGGGCGCGCTGACCATCGGTGTCGTGACCCGCCCCTTTACCTTCGAGGGCCGCCGCCGTGCGAACCAGGCCGAGACCGGCATCGCCTCGCTGCGCGACGAGGTCGACACCCTCATCGTCATCCCCAACGACCGGCTGCTGTCGATCTCCGACCGCACGGTCAGCATGCTGGACGCCTTCCGCTCGGCCGACCAGGTCCTGCTCTCGGGTGTGCAGGGCATCACCGACCTCATCACCACGCCGGGCCTGATCAACCTGGACTTCGCCGACGTGAAGTCGGTCATGCAGGGTGCCGGGTCGGCCCTCATGGGCATCGGTTCGGCCAGAGGCGAGGACCGTGCCGTGCAGGCGGCCGAGCTGGCGATCAGCTCGCCCCTGCTGGAGGCCAGCATCGAGGGCGCCCACGGCGTCCTCCTGTCGGTGCAGGGCGGCTCGGACCTGGGTCTGTTCGAGATCAACGAGGCCGCCCGCCTGGTGCAGGAGGCCGCCCACCCGGAGGCCAACATCATCTTCGGTGCGGTCATCGACGACTCCCTCGGCGACGAGGTGCGGGTCACGGTTATCGCCGCCGGCTTCGACGGGGGAGCGCCCCAGACGCGCAGCGACGAGCGGGCGCTCGGGCAGGTGCAGCCGGGCCGGCAGCCGCAGCAGCAGCGCTCGGCCCAGCAGCCGCCGGCCCAGCAGGCGCAGCGTGCGGTCGGTGCGCCTGCGGCCCCCCAGGGCGGTCAGGGCCAGGCAGTGCCGCAGGGTGCCCAACAGGGCGGCCAGTTCGGCGGCCAGCAGGGTCAGGCCGGTGCGGACGACGGTCAGGGTGGTCAGCAGGGCGACGGGCAGCCGCCGGCCCAGGCGGCCCAGGCACCGCAGCAGCAGGCGCCGCAAGCCCAGCGCCCGGTGCAGCAGCCCCCGCGCCAGGTGACCTTCGAGGACGAGAACGACGACCTGGACGTGCCTGACTTCCTCAAATGATCCAGGCATCATCGAGCCCCGCCGGAGTCACGTCGGCGGGGTTCGACGGATCCAGTGGCAATCCGAGCGGGGCTCGAGATGGCAGACGTGCAAGATCGCTAGGATCGGCTCACGGTGCAGGTGCGCAATCTGGACCGCACACACTGAAGGCTTCCACGAGTCAGTGACCGGCCACCGGTGTCGAGTTCCGGAAGGTACCGCTATGTTCCTCGAGCCAGCAGACATCGTTGCTAAGACCTTTCCGGCCGCCAAGGAACCGCCTGGTTACGACGTCGGTGCGGTCGACTCATTCCTGCAGGAGGTGGCAGAGGAACTGCGAAGACTGCAGCGCGAAGGAGCTGCCGTGGGGAAAGCGCACGACACGGCGGGTGCGTCGGACCCCCATGGTCTGGCTGATCACCGCGACCGCCTACGGGCTGAGGTGGATCAGTTGCAGGCGGAGCTGGAGCGGCTGCAGAAGCAGCATCACGACTTCCGCGAGCGGGCGATCGAGTCGGTGCGCGAGCACCTGCATCTGCTCGAGGCCGGTCGCGACCAGCTGCCACCCCACGGGACGGTGCTGCATCCGCCGGTACGCTGACCGCGTGTTCCTCTGGCGCGAGCGGATCGACCCGGCCGGCACCGACTTCGGCGTCGAGTGGGTCTTCACCGACCGCCACGAGGGCTCCAGCCAGCCTCCCTACGACGAGCTCAACCTCGCCAACCACGTCGGTGACCGCGAGGAGGCGGTAGAGACCAACCGGCACCGGGTGGCCCACGAGCTCGGGCTGAGGGCGGCCGACCTGCGCTTCATGGACCAGCGTCACGGTTGCGACGTGGCGGTCACCCCCGGCACCCGCGACGACCTCGTGCCCGAGGTGGGCAGCCCCGACGCCCCCGCACCCGCGGTCGACGGGCTGGTCTCCGGCCGCACCGACGAGGCGCTCGTCGTGCTGGTGGCCGACTGCACGCCCGTCCTCCTGCTCGACCGGCGCGAGGGGCTGGTGGCGGCGGTGCACGCCGGGCGCCCCGGGATGATGTCCGGCGTCGTTTCGGCCACCCTCGCCTGGATGCGCACCCTCGGGGCCAAGGACGTGGAGGCCGTCGTCGGCCCGTCGGTGTGCCCCCGCTGCTACGAGGTGCCCGCGCGGATGCGGGACGAGGCCGCCCGGGTCAGCCCAGTCGCCCCGTCGGTCAGCTGGACCGGTACGCCGGCCATCGACGTCGGCGGCGCCGTCGTCGACCAGCTCGTCCGCGACGGCGTCAACGTCCGCTGGCTGCCCGGTTGCACCCGCGAGGACCCGAACCTCTACTCCTACCGCCGCGACGGCACCACCGGCCGGTTCGCCGGCATCGTCCGGCTGCTGCCCCCCGAGGAGGTCGCCTGATGACCGACCGCAGGACCGAGCTGCAGACCAACCTGGCCACCGTCCACGAGCGGATCGCCACCGCCTACGCCGACGCGGGCCGCGAGCCCGCAGAGATCACCCTAGTCGCGATCACCAAGTTCTTCCCCGCCTCCGACGTCGTCCACCTGGCCGACCTCGGCGTGCGCCACGTGGGGGAGAACAAGGACCAGGAGGCCGGGGCCAAGGTCGCCGAGCTCCCCGCCGAGGTCCGCGAGCTGCTCACCGTCCACTTCGTCGGCCAGCTGCAGAGCAACAAGGCCGGCCACGTCGCCCGCTACGCCGACGTCGTCCAGTCCGTCGACCGCCACAAGATCGTCAAGGCCCTCGACCGCGGGGCGGGCACCGCCCTCGCCGAGGGCACGCGGCACACCCCCCTTGAGGTGACGATCCAGGTCGACCTGGGGGAGGGGGCCGACGCCGGACGCGGCGGGGCCGTGCCTGCGGACGTGCCCGCCCTCGCCGACGCGGTCGCCGCCACCGAGCACCTGCGGCTGCGCGGGGTGATGGCCGTGGCCCCCCTCGGGCTGGACGAGGACGCACCGCCGCGGCGTTCCGGCGGCTCGCCGACCTCTCTGCGCGCCTGCGCCCCGACCACCCGGAGGCCACCTGGGTCTCCGCCGGCATGAGCGGCGACCTGGAAACTGCTGTGACGCACGGTGCGACACACCTGCGTGTCGGGACCGGAATCCTGGGAGCCCGGCGGTAGCGTCGGGCTCGACCGATCCACCACGGGTAGCACGCCCGTACGCACCAAGGAGCTCGCTACATGGCCGGGGCGCTGCGCAAGACGATGGAGTACCTCGGACTCGCCGAGTCCGACGAGCGGTACGACGACTACGACGCCTACCCGGAGGAGCCGGCCGAGGCCCACCGCGGCGGCGCCGTCCGCGCCGTCCGGGACGAGGACGACGACCGTCCCGACCAGGACGCCGAGGTCACCCCCCTGCCGCGTCGCACGCCGGTCAGCCAGGTCGTCCGGGAGCCCAAGATGAGCGAACTGAACCGCATCACCACCATCCACCCGCGGACCTACAACGAGGCCAAGGACATCGGGGAGTCCTTCCGCGGCGGGATCCCGGTCATCATCAACCTCACCGACATGGACGACGCCGACGCCAAGCGCCTGGTGGACTTCTCCGCCGGTCTCGCCTTCGGCCTGCGCGGCTCCATCGAACGGGTCACCAGCAAGGTCTTCCTGCTCTCGCCCGAGCACATCGAGGTCGAGGGCGGCACCGCCGAACGGCAGCGCCAGGGCTCCGGTCCCTTCAACCAGAGCTGAGGCAACCAGCACGTAGGCTGTCCCCATGGTCGGACAGATCCTCTACGCAGTCCTGAGCCTCTACCTGTTCGTCCTCATCGGCCGGCTGGTCTTCGACTGGATCATGGTCTTCTCCCGGGACTTCCGGCCCAAGGGTCCGGTCCTGGTCCTGGCCAACGGGATCTACGCGCTCACCGACCCGCCCCTGAAGGCCCTGCGCAAGGTCATCCCGCCCCTGCGGCTCGGCGGGATCGCGCTGGACCTCGGCTTCCTCGTGCTCATCCTCGCGGTGAGCCTGGCCCGCGGCTTCGCCGTCACGCTGCCGTTCTGACGGCCCACCCGTCGGGGTGCCCCCGGTGCGTTAGAGTGACCCTGCACGTGCAGACCGCGCGTCATCGACCCTGCCCTGACGACCCGTGCGCCGGGCTGCGGCGGTGACTCCCCGACACGAGGTGAAACATGGCGCTGACCCCCGAAGACGTCATCAAGAAGAGCTTCAGTGCGACCCACCTGCGTCGCGGCTACGACGAGACCCAGGTGGACGACTTCCTCGACGAGGTGGTCGTCGAGCTGCGGCGTCTGCTGGCGGAGAACGACTCGCTGCGCACCGACCTCGAGGACTGCCGTGCCAGCCGGGGGATGGGCGGCGACGACACCGAGCGCTTCACCCCCGCCGCCGCCGTGCCGGGTATGGAGTCGGCCGCCTCCGACGAGCGCGCCGAGCAGCTGCAGGCCGAGCTGGAGGAGGCCCGGCGCGAGCTGGCCGCCTGCCAGGAGGCCCGCGCCCAGGCCGAGGAGCGGGCCCAGGCCGCCGAGAGCTCCCGCGTCGAGGGTGCCGAGGGTGCCTCCGCCGACCTGGAGGACCTGCGCGGCCGGGTGGCCGCCTCCGACCAGCGCGTCCGCGAGCTCGAGGGTCAGCTCTCCGAGGCGCAGGACCGCGCCCGGTCCGCCGAGGAGCAGGCCGAACAGGCCCGGGCCGAGGCCGAGCAGGCCCGCCAGGACGCCGAGGAGCGCGCCGCCGAGCAGGGCCAGGCGGCCCCCGTCGCCGCGGCCGCCGCGATGCCTGGCGCCGGCGAGGAGTCCTCCAAGATCATCTCGCTGGCCCAGCGTCTGCACGACCAGCACGTCGCCGAGGGTGAGACGACCAAGCGTCAGCTCATCGAGGAGGCCGAGGGCTACCGCGACCGGACCGTCGCGGAGGCCGACCAGCGCCGGGACGAGCTGGTGACCACCGGTCAGGAGACCCACGACCGGCTCGTGCACGAGGGCCAGACCCGCCACGACGAGCTCGTCAGCACCGGTCAGGAGACGCACGACCGGCTCGTGCACGAGGGCCAGACCCGCCACGACGAGCTGGTCAGCACCGGGCAGGAGACGCACGACCGCCTCGACGAGCGAGGGCCGCCAGCAGCGCGAGCAGCTCGTCACCGAGGGTCAGAACCGGCACGACGAGCTGGTCAGCACCGGCCAGCAGACCCACGACCGGCTCGTGGGCGAGGGGCAGAGCTCGCGCGACCAGATGGTCGGCGAGGCCGAGCAGCGCCGCACCGCGATCCTGGAGGAGCTCAACACCCAGCAGAACTCGCTGACCGGCCGGATCGGCGAGCTGCAGACCCAGGAGACCGACCTGCGCGACCGCCTGCGCACGTTCCTGTCCGAGCAGCTCTCCCGCATCGACGGGGACCAGCAGCGCTGACCCCCACCGGGTGGTCACCCCACCCCGCACGTGAGCACGGGCGCCCCGGGACCTCCCGGGCGCCCGTCGCGTTGCCGCATACCCGGGGGAGGGCGGCGTGGACGCGCAGGGGGCGTCCTCCCACCCCCAGGGGTGTTTCCCGGAGGACCGGCGTGGCGGATGGGAAGGACGTTGTCTCCAGGGGCCGCGTGGCATATCCTCTGCGCACCGTTGCCCACGACCGGCCGCCGGCCGACCGTGGGTTCTTGCACACAGGAAGGCACCTCGTGGCCAGCACTGCGAAGAAGCGTGGGGGCACCGCGCACGAGTCCCTGAGCGTCCGGGACGACGAGGACGCCTGGACGGCCGAGGAGCTGGCCGAGGTGCGCGCCGAGCTGGAGGCCGACGTGGCCCGGCTCGGGGTCGAGCTGGACGAGGCCGAGCACGACCTCGTCGAGATGATGCGCAGCTATGCCGACGGGGCCGGGGACGACCAGGCCGACGCGGGCGCGGCGACCTGGGAGCGCGAGCACGAGCTGTCCCTGGCCAACAACGCCCGCGACCTGCTCATGCAGACCCTGCGGGCGCTGGAGCGGATCAACACCGGCTCCTACGGCGACTGCGAGGCGTGCGGCAACCCCATCGGCAAGATGCGGCTGCAGGCCTTCCCCCGTGCGACCCTATGCATGACATGCAAGCAGAAGCAGGAACGCCGCTGACCCACGCCCCGACCCCCTCCACGGTCCGCCCCCGCCGGCGGACCGTCGTCGTGCTGGGCCTGGCCGCCGGCTGGGTGGTGCTCGACCAGCTGACCAAGGTCTGGGCCGAGCGGGCGCTGACCCAGGGGGAGCCCGTCCAGGTCGTGGGCGACCTGCTGCGCTGGCACCTGACCTACAACTCCGGTGCGGCCTTCTCCATGGGCACCTCGCTGACGCCGGTGATCACCGTGGTCGGCACCGTCATCTCCGTGGTGGTCGTGTCGATGGCCTTCCGCGTGCGCAGCCTGCCGTGGGCCGTGGCGCTGGGGCTGCTGCTCGGCGGCGCGGTCGGCAACCAGATCGACCGCTACCTGCGCGTGCCGGGGCCGCTGTTCGGGCACGTCGTCGACTTCATCCGGCTGCCCAACTTCGCCATCTTCAACGTCGCCGACATCGGGGTGACCAGCGCCGCGGTGCTCATCGGGATCCTCGCGCTGCGCGGGCTGCGGCTCGACGGCACCCGCGAGGGGCAGGAGCCGTGAGCGACTCCCGGGCCTTCGCCGTCCCCGAGGGTCTGGAGGGGGAGCGGGTCGACGCCGCCCTCGCCCGGCTGCTCGGGCTCTCCCGGTCCAAGGCCGCCGACCTGGCCGCCGACGGTCACGTGACCGTCGACGGCAAGGTGGTCGGCAAGTCCGACCGGGTCATGGCCGGGGCGTGGCTGGAGGTGACCCTCCCGCCCGTCGGACCGCCGCCGGGCCTGGAGGTCGTCGCCGAGCCGGTCGAGGGGATGCGGATCGTGCACGACGACACCGAGATGGTCGTCGTCGACAAGCCGGCCTTCGTCGCCGCCCACCCCAGCGTCGGGTGGTCCGGGCCGACGGTCGTCGGGGGGTTGGCGGCCGCCGGCTACCGCATCTCCACCTCGGGGGCGCCCGAGCGGCAGGGGATCGTGCAGCGCCTCGACGTGGGCACGTCCGGGCTGATGGTCGTGGCCAAGTCCGAGCGGGCCTACACCGTGCTCAAGCAGGCCTTCCGCGACCGGGTGGTCGACAAGACCTACCACGCCCTCGTCCAGGGCCTGCCCGACCCGCACGAGGGCATCATCGACGCCCCGATCGGGCGGCACCCCGGGCACGACTACCGGTTCGCCGTCCGTCGCGAGGGTCGGGCCAGCATCACCCACTACGAGCTCCTCGAGGCGCACCGCTCGGCAAGCCTGCTCCAGATCCACCTCGAGACGGGCCGCACCCACCAGATCCGGGTGCACTTCTCCGCCCTGCACCACCCGTGCGCCGGCGACCTGACCTACGGGGCCGACCCCACCCTGGCCAAGCGGCTGGGGCTGCAGCGGCAGTGGCTGCACGCGGTCAAGCTGGGCTTCGAGCACCCCGGCAGCGGGGAGTACGTCGAGTTCGACTCCCCCTACCCCGACGACCTGCAGCACGCGCTGGACGTCGTCCGGGGCTGAGGAGAGGTCAGGGGGCATGAGAGGGGTCGCCAGGTCCGGCGTCGTCGGCGCCGTCGTGCTGCTCGTCCCCCTCGGGGCCTGCGCGGTCAAGACGCCCGCACCGACGAGTTCCCCGGCCGGCAGCACGACGACGGTGGAGCCCGCCCCGGAGACGACGGCGACCCCGGCGCCCGCGCCGGCACCCGACCCGGAGCCGTCGGACGAGGCCGACCGCACGACCGAGCCCCCGGAGCCCGAGCCGGCGCTCGAGGACGAGGCCGCCGAGCTCGTCGAGGACCTGACCCTGGAGGAGAAGGCCGGCCAGGTCGTGGTCGCCTCCCATCTCGGGGCGGCGCCGCCGGTCGGCCTGGTCACCGACCACCACCTCGGCGGGATCATCGTCATGGACCCCGACCTGACCTCCGACCAGCTGGCCGGGCTGAACGCGGCGATGACCGAGGCGGGGGAGACGACGGGAAGGGCGTGGCCGGTCTTCCTCGGGGTCGACCAGGAGGGCGGCCTCGTCGAGCGGGCCAAGGGCGACCTGACCCGCTTCCCCACGTTCATGAGCCTGGGCGCAGCGGACGACCCCGACCTGACACGGCGTGCGGCGGCGGCCTCGGGGGCGGAGCTGAGGGGCGTGGGGTTCACCGCGGTCTTCGCCCCGACGGCGGACGTGACGATGGGACTCTCCGACCCCACCATCGGCTCGAGGTCGCCGGGCGGCGACCCGGAGCTGGTCGCCGAGCACGCGACGGCCGCCGGACTCGGCTACCTCGACGCCGGGATCCTGCCCGTGGTCAAGCACTTCCCCGGGCACGGCTCGGTCCCGGCCGACAGCCACGTCCAGCTGCCCGTGCAGACCCGCACGCTCGAGGAGCTGAGGGACAGCGACCTGGTCCCGTTCGAGGCGGCCGTCGAGGCCGACCTGCCAGCGGTCATGGTGGGACACATCCAGGTCGCGGCGCTGGAGTCGCAGCTGCCCTCGTCGCTCGAGCCGGAGGTGGTCGAGGGGATGCTCCGCGACGACCTGGGCTTCGACGGCCTGGTCGTCACCGACGCGCTCAACATGGCCGCCGTGTCGAACGCCTACGGCCCGGGGCAGGCCTCCGTCGCCGCCCTGCAGGCCGGTGCGGACGTGCTCCTCATGCCCTCGGACCCGCTGGCCGCACGCGACGCCATCGTCGCCGCCGTCGGCGACGGGACGCTGGCGCAGGAGCGGCTCGACGAGGCCGTCGTCCGCCAGGTCACGGCGCTGCTCGAGGCGCAGGAGCAGGGGACGGTCGAGCCCCTCCAGCCCGGCGGAGCCGCAGACGTGGCCCGCGAGGTGTCGCAGGCCGCGGTCACCGTGGTCCAGGGAGAGTGCGGTGGACCGCTGGTCGACGGCGGCGTCCTCCCCATGGGCGACCGGCTGGCGGTCCAGCGCTTCGAGCGGGCCGCCGAACGGGCCGGCCTGCCCCTGGGCACCGGCACCACCGTCGAGCTCCTCCGCCCCGGCCAGGGCCCCTACGGGGCACAGGTCTCGGTGGCCCTCGAGACGCCATACCTGCTCAGTGCCAGCGGCGCCCCGACGAAGGTGGCGCTCTACGGCGACACCCCCGGCGCCATGGACGCGCTCGTCGCCGCCCTCACCGGGGACGCCCCGGCACCGGGGAGGCTGCCCGTGGAGGTCGACGGCGTGGAGCGCGCCGGCTGCTGACGCGAGGTCTCGACCCGTGCGCCCGGCTGCACCCACCTGGGGGTGCGCGGCACGGCATACCCGCCTATGTTGCGCGGTATGACCTCCGCCGCCCGCCGCACGATCGCGACCACCTCGACCCTCGCCCTGGTCCTCGGGCTGGGCGCCGCCGCGCTCCCGGCCGCCGCCGGACCCGAGCGGGGGCAGGGCAAGCCCGACCTGGACGTACGGTTCGCCACCTTCAACGCCTCGCTCAACCGCTTCAACGACGGCGACCTCGCGCGGGACCTGTCCACCGGGGAGAACCTCCAGGCGCAGAACGTCGCCGAGACGATCCAGCGCACCCGCCCGGACGTCGTGCTCGTCAACGAGTTCGACTACGCGGCCGGCAACGAGGACCTGTTCCGCGACAACTACCTCGAGGTGCCCCAGAACGGTGCCGAGGCGATCGACTACCCCTACGCCTACATCGCCCCGTCCAACACCGGGATCCCCAGCGGGGTCGACCTCAACGGCGACGGGACCGTCGGCGGGCCCGACGACGCGTTCGGCTACGGGTACTTCCCCGGGCAGTACGGGATGGTCGTCTACTCCCGCTACCCGATCAACGCCGACGAGGTGCGCACCTTCCAGACGTTCCGATGGGCCGACATGCCGGGCAACCTCATGCCGACGGACTTCTACTCGCAGGAGGCGCAGGAGGTGCTGCGCCTGTCCAGCAAGTCCCACTGGGACGTCCCCGTCGAGGTCGGCCACAGGACCGTGCACGTGCTCGCCGCCCACCCGACCCCGCCGACCTTCGACGGGCCCGAGGACCGCAACGGCCGGCGCAACCACGACGAGATCCGCTTCTGGGCCGACTACGTCGGCTCGCCGAAGGAGTCGGCCTACATCTACGACGACGAGGGGGAGCGGGGCGGGCTCAAGCCGGGCGAGCGCTTCGTGGTCGTCGGTGACTACAACGCCGACCCGCGCGACGGGGACTCGGTGAACGGCGCGATCGACCAGCTGCTCGACCATCCGCGGGTCAACACCACGGTCACCCCCGCCAGCGAGGGCGGGGCCGAGCAGGCCTTCCTCCAGGGCGGCGTCAACCTCGAGCACCGGGGCGACCCGGCGTTCGACACGGCCGACTTCTCCGAGCCGCCCGGCAACCTCCGCGTCGACTACGTCCTGCCCAGCCGGTCGTTGAAGATCGACGACGCGGGGGTGTTCTGGCCGACCTCCGACGACCCGCTGTTCCGGCTCGTGGGCACCTACCCGTTCCCCACGAGCGACCACCGGCTCGTGTGGGTGGACGTGCGGCTGCCACACCGGGGCTGAGGGGGTCGCCCGCCCCGCTGAGGGACCCCTGCGGGCCCCCCACCTGCGTCGTCGTCCGCGGCCCCGGCGCGGGGGCATACCTGTCGGTGGAGGGACCTAAGATCGGGGGCGATGTCAGCGCCAGCCAGCTCCGGGAACTTCGTCCACCTGCACAACCACACCGAGTACTCGATGCTCGACGGTGCGGCGCGGATCGAGGACATGATCTCGACGGCGCACGACCTGGGCATGCCGGCGATCGCGACCACCGACCACGGGTTCATCTTCGGGGCCTACGAGTTCTGGAAGACGGCGCAGAAGTACGACGTCAAGCCGATCATCGGGCTCGAGGCCTACCTCACGCCGGGCACCCACCGGACGGACAAGACCCGGGTGAAGTACGGCGACGGCGGGCGTGACGACGTCTCCGGCGGCGGTGCCTACACCCACATGACGATGCTGGCCCGGAACAACAACGGCATGCACAACCTCTTCCGGATGGCCTCGCTGGCCTCCATGGAGGGCTACTACTTCAAGCCCCGCATGGACAAGGAGCTGCTGGAGACCTACGGCCAGGGGATGATCGTCACCACCGGGTGCCCGTCGGGGGAGATCCAGACCCGGCTGCGGCTGGGGCAGTACCGCGAGGCCGTCCAGCACGCCAGCGACCTGCGTGACATCTTCGGCCACGAGAACGTCTACTGCGAGCTCATGGACCACGGGATCCAGATCGAGCGGCAGGTGCGCCAGGACCTGCTCAAGCTGGCCCGCGAGCTCGACCTGCCGCTGCTGGCGACCAACGACCTGCACTACACCAAGCAGGAGGACGCCAAGGCCCACTCGGCCCTGCTGTGCGTGCAGTCCGGGTCGACCATGCAGGACCCCAACCGGTTCCAGTTCGGCGGCGACGGCTACTACCTCAAGACGGCCGAGGAGATGCGCCACCTGTGGCGCGAGCTGCCCGAGGCCTGCGACAACACGCTCGTGGTCGCCGAACGCTGCGACATCTCCTTCACCGAGGGGGAGGGGCGCTACATGCCCAAGTTCCCCTGCCCCGAGGGCCACGACGAGACGAGCTGGTTCCTCGCCGAGGTGGAGACCGGGCTGCACCGGCGCTTCCCCGAGGGCGTGCCCGACTACGCCCGCAAGCAGGCGGCCTACGAGTCGAACGTGATCATCGATAAGGGCTACTGCTTCACGCCGGAGACCCCAGTGCTCATGGCGGATGGAGCCTGGAAGCCGATCCAGGATGTCCGGGCGGGGGAGGACGTTACCTCGGTAGACATGTCTTCCTACCGCGGACGCGTGGCCAGGGTCGAGGAAGTCCTGACTCGAGAGGTGTCCGAAGAGCTTTACGTAGTACGACCGCATGGTCAGCCATGGCCCATCCGTGCGACCGCGGAGCACCCGTTCCTCGTCGCTCGGCGTGGCTGGGTCGAGGCCAGGGACGTCCGTCCTGGGGACGAAGTCATGCTGCCGCAGCCGCCCAGAGATCCTTACCAACCGTTCGACCTGCGGTCGCTCATGCAGGAACGCGGCTGGCAGACCGAGGAACGGCCGGGCCAGCGCGTGGCCCGTCTCGGGTCGGGCAGGCTGCGGGCGCTCGTCCGAACAAGGGAGACATGCCGGGGGCCGTGGAATGGTCGCCAGAACTGATGTGGCTGCTCGGGATGTGGGTGGCAGAGGGTCATCTCTACGACCCGGATGGCGAGACGAACCCCGGGCAGATCGGGTGGACCCTCCACAAGGACGAGCCGGCAGTCGGCCGCCTCTGCGAGGCGATCGAGAACCTGGGTCTCGGCACCCCACGTGTCTACAAGAAGTCCTCGGAAAGCGCGCCATCCCACCAGGGCGTCTGCATCATGCTGACGAACCACCCCCTGGCACTGATGCTCAAAGAGCTTTTTGGCACCGGCGTACGGAGCAAGACAGTGCACCCGTGGGTGCGGTCGGTCCCGGATGAAGGTCTTTGGGCTTTCATCGAGGGGTGGGTCGACGGGGATGGGCACCAAGATGCCCGAGGAAAGACCAACGTTGTCACGGTGAACCCGACACTGGCGCGGGAACTTCGGAACATACTTTTGTCCCTCGGTCAGTGGGCCACCGTTCAGCAGAGTCCTAGCCAACGAACCTGCAAGGTCCTGTGGGTCAAGGAGAGAAGCAAGGCCCCCTATAACGCGTTCAACGCCGACGGTCGATGGTGGGTCAAGGTGCGCGCGGTCGACCGTGAGCCCTACAACGGCACCGTCTACAACCTCACAGTTGACGAGGACCACACCTACGTGGCCGAGGGTGTCGCGGTCCACAACTGTGGGTACTTCCTTGTCGTTTCCGACTTCATCAACTGGGCCAAGGACAACGGCATCCGCGTCGGGCCGGGACGAGGCTCCGGCGCCGGGTCGATGTGCGCCTACGCGATGGGCATCACCGACCTGGACCCGATCCCGCACGGGCTGATCTTCGAGCGCTTCCTCAACCCCGAGCGCAAGTCGATGCCCGACTTCGACGTCGACTTCGACGACCGGCGACGCTCCGAGGTCATCCGCTACGTCACCGAGAAGTACGGCGACGAGCGGGTCGCGATGATCGTCACCTACGGCACGATCAAGGCCAAGCAGGCGCTCAAGGACGCCTCCCGGGTGATGGGCTACCCCTTCGCCATGGGGGAGAAGCTCACCAAGGCGATGCCGCCGTCGGTCATGGGCAAGGACATCCCGCTCTCGGGCATCCAGGACCCGGAGCACAAGAGGTACGGCGAGGCCGGCGAGTTCCGCCAGATGCTGGCCGAGGACCAGCACGCCGCGGAGATCTTCGAGACCGCCAAGGGGCTGGAGGGGCTGAAGCGCCAGTGGGGCGTGCACGCCGCCGGCGTCATCATGTCCAGTGAGCCGCTCATCGACCTCATCCCGATCATGCGCCGGGAGCAGGACGGCCAGATCATCACCCAGTTCGACTACCCGACGTGCGAGACGCTCGGGCTGGTCAAGATGGACTTCCTGGGCCTGCGCAACCTCACCGTCCTCGACGACGCGATCGTCAACATCCGGGAGAACCGCGGCGAGGAGATCGACCTCGACGCCCTCTCCAAGGACATGACCGACCGGAAGACCTACGAGCTGCTCGGTCGCGGCGACACCCTCGGCGTGTTCCAGCTCGACGGCAACGGCATGCGCCAGCTGCTGCGGCTCATGCGCCCGGACAACTTCGAGGACATCTCCGCCGCGCTCGCGCTCTACCGTCCCGGCCCGATGGGGGTGAACGCGCACACCAACTTCGCCCTGCGCAAGAACGGCCAGCAGGAGGTCGTCCCGCTCGACCCGCAGCTGAAGGGCAAGCTGCAGCCGCAGATGGTGGAGGCGCTCGAGCCGATTCTCGGAAATACCTACGGCCTGTGCGTTGCGGGGGACACCCCCATCGTCGACGCCGACACGGGCGAGAGGGTGCGCATCGACGAGCTCGCCGACCGGGTCACGGAAGGGTTCTTCACCTTCGGTGTCGACGATCGCGGCAAGGTCGTCCGACGCCGGGTCACCCACTGGTGGGAGATGCCCGCGAAGCCGGTGCTCACGGTGCGCACGGACGCTGGTCAGGAGCTCCGCCTGTCGGCGGACCACAAGGTGCTCACCACCCGGGGCTGGGTCCCGGCGGGCGAGCTCGTGGCCGGGGTGGATGCGATCGCCCGCAGCTCGGACGAGCGCGTCGCGGCTCCTGAGCCCGCGATGGCGGCTGCCGGTGTTGCGGGCGGGATGTCGACCCAGGGTGCGACCGGGGGGCGCGAGACCGCATACCCGGAGCTGGACTGGGCCATCGTCGAGGACATCCACGTCGGTGACCCCGAGCCCGTCTACGACATCACCGTCGACGACGTGCACAACTTCGTCTCCAGCGGCCTGGTGCTCTCGAACTGCATCTACCAGGAGCAGGTGATGGAGATCGCGCAGAAGCTGGCGGGCTACACCCTGGGCAACGCCGATCTGCTCCGCCGGGCGATGGGCAAGAAGAAGAAGGAGGTGCTCGACGCCGAGTACATCCCCTTCTCCGACGGGATGAAGGCCCAGGGCTACAACGAGGAGTCGATCGCCTCGCTGTGGGGCGTGCTCGTGCCGTTCTCGGACTACGCCTTCAACAAGGCGCACACCGCGGCCTACGGCGTCATCTCCTACTGGACCGCCTACCTCAAGGCCAACTACTCGGCCGAGTACATGGCCGCCCTGCTCACCAGCGTCGGCGACGACAAGGACAAGACCGCCCTCTACCTGGCCGAGTGCCGGCGGATGGGCATCGCGGTGCTCCCGCCCGACGTGAACGCCTCGGTGGCCAACTTCGCCGCCGTCGGCGACGACATCCGCTTCGGGCTCTCGGCCGTGCGCAACGTCGGGCACAACGTCGTGGGTGCCGTCGTGCGCACCCGCGAGGAGAAGGGCGCCTTCACCTCCTTCGAGGACTTCCTGCGCAAGTCGCCGGCGGTCGTGTGCAACAAGCGCACCGTCGAGTCGCTGTGCAAGTCCGGCGCTTCGACAGCCTCGGCCACACCCGGCAGGGCCTGGTCACCGTGCACGAGCGCTACGTCGACGCCCTCGTCGACGAGAAGAAGCAGGAGGCCATCGGGCAGGACTCCCTCTTCTCCGGTTTCGGCTTCGGCGACGACGAGCAGGAACAGGAGGGTATGCAGATCGTCACCCTCCCGCCGGTGCCGGACATCGAGTGGGACAAGTCGGTCCTGCTCGCCTTCGAGCGGGAGATGCTGGGGCTCTACGTCTCAGACCACCCGCTCAACGGGATCGAGCACATCCTGGCGCAGCACTCCAACTCCTCGATCCTGGAGATCGTCGGCGAGGACGGGGCCCGGGACGGCGACTTCGTCACCGTCGCCGGCCTGCTGACCAACCTGCAGCTGAAGCGGACCAAGAACGGTGACCCCTACGCCCGGCTGTCGATCGAGGACATGGCCGGCTCCCTGGAGGTGGTGTTCTGGCCGAAGGTCTACATGACCATCTCCACGATGCTCGCCGAGGACACCGTGGCCGTGGTCAAGGGCCGGTTGAAGAAGGGCGACGACGGCGCCGAGCTGATGGCCAACGAGCTGCTCCTGCCCGACATCAAGCAGGGTCCGCGCGGTCCGGTCGTGCTCAGCCTGCCGCTGACCAGGGCCACCGACGGGCTGGCGCACAAGCTCAAGACCGTGCTGGCCGACCACCCCGGCAGCACCGAGGTCCAGGTCCGGCTCACCCAGCCGGGGCGCACCGTGCTGCTGCGCCTCGACGAGACCCTGCGCGTCACCGCCTCGCCCGAGCTCTTCGGCGACCTCAAGGCCCTCCTGGGACCGCACTGCATCGCCGGCTGAGCCCGGGCGACCGTTGACGACCGGGCGGCCGGGTGGGTCGGGCTGCCGAGCGGCACGCTTCTTGGCACGATGGCATCGAGGACCCACCGACCCCAGGAGGATGCCGTGCCACTGACCGCCGAGCAGGCCGGGCTGGACACGTCCGTGCTCGAGCTCTACCTCAACGACCACCTGGCCGGCGCCACAGTTGGGCGGGACCGTGCGCACCGGATGGCCAAGGACCACGCGGACCTGCCGGTCGCCGGCGATCTCACCTCGTTCGCCCGCCAGCTCGACGAGGAGTGGGACCGCCTCGACCGGCTCATCAAGGAGCTGGGCCTGGACACCCTGCGCTACCGGCAGCTGACCGCGACGGTCGGGGAGAAGCTGGGCCGGCTCAAGCTCAACCGGCGCCTGACGCAACGCTCGCCGATGACGCCGCTGCTGGAGACCGAGCTCATGCGGGGCGCGGTCAACGCCAAGCGCGGCCTGTGGCAGGTGATGGAGGCGCTCGCCCCCCGGCTGCAGATGGACCCCGCCGAGTGGCAGGAGCTCGACGCCCAGGCCGTGGACCAGTCCGAGCTGCTCGACCGGGTCCACGCGGCCCTGCGCCCCGACGCCTTCGTGCCGGGGAGCCGCCCGTCCTGATGCCGCTGCGTCACCTCCTCCGTGCCCTGGTCGCGCTCGTCCTCGCAGGCTCCGTGCTCTCCGCCTGCACCCACGAGGTGACGACCGAGGAGGTGCTCCGCGGGGTCCCGCTGGCCACCGACGAGATCGAGGGCTTCGAGGTCGAGACCCACGCGGTGACCCGCGGCACCGAGGTCGAGGAGGACGGGGACAGCCGGCTGGTCCGCGCCCGGATCACCCGTCACCTGCGACCGCTCGAGGGAACGGTGGAGGAGGCTGTCGCGCGGCTGGTGGAGCAGTCCTTCGCCCAGGGATGGATGCCGCAGGTCGAGGAGGGGGAGCTGCCGTTCGTGGCGACGCGGTCGCTGCCCGCCGGACCGGGTCGCCTGACCGTCTCGCTGCCCGAGGACGGGTCCACCGACCTGGTCGTGCTGACCATCGAGGTGGGCGACGACGCGGATGAGGACGCGGTCACCGGGCGCGGGTAGCGTTGACCGGGTGACCGCCGAGACCTCCCTGCCCACCCCGCCCGTCGCCGAACAGATCCCGGTCGTCCGCCGCCACCACGGCGAGGACGTCACCGACCCCTACGAGTGGCTGCGGGACAAGAAGGACCGCAAGGTCCTGGCCCACCTCGGGGCCGAGAACGCCTACACGGACGCGATGACCGCCCACCTGGACGACCTGCGCCGGCGCATCTTCGGCGAGATCAAGAGCCGCACCCAGGAGACCGACCTGTCGGTCCCGGTCCGGCACCGCGACTGGTGGTACTACTCCCGCACCGTCGAGGGCCAGCAGTACGCGGTCCACGGCCGGATCGCCGTCGGTGACTCCCCGCAGCGCCCCGTCCTCGACCCCGGCGAGGTGCCGGACGGCGAGCAGGTGCTGCTCGACGGCAACGCCGAGGCGCAGGGTCTGGAGTTCTTCTCCCTGGGCACCTTCGACACCAGCCCGGCCGGCGACCTGCTCGCCTACGCCGTCGACAGCACCGGCGACGAGCGCTTCGACCTGCGGATCAAGGACCTGACCACCGGCGAGATCGTCGACGACGCGGTCACCGGCATCGGCTACGGCACCGCCTGGTCCGCGGACGCGGCATACCTGTTCTATGTGCGCGTCGACGACGCGTGGCGCCCCTTCCAGGTGTGGCGCCACGAGGTGGGCACCCCCGCCGACCAGGACGTCCTCGTCCACCAGGAGGACGACGAACGCTACTGGATGGGCGTCGGCGCCTCCCGCGACGACGAGCACGTCGTCATCGCCCTCGGCAGCAAGAACACCTCGGAGTACCGCCTGCTGTCCGCCTCCGACCCCACCGGCGAGTTCCGGGTCGTCGCGCCGCGGCGGGAGGGGGTCGAGTATGACGTCGCGCCCGCGGGCGGGCGCCTCTGGATCGTGCACAACCGGGACCACCGCGACTTCGAGCTGGCCGTGGCGCCGATCGGGTCGACCTCCGACTCCGACTGGCGGGCCGTGCTGCCCGGGCGCAAGGGGATGCGGGTCGCCGGCGTCGAGGCCTTCTCCGGCCACCTGGCCGTGTCGCTGCGCAAGGACGGGCTGACGCAGGTGCGGATCCTCCCGCTGGGCGACGACGGGCTCCCCGTCGACGACGGCTACGACGTGCCGGTGCAGGAGGAGGTCTGGTCGATCGACACCGGGGCCAACCCCTCCTACGAGACCGACACCCTGCAGGTCGTCATCGAGTCGCTCGTCACCCCGCCGAGCATCTACGACCTGGCCCTGGCCACCGGCGACCTCACCCTCGTCAAGCGCAAGCCGGTCCTGGGCGGCTACGACCCGGCCGACTACGTCCAGCACCGGCTGTGGGCGACCGCCGAGGACGGCACCCGCATCCCGATCTCGCTCGTGGCCCGCAAGGAACTGGGCCCGGACGGCACCAACCCGGGGCTGCTCTACGGCTACGGGTCCTACGAGATCTCCATCGACCCCTACTTCTCGGTGTCCCGGCTGTCCTACCTCGACCGCGGCGTGGTCTACGCGATCGCCCACGTGCGCGGTGGTGGCGAGATGGGCCGCAGCTGGTACGAGCTGGGCCGGATGGAGCACAAGAAGAACACCTTCACCGACTTCCTGGCCTGCGCCGACCACATCGTCGGCACCGGCTGGGTCGCTCCCGACCGGCTCGCCGCGGAGGGTCGCTCGGCCGGCGGCCTGCTCATGGGCGCGGTCCTCAACCTGGCGCCCGAGCGGTTCCGGGTCGTGCACGCCGGCGTGCCCTTCGTCGACGCCCTGACGACCATCCTCGACCCCTCGCTGCCGCTGACGGTCGGCGAGTGGGAGGAGTGGGGCAACCCGGTCGACTCGGCCGAGGTCTACGAGCTGATGCGCACCTACACGCCCTACGAGAACGTCCGCCCGGTGCAGTACCCCGCGATCCTGGCCACCACCGGCCTGAACGACACCCGGGTCTTCTTCGTCGAGCCGGCCAAGTGGGTCGCCCGCCTGCGCGAGACGGTCACCAACGACCCGGCCACGCGGCCCATCCTGCTCAGGACCGAGATGGTCGCCGGCCACGGCGGCAAGACCGGTCGCTACGACGCCTGGAAGGAGACGGCGTTCGAGATCGCGTTCATGCTCGACCAGCTGGACGCGACCGAGCTCCTCGAGGGATGAGCAGCTGCGCGTTCTGCCGGATCGTGGCGGGGGAGGAGCCGGCCGAGGTCGTCCTCGCCGACGAGCAGGTCGTGGGCTTCCTCGACACCCGACCCGTCTTCAAGGGGCACGTCCTGCTCGTGCCCCGGCAGCACGTGCATACCCTCCCCGACCTGCCCGACGCCCTCGTCGGCCCCTTGTTCACCGCCGCCCGCACCCTGGCCCAGGCGGTCAAGGACGGGCTCGGCGCGCAGGGGTCGTTCGTGGCGATGAACAACCAGGTCAGCCAGTCGGTGGCGCACCTGCACGTGCACGTGGTGCCACGGACCAAGGGGGACGGGTTGCGCGGCTTCTTCTGGCCCCGGACGAAGTATGCCGAGGGAGAGGCGGGGGAGTACGCCGCCCGCCTACGGGCCGTGCTGCCCGGAGGCGATGCCGCGGGCTAGCTGCGCGCCCGGTCGCGGCTGGAGGCGAACAGGGCCGCACCCACGAGGAGGGCGCCCAGGGCCGGGGCCAGGACCGTGACGGACCGATCCGGCCCTGGCCCTGCGGCGGGAGCGGTCCTCGGCGTAGGCTCGCAGGACGTGGCCGGAAGGCCCAGCACCCGACCTCAAGGAGGACTTCATGGATCTGATGACCCGGGCCGAGTTCGAGGAGCTGGTGGGTGACGGCGACGGGACGAGGTTGTCCTTGTTCGTCCCGACGCACCGGGTGGGGACCACGAAGGAGAGCGACGAGGACCGGCTGCGGTGGAAGAACCTGCTGGGTGCCGTCGAGGACACGCTCCTGAAGGAGGGGCACGAGCGCCGCGACGTCGACGAGCTGCTGGCCCCCGCGTGGGAGCTGCACCACGACGGCATGGCCTGGAGCCACATGGCCGACGGCCTGGCGATGTACCTCACCCAGGGATGGTCGGCCTCCTACCGGGTGCCGCTCGAGCTGCCCGAGCTCGCGGCCGTGAGCTCGGGCTACACCCTCGGCCCGGTGCTGCCCCTGCTCAGCGACCAGAACTACGTCGTGCTCACCCTCAGCCAGAAGCACGTGCGCGTGCTGCGTGGCAGCCGTGACCGGATCGGCGAGCTGGACCTGCCGTCGGTGCCCGAGGCGTTCGAGGACGTCTTCGTCGCCGACGGCCCCCAGTCCGACTCCGTCCCGCGGCCCAACGCCTCCGGGCGGTCGGGGCCCGGGGGAGCGGTCTACTACGGCGCCAGCTCGCTGGACAACGCGCACAAGGAGGAGGTCGTCGAGTTCTTCCGCGAGGTCGCCCGCGGTGTCGACGAGCACCTCGCCGGCCGCTCGATCCCGATGATCCTCGCGGGCCTCCCCGAGTGGGTGTCGATCTACCGGGACATCGCCTCCTACCCGCACCTCGTGGACGGAGCGATCGAGCGCAACCCCGACGACATGTCCGCCGACGACCTGCGGATCGCCGCCTGGGACCTGGTCTCGAGCCGGCTGCAGAAGGAGAACCAGCGGCTCCTGGACCGGCTGAACGAGCAGCGCGGGCACGGCTCGGGCGCGCTGGGCGTGGACCAGACGCTGACGGCCGCCAACGAGGGCCGCGTGGACACCCTGCTGATGACGTCCGGAGGGTGCTACGTCGGCAACGGCGCGCCCCAGGTCGTCCTGCCGCTGCGTAGCCCCGAGGACTACTGCGGGCTGGCCGACGCCGCCGCCCGCGCCACCCTGCGCAACGGCGGGTCGATCCGGATGGTCGAGGAGCTGCCCAAGGGCGCGCCGGTGGCGGCGATCCTGAGGTACTGAGAGCACCGCTCGAGGAGCCGCTCAGGGGCGGACCGGCAGACCGGTCCGCCCCTGAGGCACGTCGTGGACCAGGCGTGCCACGTGTGCGATCGCCAGGTCAGGGCTGGTCAGCCGTAGCGGTAGAAGCCCTCGCCCGTGGGGACCCCGAGCTTGCCCTTGTCGATGTACTCCTCCTTGAGCAGCTTGGCGAACTTCTGCGAGCTCTCGTCGTCCCTGCTCTTGGCCAGGTTGTAGGGGGTCGTCATCCCGATCACGTCGTAGATCTGGAACGGCCCCAGCGGTGCTCCTGTGCTCGTGCGCCAGGTCAGGTCGATGTCCTCGACGTCGGCGACTCCGCGGACGAGCAGGTCCGCCGCCGCGTTGAGGAAGGGGACCAGGAGAGAGTTGAGCACATATCCCGGCTGCTCCTTCCTGACCCGTACGGGCACCATCCCGATCTCCTCGGCGAAGTCCGCCACCGCCTCGAACCAGCGCTGGTCGGTGCCCTCGTGCCCCATCACCTCACCGATGTTGTTTCGCCAGATCTCGTTGGCGAAGTGCAGGGCGAGGAACTTCTCCGGGCGGTCGGTGGCGTCGGCCATGGCGCTGGGCAGCAGGGTCGAGGAGTTGGTCGCGAAGATGGTGCGTTCCGGAGCGGACTCGGAGACCTTCTGCCACGTGTCCCGCTTGATCTCCAGGACCTCGGGGACCGCCTCGATGACGAGGTCGGCGTCGGCCACGGCCGTGGCCAGATCGGTCGTGCCGGTGATCCGTCCGACTGCGGCGTCCAACTTCTCCGGCGTCGCGTCCTCAAGGTCCCGCAGGTACAGCGGCCTGAGGTAGTCCCACCGCTCGGGGAGGCCGTCGACGGCCTCCTGGGAGAGGTCGTATGCCATCACGGTCTTGCCGTGGTAGGCGGACTGAAAGGCGATCTGCGAGCCGAGCACGCCGACGCCGAGGACGGTCACGTTCTGGATGGTGGTCATGCCTCCACCATGGCAGCCTCGTCCCGGCCGACGCCGTCGGGGGTGTCGCCCGCCCGATGGACGGCCCTGGAGACCACGGCGGGGAGGGCGCGCCCTGCACGCCCTCCCCGCCCTCGTGACCGGTCGACTCAGATGTCGAAGTACATCTCGAACTCGTGCGGGTGCGGGCGCAGCCGGATCGGGTCGATCTCGTGGGTGCGCTTGTAGTCGATCCACGTCTGGATCAGGTCCTCGGTGAACACGTCGCCCTCGGTGAGGTAGTCGTGGTCGGCCTCGAGGGCGTCGAGCACGGCCGGCAGCGAGGTCGGCAGCTGCTCGATGTCCTCCAGCTCCTCCGGGGGCAGCTCGTAGAGGTCCTTGTCCACCGGCTCCGGCGGCTCGATCCGGTTGCGGATGCCGTCCAGGCCGGCCATCAGCTGGGCCGAGAACGCCAGGTAGGGGTTGGCCGAGGGGTCCGGCACGCGGTACTCGATGCGCTTGGCCTTCGGCGAGCTCCCGGTGATCGGGATGCGCACGCACGCGGACCGGTTGCGGGCCGAGTAGACGAGGTTGATCGGCGCCTCGTAGCCCGGCACCAGCCGGTGGTAGGAGTTCATCGAGGGGTTGGTGAACGCCAGCAGCGAGGGCCCGTGCGCGAGCAGGCCGCCGATGTACCACCGGGCGACGTCGGACAGGCCGCCGTAGCCGTTCTCGTCGTAGAACAGCGGCTCCCCGTCCTTCCAGAGGCTCTGGTGGGTGTGCATGCCGGAGCCGTTGTCCCCGAAGAGCGGCTTGGGCATGAAGGTCGCGGTCTTGCCGGCGGCCCAGGCGCTGTTCTTGATGACGTACTTGAACTTCATCAGGTCGTCGCCGGAGTGCAGCAGCGTGTTGAAGCGGTAGTTGATCTCCTGCTGCCCCGCGGTGCCGACCTCGTGGTGGGAGCGCTCGACGTCGATCCCGACGTAGGCCAGGTCCAGGCACATCCGGTCGCGGATGTCGGCGAAGTGGTCGACGGGCGGCACGGGGAAGTAGCCGCCCTTGAACCGGGTCTTGTAGCCGCGGTTGCCGCCCTCCTCCGCGCGACCGGTGTTCCACGCCGCCTCGATGGAGTCGATGTGGTAGTAGCTGCCCTGCGGCTGCGAGGCGAACCGGATGTCGTCGAAGACGTAGAACTCGGCCTCGGCGCCGAAGAACGCGGTGTCGGCGATCCCGGTGGAGCGCAGGTGCTCCTCGGCCTTGCGGGCGATCTGCCGCGGGTCGCGCTCGTAGGGCTCGTCGGTGAACGGGTCGACGATCGAGAAGTTCATGATGAGCGTCTTCTCGACCCGGAAGGGGTCCAGGTAGGCGGTCTGCGGGTCGGGGATCAACTTCATGTCCGACTCGTGGATGGACTTGAAGCCACGGATCGAGGAGCCGTCGAACATCTGGCCGGTGTTGAACGCGTCCTCGTCGAAGGACGCCGCCGGCACGTTGAAGTGCTGCATGACACCGGGCAGGTCGCAGAACCTGATGTCGATGAACTTGACGTCCTCGTCCTTGATGAAGGCGAGGACCTCCTCGGCGTTTGTGAACATGGACTGCCTCCTGGGTGGACCAACTGGGTCGGGCACGACATTACGCGGTGGCGGTTTCGGCACCGTCACCCTCCTGTTTCGGGAGTGTTACGCCGTAGGCTGGCCCGGTGACGAGCCCCGCCTTCTCCGGCCAGCGCCTCGGCCTGCCGCCGCAGGGTCCCGGGTCCGTCGCCTCCCTCCTGCGCCGCCTGGTCGCCATCCTCGTCGACTGGACCCTGTGCCAGCTCGTGGCCACCGCCCTGCTCGACCTCACCTGGGGAGAGGTCGTCGGCGTGCAGGCGTTCGCCCCGCTGGGCCTGTTCCTCCTGCTCAACCTCGTCCTCGTGCCCACGATCGGCACGACGCCCGGCCACCGGCTGCTCGGCATCCGGGTCGTCTCCCTCGACGGCGACGGGCAGCAGCCCCCACCACCGGGCCGGGCCGCGCTGCGCGCGCTGCTGCTCGGCCTGTTCGTGCCGGCCATCATCCTCGACGCCGACAGCCGCGGCCTGCACGACAAGGCCGCCCGCAGCGTCGTCGTCAACGCCCGCTGAGCCACCTGCCCGTGCTCGCCCTCGTCGTCACCGCCCTGGTGGCCAAGTCCGTGCTCGTCGCGGGCGCCGTCCTGGAACCGGACCGGTATGCCGCGCTCGTCGCCCTGAGCGCCCTGCCGCTCGTGGCCCTCCTCGTCAGCCCGGCGCTGCTGATGCGCGGGCGCACGCGCACGGCATACCTGGTCGGGGCCGACCTGGTGGTGACCACGCTGCTGCTGGCCGACCTCGTCAACGCCCGCGCGTTCGGCCGTCTGCTGAGCGTGCACATGATGGCCGCCGCCGGCAGCTTCGACGGGCTGGGGTCCTCGGTGCTGGCGATGTTGCGCTGGCACGACGTGCTCCTCTACGTCGACCTGCTCGCCGCAGCCGGGCTGGCCGTGCTCGCCCGTCGTCGGACCCGGCCGTCCCCCTCAGGCGGTGGCCAGGGGTTCGTCGACCGGGTGCGCGACCTGCGCCGCCGCTCGACCCGGGTCCGCACGGCGGTGGTCGTGGCCGTGGTGGCGGCCCTCTCGTTCGGCACCCAGGTGGTGACCCAGACGTCGGACCCGGGCATGCGGGTGGTCAGCCTGTCGCCGCTGGGGACCCACCTGCACCAGGTCTACGACGAGCTCGTCGACACCCACCAGGAGCTCACCCCCGCGCAGCGGGAACGGGTCGGGGACTGGTTCGCCCGCAACGCCGCATACCAGGGGGTGGCGCCCGAGCACGAGGACCTGGTGGGGCTGCTCGCGGGGCGGGACCTCTACCTCGTCCAGGTCGAGTCGCTGGAGCAGGTCGTGCTGGGCGCGGCGCCGTTCGGGCAGGAGGTCACGCCGACGCTGAACCGTTGGCGTTCCGAGAGCGTGGTCTTCGACCAGGTGCTCGCGCAGACGCGGGACGGCAGCAGCTCCGACGGCGAGCTGCTCATGCTCGCGGGGGTCTACCCGCTGGAGTCGGGGGCGACCGTGCTGCGCTTCCCGGACAACCAGGGCTACACGACCCTGCCGCGCCTGCTCGCCGAGGAGGGCTACCGGTCGGTGGCGCTGCACGGGGACGCCGGCTCGTTCTGGAACCGCGACCGCGTGCTCCCGCACCTGGGGTACGAGCGCTACGTCGCCGAGGAGCAGTTCGCCGGCGGGACGCCGCTGGGCCTGGGTCTGGCCGACGCCGACCTGTTCGACCAGACGCTGCGCGAGCTGGACGGGGTGCCCCGGCCGCGGTTCCTGCACCTGATCACCACCACCTCGCACACGCCGTGGGAGCTGCCCGCACGCCTGCAGGGGCTGGACCTGCCGGGCGACGACGCGACCAGCCGCTACCTGCAGACGCTGCACTACACCGACGGGGCCCTGGCGGAGTTCGAGCAGGCACTCGCCGGGCGCGGGCTGCTGGAACGCTCGGCCTTCGTGGTGGTGGGCGACCACGAGGGTCCGCACAAGTACGCCCCCGCCGACGAGCGTTGGCTGACCGGCAACGAGGGCCGGGTGCCGTTCATGGTCCACGTCCCCGGGATGACCGGCCGGACCGTGTCCACCCCCGGCGGCCAGGTGGACGTGCTGCCCACGCTGGCCCGGCTCCTGGACGTCCCCGCCGAGCGGTGGGCCGGGTCGGTCATGGGCCGCAGCCTGCTCGGGGATCACACCGGCTCCGCGGTGACCCCCGAGGGACAGGTGCAGCCCGGCGCGGACGGCGCCGGGCTGCTTCAGGAGCCTACGAGATCGCCGACCTGGCGGTCTCGGGCGACTGGTTCCTGCGTCCCTGAGGGGTATGCGGTGTCAGCGGCCGCGCAGGGCGCGCCGGCTCATCCGCGGGGTGCGGGTGGGGTCGACGCCGGCGGGGATCGGCGGGCGGTTCTTGCCGCCGAGCGCCTTCATCCGCTGCTGGACGACCATCGCCTCGTCGTTGTTCAGCTTCTTGGGCAGCGAGCGCATCTTCTTGACCACGCCCCGCAGCGGGGTGGCGTCCTCGCCCTTGCCGACGATGATGGTGTGCACCGGGACGGTGTCGCCGACGACACGGGCGACCCGCTTGCGCTCGCCGGCGAGCAGCCGCTGGGCGGCACCGCGGGGACCCTCGCCGAGGAGCACGACCCCGGGCTTGCCGACGGCCCGGAAGACCATCGCGGCGTTGTGCAGGTCGCGCATGCCGCGCACGGTGCCGCCGGCCTCGGCGGCCACCGGCTCCTGGTCGTAGAACCAGCCGCGGCGCAGCTGGCCCAGGACGGCCGAGGTGGCGCCGGGCTGACCCTCGATCTGGGTGAAGGCGGCGCGCTCGGCCTTGCGGCCCAGCACGACGGTCGCCGCGAGCAGCGCCAGCGGCAGGCCGATGATGACGAGGTAGACGACCTGGTCGATCCACAGACCGATGAGGACGGCCACGAGCATGACGGCCAGCGCCGACAGCAGCATCCACCAGATCGCCGCCGGGTCGGCCTTGCGGGTCATCGTCAGCACCTGGCGGAGCTGGGCGATCCGACCCGGCTTGTTCGGGTCCTTGACCTTCTTGGCGCGACGACCGAACCGCCGCTTCTTCGTCGGCTCGCCGCCGGTGGTGCTCGTGGACATGCGGTTCAGGATACGTGGGCGGCGGGCGTGCCCTCGCCACGCAGGCCGTTGGCCACGAGCGAGGCGGCCTCCTGGCGTGCGGGCACCGCGGCCTCGAACTGCTCGCGCAGGTGGGACAGGTTCTCCGGGATCGGCCGGCCCCACTTGGTCATCGCCGAGGCGTAGAGCTTGCCGGCCCGGTAGGAGCTGCGCACGAGCGGCCCGGCCATGACGCCCTTGAAGCCGATCTCCTCGGCCAGCTCGGACCAGTGCACGAACTCCTCGGGCTTGACCCACCGGTCGATCGGGTGGTGCAGCGGGGAGGGCCGCAGGTACTGCGTGATCGTGAGGATGTCGCAGCCCGCGTCGTGCAGGTCGCGCATCGCCTGCTCGATCTCGTGGTCCTCCTCGCCCATGCCGAGGATGAGGTTGGACTTGGTGACCAGCTCGTTCTCGCGCGCCATCGACAGCACCTTGAGCGACTTGTCGTACGTGAACGCCGGCCGAATCTTCTTGAAGATGCGCGGCACGGTCTCCAGGTTGTGCGCGAAGACCTCCGGCCGGGCGTCGAAGACCTGCTGGACCAGCTCGGGCACCGCGCCGAAGTCGGGCGGCAGGATCTCCACGCCGGTCGTGGGGTTGAGCTCGTGGACCTTGCGGATCACCTCGGCGTAGAGCCAGGCCGCGCCGTCGGGCTGGTCGTCGCGGGCGACGCCGGTGATGGTGGCGTAGCGCAGCTCCATCTCGCGGATCGACTCGGCGACCTTGCGCGGCTCCTCCGGGTCGAGGGCGCGGGGCCGGCCGGTGGCGATGTCGCAGAAGTCGCAGCGGCGGGTGCAGATGTCGCCGCCGATGAGGAAGGTCGCCTCGCGGTCCTCCCAGCACTCGAAGATGTTGGGGCAGCCGGCCTCCTGGCACACGGTGTGCAGGCCGCCGCCCTTGACCATCGACTGCAGCTCGCGGTACTCCGGGCCCATCTTGGCGGTGGTGCGGATCCACGACGGCTTGCGCTCGATGGGCGTCTCGGCGTTGCGGGCCTCGACCCGCAGCATGCGGCGTCCCTCCGGTGCGACGGTCACAGGTGCTCCTTGCTTCGAGGTCGGCACGTGCCCGCGGGGGCGCGTGCGTGCACCCTCCAGCCTAAGCCGCGGGAGGGGGGTATGCCGAACCCGCCCGCCTCAGGTGACGTCGCCCCGGCGGAACCGCGCCCAGGCCGCGAGCAGGACGGCCCCCAGCACGACGGCCAGCACGGTGACACCGTGGGCCAGGCTCAGGGTCTCCACGACCTCCCGGCACCCCTGGGGCCCGTTGCAGTCGGTCCACGTCGTCCAGGTGGTCCCGTTCTCGACGAACGCCGCGACGTTGCGGACCAGCCCGAGCCGGGCCACCCCGGCGAACGCGGAACCGAGGATCCCCTCGACGATGAACATCCAGCCGATGACCAGGCCGAGCACGACCCCGGTGTGCCGCACGAGGAAGGCGAGGGCCGCGCCGAAGGCGGCCGCGACCATCCCCAGGACGAGGATCCGCAGCGACATCCACACGGGTGGCCCCCAGCCGTCCGGCATCGACCGGTCGAGACCGAAGACTGCGTAGACCACCGGAGTCCCGAGGAGCAGGAGGACCAGCCCGGTGAGCACGACCGGCGCCGAGGCCAGGGCGGGCGCGAGCACCTTGGAGACGAACACGGGGGTGCGTCGCGGGACGAAGGTCAGCCACGTCGCCATCGTCCGGTGCGCGAACTCGGCCGCCACGGCGGTGGACCCGATCGCCAGCGCGAGGAACATCAGCGGGTAGGAGGCCCCCTGGAGCAGGAACTGCAGCTGCTCGGCCATCGGGGGCAGCTGGCCGTAGAACTCCTCGATCGTGGGCACGGCGAAGTCGTCGCAGCCGAAGTCGACGGACGCGTCGCCGGACCGGCGCCGTTCCTCGGCCTCCGCGAGGCGGCACTCCTCCTGCACCCGCTCGTTGTCCTCGACCATCCGCTGGTACTCGGTGTCCGCGCCGGCCCGGGCGGACTCCAGCTGCCGGGCCTGGTTGGCCACGCCGAGGAGGCTGACGACGGCCACGGCGACCGCGCCCAGGACGGTCAGCAGGACGACCTTGCGGGCCAGCAGCCGTCTTAGCTCGACGAGCAGGAGCCTCATCGCGCGTCCGTCCCGCCGGTCGTGGCCGGTCCGCCCGGCCCGGCACCGCCCGCGGGTCGTGCCGGCAGCCCCTCGTCCTGGGTGAGCTCGAGGAAGACCTGCTCCAGCCCCCGGCGGCTCGGCACCAGCCGCTCCACCCACAGCCCCTGCTCGCCGAGCAGCCGGGAGATCTGCGCCGGCTCGGCCCCGGTGACCATGATCGTGCCCGCGTCGGTCGTCGGGTCGTAGCCGGCCAGCTCCTCGGCCGCGTCGTGGCCCCGGCGCCGGGCCACCCACTCCGCCGTGAAGCCGGCCTCGCGCAGGAGCCGGATCGCGTTGCCGGGGGAGGCCACGCCCACCTCCACCGTCTGCCCGCCGCCGCCGATGAGCCCGGCCACCGACCCCTGGGCGAGCACGCGGCCGTGACCGATGATCGAGACGGTGTCGGCGATCTGCTCGATCTCGGACAGGATGTGGCTGCTCACCAGCACCGTGCGCCCCTCGTCGGCCAGCGAGCGCATGGTGCCGCGCACGTCGGAGATCCCGGCCGGGTCCAGCCCGTTCGTCGGCTCGTCGAAGATCAGCAGGTCGGGCGACTTCAGCAGGGTCGCCGCGATGGCCAGGCGCTGCTTCATACCCAGCTGTAGGCGCGGAAGGGATCCTTGCCGCGACCACCGAGCCCGACCTGCTCGAGGACCTCGCCGACCCGCGACCGCGGAGTGCCGATCGCGTCGGCCAGCAGGGTGAGGCTGCGCTCGCCGCTGAAGGTGGGGAAGAACGTGGGCGACTCGACGATCGCGCCGACCCGGCCGACCACCTCGGGCAGCCGCTGCGGCACGGGCGTGCCGAAGACGTGCATCGTCCCGGAGTCGGCCCGGGCCAGGCCCAGGAGCATCCGGATGGTCGTGGTCTTGCCCGACCCGTTGGGGCCGAGGAAGCCGTGCACCCCGCCCGCGGGGACGTCGAGGTCGAGCCCCTGGACGGCGACGCGGCGGCCGCGGACCCCCGGGTAGGTCTTGCGCAGCCCCCGCGTGACGACCGCCATGCCGTCGGTGCGCTCCGCGGTCGCGGTGCTCATCCGGCTCCCCTCCGGGCCGGACCTCCGGCCCCTACGCTCACCATCCAACACTGCGTGTGTGTCCGGGAGGGGCAGGGCGTTGCAGCGTGTCCGCTCAGCCGTGCCGGGCGGGCACCGGGTCCAGCACCCGCCCGAGGTGCCGTTCGGCCAGCGGCACGACCTCGGCGACCGGCACCGGGCGGCCCAGCTCCAGGCTCAGCGAGGTCACCCCGGCGTCGGCGATCCCGCACGGGATGATGGTGTCGGCCCAGCGCAGGTCGCAGTCGCAGTTGAGCGCGAACCCGTGCATCGTCACGTCCTGGCTGACGCGGATGCCGATCTGGCCGATCTTGCGCTCCGGGCGGGTGCCGTCCGCCGGCAGCCACACCCCCGAGCGACCCTCGACCCGGCCGACCTCGACGCCCAGGTCGGCGCACACGGCGATCATGACGTCCTCCAGCCGGCGCACGTGGGCCACGACGTCCACCGGCCCGGGCAGGTGCACGATCGGGTAGCCGACGAGCTGCCCCGGCCCGTGCCAGGTGATCTTGCCGCCGCGGTCCACGTCGATGACGGGGGTGCCGTCCAGCGGACGCTCGTGCGCCTCGGTCCGCTTGCCCGCCGTGTACACCGCCGCGTGCTCCAGCAGCAGCACCGTGTCCGGCAGCTCGCCGGCGACGACCCTGGCGTGCACGTCCCGCTGGTGGTCCCACGCCTGCAGGTAGTCGACGTAGTCGGGGGCGAACCCGAGGTGCTCGAAACGCATGGTCGTCACTCTAGCCGGGCCGCCCTGTGGACAACCCGGGCGCCGGCGCCGCCGCCTCTGGCACGGTGGCGGCGTGGGAGAGGACAGCTGGGAGCAGCCCGGGGACGGCCCGGTCGGTCGCCCGACCGGCGACGGCGCGGGACGGGAGGCGGACGCGTGGGCTCCGGGGAACCACCGGTCCTGCCGGGGTATGACGTGCTCGCGCCCCTGGGCGCGGGCGCCACCTCGTCGGTGTGGCGGGCCGCCGGCGGGGCGGACGGTCTGGTCGTGGCGGTCAAGGTGCTGCGCCCGGCAGGAGGGGACGTGACCGCCGGGCTGCACGAGGCGGGGCTGCTGGCCCGGGTGCGACACCGGCACGTCGTGCACCTCTACGACGTGCTGCCCCTGCCCGACCCGGCGACCGGACGTCCGGCCGCGGTGGCCCTGGCCACCCAGCTCGCCGGGGGAGGGTCGCTGGCCCAGGTGCTCGCGCGCCGACGCATCCTCTCGCCCGGCGAGCTGGTCACCGCCCTGCAACCGGTGGCGGGGGCGCTGGCCGACCTCCACGGAACCGGTGTCGTGCACGGCGACCTGTCGACCGGCAACGTGCTGTTCCTGCGGGACGGCATGCCGGTGCTCGGCGACCTGGGGGCGGCGCGGATCACCGGCGAGGAGCCGGGGCACCAGCTCGGGACCGGGGCGGCCGACGGCATGGTGGCCCCGGAGGTCCTCGAGGGCTTCCCGCCGACCCCGGAGTCGGACGTCTACCAGCTGGGCGCGCTCGCCTGGTGCTGCCTGGCGGGGGAGCCGCCGGGTCCGCCCTACGACCGTGGCGAGCTGGCCGAGCTGGCCCCGGACCTGCCACCCGGGCTGGCCGACCTGGTGCTGCGGTGCATGGCCCCCGACCCGGAGGCCCGGCCGGACGCCGAGGAGGTGGCGCTGGCCCTGCTGGCGACCGCACCGCCCGAGCCGGTCGAGGTGGCCCCGGACGCCGACCCCGCGCACGGCCTGACCGAGCGGCTGCGCAGCCAGGCCCGGGAGGACCTGGACGAGGACCCGGCCGTCGGCCCACGCACGGCCGCCCGCCGGGCCGCCCGCAGGCCCGGTCGGGGCAGGAGTGGCTGGGGCAGGAGTGACGGGGGCACGCCGGGAGAGACGCCCGGGTGGCGACGGTCCGCCACGTGGCTGCTGCCCGCGGCCCTGGCGGTGGCGTCCCTGCTGCTCGTCCTGGCCGCCGTCGCCGTGGTCCGCCCCCAGCTCGTCGAGGCCCGGTCCGGGACGGCCGGGCCCAGCTCACCGTCGACGTCGTCCGACGCCCGGCATCAGACGGCCGGAGCGTCAGGCACCGCCAGGGTTCCGACCCCGGCGCTGCATGACGCAGGCGAGGCGCCGGCACCGGGCGACGAAGCGGCCCCGACCGACGGCCCGGCCGGACCGACGGACGACCCGGCCGCGTCGACGGAGAGACCAGGCGACGGTGAGCTGACGGACACCCTCCAGGTGCTCCTCGACGGTCGGGGGGAGGCCTGGGAACGGGCCGACGACGTCCTGCTGCTCGGCGTCGTGGCGCCCGGCTCCCCGGCGGAGGCCGCCGAGGGCGAGGCGCTGGCCCGGCTGCGGGAGTCGGGCGTGCGCTACCCGGACGTGACCTTCAGGGTGGAGGACGCCACGGTCCGGGAGGGCGACACCCCGTCCGGCGCCGACCGCCTCGCCGTGCGGGCCACCGTCTCCCGGGCGGCCCTGGAGGGGCGGGACGGGCAGGGGCGCCGGCTCGACCCCGTGCCGGCCGGCACCGAGCGCGTGGACCTCGAGCTGGCCCGGGCGGGGGAGCGGTGGCTGCTGTGGTCGTGGGAGCGGCCGCCGGCTGACGCCGGAGAACCTCGACCGTCGAGCTACGGGGTGATGGGCTCGAGCGGGGTCGGGTCGCCCGGCGGCATGGGGTCGGACGGCGGGACGGGGCCGGTCGGCGGGTCGAACTCCTTGCCCTCGGCGCCCACCCAGGCCATCGCGGAGGTCAGGTCGGGGTGGTCCCAGGCGAAGCCGGCGTCGGTGAGCACCGTGGGCAGGGCCCGCTGGCTGTAGAGGATCTCCCCGGCCAGCTCGCCCAGGACCAGGTGCATGGCGAACGCGGGCACCGGCAGCACGGCGGGCCGGTTCAGCTGGCGGCCCAGCGCCTTCACGACGTCGGCCTGGGTGTCCGGGTGCGGGCCGGTGAGGTTCACCGGCCCGGTCACGGTCGGGTGGTCGAGCAGGAAGACGATCGCGCGGACGTGGTCGTGCAGGGTGATCCACGACCAGAACTGGTCACCCCCGCCGAGCGGTCCGGCCAGCCCGAGCACGGCCAGCGGCATGAGCTTGGCCAGCGCCCCGCTGCGGCGGGTCAGCACGATCCCGGTGCGCAGGTGGGCCACGGAGGCACCGGCGGCCTCGGCCGGGAAGGTGGCGGCCTCCCAGTCGTGGCACAGGTCGGCCAGGAAGCCCCCGCCCAGGTCGCTGGTCTCGGTGAGGACGGCGTCACCGCGCTCGCCGTAGTAGCCCACGCCCGAGGCGGACAGCAGACGGGGCCGGGCCCCCTCGGGACGGGCAACGACGGCGCGGGCGATGGTGCCCGTGCCCTCGACGCGGGAGTCGACGAGGACCTTCTTGCGGGCCGTGGTCCAGCGCTTGTCGCCGATCCCCGCCCCGGCCAGGTGCACGACGGCGTCGACGCCGTCGAGCACGTCGGGGGCCAGGTCGGCACCCGGCTGCCACGCCCGCTCGGACATCCCGGCCGACAGACCGGGGTGTCCGAGCGCGCGCGGGGCGCGGCGGACCAGGTGGACCACCTGGTCGCCGCGCCCCAGCAGCGTCTGCGACAGCGCGGACCCGATGAGCCCGCTGGCCCCGGTGACGGCGACCGTGCGCCCCGAGGGTGCCGGTGCCTGCGTCACCTCATACCTCGAAGCTCGCGTCCTCGAGGCGTTCCTTCATCGTGTTGAGGAAGCGGGCCGCGTCGGCGCCGTCGACCACGCGGTGGTCGTAGCTCAGCGCCAGGAAGACCATGTCGCGGATCGCGATCGTCTCCATCCCGTCCTCGTCCACCACGACGACCGGGCGCTTGACGACCGCGCCGGTGCCGAGGATGGCGACGTTGGGCTGGTTGATGATCGGGGTGTCGAACAGCGCACCCCTGGATCCGGTGTTGGTCAGCGTGAAGGTGCCGCCGGACAGCTCGTCCGGGGTGACCTTGTTGTCGCGGGTGCGCTCGGCCAGGTCGGCGATCTTGCGGGCCAGCCCGGCGATGTTGAGGTCGCCAGCGTCCTTGATGACCGGGACGAGCAGCCCGCGCGGGGTGTCGACCGCGACCCCGAGGTGCTCGGAGGCGTGGTAGACGATCGAGTCGTCCTCGACGCTGGAGTTGACGATCGGGTGCTCCTTGAGCGCCTCGACCGCAGCCAGGGCGAAGAACGGCAGGTAGGACAGCTTGGTGCCCTCGCGCCGCAGGAACTCCTCCTTGGTGCGCCGCCGCAGCCGGGAGATCTTGGTGACGTCGACCTCGACCACGGTGGTCAGCTGGGCGCTGCCCTGCAGGGACTCCACCATGCGGGTGGCGATGACCTTGCGCAGGCGGGACATCTTCTCGGTGGTGCCGCGCTTGGCGTCCGAGCCGCCGGAGGGCGCCGCCTTGGCGGCCGGCTTCTCCGCGGGCTTGCTCTCCTCGGCGGGGGCGGCCTGCTCGGCCTCCTTGGCCGGAGCTGCCTTCTCGGCCTCCTTGGCCTTGGCGGCGTCGAGCACGTCCTGCTTGCGGATGCGCCCGCCCACGCCGGTGCCCTCGAGCGAGTTGAGGTCCACGCCGTGCTGGGCCGCGAGCTTGCGGACCAGCGGCGTGACGTAGGCGCTGACGTCCTGCTGCGGCTGGGCCTTCTCCTCGTCCTTGCCACCGTCGCCGGGGGCCGGCACGTCGGAGACGTCCTTGTGCGAGGAGGTGCCGCTCTCGGAGGAGCTGACGCCTACGCCGACGGCGGGCTCGGGCTCCTCCATCTTCGCCGCGTCGTCGTTGGCCTCGCCGGTCTCGGACTTGGACTGCGACTCCTCGGCCGCCTCATCCTGGACCTCGGCCTCCTCGGCCAGGTCGCTGTCGGCGGACTCCGCCGCCTCCTCGCGGTCCTCCTCGTTGTCGGCCGCGTCGGAGGCACCCTCGTCCTCGGTGCTCTCCTCGGTCTGCTGTGAGGAGGCCTGCCCGCCGTCGTCGGAGGACCCGCCGGAGGCCCCTCCGCCCACGACGCACAGCTCGCCGCCGACCTCGACGGTCTCGTCCTCCTGGGCGAGGATCTTGCTCAGCACCCCGGCCACGGGGGAGGGGATCTCGGTGTCGACCTTGTCGGTCGAGACCTCCAGCAGCGGCTCGTCCACCTCGACGGTGTCGCCCTCGGCCTTGAGCCAGCGGGTGACGGTGCCCTCGGTGACGGACTCGCCCAGCGCCGGCATGGTCACGGTCTCCCCGCCGCCCCCACCGCCGGAACCTCCGGAGGCCTGCCCGGAGTCGCCGCCGTCGTCGGAGGACGCCTCCGGCTCGGGCTCCTCGGCCGGTTCTTCGGCCGGTTCCTGCGCCGGCTCCTCCGCGGGGGCCTCCTCCTGCTCGGGCTCGTCGGCCTCCTCGGCCTGCGCGTCGTCGGAGGAGCCGCCGCTGCCGGCGGACTCGCCCTCCTCGCCCACCACGGCCAGGTCGCCGCCGACCTCGACGGTGTCGTCCTCCTGGGCGAGGATCTCCAGCAGCACGCCCGCGACGGGGGAGGGGATCTCGGTGTCGACCTTGTCGGTCGAGACCTCCAGCAGCGGCTCGTCGACCGCGACGCTGTCGCCGACCTCCTTGAGCCAACGGGTCACTGTCCCCTCGGTGACGGACTCACCGAGGGCCGGCATCGATACGCGTTCCGACATCTGTTGTCTCTCCTCGTGGCGGGGGTTTGCAGTCTACGGTGCGAGCTGGCTGGGGGGCGGGTCAGGCGCGCCTTCGCTGACGCCGGGTCAGCCGTGGGCGTGCAACGGCTTGCCGGCGAGGGCCAGGTGGGCCTCGCCGAGCGCCTCGTTCTGGGTGGGGTGGGCGTGCACGAACTGGGCGACGTCCTCGGGCAGGGCCTCCCAGCCGACGACGAGCTGGGCCTCGCCGACCTGCTCGCCCATCCGGGCGCGACCATGTGGACGCCCACGACCGGGCCGTCGGGGCCGGAGCGGACGAGCTTGACGAAGCCGGCGGTCCCCAGGATCTGGGACTTGCCGTTGCCGCCGAGGTTGTACTCGTAGGTGGACACCTCCTCGCCCCACCGCTCCCGGGCCTGCTGCTCGGACAGCCCGACGGAGGCGATCTCCGGGTCGGAGTAGGTCACCTTGGGCACCAGGGAGTCCTCGACCGGTGCCGGCTCCAGGCCGGCCAGGTCCTCGGCGACGAAGATGCCGTGGGCGAACCCGCGGTGGGCCAGCTGCGGGCCGGGCACCAGGTCCCCGACGGCGCGGACGCCCTCGACGCTGGTCCGGAGCCTCTCGTCGGTCGTCACGAAGCCGCGGTCGAGCTCGACCCCAACCTCCTCGTAGCCCATGCCCTCGGTGCGGGGTCCCCGACCGACGGCCACGAGCAGCAGGTCGCCCTCGAGGACGTCCCCGCCCTCCAGCTCGACCCGCACGCCCTGGTCGTCCTGGGACGTGCCGGTCACCTTGACGCCGGTGCGGATCTTCATGCCGCGCTTCTTATACGCCCGCTCGACCGTCGTGGAGACGGCGGGGTCCTCCATGGCGACCAGCCGGTCCATCGCCTCGACGACGGTGACCTCCGCGCCGAAGCTGCGCAGGGCGGAGGCGAACTCGACACCGATGACGCCGCCGCCGAGGACGATCGCGTGCCGCGGGACCTCCTCCAGCTGCAGGGCCTGGTCGCTGGTCATGATCCGGCCGCCGATCTGCACGTCCGGCAGGGTCTTGGCGTAGGAGCCGGTGGCCAGCACCACGGTGCGACCGGTCAGCTCGCGGTCGCCGACGGTCACGGTGTCCTTGGCGGTCAGCCGCCCGGTGCCGGTGACCAGCTCGACCGTGTCGGCAGCCTTGACCAGTCCCTGCAGGCCCTTGTAGAGCCGCGCCACCACGCCGTCCTTGTACGTGTTGACCTTGGCCATGTCCACGCCCTCGAGGCTGGCGAGCACGCCGTAGCGCTCGCTGTCGCGGGCCATGTCGGCGACCTCGGCGGTGTGCAGGAGGGCCTTGGTGGGGATGCAGCCGCGGTGCAGGCAGGTGCCGCCCACCTTGTCCTCCTCGACGAGGGCCACGGTCAGGCCGAGCTGGGCGGCGCGCAGGGCGCAGGCGTAGCCCCCGCTCCCGGCACCGAGGATCACGATGTCGTACGTCGATGTCGGCATGGGCACATCCTGCCACCCGGGAGAAAATCGGGTGACAGCACGCCGCCCGGGTGGGACGCTGGACCCGTCCAGTCCCCGAGGAGAAGGAGGTGGCCGATGAACGACTCCCAGGCCGCGGACGACGTCAAGGCCAAGTTCCGTGAGGCGCTCGCCCGGAAGCAGGCGCACGCCGGGACCGACGTCTCGGACCACTCCGAGCGCGGCAAGGTCGCCGGTGCCCGCGGGGCGAAGACCTCCGGGACCCAGCAGATGTTCCGCCGCAAGAGCGGCTGAGCGGACCTCGTCCGAGCAGGCCGCGAGGGGCACCGTCCGGTCCGGACGGTGCCCCTCGTGCGTGCGGTCGCGCTCCCGCCTTCCCTGCCGGCTGTTGTGACACATCGGTCGCGGGGACGACCGATGTGTCACATGCCGGGGTCGGCCGACGTCAGCCGCGTAGGTGCGCGCCAGCTCCACGAGCGTGCGGACGGCCGCCCCGGTGCCGCCCTTGGGCACGTAGCCCCACGGCGACTTCTCGTTGACGCCGGGCCGGCGATGTCCAGGTGCGCCCACGGGATCTGCTCGGCGTCCTCGCTCTCGCCGCGCTTGCCCACGAACTCCTGCAGGAAGGTCGCCGCGACGCTGGCGCCCGCCGACCGCTCGCCGGTGTGCTTGAGGTCGGCCACGACGGTGTCGAGGCTGGGCCGGATCTCCTCGGGCAGCGGCAGCGGCCACGCGGTGTCGCCGACCCCGTTGGCCAGCTCGACGACCTGCTCGCGCAGCGCGTCGTCGTTGCCCATGACGCCCATCGTGCGGTCGCCCAGGGCGATGATGCAGGCCCCGGTCAGGGTGGCCACGTCGACGATCGCGTCGGGGCCCTGCTCGGTCGCCAGCGCCAGCCCGTCGGCCATGACCAGCCGGCCCTCGGCGTCGGTGTTGATGATCTCCACCGTGCGGCCGTCGCGCATGGTGACCACGTCGCCGGGGCGCTGGGCGAACTCGCCCAGCATGTTCTCGGCCAGGCACAGGTATGCGGTGACCCGCACCGGCAGCCCGAGTTCGGCGACCGCGGTCACGGCCGCGGCGACGGCGGCGGCCCCGGCCATGTCCATCTTCATCGTCACCATGGAGGCGCCGGGCTTGAGGCACAGGCCGCCGGAGTCGAAGGTGATGCCCTTGCCGACGAGGGCCAGGTGCCTGGTCGCGCCCTCCGGCTCGTAGCGCAGGGTGACCAGGCGCGGACCCCGGCCCGAGCCCTGGCCGACGCCGAGGATGCCGCCGCAGCGCTCCTCCTGCAGCCGCTCGGTGTCCCAGACCTCGACCTGGACGGGGGAGCCGTCGAGCCGCTCGCCGACGTTGGCGGCGAAGGACTCGGGGTAGAGCAGGTTCGGCGGGGTGTTGACCAGGTCGCGGGCGTAGCGGACGGCGTCCACGACGGCCGTGGCCTGCGCGGTGGCTGCCTCGACCTCGTCGGCGGCCACGCCGGTGACGACCGCCTCGCCGAGGGCCGGCTTGGCGGACTCGGCCTTGCCGACGCCGTGGTGCTCGGCGAAGGTGTAGGCCCCCAGCACGGCGCCGCCGGCCACGGCCACGGCCTCCTCGGTGGTGGACTGGCCCAGCGCGAACGCGGCCCGCTCCCGACCGGTCAGGGCGCGGGCGGCGACCCCGGCCGCGCGCCGCAGGCGCTCGGTGCGGGGGGCCGGGCCCGACGGCATACCGACGACCACGACCAGACCCGCGGCCACCCCGGGGACGCCCGTGAGCCGGGTGGTCTCGTCCGCGCCGGCCTCGGCGCCGAGGGTGGTCAGCGCCTCCTGCACGTGCTCGGCGGTCTCGGCCGGCAGGCCGTCGGCGACGAGGGCCACCTGCCCGTCGTCTTTGGTCGCGGCCAGCACCAGGGTGTCGGCCTGCACCGTGGCCGGGTCCTGGTCGGTGAGAGTGAGCGTGGTGCGGCGGTTCTCGGCCATCGGGCAACGTCCTTCGTCGGTTCGTTCCGGTCAGTTTCCCCACGAGGGTAAGCCACCCCTGCGACGGTCCCCGGGGCTAGGCTGTGCGGGCATGAGCGCCTCATCGACGAAGACGTCCCCGCTGCACGACCGCCACACCGCCCTCGGCGCCAAGATGGCCGACTTCTCCGGCTGGTCGATGCCCATCGAGTACCCCGGCGGCGGCGTGGTCGCCGAGCACACCGCCGTGCGCGAGCGGGTCGGCATCTTCGACGTGTCCCACCTGGGCAACGCGCAGGTGAGCGGTCCGGGAGCCAAGGACTTCCTCAACCGGTGCCTGACCAACGACCTGGAGCGGATCGAGCCGGGCAAGGCGCAGTACACGATGTGCTGCGACGAGGACGGGGGCGTCGTGGACGACCTTATCGCCTACCTGCGCTCCGAGGACGACGTCTTCCTCATCCCCAACGCGGCCAACACCGCCGAGGTCGTCCGCCGGCTGCAGGAGGCCGCGCCGGAGGGGGTCATGGTGGAGAACGTGCACGAGGACTTCGCCATCCTCGCGGTCCAGGGCCCGCGCGTCGACGAGGTGATGGAGGCCGCCGGGCTGCCGGTGGGTCACGACTACATGAGCTTCGTCGACACCACCTGGCGCGACCGGCCGGTCACCGTCTGCCGCACCGGTTACACCGGGGAGCGGGGGTATGAGGTGGTGTGCCGGGTCGAGGACGCCGAGCAGGTCTGGGACGCCCTGGTCGAGGCGATGGCGCCGTTCGACGGGCTGCCCTGCGGGCTGGGTTCGCGGGACACGCTCCGCACCGAGATGGGGTATGCGCTCCACGGCAACGAGCTCTCGCGCGAGATCACCCCGGTGATGGGCCGCACCGGGTGGGCCGTGGGCTGGAAGAAGGACACCTTCTGGGGCAAGGAGGCCCTGACCGCCCAGCGGGAGGCCAAGGAGTCCCGGCTCTCCGGCGGTCTGCTCGTCACCGGCCGGGGGATCCCGCGGGCCGGCTGCGCGGTGCTGGACGCCGACGGCACGACGATCGGCGAGGTCACCTCCGGGACCTTCTCGCCCACGCTCAAGCAGGGCATCGCGCTGGCGCTGCTCGACCGCGGCGTGACCGAGGGCGACGAGGTGAGCATCGACGTGCGCGGCCGGCAGGTCGCCGCGCAGGTGAAAAAGCCGCCGTTCGTGGAGGGCGGCGCCAGCTCCTGACCGGCGCCGGCCGCTGACCGCGGCCGGGCGTCAGCCCGCCGCGGCCTCCAGGTCGCGCAGCCAGGCGATCGCCTCCGTGCGGCTCTGCGCGCCCACCCGGGCGTAGGCGTTCTCCAGGTGCTTGCGCACGGTGTTCTCCGACAGGCCCAGCTGCCGGCACACCTGCCGGTTGGACATGCCGGTGGCCACCAGCCGCAGGATCTCCCGCTGCCGCTCGGTCAGCGGCCGGCGCTCGGGGACCACCCGCAGCTCGGGAGCCACCTCGTGCTCGAGGCTGGCCGCCAGCAGCGGCTTGAGGTGCGGCAGCAGCAGCTCCATGAGCACCAGCTCGCGCTCGCCGAACGGACGACCCTCCTCACGGCCGGCGAGGATGCGCAGCGATCCGCCGGGCCCTCCGTGCGGGTAGGCGAGCAGCAGCTCGTCGACGCCGTGGCCGTACTCGGTGTTGGCCGGGTGGTTCGCCCAGGTCCGCTCCCCGAGCGACAGGCAGCAGGCGGACACGCTCGGGCGGCCGGTGCGGTCGACCAGGCTGCAGTCCAGCTGCCACCAGTAGTGGCTGAGCACCTCCACGGCCGGGTCGTCGTCGATCTCGACCAGTTCCTTGCCCCAGGCGGCGCCCTCGTCGCCGTGGGAGACGAACTGCACCCAGCTGCGGCGGAACCTCGGCCCGACGTTCATGTCCTGGAAGTTGACCCAGTCGCTGCCGATGAGCTGCTCGATGCGCCGCAGGACCTGGCCGACGGTCTCCCGGCCCGGCGGATGGCCGCCCGGTCTGGCCAGGTCGAGGATGTCCTTGAGCAGCACGATGTCGTGCCCGGTGACGCCCCTGCTTCCCATCCCGCTCACCCCTGCGAGCTCGCTGCGCCGTCGCCGTCGGCGGCGTTCCTGCCAGCTCTCCCAGGGTAGGTCCGCGGCGGGTGGCGCCGCCATACGCGGAACTGCGTAGTGTCCGTTCGTCGTATTCCGCGGGGGTGTGCCGGCGGCGCACGGTGGAGGGGCAGCACCAGCTGCACCCCGACGGCCCGGGCGATCAGGCCCGGGCGGGGGTCGAGCAGGGAGATGGGACAGATGGACGCAGGAGTTCGTCGTCGGATCCTCACCAGCGTCTCCGCCGGAGCGCTGGCCGGGGTCCTGGGTGCGGGTGGGATGGCCGTCGCTGTCGGCGGTCCGACCTACCCCGCCGACGTGGTGCCCGGGGTGTGCGGTGAGGCGCCGCAGCCGGACTGGGAGCCCAACGAGAAGGCGTCGGCCTGGTTCTGCGCCTACGGTCAGGCCGCCGAGTAGGCCGCACCGACCGGAGACGGTCGGCACGAGGGAGGAGATGGTCGACATGGATGCAGCAGGAGCTCGCCGGCGGGTCGTGGGACGGGACCGTACGACCAGGACCGGGCCATGCAGGCCTGGGCCGACCGGTTGACGGCGCTCGCCGAGGCTCACCTGGCGGCAGGGCGGTAGCCCGCCCGACTGACGCCGGAGGGTTGCACCGGCAACGGCGGCCCGGACCGACCAGGTCCGGGGCCGCCGTCCGCGCGTGCTGGACGAGAGGCGGTCAGCGCCCGGCGGTGGGTGCGCCGGTGAGGTCCAGGACCCGGCCGGCCACGATCGCGTGCACCTGGCCGCTGACGGTCGAGACCCGCTCGTTGGCGTGCGCGAGCAGGTCGACGAGGAAGGCGTCGCGGGGGTCGGCCGGAGGCAGGGACCACGACGGCTCGGTGGTGAGCACCACCACGTCGAAGGGGACCGCGCTCGCGGCCACGGCCAGCTCGTCGAGCCGGTCCTGCACGAGACCCCGCGCCGAGGCCGGGTCGTCCCACAGGTCCTCGCCGTCGAGGGTGCCGCGCAGCCAGTCGGTGAGGTCGTCCACGAGGACGGGGTGGCGCGAGCCGAGGATCGAGCGGCTCAGGTCCCGCGTCTGCACGAGCCGCCACCCGTCGGGGGAGTCCTCCGGCCCGGGGCCGTCGTGCGTGACGAGGTGCGTCACCTGGGGGTGGGCGGAGAGCAGGGAACGGGCGTGCCGGGCCGCTCCGTTGCGCGGGCCACCGATCACCAGGGTCGTCGTCATGGGCAGCGTCTCCTCGGTCGGTCTCGCTCGCGGTGCGCACCGACGCATGAGCCGGCCGCAGGGGGACGGGACGGGCGGGGCGCGGGTGGGCACAGCATACCGACCCGCACCCCGCCGGGAGGGACGCCCCGGGGCGGGGGCGTCAGCGCCGACCGAGGATGCCCCCGAGCACGTCGCCGAGGATGGAGCCGCCGCCGGAGGACGGCTGCTGGCCGCGGCCGGTCGCCCCGCCCAGCGCGCCGCCGAGCACGTCCTGCAGCACCGAGGTCAGGTCGCCGCCCTGGCCGCCCGGCACCTGTCCGCCGCCGGTCCGCCCCTCGCGGGGCACGTCGACGTCGACCCGGGCCGTCGCGGTCGCCGTCCATGCGTCCGAACGGTCCGTCGGCGGTGCCGCCGGAGCGCGTGTCGGCGCGGCCCGCCCCGCCCATGTCCGTCGTCCGCCCGCCGGCGTCCCCGACCCCGCCACCGGCACGACCGGTCACCTGCTTGGCGAGCCAGGACAGCACGATCGGCGCGAGGATCGGCAGCAGCTTGCGCACGAGCGAGGAGGTCTGCGCGCCGCCGAGCCCGCCGAGCTGCTGGGCGACGTCGTCGGTCTGCCCGCCGAAGACGTGGTTGACGATCTTCTCGCCGTCCTGCTCGTCGACGGCGTCCACCCGGGGGTTGTCGGCGAGGTCGTCCTGGTGCTGGCCCAGCGCGTCCAGCAGCGACGCGGCCCCCTGCGGCTGCTGGGCGTTGGCGCCGAGGCCGGCGAGCAGGGCGGGCAGCGCGGTGCGCACGGCCTGACGGGTCTCGTCCTCGCCGGCGCCGACCCGCTGGGCGAGCTGGTCGGTCGGGATGGCGCGCATGAGGTCCTCGAGCATGGTCGTCCCTTCGTCGTGGCGGCCCAGGTCGGCCCGCCTCTGCCGCTCACCCTAGTGACGGCGCCCGACGACGGCAGGTCGGCCGCCGGGAGGCGCCCGCCGGCCGCCGGATGGCCGAGCTCCCGGTCCGGCACCTACGGTGGGGGGATGAGCGAGCGCTGGACATGGAACTACGAGCAGGCCGACGGCACCCCGGTCGACGACCTGGGGATCGCCTCGGTCACCTTCCCGACGCAGGCCGACGCCGAGGCCTGGCTGTCCCAGGAGTGGGGCACGCTGGCCGACGCCGGCGTGCAGGCGGTCACGCTGAAGCGGGACGAGGAGGTCGTCTACGGGCCGATGAGCCTGAGCCCCGCGGCGGAGTAGCCGGGGAGCAGGCGCGCGTCGTCAGCGGCGCACGAGGTCGGCGCCGCGGTCGACCGCCGGCCGCGGGATCCGGGAGCCGCGCATCTGGAAGGCGCGCAGCACGACGTACCAGGCGGAGCCCTTGCCCGGCTCGTGGCCGAACTCGGCGACGAAGTCCTTCTTGGTGCGCCGCCACAGCAGCCAGGAGTCGACGATGCCGAAGAGCATGAGGGCGTAGGCCGACAGGAACATCCCGTTCTGCGCCCAGTCGAAGGGCAGCAGCGACAGCGCCAGGATGAGGATCATCACCGGCAGCAGGATCTCGCCGATGTTCCACCGACGGTCCACCGCGTCGCGCAGGAACCGGCGCTCGGGGCCGCGGTCGCGCTCGTGGAGGTACTTCTCCTCGCCCCGCATCATCCCCTCGCGGACCTTCGCACGCTGCTCGCGGATCTTGCGCTTCTCCTCGGGGGACTTCCCCTTGGTGCTGCCGGCCACGAGCGGTCGGCGGTTGGCCGCCTCCGCCTCGCGTCGCTTGGGGGTCGGGCGGCCCTTGCCGTGGGGCCGCGACGGGTCGACGGCCGGCTCCACCGTGGTCGTGGTGGGGGCAGCGGTCTCCGTCGTCTTCTTCCCGAACAGCACGGCCCCAGTGTATGCGGCCGCGCCACCCGCCCCCGCCAGGCGCCGAGGCGCGGCCTAGGGTCGGGTGCATGAGCCACCACACCTCTTCCGAGCGCACCCAGGAGCTGGCCGCCCGCGTGCGCGACCTCATGCCCGGCGTGCGCTCCGACCTGGAGTCGCTGACGCGCATCCCGTCGGTCTCCCTCGACTCCTTCGACCAGCGGCACGTCGAGGACAGCGCCGAGACCGTCGCCGACCTGCTGCGGGCCGAGGGCCTGGAGGTCGAGATCGTCCGCGAGGGTGGCCGGCCCGCCGTCATCGGGCACCGGCCCGGTCCGGAGGGCGCGCCGACGGTCCTGCTCTACGCCCACCACGACGTCCAGCCGCCCGGCGACGACGCCGACTGGGACACCCCGGTCTTCGAGCCGACCTTGGTGGGGGAGCGGCTCTACGCCCGCGGGGTGGCCGACGACAAGGCCGGGGTCATGGCGCACGTGGCAGCGCTGCGCGCGCACGGCGGCCGCCCGCCGGTGGGCGTGACCGTCTTCGTCGAGGGCGAGGAGGAGATCGGCTCCGACAGCCTGCCGCGCATCCTGGAGCGGCACGGCGACAAGCTGGCCTGCGACGCGATCGTCCTGGCCGACTCGCACAACTGGAAGGTCGGGGTCCCCGCCCTGACGACCACCCTGCGCGGCCTGGTCCGCGTCGTCGTCGAGGTCCGTGCGCTCGACCACGGCGTGCACTCCGGCCTCTACGGCGGGGCCGTGCCGGACGGGCTGACCGCCCTCTGCCGGCTGCTGGCCACCCTGCACGACGACGCCGGCGACGTGGCCGTGCCGGGGCTGATGAGCTCGCAGGCGGCCGACCTCGACTACTCAGAGGAGGACCTGCGCGCCGACTCCGGCCTCGCGGACGGCGTCTCGCCGATCGGCACCGGGTCGCTGCTGAGCCGGCTGTGGACCAGGCCGTCCATGACGGTCATCGGGATCGACGCGCCGACCGTCGACAGGGCCGCGAACCTGCTCATGCCCGTGGGGCGCGCCAAGCTGTCGATGCGCATCCACCCTGCCGAGTCTCCCCGCACCGCATACCTCGCCCTCAAGGAGCACCTGGAGAGCAACGCGCCGTGGGGGTGCCGGGTGAGCGTCTCCCTCGAGGACGAGGGCGACGGCTTCGCCGCGGACGCGCAGGGGCCGGTCTACGACGCGGCGCGGTCGGCCTTCCGCGACGCGTGGGACGGCGTGGAGCCGGTGGACATCGGCGTCGGCGGGTCGATCCCGTTCGTGGCGGCCTTCGCCGAGAGGTTCCCGCAGGCGTCGATCCTGGTGACCGGCGTCGAGGACCCCGACACCCGCGCGCACGCGGCCAACGAGAGCCTGCACCTGGGCGAGTTCGAGCGGGTCTGCGCCGCCGAGGCGCTCCTGCTGGACCGGCTCGGGCGGCATGGACAACGAGAGGATGAGGCATGACCCAGGACAAGGAGCACGGATCGTACGTCAGCGGCGGCGGCGAGTACGAGCGCAAGACCCGCTACATCGAGACGCGCATCACCAGGGACGGCCGGGACGGGTATGCCGTGGAGCCGGGACGCTTCCGGCTCGCCGTCTCGCGGGCCTGCCCGTGGGCGCACCGCACGATCCTGACGCGCAAGCTGCTCGGGCTCGAGGACGTGCTGTCGATGGCGGTCGCCGGGCCGGTGCACGACGCCGACTCGTGGACCTTCGACCTGGACCCCGGCGGCGTCGACCCCGTGCTGGGCATCCCGAGGCTGAAGGACGCCTACGACAAGCGGCCCGACGGCTACCCCGAGTCCGGGATCACCGTGCCGGCGGTCGTGGACATCACGACCGGGATGGTGGTGACCAACGACTTCGAGCAGATCGTCAAGGACCTGGTCACCGAGTGGACCGACTACCAGCGCAAGGACGCCCCCGACCTGTGGCCCGAGGCGCTGCGCGACGAGATCGAGGCCATCTCGCGGGCCAACTACACCGAGGTCAACAACGGTGTGTACCGGTGCGGGTTCGCGGGTTCGCAGGAGGCGTACGATGCGGCCTACGACCGGCTGTTCGCGCGGCTGGACTGGCTCGAGGAGCACCTGGCCACGCGGCGCTACCTGGTGGGGGAGCAGCTGACCCTCGCCGACATCCGGCTGTGGCCGACCCTGGTCCGCTTCGACGCCGCCTACCACGGGCACTTCAAGTGCAACCGCAGCAAGCTGACCGAGATGCCGGTGCTGTGGGCCTACGCGCGCGACCTGTGGCAGACGTGGGACTTCGGCTCGACGGTGAACCTCGAGCACGTCAAGGCGCACTACTACGCCACGCACCTGGACATCAACCCGACCGGGATCGTGCCGAAGGGGCCGGATGTGTCGGGGTGGGAGGTGCCGGCCGGGCGGGAGGCGCTCGGCTGATCTGTCCCGTGGGAGTCGTCACGTGGGAGTTGGGGACGGTCCCGAGAGCTACGTGACGAGAGTTGCGGGACGCATGCAGGGAGGCTTGCGAGAAGGCCTACGACCATGACCTCGCCGCGCTGGACTGGCTCGAGGGCACCTGGCGACGCGGCGCAATCTGGTGGTGCAGGTGCTGCGAGGGGCCCGCGACCTGTGGCGGACGCACGACTTCGGCTCGACGGTGAACTTCGAGCACATCAAGGCGCACTACTACGCGGTGCAACGGGATATCCACCCGACCGGGATCGTGCCAAGGGGCCGGACACGGCGGAATGGGAGGTGCCGGCCGGCGAGCCTGGGCCGAGCCACACCGTCAGAGGCGTGTTAACCACCGTGTGGTGCTCCTGCGCATCATGCGCACCGTAGGCTGCCGCAGGATCGTAAGTCTTAGTTGGTCAGCACTCAAGGCCGGGAGGCGAGACTGCGGACGCTGCCACACCGGAGTCGGTGACCTCGCAGTCGCTCTTCCGTACCCACTGCCAACCGATGGACTGGCCAGTCTGCGGGCTGCTGCCGTAACCGCCTGACGTGACATAAATTCTCATGGATGCCGTGCCCGCAGGAACGCAGACGGCGTTCATCATTGCGTTGTCTCCACACGCCTCCACGGCGCAACCACCGGGGGCGGCACAGGAGAGGACGTCGGACGTGATCGAATGCACGCCTACCGAAGTAGTGCCAATCAGGTAGGATGTGAACTGGATGTAATAGTCTTCGCTCGAAGCGTTGCTGAGGGTGACAGGCACGCCATAGGACTGCTTCGGAACACAGGAACTTTCACACGACCCACCTGGGTTCTTGTACGCGTTGTCGAAGTCAAAGGCGGGCGGCGGTGGGCAACTGTTGGGCGAGCACTGCACGTCGGCCACAGCCGCCGAGGCTCCTATCGCCACGACCGGCACGCTCCACGCGGCACCCTTGACCAGCGTGCGGCGGGTGGGCTTCAGACCGCCGGTGTGCTGTGTACTCATTAACTCTCCCCTTGATCCCTTGTGACGTGCATGCATGGAGCGCGAACGCTGGGCCTCACTGCGCTCCGTGCAGGTCAAGCCGACAGGCAGCCAGACACGGCGCGTCACGCTGAGATGAGCCACAGTGCCACGCGCACCGCACGGCGGGGACCCTGAGCCAACGAGCGGTGCAGCGTCGACTATACCCCCACGGAGCTCGGGCATCCAGTGACCGCGTCCGCCGCCGGTCTCTTCTTGACTGATCGCGTGCTCGCCGCCGCTCGCAGCCGTGGAGGAGTCAGAGGTCCTGCGTGCCCCCGTCCGCCGTGGTCGACATCAGGCTCGTCGTCGACGACTGGGGGATGTCAGGCACGACGATGGCGCCCCGGGGCTGCGTCTCGACGAGGCAGTCGGTGAAGCTGATCCGGCTGAGGGCGACGTGCTGGTTCTGGGAGTTGCCACTGGTGCCGGCGCGGTAGCGGAACGTGACTTCCTGGATGGGCCCCGCCCAGGTCACCGTGACCGCGCCCGAGCCGGAGTTGATCGGGTTGTCGCCCCAGCTCGACCGGCGGAACGGACTGGACGAGGTCCCGCTGCCCTGCAGGGTGGAGCCCAGGGAGTACGTGTACCCGCTGGTGAGGATGACGACCTCGTCGCGGTAGCCGCCGTAGGTGCTGTCGATGTCGTGGATCGAGAAGGACAGGTTCTCCATCGGCTGGCTGAGCGTGATGGTGACGTCGATGTAGTCGTTGTTGTTCGCCTCGGGTTGAGCATCTCGATCTCGACGTAGCTGAAGGGCGGGGTGGTGGTCGTGCGAGCCACCTGGCAGGTGTTACCTCGCCTCGAGGAGCCGACGTTGTAGTCGTAGGCCACTGTGGCAGTCACGGTCGAGGGGTAGAAGGAGATGGGCCCACCAACGCACGTCCCGACCTGGAGATTGTCGAAGGTGGTCTGCACCACGCACTGCGATGCACCGACCGCGTGGGCCGGTGAGGCCATCGCCACGACCGGCACGCTCCACGCCGCTCCCTTCACCAGGGTGCGGCGGGTCGGCTGCACGCCGACATGACGGACAGGCTGAACGCCCATGTTGTTCTCCCCGAGTAATGGTGATCGTCACGGTCCTGCTCCCGGTAGGGTAGCGCTCCGGGCCGCCCTGTCAAGGATGGCACCGCCTCGAGTCGCAGCAGGCGCACCGGCGCCCGTCCCGTAGCATCGACCGACGTGACCACGACCTCCGACACGCACCTGGACGACACGCACCTGGACGACAGCTCCGAGGCCCTCGCCGACAGCACCTCCGACGCCTCGCTGGCGCGCAGCCTCGCGCGCAGCGCGCAGATCGAGCGGCAGATCGAGACCGACCCGGCGCAGTTCCGGATGCTGACCGGCGACCGGCCGACGGGGCACCTGCACCTGGGCCACTACTTCGGCAGCCTGCGCAACCGGGTCGCGCTGCAGGACAAGGGCGTGGAGACGTTCGTGCTCATCGCCGACTACCAGGTCATCACCGACCGCGACGGCGTGGACCACATGCGCGAGCGGGTGTTCTCGCTGCTGACCGACTACCTCGCCGTCGGCCTGGACCCGGCGCGCACGACCGTCTTCACGCATAGCCAGATCCCCGCGCTCAACCAGCTGATGCTGCCCTTCCTGTCCCTGGTCACCGACAGCGAGCTGCGCCGCAACCCCACGGTCAAGGCCGAGCAGGAGGCCACCGGCGGCCGGCCGATGAGCGGGCTGATGCTCACCTACCCGGTCCACCAGGCCGCCGACATCCTCTTCTGCAAGGCCAACGTCGTGCCGGTCGGCAAGGACCAGCTGCCCCACCTCGAGCAGACCCGCGTCGTGGCCCGCCGCTTCGACGAGCGCTACGGGCGTGCCGGCGACAAGAGCGCCCCCGTCTTCCCGGCCCCCGACGCGCTGCTGTCCGAGGTGCCCAACCTGCTCGGCACCGACGGCACCAAGATGAGCAAGTCGCGCGGCAACACCATCGAGCTGCGGATGAGCGCCGACGAGACCGCCAAGGTGCTCAAGAAGGCGGTCACCGACTCCGACCGGCACATCACCTTCGACCCCGACGCCCGCCCCGGTGTGTCCAACCTCCTGCAGATCGCCGGTCTGACCACCGGCCGCGACCCCCGCGCGATCGCCGAGGAGATCGGCGACGGCGGCTCCGGCACCCTCAAGAAGCTGGTCACCGAGGCGGTCAACGAGCACCTCGCCCCGATCCGCGCCCGCCGCGCCGAGCTCGACGGCGACCCGGCCGAGCTGCGCCGCATCCTCGCCGACGGCAACGCCCGGGCCAACGAGGTCGCCGACGCCACCCTCGACGAGGTGCGCGAGGCGATGCAGATGGTCTACGCCTGACCATGGTCCAGCGCGCTCCCCGCGTCGTCGTCGTGGCCGACGGCTTCGGCGGGCTCGGCCCCCACGAGGCCGCCGAGCAGGCCGCCGCCGGCTGGTCGGCCACCGCGACCCATGCCACCGTCGAGGCGCACGCCAGCCACGACGGCGGGGCCGGCTTCGCCGAGGCGGTCGCCCGCACGCTCGGCGGGACGGTCCACCCCGTCGTCGTCCCCGGGCCCACCGGGGGAGAGGTGCCCGCCGGGATCGCGCTCGTCGAGCGCGACGGGACGCGCACCGCATACCTCGACACCGCCCAGGCCTGCGGGCGTCACCTCATGGATGCGGAGTCGCTCCGCGACCCGGGGGGGTATGACGAGCGCCGGCGTCGGCGCCCTCCTCACCGCGGCGCGGGGCACGGGGGTGGACCGGATCGTCGTCGGCGTGGGCCCGCTCGCCTGCCACGACGGCGGTCTCGGCCTGCTGCAGGCCCTGGGGGCGGGCGAGGACCTGGCCCGGCTGCCCGAGGTCCGGCAGGACTGGGCCGGCACCAACCTCGTGCTCGCGACGACCACCGAGGCCACGTTGCTGGGGTTCAACGGCGCGAGCGCGCTGCTGACCGAGGACTTCGGCGTGGCCCCCGCGGTCTCCCAGCGGCTCGAGGGCGAGCTGGGCCGGCTCAGCGACCGCGTCAACCAGGTGGTGCCCCCGGTCAAGGAGCTGCTCACCGGGCTGCCGCGCCGTCCCGAGCGCGAGGTGGGGTCCGGCGCCGGGGGAGGCGTGGGCTACGCCCTCCAGCTGCTCGGCGCGCGCACCGTGCCCGGCGCCCGGCTGCTGCTCGACGAGCTCGGCCTGCGTGAGCGGCTGCCAGGGTCGCTGCTCGTCCTGGTGACGACCTCCTACGACGGCGCCACCGTCCACGACGGCGTCGTCGCCGAGACGGCGAAGGCCGCGCTGGACACCGCCACGCCCACGGTGGTGCTCGCCGCCGAGGTCGCCGTCGGTCGCCGGGAGGGGATGGCCCTGGGCGTCAGCGGCAGCTACGAGCCGAGGGCGGGGGAGGACCTTCCCGCGACGGCGGCCCGCGTCGCCCGCACCTGGACGCCGCCGCCGCGATGACACGGCCCCGGGGAATCGACGAATTGTCGGAGCACGACCGGATCTGACGTACGCTGGCACCGGACGGCTCGGCCGCGTCGGGAACACCCGCCGCCGCGACGACGTTGCCTCCGAGAGACCGACCCACCTCAGGGAGAGGACCCGCAGCATGACCGACACCACCCAGAGCACCGCGACCCACGGCGTGACCCTGTCGGACCTGGCCGCCGAGAAGGTGAGGAGCCTGCTGGCGCAGGAGGGTCGTGACGACCTCCGCCTGCGCATCGGTGTCCAGCCCGGTGGCTGCTCCGGCCTCATCTACCAGCTCTACTTCGACGAGCGCACCCTCGACGGCGACCTGTTCGCCGACTTCGGCGGCGTCGAGGTCGTCGTCGACCGGATGAGCGCCCCCTACCTCGACGGGGCGTCGATCGACTTCGCCGACACGATCGAGAAGCAGGGCTTCACCATCGACAACCCCAACGCGGGCAGCTCCTGCGCCTGCGGCGACAGCTTCAGCTGAGTCCTTCCGACACGCCCTCGTCCCGGTCGGGACGGGGGCGTTCGTCGTGCCGGGGGGACACTGGGGTATGCCGATCGAGCCGCCGCCCACGCCGTGGCACCTCACCGCCGAGGGGGCCACGCCCGGGGACGACCTCGTCGGCATCGGGGCGGACCTGGAGCCGGGCACGATCCTGCGGGCCTACCGCTCGGGCCTGTTCCCCATGGGCCTGGGCGTCGGCGGCGCGCCGCCGCTGGGCTGGTGGTCCCCGGACCCCCGCGGGGTGCTGCTGCCCGGGGACCTGCACGTCTCCCGCTCGCTGCGCCGGTCGCTGCGTCGGTTCGAGCTGCGGGTGGACACCGCCTTCGAGGACGTGGTCGCCGGCTGCGCCGACCCCTCGCGGGACGGGCGCTGGATCACCCCCGCCGTCGCGACGGCATACACCCGGCTGCACGAGCTCGGCTGGGCCCACTCGGTGGAGGTGTGGCGCGATCAGGAGCTGGTCGGCGGGCTCTACGGGCTGGCGGTCGGTCGGCTCTTCGCCGCCGAGTCCAAGTTCCGCCGGGTCACCGACGCCTCCAAGGCCGCCGTCGTCGGGCTGGTGCAGGTGCTCTCCGAGGACGGTATGCCGTGGGTGCTCGACGTGCAGTGGTCCACCCCCCACCTGGCCTCCCTGGGCGTGCGCGAGGTGCCGCGCACCGCATACCTGCGGATGGTCGCCGCCGCGGTGGCCCAGGAGCCGCCGGATCGCTGGCGCGGGGTGCACGACAATACGTCGCACGTCGTGCGAGAATCCCCGGGTGCGCCACGGTAAGGTGTGCGGAGGTCATGCCCGGTGTAGGTGCGAGGAAGTGCGAGGTGTCCAGTGACGAGGCGTGAGAAGAGCAGGTCCGGCGGCGGGTCCGCCCGACGGTGGGGCCTGACCGCGACCGCCGGGGCGGCCGCGGTGCTCCTGTCCGGGTGCGGCGAGGCCTTCACCCGTGGCTACCTTCCCGAGCCCGTCACCGAGGCCGCCGACGAGGTCGTCTTCTTCTGGAACGCCGTGTGGATCGCCGCGCTGGCGGTCGGCCTGCTCGTCTGGGGCCTGATGCTGTGGGCCGTCTTCGCCTACCGCCGCCGCAGCGACGACGAGCTGCCCCCGCAGTTCCGCTACCACGTGCCGCTGGAGATCCTCTACACCGTCGTGCCGATCCTCATGGTCGCGGCGATCTTCGGCAAGACCGTCGAGGTCCAGAACACCCTGCTCGAGCGGCAGGACGACCCGGACGTGGTCGTCAACGTCGTGGGCAAGAAGTGGAGCTGGGACTTCAACTACATGAACGAGGACGTGCACGTCGCCGGCATCCAGGCCAACGACCTGAACAAGGGCGAGGAGGGGCTGCCCGAGACGCTGCCCACCATGGTCCTGCCGGTCGACAGCCGGGTCGAGTTCGTGCTCACCTCGCGCGACGTCATCCACTCGTTCTGGGTGCCCCAGTTCCTGCAGAAGCTGGACATGGTCCCCGGGCGGGTCAACATCTTCCAGGTGACCACCACCGAGGAGGGCGTCTTCCAGGGCAAGTGCGCAGAGCTGTGCGGCGCCTACCACTCCGAGATGCTCTTCCAGGTGGAGGTCGTCTCCCAGGGGGAGTACGAGACCTTCATCGAGGACCTGCGCGACTCCGGCAACACCGGCATCCTGGGCACGGAGCTGGACCAGTACGAACTTCAGATCGACCAGCAGGACAAGCTCGTCGAGCCGGCCGGACGCTGACGCGGAGGACTACCAGTGGCGATCATCAACTCACCCGACACGCAGGGGGCAACGACCTCCCCCCGGCGCCCGGAGGACAAGGACTCCTTCGTGCGCCTGGCGGTCAAGGTCCTCACGACCACCGACCACAAGGTTATCGGCAACCTCTACTTCGTCACCACGATGGCCTGGTTCATCGTCGGTGGCCTCATGGCCCTCATCATCCGGGCCGAGCTCTACACCCCGGGCCTGCAGGTCGTGGACAACCCCGACCAGTTCAACCAGCTGTTCACGATGCACGGCACGATCATGCTGCTGATGTTCGCGACACCGCTGTTCGCCGGTTTCGCCAACGCGCTCGTGCCGCTGCAGATCGGCGCGCCCGACGTGGCCTTCCCGCGGCTGAACATGCTGGCCTACTGGATGTACTTCTTCGGCAGCCTCGTGGCGGTCGGCGGCTTCCTCACCCCCGGCGGCGCGGCCTCCTTCGGCTGGTTCGCCTACCAGCCGCTCGCCGGCCCGACGCACAGCCCCGGCCTGGGCGGTGACCTGTGGGTCCTCGGCCTGGCGGTGACCGGCTTCGCGACGATCTTCGGCGCGGTCAACTTCATCACCACGATCGTCTGCATGCGCGCCCCGGGCATGACGATGTTCCGGATGCCGATCTTCACCTGGAACATCCTCATCACCTCGATCCTGGTGCTGATGGTCTTCCCGGTGCTGGCGGCCGCGTTCTTCGGCATGGCCGCCGACCGCATCTTCGGCTGGCACATCTACGACCCAGAGTACGGCGGCGCCCTGCTCTGGCAGCACCTGTTCTGGTTCTTCGGCCACCCCGAGGTCTACATCATCGCCCTGCCGTTCTTCGGCATCATCACCGAGATCATCCCGGTGTTCTCGCGCAAGCCGATCTTCGGCTACAAGACCCTGATCTTCGCCACGATGGCCATCGCCGCCCTGTCGGTGTCGGTGTGGGCCCACCACATGTACGCCACCGGCGCGATCCTGCTCGAGTTCTTCGCCATCATGACGATGCTCATCGCCGTGCCCACGGGAGTGAAGTTCTTCAACTGGATCGGCACGATGTGGAAGGGCTCGGTCAAGCTCGACACCCCCATGCTGTGGGCCGTCGGCTTCCTGGTGACCTTCCTCTTCGGCGGTCTGACCGGTGTCATCCTGGCCAGCCCGGCCCTGGACTTCCAAGTCACCGACTCCTACTTCGTCGTGGCGCACTTCCACTACGTGGTCTTCGGCACCGTCGTCTTCGCGATGTTCGCCGGCTACTACTTCTGGTGGCCCAAGCTCACCGGGCACATGCTCAACGAGACCTGGGGCAAGGTGCACTTCTGGCTGCTCTTCCTCGGCTTCCACGGCACCTTCCTCATCCAGCACTTCCTGGGCGTCATCGGGATGCCGCGGCGCTACGCCGACTACATGCCCGAGGACGGCTTCACCTGGATGAACCAAGTCTCCACCGTCTCCTCGTTCGTGCTGGCCGTCTCGATGCTGCCGTTCTTCTACAACGTGTGGCAGAGCTTCCGCACGCCCAAGGTCACCGTCGACGACCCGTGGGGCTGGGGCGGCTCGCTGGAGTGGGCCACCTCGTGCCCGCCCCCGCGGCACAACTTCGACGCCATCCCGCGGATCCGCTCCGAGCGCCCCGTCTTCGACCTGCACCACCCGGAGGTCGGCACGATGGAGTCGCCCGAGCCGGACAAGTCCGTCGCCGAGGAGCTGCTGGGCGGCCCCGACACCGACCCGCGTGGTCGGGTCGGCACCGAGACCGGTGGTCGCACCGGAGAGGAGCGCTGAGCCGTGAAGGCTGAAGCCAAGGTCTTTGCCTACCTGATCCCCTTCTTCCTCCTCGTCGGGGTCATCTACGCCTACTTCACCGGTCTGTCCGAGTGGGTCGGCATCCTGGGCCTGCTCCTGACGGCCGTGATGACCGGGTTCGTCGCGTGGTTCTTCTGGCTGTCCGGCCGCACGGTCGACGCCCGGCCCGAGGACAACCTCGAGGGCGAGATCGCCGACCAGGCCGGGGACTACGGCCACTTCGCGCCCTACTCGTGGTGGCCGCTGTGGCTCGGCCTGTCGACGACGGTCGTCGTCCTGGGCGTCGCGGTCGGCTGGTGGCTCACCGTCGTGGCCACCCCGTTCCTGGTGGTCTCGATCCTCGGCTGGACCTTCGAGTACTTCCGCGGCGAGAAGGCCGTCTGAGCGGACGACCCGCCCCCCGCACAGCCAGAACCCCCGGCCGATGCGGCCGGGGGTTCTGCTGTCGTCGGGACGGTCGTCAGGCAGTCAGGGCCCGGCTGGCCTCGACCCACCGCCCGACCAGTGCCGCGGCCGTGCCCTCGTCGATCGCCCGGGCGGCCCGGTCCATCCCCGCACGGACGTGGGCGTGCAGCTCGTCCTCGGTGCGCGGGTGGGGGCCGTTCTCCCCGGCCTGCAGCAGGGCAAGAGCCACGCCGGCGTTGAGCAGGACCGCGTCGCGCACGGCACCGGTGGAGCCGGCGAACAGGTCGCGGGCGACCTGGGCGTTCTGCGCGGCGTCGCCTCCCCGCAGGTCCTCGACCGTGTGCAGGGGGACGCCGAGGCGGGTGGGGTCCAGCGTCCACTCCTGCACGGACCCCCCGCCGTCGACCCACCACAGGCGGCTCGTCGTGGCCGGGGTCACCTCGTCCAGCCCGTCGTCGCCGCGGAACACGGCGGCGGTGGTGCCGCGGTCGGCGAAGACCCCGGCCATGAGGGGGGCCATCCGCGCGTCCGCCGAGCCCACCACGGCATACCGGGGCCGGGCGGGGTTGGTCAGCGGGCCGAGGAAGTTGAAGGCCGTGGCGATCCCCAGGTCGCGACGCACCGGGGCGACGTGCCGCATCGCGGGGTGGAAGACGTTGGCGAAGCAGAAGGTGATGCCCACCTGGCCGGCGAGGTCGGCGACCTGGTCGGGGGACAGGTCCAGCCGCACGCCGAGGGCCTCGAGCATGTCGGCCGAGCCGGACCGGCTGGAGGAGGCCCGGTTGCCGTGCTTGACGACGACCGCCCCGGCGGCCGCCGTCACCACGGCCGCCATGGAGGAGATGTTCACCGTCATCGCGCGGTCGCCGCCGGTGCCCACGATGTCGATCGTGGGTCCCTCGACGGTCAGCTGCTGGGCGTGCTCGAGCATGACGCCCGACAGGCCCACCATCTCCTCGACCGTCTCACCCTTGGCGCGCAGCCCGGTGAGGAAGGCGGCCACCTGGGCGGGGCCGGCCTCGCCGACATGATCCGGTCCATCGCCCAGCGGGTGTCCTCGCGGGACAGGTCGTGCCGGCCGACGAGCGCGGTCAGCAGGTCCGGCCAGGTGGTCGCGGCGGCGTCGCCGGCGGGGGAGGTCGCTCCGCCGGTCACCGGCGGGCGAGGTGGGCGACGGTGTCGGCCAGCTTCTCGGGGTCCAGGGGGCGCGGCACGGCCGCGTCCGCCAGCGACCACGTCGCCAGCCAGCCGTCGACGGGACGGCCGGTGAGCACGACGATCGGCGGGCAGTCGAAGACCTCGCTCTTGAGCTGGCGCGCCAGACCCATCCCGCCGTAGGGCTGGGCCTCGCCGTCGAGGATGAGCACGTCGTAGCCGCCCTCGTCGACCGCGGCCTCCACGGCCGGGGCGGTCGCGCACTCGTGCCAGCGCTCCACGACGACGTCGTCGGCCGGGCGGTCACCCACCCCGAGCCGGACCTGGTCGCGCACCGAGCGGTCGTCGCTGAAGAGCAGGACCGAGATGCTGCGGGCCTGGGTGTCAGGGTGCTGGGACGCGGCGGGGGTGACGGTCATGGGCACGATCGTAGCGGGTGGGCGGCCCGGGCCGTCGGCCCCGGTCGTCCAACCTTGGGGCCCGCCGGGAGGTCGGCCGACCCCTGCCGCGACCGCCTCCGACCACGGGATCCGTGCCCCGGCGGCACATCCGGGGGCGGCACGCGGGCCGGGGGTGCACATTCATCTACGACGTTGGGCCATAATGTCCGGGTGGCGACGACACCTGCAGCAACGATGACCGACGCGGACCGGTTCCACGCGACCATGCACGGGCCTGCGACCAGGCCCAACATGACGGCGGTCGGGACGATGGTCTGGCTCTCCAGCGAGATCATGTTCTTCGCCGCTCTGTTCGCGATGTACTTCACCATCCGGTCCGTCGCGCCGGACATGTGGGCCGAGCGCACCGAGTACCTCGACGTCACGTTCGCCACGATCAACACGATGATCCTCGTGATCTCCTCGCTCTGGTGCCAGTTCGGGGTGTGGAAGGCCGAGCGCGGCATCCCGCACCGCACCGGCAGCATCTTCAAGATCGGCAACCCGCTGGGGGCCGAGGGCTGGGGCATGCGCGAGTGGTACGTGCTGACCTACCTCTTCGGGGCCACCTTCATCGCCGGCCAGGTCTGGGAGTACGCCACGCTCACCAGCGAGGGGGTCACGCCGACGGCCGACCCCTACGGGTCGGTCTTCTACATCACCACCGGCTTCCACGGGCTGCACGTCACCGGTGGTCTCATCGCCTTCCTGCTCATCATCGGCCGCAGCTTCACCGCCAAGCGGTACACCCACGCCCAGGCCACCGGCGCGGTCGTGACCTCCTACTATTGGCACTTCGTCGACGTCGTGTGGATCGCGCTGTTCGCCGTGATCTACCTGCTCCAGTGACACCATGAACCCGTCCGCGGCCGACAGCGGCCCACCCGCCCACCCCGATCACCCTCGGAAGGATCGACGAGTGAGTTCTCTCGCCGCACGTCGCCGCAGCCCCCTCGCGCTGCTGGTGCTGCTGCTGCTGGGCCTGACCTTCACCGGCACCGCCTACGCAGCCTTCGCGCCCAAGGCCGCCCCCGGCACCTCCGCCGCCACCGCCACCCAGGAGGACGTCGAGGCCGGCGAGCAGTTGTTCCTGGCCAACTGCGCCACCTGCCACGGCACCAACGCCCAGGGCGTGGACCCGATCGGGCCCTCCCTGATCGGTGTCGGGGCGGCCTCGGTCGACTTCCAGGTCTCCACCGGACGTATGCCGCTCCCCGCGCCGGGCGTGCAGGCCGAGCGCAACGCTGCCCAGGTCCAGTTCAGCGAGGAGCAGATCTCCCAGCTGGCCGCCTACGTCGACTCCCTGGGCCCCGGCCCGGACGTGCCCGACGAGGAGTACCTCGACCTGGAGGGGGCCGACATCGCCGCCGGGGGCGCGGCCTACCGCACCAACTGCGCCATGTGCCACAACTCCTCGGGCACCGGGGGAGCGCTGACCCGCGGCAAGTACGCCCCCACCCTCATGGGCGTGGAGCCGCAGCACATCTACGAGGCGATGCTCACCGGCCCGCAGTCGATGCCGGTGTTCAACGACCAGAACCTCACCCCGCAGGAGAAGGAGAACGTGATCGCCTTCCTCAAGTACATCGAGGACGGCGGCAACTCCCACGGCGGCGCCGGCCTGGGCAGCGTCGGCCCGGCCGGGGACGCGCTGTTCGTGTGGACCATCGGCATCGGTGTGATGATCGCGGCAGCGATCTGGATCGGACGGAAGGCGGCCTGAGGTGGCGACCTACTACAACGACCTGCCGGCCCTGAGCGGCACCGCGCCCCAGGACCGCTTCACCAACCCGGGCCTGCCGCCGCACGTGCCGCGACGCGCGGACGTCGACGAGAAGGCCGCTCGGCGGGCCGCGACCCAGGTCGTGGTGCTGTTCACGATCTCGGCGATCTCCTCGATCCTGTTCCTCGTCGCCTACTTCGCGATCGACCCCGAGCTCAAGGGGACGATCATCGGCATCGGCGAGGTCAACCTCTTCCACGTCGTCCTCGGCCTGACGATGGGCCTGTCCCTGCTCGGCATCGGCCTCGGGGCCATCCACTGGTCCAAGACGCTCATGCCCGACGTCGAGCAGGTCGAGGAGCGGCACCCCCAGACCTCCCCGGACGACGACCGTCAGGCCGTGGCGCAGACCCTCTCGCACGGGTGGCGCAGCTCCCAGCTGAACCGCCGCACCGCGATCCTCGGCTCCGCCGGCGGGGCGCTGGGCCTGTTCGCCCTTCCCCTGGTGGTGCCCGTCGTCGCAGGTCTCGGGCCGCGTCCGCGTGGCGAGCTCTACGACACCGTCTGGGAGGCGGGCATGCGGTTGATGATCGACCCGTCCGGAACTCCCATCCGGGCCGCGGACGTGACCCGCGGGTCGGTCTTCCACGTCATGCCAGAGGGCTACGTCGGCGAGGCGGCGCACGACCTGCCCGCCGACGAGCTGCTCATCGTCAAGGCGGAGGCCCAGGTCATCGTGGTCGGCCTCGACCCCTCGGTGGTGCAGAGCCAGAAGCAGCTCGACTGGGGCGTGGACGGGGTCTTCGCCTACTCCAAGGTGTGCACGCACGTCGGCTGCCCGGTGGCGCTCTACGAGCAGCAGACCCACCACCTGCTGTGCCCGTGCCATCAGTCGACCTTCGACATGACCAACGACTGCGAGGTCATCTTCGGTCCGGCGCGGCGGCCGCTGCCGCAGCTGCCGATCACCATCGACGACGAGGGCTACCTCGTCGCCGCGGACAGCTTCCGCGAGCCGGTCGGCGTCAGCTTCTTCGAGCGTGAGCGTCCCGGCCTCCTGAAGGGAGACGACGCATGAGCGCCACCCACGTCCCGCAGGGGGCCGACCACCTGCGCACGGAGAGCGCCTCGACGACGACGGCGATCGACCCGACCAACCAGGCCTCGGCGGACGCCCGCTTCCCCCGGGCGCTCGGCCCGATCGACGACCGGACCGGCCTGGCCAAGGCCATGCGCTTCGGCCTCAAGAAGGTCTTCCCCGACCACTGGAGCTTCCTGCTGGGCGAGGTGGCCATGTACTCCATGGTCATCGCCCTGATCACCGGGACCTTCCTCACCTTCTGGTTCGTGCCCAGCCTCGGCCACGTGACCTACGACGGTGCCTACGTCCCGCTCAAGGCGTCGGCATGTCCGAGGCCTACGCCTCGACGCTGGACATCAGCTTCGAGGTCAAGGGCGGCCTGCTCATGCGGCAGCTGCACCACTGGTCGGCCCTGTTCTTCATCGTCGGCATCGCGCTGCATGCGGCCCGCGTCTTCTTCACCGGCGCCTTCCGCAAGCCGCGCGAGATCAACTGGGTCATCGGCGTGGTCCTGTCGCTGCTGGCGGCCATCGAGGGCTTCGCCGGCTACTCGCTGCCGGACGACCTGCTCTCGGGCACCGGCATCCGGGCGATGAACGGCTTCATGATGTCCGCCCCGGTCATCGGCACCTGGATGACCTTCTTCGTCTTCGGCGGGGAGTTCCCCGGCGAGGCCATCATCCCGCGGCTGTACATCGTGCACGTGCTGCTCATCCCGGCGATCCTCGTCGGCCTGTTCGTGGCCCACCTGGCGCTCGTGGTCATCCACAAGCACACCCAGTACCCCGGGCCCGGCCGGACCAACAACAACGTCGTCGGCTTCCCGGTCATGCCGGTGTACGCCGCCAAGGCCGGCGGGTTCTTCTTCGTCGTCTTCGGCATCACCGCCCTGGTCTCGGCCCTCGTCCAGATCAACCCGGTCTGGGTGTACGGGCCCTACGACCCGACCCAGGTCACGGCCGGCTCGCAGCCGGACTTCTACATGTGGTTCTCCGACGGTGCGCTGCGGCTGCTGCCTGGCTGGTTGGAGTTCGAGCTGTTCGGCACCACCTGGAGCATGAACATCTTCCTGGGCTCGCTGCTCCTGCTCCCGCTGGTGTGGCTGATCCTGGGCGTCTACCCCTTCGTCGAGGCCTGGATCACCGGCGACAAGAGGGAGCACCACCTGCTCGACCGCCCGCGCAACGCCCCCACCCGCACCGCGGTCGGCCTGGCCGCCATCTCGATGTACCTGGTGCTGGCGCTGGCCACGATCAACGACATCCTGGCGATCAAGCTGCAGCTGTCGATCAACGACATCACCATGTTCTTCCGGCTGATGTTCTTCGTGCTGCCGGTCATCGTGTTCTTCCTGACCAAGCGGATCTGCCTGTCGCTGCAGCGGCACGACCGGGAGAAGGTCCTGCACGGCCACGAGACCGGACGCATCGTGCGCACCCCCGAGGGCCGGTTCTTCGAGGTCCACGAGCCGATGGACGAGTACGAGCGCTGGGCCCTGGTGCAGCACGACACCTACCGTCCGCTCGGTCTCGAGGCCGGCGGTGTCGACGAGCACGGGGTGCGCCGTCCCGGCGGCGGCTCCGGCCTGCGCAACGCGCTGTCGCGGTTCTACTACAAGGACACGATCGCCCCGGTCACCCCGGCCGAGCTGGCGGCGGCCCACCACCACGGCGAGCACGAGGCGCTGGACACCCCCGAGGCCGCGGCCGGCATCGAGCAGCACTCGGAGTCCGTCTCCGACACTCCCGGCGCCCCGGTCAGCGGGCACGTCGAGGACGACAGCATCGGAGCCGGTCGTCGTCGCTGACGAGCACGCACCCGACGAGCGCCCCGTCCCCCTCCCGGAGGACGGGGCGCCGTCGTCGGGCGCGGCGGAGGGCGACCTGGGCGGTGACCCGGCCGCGCTGACGATGACCGAGTTCGAGGAGGCCGTCGGCGACGCCCTCGACCTGGTCCCGGTCGAGCTGATGGACCAGCTCGACAACGTCGTCTTCCTCGTCGAGGAGGAACCCCCGCCGGAGGACCCCGAGCTGCTGGGCGTCTACGACGGGGTGCCGCTGACCGAGCGCGACCTGTCCTGGGGCGGCACCCTGCCCGACCGGATCACGATCTTCCGCGGGCCGCTTGTGCGGATGTGCGAGGACCGCGAGCACCTCCTCGACGAGATCGCGGTGACCGTCGTCCACGAGATCGCCCACCACTTCGGCATCGACGACGAGGCGCTGCACGAGCTGGGCTGGGGCTGAGGCACCGGCCGACCACCCGGGCGCTACAGTGGCCTGGTGATTTCGGCGATCGTCCTCATCAAGGCAGAAGTGGCCCGCATCCCTGAGGCGGCGCGGGAGATCGCCGCGATCGAGGGCATCAGCGAGGTCTACTCCGTCACCGGTGACGTCGACCTCATCGCCGTCGCCCGGGTCTCCCGCCACGAGGACTTCCACGACGTCATCGCCGACCGGCTCAACAAGGTCGCCGGCGTCCTGGAGACCAGCACCCACATCGCCTTCCGCACCTACTCCGACGAGGACCTCGACGCCGGCTTCGACCTGGGCCTCGACGGCTGACGTCCCTGGCCACGACGGCCTGATCGCCGGAGTGGGTCCGACCGGCCCGCTCAGCCCGGCACGCCGGCCACCGCACCGACCGGGCGGTCCCACGGCCGCCCCGGGGCCGGGTCGAGGTGGTCCGGGTCGCCCCAGGAGCTGGCCTGCGGCTCCAGCTCGGCCCGGGAGGCGCCGGCCCCGTCGACGGGGCACGTCCACGTCCCCTGCAGATCGATCAGGCGGGTCCCCGGCTTCTCCAGCCAGCCGAGCACCAGCTCGCTCTCCTCCGGCAGCGCCCCCGGTCCGCCCACCACCTCGGCGGTCTGTCGCAGCGCCTCGACGTAGGGCATCGGGTCGGCCCCGGCGGGGGTGGTCGTGGTGCCCGCCAGACGGCCGTGCCGTACGCACACCACCTCCCAGCCCCCGCCGTCGCGGGGGCGGGCTGCGACCAGCTCGGCCGTCTGGGTCAGCGGTCGCAGTCGTTGGGCCCGCGCCGCGGCCCTGACCAGCGCCATCATCCGGTCGCGGAGGGTCCCGGCCTCCTCGAAGCGTTCCTGCTCCGCCAGGGCGTCCAGCCGCGCCCGCAGCGAGCCCATCACGTCCCGGCAGCTGCCGGTGAGCGCCTCGCCGGCCCGGCGGACGACCTCGGCGTAGTCCTCGACCGACTGGGCGCCCACGCACGGCCCGCCGCAGCGGCCCATCTCGAAGAGCACGCACGCCGACGTCTGGGCGGCGCGGGCGGCGAGCCGTGCGGTGCACTGCCGCAGCGGCACCACCTCGTGCACGGCCGTCACGGCCGCCTCGGCCGTCCGTCGGCTGGTGAAGGGCCCGGCGTAGTGGGCGTCGTCGGCCCGCACCGTCCGGACGATGGACAGGCGGGGGAAGGGCTCGGCGGTCAGCTTGACCCACATCGCCTTCTCCGGGTGCCGGGACCGCCGGTTGTAGCGGGGCTTGTGCTCGGCGATGAGGCGCAGCTCGCGCACCTGCGCCTCGAGCCGGGTGGCGCACACGATCGGGGTGATCGACTCGGCCAGCCCGACCATCTCGGCCATCCGGCGGCGCGTCTCGGACGCGGTGAAGTAGGTCAGGGTGCGCCGGCGCAGGTCCGAGGCCGTCCCCACGTAGAGCGGCTCGCCGCGGGCGTCCCGGAAGACGTACACCCCGGGTGCCGACGGCATCGCCTCGGCGAGGAAGCGCTTGCGCCGCTGCGCGGTGCTGACCCGGGAGCTGTAGGACTGCAGCTCCTCCAGGGTGTGCACGCCCAGGTTGCCCACGCGCTCGATGAGCCCGTGGAGCACGTCGACGGTGGCGCGGGCGTCGTGGAGGGCACGGTGGTCGGGCGTCGTGGCGGCGCCGAACAGCCTGGCCAGGCTGGCCAGCTTGTGGTTGGGCGCCTCGTCCTTGTGGACCAGCTGCCGGGCCAGGCGGACGGTGTCGATCACCGCGAAGCCCGGCCAGGGGTGCCCGGTCTCGGCGGCCGCCGCCTTGAGGAAGGAGACGTCGAAGCCGGCGTTGTGGGCCACGAGGACCGAGCCGGCGGCGAACTGGAGGAACTGCGGCAGCACGGTGCGGATCGAGGGCGCGTCGGCCACCATGGTGTTGGTGATGCCGGTCAGGACGCTGATGAACGGCGGGATGGGGGACGCGGGCCGCACCAGCGTCTGGAACTCGCCCAGCACCTCACCGCCACGCACCTTCACCGCGCCGACCTCGGTGATCTGGGAGCCCGCGGGGGAGGACCCGGTGGTCTCCAGGTCGACGACGACGAAGGTGACGTCGGCCAGGGGAACCCCCAGGTCCTCGAACGTCGCCTGCACCATCTGCATGTCCCCGAACGTAGACGCCGGCTCCGACAGACCCCCTCCACCGACACGCTGGAGCGGGGTATGTCGGACCCCGCCCCTAGCGTCGAGGACGAGGAGGTGGACCACATGACCACGACCACCATCGACTGCCAGACCTGCCCGGTGCGGGGCCGTCACTGCGGTGACTGCTTCGTCCCCGTCCTGGGCGCCGTGTGGCTGCAGACGCGACCGTCACCACGCCGGAGGCCCAGGAGGTCAAGGAGGTCCCGATGGCCCCGGACGACCCCGGCCCCCGTGGCGTCCGGCTGGACAGCGACGAGCTGGCCGCCGTCGGCGCGTTCGTCCGGGCAGGCCTCGTCACGCCGCAGGAGGCGTCCGCGGCCCGGGCCGAGCTCGTCGACGACCGCCGCTGGGCCGCCGGCTGAGCCGTCCTGGCCGCACCAGTCCCGGCCGCGACCGCCCGGGCCGTGACCGCCCTGACCTCAGCCGCGCCGGGGTGCCGACCGGGTGTAGAGCGCGTCGATCTCGTCCTGCAGCTTGTCGGTGATGCGCCCGCGCTTGAGCTTCATCGACGGGGTGAGCAGGCCGTTCTCGGCGGTGAAGTCCTCCCCGAGGATGGTGAAGGTGCGGATCGACTCGGCCCGGCTGACGGTGTCGTTGGCCGCGTCCACGGCCTTCTGCACCTCCGCGCGCACCGCCTCGTGGGTGCGGGCCTCCTCGACCGTGAGGCCCTCCAGGCCGTGCGCGGCAGCCCAGGTGGGCAGCATCTCCTCGTCGAGGGTGATGAGGGCGGCCACGAACGGGCGTCCCTCGCCCACGACCATGCACTGCGACACGAGCGGGAAGGCCCGCAGCCGGTCCTCGAGCGGGCCGGGCGAGACGTTCTTGCCGCCGGCGGTGACGAGCAGCTCCTTGGTCCTCCCCGTGATCCGCAGGAAGCCGTCCTGGTCCAGCTCCCCGAGGTCGCCGGTGCGGAACCAGCCGTCCCGCAGGACCTCGGCCGTCGCCTCCGGGTCGTCGTGGTAGCCACGCATGACGTTGACACCCTTGACCTGGACCTCGCCGTCGTCGGCGATCCGCACCGACACCCCTGGGAAGGGACGCCCGACGGTGCCGATCCGGATCATGTCGGGGGTGTTGACCGTGGCGGGGGCGGTGGTCTCGGTCAGGCCGTAGCCCTCGAGGACCAGGACGCCGATCCCGCGGTAGAAGTGCCCCAGCCGCTCCCCGAGCGCGGCCCCGCCGGAGATGGCGTAGTCCACCTTGCCGCCCATCGCCGCGCGCAGCTTGCCGTAGACCAACGTGTCGGCCAGGGCGTGCTGGGCCCTCAGCGCCACCGGCACGCGGCCGCCGTCCTGGGCCCGGCTGTAGTCCTGCGCCACGCGGGCGGCCCACCGGAAGATCCGCCCCCGGCCCCCGGCCTCGGCCTTCTGCTCGGCCGAGTTGTAGATCTTCTCGAACACCCGCGGCACCGACAGCAGGAAGCTGGGGCGGAAGCCGGCCAGGTCCGTCAGCACCTTCCTCGGGTCGGGGGTGTGGCCCAGGCGGGCCCCGGCGTGCACGCAGACCACCTGGATGAACCGGGCGAAGACGTGCGCCAGCGGCAGGAACAGCAGGGTCGAGGCCTCCGGTGCCTTGATGACGACCGCCAGGCGCTCCGCGGCGTTCTCGGCCAGCCCCATGAAGTTGTCGTGCGTCAGCTCGCAGCCCTTGGGCCGTCCGGTGGTCCCCGACGTGTAGATGATCGTGGCCAGGTCCGCCCGCACGAGCGCGGCCCGCCGCCGCTCGACCTCCGCCACCGGCACGTCCTGCCCGGCGGCGACCAGCTCGTCGAGCGACCCGCCGTCGATGCACCAGACGTCGCGCAGCGTGGGCAGGGACTCCCGGACCGAGGAGACCACGCCGAGCAGGTGCTGGTCCTCGACGATCATCGCCACCGCGCCGGAGTCCTGGACGATCCACTCGACCTGGTCCCGCGAGCTGGTCTCGTAGACCGGCACCGGCACGGCGCCCACGCTCCACAGCGCGAAGTCGACGAGGGTCCACTCGTAGCGGGTGCGGCTCATCACGGCGACGCGGTCGCCGGTCTCGATGCCGGCGGCCACCAGGCCCCGGGCCAGCCCGTCGACGTCGGAGCGGAACTGCGCGGCGGTCACCTCGTCCCAGCCGTCCGGCCCGGGCCGGCTCATCATCACCCGCGAGGGCTCGCGCTCGGCCCACTCCACGGCATACGTGGAGATGCTGCCCTCGGTCGTGGGCGGGATGAGCGGGGGGACGGTGACGTCCTGCACGGGCGGGCTCCTCGTCGCAACGGGGTCGGGGGAGGTGCGCGGCCCACCCTACTCGCGCCCCGGAGGCGTCCGCGGCAGCACACGGCATAGGCTGTGACGAGGACCGCACAAGGACCGGACGAGGAGAGGGACGGGCGTTGGGCATCTGCGTCGGAGTGGACATCGGCGGGACCAAGATCGCGGCGAGCGCCGTCGACGGACAGGGCCGGGTGCTGCACCAGGCGCGGCGGGAGACCCCCGCCCAGGACCCCGACCTCATCGCCCGCGCGGTCGCCGACGTCACCGAGGAGCTGCACCGGGCGGTCGCCGCGGACGGCGGGAGCGTGGCCGCGCTGGGCGCCGCCTGCGCCGGCTTCATCGACCAGGCGGGGGAGACGGTCGTCTTCGCCCCCAACCTGGCCTGGCGCGACGAGCCCCTCAAGGCCCGCCTCGAGGACCTCGTCGGCCTGCCCGTGGTCATCGAGAACGACGCCAACGCGGCCGCCTGGGGGGAGTTCCGGTTCGGCGCGGCCCGGGACGTGGACGACATGCTCCTGCTCACCCTGGGGACCGGGGTCGGGGGCGGCATCATCGTCGACTCGGTGCTCATGCGCGGGGCCCACGGCATGGCGGCCGAGGTGGGTCACCTGCGGGTGGTCCCCGACGGGCACCGGTGCGGGTGCGGCAACAAGGGCTGCTTCGAGATGTATGCCTCCGGCAGCGCCCTCGTGCGCGAGGCCCGGGCCCTCGTCGCCGGGGGCTCGCCGCACGCCGGCACCCTCTCGGACCGGTGCGGCGGCGACCCCGCCCGGCTCACCGGGCAGCTGGTCACCGAGGTCGCCCAGGAGGGCGACCCGGCCGCCACCGAGCTGCTCGAGGACGTCGGCCGGTGGACCGGTGAGGGCGCGGCCAGCCTGGCCGCCGTGCTCGACCCGGCGCTCATCGTCGTCGGCGGCGGGGTCAGCGCCGCGGGCGACCTGGTCCTGGAGCCGGCCCGCAACGCCTTCGGCCGGCACCTCACCGGCCGGGGGCACCGGGAGATCATCCCGATCGTGCGCGCCGAGCTGGGCAACGCCGCCGGCATGATCGGCGCGGCCGACCTGGCCGCCGCCCGGACGTGACCGGCGGGGCCGCCGGGCCACGGCCCGACGGGGACGCGCTGGCGGTCGGGGTCGACGTCGGCGGCACCCGGATCAAGGCCGGCCTGGTCGACCCGGCCGGCCGGGTCGTGACCCAGGTGCGGCACGACACCCCCGACCGCACGACCGCGGCCCGCGTGGTCGAGGACGCGGTCGTGGCGGCCGTCGAGGAGCTGCTGCGGTCCCCGGCCGCCGCCGGCCGGGAGGTCGTCGCGGTCGGTGTCGGTGCGGCCGGGTTCGTCGCGGCGGACGCCGGGCGGGTCGTCTTCGCCCCGCACCTGTCCTGGCGCGACGAGCCGCTGCAGGACCGGCTGCGCGCCCGGCTGGACCGCCCCGTGGTCGTGGACAACGACGCCAACGCGGCGGCGTGGGCCGAGCACCGGTTCGGCGCCGGCCGCGGGGAGAGCCACCTGCTCGTGGTGACCCTGGGCACCGGCATCGGCGGTGCGCTCGTGCGGGAGGGCCGGCTGGACCGGGGACGGCACGGGCTGGCGGGGGAGTTCGGCCACATGGTCCTGGTCCCCGACGGTCGACCCTGCGAGTGCGGCAACCGGGGCTGCTGGGAGCAGTACGCCTCCGGCGCGGTGCTGCGCCGCGAGGCGCTGGACCTCCTCGCCGCCGGGGCCCCCGACCTGGACGCCGTGACGGAGCGGTGCGGCGGCGACCTCGACCGGCTGCAGGGCGAGGACGTGACCGCGGCCGCCCTGGCGGGGGACCGGGTGGCGACGCCGAGCTGCTCGCCGGACGTGGGCCGGTGGCTGGGGACCGGCCTGGCCAACCTCGTCGCGGCGCTCGACCCCGGCACGGTCGTCGTCGGCGGCGGGGCCAGCGAGGCCGGGGACCTGCTGCTGCGCCCCGCCCGGGAGACCCTGGCCCGCCGCCTCGTCGGCCGCGGCCACCGGCCGGTGCCGCCCGTGCTGGCCGCCGAGCTGGGCGTGGGCGCCGGCCTGGTCGGGGCCGCCGACCTGGCCCGCGCCTCGACGATCCCTGCCTGAGCGCCCTTTCCGGGCCCCTGCCCGGGCACCCGGGGCAGGGGCGGGCGCCCGGGCGCGCGACGGCATACCGGAGAATGGGCACCATGCCCGAGAACACCGAGCGCGCCGGCCTGCGCGTGGCCAGCTACAACCTGCGCGGCCTCAAGGACGACGCCAGGGCGGCCGCCGCCGTCGTCCGCGCCGTCGACCCCGATGTGCTGCTGCTGCAGGAGGTGCCGCGCTACCCCGGGTCGGACTACGCGATCAGCGCGTTCGCCCGCCGGACCGGGCTGCTGTGGTCGGGGCGCACCCGGCTGGTCAGCGGCACCGGCATGATGACCAGCCTGCGGGTGCGCGCGACCGACTCCCAGGACCGCCGCCTGCGCGTGGGTCTGGGGGAGAATCCCCGCAGCTGGACGGTCGCCAGGGTCCAGGCGGTCGGGCTGGAGCCGGTCACCGTCGTCTCGGTCCACCTCTCCCTCAACGAGGACCAGCGGGTCGACCACGTCCGCACGGTCCTGTCCGAGCTGGCGGCGGCGCCCGACCTGGCCGGCGGGCCGCTCGTGGTCGGCGGCGACGTCAACGAGGAGGCGGACGGGCGCGCCTGGGGGGTGCTGTCCGGGGCGCTGACCGAGGTCAGCGACGACCGGCCCACGTTCCCGGCGCAGAAGCCGCACCGGCGCATCGACGCGATCTTCGCCCGCGGCCACCGCACGGCCGTCCCCGGGGACCCCCGGCTCGTGGCGGACGCACCGCTGGAGCAGGCCACCGACCACCTGCCGGTCTGGGTCGACCTGACGTTCTGAGGCGCCGCTAGACCTGGGCGCCCCAGTCGCCGCCGGGACCCCGGTCCCGGGGCTGACGCAGCACGAGCAGCACGAACCCGGCCACCGTCAGCGCCGCGCCCGGACCGGCCCACCCGGTGTCCAGCACCGGGACCACCGCGGAGAGCACCACGAGGAGCGGGCCGCCGACCAGGCCCACGAGGATCGCCCAGAAGTGCAGGTCGCCGACCGGCAGCGGCGGGACGGGCGGCGGCACGAAGTGGTCGTCCTCCTCCGGCGGGGAGTAGGACCGGAAGTCGGTCGCCATGCCCTCGGGCGGCCCCCCGGCCTCCGGCACGCCCCGACGTGGGGGCCGGGGGCGGGGCGGGACCTGCGACGGGGGCGGGTTGACCCGGTCCGGCGGTCCGAAGCGGCCCGTCGGCGGCGGCTCGGGCCGGGCCGGTCCCTCGGGCAGGTCCGTGCCCAGGCCGGCGACGATCTCGCGGAAGCGCCGGTCGACGTCGTCGGGCCCCTCGGGCTCGGGCGGGTGGCCGGGCTCGGTCACGGGCGCCTCCTGACGGTCGGGAGCACGTGGTCATCCTCGCACGCTGCCCGCTCACCGGTAGAGTGCGTGCGCTGACCGTCGGCAGGAGAAGAGCACCGTGATCTACTGGATCCTCAAGCACATCGTCGTCGGCCCTGCGGTGCGGGTCGTCTTCCGCCCCTGGGTCGAGGGCCGGGAGAACATCCCCGCCACCGGCGGTGCGATCCTGGCCAGCAACCACCTGTCCTTCTCCGACTCCATCTTCCTGCCGCTCATGGTCGAGCGCCGGGTCACCTTCCCGGCCAAGCAGGAGTACTTCACCGGCCGGGGGGTCAAGGGCTGGCTGACCCGGCAGTTCTTCACCGCCACCGGCCAGATCCCGATCGACCGCTCCGGCGGCCGGGCCTCCCTCGTGGCCCTGGAGAAGGGGCTGGAGGTGCTGCGCCGGGGGGAGCTGTTCGGCATCTACCCCGAGGGCACCCGGTCCCCCGACGGTCGGCTCTACCGCGGCAAGACCGGGATGGCCCGGCTCGCGGTGGCCGCCGACGTCCCGATCGTGCCCTGCGCGATGATCGACACCGACAAGGCCCAGCCGACCGGCCAGCGGATCCCCAACGTCGTCCAGGTGGGCATCCGGATCGGCCGGCCGCTGCACTACCCCCAGTACGCCGGGCAGACCGAGAACCACGAGGCCCTGCGCGAGATCACCGACGACGTCATGCGCGAGCTGCAGCGGCTCTCCGGGCAGGACTACGTCGACGAGTACGCCTCCGCCGTCAAGAAGCGCCTCGCCGACCGCGCCCGCGGCGGCCTGGAGCAGGCCCGGGAGAACCTCGGGCACGCCCGGGAGAACATCGAGCAGGCCCGGGACCGGGCCCGCGCCGGGCTCACCGAGGCCGCCGACCGGGCCCGCGAGGGCCTCTCCGCCCGCCGGCCCCGGCACGACGACGGGCAGCCGCCCGCCTGACGCGACGTCATACCCACCTCCCCGCGTCTCCTACCATGGTGCGGGTGAGCACCGACACCACCGGCCTGACCGCGGCCCCCGGGGCTGCCATCGACTGGCCCGACCTCCCGGCCAAGCAGCAGCCCAGCTACGACCCGGCCGAGCTCGCGCACGTCCTCTCGGTGCTGGGGACCTATCCGCCGCTGGTGTTCGCCGGCGAGGCGGACCTGCTGCGGGAGCGGATGGCCGCCGTCGCCGCGGGCCGGGCCTTCACGCTGCAGGGCGGCGACTGCGCCGAGACCCTGGCCGACGTCACCGGCCCCAACATCCGGGACCGCATCAAGACGATCCTGCAGATGGCGGTCGTGCTGACCTACGGCGCCGGGACGCCCGTCGTCAAGGTCGGCCGGATGGCCGGGCAGTTCGCCAAGCCGCGCAGCCGGGACGACGAGACCCGCGGCGGGGTCACCCTGCCGGCCTACCGGGGCGACATGGTCAACGGCTTCGAGTTCACCCCCGAGGCGCGGCGTCACGACGCGACCGGCTGCTGCGGGCCTACCACGCCAGCTCGGCGACGCTGAACCTCGTGCGCGGCTTCACCAGCGGCGGGTTCGCCGACCTGCGCAGCGTGCACGCCTGGAACAAGGGCTTCATCCAGGGCCCGGCGCAGAAGCGCTACGAGCAGATGGCCCACCAGATCGACCGGGCCGTCCGCTTCCTGGAGGCCTCCGGCGTCGCCGACGCCGAGGAGATGCGCCGGGTGGAGTTCTTCTCCGCCCACGAGGCGCTGGTGCTGGACTACGAGCGGCCGATGGTGCGCCGCGACCACCGCACCGGGCTGCTCTACGACACCGCCAGCCACTTCGTCTGGGTGGGCGAGCGCACCCGTGACCTCGACGGTGCGCACATCGACTTCGTCTCCCGGGTGCAGAACCCGGTCGGGGTCAAGCTCGGGCCGACGGCCGACCGCGACACCGTGCTGGCCCTCATGGACAAGATCGACCCCGAGCGCACCCCCGGCCGGCTGACCTTCATCACCCGGATGGGGGCCGACCAGATCCGCGACGTGCTGCCCGCCCTGCTCACCTCCCTCGGCGAGGAGGCGCACCGGGTCAGCTGGGTCTGCGACCCGATGCACGGCAACACCTTCACCTCCCCCAGCGGGCACAAGACCCGGCGGTTCGAGGACGTCGTGGAGGAGGCGCGCGGCTTCTTCGCCGCGCACGCCGAGGCCGGCACCCACCCCGGCGGCATCCACGTCGAGCTCACCGGCAACGACGTCACCGAGTGCGTCGGCGGGGTGCACCCCGTCGACCTGGACGACCTGGGCCTGCGCTACGAGACGCTGTGCGACCCGCGGCTGAACCACCAGCAGAGCCTGGAGCTGGCCTTCGTCGTCGCCGAGATGCTCGAGCGGGGCGTCCACTAGATGGCCGCCCCCACCCCCGTCGTCGCCGACCTGCGCTCGGACACCCTCACCCGGCCCACCCCCGCCATGCGCGCGGCGATGGTGGACGCGGAGGTGGGCGACGACGTCTACGGCGAGGACCCGACGGTCGCCCAGCTGGAGGCCCGGGTCGCCGAGCTGCTCGGCCACGAGGCCGCGCTCTTCATGCCCACCGGCTCGATGGCCAACCAGGTCGGCCTGCGGCTGCACGCCGGCCCCGGCCAGGAGGTCGTCACCGACTCCCTGGCGCACGTGCTGCGCGCCGAGCTGGGGGCCGCCGCGGCGTTCTCGGGTATCACCACCCGCAGCTGGGTGGCCGACCGCGGGCTGCTCGACGTCGACACCGCGCTGTCGGTCATGGTCCCCGACGGGGGCGCCTACCAGGTCAGCACCGCCTGCGTCGTCGTGGAGAACACGCACAACTTCGGCGGCGGCACCGTCCAGCCGCTGGCCGACATGCGGCGGCTGCGGGAGCCACCGCCGAGGTCGGCGTCGGCGTCCACCTCGACGGCGCCCGGCTGTGGAACGCGCACGTGGCCACCGGCACGCCGCTGTCGGACTACGGCGCGTGCGCCGACACCGTCTCGGTGTGCCTCAGCAAGGGGCTGGGTGCACCGGTCGGGTCGGTCCTGGCCGCGGACGCCGAGCGGATCCACCAGGCCCGGGTATGGCGCAAGCGGCTGGGCGGCGGCATGCGCCAGGTCGGCATCCTGGCCGCCGCCGGGCTGCACGCCCTGGAGCACCACATCGAGCGGCTCGCCGAGGACCACGCCCGCACCCGCCGGGCCGCCGAGGCCCTGGCGCAGGCGGCCCCCGGCACGGTCGAGCCGGGCACGGTCGAGACCAACATCCTCGTCCTGGACGTCGGCGCCGCCGGCTGGACCGGTCCCGGCCTCGTCGCCGCGGCCGGGGAGGCCGGCGTGCTCGGCTACCTGACCGGGCCGCGGCACGCCCGCTACGTCTGGCACCTGGACGTCGACGACCCGACGACCGACGCCGCGGTGGACGTCCTGGCCGGGCTGCTGCGCCGCGGGCCGGTCTGAGGGGAGGGACGGCGGTGACGGGGGACGGCACGGCCGCGGGGCAGGGGCCGGACCTGCCGCCCGGCCAGCGGCCGGCCGGTCGCTGGCTGGCCTCCCACTACGGCAAGGTCCCCCAGGTCGACGGGGAACGCTGGCGGCTGACCGTGCGCGGTGCCACCGCCGACGGGGGTCTGACCGTCCTGGACCGGGGCATGCTGGCACAGATGAAGTTCGTCGAGGTGGCCGCCGCGCTGCACTGCGTCGACCGGCACAGCGTGACCGGCCTGCGATGGGGCGGCGTCCGGCTGGCCGACGTCGTGGCGGCCGCACCGCCGGAGGAGGGCGCCCACCACGTGCTGCTGGCGGCCTCCCGCGGTTACTCCTCGGCCGTCCTCCTGGAGGACCTGCTGGCCCCCGACGCCTGCTCGCCACGCACGTCGACGGGCAGCCGCTGACCCGTGAGCACGGCTGGCCCGCGCGGGTCGTGCTCCCGCACCTCTACGGGTTCAAGGCGCCGAAGTGGATCGCCGAGATCAGCTACCACCACACGGCGCAGCAGGGCTACTGGGAGGCCCGGGGCTGGCACCCCCGCGGCCGGGTGGCCCTCGAGGAGCGCTGGGCCCACCAGGGCTGAGGCTCACACGACGGCGAGCACGACCTCGGTCCCCGGGGCCACCTCGGTGCCCGGCTCGACGGACTGCTCGCGGACGGTGCCGAAGAACCCGCCGCGCACGTCCTCGCGCACGACCGTCAGCCCCAGCCCGGTCAGCTCCTCCTCCGCCGTGGAGAACTGCCGGCCCACGACGTCGGGCACCTCGACCAGCTCGGGGCCCTGGGAGAGGACCAGCCGCACGGTCGTGCCCCGCTCGACCTGCGCCGGGCCGGGCGACTGGCTGACGACCGCGCCCTCGGGCACCTCGTCGTCGAAGACGCGGTCGGGGGAGACCTCGACGAGGAGCCCGGCGCCGGTGAGCGCGTCCCGGGCCTCCTGCTCGGTCCGCCCGGTCACGTCGGGGACGTCGACCGGCGCGGGGCCGTCGGAGACGACGACGGCCACGGCGGTCCCGGGCGGCTGCTGCGTGCCCACGTCGGGGTCGGAGGCCAGGACCGTCCCCGCCGGGACCGTCTCGTCGAACCGGCCGGTGCGCCCGCCGAGCTGCAGACTGGCCTCCTCCAGCGCCTGCGTCGCCTCGTCCACGGTCAGCCCGACCAGGCGCGGCACGGCATACCTCTCCGGGCCCTGGGAGACCACGAGCCGCACGTCGGTGCCGTGCCGCAGCTCGCTGCCGGGGGCGGCGTCGGCCGAGACGACGGTCCCGGCGGGCACCTCCTCGGAGAAGTCGCGCTCCACCACCGGGTCCAGCTGGCGCGCGTCCAGCGCGGCGCGGGCCTCGTCCTCGGTCAGCCCGACGACGGTCGGCATCGCCGAGTGCACGGCCGGCCCCTCGGTGAGGTACCAGAAGCCGTACGCCCCGCCGGCACCCAGCACGAGGAGCAGCAGCGCGAGCACCCAGGCGGCGGCCCCTCCCCGCCGCCGCCTCCGGTCGGTCCCGGCCGTCGGAGGGTATGCCGTCGCGCCCCGGTCGGTGCCGCGGGCGCCGCGACGGGCGGGCCTGGGGGCACGGTTGCCGCGGGTCCGGGCGTAGTGGCCCTCGGGCGCCCCGGTGATCTGCCGGGTCGCGTCCGCCGGCTGCAGACCCATGACCTGGGTCGCGTCCGCCGGGTCCGTCGGCGTGCGGCCGGTCCCGGGAGGGCCCGACGCGGCGCGGACGGCGACCGGGACGGTGGCGTCGGGCGGGGAGGGCGGCAGCGCCGGGACGGCGTCGAGCTCCTCGTCCGACAGGCTCCGGCGCAGCGAGCGCAGCTCGGTGAGCAGCCAGCCGGCGTCGGGCGGCCGGTCGGCCGGCTCGGTCGCCGAGGCACGCAGGAGGAGGTCTTCCACGGAGGCCGGGGCCGAGGGCACGAGGTCGCGCAGGCGGGGGGCGCCGACGTGCACGTGCTCGTAGGCCACCCGCAGGGGGTCCTGGCCGGGGAAGGCCTTGCGGCCGGTGAGCAGCTCGAGGAGGAGCAGACCCACGGCATACACGTCGGTGCGGGCGTCGGCGCGCCCGTGCTCGACCTGCTCCGGGGCGAGGTAGGCGGCCGTGCCCCAGAGCACCTCGGTGGTCCTTGCGTCGGCCACGTCCAGCCGGGCGAGGCCGAAGTCGGCCACCTTGACCGTGCCGCCGCGGCCGAGGAGGACGTTCTCAGGCTTGACGTCCCGGTGGACGAGGCCCTCCTCGTGGGCGGCGGCCAGCGCCTGGACGACGGGCTCGACCAGGCGGAGCGCGGCCCGCAGGGACAGCGGCGCGTGCTCGTCGATGACGTCGCGCAGGGTCCGGCCCTCCACCAGCTCCATCGCCAGGAAGACGACGCCGTCGTCCCGGCCCTGGTCGTAGACCGGGACCACGTGCGGGTGGGAGAGCCGGGCGGCGGTGCGGGCCTCCACGACGAACCGGCCGACGAACTGCTCGTCGGCCGCCAGGTCGGGGCGCATGACCTTGAGCGCGACCGGGCGGTCCAGGCGCAGGTCGCGGGCCCGGTAGACGGTGGCCATCCCGCCCGTGGCGAGCACGTCCTCCACCCGGTAGCGGGCGTCGACGACCCGTCCGAGGACGTGGTCGTGGTCGGTGGACGTGCTCACGTCGCCACTGTACGGAGCACGAAGCCCCGACCGTGGGAGGTCGGGCCGGGGCTCAGATGCGCTTCATGAGGGCGGTGATGTTGCGCACGTACTGCTCGGTGTCGGGGAACAGGCCGTGCTCGCGGACGCTGGCCAGGCCCTGGTAGTAGCCGCCGATGGCGTCCTCGCGGGTGTCGGCCGCGCGCAGCAGCGTGCGCATGATGACCACCCCGGCCTCGACGTTGTCCTCCGGGTCGAGCAGGTTCAGCTCGCGCCCGATGAGGGAGCTGGCCCACTCGCCCGAGCTGGGGATGACCTGCATGGCGCCGATGGCGTTGGCGGGCGAGACGGCCCGCTGGTTCCAGCCCGACTCCTGGTAGGACAGCGCCAGCATGAGCGTGGGGTCGACGCCGTGCCGGCGGCTGGTCTCGGTGATCAACGCCTTGATCTGGGCCGCGGAGGGCACCTCGACTCCGGCGAGGTAGTCCCGGTTGGCCGCGGCGGACCGGGCCACCCCGTCGCTGTAGCGGTAGTGCAGGAAGGTGTCCTCGACCTTCTCGCCCTTGCGGTAGTCGCCGACCGAGCTCTCGTCGTAGGCACGGGTGGGAGCGGCCTTCTTCGGGGCGGAGGGGGCGGGAGCGGGGGCGGCCTGGCCGGAACCCCCGGTGCCGGGCAGGCGCAGCGTCTGTCCGGGGTGGATGAAGGCCGAGCTGGAGATGCCGTTGGCCCCGGCCAGGGCGGAGGCCGTGGTGCCGTTGCGGTGGGCGATGCCCCACAGGGTGTCGCCGGCGCGCACGGTCACCGTGCCGCCGGCCGAGGAGGACGACGCCTTCGGGGCCGACGTCGTGGGGGACGACGTCTTCGGCGACGGCTTGGGACGGTCGGCGGTGCTCGAGGTCGAGGTCCGTGCCGTCGAGGAACCCGGCAGGGTGAGGACCTGGCCGGGGTAGATGAGCCGGGAGTTGGTGATGCTGTTGGCCGACACGAGCGTCTCGACGGTGGTCCCGTGACGCAGGGCGATCTGCGACAGGGTGTCCCCGGAGCGGACCGTCACCGTGCCGGAGGCGGCCCGGGGGGTGCTCCGCGCCGGAGCTGGTGCCGGCACCGCGGCCCCCTCGCGCGGGATGACCAGGGTGGCCCCGGGCAGGATCCACCGGCCGCCCTGGCTCAGCCCGTTGGCCCGCACGACCGCTTCCGGGCTGACGCCGTGCCGGGCGGCGATGCCGTAGACCGTGTCGCCCGAGCGCACGGTGTAGGTGGTCCTGGTCGTTGTCGCCGTGGTCAGCTCGGAGGTGTGCAGGGCGGTGGGGGCGTAGGCCATGGCCGGCAGGTCGGCAGGTGGCATGGCGGCGAAGAGCGGGCTCACGGGGGAGACCTCCGGGACAGGGGAGTGCGGGTGGGACGACCGGTGCCACAGGGTGTGCAGAGACCCAGGGGAAGGACCGTGAACACTGAGGCACGAGGGACAGTACTCGCTTCCGGGACGCCGCACCACCCTGACGGCGTGTCGATCCATGTGATTGACTAGAAGATGTGGTAAATGGCACCGATGTAATTCCGACCGACGACTGGCTCAGCGTCCCCGAGATCATGGAGCGGACGGGCGCTCCCCTGCTCACCGTGCGGCGCTGGCTGCAGGACCGTGAGCTGATCGGGCTGCGCAGGGGGCCGAACAACGCCGTCATGGTCCCCGCCGGCTTCCTCGACGACGACGGTCCCCTGGGCCCGCTGCGGGGCACGATCACCGTGCTCGCCGACGGCGGGATGAGCGACGAGGAGATCATCGGGTGGCTGCACCGGCCCGACGACAGCCTGCCCGGCGGCAGCCCGGTCGCCTCGCTGCACGCCGGGGCCAAGACCGAGGTCCGGCGTCGGGCCCAGGAGGAAGCCTTCTAGCCAGGAGGGGGCGACCGGCCCGGCCCGGGCTCAGAGGTGCCGGTCGGTGCAGATGACGACCAGCTCGGCCAGGGCCGCCGCGGCGACGTCGTCCAGGTCGGGCGCCGACCCCAGGGCCTCCAGGGAGGCCCGCGCGGCGGCGTCGATCATCTCCTCGGTGCGGGCGAGGGCGCCGCTGTCGCGCAGCACCCGCCGGCAGGCCTCGACCGTGGCCTCGTCGAGGTCGGGGTCGCCCAGGCTGGCGGCGAGCAGCTCGGCCCCCGGTTCGTCGGCCAGCTCCAGCGCGTGCGCCACGAGCACGGTGTGCTTGCCCTCCCGCAGGTCGTCCCCCGCGGGCTTGCCGGTGTGCCCGGGGTCGCCGAAGACGCCCAGGACGTCGTCCCGCAGCTGGAAGGCCTCGCCCAGCTGGGCGCCGTACTCGGCGAGCGCGGCCAGGAGCCCGGGGCCGGCGTCCCCCGCGCGGGCGCCGACGAGCAGGGGCTGCTGCACCGAGTAGCGGGCGCTCTTGTAGCGGATGACCGTGCGGGAGCGTTCGACCCGTTCGGCGTAGCCCAGGTCGGCCCACCCCACCACGGCCTCGAGCATGTCGAGGAACTGGCCGCCCATGAGCTGGGTCCGCATCCGGTCGAACTCGGGGCGGGCCCGGGTCAGGGCGTCGACGGGCAGGCCACTCGTGGAGAAGAGCTCGTCGGTCCAGTTCAGGCACAGGTCGCCGGCGAGGATCGCGGCGGCGTGGCCGAACCGCTCGGGGTCGCCGTTCCAGGCCTGCCCGCGGTGCTGGGTGGCGAAGGCGCGGTGGGCGGTGGGTCGTCCCCGGCGTCGGTCGCTGTTGTCCATGACGTCGTCGTGCAGGAGCGCGGCCGCCTGGAAGACCTCCATCGAGCTCGCGGCCCGGACCGCGGCCTCGTCGTCAGGACGCCCCGCGGCGCGCCAGCCCCAGTAGAGGAAGGCCGCCCGCAGCCGCTTCCCGCCGGCGAGCAGGTCGGCGACCGCGTCCACCAGCGGGCCCATGGGTGCGCCGAGCTCGGCCAGCACCTCCCGTTGGTGCGCGAGGTGGTCGTCCAGGGCCCGCTGCACACGGGGCCGCAGGTCGACGCCGTCCAACGGGTGGGCGTGCGCCACGGGTGATCTCCTCAGCTCGGGGACCGGGGGTCCGTCCGTCCCGACGAGCCTAACGGGTGGCGCGGGGGTGCCCGGCCCCGGACGGCCCCCGTCGGCCCGGGCCATCCCCGCCCCTGGCCCGGGCCGGTGGCCATCCTGCCCGGACCGGGGATCCGGCCCGGGTCCTTCGTCCACAGGGGACCGGACGGGTCGGTCGGTCGGACCGGTGGTGCGCCTCCCACCTGGGGATCGTCCGGGGCGGGCACCGGAGGGGTTGAGCTTGTCGGTGCTGGCTCGTACATTTGTCCGTATCGAACACGAGTTCGAACACATGGGCGGAGGTAGGTCGATGAGCAGGTGGTACCAGGACCAGGTCGAGGTCAGGCTGGGCGACCCGGAGGAGCACCGGGTCCGGCTCGAGCCGGGGTGGCGCCGGGGGACGCTGACCGGCCCGGACGGGGGCCCGACGCACGTCCCGACGACGTTCCTGTGGCAGGGCCGGGTCCACGTGGTGCGCGGCGTCCTGGCCCAGTGGACGCAGCGGGTGCCGTGGTGGCGCCGGCAGGAGGAGGGGGTCTCGGGCGGACCGTCCGCGGAGGTCCTCGAGCAGCAGGTGTGGCGGGTGGAGGCCTCGGCCGGCCGGACCCTCGGGCAGGGGGTCTACGACCTGGTGCAGGACGAGCGGTGGCGGCTGGAACGGGTCAGCGACTGACGGCGCCCACGACGACGAGCACCACGACGACGAGCACGACGACGACACGACGAGCACCACCCCACGGCGACGACGAGACGAGGAGAACACCATGAGCACCACCACCATCGGCACCACCAGGGAGACCGTCCGAGGACCTTCCCCGGAGCCGGACGGGCCGACCGGCACCGCCGGCACCGTGCTGGACCTGCTGGACCGGGCCCGTGGCGGGCTGCTGCTGGCCTGCCACAGCGGCACGGCGTCCGAGCGCTACACCCAGGCCCACCTGGCCGCGCTGCGGGCGGGGGCGGCCCTGCTGGCGGCCCGCAGCGCGCCGAGCCGGCGGGCCAGGCCGCGCAGCGTGTGGGAGGTGCTGCCCACGGTGGCGCCGGAGCTGACCGAGTGGGCCGTCTTCTTCGCCGGGTCCGGCCGCCGGCGGCTGGCGCTGGAGCGCGGTGCCGACGTGGTGACCGCGCGCGACGCCGACGACCTGGTCCGTTCCGGCGAGCGGTTCCTGGAGCTGGTCCGGGCCAGCCTGCACCTGCCGTGCGGCCTGCCGCTGCCGGCCGAGCTGAGCCCCGTCCGGCCGAGCTGAGCCCCGTCCGGCCCGGCCGAGCCTCGTCTGGCCGGCCGGGCCCGCAGACCCTTCCCGGCCCCCGTGCCGGTGCGTCCCACCCCTTCCCGTGACAGGACCCGTGATCCCCATGCCCGTCCCCCCGCCCGACGACTTCGTCCACCTGCACGTGGCCTCCAGCGCGTCGATGCGCTACGCGCCTCGCACCCGGACGAGCTGGTGGACCGGGCGGTCGAGCTGGGCCAGTCCGCGCTCGCCCTGACCGACCGGGACGGGCTCTACGGCGCGGTCCGGTTCGTCCGGGCCTGCTCGGCGGCCGGGCTCACCCCGGTGCTGGGGGTCGACCTGGCCCTGGGGCAGGGTGCCGGGCCCGGCACCGGAGCCGTATCCGGGCCCGACGCCCGTGGACGGTCGGACGACGACCTGTCCGGCCCGGCCCGGATCGAGCTGGGGGCCCCAGGGCGGGCCTCCCCGGCCAAGGGCGGCAGCCTCGTGGACGACCAGCGGCCCCGGGTCGTCGTCCTCGCCCGGGGCCAGCGCCCCGGGCTGGCCCCCGGCACCGGGTGGGCACGGCTGTGCCGGCTGGTCACCCAGACCCACCTCGCGGGGGAGCGGGGGGTGCCGCGCACCCGGCCCGACCTCCTCGCCCGGGCGGCCGCCCCCGTCGACGGCGTCGCGCCGGTGGTGGTGCTCCTGGGACCGGACTCCGACGTCGGCCGCGCCGTGCTGGCCCGGCGCCGCGACCTGGCCAGGGCCAGGCTGCAGGCGTGGCAACGCCTGCTGCCGCCGGGTGCGCTGCGGGTCGAGCTCGTCGTCCACGGCGGCCCCGAGGGCACCCCCGGCAGCCTGGGGCACGCCGCCCGCGCCTGGGCGCTGGCCCGCGAGTGCGACGTCCCCGCCGTGCTCACGGCGGCGGTCCGGCACGCCGTCCCCGAGCAGGCCCGGGTGGTCGACGTCCTCGACGCCGCCCGCCGGATGGTCGCCCTCGACGAGCGCCACCTCGACCGGGTCAGCACCGCCGGCCACCTGGCCACCACCGCGACCATGCACGCCCGGGCCCGGTCGCTGGCCGAGGCGGCCGGTGCCGGTGCCGACGCCGGCACGCTGCTGCGGGACACCCTGGCGCTGGCCGGCGAGTGCTCCCAGGACGCCCGCTCCGACCTGGGCATCGGGTCGGTCCACCTGCCCGAGCCGCAGGTGCTCGGCGTGGCCGGGGTCGGCCAGGCCCACGAGGTCCTGACCCGGCGGTGCGCCGACGCGGTGCCGGCCCGCTACCCCGGCGCGGGCACCGCATACCTGGAGCGGGTCCGTCGCCGGCTGGACGAGGAGCTGGGCGTGATCGCCGGGCTGGGCTACCCCACCTACTTCCTCACCGTCGCCGCCGTGTGCGACCTCATCCGCGACCACGGGGTCCGTGTCGCGGCCCGGGGCTCGGGGGCCGGGAGCCTGGTGACCTACCTGCTCGGCATCAGCGGCGTCGACCCGATGGAGCACGGGCTGCTGATGGAACGGTTCTGCTCGCCGCTGCGCGCGCAGCTGCCCGACATCGACATCGACGTCGAGTCGGCCCGGCGCACCGAGATGTACGAACGCATCCTGGAGCGGTTCGGCTCCGAGCGGGTCACCACCGTCTCCATGGCCGAGACCTACCGGGTGCGGCACGCCGTCCGCGACGTCGCCGCCACCCTGGGGATGCCGCCCGGGGAGGTCGACGTGCTGGCCAAGGCGTTCCCGCACGTGCGTGCCCGGGACGCCCGGGCCGCCGTCCGCGACCTGCCCGAGCTGCGCACCGCCGGCCTGGACGCCCCCCGGATGCAGCTGCTGCTGGAGCTGGTGGAGTCCCTCGACGGGCTGCCCCGGCACATCGCGATGCACCCGTGCGGGGTGATCCTGTCCGACACCGCCCTGCTGGACCGCACCCCGGTGGAGGCCAGCTGGCTGGGGTTCCCGATGAGCCAGTTCGACAAGGACGACGTCGAGGAGATGGGGCTGCTCAAGCTCGACGTGCTCGGCATCCGGATGCAGTCGGCGATGGCCCACGCCGTCCAGGAGGTCGCCCGCGTCGACGAGGTCCGGGTCGACCTGGACGACCGGGCCCAGGTGCCGCTGGACGACGAGGACACCTACGCCCTGATCCAGTCCACGCGGACCCTCGGCTGCTTCCAGATCGAGTCGCCCGGCCAGCGTGAGCTGGTCGGCAAGTTCGCCCCGGAGACCTTCTCCGACATCATCATCGACATCTCGCTGTTCCGGCCCGGGCCGGTCAAGTCGGACATGATCCGTCCCTTCCTGCACGCCCGGCAGGGGTGGGGCGAGCCGGAGTACCTGCACCCCAGCCTCGAGCCCTACCTGGAGCAGACCTGCGGGGTCGTGGTCTTCCACGAGCAGGTGCTGCAGATCGTGGCCGAGACCACCGGGGTCAGCCTGGCGCAGGCCGACGAGGTGCGCCGGGCCATGGGCACGCCGCAGGGCCAGGGCGAGGTCGAGCTGTGGTGGCGGGCCGCGGCGGCCGACCGCGGCTACCCCCCCGAGGACGTCGACCGGATCTGGGAGGTGCTCGCGGCGTTCGCCTCGTTCGGCTTCTGCAAGGCGCACGCGGCGGCGTTCGCCCTGCCGACCTACCAGTCGGCCTGGTTGAAGACCCACCACACGGCCGCGTTCCTGGCCGGGGTGCTCACCCACGACCCGGGCATGTACCCCAAGCGGCTCATCCTCGACGAGGCCCGCAGCATGGGGGTCCACGTCCTGGGGCTGGACGTCAACGCCTCCACCGACGTCTACCGGGTGGAGCGGGTCGCGGAGGACGGAACCGCCGGGGTCGGCGCGGAGGGCGGAGCCGGCGACGGGAACGTCGCGGAGGAGGACGTCCGGGGCGGTGCGCGGCCCGTCCTGGGCCGGGGTCCCGACCGGGTCGACCGGGTGATGGCCGCGGTGGAGCGGCGGGCGCACCGCTACGGCATCCGGCTCTCGCTGGCCGACGTCAAGGGCATCGGCGAGGACGAGGTGCGGCGGATCGTCGCCGGGCAGCCCTACTCCTCGCTGTCGGACCTGTGGCAGCGGGCGCGGCCCAGCCGGCCCACGGCCGAACGGCTCGTCCTCGCGGGCGGGTTCGACGCCCTGCACCGGGTGGGTCGCCGGGCCGCCGGGCGGGGCGGGCTGACCCGCCGCGACCTGCTGCTGCACGTGCGCGAGCTGGACCGGTGGAGCCGGCACGTCGACACCGCCTCGGGACGCAGCCGCGCCGGACGCCGGCGACCGGCGCCCGTGGTCGAGGGGGAGGTCGCCGCCCGCACCCGGGCCCAGGCCGTGGGGCGGCGCGGCTGGCACGAGCAGGCCGGGCCCGCCACCCAGCTGGCCCTCGACCTGGGCGACGAGCCGACGGTCGTGGGCAGCGGGCTGCCGGAGATGACCCCGGCCGAGCAGCTGCACGCCGAGCTGGAGGTCCTCGGCCTGGACGTCAGCCAGCACGTCGTCGCCGCCTACGGACCCATGCTGGCCGAGCTGGGGGTGACCCGGTCCCGCGACCTGCTCTCCCGGCGCAACGCCGCCGAGGTGCTGCTGGCCGGGGCCAAGGTGGCCACCCAGACCCCGCCCGTGCGCTCCGGACGCCGGGTGGTCTTCCTCACCCTCGACGACGGGACCGGCCCGGCCGACGCGACCTTCTTCGAGGACGTGCAGGGTCCGTACGCCACGACGATCTTCCACTCCTGGCTGCTGCTGGTGCGCGGGTGGTGCGTCGCACCGGGCCGCGCGGGGTCTCGGTCCGCGCCACCGGGGCGTGGGAGCTGGGCCCCCTGTCCCAGGCGTGGGAGCGGGACGGGGTCGAGGGGGTGCGCGCGGCGATGGCCGCCGTCGAGGAGCAGGCCCGGGCGCTGGCGGCCGCCGCCGACGGCGCCGCGCCCGACCGACGGGTCCTCGTGCACGCCTCGGGGTTCCGGCAGTCGCCCTACGCCGACGTCCGGCCCGCCGGCGGCCACGCCCGGGGAACCCCCGCGGCCAAGCTGTGGCACTCCAGCCCGGGGAGCTCGGGATGGTGAGGCCGACGGTGGACGTCCTGCACGTCGACATGGACGCCTTCTACGCCGCGGTGTCCCTGCTCGACCGGCCCGAGCTGCGCGGCCGGCCGGTGGTCGTCGGCGGAGGATGGCGCAGCGTGGTGCTCTCGGCCACCTACGAGGCCAGGGCGTTCGGGGTGCGCTCGGGGATGCCGATGGCCACCGCGCGCCGGCTGTGCCCGGCGGCGGTCGTCGTCCGCCCCGACCACGACCGCTACGCCCGGGTGTCGGAGGCGGTGATGGCGGTCTTCGCCGAGGTCACCCCCCGGGTGGAGCCGGTGTCGATGGAGGAGGCCTTCCTCGACGTCTCCGCCACCGCCCGGCAGTGGGGGACGCCCCGGCAGATCGGCCAGTGGATCAGGGACACCGTCGCCGACGAGCAGGGGCTGACCTGCTCCGTGGGCGGGGCACCGACCAAGACGGTGGCCAAGATGGCCTCCCGGGCGGCCAAGCCCGACGGGATGCGGCTGGTCTCCCGCCGGGAGGTGGTCCCCTTCCTGCACCCGCTGCCGGTCGGTGCCCTCTGGGGCGTGGGGGAGGCCACCGAGTCCGAGCTGCACCGGCTCGGGCTGCACACGGTGGGCCAGCTGGCCCACGTGCCGGTCGCGACCCTGCGCCGGGCGTTCGGGGAGCAGACGGCCCACCGGCTGCTCGGCCTGGCCTGGGGGCGGGACGACGACCCGGTCACCCCGGCGCGCCGGGAGCGCAGCGTGGGGTCCTCGGAGACCTTCGCCCACGACGTCGACGACCCGGTGGTGGTGCGTCGCCAGCTGCTCCACCTGGCCGAGCGGACCGCCAGCCGGATGCGGCACGCCGGCGTCCTGGGCCGCACCGTGGTGCTCACGGTCCGGTTCTCCGACTTCACCACGATCACCCGCTCGCGCACCGTCGCGGTGCCCACCGACGTGACCCGGGACGTGCACGCCACCGCCTGCGCGCTCTACGACGCGCTCGGGCTGCAGCGGGCCCGGGTCCGGATGCTCGGCGTGCGGGTCGAGGGGATCACCGACGCCGGGACCACGCTCGTCCAGGGCCGGCTGGACGAGCCGGAGAAGGGGTGGCGGGAGGCCGAACGGGCCGTGGACCGCGCCGCGGCCCGGTTCGGCCGGCACGCGGTCCGCCCCGCGAGCCTGCTCCCGGAGCGTCCCCGGGACGTCCCCGCGCGCCGTCCGACCCCTCCGTCGGGGCGTGCGGGAACTCCCGCTAGTGATTCGCGCGTTGGCGTCATATCCTGATCCCCAAGACATGGGCGTCGGCAGCACCCCGGCCGAGGCCCGCCTTACCACCACCGGAGGTCCCCGTGCCCCTCTCCGAACACGAGCAGCGCGTCCTGCAGCAGATGGAGAAGGCGCTCTACGCCGAGGATCCCCGCCTGGCCACGACCCTGAAGAGCACCGCGTCCCGCGGTGGCGGGCGGGGCCTGGACCGCCGCCGCATGGCCCTGGGGGTCCTCGCCGCCGTCGGCGGGCTCGCGCTGGTCGTCGTCGGCGTCATGTCGCAGATGATCTGGGTCGGTGCCGTGGGCTTCCTGGCGATGGTGCTGGGCGGTGCGTGGGCGGCGACGCCGGGCCATGCCGCCGGCCCCACCCTCACCGCCGTCGGTCCCGACGGCAGGCCGCGCGGCGGCGGCCCCGGACGGGGCGGCCGTGGCGGCGGAGGTGGCGGTGGAGGTGGCCGCGGGCCCAAGCCGCCGAGGGCGCCCAAGGGTGGTTCGTTCATGGACCGCATGGAGCAGCAGTGGGACCGGCGCAAGGAGCAGGGCCCCTTCTGAGCGGCCCGGCGCACCAGGCCCAGGCCCGCCCGCCGCACCCGGCCCGGCCCCCCAGGGTCAGCGCACGAAGAGCACCGTCACCGCCCACACCGCGATGATCGCGAAGGCAGTGGCCAGCTCGATGAGGATGTTGGTGCCGACCGCCCGCAGCGCGTGGCGGGTGGCCCACCAGGCCTCGGTGCGGTCCCGGGTGCGGGCCAGCGAGATGAGGAAGATTCCCACCGGGAACCCGACGAACAGCCCCACCACGGGGATGACGAACGCGCCCACGACCGCCGCGACCACGCCGGCCACCAGGGTGCTGGTGCCCACCCCCGCCCGCCGCATGCGCTGACCGGGGACCAGCCACTGCAGGGCCGTCCCGGCCAGGAACAGCACCAGGGTGACGCCCAGCACCACCCACCCGCTCGTGCTCGGCGACTCGAGCGCCCAGATGAGCACCGCGACGACCACGAGCAGCAGACCGGGCAGGACGGGCACGACGATGCCGAGCACGCCGACGGCCATGAGCAGGGCGAGCACGATCTCCAGCACGGTCATGGGCAGCCAGTCTGCCAGCCAGGGGAGGGCCCGGGACGCAGGACGCCCGCGCACGCTCGGGGCGTGCGCGGGCGGTCCGCGTGCGGTCGTCGCGAGCGCGGTGGCTCAGAGAGCCGGGCTCTCCTCGGCGTGCAGCCGGTGCGTCTCGTCGAGGATGTCGACGTCCTGCAGGTGGCGCAGCTTGTCGAGGTGCTCGCGGCCGTGGTGGGCGCAGAAGTGCAGCTCGAGGCCGTCACCCAGGCGCGCACGCACGTAGGCCTGGGCACCGCAACGGTCGCAGCGGTCGGAAGCGGTCAGCTCGGGGGTCAGCGTGGCGTTCACGTCGGTCTCCTCTCCTGGCCCCAGGGTGGTCGGTCCCCTCCTGGTGCCTCTCAGTCAAGCACGACAACGTCCCGTGGCCGGGACTTTGTGCCCCGGGCGAGGGGTGTTTCGCTCAGCGCGTAGCCGGGAATGCAGGCCCGCATCCCCGGGCCCGTCGCTGTAGGTTCTCGCGCGGATTGTCATCGCCGCGAGCCGTTGACCTGCGATGGGACAGATTGTCGGGACGCCGACCGTCTCACCAACTTGTCCGAATCCTCATGGTGAGCCCATCCCGTGGCTTGGCTCCGCCGGCCAGCATCGCCGGACGGCAGAGCACTGGAGCCAGCCTGGGTCGCTCCAACTTGGGTGAGCATGCGTCGTCCGCCCGCCGGCGTGCACGCCCGTCGCTACGGTACCGACGACGTCGATGTACAGGATGGCACCATCGACAGTGGCCGTCCCACATGAGGATCGTCGCTGGAACAGGGGCCCGGTCATCGATCCACGTCAATGTCCATGGGCTGGTTCGCCGGGATGATGTGGTGCTGGGGCAGGCGGATGGCAACAACGGCGGCGAGCAGAGCGACAGCAATCCCGACGGTTAGAGCGACGCTCAGGCCGCTGTTGTAGAGGGGGGTCGGAGGGCTTGGCCGCGCTGGCCACGATGGCGAAGTACGTGCTCCCCACGGTGGCGAATCCGCGGCTGGCGGAGAACTGACCAACGCTGTTTGACACCCCGGAGGCTTCGGAGGCGTGGTTGCGCGACACCCGGGAGAGGGCCGTCTCGGTCAGCGGGCCGACGACCAGCCCCATACCGAGGCCACCGATCGCGCTACCGCAGGAAGTGCCAGAACGCCGGCCCTGCCGGGGCGAGGAGCACGACCGCGACGACCAGGGACATGCCTAGCCGATCCTGGCCACCTGCGCTGATCGAGCCTTTCCGAGGTGCACCTGCTCGGTGACCCAGCCGGCGCCGCTCCCGGGCCGGTGGCTGACCATCACGACGACGCCGTCGTCCGCCGGGCGGGAGGCGAGCAGGCCGGCCAGGGCCCGCTCGGCGGTGGCGTCGTCGAGGTGCGCGGTGGGCTCGTCGAGGAGGACGACCGGACGGGCCGAGACCAGGGCACGGGCGAGGGACAGCCGGGCGCGCTCGCCGCCGGACAGGCCGGACAGCCGGGTGTCCAGGCCGTCGGACAGGGTGTCGTACCAGTGCCCCAGGTCCACCGCGTCCAACGCGGCGAGCAACTCATCGTCGCTCGCCTCCGGCGCGGCCAGGACGAGGTTGGCCCGCACCGAGCCCAGGAAGGCGTGCGGCTCGTCGTCGACCACGGCGATCGCGCCGCGCACCTGGCCGAGCGGCAGGTCGCGCACGTCCTGGCCGTCGGCGGTGCAGCTGCCCGTCGCGGGGTCCAGGTGCCGCGCCAGCAGCGCGAGCGCGGTCGACTTGCCGGTGCCGTTGGGCCCGGTGAGCGCCACACGGGTGCCCGGCGGCAGGTCCAGGTCGAGCGGTGGCAGGTCGAGGGAGGTATGCGGCGGGCCCTCGCCCCCCGCCCCTGCCCGGGCGGGGCTGGCCGTCCAGCTCGCGCCGGCCCTGTTCAGGGCCAGGTGGGTGATTGGTGCGCGGCCGGTCTGGTCCTCGTCCTGCGCGCCGCCGGTCGCGACCGCGGGCCCCTGGTCCAGCACCCGGGCGAGCCGGGCCGCGGCGGCCCGCGCCCGGGCGCGGGCCCCGGCGATGTCGGCGGAGTCGGTCCAGGGGTCGGCCAGGGCGAGGGGGATCAGCGCGACCATCGCGGCGTAGGGTGCGGAGAGCAGGCCGGCGGTGTGGGCCGACCAGGTCAGCTGGGCCACGACCGCGGTGGTCGCGGCGACGACCAGCCAGAGGCCGAGGATGGTCAGCGCCCGGGCGCGGATCAACCGGGTCTCGAGAGCCTGCTGTGCCTCCTCCGCCTCGGCCACCGGCCGCACCAGGGGCCGGGGGTCGGCGTCGACGCCGGTGACGGCCTGCACCGCCAGCAGCCGCGAGGTCAGCGCGGTCGTCAGGTGTTGCACCTGTCCGCGGCTGCGCACCGCCTGGCCCTGGGCCGAGTGCTCGAGCACGTACCCGGCGGCGCTGACCGCCAGCACCAGCAGCGCACCCGCGGCCAGGGCGAGGCCGGCGGCGGGCACGTGCCAGCCGGCGAGGACCACGCCGACGACGGTGGCCAGGACCGCAGACCACGCGGGGACGGTGACGCGGACCCGCTCGTCGACGACGTCGTCGAGGTCGCGCACGACGGTGGTCAGCACCTCACCGCGGCTGCGTCGGCCGAGCCGGGCCGGGGTCAGCGGGATGAGCCGGGCGAAGACGTCCGCCCTCCGGTCGGCCAGCTCCTCCAGCGCGACGTCGTGGGAGACCACTCGCTCGGCGTAGCGGAACACCGGCCGGAAGATGCCGAACGCCCGCACTCCGACGATCGCCACCAGCAGGGTCAGGATCACCGGCTGCGTGGAGGCCTGCACGATCAGCCACCCGGAGGTGGCGGTGAGGGCCACGCCGCAGGCGACGGAGGCGCCGCCGATGAGGCAGGCGAGGACGAGGCCGTGCCGACCCCGAGGCGTCTCGATCGGGGCGACGACACCGGGCTCGGGGTGGGCTCCGTCCCCGGGGCCGGCCGTCCCGTCGCTGTCGTCCTTCTCCCTGGCGTTGCCCATCCCCCCGGCGCGGTCACGGTGCGCGGTGGTCACACCTGCGCCGGTGGTGGGGACGCGCGCGTGGAGCGGAGCGGGCGGACGGTGCCGTGCGGGCGCGGGTGCGGGCTCGACCCGCCACCGGTCGTCGGCCAGGGCGGCGAGGTCGGGGTCGTGGGTGACGACGACCACCCGGCGGGTTCGGGCCAGGGCGGTGATGACGGTGTGCAGCGCGGGCAGGGAGGTGATCGCGACGTTGGCGGTCGGTTCGTCCAGCAGCACCAGGGGCGCGCCGCTGAGCGCGGCCCGGGCCAGCGCGAGGCGCGAGCGCTGCCCGGCAGACAGGCCGAAGCCGTCGTCCCCGAGCACGGTGTCCAGCCCCTCGCGCCCGGCCAGGGCGTCCCACAGCCCCACCCGGTCCAACGCCGCGACCATCTGCGGGCCGGTCAGGCCTTCGTCCACCAGGGCCAGGTTGTCCCGCACCGTGCCGGGCAGGATGACCGGGCGCTGGGCGGCGAGGTGGGCCCGCGGTGCGACGACCTGCCCGGCGTCGGGGGTGCGCAAGCCCGCCAGCAGCTCGAGCACGGTGGTCTTGCCCGCGCCGGAGGGGCCGGTCAGCGCGGTCAGCCCCGGGTCCGCGAGGCTGGTCAGGCTCACGTCGACGATGCTGCGCCTGCGGCCCGGATGGGCGTAGGAGACGCCGGCGAGGCCGACCTGGTCGGGTCTGAGGGCGGTGCGGTCGGCGGCGACCCCGTCCGGTCCGGACCTGGTCGCGGCCGCCGCGGCCGGCCCTGCTCCGGTGGTGCCCTCCTCGCCCTGCTCATCCAGCACCCCCTCGGCGCGCAGCTTCTCCAGGGTCTCGGCGCCGTCGGCGGCGTTGTGGAACTCGGCGCCGACCCGGCGGATCGGCCAGTAGGCCTCCGGGGCCAGCAGGATCGCGGCGAAGCCGGTGAGCAGGTCCAGCTGCCCGAAGGCCAGCCGCAGTCCGACCGCGACCGCGACCAGCGCGACGGAGATGGTGGCCAGCAGCTCCAGCGCGGCGGTCGTCAGGAAGGCGGTGCGCAGCGTCTGGACGGTGGCCCTGCGGTGCCGGTCCCCGACCTCGCGCACGACGTCGACCTGGGCCCAGGCGCGGCCGTATCCGACCAGCGTCGGCAGGCCGCGGACCACGTCGAGAAAGTGGCCGGCGAGCAGCGCCATGGCTTCCCACCGGCGCTCGGTCTGGTCCTGGGTGTGCTGGCCGATGAGCGCCGCGAAGAGCGGGAGCAGCGGGACCGTCAGCACCACGATGAGGGCGCTCCACACGTCGATCACGGCCAGGGTGAGCACCGCCAGCACGGGCACCACCGCGCCGGTGACCAGGGCGGGCAGGTAGCGGGCGACATACGGCTCGACGGCCGAGACCCCCTCGGTCGCCCGGGTGACCGCGACCTCCGCCGGCGGCCGGGTCTCCTCCGGCCGACGCAGCCAGCGCCGCAGCACGGCCAGCCGCAGCACGGCCGCGACCCGCAGGCCGGCGACGCGGGCGACGTGCTCGGTGAGCCCGGCCAGGACGCCGCGGGCGGCGAGGAGCAGCACCAGCCAGGTCAGCGGTCCCGTCAGGTCGCCGCCGGTGACGACCCGGTGCACGGCCCAGGCCAGCGCCACCGCCTGGGCGATCGCCACCGCGCCGGAGACGACACCGACCAGCGAGAGCAGCGCCACCGGCCCGCGGGTGGCGGGCAGGGCTCGCAGGAGGGCGGGGTCGAAGGGACGCACGGTCGACAGGTCCGGTCAGGGGGTGCTGCCGGCGGGCTCGGCCCGGTCGTCGAGGCCGGTGGTCTCGCCGGTCACGGCCGCGTGGTGCACGGAGGTCGGGATGTGGTGGCCCTTGACCCGCCTGCGGAAGGCCCAGTAGGTCCACGACTGGTAGAGCAGCACGATCGGGGTGAAGATCAGCGCGACCACGGTCATGATGCCCAGCGTCTTCTGGCTGGAGGCGGCGTTCTCCACCGTGAGCGACCATTCCGGGTTCAGCGTGGACGGCATGACGTCGGGGTAGAGCGCGACGAACAGCGAGCCGACGGCGAGCAGGATCGTCACGAAGGTGCCGGAGAAGGCCCAGCCCTCGCGACCCTGGCGGGCGCTGCCCAGCGCCAGCAGCAGGGCGACGACGGCGACCGCGGCCAGCGCCCAGGAGACGACGGCCCCCCTCTCCAGGTGGATGACGGCCAGCCAGACCACCGCGAGCACGGCCGAGATCACGCCCACCCTGATGCCCAGGACGCGGGCGTCATACCGCAGCTGCCCGTCGGTCTTGAGACCGATGAACAGCGCCCCGTGCGTGACGAAGAGAGTGAGGGTGACCAGGCCGCCCAGCAGCGCGACCGGGTTGAGCAGGCCCCAGAAGCCGCCGACGTACTCCATCGAGGCGTCGATCGGCACGCCACGGACGATGTTGGTGAACGCCACGCCCCACAGCAGCGCCGGGACGACCGAGCCGAAGATGATCATGGCGTCCATCCGTCGACGCCAGCGGGCCGAGTCGACCTTGCCGCGGTACTCCAGCGCGACCCCGCGCACGATGAGGGCCACCAGGACGAGCAACAGCGGGATGTAGAAGCCGGAGAAGAGGGTGGCGTACCAGTGCGGGAACGCCGCGAAGGTCGCGCCGCCGGCCGTGATCAGCCAGACCTCGTTGCCGTCCCAGAACGGACCGATCGAGGACAGCATCTGCCGCCTGCGGGTCTCGCCGGACTCCTGGTCCGGGTCGTCCGGGTTCTCCCGACCGAGGACCGGCAGCAGCGCGCCGACGCCGAAGTCGAAGCCCTCCAGCACGAAGTAGCCGATCCACAGTACGGCGATGAGGATGAACCAGATCGTGGTCAGTTCCATGGTCACTTCTATCTTTCGATGGTGTCCGGGTATGCCGTGTCGGGGTCAGTAGGTGAAGACGAACGCGTCGTCGTCGGTGCGGCCCTTCGGGTCGTAGGAGGCGTCCTCGGGCACCACCTCGGCCCCGGCGCGGCCGTAGCGCAGGCTCAGCCCGACCATGAGCACCGCCAGCACACCGTAGAGCGCCGTGTAGACGACCATCGACAGGGCGACCGTGCCCGCCCCCACGCTGGGGGAGACCGCCGTCTGGGTGGTCATCAGGCCCATCACGACCCAGGGCTGGCGGCCCATCTCGGTGAAGATCCAGCCGAAGCTGTTGGCGAACAACGGCATGAAGAGCACCGTGGCCGCGGCCCAGCCCCACCACCGGCTGCCCTCCATCCGGGTCTCGCCGTCGGCGTCGCCCTTGCCGCGCAGGCGCCACAGGACCGCCATCCCGATGCCCATGCCGAGGAAGCCCAGGCCCATCATCAGCCGGAACGACCAGTAGGTGACCGGCATCAGCGGCCGGTAGTCCTCGACCTCGGTCAGGTCGTTGCCGGCGTAGGTCTGCACGTAGCGCTCCTGGATGCCGTTAACACCCTCGACCGCTCCCTCCAGATCACCGGTGGACAGGTAGGACAGCAGCTTGGGCACGGTCAGCGCCCAGACCTCCTCGGTGCCATCGAGAGAGCCGACGGTGATGATCGAGAACGGCGCGCCCTCACCCTCGGGGTAGTCCTCGTAGACGCCTCGGCCGCGGCCATCTTCATCGGCTGCACCTCGCTCATCACCTTGCCCTGCACGTCGCCGGAGACGATCACGCCGACGCCGGCGATGACCAGGGTCCAGGCACCGAGCTTGGCGGCCTTGCGGTACATCGGCTTGTCGCTCTGAGGGGTGCGGGTGCGCCACAGGTGCCACACGGCGAACGCGAGCACGAAGGCGCCACCGGTCATGTAGGCCGCGGTGAGCACGTGCGGGAAGGCGACCAGCTGGACCTTGTTGGTCAGCACCGCCAGGAAGTCGGTCAGCTCCGCGCGGCCGGTCTCGGGGTTGATCCAATAGCCGACCGGGTTCTGCATGAAGGAGTTGGCGGCCAGGATGAAGTAGGCCGACAGCACGGTGCCCAGGTGGATCAGCCACATGCAGGCGGTGTGCAACTTCTCCGGGATCCGGCCCCAGCCGAAGATCCACAGGCCCAGGAAGGTCGATTCCAGGAAGAAGGCCAGCAGTGCCTCGATCGCCAGCGGCGCCCCGAAGATGTCGCCGACGAAGCGGGAGTAGTCGGACCAGTTCATCCCGAACTGGAACTCCTGCACGATGCCGGTGACCAGGCCGAGGGCGAAGTTGATGGTGAACAGCTTGCCGAAGAACTTGGTCAGCCGCAGCCACTGCGGGTTGCGTGTGCGCATCCACTGGGTCTGCATGATCGCGACCAGCAGGCTCAGCCCGATGGTGATCGGGACGAAGAAGAAGTGGTAGACGGTGGTGATGCCGAACTGCCACCGCGCCAGGTCGAGTGCGTCCATCAAAACCCTCCCACGGGACCGTGCGTACTACGAGACGTCGTTAAACCATACCTCGCGGGTGAGTAGCTCAGACCCAGGTCCCGGGTGAGGACCTCGAACCTCGGGCGCGGGGCCGCGTTGACGAAGCTGTCCCACCCGGCCTTGCGGGACAGCCGGTAGCCGGCGGTGTCGTGCTCGCCCAGCCAGGCCGCCAAGGGTTGGTCTTCATTCGTCGAACACCTCCAGCCCGTCGGCGTCCGGATGCTCGTAGTAGCGGGCGAAGACGTCGCGCACGTCGTCGACCACCTCCAGCGGTTGCTGTCTGGAGCGTTCGGCGAGTAGATCGACCACGCCCGGCAGGGAAGCCACCTGCTCCGCCGGCGACGTCGGTTGTCCGTCCTCGCCCGTCGAGAGGGGCTGACTTTGCGGTGGAGTGCCGGTGCCGTGGCTGCGGGTGGTGGCCAACTTGAGCGCGAGAGACTTGTCCCGCCGGGATGGTGACTGCCTGCTTCGACCAGGCGCCCAGCGGGCCCTGGACCACGGTCAGCGGGTCGACGTGCCGGTTCTCGCGCAGTGCGAGCTTCTTGGTGTACTCCGAGGCGTCCTTGGAGAACGGCTGGTCCCCCCCGGGTGCGTGCTCCCACTCCAGCGGCGCGAAGGCTTTGGTGTGGGGCCGGGACGCCGTGGAAGGGCCACCAGCCGTCCTCGGCGCCGGTGGGTTGCGGTGTGACGCACTGGTAGAGCACGTTGGCCATTGCCGACGATGAACGTCGTGATCGACCGAGTCCGTCAGCGGGTGGACGAGGAGCACGGGCTTGGGGTCGTCCCGATGCCGTCGCGAGCGACCGCCTACCGGCGCCTGAGCGAGTTGTCGAAAGGACGGCATGCGTTCGGGCCGGGCAAGGCTCGCCGCTCGGTGGCGAACCGTCCCGGTGGCCGTACGGGCAGTTGCGGGCGACCGGCCGGGTGAGTACGTGGTGCTCGACACCACCCCGCTGGACGTGTTCGCGATGTAGCTGGTCACCCTGCGGTGGGTGCCGGTGGAGCTGACCGTCGTCCAGGACCTGGTCACCCGGGTGCGTCCTGGGCGTGCGGCTGTCGCCGGTGTCGACGAAGTCAGCCGACGAATCGACGAAGAGACGAAGTCCCCGCAGCACTGCCAGGCACGCCACGTCCCACGAGGATCAACGGAGCCAGGACGGTCTCGGAGAAGCCTGGCAGCCACCAGTCCCGCTGGTCCGGCCTCACGATAGGACTTGAGTCACCTCTCCAGGGTGCGCACCGACGCGTTCCCTCTGCCTGAGAAACCGACACGTTAGATGAGACACCCCACACCTTGAGCAGAGAGAAGAGATGTAGGTTCGCTGCACCTGTCGGACAAGCAGCCGTTTGACCTGCGCAGTGACACGTTGGTGAGACGCGGGCCGTCTCACCAACGTGTCGGAATCCTCAAGGGGGCAGGCGGATACCGGGCCAGAATGGCAGCGTGATCAAGTGGATGGAGTACAGACCGATGACGAAGGCCTCCGAGCCACCCTGGCTGACCACGGGTAGGTGGGGGCGTCGCATCGGACCTGCCCGAGGGGTTGAGCTGGCGCGGCGCCGCTCTCGGCTACGACGTCGATCTCGGGGGTGCAGTGTGACGCGTGTCCTCGACGTACCGGCCCGGCTTGGCCATCATGACGCCGCCGAGCGTCATGGGGGATGAAGGTGGCGACGAGGTACCCGTCACCCCCCGCAGGCCGGCCGTGGTGGTACTTCGACGCTGGAAACACGTTCTGTTCACTCGTCCTCTTCGGCCTCGCGCGTGGCGAGACTCCTCGGAAGGGGGCGCCTTCGGCCTGTGACCGTCCCCGACCGCGGGGGTCGGTATGAGGCGTCCTGTTTCCCCGGCGGAGGGTTCTCAGGGTCGGGCTTTACCATCCGGGGCGGGACCGGAGCGTCTCCGCGGCTTGACTTGACGATTGTCCGTGCCTGATGAAGGAGTGCCCTCTTGCGGCGTAACGTGATCCTGTCCCTCCTGCTGATCGGCGTCTTCGCCGCGGTGGTGGCCATCGCCGTGCAGCTGACCCGCCCGGCGTCGGCCCCGGGGGTCACTGACGCGGCAGGGGCGAGTTCGTCCGTGCCGGTGGCGCGCGAGGACAGCCACGTGCTGGACGACGCGGGGGAGGGGGCGCCGGTGCTGGTGGAGTTTTTGGACTTCGAGTGCGAGGCGTGCCTGGCGGCCTATCCGCTGGTGGAGCAGGTGCGGGAGCAGTACGCCGGAGAGCTGACGTTCGTGGTGCGCTACTTCCCGATCGACGGGCACGCGAACTCGATGACGGCGGCGGTGGCGGTGGAGGCCGCGGCCCAGCAGGGCAGGTTCGAGGACATGTACACGCGGATGTACCAGACCCAGACCGAGTGGGGCGAGCAGCAGGAGTCGAAGGCGCCGCTGTTCCGGGAGTTCGCGCAGGAGCTGGGGTTGGACATGGACGCCTATGACGCCGCGGTCGCGACCCGGCCACGCAGCAGCGCGTTGAGCGGGACCGGCAGGACGGTTTGGCGCTGGGGGTGCAGGGCACGCCGACGTTCTTCCTGGACGGAGAGCCGGTGCAGGTGACCTCGGCCGAGGACTTCCTTGCCCAGATCGATGCAGCCGTCAACGACTGAGTCGCGGCCGGTGTCGGACGCGTCCCCCCAGTCGGAGAAGCGAGCCTCGCCGACGACCGGCTGGGTCCTGCTGGTCTGCGGGTGGATCGGCCTGTCGGCGGCATTCGTGCTGCTGGTCGAGAAGATCCGGCTGGTCGCAGACCCCGCGTACGTGCCCAGCTGCAGCATCAGCCCGCTGCTGAGCTGCGGGTCGGTCATGAGCACCCCGCAGGCCGAGCTGCTCGGGTTCCCCAACCCGATCCTGGGCGTGGCCGGCTTCGCCGCCCTGGTCACGGTCGCCGTCACGGTGCTCAGTGGCGCCCGGCTGCCGTCCTGGTACTGGGGCGGACTGACCGTGGGCACGGGCCTGGGCACGGTGTTCGTGCACTGGCTCATCTTCCAGAGCCTCTACCGCATCGGGGCGTTGTGCCCGTACTGCATGGTCGTCTGGGTCGTCACGGTCACTGCCCTTGTCGCGGTGCTGGCCCGCTGGTCCCGCACCGGTGCGCTGCCCCGCTGGGTCGGGACATACGCCAGCAGCCTCGTCGTCGCCTGGGCTCTCGTGGTCGCCGGTCTGATCGCCGTCCGGTTCTGGGACTACTGGGTCACCCTGGTGTAGGAGTGTGCCCAGGGTGCGAAGACGCCCCCGCCATGCGCTATCATCGTCGTATGACGATGGCACCACGGAGCACGAGCGAGTCTGCGGACTCGTCGACAGACGGTCTGGACGTCGCCGCGGCGCTGTTCCACGGTTTGTCGGACCCGTCCCGGTTGGCGATCCTGCAGCACCTGACCCTGGGCGAGCACCGCGTCCGGGACCTCACCGAGCACCTGGGGCTGGCGCAGTCGACGGTGAGCGCGCACCTGGCGTGCCTGCGCGACTGCGGCCTGGTCGCGTCCCGGCCGCAGGGTCGGGCCTCGATGCTCTCGCTGACCAGTGCACCGGAGCTGCTCGGCGTGCTCGACGCCGCGGAGCGGCTGCTCGCCTCCTCTGGGTACGCGGTGGCCCTGTGCCCGAACTACGGAGTCGGGACCGAGGGCAACCCCGCCCCGGACCAGCTGCGCACCCACGCCGGACAGGAGGCGGGCGCGTGAGCGGCCAGGAGACCCCGGAGCGGGAGATCCTCGTGGACGCGTGCGGGTGCGAGATCACCCCGCCGCCTCCCACCGGTGGCGGTGAGGTCGAAGAACCGGTCACCCGGCTCTGGCAGGTGCGCGAGGTGCAGCTGGGTCTGCTCTCCGGTGCCCTGCTGGGTGGTGGGCTCCTCGCCGGGCTCGCGGGGTGGGAGACCGCCGAGCTGGTACTGGCCGCGGCAGCGCTGCTGGTGGGCGGGTCCACCTTCGTCCCGGGTGCGCTGCGGCGGCTGGCGCGCGGCAAGCTCGGCGTCGGCCTGCTGATGACGATCGGCGCCGTCGGCGCCACCCTGCTCGGGCAGGTGGAGGAGGCCGCCGCGCTGGCGTTCCTGTTCTCCCTCAGCGAGGGCCTGGAGGAGTACTCCCTGGCCCGGACCCGGCACGGCCTGCGGGCGCTGCTCGACCTGGTGCCCAAGGAGGCGACCGTACTGCGCGCCGGCCGCGAGCTCGTGGTCGACCCTGGGCAGCTGGTGGTCGGGGACGTCATGGTGGTCCGGCCCGGGGAGCGGCTGGCGACCGACGGGAGGGTGCGGACCGGCCGCAGCAGCCTGGACACCTCGGCGATCACCGGCGAGTCCATGCCGGTGGAGACCGGGCCCGGCCAGGACGTCTTCGCCGGGTCGATCAACGGCACCGGTGCCCTGGAGGTGGAGGTCACCTCCACCGCGCAGGACAACTCCCTGGCCCGGATCGTGCACGTGGTGGAGGCCGAGCAGTCCCGACGCGGCGCCACCCAGCGGCTGGCCGACCGGATCGCCGGGCCGCTGGTGCCCGGCATCCTCGTCGCCGCCGTCTTGACGGTCCTGCTCGGTGCCCTGCTGGGTGACCCGTCGGTCTGGGTGCACCGGGCCCTGGTCATGGTCGTGGCGGCCTCACCGTGCGCCCTGGCGATCTCGGTGCCGGTCACCGCGGTCGCCTCGATCGGGGCGGCCAGCCGCCGTGGGATCCTGGTCAAGGGTGGTGCCGCGATGGAGGCCCTGGGCAAGGTGCGCACCGTCGCCCTGGACAAGACCGGCACGCTGACCCGCAACCAGCCGACCGTGATCGACGTCGCCGCCGCGCCGGGTCACGACCGGGGCCAGGTGCTGGCGTGGGCGGCCGCGCTGGAGGCCCGCAGCGAGCACCCGCTCGCCGCGGCCATCCTGGCCGCCAGCCACGAGGTGCCCGCCGCCGAGGACGTGGATGCGGTCGTCGGCGCCGGGCTGGTCGGCACCGTCGACGGCGCGCGGGTCCGCCTCGGCAAGCCCACCTGGGTCGAGCCTGGCGCCCTCTCCTCGGCGGTGGCCGGTATGCAGCAGGCCGGCGCGACCGCGGTCGTGGTCGAGGTCGACGGCGACCCGGTCGGCGCCATCGCGGTCCGGGACGAGCTGCGGCCCGAGGCCGCCGAGGTCATCGCCCGTTTCCGGGAGCAGGGCTACACCGTGGCCATGCTCACCGGCGACAACCAGGTCACCGCCCAGGCCCTGGCCGCACAGGCAGGCATCGATCAGGTGTATTCAGACCTGCGTCCCGAGGACAAGTCCACGGTGGTCACCCGGCTGCGCGCCCACGGACCCACCGCGATGGTCGGCGACGGCGTCAACGACGCACCCGCGCTGGCCACCGCCGACGTCGGCGTCGCGATGGGCGCCATGGGCACCGATGTCGCCATCGAGACCGCCGACGTCGCCCTCATGGGCGATGACCTGCGGCTGCTGCCGTTCGCGTTCGACCACGCCCGCCGCACCCGGGCCATCATGGTGCAGAACGTCGTGCTCTCCCTGGCCCTCATCGCGGTCCTCATCCCGCTGGCCCTGCTGGGGGTCCTGGGCCTGGCGGCCGTCGTGCTCATCCACGAGCTGGCCGAAGTCGTCGTCATCGCCAACGGCGTCCGTGCCGGACGCTCCAGGCACCTACCCACCCCGAGCACCGCCCTTGAACGCGCCCGGCCAGAAGGAGCTCACGTATGAGCGCGGGTCACGACCACGGCGCCGCAACCACTCACCGGAGCCGCCTCGCCATAGCGTTCGCCATCACCACCACCATCCTCGTCGCCGAGGTCATCGGGGCGCTGTGGACAGGCTCCCTGGCCCTGCTGGTCGACGCCGGACACATGCTCACCGACGCCGCCGGGCTGCTCATGGCGCTGGTCGCCGCGTCACTGGCGCTGCGCCCACCGACCGCCGAGCGGACCTGGGGATTCCGCCGCGCCGAGGTCCTCGCCGCCGGCGCGCAGGCCACCGTGCTCCTGGGTGTCGGGATCTACGCCTTCGTCGAGGGCGTGCGGCGGCTCTACGAACCGCACGAGGTCAGCTCCACCGGCCTGCTGGTCTTCGGCATCGTCGGCCTGGCCGCCAACATCGCCTCCATGCTGGTCCTCAGCACCGGGCGGACCGCCAACCTGAACATGCGCGCGGCGTTCCTCGAGGTCGTCAACGACGCCCTCGGGTCTGTCGCCGTCATCGTCAGCGCCATCGTCATCGCCACCACCGGGTGGGTCCGCATCGATTCCATCGCCGGCATGCTCATCGCCGCCCTCATCATCCCACGCGCGATCATCATCCTGCGCGAGGCTGGGCACATCCTGCTGGAGTCCACCCCCAAGGGACTCGACCTGGACGACGTCCGCGCCCACGTCCTCGCCCTGCCGCACGTCCAAGACATCCACGACCTGCACGCCTCCACCATCGCCACCGGCCTGCCCGTGCTGTCCGCGCACGTCGTCCTGGACGAGGAGTGCTTCACCGACGGTCACGCCGCCGAGATGCTCGCCCAGCTCCAGGACTGCGTCGCCGCCCACTTCGAGGTCAGTATCGAGCACTCGACCTTCCAGCTCGAGCCACCGGGCCACGCCGCACGGGAGCACGCCGCGCATGCATAGGCTGGCCCGTCCGGTCCGGACGGGTCTGCGCACCGTCCCGCGGGTGCTCGGTGCCCGTCAGCTGCTCGGGCTGCTGGGTGGGGTCTGCCTGTGGCTGGCGTTCCCGGGGCACGACGTGTGGTGGCTGGCGGTCGTCGGTTGTGCTGCGTTGGCACTGGCCACTGCCGGCGCCACGTGGTGGGCCGGTGCGCTGTCGGGTGTGCTGCTCGGGCTGGCCTGGTTCACGCCGATGTTCACCTGGGCCGGCACCTACGCCGGTATCCCGGCGTGGCTTGGCATGAGCGTGGCCTCGGCCCTCTACCCGGCGGCTCTCGGTGCCGTGCTGGCGTTGCTGCAGCGCGGCGGCAGGGTTCGCCCGGTGATCGGTGCGGCCGCGTGGGTGCTGATGGAGTGGGCGCGCTCGGTCACCCCGTTCGGCGGCTTTCCCTGGGCTCGGCTCGGTTTCAGCCAGGCCGACTCGCCGATGCTGGGCGCGGTCAGCCTGCTCGCGGTCCCCGGGCTGGGGTTCTTGGTGGCCCTCGCCGGTGGGCTCCTCGCCGTGGCCGTGCAGCGCTTGATGGCGCCGGGTGGGGCCCAGCCGCGGCGGGCCGCCGTGGCCCTGGCTGGTGCCGCCGTCCTGGTGGCCGGTCCGGTGCTGGTGCCTCGTCCGACGGCGGGCGAGGCCGTGACCGTGGCGGCGGTCCAGGGTGACCTGCCCGACGGCTTCTCCCGGACGCTGACGGCCGAGCCGGGGGTGATGCTGGACCGGTACGCCGACGCCACCCACGCGCTGGCGGACGAGGTCGCCGCCGGTGGCACGCCTCCGGACCTGGTGGTGTGGCCCGAGGGCGCAACCGACCTGGACCCGCTCGACCCGCGTGCCGGGCAGGCAGCCACCGACCGGATCATGGGGGCGGTCGAGGCCGTCGGGGCACCAATGCTGCTCGGGGGCCTGTCCCGGCAGGGCGGGGCCGGTCCTGCCTTCAACATGGTGTTCAGCTACCTGCCCGGGCACGGGCTCGACCAGACGTACAGCAAGGTCTACCTGGCACCTTTTGGCGAGGTCATGCCGCTGCGACCGCTGTTGAGGTATCTCAGCCCGTGGGTGGACCGGATCGTCGACCTCAACGCCGGCGACCGCCCCGGCCTGATGCCGGTCCCGCTCGCCACGGGCCGGACCGTGAACCTTGGCCTGGCCATCTGCTTCGAGGTCGTCGTCGACCGCGCCGTGCGCGACCTCGTCACCGGTGGCGCGCAGCTGCTCGTGGTGCCCACCAGCAACGCCTGGTTCGGAGAGAGCGACCAGTCCGTGCAGCACCTGGCGGTCTCGCGGGTGCGGGCCGTCGAGTACGGCCGGTCCGTCGCGCACGTCAGCAACGTCGGTGTCTCCGGGCTCATCACCCCCGACGGTGTCGTCCACGCACGCAGCGACCCATACACGCAAGCCACCCTGCTCGGGCAGCTGCCGCTGCGCACCGAGCAGACCCTCGCCGTCCGCACGGGTCCCTGGGTGGTGCCCGCCGCCGCGGGCGTCGTGGTCCTGGGCATGGTGAGGATGGCTGTCCGTCGTCGGCGGGACCGGGTGGCTGGTCCGAGCGAGGCGGCCGAGATGAGGGTCGCCGAACGGTCTGTCCCTCCGACAGCAGGCGGTCGATGAACAGGCGTGAGACGACCCTGCTGCGGTGGCCAGCCGGTGCTGGGCGCGCCCGAGCGTGGATACTTCGCCGTCACGGACAGTGCGCTAGGGAAGAGAGGAGATGACCAAGATCGCGACGCCGCAAGTGGCCCTTTCCGATCCCCGGACGTCGGCGGGGACGTGGTGAGGCGCAAGCGTGACCGACCGGCCGGCCGGTCCTGGGCAGCCCGCCTGCTGCTGGTGGTCGTGGCCCTGCTGGCGGCAGGGTACTTTGTCCCGATCCTGATCCTCATGCTCGACCGGTGACTGGGGCATCCCGGCGCGGCGGACGGGCTCCGGGGTGAGCCAGCGCGCGGGACCTCCCTCTCGAGCAGCAGACTTGGTGCTGCGCTAATGCAGCGCTAATGCCCGTCGTACCGTCTCAGCGAGGCTGCGGCCTCACCGCCCGGGTATCCTCGACATCAGGGCCGCTCGGGCAGGGCTGTGTGCCTGCACCCGCCCCACAGGCGTTCGAGTACCTGCGCCCCGCACCGCAGTCCCCGCCAAGCATCCATCACCGCATCCCCGGCCAGCTACGTCGCTCCCGCGCGTCGGCTGCCTCCACTCACCCGTGCCTGCCCGGTTCGGCCTGGCGCCCGGCGCGCGTGTACACCCCGAGGACCACCATCAGCAGGAGGGCGACGACCGGCAAGTAGCCGGTACCCAGGGCCACCATGCCGCCGAACTGCTGGTCGGCCTGCAGGTCGGACACCCAGGGCACCTCGATGGTCGTGTAGAACTCTGACGCCAGCAGAGAGTCCGTCCGCATGACGGCGAGGGCCAAGAAGGCCTGACCGGCGAGCGTGGCGCCCAGCACCATGGACCTCACAGGAGCGGACCACATGCGTGGCCCGGGGTCGGTGCCCACGAAAGCCCAGACGAACAAGTAGCCCACAATGGAGAACTGCGCGACCATGAGGACGCGCCCGACGTGAGTGGTCAGGGCCCACGCCAGCAAAGGGGTCCCATAGAAGATGGCCAGGCTGCCGAGAAGCAGCAGTGCGGCCACCACCGGGCTGGCGAAGAGCGCCGCCCACCGCGACTGGGTCAGGGCGAGCAGCAGCTCACGCGGACCCAAGGTCCGGTCCTGGCGCGACGGCAGGGCCCGCAGGGCGAGCGTGATCGCGCTCGCCGGCACCAGCAGGACCGGCACGACTGTCATCAGGCCCATGTGCGCGGCCGCGTGCATCGAGAACATCACCCGCCCGTAGACGCCCGGCCCGCCGCTGGTGAGCCACATGAACACCACCCATCCGAGCACCCAGAGGTACAGCTTGTGGACCGGCCACCGGTCGCCACGGCGGCGGAGCCGGACGAAACCGGCGGCGTAGAGCCCGATGGCGGTCACGGCGAGGAGCGCGAACAGCCAGTCGGTGCGCCAGGTGAGGACGAGCCGCGACCAGGTGAACGGCTCCGGCAGCGGCCAGCCGGTGAGGTCGAGCACGGGTGTGAGCTCGACGGGCTCGGGCACCGGGGTGGGCGTGCGCCCCAGCACGACCCCCAGTGCGACGGCGGCGGCCATGAGCACGATCTCGCCGGCCGCGACCCGCCCGAACCGCATCGCCGAGTCCACACCCCGGGCGACGGCGGTGCTGCGTTGGGCGTAGCCCGCGACACCGAGGACCACCAGCAGCGCCACCTTGGCGAGCAGGAGCACGCCGTACGGCGTGGCGAGGTTCTCGAGGGAGCCGACCGTGACGGTGGCGAAGAGGATGCCGGACACGGCGACCAGGACGTAGCACCAGGTGGCCACCGTGGAGAAGCGTCGCACGGTGTCGGCCAGCGCGGGACCGAGCACGGGTAGCAGTGCGGCGATCGCCATGAGCCCACCGACCCAGACCGTCAGTCCGACCAGGTGCAGGTTGAGGGCGGCCACGGCCGTCCGGTGGCCGATGGCGCTCGCGGAGTGACCGGCGAAGGCCAGCGGCACGAGAGCCAGCAGCGCCAGAGCGAAGGTCCAGCCCAACTCGGCCCGCGACCGCACGTAGGCGGTCAGGGCTACCACGGGCACGACGAGCAGGACGACGCCCAGGTGAAGACGGAGCAGTTCGAGCGACCAGGCGTTGCCGATGAGCTCGGAGAGGTAGCCGGAGGAGGAGGGCGAGATGCCGGCCAGCTCACCCAGGGTGAGGTAGAGCACGACGGTCGCGCTGACCAGCCACACGACCGCGGAGAGGAAGGCCATCTGGGCGGCCGTCTCTCGCCGCCTGGTAGTTGTGCCTTCCCGTGCGAGGAAGGCCGCGACGAGCAGCAGCCCGATGGTGAACGAGGCCGCGAGGTCGTGCACGGTCCCGACGATCGGCAGACCCCAGCGCACGAGGGGACCGGCGTCCCCGAGAGCCAGCGGTGCGGCGGCGCCGGAGAAGGAGGCGACCGGCACCGCGACCACCAGAGCGCAGAGCGTGGCTGTGACGGGCACCGCCCAACCGACCAGCGGCGCCCGGTCCCCGGCACCCGCAGCCCTTGGCGCCGCGGGGGACGACCCGGAAGGCACCTCGTTCGCCATGCGATCATCCTAGGTACGCCAGGGGAAGGGGTGGCCCCCGGTCGGGGGACATGGGTGTCGGCGTGCCGACCCGGTCCGTGTGACCGGGCGCGCGCCGGGCCTCGACCGCCGCCCCTGCCTGCACCCTCGCGACGCCGCCCGTCGGCGTGCGGGCGTGGCGCCTCCCGGCGTGCGAGCGCCCGAGGAACGGCCAGACCCGCCCGAAGATCGCATGTCACCCACCCCCGGGGTAGCCGCGCCGATTACCCGCGAACGTCGGTGCTCACCACCAGCGAGTTCTACCGGCGTCCGGGACGTCTCCCTGGCGCTCACTGTTTCTGAAGAGACGTGTTCGCCGTCGCGTCCGGCGACTCACTGCCGGGGCTCAGCCGACCACCGCCGGCGTGCCCCGCTGAGGATCACGCGCAGCGAGGGGGCCCCGTCTGTGACCGGTAGATCCGACTCAGCGGACAGGCCCTGCGCGTGATCCGGTGACTCGTCGCCGGCCACCGCGCCGCAGTACCTCTTACGGTGCGTCCTCGGTGGGGCGAGAAACCCTGGAACGGGGTCGACCGTTCAGGTGCGTGGCAGCGACAGCCTTCCGCGGAGCACCTGATGTCATCCAGGGCCGGTACGGGGGACCCGTCCAGACCTCCCTTGAGGGCATGCGGTCAGGGGCTCACCGCGCGTCCGCCGGCGGCGGTCACGGTCCGCTCGAGGACCTGCTCGACGAGCTCGTCCAGTCCTGGGTCGGTGCCCTTGGGCAGGGCGGCGACGGTCACTCCAGTATGCCGCGTGCCGTCGCCGGAGGAGTCCGGGCCATCACCGGAGGGGCCCGCGCCGTCTCCGGCCGGGTCGGCCGCGTGCACCGGGGCGACCCGGACGAAGACGCGGCGGCGACGCACCCCGAGCATGAGCCCCAGGCCGAGCAGCGCCATGCCGGCGAAGACGAGCGCGGGGATGCGGCCGGGGTCGTGCCGGACCATCAGCCCGCCCCAGCGGATCACGGTCTCCAGCTCGATCGAGCCGCGGTCACCCGCCAGCTCTAGCTCCTCACCGGGCCGGATGAGCAGACTGACCGGGCTGCCGTCGTCCTGCAGGACCTGGTCCATCGATTCGGTCTCGACCGAGAAGACTGACTGGGCCCGGCCCTCGGGGAAGAGGTCACCCTCGAAGACCGCCAGCACCAGGGCCGGGTCGACCAGGCCGGGGAAGCTGGAGGTCGGCCCGATCTGCGGCTCGAAGGTCAGCGTGGGCAGGAAGCCCCCGACGAAGGCCAGCGAGGGGTCGGCGCCGGGGACCTTGATCGCTCCCTCGGAGGAGTAGTTGTTGTCCTGCGGCAGGAACGTCACGGCGTCCTGGAAGAGGACCCGGCCCGCCGCATCGCGGACGGTGACCACGGGCGCGTAGCCGTTGCCGAGCAGGAACGCCGAGGTGCCGGCGATATGGAGCGGGTCGTTGACACCGAACCCCGTGCTCCGGGCCGGGCCGTCACCGGCCTGCAGCGTGGCGGTGCCGGCGAAGCGCCGGGGCTGGCCGAACTGCGCGCCTTCGGCCTCGGACTCGAACTCCACGTCCAGGTCGTCCAGGCGCAGGGAGAAGACCGGGATGTCGTCGGGGTCGACCAGCGGCCCCAGGTTCAGGGTGTCGAAGGCGCTCGGTCCCGTGGTGACCGTCTCCCCCTCCTTGACGATGATCTCCCCGCGCCAGCCGAACAGGTGGCCCACGGCGACGGAGACGATGACGCCCAGGACCGCCAGGTGGAACAGCAGGTTGCCGGTCTCCTTGAGGTAGCCCTTCTCCGCCGAGACGACCAGCGACCCGTCCTCCTCCGTGCGCAGCCGGTAGCGACGGCCACCCAGCTCGGCGCGCGCGGCGGCGACCACCGCCTCGGGCGCCGCGTCGACGACCACCTCGCCGCGGGCGGGCAACCGGCCCAGCCGGACCGGCGTGCGGGGCGGCTGGGCGCGCATGGCCTCCAGGTGCTGACGCGAGCGCGGCAGAATGCAGCCCACCAGGCTGACCATCAGCAGCAGGTAGATCGAGGCGAACCACGGCGAGGCGTAGACGTCGAACATCCCGATGCGGTCCAGCCACGGCGCGACGCCGGGGTTCTCCTCGAAGTAGCGCCGCACCCGGACGGGGTCGACCCCGCGCTGCGGGAAGATCGAGCCGGGGATCGCCGCGAGGGCGAGGAGCAGGAGGAGGGCCAGCGCGGTGCGCATGCTGGTCAGCTGCCGCCAGGTCCAGCGCGCCCAGCCGACGGGTCCGAGGCGGGGGCCGCCCAGCGTGGTGCGGTCCTTGGGGTAGCTCGGCTGGATCTGTTCCGGTGACCGCGACGTGCGCACACCGGCGATGACCTTGTCTCTGGGCCCGTTCCGGGTGGTGCCCTCCCCGGTGGTGGCCATGTCAGATCACCGTCGTGAAGTTGCTCGTCAGCCGGGTCTGGACCCACGCGGCCGCCTCGGCCCACACGCCGAGCAGCATCAGCAGGCCCAGCAGGACGAGCAGGCCGCCGCCGACGCGCTGCACGAGCAGGTAGTGGTCGCGCAGCCAGCGCGAGGCGCGGCTGACCCAGCCCAGACCCGCGGCGACGAGCACGAACGGCACCCCCAGGCCCAGGCTGTATGCGGTGCCCAGCACCAGGCGCGCCCGACCTGGTCGTCACCGGGCAGGATCGACGTCCCGAGCGTCTGGATCGCCGCCAGCGCCGGCCCGGTGCAGGCGCTGAACCCCAGCCCGAACGCGACGCCGAGCAGCGGTGCCCCCGCCATCCCCGCGGCCGGGCGCCACCGGACCCGCCACTCGGCCGTCGGCTGCAGCAGCATGACCAGTCCGAGCGCCAGCACCAAGACGCCGGCCACCCGCAGGAGGGTGCCCTGGTGCTCGGTCAGTGCCAGCCCGATGCCGGAGATGACCACGCTCATCGCCAGGAACACGGCGGTGAAGCCGAGCACGAAGAGCAACGCCCCGAGCACGAGGCGACGGCGCGAGGCGGTGCCTCCGCCGGGTGACGTCATACCCCCGACGTAGCCGAGGAACCCCGGGACGAGGGGCAGCACGCAGGGTGAGGCGAAGGAGACCAGGCCCCCGAGCGCGGCGACGAGGGCCGCGCCGAGCAGGGGCCCGGAGAGGACGAGCTCGCTCACCGGGTGCCTTCCTCGGCGAGCACGTCCTCGACCAGGCCGCGTAGGTCGAGGCCTCGACAGGTCCGCTGACCCGGGCGGCGAGGCGCCCCTGGCCGTCCAGGACCATCGTCGTGGGGGTGGCGACGGCCAGCCCCTGCAGCTGGGTCCGCGTGCGGCCGCCGTCGTCCTGGAGAGAGGGGTAGGAGATGTCGTACTTCTGTTGGAACGCGATCGCGCTGGGCACCGAGTCACGGCTGTTGACCCCGATGAACTGCACCGGCTCACCGGCCTCGCGGAACTCGGTGGCGACCTTCTCCAGGTCGGGCGTCTCCTCGATGCACGGTCCGCACCACGAGCCCCAGACGTTGATCACCACGACCTCGCCGAGGTGGTCCTGGGAGGACCACGCCTCCTCCTCCAGGGTGGTGCCCTCGAGCGTGATCACGGTCTCGCGCTCCTTCGGCGCGAGCGCCTGAATGGTGCCGTCCCCCGCGACGTAGCCCTTCTGGTCACCCTGGCGCATCTGGTCGTTGATCGTCGAGCCCTCGCTGCCGCAGCCGGCCAGGGCGATGGTGCAGGCGGCGAGCACGGCCGCCGCGCGGCCCCACGGCACGAGCGTCACCCGACCACCCTGTCGGGCAAGCTCGCGTGGCGTACACGAAGCAGGTGGGTGGCTTGGCAGCAGTGGGTGCTCGGACGGAGCGGCGCGCGATCCTTGAGCTCTGGGTCCGTGTCAGCAGCCCCCGGTGGTGGGTTGAACGTCGTGCATGTGCCTGTGCATGTGCCGTGCTGAGCGCGGCGCGCGGGCTGGCTGCCCTGGGGTCGTCGGCCTCGTCGATCGACCTTGGGGAGCGAGTCGTCCTCACTGCCTTTTCACCTCTCCGTCACACGGCTGTACGGGTGCTCACCGGTGCCCGGCGGTCGGTCCGACTTTATCCTTGACCGTCAGTGGTTCGGGCGCAGCATGGAGCCGACCGGGCCGCCGAGTCGTGTGCCTGCCACGCCGTGCCGCGACGATGGTCCAGGGCCGGCCCGTTGACCGTGCGCGGCCCTTGGCTCGCGGGTCGTGGTGCGGTTCCTGCGCGGGACGGTGCGGTTGGGCTGTGCCCTGCATGCATACGTCGGCTCCTACGTATGCTGCCAGCATGCTACGTCTGCGTGCCCCCTTCCTCGCGCTCCTCCTCACCTGCCTTCTCGTCGTGCCGGTCGGGGCGTCGAGCGCGCACGACGAGCTCACGGCCACCGAACCGGTCGATGGGTCGACGGTCGAGGCACCAGAGGAGCTGGTGCTCACCTTCTCCGGTCGGCTCTCCGACCTCGGCGCCCAGGTCACCGTCAGCGGCCCGGATGGGCAGTCCGTGGTCGACGGCGGCCCTGAGGTCACCGGCACGAAGCTGGAGCAGGAGCTCGTGGACGACCTCCCTGCGGGGGACTACGCGGTCGTCTGGCGAGTGACCAGTGAGGACGGCCACCCGATCTCAGGCGAGTTGGGCTTCACGGTCGAGCAGAGCACCGAAGACGCGACGGCCGAGGCTGAGCCGTCGACCGAGGCCGAGGCTGCGCCGACCTCCGAGGCCGAGCCGTCGACCCAGGCCGAGCCGACCGCAGCCGCGGGCGATGACGCGGCATCCGAAGCGTCAGAGGGCGCCACGAACTCGCAGGAGGTGCCGGACGGCGGTGGGCTGCCCGTGTGGGCCTGGACCCTCGTGGCGCTCGGGGCCATCGGTGTGCTCGGCCTGCTGGCGCGCACCTGGACCCGCGGGCGGGAGTGAGGCACGCGCGGCGACGCCTACGCTAAGAGAGGCTTACCCGCCGGCTGGCTGACACGGGCGCACCCCTCGAGTGACCCGAACCTGGTCACGGCATCGGTGCACGGGGCCCTGCGCGCAAGGGTGACTCGTCCGCCCGTGAGCCTGCTGCGGTGATCGATTCGACACCGCATCAGTTCCATCTCCTACCCGTTAACTTGCGACACCGTTGTGGTTTCGGGGCTCACGCGGCACCCTGACCAACGTGACGGAGCCCGTCGAGGACTGTTCGGCCCGCGGGTGAGGACGTCGAGCCCGATGTAGCGGTTTTGCGCCGCCCAGGCGCCGTGCTGCTCGGCCAGAACGGGCGCCGACGAGGTGGATGATGGACCCTGCGATTGGGAAAGATGCCGACGACGTCGGTACGCCGGCGGATCTCGCGGTGTCATCATCACCAGCGCACCGTCGAGCAGGGCTCAGCTGTGAGGCAGAGCTGACAGCACTATTCCCACCGGAACACTGACCCCGAGGATCGCCAGAAGTATCCGGTAGATCGCCAAAGGCCAGGAGTGCGTGCGTGGGTGGCGGGCCGCTGCCAGGAACAGGGCGAGCGCCAGGAGCAACAGCACACCACCAGCGACCACCACGGACACCGACTCGGTCAGGGTGCCGAGAAGAACCGCGGCGTTGGCGACGTTGTAGACGAGGAGCTGCCAGCCACGGCGCCTCCCGGATGGTGGGACGACGGCAAGAAGCGCCTGCCCGACACCAAGGCCCACCTGGGCCACCCCAGCCACGAGCACCAAGTAGGCCGCCACCCAGGAACCGTCGGTGAAACCGGTCGGGCCGGTGGCCGCGGCCACGAGCCCACCCGTGATGACGGCGATGAGACCCACGAGCGCGAAGCCGCCCATCGCGTGCCATCGGGCGGTAGAAATCGTTTCCGGTGCTGCCACACTGCCGGCCTGCGGCTTGCTCATGCTTGATCTCCTTCGTCGGTCCCTTTCCGGCCCCCTGTCCGCTCGAAGAGGCTCCTCAGAGTTCCGCGTGGATGCTTGCCAAACTTCCTCACCTTGGGCGGTGGTCAGTGTAGAGGGTGGCGCCTCGCAGCGTGCCTTGGCGGACGTGGTGATCGCGGAAACGGTAGGAGTCGCCGTCGAGGTTGAGCACGACGGAGCGGTGAAGGAGGCGCTGGACGGCAATGTCGCCGAAAGGCGGTCCAAGGAAGCACGGTCCCCGTCCTCGCAATCGCGGCCATCTGACCGGCCCCGCTGATACTGCCCCGCCGCTGTAGCCGGACGTCGACGCACCCGAGGAGATTGATGAGCGCACTGCTCGACGACGCCGCGCGCAGGTGAGCGGGCTGCCCTGCTGCCAGATCACACGAGAACCTACAGCTGTAGTCGCCTGTCCGGACTCAGATTTCATGTCACCCTCTCTTGCATGTCACCGTCTCCTTCGAGGTAAGAGTCCCGTGGAGTGGTGGGCTTTGGGGAGTGGGTGTGGCTCCCTGACGTAGAGGGGTCATCGGCGAAACCTCGGTGTGTACCGCCAAGTACTCACCAGAGGAGATCTCACCGATGACCCTTCCCAGTCTGCCGTATCCGACCTGCTGGACGCACTTCGCGCCGGCGCCGGCGTCGATCTCGTCCGCGAGTCGGTCCGCATCGTGAACCGCCCCACAGAGGACCGCGACCCGCTTCGCCGAGGCGATCCCGACCTCGAACACCCCGAACCCGGGTCAGCACCGACCCGGCGTTGACGCCAGTCCCTCGCCGCGAGGGCCACCGGCCGCCAGGGCCCGGCGACGGGGGTGGGCCGCAGCGCCGCCGACGGTGAGCCACCGGCTTGTCCGCAGCAGCCTGCCGGTCCCATGCGGCTCGCCGACGAGTCCGACCGACCGGTCGAGCAGTTCGTTCGCGACCAGCTGCAGCGCGGCGCCGCCGATCACGATCCGGCGCGCCGGTAGCCCCGCTACTTGGTGACCGTGATGATCCCGCGGGCGCCGGTCTCGGCGTCAGCGGCGATGTGGTTGAGGATCGTGTAATGCCCGGGCGCCGGGAAGGTCGTCTCGACGAAGCCGCCCTGGGCGGGTAGTAGCCCGAGCGCCTGGGAGCCCGCGGAGTGGTAGTCCGGTGGGTCGAGCGGGCCGCGGCCGTTCTTGAGCAGGTGGGTGCCCTCCTTGTAGACGGTGTCAAACTGGGTCCCGACGATGTGGAAGGACAGTGGTCGGTTCGGCCCGATGTCGAGGACCCAGAACCGGACCCGTTCACCAACCTTGGCCGTGAGTGGCCGGTCGACGTACTGGCCCACGAGCCGTTGAACATCACGGCATCGGCCTGGTTCGCGGCCGCCTTGGTGGCGTCGACCGGGCCGCTCTGCGCACCGAGGTAGAGCTCGGACTGGGTGATCACGTAGGACCGGTCGACCTTGGGCAGGTCGGGCGGGTCGATGATGACCGCCCCGGCCATCCCGGCTGCGATGTGCGCCGTCATCGGTGCCGTCAGGCAGTGGTACATCCAGATGCCGGAGCGCTTTGCGGTGAAGGTGTAGACGAGGCTCTCCCCCGGCGCGATGTCGCGCATCGGGACGTCGGGTGAGATCTCGCTCGCGTGGAAGTCGACGGAGTGGGCCATGGTGCCGTTGTTGACGAGCTTGACCACGAACGTGTCGCCGACGCGGCCGTGCAGGACCGGTGCGACCGACCCGCCGTTGTAGGTCCACCGGGTCTGGAAGACCTCGGGCGCGACCTCTGTCTTGACGTCCTCGACCGTGAGCGTGACGTGGTGGACCTTCTCGTCCGTGAGGGGCGGCAGGACGGGGTCGATACCGGTGAAGTCGGCCCCCCACTTCTTCATGAAGTCGATCCTCGGCGAGGTGCTGGCCGGGACGCTCGCAGTGCCTCCGGTCCCACCGATGGCCTTGACGGCGAAGACCATGCCCATCTGGCGGTGGCCGACGACGGAGCACCACCCGTCGATGTCGCCGCTGACGACGCCGACGTCGACCGTCGCCCTCTGGCCGGGCGAGAGGCGTCCGCTCGATGCGCCGTTGGCGAGGACGATGTCGTGGACGTTGGTGGTATCGGTGTTCTTCAGCTCGATGATGAGCTTGTCGCCGAGGGGCGCGGACACCTCGGCGGGGTGGAAGCGCATGTCCTTGGCGGTGACCTCCACCGTTGTCGTGTGGCCGGTCGGGGTGACCGCCGAAGGGTTCTGGTCCTTGCTCGACGCGAGCGTGAGCCGGGTGGCGGTGGGGTCGAGACCGACCCCGATCGTCGCGCCGACGGCGGTGATCGCCAGCCCGGTGACCAGCTCGGCGCGCGACCACGACGTGGCCAGCGGCGCGACCGGCTGAGGCGGGGTGCCGTCGGGGGCGGGCGGCTGCTCCGCGGCAGCGCGCCTGCCCTTGACCCCGGCGTAGATTCCGCGCAGCAGGATGGGGATCGACAGGCCGAGGGCGACCAGGACGAGCACCGACAGAACGACCCTGACCAGGCTCGGCACCGGCAGCAGGGCCAGGGCCAGCCCGACGTTGGCGACGACGACCCGGGCCGTCCCCCAGCGGTCCATCTCCCGCATCCCGAGGCGTAGTACGTGGGGTCCTCCACCGATGGCGACCGGCAGCAGGTAGGACAGTGCACCGAGGACGATCTGCAGGGCGAAGCCCACGACGAAAATCGTCGTGAGGATGCCGTAGCTGTCCGACAGGTCGGCCCAGGAGCCCCGCTCCAGCAGCGACCACGCCATCAGCCCGAGGCCGATGGGGAGCCAGAACAGCCCTGCGCCCGCGGACAGGGCCGGGAAGCTGCTCGGCGGGCGGTTCCGGGCGGCCGCGACGATCGGCCGGTAGACCCAGAGGGTCCCGACGAGGTAGGCGACGATCCCCGCGGCCGCGACGGCGGCGAGGTCGACGAGCGGCCCCACGACGACGAGGACGAGAGCGAGGATGAAGACCGGCAGGGCCTGCTTCGAGGTGGACTCCGCGTTGGGCGCCATCCGGGTGCGGAGCATGGTCGGCCACAAGGTGACCAGGGTGCCGAGCACCGTCAACCCAACCCACCCCAGCAGGTTGATCATGCTGTGCGCGACGAGGAGTCGCCCGTGCCACGGGTCGCCGAGGCCACGGGCGAGCAGCACGCCGAACGTCGCACCGACCGGCAGGAGCAGCGCCGCGACGATGTAGTAGCGCACGGTGATCCGGAAGCGCCCCGGCAGCGCGGCCCGCAACCGGCGTCCGAGCGCGATCGCGTGCCACACGATGGCGGCCGAGATGACCGTGCCCCCGGCGAGGGTCAGGAGCCAGATGTTCGTCGGGACCCCGATGAACACCAGGATGATCCCGACCTGGAAGATGCTCAGCCGTGCCGTCTGCCAGCGGCGCTCCTCGAAGCCGGCCTTCGTCTTGAGCAGCGCGTCGGTAAAGTGGACGCTCCACACCATGGCCGAGTGGGTCACGACGCCGAGGACGACGAGGTGGACCACGAGCCACCGCGACGACGCGAAGAACGGGTGGACCAGCGCGACGAGGAACGCGACGAACAGCCAGATCGCGACGGGACGGTCACGCATGAACCACGTGCCGCGGGCGGTGCTCACGAAACACTCCGATGGGGTGCGGCGGTGCTCGAGGAGGGGGAGGAGGGTACGCCGCGGGGGTGGGTCTGACCGGCCGGTGCCTTCGCGCGCGGCCTGCGTGCGACGGGCCCGGCCAGGCTCGACCCGAACGCGACGACGAAGAACAGCAGCAGGGCGACGATGTTGATGACCGACCCCGCCTGCCAGACCGTGTACAGCTGACCGAGGTCGCCAGCGAGGATCCGGATGAGCAGGCCGACGTGCATGAGCACCAACGGGACCCACATGATCGGGCGATAGGGCAACGGTCGCCGCAGGACCGCGGGCAGGATGACTGGAGCGTGGGCCATGACCATCGAGATCGCGAAGCCGAGCATCGTGGAGTGGACGACGAGATCGTAGAGGTTGCCCCCGAGCTGGGCGCCGCCGATCACCCACGTCATCGCGGCAAGAAAGAGCCAGAAGTAGCCTGCCAGCAGGGAGGCCGCGCTGAACCGGGGCAACCCATTCGCTCGGATCGTCTTGCGGGCGACGTCGTGCCTCACCAGCCAGACCACGAGGGAGACGATGACCAGGCCCGTCAGGCGGGCGCCGAGATCCGGCCACAGGAGGGTCATCACGAGGGTGATGGTCAGGGCACCGGAATGCAGCACGAGGGTCCGCCCGCCGGTGGGGGGCATGTGCAGGCGGGCCAGCTCGACCCGCTCGGCGCAGATCGTCAACACGACAAAGCCGACGAGCCACGCCAGCAGCCACGGGACCTCGACCCGTAGCCAGAGGAACGCCCCGATGGCGAGGCACACGGCGCCGAGGAACTCGACGATGACGACGTCGTCGTGGCTGCGGCGGAACAGGGCGGCGTAGACAGCAGCGAAGGCGATCGCACCATCGAAGAGGAGGAGCTTGCCGACCATGATCGGCAGCGGGGTGAGCAGCGCGATGCCGCCGAGGCCGAGCAGGAGCGGTGCGGCGAAGCCGAGCCGATGGCGGAGCGCGACGGCCCGCTCCAACGCGATCAGGGTCCCGAGGAAGCCGCCGACCATGAGCATGCCGTGCAGGTCGCCCGTCCGGGCCGCCTCGACCGGGGCGTCCACGCCGACGAGCGTGAGCGCGGCGTTGACCCCTGCGAGCATGGCGATGCCGGCCGGGACCAGGAACACCGCACGCGACAGGGCCTGGCTCGATCCGGTCTTTTCCACGGCCTCAACTGTAGATAATCGGCCCATCAATCTCGAACTCCACCCCCTCGCCAAACGTCGCGTACCGGCTCAACCTCGCACCAGGGGCGGAGGATCTCCGCGACGACCCCGCTCATGCCGAGCGGATCGCGGCTTCTCGGCAGACTGCTTGGCGACCCCCCCGCGCGGAGCCGCCACGGAAAGCCCCAGGGGAGGGGTCAGGGCACGATGACGGTCTTGCCCACAGCGTGGCCCGTCTCGACGACGGCTAGCGCCTGGCGGGCCTGGTCCAACGGGTACTCTCCGCTGATCCGCGGGGTAATCACCTCGTATCCGATCACCGAGGTGATCTTCTCGAACGCCTCTGGGTCACGCGAGCGGCCCGTCCCGCCCAGCTCGGTCACGGTCCGGGGGTCGGCGGCTGAGACGATCCGGTCCGGTGTCGTGGCCAGCGGAGCGACATCCCGCAGCGCCTGACCCCCGACGAGGTCGACGACCAGGTCGACGCCCTGCGGGGCGAGTTCGCGGACGGCCGCCGGTGCCCCGTGGCCGGCGGCCACGAACGTGGCCCCGGTCGACTCCACGAGGTCACGCTTGTCCTGCGAGGCGATCCCGATGACCCGGAACTTGTGCACCCGGCCGATCTCGGCGGCCAGGTGGCCGACGCCGCCACCAGCACCTAGGACGAGCATGGTCTGGCCGGTCTCGAGCTCGATCTCGTGGGTGAGGTCGTATGCCGTGGTCCCCGCCACCGGGATGGTGGCTGCCACGGCGAACGAGATCTCGTCCGGCTTGGCGACGGCCTGCTCGGCCCGCAGCAGGGCATGGTCTGCGAACCCGCCCTGTCCCGGTGCCACCGGGCCCAGAACCTCCTCGCCCACGGCAAACGCCTCGACTCCCGGTCCGAGCGCGGCGACCACGCCGGCGACCTCGCGGCCCATCGGGACCGGCAGGTCTGCCTCCCGCCCGAGGTATCCCTCGCGGATCTTCCAGTCCACCGGGTTCACCCCGGCGGCGCGGACCTCGACGAGGATCTCGCCCGGCCCCGGTTCGGGAACAGGGCGCTCGATCAGCTCCTCACCTTCGGGGCCGCCGTACTGGTTGAACACGTACGCCCGTGACAACTCTGCTCTCCATTCTGCGAATCTTCGAATCTTCGAGGTAAGGCGGTTGACGCTGCTCAGCGCGCGGAGGGCTCGTCGTGGCCCTGCTCATGGGCCCGGTCGGCCTCCTCCTTGGTGGCGAAGGCAGCCTGCGGAGCGTGCTCGGGCGGGGCGTAGACGGTGTAGAGCACCAGCGGCTCCTCACCGGTGTTGCGGAAGTTGTGCTCCGCTCCGGCCGGGACGGCGCACTGGTCACCGGCCTCGACGGGGTGGGTGTGGCCCTGCAGGTCCGCGTGCCCGGTCCCGCTGATGAAGGTCAGGATCTGGTCGCCGTGCTCGTGCACCTCGGTGCCGATCTCCTCACCCGGTGGGATGGTCATGATGACGATCTGGGCGTGCTCACCGGTCCACAGGACCCTGCGGTAGTCGGGGCTCTCCTTGGCGGTGTCGGCGATGGTGAAGTGCTCGATGTTCTGACCGAGGGAGAAGTTCTCCTGAGTCATGGTGCTCCTTTCGTGTCCGTTGCGGACGTTGTGTCGGTATGTGGTGGCTGCGCGGCGCACCGGTGGTCGGGAGGCCGCCGCGCGGCAACTGGTGGGGTCAGGCAGGCTGGACGACCCGGGCCTCGTCGGTGGCGGTCAGGCCGCTGTCGTTGTCCTGCCTGGCGGGCCGGTCCTCGCGCCGGCGCAACAGCCGCATCGCGTTGACGATGACGACCAGCACGGAGATCTCGTGGACGAGCATCCCGATGGCCATCGTGACGCCGCCGAAGAGGACACCGAGCATCAGCACGACGACGGTGACCAGCGCGATCGTGATGTTCTGACGCATGTTGTTGACCGTCCGCCTGGCCAGGCCGAGCGCCTCGGGCAGCTTGAGCAGGTTGTCCTTCATCAGGGCGATGTCGGCCGTCTCGATCGCCACGCCGGTGCCGGCGGCTCCCATGGCCACGCCGATGTCGGCGGTGGCCAGGGCCGGGGCGTCGTTGACGCCGTCGCCGACCATGGCCACGGTATAGCCCTGCTGGCGGAGCTCGTCGACGGCCTCCAGCTTGTCCTCGGGCAGGAGCCCGGCGCGCACCTCGTCGATGCCGACCTGCCCGCCGACGGCCCGGGCGACCGGCTCGATGTCACCGGTGAGCATGACGACCTTCTTCACGCCCCTGGCGTGCAGCCGGCGCACCATCTCCGGAGCGTTCTCGCGGATCTTGTCCGCGACCGCGACCACGCCGATCGCGCGGCCGTCGCAGGCGACCACCATCGGGGTGCGGCCCTTCGCGGCCAGGTCGGCCACGACCCCGGCGGCCTTGCTCTCGTCCTCGCTGCCCTCGACCTGCTCGGCCTGGAGCAGGGCGAGGTTGCCGACCGCGATCCGGTGGCCGTCGAGCGAGGCGATGATGCCCTTGCCGGGCACCGGCTCGGTGTGGGAGGGCAGGCCCAGCACCGGCAGGCCCTTCTCGGCGGCGGCCTCCAGGATGGGGCGGGCCAGCGGGTGCTCCGAGCCGGCCTCGGCGCGGGCGGCCATGCGCAGCACCTCGTCCTCGTCCATGACCGGGTGGTCCGGACCGAGGTCGGGGTACAGGGCGATCACGTCGGTCAGCCGCGGTCGGCCCTGCGTGAGGGTGCCGGTCTTGTCCAGCGCGACGGCATCGATCTTGGCGGAGGTCTCCAGGAACTCGCCGCCCTTGATCAGGATGCCGTCCTTGGCGCCGCGGCCGATGCCGGCCACGATCGAGACCGGGATCGAGATGACCAGGGCGCCGGGGCAGGCGATGACCAGCAGGGTCAGGGCCAGGACCACGTCCTGGGTGACCAGACCGAGCACGACCGCCAGCACGATGATGGCCGGGGTGTACCAGGCGGAGAAGCGGTCCATGAACTTCTGCGTCTTCGCCTTGGCGTCCTGAGCCTCCTCGACCCGGTGGATGATCCGGGCCAGGGTGGTGTCGGCGCCGACCCCGGTCGCCTTGACCTGCAGGAAGCCGCCGGTGGAGATGGTGCCGGCGAACACCTGGTCGCCTGTCATCTTCTCGACCGGGATGGACTCTCCGGTGATCGAGGCCTCGTCGAGCGCGCCGGTGCCGCCGGTGACCTTGCCGTCGACCGGGACCTTGGCGCCGTTCTTGACCAGGACGGTCTCGCCCAGGGCGACCTCGTGGGCCGGGACCTCGACCTGCTCGCCGTCGCGCAGCACGATCGCCACGTCGGGGGCCACCGCGACCAGCTCGGCCAGCGCCGACCGCGTCCTGTTCAGGGTGGCGTCCTCCAGGGCGTGGCCGATGGCGAACAGGAAGGTCACCGCGGCGGCCTCCCAGTAGTTGCCGATGATGACCGCGCCGATGGCGGCGACCGAGACCAGCAGGTCGATGCCGATGACCTTGGCGGTCAGCGCGTTCCAGGCCTTGATGACGACGGGGGTGCCGGCGATGACCGCGGCAGCGACCATCAGGATGTCGCCCCACAGCTGGTTCTCCCAGATCCGGCTCGATGCGAACGAGGCCAGGATCAGCAGACCCGAGACCACCGGGACGGCCCAGCGGCGATACAGCCAGCCTTGGACCTTGTTCATGCGTCTTTCCTCTCGAAGAACATATGGTGGGGGTGTGCCGCTCCCCGCGATCCGGGCCCACCCACAGGTAGGGGCGAACCGGGGATCACGCGATGGGGCCGGCTGCTCGGGGCGACCTCTAGAAGGCGGCGGGCTTGGCGGTGTAGCCGGCCTTGGCGACCGCGGCGACCAGGTCGTCGGTGCTGGCCTTGGCCGGGTCGTGCACGACCTCGATCCGGGCCGAGGCGAAATGGACCTTCACCGACTCCACGCCCTTGATGCGGCCGACCTGCCTCTCGATCTTGGCCACGCAGGAGGGGCAGGAAAAGCCCTCGGCCCGCAGGATGGTCTTGGTGGTGGTCGTGGTGGCGCTCATCATGGTTTCCTTCCGCTTGTTCTCGGGCCCCTTTCCGGGGGTGTTGACTTCACGGTACGCAGAACCCGGCCCGCGTTCCTTGACCTGGATCAAGTGGCCGCAGGAGCAAACACCCGGCACCACCACTGGGTCTAAGAGAGTGGGGCGCGCCGCCGCGCGCGGTGTAGGTTCCCGCGATGAGCCGCCCCGGGATGTCCGGAGACTCGGTTGTGTGTCTCACCCAGCCTGGGCGAGGGGGGTTCTGTGAGCGTAGTGGATCTGCTCGACGACGGCCGGGGTGAGGTCCTCGAGGGACTCGTGCGGCCGCTGGGTGTTGAAGAAGTCGACCCACTCGAAGGTGGCGACCTCGACGTGGTTCACGTCCCGCCACGGACCGTGACGGTTGATCTGCTCGGTCTTGAACGAGCCGATCGTGCTCTCGGCCAGGGCGTTGTCGTACGCGTCCCCGACGGACCCCACCGAGGCGTCCACGCCGGCCTCGAGCAGCCGGGTCGTGAACGCGATCGACGTATATTGGGCGGGTTCAACCGGTGGTTGCAACACCTGGTGGTTGGAGGGAGTCTAGCTGTTCCTCCAGGACCTCAGCTGGGGTCTTCCAGCCGAGGGTCTTGCGGGGGCGGTTGTTGATCGCGAGGGCGACGGATCGCAGGTCCTCGGCGGACCACCGGGACAGGTCTGTGCCCTTGGGGAAGTACTGGCGGAGCAGCCCGTTCGTGTTCTCGTTCGTGGGTCGCTGCCAGGGTGAGTGCGGATCGGCGAAGAACACCTTCGTCCCGGTCTCGAGGGTGAACTGGGCGTGCCCGGAGAGTTCCTTGCCACGGTCCCAGGTGAGGGTCTTGCGCAGCTGGACGGGCAGCGTGGTCATCGAGATCGTCAGGGCCGCGTTCATCGCGACGGCGCCGTAACCGCCGAGCGAGGGGCCGTTCTTCACCGGTGGGTTCTCGCCCCAGCCTTCCAACCGGGGCAGATGCACCAGGAGCGTGGAGCGGCTGCTGCGCTCGACGAGCGTGCCGATCGCAGACCTGTCCGTGCCGATGATCAGGTCGCCTTCCCAGTGCCCTGGTACCGCCCGGTCGGCGGCCTCGGCGGGGCGCTGGGAGAGGACGACATCGCCGGTGACATGGCCTTGGGGCTTGTTCCGTGAGCGTGCCCGCGGCTCCCGCAGCGCGCGGCCGGTGCGCAGGCAGGCGACCAGCTCACGCTTCAGGGCGCCGCGGCCCTGGATGTAGAGCGACTGGTAGATCGCCTCGTGGCTGATGCGCATGGACTCATCCTCGGGGAAGTCCACCCGCAGCCGGTTGCTGATCTGCTCCGGGCTCCACGCCGTGGCCCAGGGTCGATCCGCGCGATGGGGCTTGTTCCGGCCGGCCCACGCGGTGCGCGGTCCCGCCAGGACAGTGCCGTCCGGGCGCACGAGCTGACCGGCGAGCCGTGCCTGCACGTATGCCCGAAGCTGCGGGTTGCTCACCAGCTTCGCTTTCTTCGGGCGCTTGGCCGCGAGTTCGGCCTTCCACTGCGCGGTCGAGGCCCGGTACCCCGGGTTCGTGGACCGCGTGGCCGCGTTGCGTCGCAGCTCGCGAGAGATCGTCGAGGCATCACGCCCGATCCGGCGGCCGATCTCTCGTGGGCCGTGGCCCTGGGCGCGCAGGATCGCGATCTCCTCCCGTTCGGTGAACGACAGATACCGGCCCGTCGGCTCGGCCAGACTCATCGGCGGCATGCCGCCACCCTGACGGAACCAGCGGCCCCCGATGACCTCGGACACGCCGACGGCCTCCGCGGCCTGGACCGTCCGTAACCCCTCGGCGATCCGTCCCCAGAACTCGCGCTCAACCCGCCGCGGGAAACCCCACCGGCCGGGCGAGCGCATCTTCGGACGCTGCGCACGATCCGCGGCCTGCTGCCTTCTCGTCATCGAGCACCTCCATGTCGAGGTGTTGCGACGACCGGTTGATTTCGCCTTGTGAGCCCGCGTCCGAGTGCGCCACGAGCCCGGTCAGGTCGGTGATGCCCTCCTGGGCGCGGGTGAACATTGCGTGCTCCAGAGCGTCCAGGACCAGCGATGTGGTCATCGACGTGGCCGCCCGCCAACCGATCACGCGGCGGGAGAACGCGTCGATCACGAATGCGACGTAGACCATACCCAGCCAGGTCGGCACGTACGTAAAATCCGCGACCCAGAGCCGGTTCGGTGCGACCGGGTCGAAGTCGCGGTTGACCAGGTCCGCCGCTCGCTGCGCCTGCTTGTCCGGGATCGTCGTCCGCGGCTTCCTGCCGTACTGGGCGCCTTCCCAGCCGTTGGCCCGGTAGAGCCGCTCGATGGTGCACCGTGCCACGTCGTGGCCCTTGCCACGCAGCCGCAGCCACATCTTGCGACTACCGAGGCCGGCGACCAGCTTCGAGGAGGCCCGCTCGGCCCGGATGAGCTCGGTGACCTGCTCATCGCGCAGCGCCCGTGCCGAGGGTCGACGGTTAACCCACTCGTAGTAGGTGGAGGGACTGATCGGGATGCCGTGCTTGGTCAGCACGGCGCACAAGGGCTCGACGCCCCACCGCAGGCCATCGCCCACCCGGTGGTCCTTGTGCTCGGTGATGAAGGCGATCACCTGCGCCCGGGCCGGTCGAGCTCGGCCCCGAAGAAAGCCGCTGCGGCCTTCAATATCTCGTTCGCGCGCCGCAGCTCGGACGGTTGCTCGCTACCGCCGGTCCTGGGTTCATGCTCATTCGTCGAACACCTCGAACGCCTCCTGGTCAGGATGCTCGGCGTAGTACCGCTCGAACACGTCCACATCATCGGCCACCTGTGCACCGGTACGGCGACGCTCAAGATGGGCCAGCAGGTCAACCACACCGGGCGTGGAAGCGGCCTCCGACCTCGCGGCACCCTCGCCGGGCTCCTGAGAGGGTTGGGTCGCCAGGCGGCGGGCCAGGTTTTTTTCCCGGCGGCCGGTCACAGCGCCCTTGCTGTACCGCGCCAGCAGATCCGCCAGCGCGGCGCCGGGATCGACGTGCCGGTCGGTGTCCCGGCTCAGGCGCCGGGTGTAGTCGGCGGCCTCGGCGCTGAACGGGGCATCCAGGCCAGCAGCGTGTTCCCAGGTCAAGTCGTGCCAGGTCTGCGTGTCGGGGTCGCGGAAGTACACGGTGCGGATGTCGTCGTGGTCGACCATGATCGGCCATCGGCCCGGGTGGGCGCCGCCGTAGGTTGACTTGGTGCCGCGGTGCAGGTTCAGGCCCGGCCCGTCGTAGCGGCGTCCGTCGATCTCCACGCCATAGTGCTGAATCGTGCGCCAGGCGACGTCGAGGAACTCCATGCGCAGATCCTGGCTAGCCGGAAGCCGCAACACACCCGCGACGGCCATGCCACGAGCGAACATCTCTACCGGGGAGAGGTCGACTCCTGGTAGCCGCGGGTCGCACAGGCCCCGATGAGGGGTGTGGTGATAGATCCCGAGCCACTCGCGGATGATCGCCTCCAGTTCCGCAACGTAGTAGAACGCCCCGGCCTCCACGTCCTTGCCACGTGAGTAGACATCAGGGCCCTTGTAGGCGGGTAGATGCTCCAGGAGTTGCTGTCGCAGCGTCCGGAAGAATCGTTCCATGGTGGGCTTGTCCGTCGGCTTGTGCGGGATCGCGGGCTGGATGTTGATCCCCAGGCGGTGACACACGGTCTTGGTGTGCCCGGACAGGTAGACCTTGCCGTGGTCGACCACGATCGTGTCCGGCAGGCACCCGTGGTCATCGTGATCAGCTGGTCCGGGACGCGACGTACGGTGCCGGCACCTCGCCCTCACGTCCGGTCCCCACTGCTGCGGGGTGACCACCTGGAACAGCACCGATGCCACGTCCTGCGCCTTGGTCGACACAGCCCTCAAGGCCAGGCCGAGGACGCACCGGGAGTACAGGTCCTTCGCGATCGTCAGCTCGGTGTTGACCCACCGACCGGTCACCGGCTCCATCGCGAACACGTCCAGGCGAGTCGTGTCCAGCACGACGTACTGGCCGGGCCGGTCAGCCCGCAACCTGCCCAGCACGCCCTGCGGCCGTTCGGCCACCGACCTACGTTGCTTGGCGGCCCCGAACGTGTAATGGCCCTTGTCGAGCTCTCGAAGTCGGCGGTAGGCCACTGCCTGGGATGGAACTGCTGCCCCAGGGTGATCCTAAAGGTAGAGCGCGTTCGTCTTGAGCAGCACCGACTTCATCGTGGGGTTGGAGAGATCCTTGAACGAATCGAGCACCTGCAGGCACGCCTGGTCCCATTCCTGGGCGACCGATCGACGGGAAGTCTGGAGCAGGCGTGCGTCAACCAGACCGACAAGGCCTCGGTCCGCGTAGCGGGCGGCCCGCCGCCGTGCTGTACGCGCAGAGATCCTCAGCTGCTCACCCGCCCGTTGGTACCTCTCCTCAAGCGGGACCTCGATAATCCCGAGAACGAGGTCGTCGAAGACTTGCGCCTCGGCCTCGACCGCCCGGCGCTGGGCGGCACTCAGGGCGGAGAGAACGACAGCATCGAGTTCCGTCTGTGACTGACCCTCGTCGACCTGGTCATCCAGTGGCTGCGCGAGGCCGACGAGTGACGGTGCGTGGACCTTCCTGAGACTGTCGCCAGAGCGCAGCAGCACGGTGGCGCCGTCGTGCTCGACCACGGTCCAGGCGCTTCCCTGGAACCAGAGTCGGGCACCGATTGACACGTCCAGGCTGTCGGTACTCACACCGGCACCTCCGCTGGGGAGGTCAGCAGCGTCTCAGCGCCCAGAGGTTGTTGCAGGTTGGCCCAGGCCTCGCCACGCCACAGGCACCCCAGGACGGCCACGCGCCATGAGGCGTCGTCGCACATCGACGGCTTGCGGGCGACGGCCTCACTCAGGGTGACGTCCCCTGGGGCAAGAACCGCCCGTGCCTGGTCGAGGACGACGGCGGGTAGTCGCTCGGGGCGACGGCCGACAGCCAGGGTCTTGATGTTGCGCAGCACGACTGGATCTCCGCCGGAGAAGACCTCGTAGCCCCAGCCCTTGTCCCGACACAACCCGCGTGTCCAGTCGAACTGGGCCCGCACCGCGGACTTGTCCAGGAACTCTGCCGGTTTCACGTCGACCAAGGTGACCGTCCGGTCGACATGGACCAGGAGGACATCTGGCACGTGCGAAGGCTGGGGGCCGGTGCCGCTGCCGGTGATCTGGAACGGTTGGGTCGCGAGGGCCACGACGGTCAGGTCGAAGTCCGCCAACCACAGCCGGTCCAGCTCGAGCAGACTCTCGTAGACCAGGGTCCTCTGGTTCGTTGCCGACCAGAACAGCCCCGGGTAGTTGCCCTGTCCCCGGTAGGACGGCGGGATGCGGACCGGAAGACCCTCGACGATCAGCTCGGCGCGCGCCTCCCGCCACGTCGTCGTGACCTCGTCACCGGCGCCGTTGCAGTACCGCAAGGCGACCTCGCGCACGCGCACACTGCCATCGTGCCCGCCTGACAGATGGGCGAGAAATCTGACACGCGACTGACAACAAAGTGAGAAATGGCCAACTTGGCTGAGAACCTACAATGCCTGTAGGTTCTCGGCCGATCTGTCGGGGAAGCAGGTGCGTGGCCTGCGGACCGACATGTTGATGAGACGTCGTCGGTCTCGCTAACTTGTCGGAATCCTCAACCACTCACTAACTTGTCGGATTCTCTGGCCGAGGATGCTGGCGCCGTGTCAGCGCCGTCAAGGTGTGCGGAGGACGCGGACGGGGTCGCGGGTGGCGGCGTAGAGGGCGGGCGGGATCGCGGCGGCGGCGGCGGCCAGGAGGGCGAGGGCGGCGGTGCCGGTGGTGAACTGCCACGGGGGTATGGCACCGGCGCCGAGGCGGGTGGTGGCCCACAGACCAAGGGCTACGCCGAGGGCGGTGCCGAGCAGGGCCGGTGCGAGGGTGCGGAGCACGACGAGGGTCACGATCGCGGCGCGGGTGGCGCCGAGGGCGCGGCGGCGGCCGAGGTCCTTGCGGCGCACGAGTACGTCGGCGAGGGTGACGATCGCGACGAGTAGTGCGCCGCCGCCGAGGACGCCGAGGAGCATGGTTCGGCCGAAGGTGGCCAGGTCGCCGGTGACCTGTTCCTGCAGCTGGGCAAGTGACACTGGTGAGGTCACGGTCACCGCGTCCGGGGCGGGCGGGTCGATCAGCCGCAGCACCTGTCCTTGGGCGGTCTGCGCGACGTCCGCGGAGGTGAGGACGACGTGGACCGAGTCCAGCGACCTGTCCTCAGGGGCGACGTAAAGCACGCCGGAGGCGTAGTCGGTGAACGGCTCCCGCGGGGTGAACGACCCGACGACGGACCAGTCGTCCACCACGGTGGTGGAGGCCTGCGCGACCCACCCGACCGGGTCGTCGAGCCCGAGCCGGGCCATGGCCTTGTCGGTGACGAGGGCCTCGCCCGGGCCGGGCCACCGGCCGGAGGTCAGGGTCGCGACCGCGGCCAGGTCGCCGTGCACGCCCCAGGCGGGGACGCGGGTGCCGCCCTGCCCGACGACGCCGTTGACGACGTCGATCGGGATGAGCGTGCCCACCGCCCGCTCGGTGGTCGACAGCCCGGCGGCCTGGTCCACGATCGTGGGGGAGATCAGGTCGTCCCCGCGGGCGTCGGAGACGACCAGCACCCGTGACCCGGCCGAGTCCAACCGGGCCAGCAGCTGCTCCTCGGCGGCCGCGGTCCGGCCCACGGTCGCCAGCGTGGCCGCGCACATCGTCGCGACCAGGAACGTCACCAGCGCCGACGGGACCTTGGCGGCCCACGTCGTGGCCAGGGCCTCGCGCAGCATCAGCCAGGCCCTCAAAGCGACAGCACCTCGTCGGCGTGCTCGATCACGAACGGGTCGTGCGTCGCGATCAGGACCGTTCTCGGTATGCCGTCCCCCTCACCCGCGCCGGTGTCGGCGCCGGCTGCGGCGGCGGACAGGGCCGCCAGGACGCCGGCGGCGTTGTCCCGGTCCAGGTTGCCCGTCGGCTCATCGGCCAGGATCACGACCGGGTCGGTCACCAGTGCCCGGCAGACCGCGACCCGTTGCGCCTGGCGCCGGAGATCTCCCCGGGGCGGTGGTCGGCCCGGGCCCCCACACCCATCTGCTCCAGCAGGTCCCGACCCCGGTCACGGGCCCGGCCCAGGCCCCACCCGGCGTACAGGGCCGGCTCGACGACCGAGTCCAGGACCGTGCGGGTCGGGTCCAGCGCGGAGTCCTGGAACACGAACCCGATCCGGTGCGCCCGCACCCGCGCGCGCACGGCGTCGGGGGCGGAGGAGACCGCGTCGCCGCCCAGGATCACCCGTCCCCGGGAGGGGGTCAGCATCAGTCCCAGCACGTAGAGCAGCGTCGACTTCCCCCGTCCCGAGGGGCCGGTCACCGCCGTCACCGCCCCCGGTGTGAACTCGTGCGACAGCCCGTTGAACAGTTCCTCTGCCCCTCGCCGGTACGCGAAGCCCAGGTCCTGCACCGCGAGCACGGCTCAGCCGTCCTGCGGGGAGCCCGCGCCATCGCCCGGCGCCGGCTGCTGCTCCTGCTGGGGTGCCGGCTGCTGGGGGGCGGTGCCGCTGCCTTGGTCACCGGTGACCTGCACCCGGGTGCCCGGTTGCACTCCCTCCACTACGACGATGCCCTGCCCGGACCCGGCCACGGTGACGTCCATCTCACCAGAGTCGGTCACGACATACGCGGAGCCGTCGGCGCGGGTGTGCACGGCTGCGGCCGGGACGGTGGTGCCTTCCACCCGCGGCACGATCACGACCTGGGAGCGTAGGGTCACCTGCGGGTCGTTCGGCAGTACCGAGCACTGCTCGCTGCACACCTCGCTGCCGTCCGGAGCGGACAGGGTGAACGTGGTCGAGCCGTACTCGTCCTGCGCGGTAGAGGCGATCACCGCATCCCAGGTGTGGTCCTCATAGGTGATCTCCACCGTCGCCTCGGCCGGGATCAACCGGGCCTGGTCCGCGGTCACCACCAGCACGAACTCTCGCTGACCGGTGGGCGCCAGCACGCTGTCCTCGCCCCCGGTCACGGACCTGCCGACCATTACCGACTCACCCAGCTGCACCACCGCCGGCAGCGCCGACACCGCAACCAGCTCCCCCAACGGCACGACCCCGGTCTGCTCCCGACCCTCGGCCTTCTGCCAGCCTTGACCGCCTTCTCCGTCCCCGGGCCGAAGTCACCGTCGGCCTCTCCGGCCAGGTAGCCCTCAGCGATGAGCAGCTGCTGGAGGGCGGCCACGTCCTCGCCCTTGGTGTTGTTGGCCAGCTCCCGCCAGAACGGTGACTCGCCCTGCACGACCCGCACCGCGGTGTCGCCCACGACATACACGACGTCCCCCTCGTCGACCTCACCCGGGGCGATCGAGGTGACCACCCCGGACAGCGTGTTCTGCGCGACCGGCAGCGCCGGCTGCCGCAACGTCGTCGACAACGGCAACGACCGTCCCACCGACCCCTGCGACGCCTCCGCCCACGCCACCTGCACCGCCCCCTGCGCGCCCGTGTCCTCCGGCACCGCCGACGTCAACGTCACCCGAGCCGCCCACCACGCCGCTCCCGCCGCCGCAGCCATCAATGCCAGCACCAGCAGCAGCCCAAGGGCCGATCGCGCACTCGCGTCCTTCACCAGATGCGCTTTCGGCTTAGGGCCTCCGCACTGTGAATGTGACGCGGCACAGCCACTCCTGAATGAATCAGCCCTCCTTGTTTAATGCAATTGTAGGGTCGGTATCGCCTAGGCGCGATTAGGGCGAGGGCCAACCCGACGATGTCAGAATTGGTCACTCAAGGTTCCCGTAGAGAAGGTCGTCGGGGGGTGTTTCCGGACACAGCTCCTCAAGGGACATCAAATCTACGCCTTCAGTCGCGGTCCAGTGTTCGCGACCCGTCAAGGCGTAGCGTTCCGCGAATGCCTCAAAACTCGGGGGTGTAGATGCCTCAACTCCTTGGTTGCGTAAGCACTCGGTCACCTCGGTCTTATTCCAGTCATAAATGATACGAAGTTGATCCACGGAATACGGCTCGTAATACCTGTCTTCGAGCGGGTAGCGGGCATAGCAAATGTATTGAGACAACTTCATCGACTCAGCTTGGTCCTTCGAGAACTCGATGGCTTGTTGGCCATGCTGATCCGTTACGGAGGGAAATCCCTGCTCAGCCATACATTCGAAGTGCGTGCCGTTCGCCTCTTGCAGTGTGACTGTTCTCACTGGAGTAACCACAGGAGGGTCCCCATCTAGGTTCAGCGACTGCCAGTATGGATCGAGGGTGTCCTGGAAACTTTGCGGGCGCGACGGATCGTTTGCCTGAATCGCGGCCTGTATGTCGCTATCTGAAAGAGACGCGCCGTCCTCCGCTGATCGGCCTGTCGCGGACGCCGTCTGCGAATCCTCCGCTGCGGTAATAGAGGGGGTTGTCGCGAGTGTGTCGGTGGTCCTTTCCTGGATGGTATCTTCAGCACAGCCCGTAAGTGCCAGGCATGCGATAATGACAACCGAGGGCATAAAAAAAGCGCTTCGTCAGGTGCCCCTGCATAATTTCCCCAATGTTTTACTGGTGCGTCGAAGCGCAGTTGATGTTCCCCTCGCTGTAGGCAGCCTGAGCGGGCGCTGCCAGCACCAAAGTCAGGGCCGCAGCACTCAAACCTGCGGCCAACCTCGTCCGTCGAAGCATGACATTCCTCCCTGTGGGCCTAGCCCTCCGTTGGGCCAGGGTGCCTGGAAGATACACCCAACTATGAGCGGCGGCGAGGTGGAGAGGCATCCGCCGGCAGGGAGACGGGTCTGCTGCACGGATAGGTGACAGTTCCTAGTCACGCCGCCAGTGCGACGGTCGTGTTCATGGTGGTCTCGAACTCGATGGGCGTCAAACGGCCCAGGCGGACCTGACGTCGACGGCGGTGGTAGGTCCGCTCGATCCAGGTCACCATCGCGATGCGTAGCTGGTCTCTGGTGGTCCAGGAGCGGCGGTCGAGGACGTTCTTCTGCAGGAGCGCGAAGAACGATTCCATGGCCGCGTTGTCTCCGCTCGAGCCGACTCTTCCCATGCTCCCGACCATGCTGTGCCGGCTGAGGGCGCGCAGGAATTTCCGGCTTCGAAATTGAGATCCTCTGTCGCTGTGAACGATGCAGCCGGCGACGTCACCGCGCATCGCGACGGCGTTCTCGAGTGCCTGAACGGCCAGCCGGGACTTCATTCGGGAGTCGATCGAGTAGCCCACGATGCGGCCGGAGAACGCGTCCTTGATGGCGCAGAGGTAGAGCTTCCCTTCGGCGGTCTTGTGTTCCGTGATGTCCACCAGCCAGAGTTCGTTCGGCGCGTCGGCGGCGAACACATGGCGCACCCCGCCGTGCTCGTCGGTGGCGGCGCAGAGGTCGTCGTGGACGGGTGGCCCGGGCTTGCGGCCCTTGCCACGCTTAGGTTTCCCGAACGCGCTGAACCAGCCGTTGCTGGAGGCGATTCGCCACGCGGTCCGGTCCGACATCGGTTCACCCTCGTCGCGGGCTTCGTCGGCGAGCAGCCGATGCCCGAACTCCGGGTCATCGCGATGGGCGTTGAAGAGCGCGTTCGCGCGATATGCCTCCACCACCTCGCTGGGCGCGATGGGATCGGCGAGCCACCGGTAATAGGGCTGGCGGGAGAGCTTGAGAACCCGACACGTCACCGCGACGGGGACCCCGTCAGCGGCGAGCTCCGTCACGAGCGGGTACCACCTTTTCCCGGCAGGTTCGCCTGCGACAGATACGCCGCCGCCCGCCGCAGCACCTCGTTCTCCTGCTCGAGGAGCCGGTTCCGCTTCTTCAACTCACGGATCTCAGCCGCCTCGGTCCTCGACTGGCCGGGCTTGACGCCCTCGTCGATGTCGGCGCGGCGGAGCCACTTCTGCAACGTCATCGGGTGAATACCGAAGTCTTTCGCGATCTGCTCGATCGTCACTCCGGGTTCGCGGTTGCGGGCGACGCGCACGACATCGTCACGGAACTCGCTCGGGTAGGGCTTGGGCACAGCAACATCCTTCCAGGCCACCCTCCCGGGCAAGCCAGATCAGATGTCACCTATCCGTGCAGCAGACCCGCCGAAGGAGTTCACCGGGATGGTCGACCTGTCTCGCGACAGCAACGGCCGGACCCGGGCCCGGCTGCTGGACCTGGTTCCGGGCCGCTCCGGGCAGGTGTATAAAGCATGGTTGAGGCAGCGTGGCAAGACGTTCCGGGACAACGTGCAGGTCGCGACGCTGGACCCGTTCCACGGGTACAAGAACGCGATCGACGACCAGCTCGAGGACGCCCGCGCAGTCCTGGACGCCTTCCACGTCGTCAAGCTCGCCACCGGCGTCGTGGACCAGGTCCGTCGTCGGGTGCAGCAGGACATCCACGGCCACCGCGGCCGCAAGGACGACCCGCTGTACCGGATCCGCAACATCCTGCGCGCCGGTGCCGAGAACCTCACCGACCGCCAGCGTGAGCGCCTGACCAGGGCGTGGGCGGCCGACGAACGACACCTCGAGGTCGAGCTGGCCTACCAGTGCGCCCAGCTCGTCCGATCCGTCTACCACCAGGACACCCTCGCCGAGGGCCGGGCAGTCGCCGAACGGGTCCTGGTCAGCTTCACCACGGGCCCGATCCCGGAGGTCGCGCGCCTGGGTAGAACGCTGAAGCAGTGGCGCACCGAGTTCCTGGGCTACTTCGACACCGCCGGCGCGAGCAACGGCGGCACCGAGGCCATCATTATCTGGAGCGCCGATCCCGCCGTCGCTGACGTCGCTGACGAGGCCGGAGCCTGCCGTGGGAGACACGTTCTCTGGACACTGTCTCTGACGTCCCCCACATCGCAGCCTGAGCGGAGTAGACCAGGGAGTGACTCGATGCATGCCCGGTCGGGCCTACGGCTACGTAGGGAACGGGATGAAGGCTCAGCGGGTGCTCATGCCGGTCACGTCTAGGGAGTCCTGGACGGTCGTCGACGACAACTTCATCGTGATCGATCCGGCCGAGCGGTACCTGGCGCACCTGGCCGGGATCGAACGGTCCCCGAACACGGTGCGGGCCTACGCGCACAGTCTCGCGCTGTGGCTGGAGTTCCTGGCCTCACGCGGCTGGGCTGGACCGACGCCGGGGTGGAGGACGTCTCCCGGTTCGTCACCTGGCTGCGCGCTCCGGCCGCGAACGTCATCGTCCTGGACACTGGCGCGACCCGACGTGCCGAGTCGACGGTGAACCGGCACCTGGCAGCGGTGTTCGGCTTCTACGACTTCCACGCCCGCAACGGGGTCACCCTGGCTGAGTCGCTCGTCGCCTGGCGCCGGGTGCCGCGCGGCTCGTTCAAGCCGTTCCTGCATCACGTGACCAAGGGCAGGCCGATCCCGACGCGGCCGGTGAAGCTGAAGGTGCCCAGGCGCCTGCCGGCCACGCTGAGCGTGGAGGAGGTGATCGTCCTGCTTGGGGCCTGTGGCCACCTCCGCGACCGGTTCCTGCTGGCGCTGCTCGCCGAGACCGGCATCCGGATCGGTCAGGCGCTCGGGCTGCGGCACGAGGACTTCGTCTCCCGGCGCAAGGAACTGCGGATCGTGCCACGCTCGGACAACGCCAACGGGGCCCGGGCCAAGACCACCACGGTGACCACCGTCCCGGTCTCGGCACCGCTGGTGCGCCTGTACAGCGACTACATGCACACCGAGTACGGCGACCTGGACAGCGACTACGTCTTCGTCAATCTCTTCGCTGAGCCGTTCGGCTCCCCGCTGCGCTACGACGCGGTCGCCAAGTTCGCGATGCGGCTGCGGGCCAGCACCGGGATCGAGTTCACCCCGCACGTGCTGCGCCACACCCGGGCCACCGAACTGATCCGGGCCGGCGTCCCGATCGAGATCGTCTCGGTGATGCTCACCCACCGCTCGGTGGTGACGACCTCACAGACCTACGTCCACCTCGGCGTGGAGGACGTACGCGCCGAGCTCGTCCGCGCCGGCGTCTGGACAGCGAAGACGGAGGCGCTCCGATGAGGACGACCACCGCCCCGGTCACCGTTCCCCGGCCCGTCCTGGCCGAGCGGCTGACCACCCTCCTGCGGCCGGAGTTCACCGGCGACCTGATCCGGATCGACCCGGACAACCCGGTCTTCGCCCGTGGTCGCTGCCAGGTCACCGGCTGCCGGCGCGGAGCCTGGACCAAGATGTTGTGCAACACCCACTACGGGCGATGGAGCAAGCAGGGACGTCCGGCGCTGGCTCTCTACGCTGCGACCACCGGACCGGTGAAGTGCTTCTCGGACCGCATCGATGCCTTCGACCTGCGCCGGCTTCCTCCAGGGCTGCGCGCCGAGGTCGCCTACTCTATCCAGCGCCGCCACGACGACCGCACCACCCGGCTGATCCCGATGATGATCAACCGGCTCGTCGACCTGCTCGTCGCGGCGCAGGTCACCTCGATACTCGACCACCCGCTGCCCCGGTGGAAGATGCTCGCCCACGAGCACGGGCTGAAAGACGTCGGCGGCCGCGCGTTCGGCCAGCTGGGCTATGCCTGGCGGCACCTGCACGACCTCGCCGACGACATGGACGCCGAGGCCGAGTTCGCCCGTGACACCTGGCGGGTCGCCGTCCTCGGGGCGCAACCCTCAGGCAAGGGCATCACCACGATCCGCTTCGACCACATCCCCCAACCCTGGCTGCGGGCCAGCATCAAACGGGCCTGCCGGTACCGTCTCGGCGCGGGCAAGTCGTTCGGGTCACTCAGCATCGACGAACGCGCGCTGCGCTGGTTCGCCATCTACCTGACACGCCATCAACCGCAGGTCACCGACCCCAGCGGCATCACGCGAGAGGTCCTGGAGCACTACCTGTCCTACCTGACCGCCGCACCGCAGCTTTCGGGCAACACCACGAACACCTACCTGGTCGTCCTGCGCGCCTTCCTGCAAGCCTGCCACCGCCACTCCTGGATGCCCGGCCTGCCGGCCCAGGCCGCGCTCTACCTCGATGAGCTACCACCCCGGCCCCGGCCACTGCCCCGGTTCATCCCCGAGTTCATCATGGCCCAGCTCGAGGACCCCGACCACCTCGCCAAGCTGCCCGATGAGACCACTTGCCACCTGGTCGTGCTGATCCAGGAGACCGGCCTGCGGGTCAGGGACGCCTGCATCCTGGCGTTCAACCCGATCATCGTCGACAGCACCGGCTGGCCATGCCTGAAGTACTACAACACCAAGATGGCCACCGAGCAGCTGGTCCCGCTGTCCGAGCGAGCCGCCGAGGCGATCCGCGCCCAGCAGGAACACGTGCACGACCGGTGGCCCGCCGGCGGGACCTGCCTCTTTCCCGCCCAGGTCGCCAATCCCGACGGAGCGCGACCGTTCCACTACGCCACCCTGCGCCAGCGACTCGCCCGATGGCAGCAGGACATCGACCTGCACGACGAGACGGGCCAACCCGTGCACGTCACCGCCCACCAGTTCCGCCATACCCTCGGCACCCGGCTGATCAACGCCGGAGTGCCCCAGCACGTGGTGCAGAAGATGCTCGGGCACGCCTCACCGCAGATGACCGCGCGCTACGCCACCATCCACGACGCGACCGTCCGGGCCGCGTTCGACGACTACCAGCAACGCCGCGTCGACATCCACGGCGACCACCTTCCCTTCGACCCAGAAGGGCCCAGTGCCGAGGCGGAGTGGATCAAGCACAACCTCGCCCGCGTCCAGGCCAGCCTGCCCAACGGCTACTGCGGCCGCCCTCCCCAACAGAACTGCCCGCACCCCAACGCCTGCCTGACCTGTCCCGACTTCCAGACCACCCCGACCTTCCTGCCCATCCACCGCCGCCAGCTTGACGACACCCTCGAGCTCATCAACCTTGCCGAGCAGCGCGGCAACGCCCGCCTGGCCACCAACCACCGTCAGGTCGCCGACAACCTCAACCAAGTGATCACCGCGTTGGAAGCCATCGAGGACCAGGAGGCACCACAGTGAGCGAGCACCTCGCCGCCGCCACCCGACGCCGCGCCGAGCAGACCCGAGCTCGGGCACGCGAGGCGGTCCGCCAGCTCGACCACGACGGCACCCCCATCACCTACACGTCCGTCGCCCGGGCCGCCGGTGTCTCCCGAGCGCTGCTGTACCGCGACCCCGAGCTACGCGACACCATCAGCAAGCTCCGCCAGCACGCCACCTCCGCTCCACGCCGACCCGCCGCCCAGCGCATGTCGCAGGCCTCCCGCGACGAGATCCTGGCCAACCTGCGCAGCGAAATCACGACCCTCCGCGAGGAGAACCGAGCCCTGCGCGCACGACTCGCCGGCGTCCTCGGCGAACAACGCGCTGGCACGTGAAGCCCCCGTCAGCGACATGTCGCCGACAGACAACCCCAGCTCCCACGCCACCGGGACCACAGCGGCTCCAGATAACGGCGAACGGCCTCATCGAGCTCCATCGCCGCGTCGCCCGCGGTTTCCGCAACCGAGCCAACTACCGGCTCCGCATGCTCCTCATCGGTGGAGGACTGGACCTACGACCCCACACTCAACTCTGAAGAGCCCCTTAACTTGTCGGAATCCTCACGCCGGGGTCGCTGATCCAATGCCGGTTCACCGTCCCCATTCCGTCGAGCGGGCCGACATTCTCTTTGTCTGGGGGAGGGTCAACCAGGCAGGTCATGTGGTTAGTTAGGGGGCGTCTCATGCGCTGGCGCGCATTTGTCCAGACCGGAGACATACCACCACTTACCAGATCTGGCTAGTGGCCCGCGTTTGAAGTTGCTTGACGGTTGGCCTTCTTGAGGATGTCGTCGGCGGTCTTGGTCCAGACGAAGGGGTGGCAGCGGTCGTTCCAGCCGTCGATGAAGGCCCGGATCTTGGCGTTGAGGTCCTTGACCGAGCCGAAGGAGCCGCGGTGGATGGCCTGGCGCTCGATGATGGAGAACCAGACCTCGACCAGGTTCAGCCAGGACGCCGAGGTCGGCGTGTGGTGCACGTGGATCCGGGGGTTCTTGGCCAACCAGGCGCGGACCTCGGCCGTCTTGTGGGTTGCGTAGTTGTCCATCACCAGGTGCAGCTCGCCCTGTGGGTAGGCGCGGGCGACCTGCCTGAGGAAGGCCAGGAACTCCTGGTGCCGGTGCCGGGGCTTGCAGGCGCCGGTGACCCTGCCGGTAGCGATCTCCAGC
>NZ_MKKA01000060.1 GCF_001942405.1 Ornithinimicrobium sp. CNJ-824
GCCCGGTCACATTCCGAACCCGGAAGCTAAGCCTGACAGCGCCGATGGTACTGCACCGGGGACGGTGTGGGAGAGTAGGACACCGCCGGACCACCATTGATGGTGTGGGCCCTCAGGGCCCGGACGACACACTGTGTCGACCGGGACCCTGGGGGCCCACACCCATGTCACGGGTCCTCAGCGGCGCAGTGGTCTGGGAGGATGAGGCGTCCGACGACAGGAGGAGCGAGGGTGAACGAGCAACGTGATCGCGGGGCCCGCGGCCGGAGCGAGCGGGGCGGACCTCGCCGCGACGGTCGGTCGGGGCCGCCTCGGGAGGCGCGCGGAGGACGTGGCGACGACGCACGCGACCGGAGCGATCGGCCGCGCCGGGTCCCGGAACCGGAGATCCCCGAGGACATCGAGGCTGGTCAGCTCGACAAGGTCCTGCGGGCCGAGTTGCGCACCCTGAGCAAGGACAATGCCGACGGCACGGCGCGGCACCTGGTCGCCGTGGGGCGTGCGCTGGACGCAGAGGACTTCGACCGGGCGCTGGCCCACGCGCAGGCGGCCGCCAAGCGTGCTGGGCGGGTGGCCGGCGTCCGGGAGACCCTCGGTGTCGTGCACTACCGGCGAGGTGAGTGGAGCAAGGCGCTGGGGGAGTTCAGGACGGCCCGCCGGCTGTCCGGGCAGGATCACCTGCTGCCCCTCATCGCCGACACCGAGCGCGGGTTGGGCCGGCCGGAACGGGCGCTGGAGCTCGGGGCGGGGCCGGAAGTCCGTCGCCTCCCGGCGGCAGAGCAGATCGAGATGGCCATCGTCGTCTCGGGGGCCCGGCTGGACATGGGGCAGACCGCGGCCGCGGTGCAGAGCCTGCGGGAGCTGGTGCTGGCAGGGAAGTCGACGTCAGCGTGGGCCGCGCGACTGCGCTATGCCTACGCGGCGGCGCTGGAGGCCGACGGGCAGGACGACGAGGCCCAGCGCTGGTACGCCATCGCCGCGGAACTGGACGAGACCGGTGACACCGACGCACGGGAGCGGCTGGGCTACGAGGAGGAGCCGGAGGTCGTGGACCTCCTCGAGGGCGAGGAGACCGACGACGAGCAGGGCCAGGGTGGCGTGGACGGACGGCGGGAGGCCACCGGTGAAGGACCGGGAGCCTCCGCGTGACCGCGCTCCTCCACGGGATCCTGTGCGACCTGGACGGCGTGGTCTACCGCGGGGACGCGCCCTGCGACGGCGCCGTCGAGGGACTGGCCTCGGCGCGCGAGGCCGGCGTGCGAATCCTCTACATGACCAACAACGCCTCCAGGACACCTCAGGCGGTCGCCGACCAGCTGCAGGGGCTCGGCGTGGCCGCCGGGCCGGACGACGTGCTGACGGCGTCCCAGGTGGCGGCGGCCGAGGTCGCCGCGCTCAGGTCCCAGGGTCGGCTCACCGTCGACCAGGACCGACCCGTGCTGGCCGTGGGGGGTGCCGGGGTCGGTGCCGCGCTGGACGAGCACGGGCTGGCGTGGATCACGACGACCCGTCAGCGGGAGCGCTCGGGCGCGACGGGCGTGGCCGACGTGGCGGCCGTCGTCCAGGGCTACGGACCGCGGCTCGACGTCCAGGACCTGACCGAGGCGGCCTACGCGATCCGGCAGGGTGCGGCCTGGATCGCCACCAACGACGACGCCACGCTGCCCACCACGCGCGGACTGGCCGTGGGCAACGGCTCCCTCGTCGCCGCGGTCCGCAGCGCGACGGGGGTGCAACCCACGGTCGTGGGCAAGCCCCACGGCACCGCGTACGAGGTCGCCCTCGACCGGCTCGGGCTGCGGTCCCAGGACTGCCTGATGATCGGGGACAGGCTGGACACCGACATCGCCGGGGCGGCCCGTGCCGGCGTGCCCAGCGCCCTTGTCCTCACGGGTGTCTCGACCGCCGACGAGGTCAGCTCCCTGGAGCCGTCGCTGCGCCCGGACCACGTCGTGGACACCATCGGCGACCTGGCCCACCTGTGGGGGCGGGACAGGTGACCGCTGCCGGCGACCCTCACCCCAGGCCCGTCACCGGGGACGACGTCGTGGACGGTGCGCTCGACGACCTAGACCGGCGGCTCGCCGGGGACGGGGACCCGGTCGAGGCCGTGGTCGACGCGCACCGCGCCCTGCAGCGGCGGCTGAACGACCCTGGCACGTCGAACGGACCAGGACAGGCCCGTCCCGGACCCCCGGGATGAGCACCAGACTGGACGCGGCCCTCGTCCGGCGCGGACTGGCCCCCTCCCGGACCCAGGCGCAGCTGCTCGTGCGCGACGGACGGGTACGGGTCGACGGAAGCCCGGTGCGTCGGCCCGCCACACCGGTCGGCGACGGCCAGGAGGTCGTCCTCGACGACGCCGACGAAGGGGCGGCCAGCGCCTGGGTCAGCGAGGGCTGGGTCGGCCGGGGCGCCCTGAAGCTGCGCCACGCGCTGCAGGAGTGGGCACCCCAGGGTCTGACGGTCACGGGGCGACGGTGCCTCGACGTGGGCGCCTCGACAGGTGGGTTCACCCAGGCCCTGCTGGCTGCCGGGGCCGCCTCCGTCCTGGCCCTGGACGTGGGCCACGACCAGCTCCACCACGACCTCCGCGACGACCCCCGCGTGCGTGACCTGTCCGGGACCAGCATCCGCGACACCGTTCCCGACACGGTCGGAGGGCCGGTCGACGTCGTCGTGGGCGACCTCTCCTTCATCAGCCTCCGCACCGTCCTTCCGGTCCTGGCCACACTGACCGCCCCCGACGGTCAGCTCGTCCTCCTCGTCAAGCCGCAGTTCGAGGTGGGCCGTGCCGGCCTTCCCCGGGACGGGGTGGTGCGCTCGCCCGAGCAGCGCCACCAGGTCCTGCGGGCCGTGCTGGCCGCGGCGGACGAGGTGGGTCTGACCCTCCACGGCATGCTGCGGTCGCCCCTGACCGGCAGCCACGGCAACGTCGAGTACCTGCTGTGGCTGCGGCCCCGTCGGACCGACATGATTGGCTGGGGCCTGACACCGGAGGCGGTCCACGACCGGCTCGCCACCCTGAGGGAGGAGGAGAAGTGACCCGACGCATCATGCTCGTCACCCATCCCTCCCGACCCGAGGTCCCCGGACTGGCCGAGGCGTTCGAGCAGAGGTTGGCCGCCCACGGCATCTCGGTCGAGGTGGTCCCCGAGGGGGACCCGACGCACGAGATCGTCCGGACCGACCGGGTGGTCTCCCCCAAGAGCCCGGTCCCGCCCCACGTGGACGCGACGGGGTGCGAGCTCGTCGTCGTCTTCGGCGGCGACGGGACGATCCTGCGTGGAGCAGAGATCGCCCGTCCGGCCGGGACACCGCTCCTCGGGGTCAACATGGGGCGGGTCGGGTTCCTCGCGGAGGCCGAGCGGGACGACGTGGACACCATCGTCGAGCGGATCGTGGAGCGCGACTACCACGTGGAGGAACGGATGACCCTGGAGGTCGACGTGCTCCACGACGGCCGTCCCGTCGCGCACAACTGGGCGCTCAACGAGGCGTCCGTGGAGAAGTCCGCCCGGGAACGGATGCTCGAGGTGGCGGTCGAGGTGGACGGGCGGCCGTTGTCGACGTGGGGGTGCGACGGGGTCGTCATGGCCACGCCGACCGGGTCGACCGCCTACGCCTTCTCCGGCGGCGGGCCGGTGGTCTGGCCCGACGTCGAGGCCCTCCTGCTCGTGCCGATCTCCGCGCACGCGCTGTTCGCCCGTCCGCTGGTCCTGGGGCCTCGGACGCACCTGGCGGTGGAGGTGGTCCCGCACTCCTACGTGGCCGGCGTGATGTGGTGCGACGGGCGACGCACGGTCGAGCTGCCTCCGGGGGCCCGGATCGAGGTGCGACGATCCTCCGTCCCCGTCCTGCTCGCCCGCCTCGGGCACGAACCGTTCGCCGACCGCCTGGTGGCCAAGTTCGAGCTGCCGGTCACCGGCTGGCGGGGACCGGGGCCCGCACCGGTGGAGGACGCGCCCGTATGACGTTGCGACGCATCCGTATCCAGGGCCTGGGGGTCATCGACGAGGCCGAGCTCGACCTAAGCCCGGGGCTCAACGTCATCACCGGCGAGACCGGTGCCGGCAAGACCATGGTGGTCAGCGGTCTTGGCCTGCTGCTGGGTGCCCGGGGCGACGCCGGGCTGGTGCGTTCGGGCACCGCCCAGGCGGTGGTCGAGGGGGAGGTGGACGTGCCGGCCGACCATCCGGCCGCGCGACGGGTGACCGAGGCCGGCGGCGACGCCTCCGACGGCGTCCTGCTGGTCCGCACGGTCGCCTCCGGAGGGCGCTCGCGGGCCTACGTCGGCGGCCGGTCCGCTCCCGTCGCCGTCCTGGGCGAGGTCGGGCAGCACCTGGTGGCGGTGCACGGCCAGGCCGACCAGTGGCGTCTGCGGGACGCCGAGCAGCACCGGATCCTGCTCGACACGGCAGGCGGACCCGAGCTGGCCGCCGCTCTCGGGGCCTACGAGCAGGCCTTCGATGCGTGGCAGGCAGCACGCCGCCGACTGGTCGAGGTCGTCCGCGGCGCCGCCGAGCGCAGCCTGCGGGTCGACGTGCTGCGCGCAGCGCTCACCGAGATCGACGGGCTGGACCCCCAGGAGGGCGAGGAGGACGACCTGCGGGCGGAGTCCGAACGCCTCAGCCACGCCGAGGAGCTGCAGACCGCCTCGTGGGCCGCGCACGACGCGCTCGTGGGGCCGGACGACCCCGGGGTGGACGTCGCCAGCGTGGCGCAGCTGGTCTCGACCGCATCCTCGGCGCTCGCCCCGGCCGCGGCCCACGATCCCGAGCTCGACGCGCTGCGGCGCCGCCTCGACGAGATCGGCTACCTCGCCTCCGACCTGGCCTCCGACCTGTCCAGCTACGCCGCCGGGGTGGACGTCGACGCCGAACGCCTGGACGCGGTGCACCGACGTCGGGCCGACCTCACCGCGCTGCTGCGGCGCTTCGGCCCCACCACCCGGGAGCTGCTCCGGTTCGCCCGGGAGGCCCGCGACGAGCTGTCCCGCCTCGACCTGTCGGCCGACGACGTGGACGAGCTCGCCCGGCGGACCGAGTCCCTGCGGGTGCAGGTGGGTCGGCTCGGCGCTCAGCTGTCGTCCGTCCGCGAGGAGACGGCGCGACGCGTAGGTCGGGAGGTCGGCGAGGAGCTCAGCCATCTGGCGATGGGGACCGCCGAGGTGGTGGTGCACGTGGGGCGACGTCCGGCCGCTGCGACCGGCCCCGACGCCCGCGCGCAGAGCCGCGAGACCGACGAGCCGACCAGCTCCGGGGACGAGCCACCGGGCACAGTGCCCCTGCCCGACGGTCGGCAGGCCGTGCCGCGCCGGCACGGCCTGGACGACGTCGAGATCCGGCTGTCCGCCAATCCCGGCGCGCCGGCCCGGTCGGTGGCCCGTGCGGCCTCCGGCGGCGAGCTGTCCCGGGTGATGCTCGCCCTGGAGGTCGTCTGCGGCGACGACAGCCTGCCGACCTACGTGTTCGACGAGGTCGACGCCGGGGTCGGCGGCAGCGCGGCCCTCGACCTGGGAGCCCGGCTGGCCCGTCTGGCCCGTACGGCCCAGGTCGTCGTGGTCACCCACCTGGGCCAGGTGGCCGCCTACGCCGACCGCCACCTGGTGGTCCGCAAGAGCAGCGACGGACAGGTGACCCGCAGCGACGTCGTCGTCGTCGACGGGGCCGACCGGGAGTCCGAGCTGGCCCGCATGCTGGGCGGGGTCGCCGACTCCCGGGCGGCGACGGAGCACGCGCGGGAGCTGCTCGCCCGCCGGGGGCTGGAGGCTCGGGCATGACGGCGGTGGGCGCCCCGTGAGCCGGCCATCCCGCCCGCGGCGGACCGCTGCGCAGGAGCCGGCCCCCGTGACCGGCCCGGCGCGGGTCGACCCGCGGACCAAGGAGCTGACCAAGCGGTTGCAGCCCGGCGACGTCGCGGTGATCGACCACGACGACCTCGACCAGGTCAGCGCCCACGCGCTCGTGGCGTGCCGGCCCGCCGCGGTCGTCAACGCCGCCCCCAGCACGTCCGGGACCTATCCCAACCGCGGACCGCAGATCCTGCTGGAGGCAGGGATCCCCGTGCTGGACCTGGCCGGTCCCGCGGTGATGCAGATCGCCGAGGGGACCCCCGTCACCCTCGAGGGCGACGAGCTGCGGGCGGAGGAGCGGGTCCTGGCCCGGGGCGTCCGGCTCACCGCGGCGCTGGTGGAAGCCCAGCTGCAGGATGCGCGGTCCAACCTCTCCGACCAGATCGAGGCGTTCTCCCAGAACACGATGGACTACGTGCGGGCCGAGCGGGACCTGCTCCTGGACGGCATCGGCATCCCACCGTTGCGCACGGACCTGACCGGGCGCTACGCCCTGGTCGTGGTCCGCGGCTACCACTACAAGGAGGACCTGCACACGCTGCGCCCCTTCATCCGGGAGGCCCGTCCGGTCCTCATCGGGGTGGACGGGGGTGCGGACGCCCTCATCGAGCAGGGCCTGACGCCCGATCTCATCGTCGGGGACATGGACTCGGTCTCGGACCGCGCGCTCGCCAGCGGGGCAGAGGTGGTGGTGCACGCCTACCGGGACGGGACGGCGCCTGGTCTGGAGCGGGTGGAGGCCCTGGGCGTCCGGGACGCGGTCGTCCTTCCCGCCCCGGGCACCAGCGAGGACATCGCGATGCTGCTCGCGGACGAGAAGGGGGCCGAGCTGATCGTGGCCGTCGGCACCCACGCCACCCTGGTCGAGTTCCTCGACAAGGGGCGCCAGGGGATGGCCAGCACCTTCCTCACCAGGCTCCGGGTGGGAAGCAAGCTCGTGGACGCCAAGGGGGTGAGCCTGCTCTACCGCTCCCGCATCTCCACCGGCTCCCTCGTGTGGCTGGTCCTCGCAGGGATCACCGCCCTGCTCGTCGCCCTGGCCGCGACCCCGGGAGGGCGGGCCTTCTTCGGTGTGCTAGCCGTACGATGGGACGATGTCTGGGCCTGGGTCGAGGGGCTGTTCTAGGTGATCGACTTCCGTTACCACCTCGTCTCCCTGGTGGCCGTCTTCATCGCGCTCGCCGTCGGCATCGTGCTGGGGGCCGGGCCGTTGCGCGAGGGGCTCTCCACCACGCTCGAGGGGGAGGTCTCCCAGCTGCGCGAGGAACGGGTGAGCCTGCGGGAGGACGTCGACGAGGCCCGCCGCCTGGCCGACGCGCGGGAGGAAGGCCTGCACCGCACCGGGAGCAGGGCGGTGTCGGGGACTCTCACCGGCGCCCGCGTCGGCCTGGTGGTGCTCCCCGGGGCCGACCGGGACCCGCTGGACGACCTCCGGGAGCGGCTGCAGGACGCCGGGGCCCAGGTGGCGCTCACGGTCGACGTGGACGCGCGGTGGGACGTCGAACCGCTGCCGGCGGACCGTGCCGAGCTGCTCGCGACGCTGGCGGCGAGCCTCTCCGAGCCGGAGCCGGCGGACGGGGGCGGGCCGACCTTCCCGAGCATCCTGGCCGCGGCGCTGGCCGGAGCCGACGAGACCGGGCAGCTGGGGGCCTGGCTCGTGGCCCTGGACGACCTCGCCGAGGCCGACCTCGTCGACGTGACCTGGGACGAGCCGGCCGACGGGACGGTGCGGGACCGCCGGCCTCCCGACGGGCTGGTGGTCGTGGCCGGCGGGCTCGCGGCCGAGGCGGGGGACCCCACCGCCGAGGCCGAGGACGCCGACGCCCTGGCCCACCGGATCGACCTCGCCGCCGCCCTGGCCGCGCTGGAGGTGCCGACCGTGGTCACGGGCACCGGGACGGAGAGCCGACCTGCGCTCGGCCCGGACGGCGGCCCCGACGCGCTCGACCCGTTCCTGGCCGCGGTGCGGCAGGACCGTGAGCTCAGCGGCGAGCTGTCCACCGTCGACGATCTCGAGGGGGTGTCCGGCCGGATCGCCACGGTCCTGGCCCTGGCCTGGGAGACCCGGGACCGCGCCGGCCACTACGGCCTCGGCCGGCTTGCCCAGGCCCCCGTGCCCGTGGTACCCCCCGTCCGGGCCGACCTGGACGTCGGCGTCCCTCCGGAGACGGGGAGCACCGACGGGGCGCCGGCTCCGCCCCCCGCCGAGGACGGGGCGGTCCAGGACGGGACCGTCGAGGACGGGGCCACGGAGGCACCCGTCCCGTGAGGCCCGCCCGACCACTGCGCACCCTCACGACGGCCCTGGTGGCGGCCACGGTCACGGCGGGGATCCGCCGCCTGGACGCCGGTGGTGGACTGCCCGGGGGCCGCGCCCGCTGGCTCCGCACCAACCACGCCGGGGCCACCGTCTCCCTCGTGGAGGGGGTGGCCCTCGCCGGCGGCACGGCGGCGGCCCTCCTCGCCGCCAGGCCCGCCGCGGCGGGGGCGGTGCTGCTGGCGGCCGCCGCCGGCGGCCTCGACGACCTGGCGGGCGACGGGTCCGCCCGGGGGCTCGGGGGACATCTGCGGGCCCTCCGCGACGGACGACCTACCACCGGAGCGCTGAAGGTCGTCGCGCTCGGCGTGGCAGGACTCCTGGCCGTCGCGCCCGCCGACGCCCGCGTCCCGGGCGGCACCGGTCCGCACACGCTCGCGGGTGCCGGGGTGGTCGCCGGGGCGGCCAACCTGGCGAACCTGCTCGACCTGCGCCCCGGGCGCGCCCTCAAGGTCGCCCTGACCGCGGCGCTGCCCCTGGTCGCGGGGGGCCAGCCGGCCGCGGCCGCGGTGAGCGGGGCAGGACTGGTCGTGCTGCCGGACGACCTCGCCGGACGCACCATGCTCGGGGACACGGGGGCCAACCCCCTGGGGGCAGCCGTGGGGGCGGCGGCGGCGCACCGGATGGGTCCTCGCGGACGGTGGGCCACGCTGGCCGTCCTGACCGGACTCACCCTCGCCAGCGAACGGGTCAGCTTCACCCGGGTCATCGAGTCCACCCCCGTGCTGCGCACGCTGGACCGGTGGGGCCGGCAGCGGTGACCTCCTCGGTGCGAAGGGGCGGGGGCGGCCTGCTCGCCGCCGCCGGCCTCGTCGCCGGCGTCACCCTGCTGGCCCGGGCCGTCGGGCTGGTCCGCTGGGTGGTCTTCTCCCACGCGGTGGGAGCCACCTGCGTGGGCCAGGTCTACGGCACGGCCAACCTGGTGCCGAACGTGCTCTTCGAGGTCGCGGCCGGCGGTGCGCTCGCCGCGGTGGCCGTTCCCCTCGTCGCCGGCCACCTGCACCGCGGCCGGGACGACCTGGCCGGCCGGACCGCGTCGGCCCTGCTGACCTGGACCGTGACGGTCCTGCTCCCGCTGGCGGTGGTCGTCGCCCTCGCCGCCGGGCCACTGACGGGGTGGCTGCTGGGTGGCGTCGAAGGGTGCTCTCCGGCGGAGGCGCGGGCCGCCGGCGAGCTCATGCTCCTGCTGTTCGCGCCCCAGGTCCTCCTCTACGGGGTGGGCATCGTCCTCACGGGCGTCCTGCACGCACACGGCCGGTTCCTGGCCGCGGCGACCGCCCCGGTGGTCTCCAGCCTGGTCGTCATCACCGTCTACCTCGCCTTCGGCGCCCTCCACGACCCCACAGCCCCGCTGGAGGCGCTGCCCCCGTCCGCACTGTGGTTGCTGGCCGGCGGAACCACCCTCGGGGTCGTCGCCCTCGTCCTGCCCGTCCTCGGACCGGCCACCCGGCTGGACCTGCGCTGGCGTCCGACCTGGCGCTTCCCGGAGGGGACGGGCACCCGCGCCGGGCTGCTCGTCCTGGCAGGGGTCGCGGTCGTGCTGGCCCAGCAGACGACGACCGTCGTCGTCCTCCTGCTGAGCAACGCGGCCACCGGCGTCGCCGCGATCAACGTGTGGACCTATGCCCAGACCGCCTACCTGCTGCCCTACGCGGTGCTTGTCGTTCCGCTGGCCACGGTCAGCTTCCCCCGCCTCAGCGCCGGCCGAGGCCGGGGGCAGGCCGTGCTGCACCAGACCCTCGCCGGTGTGGTCGCCGCCGCGGTGCTGGCCGCAGCGGTCCTCGTCGCGCTGCGCCGCGAGCTCGGCCGGGCCTTCGTGCTCCTCGACGCCGGGGCCGACGGCCCGGGGGCCCAGAGCCTGGCCGCCCTGCCGCCCACCCTCGGGCTGCTGGCCCCGGGGCTGCCCGGGTTCGCGGTGCTGGCGGTGGCCACGCGCGCGCTGTACGCGCACGGATCGCCCCTGCGGGCGGCGGCCGCCGCCGGGGCGGGCTGGGCGGTCGCGGGGCTGGTCCCCCTGGTGCTGGCCCCGGCGGACGCGACGGTCGGGACCACGCTGCGGCTCCTGGCCGTCGGCTCCTCCGTCGGGATGACCGTCGCGGGACTGCTGCTCCTGCGCGAGCTCCGGCTGGCGTGGGGAGCCGGCGCCGGGCGCCGGGCGGCCCGGTCGGGGCTCGGGGTGCTCGTGGGGGCGGTACCCGTCGTGCTCCTCGCCGAGACGGTCCTCGGCGAGCCCGCCGGCGGATGGGTACCGACGCTCGGGCGGGCCCTCCTCGTCGGCCTCGCCGTGCTGGTCTCCGCGGTGGTCGGGCTCGGCGTGGCCGACCCCGGGACTGTGGCGCACTTGCGGCGCCGGGGGCGCACCCGTAGGAGCCCGGACCCCGGACCCGGCGGCGACGCCGGCGCGGGGGTCCCCGCAGGGGAGGGGGAACGATGAGGCTGCGTCGTCCGGCGCGGGTGCTGCTGGTCACCGCCCTGGTGGCCGGCGGGGTCGGTCGGCACGTGCAGATGCTGGCCGCCGGTCTGACGGCCGGCGGCCACCGTGTGGCCGTCGCCTGCCCGCCGGAGGTCGCCGAACGGTTCGCCCTCGACCAGCACGCCCGGATCGTCCCCCTCACGGTCGGTTCCTCCCCCCACCCGGTCCTCGACGCGCGCGCGGTGCGCACGCTGCGGGCCGTCGGTGCCACGGCGGACGTCGTCCACGCGCACGGCCTGCGAGCGGGGGCACTGTGCTCGGTGGCCCTGCGCCGGTCGGACCCCCTCGTGGTGACGATGCACAACGCACCCCCGGACGGGCGGGCCGACCGGCTGGTCTACACGGGCATGGAACGCCTCGTCGCCGCCCGGTCGGACCTCCTCCTGGCGGTCTCCCCGGACCTGGCCGTACGGGCGCGGGGGGCCGGTGCCGGCGCCGTCGACCTCGCGGTGGTGCCCGCGCCCGCCGCCGCCCGGCGGAACCCGGCCGCCGCCCGGCAGCAGCTTCGCGCGGCCGCCGGTCTCGACCCCGACGCCACGGTCGTGCTCGTCGTGGGCCGGCTGGCGCCCCAGAAGGGGCTCGACAGGGCGGTGGCGATGCTGGACCATCTCAACGGCCCCGGGGCCGCCGACCCGGCCGGGGTCCACCTCGTCGTCGCGGGGGAGGGACCGGAGGAGGAGCGGCTCGCGGCTGCGGCCCGACGACGGGCGGACCTGCACCTGCTGGGGCACCGGGGCGACGTCCCGGACCTGCTCGCCGGGGCCGACGTCGTGCTCTCCGCGGCCCGCTGGGAAGGTCAGCCGGTGTGGCTCCAGGAGGCTCTCCTGCAACGGGCCCCGGTCGTGGCGACCGACGTCGGCGGCACGGCCCTCGTCGTGGGAGGCGCCGCCGTCCTGGTGCCGGACCAGGGCGGGGACGACCAGGTCGCGGCCGGGCTCGCGGACGCCGTCCGGGCCCTGCTCGAGCACCCCGCCGAACGGACCATCCTGCGTGGCCGGGCCGCGGTCCGGGCCGCGGAGCTGCCGACCGAGGCGGACGCGGTGGCGGCGGCGGTCGCGGCATACGAGCGTGTCCTGGCCGACCACCCCCGACCCGGACCGGCCGGCACGTGACGTAGACTGGCAGCCCGTGGCGGAGACGACGAAGCACATCTTTGTGACCGGGGGCGTGGCCTCCTCGCTGGGGAAGGGGTTGACGGCCTCCAGCCTGGGGTTCCTGCTCCGCTCGCGCGGGCTGCGGGTGACCATGCAGAAGCTGGACCCTACATCAACGTCGACCCGGGGACCATGAACCCCTTCCAGCACGGCGAGGTCTTCGTGACCGAGGACGGCGCCGAGTGCGACCTCGACATCGGCCACTACGAGCGTTTCCTCAACACCAACCTCTCCGGGCGGTCCAACGTCACCACCGGGCAGGTCTACAACGACGTCATCGCCCGCGAGCGTCGTGGCGAGTACCTCGGCGACACGGTGCAGGTCATCCCGCACGTCACCAACGAGATCAAGGCCCGGATGCGGGCGGCCGCGGACGCGACGAGGGTGAGCGGCCGGACATCATCATCACCGAGATCGGGGGCACCGTGGGCGACATCGAGTCGCTGCCCTTCCTCGAGGCCGCCCGCCAGGTCCGGCACGACATCGGCCGGGCCAACTGCTTCTTCCTGCACGTCTCGCTCGTGCCCTACCTGGCGCCCAGCGGCGAGCTGAAGACCAAGCCCACGCAGCACTCGGTCGCGGCGCTGCGGCAGGTCGGCATCACCCCCGACGCCTCGTGCTGCGGGCCGACCGGGTCATCCCCGAGGGCATCAAGCGCAAGATCTCGCTCATGTGCGACGTCGACAACGACGGCGTGGCCGCCTGCATCGACGCGCCGAGCATCTACGACATCCCCAAGGTCCTGCACGCCGAGATGCTCGACGCCTACGTCGTGCGCCACCTGGGGATGCCGTTCAAGGACGTCGACTGGTCCGCCTGGGACGCGCTCCTGGAGCGGGTGCACGAGCCCGAGCACCGCATCGAGATCGCCCTGGTCGGCAAGTACGTCGACCTCCCGGACGCCTACCTGTCGGTGACCGAGGCGCTGCGCGCCGGCGGGTTCCGGCACGACGCCAAGGTGGACATCCGGTGGGTGGCCTCCGACGACTGCCGCACCGACGCCGGCGCCAGCACGGCGCTGGGTGGCGTGGACGCCATCCTCGTCCCCGGAGGCTTCGGGGTGCGCGGCATCGAGGGCAAGATCGGGGCCCTGCGCTGGGCCCGCGAACGGGGCGTGCCGACCCTGGGCATCTGCCTGGGGCTGCAGGCCATGGTCATCGAGCACGCCCGCCACGTGGCCGGGATCGAGGGGGCCAGCTCCACCGAGTTCGACCCGCAGACCGCCGAGCCGGTCATCGCCACCATGGAGGAGCAGAAGTCGATCGTCGAGGGCGCGGGGGACCTCGGGGGGACCATGCGCCTGGGGTCCTACCCGGCGGTCCTCCAGGAGGGCTCGGTGGTGGCCCAGGCCTACGGGACCACCCAGGTCACCGAACGGCACCGCCACCGCTACGAGGTCAACAACGCCTACCGCGACCGTCTCGTCGAGGCGGGCCTGGTGATCAGCGGCACCTCCCCGGACGGGACGCTGGTCGAGTTCGTCGAGCTCCCGGCCGACGTGCACCCCTACTACGTCTCGACGCAGGCGCACCCGGAGTTCAAGTCCCGGCCCGACCACGCCCACCCGCTCTTCTCCGGTCTCGTCGCGGCCGCGCTCGACCAGCAGCGCGCCCAGCGCCTCGTCGAGGTCGAGGGACGCCACCACCAGCACGAGCTGCCCGAGTGAACCCGGCCGGGCGACGCATACCGTAGGCGCATGAGCCTGGACGCACCCCGCCTGAGCGCCGCCGACCTGCACGACCTGCCGGGCCGCCGGCCCGTGGTCGCCAGCGAGGTGGCGTTCACCGGCAAGGTCTGGGACGTCCGGCGCGACCATGTCGACCTCGGCGGCGGGAGCGTGGTCACCCGCGACGTCGTGGAGCACGACGGCGCCGTCCTCGTCCTGGCCGTCCGGGAGGACCGCGGGGGGCCCGAGGTGCTGCTCATCCGGCAGTACCGCCACCCCGTCGCCGCCGAGGACTGGGAGCTGCCCGCCGGGCTCCTCGACGTGGAGGGGGAGGACCCGCTCCAAGCGGCCCGGCGCGAGCTGGCCGAGGAGGCCGACCTGCGGGCCGAGCACTGGGAGCAGCTGCTCTCCTTCACCCCGTCCCCGGGCAGCCTCGGCGAGGTCATCACCGCGTTCGTCGCCACCGGCCTGTCGGAGGTCCCCGCCGGGGAGCGGCACGTGCGCGAGCACGAGGAGGCGGGTATGCCGGTGGGCTGGGTCCGCGTGCCCGACGTGGTGGCCGCCGTGCTGGGCGGGCAGGTGCGCAACGGGCCGATGATCGTCGGCGTGCTCGCCCTGGCGGCGCGGCTACACTGACTCCTCGTGCACGGGGGCGGAGTGACGACCCGCCCGGGCCCCCCGGGGTCCGACCCGGGCACCGCGCGTCCGGCGGACCGACGAGAGGCCGAGGATCCCTCGGCGAAGGTGTGGTGGCACCGCGACCTGGCCCCCGCCCACACCTGTCCGGGCTGCCTTCCGGAGGGGCACCCGTCCCTCCGGGACACGACCCGAGAGGAGACATCATGCTTCGCACCCACGAGGCCGGCACCCTGCGCGCCGAGCACGTCGGCACCACGGTCACCCTCAGCGGGTGGGTGGCCCGGCGCCGCGACCACGGAGGCGTGGCCTTCGTCGACCTGCGGGACGCCAGCGGCGTCGTGCAGGTCGTCGCCCGCGACGAGGTGCTCACCGGCACGGCCCACGACCTGCGCAGCGAGTACTGCGTCCGGGTGACCGGCGAGGTGACCGCCCGCGCGGACAAGGACGTCAACCCCGACCTGCCCACCGGCGCGATCGACGTGGTCGCCACCGACATCGAGGTGCTCAGCGAGTCGGCCCCGCTGCCGTTCCAGATCGACGAGCGGGTCAGCGTGGGGGAGGAGGCCCGCCTGCGGCACCGCTACCTCGACCTGCGTCGCCCCGGCGCCAGCTCGGCGGGCGCCAACCTGCGGCTGCGCTCGAAGGTCAACGCGGCCGCCCGCACCGTGCTGGCCGAACGTGACTTCGTCGAGGTCGAGACCCCGACGCTGACCCGCTCCACCCCCGAGGGGGCCCGCGACTTCCTCGTGCCCGCCCGGCTGCAGCCCGGCAGCTGGTACGCCCTGCCCCAGAGCCCCCAGCTGTTCAAGCAGCTGCTCATGGTCGCCGGGATGGAGCGCTACTACCAGATCGCCCGCTGCTACCGCGACGAGGACTTTCGCGCCGACCGGCAGCCGGAGTTCACCCAGCTCGACATCGAGATGAGCTTCGTGGACCAGGACGACGTCATCGAGCTCGGCGAGGCCGTGGCCCGGGCCGTCTGGGCGGTCCAGGGGATCGAGCTGGAGACCCCGTTCCCCCGGATCACCTACGCCGAGGCGATGGCCCGCTACGGCACCGACAAGCCCGACCTGCGCTTCGACCTCGAGCTGACCGACTGCACCGCCTTCTTCGCCGGGACCCCCTTCCGGGTGTTCCAGGCCGAGCACGTCGGGGCCGTCGTCATGCCCGGCGGCGGGTCCCAGCCCCGTCGTCAGTTCGACGCCTGGCAGGAGTGGGCCAAGCAGCGCGGCGCCAAGGGCCTGGCCTACGTGACCGTCGGTGACGACGGCACGCTGGGCGGTCCCGTGGCCAAGAACATCTCGGAGGAGGAGCGGGCCGGGCTGGCCGCGCACGTCGGCGCCGCCCCGGGCGACGCCGTCTTCTTCGCCGCCGGCCCGACCAGGCCGGCCCGGGCCCTCCTGGGCGCCGCCCGGCTCGAGATCGCCCGGCGCGCCGGCCTGGTCGACGAGTCCGCGTGGAGCTTCGTGTGGGTCGTCGACGCCCCCCTCTTCGAGCCCGCCGGCGAGGCCGTGGAGGCGGGCGACGTGGCCGTGGGCTCGGGGGCCTGGACGGCGGTGCACCACGCGTTCACCTCGCCCAAGGCGGAGTTCCTCGACTCCCTCGAGGAGGACCCGGGCGCCGCGCTCGCCTACGCCTACGACCTGGTCTGCAACGGCAACGAGATCGGCGGCGGCTCCATCCGTATCCACCGTCGGGACGTGCAGGAGCGGGTCTTCGCGATCATGGGGCTGACGCCGGAGCAGGCGCAGGAGAAGTTCGGCTTCCTGCTCGAGGCGTTCAGGTTCGGCGCCCCGCCGCACGGCGGCATCGCCTTCGGGTGGGACCGGATCGTGGCCCTGCTGGCGGGCACCGACTCGATCCGCGACGTCATCGCCTTCCCCAAGACCGGTGGCGGTTTCGACCCGCTGACCGAGGCCCCCGCGCCGATCACCCCCGAGCAGCGCGCGGAGGCCGGCATCGACGCCGTGCCGGACGAGGAGTCCCCCGCCCCCCAGGGGGCGCCGGAGATCTCCCCGACGACGAGCTGAGGCCGCGGACTGCGCCGGTGCGCCTCCGGACGGCGGCGCACCGGCCCCACGGCTAGCGTGAGTCCATGAGCCCTCGACCCGTCGACGCCGTCGTGGTGGGCTCCGGCCCCAACGGCCTGGCGGCCGCCGTCAGCCTGGCCAGGGCCGGCTTGCAGGTCACCGTCCTCGAGGGTCAGCGAACCCCGGGCGGCGGGGTGCGGACCCTGCCGCTGGTGGGGCCGGGCGCACCGCCCGACGAGGGACTCGTGCGCGACGTGTGCGCGGCGGTGCCGGCAGCGGTGGCCGGGTCGACCTTCTTCGAGGAGTTCGACCTGGCCGCGCGCGGCGTCGAGCTCCTCGTGCCGGAGGCCTCCTACGCCCAGCCCCTGGACGGGGGACGGGCGGGGATCGCCTGGCGGGACCTCGACCGCACGGCCCAGGGCCTGGGCGAGGACGCGACGGCCTGGCGCCGGCTGGTCGGCCCGCTCGTGCGGTGGCGGGACGAGGTCGCCACGATCGCGCTGTCGGACAAGCGGTCCGTGCCCTGGCGGGGAGTCGGGACCCCTGCTGCCGCGGCGGCCTTCCTCCAGGCGCTGGCCGTCCTCTCCGGGCCGGGGGGCGACCGGTGGTGGCGCACGCCGGAGGCCCACGCGCTCATCACCGGTGTCGCGGCGCACACCATCACCCGGATCCCCTCGCCGGCGGCCGCGGGCACCGCCGCCTACCTGGGGGCCCTCGCGCACGGGCCGGGCGGCTGGCCGCTGGTCCGCGGCGGCATCGGCCGGATCACAGAGGCGCTCGTGGCCGACCTGCGCGCGCACGGCGGTCAGGTGGTCCTCGACCACCCGGTCCGCGGGCGGGCCGACCTGCCGCCCGCACGGGTCACCCTGCTCGACACGCACGCCAGGGTCGCCGCCGACCTGCTGGCCGAGCCCTACCGGTCCCGGCTGCGGTCGCTGCCCGTCGGGGCGGGGGTGTGCAAGCTGGACTTCGTGCTCTCGGGCCCCGTGCCCTGGGCGCACCCGGACGTCGGCCGGGCCGGGACGGTCCACCTGTGCGGCGACGTGGCCGACATGCGCCGGGCGGAGGCCGAGGTGGCCGCCGGTCGGCACGCGGACCGGCCCATGATGCTGGTCAGCGACCCCGTTGCCCTGGACCCGGGCCGGCAGGGCCGGACCGGCCTGCGACCGCTCTGGGCCTATGCCCACGTCCCCCGCGGCTCGGCCCGGGACGTGCGGGCCGAGGCCGAGGCTCAGATCGAGCGCTTCGCCCCCGGCTTCCGGGACCTCGTCGAGGACTGTGTGGTGACCCCCGCCTCCCGGATGGCGGAGCACAACGCCGCATACCCGGACGGGGACATCTCCGGAGGGGCGATCTCGTTGTGGCACATGGTGTCCCGGCCCACCCTGCGTCCGGATCCGTATGCCGTCGCGCCCGGCGTCTGGCTGTGCTCGGCCTCGACCCCGCCCGGGCCGGGCGTGCACGGCATGTCCGGCCTGCACGCCGCCCGACGCATCCTGCGCTCACTGGGCCTGCCGGTCCCGTCGCTGGCGCCCTGACGGCTCGCACCCCCCCCCGGGGCAGGACCGGTGTCAGGCCCGACGTCGAGGCCCCGCCCCCGGGTGACCGGGGCGGGGCCTGCGTCGCGGCGGATCAGGCGGTCTGGTCGACCAGGACCCGACGGTCGTCCGCGTCGGCGACCGGACGGTCGTCGCGGCGGGCGGCTCCGGCGGCCCAGAAGAGACCGGCGCCGGTGAGGATGTTGATGACGCCCAGGCCGGCGATGAGGGCGGTCAGGCCCAGGGCCAGCTTGAGGGCGGAGGCGGTCACGGTGCCCACGCCGAGCTCGCCGACGAGGCCGTGGACGGTGCCGGTCCAGATGTCACCGCGGGCGGCGGCGTCGACCGGGTTGGTGCGGTCGAAGTCGTTCCAGTACTTGCCGCCGTTGGGGTACTCCACGGTCCAGCCCTCGGCGGGGACCGGGTCGGGGACCTGCAGGGTCTCGTCGCCGACCTGCAGCTCGGTGAGGGCGTTGCCCTCGGCGTCGACGAGCTGGTCCTCGGTGAGGGTGACCTCGGTGGTGCCGTTGATGACGTGGTGCACGACGGTGGCCATCTGGAACATGTACTCGCTGGCGGTGTTGACCAGCGGGTCGTCGGCGTCCATCTCCATGCCGGAGACGGGGTAGCCCCACTCGTCCTCGAGCATGGTCATGATGGCGTCGGCCTCCTCCGTGGTGCCCCGGTCCACCAGCTGACCGTCCTCGTTGTAGGACAGCTCGACGCCCTGGACCTCGCTGAAGCTCTGCAGGGAGTGCCGGCCGTCCTGGTACATCTTGAAGGCGACGCCGGAGCCGATGAGGAAGACCAGGCCGAAGACCATGAGCATGATCCCGACGAGACGAAGACGTTGTGCCATGCCGAAGAACCTCCTCCGGGCAGGGGGCCCGGATCGTGATGTCCCGCCGGCCTGGGCCGGCGGCCGCCCCGTGGAGGGGCATGTCATCACCCTGTCGAATTCCTACGGTCGGTAGTAGGGCCGAAGGTCCCGGATCGGCAAGGACGGACGTCACCCGTCCGGGAGCCGACGGCTGTGCCAGGCCCGGGCCGTGCGGTAGCCCAGACGCCGGTAGACCCGTAGGGCGACCTCGTTGTCGGCGAAGACGCCGAGGGTGCACACCCCGTGCCCGTGCAGCGACCACCTCGTCAGGGCGGCCGTGACCACGCCCCCCCAGCCGCGACCCCGCTCGCCGGTGGCGGTGACGATCCCGGCGAGGTGCGGCACCCCGCCGGCCTCCCGTTCGGCGCCGCCCACGGCGGTGAGCCTTCCGGCGGCGTCGCGGCGGCCGACCCATCGGATCACCCGGCCCGTGCCGACCTCGGTCCACATGCGGGGGTTGTGCTCCCGGGCGAAGGCCGCCAGCTCGTCCGCGTCCCGCGTGTCGTCCAGGTCCACCAGCTCGTCCTCCCGTGGATCGACCGGGGGAGGGGTGGTGGTCCACATCCAGTCCCAGTCGCCGCCGTCCCCCAGGTCGAGCACCTCGGAGGCGAGGGCGGCGTGCTCGCGCACCACGGAGACCGACCTGCTGCGCAACCGCTCCAGATGCCCCCCGTCCCGCAGGGCGACCAGCGCCGCCCGCACGGCGGGGCCGGCGGCGCCGGGCAGGGGCGCGACCCAGAACCCCCGGCGCTCGCCCAGGCGTTCGACGAGCGCGACCCCCTCGTGCGCCCACACCTCGCCGGGGAGCGCCGGGTCCATGGACCAGCGCACCCACGGGTCGCCCGCCGAGAGCTGCACCAGCTCCTCGTGCGAGGTGATCCGGCGCATCCTCATACCCCTCTGGCCGGGGCGTGCTCGGAGACGCCCACCCGGGCGTGCACGCGTCGCAGCCAGCCCGGGGCCCACCAGTTCCACCGGCCGAGCAGCGTCATCGTCGCGGGCACGAGGAGCATCCGCACGAGCGTGGCGTCCACCAGGACGGCGGCCGCCAGGGCGAACCCCGTCTGCTTGATGGCCAGCATGTGCCCCGCGGCGAAGCCGGCGAAGACGACGATCATGATCAGCGCCGCGGACGTGATGATCCGGCCGGACCGCTGCACCCCCAGCCGGACCGCGGTGTCGTCGTCCTGCCCCTGCTCGTGCAGCTCGATGACCCGGGAGAGAAGGAAGACCTCGTAGTCCATCGAGAGCCCGAACCCGAAGGCCAGCACCAGCAGCGGGATCACGGACTCCAGGGCGCCCACCGACTCGAAGCCCAGCAGCCCCTCCAGGTTGCCGTGCTGGAAGACCAGGACGGTCAGGCCCAGGCTCGCGCCCAGCGAGATCACGTTCAGCACCACCGCCTTGAGCGGGATGACGACCGACCCGCTGAGCAGGAAGAGCAGCACGACCGTGGCGCCGGCGATCCAGCCCGCGGCCCAGCCTGCCCGGTCCCAGACGGAGTCGACGAAGTCGGCCAGCGAGGCCGCCTGGCCACCGACCCAGACCTCCCCGTCGGCCGGTGGCGAAGCCGCCCTCAGGGCGTCGACGACCTCCCTGGCGGGCTCGCCGAGAGGACCCTCCTCGACCCGCACCCCGAGGCGCACGAGGGGCGCGTCGCGTCGGCACCGGCCGCGAGCGGCACGTCCTCGGGCCAGGGGCCGAGGTCCTGCGGCGGGTCGACCGACAGCACGCCGTCGACCGCCGCGGCCGTCTCGGCCCAGGCCTCGACCTCGTCGGCGGGAGCCTGCGCCAGGACCACCACGTCGGGCGCGGCGACGAGGGGGTAGTCCTCCTCCAGCTGCTCGAAGAAGACCCGCTGGTCGGCCCCGGGCGGGAGCAGGTCCGTGCCCGAGGAGGTCAGGCGCAGGCCCAGGGCCGGCCAGGCGAGGGCGAGCAGGACGGCGGTGCTGGCCACGACCGTGACCACCGGCCGTCGCTGCACGGCCCACGCCAGGCGGCTGAACACGCCGTCGTCGGTGACGGCGCCGGCCCCCCTGCGGTGCCCCAGCCGCCGTGCCCAGGTGGCCGCGAGTGCCGGCACGAGGGTGAGGGCCACGAGCAGGGCGACCACGACGACCGCGACGCCGGCGGCACCGATGGCCCGCATGATGGGCGCCTCGAACAGGACCAGCCCCGACAGCGCGATCCCCACGATGAGCCCGGAGAACAGGACCGTGCGCCCGGCGGTCGTCAGGGCGCCCACGACCGCGGCCTCGACCTGCTCGGCGGACAGGTCGCGGTGCGTCACCCCCGGGGCGACCGCGTCCAGCTCCTCCCGGAACCGGGAGACGAGCAGCAGGCCGTAGTCGATGCACAGGGCCAGGCCCATGACGGTGACGATGTTGACGACGGTGGCGTCGAGGTCGATGAGGTAGGAGAACCCCAGCAGGATCGCCAGCCCGCCCCCGATGCTGGCCACCGCGCCGAGGACCGGCATGAGGGCGGCCAGGACGCCGCCGAAGACGACCACCATGACGACCAGCGAGATGGGCAGGGCGATGCCCTCGCCCCGTTGCAGGTCGACCTGGATCTGGTCGGTGATGTCGTCCACGAGCAGCGGCACGCCGCCCCAGTCCACGGCCTCCGTGCGCTCCGCGAGGGACTCCGCGTATGCCGTCTCCAGCCCCGCGAGCACATCCCGGGCCTGCGGGAAGGTCACCTCGGGCTCGAGCTCGACGGTGAGGAGGAAGGCACCGCCGGCGGGGTCCTGGTCGCGCACGGCGACGAGGGCCTCGGGCGCCGCCGGCCACCGCGGGTGCAGCACCGGCGCCTCGACCCCCGCCACCCCGTCGACCTCGCCGGCGTCCTCGGCGAAGGCGGCGACCGCGCCCACGAGCTCGGGGTCCTGCAGGTCGGCCCCGGTCACCGACCCGATGAGGGTGGGCCCGTCCGCGTCGGCCGAGGTGACGTCTCGGACGACCAGGGCGTCCCCGGGCGCCTCGATCGCGCCGGAGGTCAGCCGGTCGAACAGGCCCGGCCCCGGCCCCAGGCCCAGGGCCGTGACGAAGGCGGCGACGACCAGGACGGACCAGGTGACCAGGTACCACCAGCGGTGGCGGACCGTCGACCGGCCGAGGGCCGCCAGCAGCGGACGACGAGGAGGGCGGTGCGCACCGGCCACGGGTAGCCTCACCAGGGTGTCGAGCGGTGGATCAGACCTCTTCAGCCTAGCCACGGGCGGCGACGGTGCCGCACCCGAGGGTGACCTGCGTCCTCCGTTGGCGGTGCGGATGCGGCCCCGCACCCTGGAGGAGGTCGCCGGTCAGCAGGAGGTGCTTCGGCCCGGGTCGCCGATGCGTCGCCTCATCGAGGGGCACGCCGGGGTCGCCGGACCGCTCTCGGCGATCCTCTGGGGGCCGCCGGGAACCGGCAAGACCACGCTCGCCCACCTGGTCGCCACGGCCGCCGACCGCCGGTTCGTCGAGCTGTCGGCGGTGACGGCCGGCGTCAAGGACGTGCGCGCGGTCATGGAGGAGGCGGTGCGCGAGCGGTCGCTGCACGGTCGGGCCACGGTCCTCTTCCTCGACGAGATCCACCGGTTCACCAAGGCCCAGCAGGACGCCCTGCTGCCCGGGGTGGAGAACCGCCTGGTCATCCTCGTGGCCGCCACCACGGAGAACCCCTCCTTCTCGATCATCGCCCCGCTGCTGTCCCGGTCCGTCATGGTCCGGCTGGAGTCGCTGACCGACGAGCAGGTCGCGGCGGTCGTCCGCCGGGCGCTCGCCGACGAGCGCGGGCTGGCCGGCGGCTTCACCCTCGACGACGACGCCCTGGACCACGTCGTGCGGATGGCCGGCGGCGACGCCCGACGGGCCCTGACCACCCTGGAGGCGGCGGCCGGGGTGGCGGCCGACGAGCGCCCCGCCGGCCGGGAGGACGAGCCGGCCCCGATCACCCTGGCGACGGTCGAGCAGGCCGTGGCGACCGCCGCGGTGCGCTACGACCGGGCGGGCGACCAGCACTACGACGTCGCCAGCGCCTTCATCAAGTCGATGCGCGGCAGCGACGTCGACGCGGCGCTGCACTACCTGGCCCGGCAGCTGGAGGCGGGGGAGGACCCCCGCTTCATCGCGCGCCGCATCGTCATCGCCGCCAGCGAGGACGTGGGCATGGCCGACCCGACGGCCCTGCAGACCGCCGTCGCCGCGATGCACGCCGTCGCCCAGATCGGGATGCCCGAGGCCCGGATCGTGCTGGCCCAGGCCGTCGTCCACAACGCGCTGGCCCCCAAGTCCAACGCCGCCTACGCCGCGGTCAACGCCGCCGTCGCCGACGTCCGTGCGGGCCGGGGCGGGGCGGTTCCCCCGCACCTGAGGGGCAGCGGGTATGCCGGTGCCGCCCGGCTCGGGCACGGCGAGGGGTACCGGTACAGCCACGACGAACCCGCCGGCGTCGGCCCCCAGCAGTACCTGCCCGACGACCTGCTCGCGGCGGACGTGGACTACTACCGTCCGACGACGCGCGGATGGGAGGAACGGCTCGCGGTCCGCTGGGCCGAGCTGCGGCGGATCGTCCGCGGCCGGTGACGGCGGCTAGAGTGGCAAGGTCCGTCTGCCCCCTGGTGAGGAGACCATGGAAACCGCCGAGATCCGCCGTCGCTGGTTGAGGTTCTTCGAGAGCAAGGGCCACACCGTCGTCCCCAGCGCCCCCCTGTCTACGACGACCCCAACCTGCTCTTCGTCAACGCAGGCATGGTGCCCTTCAAGCCGTACTTCCTTGGCCAGGAGTCGGCGCCCTGGGCACGGGCGACGTCGGTGCAGAAGTGCGTGCGGACCCTCGACATCGAGGAGGTCGGGCGGACCACCCGGCACGGCACCTTCTTCCAGATGAACGGCAACTTCTCCTTCGGCGACTACTTCAAGGAGGGCGCGATCTCCTACGCCTGGGAGTTCGTCACCGGGTCCCAGGACGACGGGTTCCTCGGCTTCGACCCGGACTCGGTCTGGGTGACCGTCCTCGACGGGGACGACGAGGCCGCCGACCTGTGGCACCGGATCGCCGGGCTGCCCCAGGAACGCATCCAGCGGCGCGGACCCGCGGACAACTACTGGTCGATGGGCGTCCCCGGCCCCGGTGGCCCCTGCAGCGAGATCTACATCGACCGGGGTCCCGAGCACGGTCCCGACGGCGGGCCGGTCGTCGACGAGGACCGTTTCCTGGAGATCTGGAACCTCGTCTTCATGCAGGACGAGCTGTCGGCCGTGCGGTCCAAGACCGACGTCGACATCGCCGGCGAGCTGCCGCGCAAGAACATCGACACCGGGATGGGTCTGGAGCGGGTCGCCTACCTCCTGCAGGGGGTGGACAACCTCTACGAGATCGACGAGGTCTACCCGGTCATCGAGCGGGCCGAGGACCTCTCCGGCCGCGCCTACGGCAAGGACCACGACGACGACGTCCGCTTCCGGGTCGTCGCCGACCACGTCCGGTCCGGGCTGATGCTCATGGGCGACGGGGTCACCCCCGGCAACGAGGGCCGTGGCTACGTGCTGCGCCGGCTGCTGCGCCGTGCGGTGCGCTCGATGCGCCTGCTGGGCGTCCAGGACGCCGCGCTGCCGCAGCTGCTGCCCGTGAGCAAGGACGTCATGAAGCAGTCCTACCCCGAGCTCGAGCGGGACTGGGCGCGGATCAGCGAGGTCGCCTACGCCGAGGAGGAGGCGTTCCGCCGCACCCTGGCCAGCGGCACCACCATCCTGGACACCGCCGTCGCCCGGGCCAAGGAGACGGGGTCCACGACGCTGGCCGGCGGCCAGGCCTTCCAGCTGCACGACACCTACGGGTTCCCGATCGACCTGACCCTCGAGATGGCGGCCGAGCAGGGCCTGTCCGTCGACGAGGAGGGGTTCCGCACCCTCATGACCGAGCAGCGGCAGCGGGCCAAGGCCGACGCCCGCTCCAAGAAGGCGGGGCACGGGGAGGTCACCTCCTACCGGCAGGTCGCGGACCGGCTCGGCCGTCCCGTGGAGTTCACCGGTTACGACCGGACCACCGGCGAGGCGCCCGTGGTCGGCCTGTTCACCGGCGGGCAGGAGGTCGACCGGCTCAGCGCGAGCGGCAAGGACGTCGACGGCGGGGGCGCCGAGGTGGAGCTCGTCCTGGACAGCACCCCGTTCTACGCCGAGGCCGGAGGACAGCTGGCCGACCACGGCGTCATCCGGCTGGCCGGCGGCGCCGTAGTGGAGGTCTCCGACGTCCAGCGGCCGATGCCCGGCCTCGTGGTCCACCGTGGCCGGCTGCTGGAGGGGGAGGTCGCCGTCGGTGAGGCCGCCACGGCCCAGATCGACACGCTGCGCCGCGCGTCGGTGTCCCGCGCGCACACCGCCACCCACATCGTCCACAAGGTGCTGCGGGAGGCGCTGGGCGACACCGCCACCCAGGCCGGTTCGGAGAACGCCCCCGGCCGGTTGCGCTTCGACTTCCGGTCCACCCGCGGGCTCTCGCCCGACGAGCTGGCCGCGGTGGAGGCGCGGATCAACGAGCGGCTGATGGACGACCTCGCGGTCAGCGCCGCCGAGATGCCCCTGACACAGGCTCGGGAGATGGGTGCGATGGCGCTCTTCGGCGAGCGCTACCCGGACGTCGTCCGTGTGGTCTCCGTCGGGGGCCCCTGGTCGCTGGAGCTGTGCGGCGGCACGCACGTGCTCAACTCCGCGCAGCTGTCGCTCGTCAAGATCATGGGCGAGGCCTCGATCGGGTCGGGGGTCCGGCGGGTGGAGGCGCTGGTCGGTGCGGACGCCTACCAGCACCTGGCCCGGGAGAACGTCATCGTCAACCAGCTCACCGACTCCTTGAAGGTGCGCCCCGAGGAGCTGCCCGACCGCATCGGCCAGCTGATGACCCGGCTGAAGGAGGCCGAGCGGCAGATCGCCCAGGCCAAGGCCCAGCAGGCGCTCGCCGCGGCCGCCTCGCTCACCGACCGGGCCAGGGACGTCGGCGGGGTGACCTTCCTCGGGCACGACCTGGGCGAGGGCTCGACCGGGGACGACCTGCGGCGTGCCGTGACCGACCTGCGCGGTCGGCTGGGCACGGACCGGCCGGTCGTCGTCGCGCTGACCGGCACCTCCGGCGGCCGTCCCCACGTCGTCGTCGGCACCAACGAGGCGGCCCGCGGCCGGGGCATCCGGGCAGGCGCCCTCGTGAAGGTCGCCGCGCAGACCCTGGGCGGTGGTGGCGGCGGCAAGGACGACCTGGCGCAGGGTGGGGGCCAGGACCCGTCGCGGACCGCCGAGGCGTTGCGTCGGGTCGAGGACGAGCTGCGGCCGTGACCCCCGGCGACGGGGTGCTCCTGGGCGTGGACGTCGGGGAGGCCCGGGTCGGCCTGGCGGCCAGCGATCCCGTCGGCCTGCTGGCCCATCCCGTCGCGACCCTGCGGAGGGACGCGGAGGGTCTGACGGACCTCGAAATGATCGCCGCGGAGGTCGCCGACCGGCGGGCCGTCGGGGTCGTGGTCGGCCTGCCGCGCTCGCTGTCGGGGGACGAGGGATTGGCCGCACGCCGCGCCCGCGACTACGCTGGTGCGCTGCAGCGGCGTCTGGATGTGCCGGTGCGACTGGTCGACGAACGTCTGACCACGGTGGACGCCCACCGGAACCTGCACCGCAGCGGGGTCCGGGGGCGGGCGCACCGGGGCGTCGTGGACCAGGCCGCAGCGGTCCTGATCCTCCAGTCGGCGCTGGACGCCAGACGCGCCGGCCGTCCCCCCGGTGAGCCGCTGAAGGCGCGCAAGCCCCGGACCCGCCGGTCCGGCCCCTGAGCAAAGGACACGGATGAGCCATCCTCCGCACGAGGACTGGGACGAGCACGACGTGCACGGCACGGCGTCCGGGACCCGGTTCGACGACGACGTCCTCGGTCTGCGCGGCGTCCACGACCACGACGAGTCGCTGGCCGACGACGTGCTGGAGCCCGAGGAGCAGCTCTTCCGGCGACGGCGGCGACGCCGGCGCAACCCGCTGCTCGTCGGTCTGTCGCTGCTCCTGGCCGGTGCCTCGTGGTCACCGCCTCCGTGTTCGCGTTCGGCTGGATGCGGGACCTGCTGCCCACCGTGTCCGTGGGGGAGCCCACGGCGCAGGACTACGAGGCGCGGGCACCGGCGAGGTCATGATCGAGGTGCCCCAGGGGGCCGGCGGCGGCCAGATCGCCGAGATCCTGGCCGAGAACGACGTGGTCGCCTCGGCGTCGGCGTTCACCGCCGCGCTCCAGGCCGACCCGCGGTCGTCCGCCATCCAGCCGGGCACCTACCGGATGGCCAACCAGATGAGTTCCGAGGCGGCCCTGGGCCGGCTGCTGGACGGCAACTACCGCGAGATCGACGGCGTGACGATCCGTGAGGGTCTCTGGGTCGCCGAGACCTTCGCCGCGCTGGCGGAGGCCACCGGGAACGAGGTCGCGGACTACGAGGCGGTCGACCCGGCCTCGCTGGACCTGCCCGACGCCGCCGAGGGCGAGCTGGAGGGCTTCCTCTACCCGAGCACCTACGAGTTCGGCCCGGACACCACGCCGCAGGAGCAGCTGCAGACCCTCGTCGACCAGGGTCGGGCGGTGCACGACGAGCTCGGGATCCCGGACGACGAGCTGCGCGAGATCATCATCAAGGCGAGCATCGTCCAGGGGGAGGGCGCGTTCTCCGAGGACCTGCCCAAGGTGGCCCGGGTCGTCGAGAACCGCCTGGAACCCAACCCGGAGACCAACGGCTACCTGCAGATGGACTCCACGGTGCACTTCATCTACCAGGAGCGCGGGCTGGCGGGCACGACCGACGAGCAGCGGGCCAACCCGGACCCGCACAACACCTATGCCCACCCGGGACTTCCGGCCGGCCCCATCAACAGCCCCGGCGAGGAGGCCATCCGCGCCGCGATGGACCCCGAGCCCGGCGACTGGTTGTACTTCGTCACCGTGGATCCCTCCACCGGCGAGACCCGGTTCGCCACCGACTGGGAGGGCCACCAGGAGAACGTCCAGCTCTTCCAGCAGTGGTGCCAGGACAACCCCGACCAGTGCTGAGCGCCGGCCGGCGGGCCGCCGTCGTCGGAGCGCCCGTGGGGCACTCCCTCTCGCCCTCGCTCCACCGTGCCGCCTACCGGGCGCTCGGCCTCACCGGATGGTCGTACGAGGCCGTGCAGGTCGACGCCGGGTCGCTCAGGGCGTTCGTCGCGGGCCTGGGCCCGGAGTGGGCGGGTCTGTCGGTGACCATGCCGCTGAAGGAGGAGGCGCTGGCGCTCGCCGACGAGGTGGACGAGGACGCCCGGCTGACCGGAGGGGCCAACACGCTCGTCCCCTGTCCGGACCGGGGGTGGCGGGCCTGGAACACCGACGTCCACGGGGTCGGCGCAGCCCTGGTGGGGGCCGGGCTGGTCGGGCCCCTCCGGGGCGTGGTCCTGGGCGGTGGTGCGACCGCCCGATCGGTCCTCGTCGCCCTGGACCGTCTCGGTGTGCGGGAGGTCGACCTGGTGGTGCGCGACGCCCCGCGGGCGGCCACGTGGGAGCTTCTGGACCGACTCGGCCTGCGCACCACCACCCGGCGGCTCGGCACCGCCGCGAGGGGCGACGCTCCGGACGTCGTCGTCAGCACCCTCCCGGCCGGCGCGGTCCCCGACGTCGGCGTCGTCCAGGACCTGCTCGCCGGGGCCAGTCCGGTCGTCCTGGACGTGGCCTACGCACCCTGGCCGAGCGGGTTCGCGACCGCCGTGTCCGCCGCCACGGCCGGACGGCGGCCCGTCGTGCGGGGCACGGCCATGCTCCTCCACCAGGCCGCCCGCCAGGTACGGCTGATGACCGGGCATGATGGGCCGGTGGAGGCGATGCGCGCGGCGTTGACGGAGGACGCCACGACCGGACCGGCCGGCGCAGAAGGGACGGGGGATGTCTGAGCAGCTCGCCCTCGGCCTGGTGGCCCTGGTCGTGGGGGTGCTGGGGATCCCCGTCGCCCGGTGGCTGGAGGCGACGACCTACCGCAAGCCCGACGAGGCCGACGTCCCGTACCCGGGGAACCGCTGGTGGGTGCCGTTCGCCCTCGCCGGGGCCTCGACCCTCGTGGTGCACCGGATCTGGCTCGTCGGCGACGACGCCGTGCCCGGCTGGCCGGTCGCCGTCGTGCTCACCGCCACCCTGCTCGTCGTGACCCTGGCGGGGGTGTGCCTGGCGGCCATGGACCTGGACGTGCACCGGCTCCCGGACCGCATCATGTGGCCCACCATGGCCGTCCTGGCCGGTGGCCTGCTCCTGGCGGCCCTCGTGGGCGGTGGGCCGCAGCCCCTGCTCCGCTCGGTCCTCGCCGGCGTGGCCAGCGGCGGGTTCTACCTGCTGCTGGCGCTGGTGTCCCTCGCCCGCGGTTCGCTGGCGCTCGGCCTGGGGGACGTCAAGCTCTCCGTCGTCCTGGGCGGCGGCCTGGGCTGGTTCGGCTGGCCCGAGGTCGTGGCCGGCATCTACGCCGGCTTCCTCGTCGGGGGGCTGCTGGCCGTCCTGCTCCTGGTGACCCGCCGGGTCGGGTGGAAGGGCGACTTCGCCTACGGGCCTCCGATGATGGTCGGGGCCCTGCTGGGCCTGGTGCTCGTCCCGGGCTCGTCGGCCGGCCTCCTGTGACCCGGGGGCGGTGACCCGCACCGCCACCGGGGGCCGGGCCGGGACCGGCCGCGTGGGAGAATCGCCGGCATGCTGCGCTGGTTGACCGCCGGGGAGTCCCACGGCCCCGCCCTGACCGCCGTCCTCGAGGGCCTGCCCGCAGGGGTGCGGGTGGACCGGGACGCCGTCGAGGGCGCCCTCGCCCGCCGCCGCCTCGGCTACGGCCGGGGTGCCCGGATGTCCTTCGAGGCGGACCGGCTGCGCTTCCTCGGCGGGCTCCGCCACGGGCTGAGCATCGGCTCCCCGCTGGCGATGCTCGTGGAGAACACCGAGTGGGCCAAGTGGGAGGCGGTGATGAGCCCGGAGCCGGTGCCCGAGGACGCGCTGCGCCGGTCCGACGACGTCGGGGCTCCGCAGGAGCTGGCCCGCAACCGCCCGCTGACCCGGCCCCGCCCCGGTCACGCCGACCTGGTCGGCATGACCAAGTACGGCTTCGACGAGGCCCGCCCCGTGCTCGAGCGGGCCTCCGCCCGCGAGACCGCGGCCAGGGTCGCGCTCGGGGCCGTGGCCGCCGCCTTCCTCGAGCAGGCGGTCGGGGTCCGGCTCGTCTCGCACACCGTCAGCATCGGCCGTGCCGGGACGCCGTCGCCGGACGAGGACGCGCCCTCGTCGGCGGAGCTGCCGCGGCCGGACGACGTGGAGCGGCTGGACGCCGACCCCGTCCGCACGCTCGACCCGCAGCGCTCGGCCGCCATGGTGGCCGAGATCGACGCCGCCCGCCAGGACGGCGACACCCTCGGGGGCGTTGTCGAGGTCCTGGCCTGGGGCCTGCCGCCGGGGCTGGGGTCGCACGTGCACTGGGACCGGAGGCTGGACGCACGCCTGGCCGCCGCGCTCATGGGGATCCAGGCCATCAAGGGGGTCGAGGTCGGCGAGGGGTTCCGCACCGCGGCCCGTCGGGGCAGCAGGGCGCACGACGAGATCGTCGCCGACGAGCAGGGACACGTGCGCCGGACCACCCTGCGCAGCGGCGGCACCGAGGGTGGCATGAGCACCGGTGAGGTGCTGCGGGTCCGGGCGGCCATGAAGCCCATCTCCACCGTGCCCCGGGCCCTGCGCACCATCGACACCGGCACCGGGGAGTCCGCCACCGCCATCCACCAGCGGTCCGACGTGTGCGCCGTCCCGGCCGCCGGGGTCGTCGCCGAGGCCATGGTGGCGCTCGTCCTGGCGGACGCGGTCCTGGAGAAGTTCGGCGGGGACTCGGTGGCCGAGGTGGCGCGCAACCACGCCGCCTACCTGGAGCACGTCCCCCAGCACCTGCGGCCGGCACCCGCCGACGTGACCCTCCGTCCGGACGGAGGCACCGCATGAGCGGCCCCGTCGTCGTCCTCGTCGGACCCCCCGGCGCGGGCAAGAGCACGGTGGGGGGTGCGCTCGCCGACCGTCTGGGCATCCCCCTGGTCGACACCGACACCGAGGTCGAGACGACCACCGGGCGCTCGATCAGCGACATCTTCGTCGAGGACGGCGAGGCCGCCTTCCGCGACCTCGAGCGCGCCGCGGTGATGCAGGCCCTGGCGGGCCAGCGGCCCTGTGTGCTCGCGCTCGGCGGGGGAGCCGTCATGCAGGACGAGGTGGCTGCCGCCCTCGAGGCGGCCGACGTCCCAGTCGTCTTCCTCGACGTCACCATCGGTGACGCCGCCGCCCGCGTCGGCTTCGACACCACCCGGCCGCTGCTCCTCGTCAACCCCCGCGCCTCCTGGACCCGGTTGATGAACGCCCGCCGCCCCACCTACCAGCGGCTGGCCGACCACCACGTGCAGACCGGGGGACGGACGCCGGCGGACGTCGTGGCGGAGGTCGCCGAGCGGCTCGGGGCCGGGGGATGAGCGCCGGGACCGTGCACGTCGGCGGCCCGGGGGAGGGGTATGACGTCCACGTCGGCCCCGGCGTGCTGGACCGGCTGGCCGACCACGCCGCACCCGGGCGTCGCGTCCTCGTCGTGCACCAGCCGGGGCGGGAGCAGCTCCTCGGGCAGGTCCTCGAGCTGCTTGGTGCGGCCGGGGCCCGCCCGGTCCCGGCGGCCGTGCCGGACGCCGAGGCGGCCAAGGACGTGCGGGTGCTCGCCGACCTATGGGCCCGGCTCGGGCAGGAGGGCTTCACCCGCGACGACCTCGTCGTCGGCCTGGGCGGAGGGGCGACCACCGACCTGGCGGGCTTCGTCGCGGCGACCTGGCTGCGGGGGGTGGAGGTCGTCCACCTGCCGACCTCCCTCCTCGGCGTGGTCGACGCCGCGGTGGGCGGCAAGACCGGCATCAACACCGCCGAGGGCAAGAACCTCGTCGGGGCCTTCCACCCGCCGGCGGCCGTGCTCTGCGACCCGGCCTGGCTGTCGACCATGACCCGGCCCGACTACGCCTCCGGTCTCGCGGAGGTGCTCAAGTGCGGCTTCGTGGCCGACCCCCGCATCCTGGAGCTCGTGGAGGCCGCACCCCAGGCCGCGCTCGACCCCGTGGCCGAGCCCGCGCTGGCCGTGGAGCTCGTGACCCGGTCCGTCCAGGTCAAGGCGGACGTGGTCGCGGCCGACCTGCGGGAGTCCTCGCTGCGGGAGGTCCTGAACTACGGCCACACCTTCGCGCACGCGGTCGAGCAGGTGGAGGACTACACCTGGCGTCACGGGGACGCGGTCGCGGTGGGGATGGTCTACGTCGCCGAGCTGGCGCACCGGCGCGGTCTGATCGACGCGACCTGCTCGCGCGGCACCGTCGGGTGCTCTCCGCCGTGGGTCTGCCCACCACCTACGGCGCCGGGCGCTGGCCGGAGCTGCGGTCGGCGATGGGCCGGGACAAGAAGGCCAGGGGGGCCACCCTGCGGTTCGTCGTGCTCGAGGGACTGGCCCGCCCGGCCCGGCTCGAGGGGCCGGGCGAGGACGAGCTGCGGGCCGCCTACGACGCCGTGGCCTGAGGCCCCTCAGCCGGGGGTCGCCGCGTCGTCGATGCGGGACCTGCGGCCTGCCCCGCCGTCGGCCGTCGGCGCACCGACCCCCTCCTCCGGACCGTCGTCCGGCGCGTCGACCGCCGTCGCCGAGGGCGGGGCCGACCCGCCCGCGGGAGCCCCGGCCATCAGCTGGCGGATCTGCTCCTGCTGGGCCGCGGAGGGCAGGCCCCACCCGGGGTCTTCGTAGCCCACCGACCGCCACAGCGGCGTGGCGGTGCGGGTGCCGAGCAGGATGTCCACCATCTCCCCGGTGACCAGGCCGGGGTGCTCGACCCCGCAGGCCTCCGCCACCTTGAGCATCTCGCGTCGCCACGCCCGCAGATAGGAGGCCGCCCGCTCGGACTTGCTGTCGGGGTCCAGGCCCCGGGTGAGCCAGGCGTTCTGGGTGGCCACACCGGTGGGGCAACGGTCGTCGTGGCACCGCTGGGCCTGGATGCACCCGACGGCCAGCATCGCCTCCCGGGCCACGTAGACCAGGTCGACCCCTAGGGCGAAGGCCACCGCGGCGTTCTCGGGCAGCCCGAGCTTGCCGGCGCCCATCCACACCACCCGGTCGGTGAGGCCCTCCCGGGCGAACGCGGAGTAGACCTGGGGGAAGGCGAGCCGGAAGGGCAGCGAGACCGAGTCGGCGAAGGTCAGCGGTGCCGCGCCGGTGCCACCCTCCCCGCCGTCGACCGCGATGAAGTCGACCCCGCGGTCGCCGCCGGCCATGAGCCGGGCAAGGTCCTCCCACATCTCGTCGTGGCCCACGGCCGACTTGATCCCCACGGGCAGCCCGGTCTCCTCGGCGAGGAGCTCGACGAAGTCGAGCATCGAGTCCACGTCGGAGAACTCGGCGTGGCGGGAGGGGGAGTGGCAGTCCTGGCCCATGGGGATCCCACGGATCGCCGCGATCTCCTCGGTGATCTTGGCCGCCGGGAGCAGGCCTCCGAGCCCCGGCTTGGCCCCCTGCGAGAGCTTGACCTCGATCGCCCGCACGGGATGCTCGGCCACCAGGTCCTTGAGCCGCGCCAGGTCGAACCGTCCCCGGGCGTCCCGGCAGCCGAAGTAGGCCGTGCCGATCTGGAAGACCAGGTCGGCGCCGTGCTGGTGGTGCACCGAGATCCCGCCCTCGCCGGTGTTGTGCAGGGCCCCGGTGAGCGCGCACCCGCGGTTGATCGCCTCGACCGCCGGGCCGGACAGGGCGCCGTAGCTCATCGCGCCCACGTTGACCGCGGACGCCGGGCGGAAGGCCCGACGACGTCCACGGGCCGCACCCAGCACCTTGGCCCCCGGCAACGGCGTCTCCTCGCCCGCGTTGGGGTGCACGACCGGCTGCACGTCCGCGAACGTGCGGTGCTTGATGACGGCATACCCCTCGTCGTGCTCGACGTCGTTGTCCGTGCCGAAGCCGAAGTAGGGGTTCTGCTGCTTGGCCGAGGCGTAGACCCAGCGCCGCTGGTCGCGGCTGAAGGGCCGTTCCTCGTTGTTGCTGGTGACGATGTACTGCCGCAGCTCCGGGCCGACCTTCTCGAGCAGGTAGCGCAGGTTGCCCACGACGGGGAAGTTGTGTCGGATGGCGTGCTGCTTCTGGGACAGGTCACGCGCGGCGACGGCGGCCAGGGCGGCGGCGGGGACGGCCAGGGCGGTGGACCACTTCATACCCGCACTGTGCCGCAGGACGGTGCCGGTCGCCCCCGGAACCACCGGTAGACTTGTCCGGGTTTGGGTCCGTGTCCGCGCCGGCCCTCCCACGACCCGACCGACCCGACCCGACCGACCTGCGAAGGAAGCACGCTGTGGCAACGACGAACGACCTGAAGAACGGCATGGTCCTGGACATGGACAACGGGCTGTGGCAGGTGCTGGAGTTCCAGCACGTCAAGCCCGGCAAGGGCCCGGCGTTCGTCCGCACGAAGCTCAAGAACGTCACCTCGGGCAAGATCATCGACAAGACCTTCAACGCCGGCACCAAGGTGGAGACCGCGACCGTCGACCGGTCGGACTACCAGTACCTCTACAACGACGGCACCGACTTCATCTTCATGGACGAGAAGACCTACGAGCAGATCCACGTCTCCCCGCAGGCCATGGGGGACGCGGCGAGGTTCCTCCTCGAGAACGGCCGCGCCATGATCGCCCAGCACGACGGCCAGGTGCTGTACGTCGAGCTGCCGGCCTCGGTGGTCCTGGAGATCACCCACACCGAGCCGGGGCTCCAGGGCGACCGTTCCACCGGCGGGACCAAGCCGGCCACCCTGGAGACGGGCGCGGAGATCCAGGTCCCGCTGTTCCTGGAGACCGGCACCAAGGTCAAGGTCGACACCCGCGACGGTTCCTACCTCGGCCGCGTGAACTGACGTGCCCGCACGCACCAAGGCGCGCAAGCGCGCCCTGGAGCTGCTCTTCGAGGCCGAGCAGCGGGGCCTCAACGTCGGCACGCTGCTGGAGGAGCGGATCGCGGCGCCGACCACCCAGCACCCGCTCCCGGAGTATGCCGTGCAGCTGGTCCGCGGGGTGCTGGCCCACTGGGCCTCCATCGACGAGGCCCTCACGACCTGGTCCCAGGGCTGGTCCCTGGACCGGATGGCGGCGGTGGACCGGGCCGCGCTGCGCATCGGGACCTGGGAGATCGTCTGGAACGACGAGGTGCCCGACGGCGTGGCCGTCTCCGAGGCCGTCAACCTCGTGCAGAGCCTGTCCACCGACGACTCCCCGGGGTTCGTCAACGGGCTGCTGTCCCGGATCGCCGAGGTCAAGGACACCCTGGCCTGACGGCTCCGGCCGCCACGCAGGGGTCGTCAGCGGGGGCACCGGACGCCCCGGAAGTCACGGACCACGGGTGCGGAAGCGGTCGCCGACCCACCCGTCGGGCTCGGGCTGGTCGCCGAGCACCACGTCGTTCGGGCGCGCGATACGTCCGAGCGCGACCACCGCGGGCGGCGGCACGGAGCCCCCGTCCGGGTGCAGTACAGTGACGGCACCGAGCATCATCCTTTAACCACCGTCCTGCGAGGCGGGGAAGGAGACGGGCTGTGACCCCTGCCCAGAACACGGCTGGTCCAGGACGAGAGGTCCTCAACAGCGACGACATCGACCGGGCGCTGCGCCGGATCGCCCACGAGATCCTCGAGGCCAACAAGGGGCCGGAGCACCTGGTGCTCCTGGGGATCCCCACGCGCGGAGCCCATCTGGCCCGCCGCCTGGCCGACGCTCTCGAACGGGTGGAGGGGACCGAGGTCCCCGTCGGGTCCCTCGACGTGACGATGTACCGCGACGACCTGCGCAGCCAGCCCACCCGGGCCGTCGAGCCGACCGTGGTGCCGCCCGGAGGGGTCGACGACAAGGTCGTGGTCCTCGTCGACGACGTCCTCTACTCCGGACGCACGGTGCGGGCCGCGCTCGACGCACTCTCCGACCTCGGGCGGCCCCGTGCGGTCCGGCTGGCCGTCCTCGTCGACCGGGGCCACCGCGAGCTGCCCGTCCGCGCCGACTACGTCGGCAAGAACCTGCCGACCTCCACGGCGGAGCGGGTGATGGTGCGCCTGGCCGAGCACGACGGCGAGGGCACCGAGGGCGTGCGGATCGCCGGACCGGCGGAGGTGGCGCCGTGAAGCATCTGCTCTCGATCGCCGACCTCACCCGTGAGGAGATCGTCTCGATCCTCGACACCGCGGTCTCCATGCACGAGGTCCAGGACCGCGACGTCAAGAAGCTGCCGACCCTGCGCGGCCGCACCATCATCAACTTCTTCTTCGAGGACTCCACCCGGACCCGGGCCTCCTTCGAGATCGCCGGCAAGTGGATGAGCGCGGACACGATCAACCTCACCGGGAAGGGGACCTCCATCTCCAAGGGGGAGTCGCTGCGCGACACCGTCCTGACGATCGACGCGATGGGGGTGGACATGATGATCGTGCGCCACCCCGCCAGCGGCGCCCCGGCCCAGATCGCCGACTGGGTCGACTGCTCCATCGTCAACGCCGGCGACGGCACCCACGAGCACCCCAGCCAGGCCCTGCTCGACGCCTACACCTTGCGCCGCGCGCTCGGCGACCTGGACGGGCGGCACGTGGCCATCGTCGGCGACCTGACGCACTCCCGGGTGCTGCGCTCCAACCTGCTCTCCCTGCGGGCCCTCGGCGCCGCCGTCACCCTGGTGGCTCCGCCCACCCTCATGCCCGCCGGGGTGGCCTCCTGGGCGGGGGTCGACGGGTTCGAGACCTCCTACGACCTGGACGAGGTCCTGCCGCGCGTGGACGCCGTGATGATGCTCCGGGTCCAGCGCGAGCGGATGAGCGGGGGATACTTCCCCACCGCGAGGGAGTATGCCGTCACCTACGGGCTCACCCCCCGCCGGCTCGCGCTGCTGCCGGACCACGCGGTGATCACCCACCCGGGCCCGATGAACCGGGGCCTGGAGATCTCCGCCGAGGCCGCCGACGCGGCCCGCTCGCTGGTCCTGGACCAGGTCAGCGCCGGCGTCGCCGTCCGGATGTCCATCCTCTACCACCTCCTCGCCGGGGAAGGGAGCACCCAGTGACCTCGCACACCCAGCCCAGCCTTCTCGTCGAGGGGGCGGACGTGCTCGGGGACGGGGCCCAGGACGTCCTCGTCGCCGACGGCAGGATCGTGGCCGTCGGGGCGGAGGCGTCCGCCCAGGCCCCGGCGGGCACCCAGCGGCTGTCGGCCGACGGCCTGGTGCTGCTGCCCGGGTTCGTCGACCTGCACACCCACCTGCGGGAACCCGGTCGGGAGGACGCCGAGACCGTCGAGACGGGATCGCAGGCCGCCGCCGCCGGCGGGTTCACCGCCGTCCTGGCCATGGCCAACACCGACCCGGTCACCGACACCGCCGAGGTGGCCGAACGGGTCCTGGACCTGGGGCGGCGGGCCGGCTACGTCGACGTCCACCCGGTGGGCGCGGTCACGAAGGGGCTGGCCGGCGAGGAGCTGGCCGAGCTGGGCCTCATGGCCCGGTCCCGGGCGCGCGTCCGGGTGTTCTCCGACGACGGCCGGTGCGTCCACGACGCCCGGCTGATGCGCCGGGCGCTGGAGTACGTCCGCGCCTTCGACGGCGTCGTGTCCCAGCACTCCCAGGACCCCCGGCTGGCCGACGGCCGGGCCTGCTGCCACGAGGGCGAGCTCTCCGGACGCCTCGGCCTGCCCGGCTGGCCGGCCGTCGCCGAGGAGACGATCGTCGCCCGGGACGTCATGCTCGCCCGGCACACCGGCTCCCGGGTGCACGTCGCGCACGTGTCGACAGCCGGCAGCGTGGAGGTGCTCCGCTGGGCCAGGGCGCAGGGGATCGACGTCACCGCAGAGGTGACCCCCCACCACCTCATGCTGACCCAGGAGCGCCTGGTCGGCTACGACCCGACCTTCAAGGTCAACCCGCCCCTGCGGCCGACCGAGGACGCGGAGGCGCTGCGCGAGGCGCTGGCCGACGGCACCATCGACGCCGTGGCCACCGACCACGCGCCCCACGTGCGCCAGGACAAGGAGCACGCCTTCGTCGACGCGGCCTTCGGGATGCTCGGCCTGGAGACCGCCCTCGGCGTGGTCAGCACCCTCATGGTCCGGGAGGGCCGCATGAGCTGGTCCGACGTGGCCCGGGTCATGTCCCAGGCCCCGGCCCGCATCGCCCGGCTGACGACCAGGGGCACCGGGTGCAGCCGGGCGACCCCGCGACCCTCACCCTGGTCGACCAGGACCGCGTGGTCACGGTGGACGCGACCCGGTCCCGGTCCCTGTCGCGCAACAACCCCTGGCACGGGCTTCAGCTGACCGGCGCCGTCCACCTGACGATGCTGCGTGGACGGGTCACGGCCCGCGAGGGCCTCGTGTGGGGAGGCGAGGAGTGAGCACCACGACCCGTCACGAGCCCGCGGTGCTGGTGCTCGAGGACGGCCGCACCTTCTCGGGCCAGGCCTACGGCGCCGTCGGCACCACGGTCGGTGAGGCCGTGTTCTCGACCGGGATGACCGGCTACCAGGAGACGCTGACCGACCCCTCCTACCACCGGCAGGTGGTCGTCATGACCGCCCCCCACATCGGCAACACCGGCGTGAACCCGCACGACATGGAGAGCCGGCGCATCTGGGTGGCCGGGTTCGTCGTGCGCGACCCGGCCCTGCGTCCGTCCAACTGGCGCTCGCAGGGGGACCTCGAGGACGCCCTCCGCGAGGCCGGGGTCGTGGGCATCAGCGGTGTCGACACCCGGGCGCTGACCCGGCACCTGCGTGACCGCGGTGCGATGCGGGTCGGCGTCTTCTCCGGGCCCGACGCCGGTCGCCCGGCGGAGGAGCTGCGGCGCACGGTGGAGGAGGCGCCGCCCATGGTGGGCGCGGCCCTCGCCGAGGAGGTGTCGACGCCGAACGCCTACGTGGTGTCCCCGCCAGAGGGGGTGACGCCACGCTGGACGGTGGCCGCGCTCGACCTGGGCATCAAGGGGACGACGCCGACGTTGATGGCCGCCCGGGGCATCCGCGTGCACGTGCTGCCGGCGACCAGCACGTGGGAGGAGGTGCTGGCGGTGGAGCCCGACGGTGTCTTCTTCTCCAACGGTCCGGGCGACCCCGCCACGGCGGAGCACGAGATCGAGCTGCTGCGCCGGGCACTGGACGCCGGGCTGCCCTACTTCGGCATCTGCTTCGGCAACCAGCTGCTGGGGCGCGCCCTGGGTCTGCCCACCTACAAGCTGGCGTTCGGGCACCGGGGGATCAACCAGCCCGTCCTCGACCGGTCCACCGGCCGGGTGGAGGTGACCGCGCACAACCACGGCTTCGCCGTCGGCTGGCCCGAGGGTGCGGCCACGGACGAGCCGGTCCCGACCCCCTACGGCCCCGTGCGCTGCAGCCACGTGGCCCTCAACGACGACGTGGTGGAGGGGCTGGTGTGCGAGCAGGTCCCGGCCTTCTCCGTCCAGTACCACCCCGAGGCCGCCGCCGGTCCGCACGACGCGGAGCACCTCTTCGACCGGTTCGTGACGATGATGGAGGAGCACCGTGCCCAGGCGTGAGGACATCAGGAGCGTCCTGGTCATCGGCTCCGGGCCGATCGTCATCGGCCAGGCCGCCGAGTTCGACTACTCGGGGACCCAGGCCTGCCGGGTGCTGCGCGAGGAGGGCGTGCGTGTCGTCCTGGTCAACTCCAACCCGGCGACGATCATGACCGACCCCGGGGTGGCGGACGCGACCTACGTGGAGCCGATCACCCCCGAGATCGTCGAGGCGATCATCGCCAAGGAGCGGCCGGACGCGGTGCTGGCCACCCTGGGTGGTCAGACCGCGCTCAACACCGCGATCGCCCTGCACGAGGCGGGCGTGCTCGAACGCTACGGCTGCCCCCTCATCGGCGCCAACGTCGAGGCGATCCAGCTGGGGGAGGACCGGCAGGCCTTCAAGGGCGTCGTGGAGCGCTGCGGGGCCGACGTCGCCCGGTCGGCGATCTGCCACACCATGGAGGAGGCCATCGCCGCCGCGGAGGAGCTCGGCTACCCGGTGGTCGTGCGGCCCTCGTTCACGATGGGCGGCCTCGGGAGCGGGTTCGCGCACGACGAGGACGAGCTGCGCATGATCGCCGGCGCGGGCCTGCAGGACAGCCCCACCACCGAGGTGCTCCTCGAGGAGTCCATCATGGGCTGGAAGGAGTACGAGCTCGAGGTCATGCGCGACCGGGCGGACAACGTCGTGGTCGTCTGCTCCATCGAGAACCTGGACCCGATGGGGGTGCACACCGGCGACTCGATCACGGTCGCGCCGGCGATGACGCTCACCGACCGGGAGTACCAGCAGCTGCGCGACATCGGCATCGCGGTCATCCGCGAGGTGGGCGTCGACACCGGCGGCTGCAACATCCAGTTCGCGGTCGACCCGGACGACGGACGGGTCATCGTCATCGAGATGAACCCGCGGGTGTCCCGGTCCTCGGCCCTGGCGTCCAAGGCCACCGGCTACCCGATCGCCAAGATCGCCGCCAAGATGGCCCTCGGCTACACCCTCGACGAGGTGCCCAACGACATCACCACGTCCGGGGGGCTCCGCCCCCCGGAGGCCCCCCGGACCGCCTCCGGCGAACAGCGGCACGACGCCGACCGCTGGTACTCGGCCGCCTTCGAGCCGACCCTGGACTACGTCGTGGTGAAGGTGCCCCGGTTCGCCTTCGAGAAGTTCCCGGCCGCGGACCCGACGCTGACCACGACGATGAAGTCTGTCGGTGAGGCGATGGCTCTCGGGCGCAGCTTCACCGAGGCGCTGCAGAAGGCCCTCCGCTCGGTCGAGCGCGCGGGCAGCAGCTTCCACTGGCGCGAGGACGAGTCGCCCAGCCCCGAGATGGCTCGCGCCCTGCTCGACCAGGCCCGCACGCCCACCGACGGCCGGATCGTCCTGGTCCAGCAGGCCCTGCGCGGCGGCTGCAGCGTCGAGGAGGTGCACGACGCGACAGGCATCGACCCGTGGTTCCTCGACCAGATCCAGCTGATCAACGAGCTCGCCGCGCAGGTGCACGACGAGGCGCGGCTGACCGGCGACGGGCGGCTCAGCCCCGAGCTGCTCCGCCTGACCAAGCGGCACGGCTTCTCCGACGCCCAGCTCGCCGAGCTGACCGGCATGACGGAGGACGTCGTCCGCGGGGTGCGCCATGCCCTGGGCGTCCGACCGGTCTACAAGACGGTGGACACCTGCGCCGGCGAGTTCGAGGCCCTGACGCCCTACCACTACTCCTCCTACGACGAGGAGACCGAGGTCGCCCCGCGGGAACGGCCCGCCGTGATCATCCTCGGCTCGGGCCCGAACCGGATCGGCCAGGGCATCGAGTTCGACTACTCCTGCGTGCACGCCTCGATCACCCTGCGCGAGCACGGGTTCGACACGGTCATGGTCAACTGCAACCCCGAGACCGTCTCCACCGACTACGACACCTCCAGCCGGCTCTACTTCGAGCCGCTCACCCTGGAGGACGTCCTCGAGGTGGTCCACGCCGAGCGCCAGGCCGGTCCGCTCGCCGGGGTCGTCGTCCAGCTCGGGGGCCAGACCCCGCTCGGTCTGGCGGCGGCGCTCAAGGCCGAGGGCGTGCCCGTGGTGGGGACCTCGCCGGAGGCGATCCACCTGGCCGAGGACCGTGCGGCCTTCGGCCGGATCCTCGCCGAGACGGGCCTGGCCGCACCCCGGCACGGCACCGCGTACTCGGCGCAGGAGGCGCTGGCGGTGGCCCACGAGATCGGCTACCCGGTCCTGGTCCGCCCCTCCTACGTCCTGGGCGGACGCGGCATGGAGATCGTCTACGACGACGAGACCCTGGCCGGGTACGTCGACCGGGCCACGCTGGCCGGCCCGGACCACCCCGTCCTCGTCGACCGCTTCCTGGACACCGCCGTGGAGATCGACGTGGACGCCCTCTACGACGGCCACGGCCTGTACGTCGGCGGGATCATGGAGCACATCGAGGAGGCCGGCATCCACTCGGGCGACTCCGCCTGCGTGCTGCCACCGTTCACCCTGGGTCGCACCGAGCTGGAGCAGGTGCGGGAGGCGACCCGCCTGCTGGCCGAGGCGATCGGGGTCCGTGGCCTGATCAACGTGCAGTTCGCCCTGGCCCAGGACGTGCTCTACGTCCTGGAGGCCAACCCGCGCGCCAGCCGGACCGTCCCGTTCGTGGCCAAGGCCACGGGGGTGGCGCTGGCCCAGGCGGCCGCCCGGGTGATGATGGGCACCACGATCGCCGAGCTCCGGCGGGAGGGGGCCCTGCCCGCGCACGCGGACGGGGGCGTCATGCCCGCCGACGCCCCCTTCTCGGTCAAGGAGGCGATCCTGCCCTTCCGCCGGTTCCGCACGCAGACCGGTCAGGCGGTCGACTCGATCCTCGGTCCGGAGATGCGTTCCACCGGAGAGGTCATGGGGATCGACGCCTCGTTCGGCGCCGCCTTCGCCAAGAGCCAGCTGCGGGCCGGCACGAGCCTGCCCACCGGCGGGACGGTCTTCGTGTCCGTGGCCAACCGGGACAAGCGGTCGATGATCTTCCCGGTGAAGCGTCTCGTCGACCTGGGGTTCTCGGTGATGGCGACCGAGGGCACCGCCGACGTCCTGCGACGCAACGGCATCGAGGCCCAGGTGGTGCGCAAGCACAGCCAGCCGGAGGGGAGCAGCTCCTCTGGCCCCTCGGTGGTGGAGCGCATCACGGCCGGGGAGGTCGACATGGTCATCAACACGCCCTCCGGGCGCGACGCACGGGCGGACGGCTACGCCATCCGGGCGGCGACCACCAGCCTGGACCGCCCGATCATCACCACGGTCCAGCAGCTGGCCGTGGCGGTGCTCGGGATCGAGGCGATGCGCGGCGGCCCCCTGCAGGTCGCGTCCCTGCAGGAGCACGCGGCCTCCCTCGACCTGTTCGGCCGGGCCGCGGCCCCGGCCGTCGACGCCCGCGGCTGAACGCCGTCGCGGCCACCGTCATGGACGCACGGCGACCTCCCGCCGGGCCCCGGCCGGCCGAGGTCCTGACCACGTCGACGGCCGAGGTCGTCTCGGTACGTCCGGCCGGCCGCTTCGACGTGGTCGGGCTGACGGTGTCCCACGGGCACGACGGCTGGGGCAGCGCACGGCCGGGCCAGTTCGTGGTCGAGCCGCGCGACCCGGCGGCGGGCACGGTCCGGGCCCGCGTGCACTGGCTCGCCGGCTCGGACCAGGACCCGGTGCACGGCACCACGGCCGAGCTGGTGCTTCCCGCGGACCGGTCGACGACGCCCGGCGACCGGATGAGGCTGCTGGGCCCCCTGGGGCAGGGCTTCCCGGCACCCCGTCAGCCGGTGCCGGTGCTCCTCGTCGGCCACGAGGGCGGCGCCGTCCCGCTCCGGTGGCTCACGGCGCGCCTGCGCTCCCGGGGCTGCGTCGTGCACCTCGTGCTCTCGGCCGACGACCCCGAGCTGCACCTGGACCTGCCCTTCCTGCGCCGGCACGCCCGCAGCGTGGTGCTGACGACCTCGGTCGACCTCGTCGACGCCGTCGCCGGGTGCTGGAGGAGCTCACCGGCCAGGTGGGCGTCGTGTATGCGGCCACGCCCCCGCACCTGCTGCCTCGGCTCGTCGACGCGGCCGGTGCGCGGGGCGCGGCCTGCCGGGCCAGCGTCCTGGACGTGGGCGGGCAGGACGTGCTGTGCGGCACGGGATTGTGCGGAGGGTGCGACCTGGAGCTGCCCGGCGGTCCGGCCGCCGGGCAGCTGCTGCGTGCCTGCACCGAGGGCCCGGTGATCCCGGGGGAGTGGGTCGGGGGGAAGTCGGTCCTGAGCGCCGCACGGCGCACGACGCTGCCACGGACCTGGCTCGGCCCGGGCGCGCTGACCGACCCTGCCGCGCTGGCCCGCCTCGAGGGTGCGGACGGACTGCTGCTCCCCGTCGGTCCGGTCGCCACCGGGTCCCGTCGCAGCAGCGACGCACGCACCCGGGTGCACGGGTCCGGCGTCGGCGGGGTCGACCACGACGACGCGCCTGCCCTCACCGTCGAGGTGGCCGGCGCCCGCCTGACCTGGGCCGCCACCGCGGGCCACCGCGTGTGCCTCGCGGTGCGGGGTGCTGCGCCCGAGGAGCTCGCCGCCCCGCTGCAGCAGCTGCTGCGGCACCCCGACGGAGGTGTCGTGGGCGCCGTCGAGGTGGACCTGCGCGGCCGCGACGAGCAGACGGTCCTGCGGGCGACCGCCCGGGTCCGCGAGGCCGCGGGGCGCACCCTGCCCGTCCTCGTCAAGGTGCTGGCGGTCGATCCGCAGCTGGTCGCCGTCGCCCGGTCCGCGGTGGCCGGAGGAGCCTCGGCCGTCGTGGTGTCGGGGCAGGTTCCCCTCGGCGGGGGCCGGTGGTGGACCGGACCCTCGAACGCCGCGACGACGAGGGCCGGACTGCGCTCGCTGTGCTCGGCAGCGGCGGAGCAGCGCTGGCCCGGCACCTTTCTCGTCGCCGCCGGTGGGATCCACTCGGCCACGACCGTCCGTGCCGCACTCAGCGACGGTGCCGACGGCGTCCAGGTGGGCACGGCCCTGTGGGCGGACCCCACCCTGCTGCCGGTGCTGCGGACGGCCGCCGAGGCAGCGCCACCCCCCTCGTCCCCTCGTCCCACCACCGACAGGAGAACCGCGTGACCACCACCCACTTCGGAGCCAGGCTGGCCGAGGCGATGGGACGGCACGGTCCCCTCTGCGTCGGGCTCGACCCGCACCCGCGGCTGCTGGCGGACTGGGGACTGCCCGACGACGCGGACGGGCTGCGCGTCTTCAGCGGTCGGGTCCTCGACGCGGCGGCCGGCAGGTGCGCCGCCGTCAAGCCGCAGTCCGCCTTCTTCGAGCGGCACGGTGCGGAGGGGGTCCGCGTCCTGGAGGAGGTGCTCGCCGGGTGCCGGGAGCGCGACCTGCTCAGCGTGCTGGACGTCAAACGAGGGGACATCGGCTCGACCATGCTGGCCTACGCCGAGGCCTACCTGGCCGACGGAGCCCCGCTGGCCGCCGACTCGGTGACGTTGAGCCCCTACCTCGGCTACGGGGCGCTCCGTCCCGCCGTGGACCTCGCCCGCGCGACCGGCCGCGGGGTGTGGGTCCTAGGACTGACGTCCAACCCCGAGGGCGCAGAGGTCCAGCAGGTCGGGTCGCCGTCGGTCGCCGCCCGGGTGGTCGACCAGGTCGCGGCCGATAACGCCGGCCTGGCACCGTTCGGGGACGTGGGCCTGGTGGTCGGGGCGACCCTCCCGGCGACCCCCTCGGTCCTCGGTCTGGACCTGCCCGGTGCCGGCGCCCCCGTGCTCGCCCCCGGGGTCGGGGCGCAGGGGGCGTCCGGGGCGGACGTGGCGCGGGTCTTCGCCGGTCTGACCGACCGGGTCCTGGTGCCGGTCAGCCGGGGGATCCTCGCAGCCGGACCACGCCCGGACGACCTGGTCCGCGCCGTCACCACGTGGTCCGGGCAGCTGCGCCGTGACCTGGCCCCGGGATGAGCCCCGCGCGGGGTTGGCACACACGCCCGGGTGTGGATAGGTTCACTGCAGCGGACACCCGTCCGTGCACCGACCCAGACGGAGGAGTTGGACCGTGCCCCTTCCCCAGCTGACGCCCGAGCAGCGAGCCGACGCGCTCGCCAAGGCGGCGGAGGCCCGCCGTGAGCGCGCGGCCGTGAAGAACCGGCTCAAGAACGCCCAGGGCTCGCTCAAGGACGTCATCTCCGAGGGCAAGGAGAACGACGTCGTCGGCAAGATGAAGGTCTCGGCGCTGCTGGAGTCGCTGCCGGGCGTGGGTCGGGTCCGAGCCCGGCAGGTGATGGAGGAGATCGGCATCTCCGAGAGCCGTCGGGTCCGTGGGCTGGGCGCCAACCAGATCGCCCAGCTGCTCGAGCGGTTCGGCGAGAGCTGATCCCCGCACAGCAGCCCCAGGTCGCCGGGGAGCCCGAGGGCTCCGTCCCCGCCCGCCGACTCGTCGTCCTGGCCGGGCCGACCGCCGTGGGCAAGGGGACCGTGGCCGCCTACGTGCGTCGCCACCATCCGGGGGTCTGGCTGTCGGTGTCGGCGACCACGCGGCCGCCGCGGCCGGACGAGGTCCACGGCCAGCACTACTACTTCGTCGACGACGCCGAGTTCGACCGGCTGACGCGGGAGGACGATCTCCTCGAGTGGGCGTGGGTGCACGGCCGGGCCCGATACGGCACCCCGCGCGGACCGGTGGAGCAGGTGCTGGCGCAGGGTCGGCCGGCCCTGCTGGAGATCGACCTGCAGGGGGCCCGCCAGGTCCGCAGGGCGATGCCGGACGCGTTGTTCGTCTTCCTCGCACCGCCCTCCTGGGGCGACCTCGTCGACCGGCTCGAGGGACGGGGCACCGAGTCGGCCGAGGAACGCGAGGTGCGGCTGCGCACCGCCCGCACCGAGCTCGACGCCGCCCAGGAGTTCGACGTGACCATCGTCAACGACGACGTTTCCCGCGCCGCGGAGGAACTCGTATCATTGATGGTTGACCCCACCCCAGCAAAGGAATCGTGAGAACGTGACCGGCACCATCGCCCACCCGGACGGCATCACCAACCCGCCGATCGACAGTCTCCTCGAGCGGGCTGACAGCAAGTACGCCCTCGTCATCTACGCCGCCAAGCGGGCCCGCCAGATCAACGCCTACTACTCCCAGCTCTCGGAGGGCCTGCTCGAGTACGTCGGTCCCCTCGTGGAGGCCGACGCGACCGACAAGCCGCTGTCCATCGCGCTGCACGAGGTCGACCAGGGCAAGCTGCACCTGGGCGCCATCGAGAGCTGACCAGGACCAGGGGTATGCGGATCGTCCTCGGGGTCTCCGGGGGGATCGCCGCCTACAAGGCCTGCCTGGTCCTGCGCCTGCTCACCGAGGCCGGGCACGAGGTCACCGTCGTGCCCACCCGCGCCGCGCTGCGCTTCGTCGGCACCGCCACCTGGGAGGCCCTCAGCGGACGCCCCGTCGCGACCGAGGTCTGGGACGACGTGCCGGGCGTCGCGCACGTCCGGCTCGGGCAGGAGGCCGACCTGGTGCTCGTGGCCCCCGCGACCGCCGACCTGCTGGCCCGGGCCGCCGCCGGCCTGGCCGACGACCTGCTGACCACCACGCTGCTCGTGGCGCGCTGCCCGGTCGTGCTCGCCCCGGCGATGCACACCGAGATGTGGCACCACGCCGCGACGGCCGCCAACGTCCGGACGCTGCGCGACCGGGGGGTCCACGTCGTCGAGCCGGCCTCCGGCCGGCTCACCGGCACCGACAGCGGCCCGGGCCGGCTGCCCGAGCCGGAGGAGATCGTCGCCGCCGCGCTGGCCCGCGTCCCGGAGGGGGCGGCCACCGGTCGCGGGGCCGACGGCTCGCCCGCCGACCTCGCCGGACGGCACGTGGTGGTGTCCGCGGGCGGCACGCGCGAGCCGCTGGACCCCGTGCGCTTCCTGGGCAACCGGTCGTCGGGCAAGCAGGGGTACGCCCTCGCGGCCGAGGCGGCCCGCCGTGGGGCCCGGGTCACCCTGGTGTCCGCCAACGTCGACCTGCCCGCCCCCGAGGGGGCCGAGGTGGTCGCCGTCGAGACGGCCCTGCAGCTGCAGGAGGCCGTGCACCAGGCGGTGGCCGACGACGCGGACGTCGTCGTCATGGCCGCCGCGGTCGCGGACTTCCGGCCCGCGGCCTACGCCGCGCGCAAGATCAAGAAGGAGCACGGACCGGACGCGGCGGAGGCGCCGGTGGTCGAGCTGGTGCGCAACCCCGACGTGCTGGCCGGCCTGGTCGCCGACCGGGGGGAGCTCGACCGGCCCTTCCTCGTCGGATTCGCCGCGGAGACCGGCGACGACCAGGGGGACGTCCTCCAGCACGCCCGGGCCAAGCTGGAGCGCAAGGGCTGCGACCTGCTCGTGGCCAACGAGGTGGGCCCGGGGGTGACCTTCGGCCAGGACACGAGCACCGTCCACCTGCTGCGTCCCGACGTCGCGGACGTGCGCACCGTCGGGCCCACAGGAAAGGACAAGGTCGCCGCAGCGGTCCTCGACGAGGTCGTCTCCGCCCTGGGGACGTAGCAGACGGGGCCGTCGGTCCCGGACCGTAGACTGCCCGGGTCAGTCAGCAGCCGCTGCGCAACCGCGAGGAGAGTCGATGGCCCGCCTGTTCACGTCCGAGTCCGTCACCGAGGGGCACCCCGACAAGATCTGCGACCAGATCAGCGACGGCATCCTCGACGAGCTCCTCCGCCAGGACCCGGGCTCGCGGGTCGCGGTCGAGACCCTGGTGACCACGGGGCTGGTGCACGTCGCGGGGGAGGTGCGCACCAGCGGCTACGCCAACATCCCCCAGATCGTGCGCGACACGATCCTGGACATCGGCTACGACAACTCGCACAAGGGGTTCGACGGACGGACCTGCGGCGTCGAGGTCTCCATCGGCGACCAGTCCGTCGACATCGCCGTCGGCGTGGACACGGCCATGGCCAGCCGCGACGAGTCCGGGGCGGACCCCTACGACGTCCAGGGCGCCGGCGACCAGGGCCTGATGTTCGGCTACGCCTGCGAGGACACCCCTGAGCTGATGCCGTTGCCGATCTTCCTGGCCCACCGGCTGGCCGAGCGGCTCAGCCAGGTGCGCAAGAGCGGCGAGCTGGACTACCTGCGGCCCGACGGCAAGACCCAGGTGACCATCGCCTACGAGGGGGACCGGGCCGTGCGCCTGGACACCGTGGTCCTGTCCACCCAGCACGCCCGGGACATCTCCCTGGAGGACCAGCTCACGCCCGACATCCGGGAGCGGGTCATCGGCCCGGTGCTCGAGGAGGCGCACGAGGCCGGGATCGACCTGCACACCGACGGCTACCGGATGCTGGTCAACCCCACCGGCATCTTCACGATCGGCGGGCCCATGGGGGACGCCGGCCTCACCGGGCGCAAGATCATCGTGGACACCTACGGCGGCATGGCCCGGCACGGGGGAGGAGCCTTCTCCGGCAAGGACCCCTCCAAGGTCGACCGGTCCGCCGCCTACGCGATGCGGTGGGTGGCCAAGCACGTGGTGGCCGCCGGGCTGGCGCGCCGCTGCGAGATCCAGGTCGCCTACGCGATCGGCACCGCGCACCCGGTCGGGCTCTACGTGGAGACGTTCGGGACCGGCACGGTGCCCGACGACACCATCCAGGACGCGGTCACCCGGGTGTTCGACCTGCGGCCCGCCGCCCTCGTGGACCAGCTCGACCTCCTCCGCCCGATCTACCGGCCGACCGCCGCCTACGGCCACTTCGGCCGCACGCAGCGCCCGGGGTGGAGAACGCCTTCACCTGGGAACGCCTCGACCGGGTCGAGGAGCTGCGCCGGGCGGTCTGAGCACCGGTGGCGCCGGAGGCGCGGACGGGGGGCGACGAGGTGGAGGAGCAGCTGACGCTGGTGCCCCCACCGGCCGGTGCCCGACGCCGCCGTCGCCCGTCCCCGCCCGCGGACCGGCCCCCGGCCGACCGGGACCCCGTCGCCCAGGTCGTCGTCGACACGCCGCTGCCCCACCTCGACCGGGTCTTCGAGTACGTCGTCCCGCACGACCTGGCCGACGCCGCGCAGCCCGGCGTCCGGGTGCGGGTGCGGATGGCGGGCCGCCAGCACGACGGTTTCGTGGTGGCCCGGGCCGCCGAGGCCGACCATCCCGGCAGGCTGTCGCCGGTCCTGCGGGTCGTGGGCGCCGAGCCCGTGCTCACCGCCGACGTGCTGGCCACGGCCCGGGCCGTGGCCGACCACTACAGCGGCACCTTGGCCGACGTGCTCCGCCTGGCCGTGCCCCCACGGCACGCCCGCGCCGAGTCCGCCGAGCCCCCACCGGCCGAGGAGCCGGCCGGCCCCGCCGCTCCTCCCTCCGCCGGGCAGCCCCCTGGGGCCTGGTCCGCCTTCCCCGCCGGGCCCGCGCTCCTGCGTCGGCTGGCGGCCGGGGAGGCGCCCGTGGCCGCATGGACGGCCCTGCCCGCACAGCCCCCCGGGACGGACTGGCCGGACGCCGTCGCGGAGGCGGTGGCGGCGACCCGTTCCGGCGGGCGTGGTGCGGTGATCGTGGTGCCGGACCGGCGTGACGTCGACCGGGTGCTCGCCGCCGTGTCGGCCGTCGTCGGCGAGCAGGACTGCGTCGCCCTGACGGCCGACCTGGGCCCGGAGGCGCGCTACCGCGCCTTCCTGCGCCTCCTGCGGGGGCACGCCCGCGTGGCCGTCGGCACCCGGGCCGCGGCCTGGGCCCCCGTCCGGGACCTGGGCCTGCTCGTCTGCTGGGACGACGGCGACGACCTGCACCAGGAGCCGAGGGCGCCCTATCCGCACGTGCGCGAGGTGCTGCGCCTGCGGGCCGTCCAGGAGGGTGCCGGCCTTGTGGTCGGTGGCCTGGGACGCAGCGTCCCCCTGCAGGCCTGGGTCGCGACCGGCCTGGCGGCCGACGTGGTGCCGGGCAGGTCCGCCGTGCGGGCGGCGGCTGCGTCGGTGCTCGTCGCCGGTGAGGGGCGGCAGGAGGACCGCGACCCGGCCGCCCGCACCGCCCGCATCCCCAGCCTCGCCTGGCGGGCCCTGCGGGACGGCCTCGAGGAGGGGCCGGTGCTCGTCCAGGTCCCCCGGCAGGGGTATGTCGTGGCGCTGGCCTGCCAGGAGTGCCGCACCCCCGTGCGGTGCCCCCGCTGCGCGGGACCGGTCGGCGTGCCCGCCACCGGCACCGCGCCGGTCTGCCGCTGGTGCGGGCTGCCCCCTGCGGAGGAGACCCGGTGCCGGGCGTGCGGCTCGGGACGTCTGCGGGCGAGCGGCGTCGGGGAGCGACGGACCGCCGAGGAGCTGGGGCGGGCCTTCCCCGGCGTCCGGGTGCTCACGTCCGGCGGTGCCTCCGTGGTCGCGACGGTGGAGGACACGCCCACGCTCGTGGTCGCGACGCCCGGCGCCGAGCCGTGGGCTCCAGGGGGCTACCGGGCGGCAGCCCTGCTGGACGGCTGGCAGCTGCTGGACCGGGCCAGCCTGGACGCGGCCGTCGAGGCGTTGCGCAGGTGGGCCGCTGCCGCCGCGATGGTCCGGCCGGCCCCCCGCGGAGGCCCGGGACGGGTCGTCCTGTGCGGGGTCCCCCCGCACGCCCAGGTCCCGGCCGTCGAGGCCCTCGTCCGGTGGGACCCCGGGTGGCTCGCCGCGCGCGAGCTCGCGGACCGCGTCGAGCTGGGTCTTCCTCCGGTGCGCCGGCACGTGCTGCTGCGCGGCGCCTCCGCGGGCGTGAAGGAGTTCGCCGGCCGGCTGGAGGAGCTCGGCCACCTCCCGCTCGGCGACGTCCGGGCCACCGGTCCCGAGGAGTCCGTGGCAGTCCTGGGGGAGGGGCGGGCAGGATCGTTGCCCGCCGACGTGCGCGCGGTGCGGGCGACGCGCAGCGCGCGCCGGTCCGACGACCAGGTCCGCGCGGTGCTCGACCCCCTCGAGGGCCCGCGCTGAGCCGCCGACGGGCGGGCGGCCGACGTCTCAAACTGGTAACGATCCAGTGACCGTCCGGTCACCGGTGTGGCGTCGGGGCCCCACCCGTGCCTATGTTGCTCTCGCAACCCCCCGGCTCGGTGTCGACCGGGTGCGCGTCCGGAGTGGGACGTGTGCTCCGGCCCGAGCTTCCCACTAGGAGGAACATTGAAGATCAGGCGCGCGACCATGGCCGTCGTGGCGGCCGGAGCCCTCGCCCTGGCCGGCTGCACGTCCGAGACGGACACCCCCGAGGACACCGGCACGACCAACGAGCAGGGCGGCGGCACCGACGCCGAGACCGACGACGAGGAGTCGACCGCCGGCGGCGACGACGACTCGGCGACCTCGGAGGACGGCACCGCTGCCGGCGGCGGCGAGGAGGACACCGCGAAGGCGGACCTGGGCGACGTCCAGACCGCCCAGGACGAGATCTCGTTCTCGACCGGGTCCGAGCAGTACAACGCCTACAACGGCGACACCTCGTCGACCAACTCGACCTACAACGCGGTGGTGAACAACCAGCTCATCGGCGGCTTCTGGTACTGGGGCACCGACGGCACCGTGTACCCCAACGAGTGGTTCGGCTCCTACGAGGTCACCAGCGAGGACCCGCTGACCGTCGAGTACACGATCTCCGACGAGGCGGTCTGGTCCGACGGCACCCCGGTGACCGCGAACGACTACCTGCTCTCCTGGGCCTCCTCCAACCCGGAGTCCCTGGGCGGCGTCGACACCCTCGGCTTCGACCCGGTGTCCGACACCTTCGGGGTCTACGTCCCGGACGGCCTGGAGACCGAGGTGGACTCCAAGGAGTTCACGCTCGTCTACCCCGAGCCCTACCCCGACTGGGAGCTCATGGTCTCCGGCGCGCTCCCCTCGCACGTCGTGGCGGAGCAGTCGGGCATGGAGCCCGGCGACCTGGCCCAGGCCATCCTCGACGGCGACGGCGAGACCGTGGCCCAGGCCTCGGAGTTCTGGAACACCGGCTGGGTCTTCAACGACTACGAGATCCCGGACGAGTCCATCGTCCCGTCCTCGGGTCCGTACACCCTCCAGGGTTCGGTCTGGGAGAAGGACCTGTCCCTGGGTCTGGTCCCGAACGAGGAGTTCTACGGCCCGGCCCCGGCCACGGCCAACCTGGTCTTCAAGTTCGCCGACCCGGGCACCCACGTCCAGGCCCTGCAGAACGGTGACATCAACGTCATCGAGCCGCAGGCCACCGTGGACACCATGGACCAGCTCGCCGGCATGGGCGACACCGTCACCACCCTGACCGGCGACGAGATGACCTGGGAGCACCTCGACTTCAACTTCGCCGAGGGCTCGGTCTTCTCCGACGAGGAGGGTGGCCTGGCCGCCCGCGAGGCGTTCGCGATGTGCGTGCCGCGTCAGCAGATCGTGCAGAACCTGATCCAGCCGATCAACCCCGAGGCTGAGGTCATGAACCTGCGCGAGAAGTTCCCCTTCCAGCCGGACTACCAGGAGGTCCTCTCGGCCGCCTACGACGGCCGGTACGACGAGGTCGACATCGAGGGTGCGGCCGCCAAGCTGGAGGAGGCCGGGGTCGAGACCCCGGTCGAGGTCCGCATCGGCTACTCGGCGCCCAACCCGCGCCGCACCGACGAGGTCACCGCGATCAAGGCCTCCTGCGACGAGGCGGGCTTCAACATCGTCGACGCCGGCGACTCCACCTTCTTCCAGCAGGGCGGCCCGCTGGAGACCGGTGACTGGGAGGTGGCTCTCTTCGCGTGGGCCGGTTCGGGGCAGATCGCCTCGGGCGAGCCGATCTACTCCACCGGTGGCGGCCAGAACTTCGGCCAGTTCTCCAACGAGGAGGTCGACGCGGCCTGGGACGAGCTGGCCTCGTCCAACGACCCGGCCGTCCACCTCGAGCAGGTGAAGAAGATCGAGAAGCTGCTGTGGGACGAGCTCTACGGCATCCCGCTGTTCGCCCACCCGGGCGTCATCGGTCACGACGCCACGCTCGAGAACGTCCGCCACAACTCCACCCAGACGGGTGTGTCGTGGAACGCCGAGCAGTGGGTCCGCGCCAGCTGATCCACCGGCGCTAGCGGTCCGTCCGGGGACGTCGTCCCGGTAGGTCCGTCGCACGCCACGGGGCGGGAGGGCACCAGCCCTCCCGCCCCGCCGCGTGCCCCCTCCGTCGCCCGGTCCGTCCCGTCTCCGACGCGCGGTCGGGGCTCTTCGCCAACGGCCTGCCAGGTCGGTTAGAGTGCCACGTCACCCCCGCCACGACGACGTGGTCCCAGTGCAGGAAGGTATTCCCCGTGCTCCAGTTCATCCTCCGCCGGATCGCCATCTCGGCGGTGATCCTGGTCCTGGGTTCGGCGTTGATGTACTTCGCCACCATCAACTCCGGAGACCCGTTGCAGGACCTGCGGGAGACCCGCGCCGAGAACCGTGAGCAGCTCATGGAGGCGCGGATCCGGAACATGAACCTGGACCTGCCGTGGTGGCAGCGCTACCTGACGTGGCTGACCGGGGCCGGCAAGTGCCTGGTGCTCCAGTGCGACCTCGGCACCACCCGGGACGGCGCCAACGTCAACAGCCTCCTGCTGGGGGCGGCGGGAGCCAGCCTGCGGCTGGTGGCCCTGTCGGTGGCCCTGGCCATCATCATCGGCATCACCCTGGGCGTCCTCTCCGCGATCCGCCAGTACTCCGGGTTCGACTACTCGATCACCTTCCTGGCCTTCCTCTTCTTCTCCCTGCCCGTCTTCTGGGCCGCGGTGCTGCTCAAGGACTTCGGCGCGATCCGGTTCAACAACTGGATGGCCGACCCACAGCTGACGACGGTCGCCATGGGGGTCATCGCGATCGTCTTCGGCCTGCTCATCGCCTCGGTGCTCGGCGGGGACATCCGACGGCAGGCGCTGACCTTCCTGGTGACGGCCGGCGTGGTCTTCGCAGCCGTCTTCTGGTTCGACCGCATCGGCTGGTGGCGCCAGCCCGCCCTCGGCCTGCCCCTCATCATCGTCGGGGGGCTGGCCGCCCTGGCCTTCTTCCTCGTGCTGACCGTGGGTCTGCAGCACCGCCGCATCCTCTACGCCGGCCTGGGGACCCTGGCCGTGGGGGTGGTGAGCTACTTCCTCGTCCAGCCCCTCATCCAGGATCCCTCGTGGGGCCTCGTCCTGCTGCTGGCGCTGGTGTCCGCGGTCGTCGGTGCGGCCATCGGCTGGTTCTTCGGCGGCTTCGAGAAGAAGACCTCCATGGTGGTCAACATCGGCACCGCCCTGGCCTTCGGCTTCCTCGTCTTCATGGACCAGCTGCTGCGCAACTGGGCCGGCTTCCTGGACGTCGCCCCGCAGGGCCGTCCGATCGGGACCATCGGCGACGCCCGCATCCCCTCGGAGCGGCTCGAGGGCAACTTCTGGATCGAGATCTACAACTGGGGCGTCCAGCTGATCCTGCCGACGATCGTGCTGACGCTGATCTCCATCGCCGGCTACAGCCGTTACACCCGGGCCTCGATGCTGGAGACGATCAACCAGGACTACATCCGCACCGCGCGGTCCAAGGGCCTCTCCGACCGGGTCGTCTACACCAAGCACGCGCTGCGCAACGCCCTCATCCCGATCACCACCATCGTCGCCTTCGACTTCGCCGCCCTCCTCGGCGGCGCCGTCATCACCGAGACCATCTTCGGTTGGAAGGGCCTCGGGGCGATCTTCCGCGACGGCCTGAACACCGTCGACCCCGGCCCGGTCATGGCCTACTACCTCGTGGCCGGCGGTGCGGCGGTGCTGATGAACATGCTCGCGGACATCGCCTACGCCTTCCTCGACCCGCGGATCCGCCGGTGAGCGGCGCCGTGAACCGCGACCCGAGCACGACACCGGCGGCGACGACGCCGGCCACGACCATGCGAAGGAACGACCGATGAACGACAAGCCCCCGACCAGCGGCGGGGACCGCCCCGAGCAGGACCGGCCCGAGGTCCCCGGCAGCGGACGCGAGGGTCTCTCCCCGGTGCCGGCCCCCCAGGACAAGGCCGCCCCGCAGGACCCGGACACCATGGACGAGGTCACCGACGGCACCAGCGCCGACGGGGCCCCGGAGATCTACTCGGTCGAGAAGAACATCGACCTGACCGGCAAGTCCTACTCCCAGGGCCAGCTGGTCCGCCGCCGATTCTTCCGCCACCGCGGCGCCATGGTCTCCCTGGTCGCCCTGCTGGCCATCACGGTCTTCGCCTTCACCTCGATCGGCTACGGGGTCATCCCGGGCTGGTGGGGCAAGAACTTCTGGGAGGGCGCCCTGGTGGAGAACATGGGGCGGCCCACCCTGCAGCTGTGGCCGTTCGAGGCGGGGGAGTACCCCTTCGGCCAGGACAACGCCGGCAAGGACTACTTCGCCCTCACGATGCGCGGCACGCAGCGCTCGCTCATCGTGGCCTTCACCGTCGGCATCCTGTCGACGATCATCGGCACGCTCGTCGGCGCCCTGGCCGGCTACTACCGCGGCTGGGTCGAGGCGATCCTCATGCGGGTCACCGACCTGTTCATCGTCATCCCGCTCCTGGTCATGGCCGCGGTGTTCGGCAAGATGGCCGGTGGTGGGATCTGGCCCCTGGCCTTCCTGCTGAGCGTGCTGACCTGGACCGGCCTGGCCCGGCTGGTGCGCGGCGAGGTGCTCTCCCTGCGCGAGCGCGAGTTCGTCGCTGCCGCCGAGGCCATCGGCACCAGCTCGAGCCGGATCATCTTCAAGCACATCCTGCCCAACACCATCGGCACGATCATCGTCAGCGCCACGCTGGCGATCGCGGCGACCATCCTGCTGGAGTCGGCGCTGTCCTTCCTCGGCTGGGGCGTCCGACCGCCCGACACCTCCCTGGGCCTGCTGATCTCGACCTACCAGAACAGCTTCCAGACCCGGCCGTGGCTCTTCTGGTGGCCCGGCATGATCATCCTGGCGATCGCGCTGTCCGTGAACTTCCTCGGTGACGGCCTGCGCGACGCCTTCGACCCCCGTCAGAACAGGACCGCCGACTGATGACGACCACGACCGAGAACTACGGCGACCAGGTGTTCACCGGCTCGGGGACCCCCGGCGAGGGCGAGGAGGTCGTGCTGACCTTCGACGACGTCGACGTCCGCTTCAAGACCGAGTTCGGCAGCGTCCACGCCGTCAAGGGCGTCGACCTGCGGGTGCGCCCGGGCGAGGTCGTCGCGCTCGTGGGCGAGTCCGGCTCGGGCAAGTCCGTCACCTCGATGACGGCGATGCGGCTGCTGCCGTCCAACGCCACCATCGGCGGGGCCGTCAACGTGGCCGGCAGGGACGTCGGTCAGCTCTCCGAGCGGAACATGCGCCGGCTGCGCGGCAACGACGTGGCCATGGTGTTCCAGGAGCCGATGACCGCGCTCAACCCCGTGCTGACCGTCGGCACCCAGATGGTGGAGTCGATGGAGCTGCACCACGTGGCCCGCGGCCAGGCCGCCGTCGACCGGGCCATCGAGCTGCTGGAGATGGTCGGCATCCCCGAGCCGGCCAAGCAGATGAAGAAGTACCCGCACGAGCTCTCCGGCGGTCAGCGTCAACGGGTCGTCATCGCCATCGCGATCAGCTGCGACCCCAAGGTCATCATCGCCGACGAGCCGACCACCGCCCTCGACGTCACGGTGCAGGCGGACATCCTCGACCTGCTGCGCTCGCTCAAGGACAAGCTCAACACCGGGATCTTGCTCATCACCCACAACATGGGCGTCGTGGCCGACATGGCCGACCGGGTCGCCGTGATGTTCAAGGGCGAGATCGTCGAGCGCGGCACCGTGGAGGAGGTGCTGCTGCACCCCCAGCACGCCTACACCAGGATGCTGCTGGGCTCGGTGCCCAAGATGGGGGCCGGCCGCGGCCAGATGGGCATCAGCGTGCGCGAGGAGGTCGACCACGACGCCCCGCTGGCCATCGACCTGCGCAACCTCGTCATCGAGTACCAGCGGATGGGCAAGCCCCCGTTCCGGGCCGTCGACGACGTCAGCTTCCAGGTGCGCAAGGGCGAGATCGTCGGTCTCGTCGGCGAGTCCGGCTCCGGCAAGTCCACGATCGGCCGGTGCGCCCTGGGCCTGATCCCCGCCGCGTCCGGGGAGTTCCGGCTCCTCGGCGAGGACATCACCACGATGAACAAGCGCGAGCTCAAGGCCCTGCGCAAGCGGATCGGCGTCGTCTTCCAGGACCCGGCCGCCTCGCTCAACCCCCGCCTGCCCATCGGCGAGTGCATCGCCGAACCCCTCGTGGTGCACAAGGTGGGCGACCGCAAGACCCGGCAGGACAAGGTCTACGAGCTGCTCGACGCCGTCCAGCTCCCCCGGGAGGTCTTCAACCGCTACCCGCACGAGGTCTCCGGCGGGCAGCGGCAGCGCATCTGCGTGGCCAGGGCGTTGACCCTGGATCCCGAGCTCCTCGTCGCCGACGAGCCGACGTCGGCGCTCGACGTGTCCGTCCAGGCCCGGGTGCTGAAGATCTTCGCCGAGCTGCAGGAGCAGTTCGGCTTCGCCTGCCTCTTCATCAGCCACGACCTGGCGGTGGTCGACCTGCTCGCCCACCAGGTGGTCGTGCTGCAGAACGGCAAGGTCGTCGAGGCCGGGCCACGGGCCCAGATCATGGAGCACCCGCAGGAGGAGTACACCCAGCGGCTGATCGCCGCCGCACCGGTGCCCGACCCGATCGAGCAGGCCCGCCGGCGCCGCGAGCGGCACGAGCTGCTGCGCGAGCAGGGGGAGGAGATCGCCGAGCTGCGCCTCGACGACGCCCAGGAGTTCCGGGCGACGATCTCGGACGAGAAGGACCAGTTCTGACCCCGGCGGCGAGGACCGGCGCCGCCCCGGCGTGGCCCGAGCGGCGGCCGGGGCGTTCCCGACGCGGACGGGTGGCCCGGTGAGGGTCGTCTTCGCCGGGACGCCGGAGGTGGCCGTCCCCACGCTCGAGGCGCTCCTGGCCTCGCCGCACGAGGTGGTCGGGTGCCTGACCCGTCCCGACGCCCGGGCCGGCCGAGGACGCCGGTCCCGTCCATCCCCGGTGCGGGCCGCCGCGGAGGCCGACGGGGTCCCGGTCCTCGCACCGCACCGGCTGGCCGAGGAGGGGGTGGCCGAGCAGCTGAGGGACTGGGCCCCGGACGTCGGCGTGGTCGTCGCCTACGGGGCGCTCGTGCCGCGCGCCCTGCTGGGGCTGCCGGTCCACGGGTGGGTCAACCTGCACTTCTCCCTCCTGCCCCAGTGGCGGGGCGCCGCGCCGTCCAGCACGCCGTCCTGGCCGGGGACGAGATCACCGGCGCGGTGACCTTCCTCCTCGAGGAGGGGCTGGACACCGGACCGGTGCTGGGTCGCCTGACCGAGCGTATCCGGGCCCGGGACACCAGCGGCGACCTCCTGGCCCGGCTGGCCGGGGCCGGGTCCCACCTCGTCGTCGCGACCCTGGACGGGCTGGAGAGGGGCGAGCTGGTGCCCGAGCCGCAGGTCCCCGACGGGGTGAGCCTGGCGCCCAAGCTCACGCCCGGGGACGCCAGGGTCGACTGGACGGTGCCCGCGTTCGCCGTCGACCGTCGGATCCGCGCCTGCACCCCGGCCCCCGGCGCCTGGACCACCTGGCGCGGCGAGCGGCTGCGGCTGCAGCCGGTCGAGCCGGCGGACGCTCCGGGGGAGGGGGAGCCGCTGGGCCCGGGCGAGCTGCGCGTGGAGCGCCACCAGGTGCTCGTCGGCACCGCCACCGTGGCGGTGCGGCTCGGGGACGTCCAGCCGCAGGGCAGGAGGGCCATGCCCGCCGCCGACTGGGCACGCGGCGTCCGACCGCAGCCGGGGGAGCGTTTCGATGGCTGACCGGCCGCCGGCCGGGCGCCGGGGACCGCGGCGCCGGTCGGCCCAGGCACCGGCGCAGCGGCAGCGTCGCAGCGACCCGACCAGGGAGTCGGCCTACCTGCTGCTGCGCGCGGTGGCCCTCCAGGACGCCTACGCCAACCTCGAGCTCCCACGGATCCTGCGGGCCGCCGGGCTCCGCGGCCGTGACGCCGCCTTCGCCACGGAGCTGGCCTACGGCGCCTGCGGATGCAGGGCCTCTACGACGCGGTCGCGGCCCGGGCCGCCGACCGGCCGGCGAGCTCGATCGACCCCCCGGTCCTGGACGTCCTGCGGCTGGGGATCCACCAGCTGCTGGGGATGCGCGTGCCCGACCACGCCGCCGTCAGCGCCACGGTCGCCCTCGCCCGCCAGCACGTCGGCCAGGGGGCGGCCGGCTTCGTCAACGCCGTCCTGCGACGGGTCGGCGAACGCCACCGGGACGACTGGGTCGCGCTCCTGACCGCCGACGAGCCCGACGAGGTGGCCCGGCTCGCGGTGGAGCACTCCCACCCGGCGTGGGTCGTCAGGGCCCTGCGCGCCTCCCTGCTCGCCAGCACGGGCAGCGACGAGGAGCTGGCCGCGCTGCTGGCCGCGCAGAACACCCCCGGCCCCCTCTCGCTGGCGGCCCGGCCCGGCCTCGTCGACGACGCCGAGCTGACGGCGGCCGGCGCACGCCCCTCACCCACGGCCCCCACGGCCTGGACCCTCCCCGCAGGAGACCCCGGTGACCTGGCCGCGGTCCGGGAGGGGCGCGCCGCCGTGCAGGACGCAGGCTCCCAGCTCATCCCGCTCGCCCTCGTGGACGCGCCGCTCGAGGGACCCGACGCCCGCTGGCTCGACCTGTGCGCCGGGCCCGGCGGCAAGGCCGGCCTGCTCGCGGCTCTCGCGCTGGAACGGGGCGTCGAGCTGCGGGCCAACGAGGTCAGCCCGCACCGGGCGGAGCTGGTCCGGCAGAGCCTGCGGGCCGCCATGGACGCGGGTGCCCGGGCGGAGGTGACCGTCGGCGACGGCCGGGACGTCGGTGCGGAGGAGCCGGGGCGCTACGACCGGGTCCTCGTGGACGCCCCGTGCACGGGTCTGGGCGCGCTGCGCCGGCGCCCCGAGGCACGGTGGCGGCGCAGCCCCCGGGACATCCCGGCCCTGGCCCCGCTGCAGCGCGCCCTGCTGGACTCCGCGCTGGAGGCCACCCGGCCCGGGGGACTCGTGGCCTACGCCACCTGCTCGCCGCACCTGGCCGAGACGCACCTCGTCGTGCGCGACGTGCTCAAGGCCCGTGCCGACCAGGACGCCGAGCTCGTCGACGTCCGGCCGCACCTGCGCGACCGGGCGGGTCGGCCGCTTCCCGCCGTCGGCCGGCCCGACGAGCCGTGGGCCCAGCTGTGGCCGCACCGGCACGGCACGGACGGCATGTTCCTGGCCCTCCTGCGGCGGCGCTGAGCCGGCGTCCTCCGGGCACGTCGGCCCCGCACCCCTGGGCGGGCGGGCTCGCACTAGGGTGTGCGCCATGCCCGCCCCGCTGCAGATCAGCCCCTCCATCCTGGCCGCCGACTTCGCCAACCTCGAGGCCGAGCTGAGGCGCATCGAGACGGCCGACTGGGCCCACGTGGACGTCATGGACAACCACTTCGTCCCCAACCTCACGCTCGGGCTGCCGGTCGTCGAGGCACTGGCCAGGGTGACCCGGGTCCCGCTGGACTGCCACCTCATGATCGAGGCCCCCGACCGCTGGGCGGCCGGCTACGCCGAGGCGGGCGCGGGGTCGGTGACCTTCCACGTCGAGGCGGCCGCCGACCCGGTCGCCACCGCCCGCGCGATCCGCGCCGCCGGTGCCCGCGCGGCGTTCGCGGTCAAGCCCGGGACGCCGTTCGCCCCCTACGAGGAGCTGCTCGACGAGGTGGACATGGTCCTCGTCATGACGGTCGAGCCCGGCTTCGGCGGGCAGTCGTTCATGGACGACCAGCTGCCCAAGGTGCAGGCCGTGCGCGAGGCCGTCGGCCGCCGCGGGGGCGAGATCTGGGTGCAGGTCGACGGCGGCGTCTCGGCCGACACCATCGGCCGGTGCGTCGAGGCGGGGGCGGACGTCCTGGTGGCCGGATCGGCCGTCTACGGCGCCGACGACGTCCCCGCGCGCATCGGCGAGCTGCGGGCCCTGGCCCGGCGCCACGCCTGCGGCTGAGGATGCGCCGTGGACGTCTGGAACGACCTCTTCAACGCCCAGCTGAGCATTGCCGGCCACACCATCGCCTGGCGCGAGGTCGTCGGCAACGCCTTCGGCCTGGCCTCCGCCGTCCTCGGGATGCGACGCACGGTGTGGGCCTGGCCGGTCGGCATCGTCGGCAACGCCCTGCTCTTCACCGTCTTCACGGGGGTCTGGTTCGCCAACCCGCAGGAGCACAGCCTCTTCGGCCAGGCGCCCGGCAGGTCTTCTTCATCCTCACCAGCGTCTACGGCTGGTGGGCCTGGAACCGGTCCCGTCGGGGCCGCGCCCACGGCGCCCCCGCGATCACCCCCCGGTGGGCCACCGCGGCCGAGCGCACCGCATACCTCGTCGGGGCCGCGGTCCTGGTCGTCCTCGCCCAGTGGGTGTTCGCGCAGGTGGGGGCCGGCTGGCCGGCGCCCCGCTGGTACTACTGGACCGACGCCTGGATCTTCGTGGGCTCGATGCTGGCCACGTACGCCATGGCCCGGGGCTGGGTCGACTTCTGGCTGGTCTGGATCGCCGTGGACCTCGTCGGCGTGCCCCTCCTGTGGCATTCGGGCTACTACCCCTCGGCGATCCTCTTCCTGGTCTACGGGGCGTTCGTGCTCTGGGGCTTCGTCGTGTGGCGCAGGGCTGCCAGGGTCGAGGCCCCCACGGGTCTGGGACCCGCGCCCAGCGACGACGGACGTACGCTGGTGGAATGACCCCACCGGCCGAGCGGCGCGACCCCTACGCGACCTTCCGTCCCGTCCGCGGGGCGTGGGTGGCCCGGCTGTCCGCGGTGGCCTCCGTCGTCGTCTTCGGCATGGTCGCGATCTTCTCCCCGATGCCGCTGGGTTCCGACCCCGCCCTCATGGTGCTCAACCGGGTGGCGGTCGCGCTCATCGGCGTGGTGATGGCGGCGTTCCTGTGGAGGTATGCCCGGATCCGCGCCGTGCCGGGGCCGCGCGGGCTGCGGGTGGTCAACCTCTTCTCCACCACGGAGGTCGAGTGGGCCCGGGTGCTGCGGGTGGGCTTCTCCGGCGGGGCGTCGTGGGCGGTCCTGGAGCTGACCGACACCGAGGAGCTGGCCGTCATGGCCATCCAGCGCGCCGACGGTGAGCACGCCCGACGGGAGGCCTCCCGGCTGGCGGCGCTCGTGGAGCACCACCACCGCACGGGCGGGGGAGGCGACGCGGGCTGACCGGCCCGCACCCGTCAGCGGTCCTCGTCCTCGACGTGGCCGGGGTCGTACTCCTCCCGGGTGGCCGGCACGCGACGGCGGGCCTCGGCAGGCCCCATCCCGGACAGGACCAGCAGGTCCACGACGGTGGAGCGCACCTGCGCCCGCAGGACCTCGGCGGACAGGCCGGCCTGCGGATGGCTCCAGGTCGAACGGCGGGCCAGGGTGATCAGGTCCTCCTGGACCTCGGCGAGCGGGGCCTGGTCGGCCAGCTGCTCCTGGACCGTGGCGGCGGCCTGGGCCAGCGCCTCGACCATGTCGGTGTAGGTGGGGGGCACGAACTCGCCGTCCTCCACGGCGGCGACGGACCGGCGGACCAGCACCCGGACGTTGCGCACGGCCAGGCCGAGCGGCCCGATCATCTGCTGGATCTGCCGCACCTGCTCGCGGTGGACCCCGGACAGCAGCGGGGCCAGCCGGGCCGCCGCCAGGGCCTCGGCCGTGGCGTCGCGCAGCGCGTCCACCTCCTCGGACAGCTTCCGGGCCGTCGTCAGGGCCCCCCGGGCGCGGTCGAGGTCCCTGCTGCGCAGCGCCTGGGTGGCGTCGGTGAGCACGGCCGCCAGGTGGCCGACGGCGGCCACGGCGCGCTCGCGGGGCCGCTGGGTGGTGGACCGGGTCGGCGCGAGCATGGCGATGACGAGCGCCACCGAGCCTCCGACGAGGGCGTCGACCCACCGGCTCAGCGCGGCGCCCTCGGGCGCCACGAGGGTGGTGACCAGCACGCCCTGGATCCCGGCCTGCATCATGAGCAGCTGTCCCGCGCCGAGCAGGACCGCCAACGACATCGCGGTGCCGGCGACGAGGAGGATCTGCCAGGTGCCCGAGCCGAACCACTGGACGAAGACGTCGGCGGTGAGGATGCCGATGGCCACGCCGACGGTCAGCTCGACGATCCGGCGGATGCGGTCGCCGTAGGTCAGCCCCAGGCAGATCATCGCGGTCACCGGGGCGAAGAACGGCAGGACGTGCCCCACGAGGTGCCGGGCGATCCACCAGGCGAGGGCGGCGCCGACGGCGATCTGGACGATCAGCCACGCCCGGGCCCGCAGCCGCACCCACCGTTCCCGGGCCGACCCGGGGGAGACCTCCAGCCGCAGCCGGTCCCAGGCCCGGGCCGGGACGAGGCTCAGCTGCTCCCGGCGGGTGCTCATGGGTCCAGTCTGTCCCACTCCGGGGCCGACCACCGGGTCCGGCCGACCACGGTGTCGACGAGCCCGTCCCACCGGGGACGGGTCGCCAGCACCGCATCCTCCTGCTCGGCCCAGTGGTCCCAGTGGGGCGCGAAGGTCTCCCCGTCCCGGGCGAGGGCACGGACCCGGCGCACCGTGGCCGGGGCCTCCAGCCACAGCCGCACGTCGAAGCTGCCCGCGCACGGGCTGGCCAGGTCCCCACGCCCTCGACGACGACGACCGGGCGTGGTGGCACCACGACCGTGGGACCCGGTCGGCCGGCGTCCCAGTCCCAGGACCGGTAGCGACCGGGCCGCCCGGCCAGCAGGGGTGCGACCACCTCCTCGCAGAGCCTGGGCAGGGCCGGGGCCAGCCCGGACCAGCCGGGGTAGAGCGCATCCAGGTGGACCACGTGCGCCGGGTGCCCGGCGGCCGCCAGCAGCTCGGCGGCGGCGAGCGCCAGGTCGGTCTTGCCGGCGCCGCTTCGCCCGTCCACGCCCACGAGCACGGGTCGCCCGCCGACCAACGGCCCGACGCGTCCGAGCAGGCCGCGCCACCAGGTGGGCTCGCCGCCGGCCGGCCGGTCGGCCATGCGGGTCAGACGGACCGGTGGTGCCGGTCGAGGGCGGCCAGGTCGGCGTCCTCGCCCGTGGCCTCGACCCGGGCGACGGCGTCCCGGCCGAAGGCGTGCAGGGTCAGCTCCAGCGGGGTGCCCCGGAGGACCACCGTTCCGGCACGACCGGGCGGCCGCCTCAACGACGCCCGCCCGTGCCCCTCGGCGACCACGACCACGCCGACCGGCGCCCGCCCGTAGAGCATCCGGCCGCTGCGCCGCAACGAGGTCCACAGCGCACGCTGCACCTCCTCGGGCAGCCGGGTGGGCTCCCAGTCCGGCTGGGCCCGCACCATGTCCTCCAGGTGCACGGCGAGCTCGGGGACGTTGACCAGGTCGTCCACCGCCCCCACCGAGGTCGGCCACCAGCGGGCCGGTCCGCGACGCACGGCCTCGGCCAGCTGCGGCAGGTCCCACCGCCCGGCGACGCGGTCCTGGACCTGGTCGGTGTGCCGACGCAGCGGGCCCACGTCGAGGCCGATGCCGGGCAGCACGTCGGGGCGGGACTCCCGCACGACCAGGTGGGCCATGAGGTCGCGGACCCGCCAGGGGTCGCACAGTGTCGGGGCCTGCGGGCCCAGGTCCAGGGCAGTCGAGGCGAGAAGGTCGCGCAGCAGCGGTGTGGACGTCATCCCCCCATCCCACCACGACCGGGACGGTGGGCGGTCCCGGACGTGAGAGGATGGCCGGTCGTTCCCTGCTGCCCGCTCCTGACGGAGGTCGACCCACCATGTCCGCGGCCAGTCCACCGGTCCCCCGCCCCGCGCCCAGCCGTGCGGTGCTGCGCCGCGGCCTGAAGGTCGTCTGGTCCGGCATCCGGCAGCAGCCGCGCCCGTTCGCGGTCGCCGTCGTCGGAGCCGTGCTCTGGGCGGGCGCCACCGTCGGCACCGCCGGCGCGATCGGCTGGGTGACGCGGACCGTGATCACCCCTGCGGTGGACTCGGGCACGGTGACCGCCGTCGGGCTCTGGACGATCTTCGGCGTGCTGGTCGCCGTCCTCCTCGTCAACGTGGTCGGGGTGATCCTGCGGCGGGTGTGGGCCACCGTCGCCGGCTTCAACCTGCAGGCCGCCTACCGGCGCCGGGTGACCCGGCAGTACCTGCGCCTGCCGCTGTCCTGGCACCACGCCCACCCCTCCGGCCAGCTGCTGTCCAACGCGCACGCCGACATCGAGGCCACCTGGCAGGTGTTCAACCCCCTGCCGATGGCCATCGGCGTGCTCTTCATGCTCGTCATCGCCGGGACGATGATGGTCGTCGTCGACCCCCTCCTGGCGTTCGTGGGGCTGCTCGTCTTCCCCGGCCTGTTCGCCGCCAACCTCGTCTTCCAGCGGTTCATGTCCCCCCGGATCACCCGCGCCCAGCAGCTGCGGGCCGAGGTGGCCGAGGTCGCCCACGAGTCGTTCGAGGCCGGCCTGGTCGTGAAGTCCATGGGCCGCGAGGAGGAGGAGACCGCCCGCTTCACCGCCGCCACCCACGAGCTGCGCGACTCCCTCATCGAGGTGGGGCGCACCCGGGGCACCTTCGAACCGGTCATCGAGGCGATCCCCACGCTGGGCACCCTCGCGGTGCTGGGGGTGGGCACCTGGCAGGTCTCGCAGGGCGACCTCGTCGCCGGGGACGTGGTCCAGATGGCCTACCTGTTCTCCATCCTGGCCTTCCCGGTCCGCGCCCTGGGCTGGGTGCTCGCCGAGCTGCCGCGCTCGGTGGTGGGCCACGACCGGGTCCAGCACGTCCTGCAGGCCGAGGGGGGTATGGAGTACGGCGACGGCCACCTCTCCCGGGAGGGGGGTGCCGTGGAGTCGGAGCTGCGGGGCGTGAGCTACACCCACGCGGGCGAGGAGGAGCCGACGGTCCACGACGTCGACCTCGTCGTGCCCGCCGGGAGCACCACCGCCCTCGTCGGCCCGACCGGGTCGGGGAAGAGCACGCTGACCAACCTCGCGCTGCGGCTCGTCGACGCCGGCGGCGGCACCGTGCGCCTTGCCGGCCGGGACGTCCGCGAGCTGGCCCACGGGGTGCTGCCCTCGGTGGCCACCCTCGTGGCCCAGCAGACGTTCATGTTCGACGACACGGTGCGGGGCAACATCACGCTCGGGGAGGAGTCCGACGACGAGGCCGTGTGGGAGTCGCTGCGGATCGCCCAGGCCGACGGGTTCGTCCGGGCCCTTCCCGAGGGGCTGGACACCGTGGTCGGCGAGCGGGGCGGCACCCTCTCCGGGGGGCAGCGCCAGCGCATCGCGCTGGCCCGGGCGATCTGGCGCCGGCCCCGGCTGCTCGTCCTCGACGACGCGACGAGCGCGGTGGACCCCTCCGTCGAGCAGGCCATCCTGGCCGGGCTGCGGGAGGCGCGGGACGGCATGACCGTGCTCGTCGTGGCCTACCGGATGGCCACGATCACCCTCGCCGACCAGGTCGTCTACCTCGAGCACGGTCGCGTGGTCGACCAGGGCCCGCACGACGAGCTGCTCGAGCGCTGCGACGGCTACGCCGACCTGGTGCACGCCTACGCCCGGGAGGCGGCGGAGCGGGCCGCCGTCGCCGCCGCCGAGGAGCCGCAGGAGGAGCACGCGTGAGCACCACCCCGTTCAGCTCCAGCCGGATCGAGGCGCAGAGCGACCTGGGCACCATGGCGACCCTGCGCCGCGGGCTGGAGCTCTCGCCCGAGCTGCGCCGGGGGATCGGCCTGACCGTCGTGCTGGCGGTCGTCGCCACCCTCGGCCGGGTCCTCATCCCGTTCGTCGTCCAGCAGACCACCGACCACGGGATCCTCGCCGACGGAGGCCCGGACACCGCGTTCGTGACCCGGGCGATCCTGCTGGCCGCCGGGGTGGTCGCCGTCACGAGCGTGGCGCAGTACCTCGTCAACGTCCGGCTGTTCACCTCGGCCGAGTCCGGGCTGGCCACCCTGCGCCGCAGGGCCTTCCGGCACATCCACGACCTGTCGGTGCTCACGCAGAGCACCGAACGTCGCGGCTCGCTCGTCTCCCGCGTCACCAGCGATGTCGACACGATCTCGATGTTCGTGCAGTTCGGCGGCCTGATGCTGCTGATCTCCACGGCCCAGATCATGATGGCCACCCTGCTCATGCTGTTCTACAGTCCGCTGCTGGCGCTCGTGGTCTACCTGTGCTTCGTGCCGCTGGCCCTCCTCGTGCGCCGGCTGCAGCCGGTGCTCGGCCGGGCCTACGGGGCGGTCCGCACCCGGGTCGGCGACATGCTCGGCGCGATCAGCGAGTCGATCGTCGGGGCGGTGACCATCCGCGCCTACGGCGTGGAGGAACGCACCGCCGTCCGGATCGACACCGCCATCGAGGAGCACCGGCGCTCGGCCATCCGCGCCCAGGTCCGCTCGGTGATGGCCTTCGTCTCCGGGCAGGCCTTCGCCGGCCTGACCACCGCGGTCGTCCTCGTCGTCGGCACCGTGCTGGCGGTCCGCGGCCAGGTCACCCTCGGCGAGCTGCTCGCGTTCCTCTTCCTCGTCAACCTCTTCACCCAGCCGGTCCTCATGGCCACCGAGATCCTCAACGAGCTCCAGAACGCCGTCGCCGGGTGGCGGCGCGTCATCGGGGTCATCGACACCCCCGCCGACGTGTCCGACCCGGGGGAGGACGGCGTGGTCCTGGAGCGCGGACCGATCACCGTCGAGTTCGACGGGGTCTCCTACGCCTACCCCGGCGGGGAGCGCGTGCTGCACGACGTCCACCTGCGGATCGAGCCGCATACCCGGGTCGCCGTCGTGGGGGAGACGGGGTCGGGCAAGACCACCCTGGCCAAGCTGCTCACCCGGCTGATGGACCCCACCGAGGGAGCGGTCCGGCTCGACGGGGTCGACCTGCGCACCGTCTCCTTCGACTCCCTGCGCAGCCGGGTGGTGCTCGTGCCCCAGGAGGGCTTCCTCTTCGACGACGACCTGCTCGGCAACATCCGGTTCGGTCGCCCGGGCGCCGACGACGAGGACGTCGCGCTCGCGGTCACCGAGCTGGGCCTCGACAGCTGGGTGGCGGGCCTGCCCCACGGCCTGGCCACCCGCGTGGGCCAGCGGGGCGAGTCCCTGTCGGCCGGCGAGCGCCAGCTCGTCGCCATCGCCCGCGCCTACCTGGCCGACCCCGACCTCCTGGTCCTCGACGAGGCGACCAGCGCGGTCGACCCCTCCACCGAGGTCCGGGTGCAGCGGGCGCTCGAGGGCCTGACCCGGGGCCGCACCTCGGTGGCGATCGCGCACCGGCTCTCGACCGCCGAGGCGGCCGACCTCGTCGTCGTCGTCGACCAGGGCCGGATCGTCGAGGTCGGCTCCCACCGCGAGCTCGTGGACCGCGGCGGCGTCTACACCCGCATGCACGCCTCATGGGCGGCCCAGCAGGGCGCCGGGCAGGCCTGAGCGGTATGCCGCGCCCCGCCGCCGGCGCCGCCCTGGCCCTCCTGGGGCTGCTGGTGCTGACGACGACGCAGCCGTGGACCACCGGGGTCGTCGAGCCCGCGCCCGGCTCGGTCCGGACCCCCTGGACGCGCACCGGCGGGGAGCTCGTGCCCTGGGGACCGGCCGCGGCGCTGGCCGCGGCGGCCGCCACGCTCGTCCTCCTCGGACGCGGCGGGGACGGCGTGCCCGGACGGGTCCTCGGCGCGGTCGCCCTCGTGGGCTCCCTGGCCGCGACGGCCGGTGCCGTGCTCGTCGTGTCGGGGCGCACCGCGGTGCCGGGAGACGTGGTGACGGCCGGGCCGGCGGGCTGGGCGTGGGCGGGCCTGGTCGTCGGAGCAGCAGCCGTGCTGGCGGTCCTCTCGGGCCTGCTGGTCCGCGTCGTCGGCCGGGCCGACCCGGCCACGGCATCCGGCCGGAGCCGCGGCCGACGACCGCCGGACCCGCTGCCGGCGGAGCGGCGTCGGCGGCAGGAGGCGAGGGTCTGGGCCGAGCTCGACGCGGGTCGCGACCCCACCGACGATCCAGGGGCTGGCACAATGGCCCCGGGCACGACCGACCCACCACCGACCCTCATCCCGACCCCGGAGCAGGAGCACCCCATGGAGCACGAGAACCACTACCACAGCAAGGCCGCCTGGGTCGGGGTGAGCATCATGCTGGTCGCCACCGTCCTGGGCTCCTGGGCCGCCGTCTTCGGCCCGGCGTGGCTGCTGTGGGCCGGGCTCGGACTCTTCGCCGTCGGCGCCCTCGTGTGGTTCGGCATGAGCAAGGCCGGCTACGGTGCGGAGGCCTACGAGGCGCCCCGCCCCCGGCAGTCGACCGGCCACCGCGGCTGAGGCGACCTCCCGGCCCTGGACCGGGCGCCGTGGGCGGGGACGTGCGACCGGCCCCTCCGGGGTCGGAGCACCTCGCGCGGACGACTAGGCTGGGCACGTGCCGACCGTCCTGGACCAGATCCTCGACGGCGTGCGCGAGGACCTCGCCCGCCGTCGCACCGCCACCCCGCTGGACGCCTCCGGGAGCGGGCCGAGAACGCTGCGCCCGCGCTGGACGCCCGGGCGCGGCTCGCCTCCGGCCAGGGGGTGCACGTCATCGCCGAGGTCAAGCGCAGCAGCCCCAGCAAGGGAGCCCTGGCCGCCATCGCCGACCCGGCCGCCCTGGCCGCGGACTACGCCGCCGGGGGCGCCAGCGTCATCAGCGTGCTCACCGAGGAACGTCGGTTCGGCGGGTCCCTGGCCGACCTGGACGCCGTCCGGGCCAGGGTCGAGGTCCCGGTGCTGCGCAAGGACTTCGTGGTGGACCCCTACCAGGTCTGGGAGGCGCGGGCCCACGGGGCCGACCTCGTGCTGCTCATCGTGGCCGCCCTCGAGCAGGACGTCCTCGTCGGGCTGCTGGAGCGCACCGAGTCCCTCGGCATGCACGCCCTCGTCGAGGTCCACGACGAGGAGGAGGTGCAGCGGGCGGTCGACGCCGGCGCCCGCATCCTCGGCGTGAACAACCGGGACCTGCGGACCCTCGAGGTCGACCGCGGCACCTTCGCCCGGCTCGCGCCGGCGGTCCCGGCGGGTCTGGTGCGCGTGGCCGAGTCCGGCGTCCGCGGGCCGCTCGACGTGATGGACCTCGCCGAGGCGGGCGCCGACGCCGTGCTCGTGGGCGAGGCCCTGGTGACCGGCCGCACGCCCCGCGACGCCGTCGCCGAGCTGGTCGCCGCCGGGTCCCACCCGGCCGTGCACGCCGCCCACGGGGGACGGCGATGAGCGGCCCGACGGCGGAACCGCGCCCGGGGCGGTTCGGGGCCTTCGGCGGACGCTACGTCCCCGAGGCGCTCGTCGCCGCCCTCGAGGAGCTCGAGGAGGCCTGGCACGAGGCCATGGCCGACCCCGACTTCGTCGCGGAGCTGGACCGGCTGCAGCGCGACTACACCGGACGGCCCAACCCCCTCACCGAGGTGCCCCGGTTCGCCGAGCACGCCGGCGGCGCCCGCGTCTTCCTCAAGCGGGAGGACCTCAACCACACCGGGTCGCACAAGATCAACAACGTCCTCGGCCAGGCCCTGCTCACCGTGCGCATGGGCAAGACGCGGGTGATCGCCGAGACCGGTGCCGGCCAGCACGGGGTGGCGACCGCGACCGCGGCGGCCCTCCTCGGCCTGGACTGCACCGTCTACATGGGGGAGGTCGACACCCGGCGCCAGGCGCTCAACGTCGCCCGGATGCGCCTCCTCGGGGCGGAGGTCGTGCCCGTGGCCACCGGGAGCGCGACGCTCAAGGACGCCATCAACGAGGCCATGCGCGACTGGGTCACCACCGTGGAACGGACCCACTACCTGCTGGGGACGGTCACCGGCCCGCACCCGTTCCCCACGATGGTGCGCGACTTCCACGCCGTCATCGGCCGTGAGGCCCGCGAGCAGCTGCTCGAGCGCACCGGTCGGCTGCCCGACGCCGTCTGCGCCTGCGTCGGCGGGGGGTCCAACGCGATGGGCATCTTCCACCCCTTCCGCGACGACGAGCAGGTCCGGCTGCTGGGCTTCGAGGCCGGCGGCGACGGGGTCGCCAGCGGGCGGCACGCCTCCCGGTTCTCCGGGGGCGAGCCGGGGGTGCTCCACGGAGCCGCCAGCTACGTCCTGCAGGACGAGGACGGGCAGACGCTGCCGACGCACTCGATCTCCGCGGGCCTGGACTACCCCTCCGTCGGCCCGGAGCACGCCTTCCTGCACGACTCCGGCCGGGCGACCTACGCGCCGGTCACCGACACCGAGGCGATGGAGGCCTTCGCCCTGCTGAGCCGCACCGAGGGGATCATCCCGGCCATCGAGAGCGCGCACGCCCTGGCCGGTGCCGTCCGCGTGGGCCGCGAGCTGGCCGAGGCGGCCGGCGGAGCCTTCGCGGCCGACGACCCGGACCGGCCGGTGATCCTGGTCAACCTCTCCGGCCGAGGTGACAAGGACGTCGACACCGCCGCCCGGTGGTTCGGCCTCGTGGACGGCGAGGACCTCGTCGAGGCGGAAGCGCTCAAGGCCGCCGAACCCGTGGCCGAGGCGGAGGGGAGCGGTTGGTGAGCGCGCTGTCCGAGGTCTTCGACCGGTGCCGCGCCGAGGGCCGGGCGGCCCTGGTCGGCTACCTGCCCGCCGGGTTCCCCGACCTGGAGACCTCCCTGGCCGCGGTCCGGGTGCTGGCGGAGGCGGGGGCCGACGTCGTCGAGGTGGGCGTGCCCTACACCGACCCGCTCATGGACGGACCGGTCATCGAGCGGGCCGCCAGCCGGGCGCTGGCCGGCGGGTTCCGCCTGCCCCAGGTCTTCGACCTCGTGCGGGCCGTCCGCGAGGCGGGCGCGGTGCCGGTGGTGATGTCCTACTGGAACCCCGTCCTGCACTACGGTCCGGAGCGGTTCGCGGCGGACCTGGCCGCGGCGGGCGGGGCCGGCATGATCACGCCCGACCTCGTGCCGGACGAGGCCGACGCGTGGCTCGAGGCCGCCCGGGCGCACGACCTGGACCCGGTGTTCCTCGTGGCGCCCAGCTCGACCGACGCCCGGCTGCGGTCCACGACGCAGGCCTGCCGCGGGTTCGTCTACGTCGCCTCGACGATGGGGGTCACCGGCACCCGCACCACCGTGGGCGGGTCCGCCGCCACCCTCGTCGAGCGGGTCCGCGCCGTCACCGACCTGCCGCTGTGCGTGGGCCTGGGCGTCAGCGACGGCGCCCAGGCCGCAGAGGTGGCCGCCTTCGCCGACGGCGTCATCGTCGGGTCGGCCCTCGTCCGGGCCGTCGACGAGGACCCCACCCTGGAAGGTCTGCGCGCGGTGACGGCCGACCTGGCCGCCGGGGTCCGCCGGTGACCGGCCCCCCCGCGACCGGGGGCGGCACGGGCCTGGCCGCCCGGGAGGGCGATCGGCCCACCGCCGCCCCCCGCCCCTGGGTCGGCTACGTCGGGCTGGTCGCGCGGCTCGCGGTGGGTGGGGTCCTGCTCGTCGCCGGGCTGCTGAAGATCACCGACCTCACCGGGTCCGTCCAGAGCGTGATGGCCTACGAGCTGTTCCCCTACCCGGTGGCCCGGCTGATCGGTTCGATGCTGCCCGTCGTCGAGATCGCCGTGGGCCTCCTGCTGGTCGTCGGCCTGCTGACGCGCGGAGCCGCCGCGGTCGGCGGGCTGCTCATGCTCCTCTTCGTCGCCGGCATCGTCTCGGCCTGGTCCCGCGGGCTGGCGATCGACTGCGGCTGCTTCGGGACCGGGGGGCCGGTGGACCCGGAGGACACCGCATACCTGCCCGACATCCTGCGCGACCTCGGGCTGCTGGCGCTCTCCGCCTGGCTCGTGGTCCGCCCGCGCACCCCCCTGGCCCTCGACTCCCTGCTGAAAGGTCGCTGAACTCCCATGCCCCGCCCCCCTGCCCCCGAGGTCAAGCCCGTCGCCGCCCGCGGACCGTCCGCCGGGCTCATCGCCGGCGTGGTCGTCCTCGTCGTCGCCCTCCTGGGCGTGCTCGTCTGGGCCGCCACCCGTGGCGGCGACCTCGAGGCCGTCGGCAGCTCCAGCACCCTGCCCGACGGCGGCGGCGTCAGCGTCGGCCCGGGCGTGGACGCCGACGTCACCCAGGTGCGCATCTACGAGGACCCGCAGTGCCCGTGGTGCGCCCGGCTGGAGAACCAAATCGGCGAGGACCTCGCCGAGATGGTCGAGGCCGGCGAGGTCAACGTCACCTTCCAGATCATGTCCTTCCTCGACGGCAACATCGGCAACGACTCCTCGAAGCGGTCCGCCAACGCGATGCTCTGCGCCGACGACGCCGGCGTCTTCCTGCCCTACCACCAGGCCCTGTTCGCCGAGCAGCCGGCCGAGGGGGCCGGGTGGACCGACGAGCAGCTCGTGGGCTACGCCGAGCAGGCGGGCGTCGACGGGGACGCGCTCACCGACTTCCAGGCCTGCGTGGCGGAGCAGCCGCACGCCGACTACGTCCAGGACATGCAGCAGCGGGCCAACGAGGACGGCGTCAACAGCACCCCCACCGTGTTCGTCGACGGCGAGGAGCTGCCCCAGGAGGACCTGAGCAGGCTCATCCAGGAGCCCGGCGTCCTGCGCGAGGTGCTCGAGGCCCAGGGGCGATGACCCTCCTCCCCGTCGGGGCCGCCCCGGCCCTGCTGACCGCCATCCCCAGCCCCGAGCAGTCGGTCTGGTGGCTGGGGCCGTTCCCGCTGCGGGGCTACGCGCTGTCCATCCTCGTCGGCATCTTCGCCGCCATGTGGATCACCTCCCTGCGGATGCGGGCCAGGGGAGGCACCGGCCAGGAGATCTACGACATCGCGGTGCCGACCATCGTGCTCGGCATCGTCGGCGGGCGGATCTACCACGTGGTCTCCAGCCCGTGGCCCTACTTCGGGCCGGAGGGCAACCTGGCCGACGCCGTGAAGATCTGGGAGGGCGGCCTGGGCATCTGGGGCGCGGTGGCCCTCGGCGCCGTCGGCGCCTGGTGGGGTGCGCGGCGGCACGGCTACTCCTTCCTCGACATCGCCGACGCGCTCATGCCCGGCCTCCTCGTGGCGCAGGCGCTGGGCCGGTGGGGCAACTGGTTCAACAACGAGCTCTACGGAGGCCCCTCGGACGCCCCGTGGGCCGTGCAGATCCACGAGATGTCCGGAGGCGAGGCCGTCCGGGACGCCGCCGGGGACGCGGTGGTCCTGGGCACCTTCCAGCCGACCTTCCTCTACGAGGCGTTGTGGTGCCTGCTCGTGGCCGTGGCCATCCTGCTGGTCGACCGCCGGTTCCGGCTGGCGCGTGGCCAGGTGGTCGGGCTCTACCTCATGGGCTACACCCTGGGCCGCTTCTTCATCGAGATCATGCGCACCGACCCCGCGCAGATGGTCTTCGGGCAGCGCATCAACGTCTGGGTCTCCATCGCCGTGTTCCTCCTCGGAGCGGCGATCTGGTGGTGGCGGCGCCGGGTGGGCGACCTGCCCGCCCGGGGTGCCGCGGAACGGCATACCCCCGCGACGGCCTGACGTCGCACGGCACCCCCGCACCGGCACTAGGCTGGTGCCCATGCGCCGCGCCAAGATCGTCTGCACGCTGGGACCCGCCACCGACTCCTACGAGCAGATCCTCGCGCTCGTGGAGGCCGGGATGGACGTCGCCCGGCTGAACCTGTCGCACGGCTCCTACGAGGAGCACTACGAGCGCTACCTGCGGGTGCGGCGGGCCAGCGACGAGGCCGGTCACGCCGTCGCGGTCCTGGTCGACCTGCAGGGCCCCAAGATCCGCACCGGCACCTTCGCCGCCGGACCGGTCACCCTGGCCCGGGGGGACGCGTTCACGATCACCACCCGCGAGGTGCCCGGGGACCAGGGCAGCGTGGGGACCACCTACGAGGGGCTGCCCGGGGACGTGCACACCGGGGACGACCTGCTCATCGACGACGGCAAGGTCATGCTGCGCGCCACGGAGGTCTCCGGCACCGACGTGGTCACCGAGGTCGTCGTCGGCGGCGTGGTGTCCAACAACAAGGGGATCAACCTGCCGGGCACGGCGGTCAGCGTCCCGGCCATGTCGGACAAGGACGAGGAGGACCTGCGCTGGGCGGTGCGCTCGGGCGCCGACTTCGTGGCGCTGTCCTTCGTGCGCAGCGCCGCGGACTACGACGACGTGCGCCGGGTGATGGAGGACGAGGGGCGGATCCTGCCCGTCATCGCCAAGATCGAGAAGCCGCAGGCCGTCGACAAGCTGACCGAGATCGTCGACGCCTTCGACGGGGTGATGGTGGCCCGCGGCGACCTCGGGGTGGAGATGCCCCTGGAGCAGGTGCCGTTGGTGCAGAAGGACGCCATCCAGCTGTGCCGGGAGAAGGCCAAGCCGGTCATCGTGGCCACCCAGGTGCTGGAGTCGATGATCGAGAACCCCCGCCCGACCCGGGCCGAGGCCAGCGACTGCGCCAACGCGGTGCTCGACGGGGCCGACGCCATCATGCTGTCGGGGGAGACGTCGGTGGGCGCCTGGCCGGTCCGGGCCGTGGAGACCATGGCCGACATCATCTCGGCCACCGAGCAGCACGGGCTGCACCGCATCGCCCCGATCCTCACCAAGCCGCGGACCCCGGGAGGTGCGGTCACCCGGGCGGCGATCAGCATCGCCGAGTCGCTCGAGGACATCAAGTATCTCGTGACCTTCACCCAGAGCGGCGACACCACGACCCGGATGGCCCGGGTCCGCCCCGAGGTGCCCATGCTGGCCTTCACCACCGAGCAGCACACCCGCTCCCGGTTGGCGCTGACCTGGGGCGTGGAGACCTTCCTCGTCCCCTTCGTGTGGCACACCGACCAGATGGTCTCCCAGGTCGAAGAGGTGCTCCTGCGGGAGGAGCGGTGCCAGCAGGGCGACCTCGTGGTCATCGTCGCCGGCTCCCCGCCCGGGGTCTCCGGCACGACGAACGCGCTGCGGCTGCACCGGGTCGGCGACGCCATCTTCGGTCGGGCCCCCGCCTACCAGGACGACCCGCCGCTGGTCTGAGCATCGTCGGCCTCCGTGGACGCACGCACGCAGGGCCCTGGGGCACGGCGGGTATGCTGTGCCCGTCGACGACGCGCCCGCCGGGGTGGTGGAACGGCAGACACGGGGCACTCAAAATGCTCTGCCCGCAAGGGCGTGCGGGTTCAAGTCCCGCTCCCGGCACCAGCAGGATCCCATCCTGGCGCCCTCACGCCGGACCGGTGGTCCAGGATCACGCGGGCCAGATAGGCTGACCCCCGTGACCAAGGACAGCACCCCCTCCGGCGCGGACGCCGCGCACGACGCCCCCGTGACCCCGGCCGACGACGCCCAGACCTCCGCGACGGAGGACACCCCCACCTCTGCCACCCCCGACGAGGCTGGCACGGCTGGCGCGGAGGAGCCCGGCGCCGGTGCGGAGGAGGCCGGCACGACGGGTCTGCGCATCGTGCTGGCCGAGGACGAGGCCCTCATCCGGATGGACCTCGCCGAGATGCTGACCGAGTCCGGCCACCAGATCGTGGGGCAGGCGGCCGACGGCGAGCAGGCCGTCGACATGGTCCGCGAGACCTCCCCGGACCTGGTCGTCATGGACATCAAGATGCCCGGCATGGACGGGATCTCGGCGGCCGAGCAGATCGGCCGCGAGGGCCTGGCGCCGGTGGTCATGCTCACGGCGTTCAGCGACAAGAACCTCGTCGAGCGGGCCCGCGACGCGGGCGTGATGTCCTACGTCGTCAAGCCGTTCAGCGCCGCCGACGTGCTGCCGGCCATCGACATCGCGCGAGCCCGGTGGGCCGAGCGCAAGGCGCTGGAGTCCGAGGTCGCCGACCTGGGCGAGCGGTTCGAGACCCGCAAGCGGGTCGACCGGGCCAAGGGTCTGCTCATGGCCCAGCTCAAGCTGTCCGAGCCCGAGCCTTCCGGTGGATCCAGAAGGCGGCGATGGATCGGCGCCTCTCGATGCGCGAGGTCGCCGACGCGGTCATCTCGGGGATGCCCGGCTCCTCCTAGACCTCAGCCCAGTCCTGCCAAGACCGACACCAGGACCGGGGCCACCAGGAGGGCGGGCAGCAGGTCGCCCACGGGGACCTGCCGGATGTTGAGCAGGCGGAAGGCGATGCCCACGAGCAGCAGCCCGCCCACGGACGTCAGGGCGGCGATGTGCGCCTCGGGCACGACCGCGCCGAGCGTGACCCCCACGACCGTCAGCCCGCCCTGGACGACGGCCACCGACACCGCCGAGGCGAGCACGCCGATCCCGAACGTCGACGCGAAGGCGATCGAGGCGAAGAAGTCGAGGGCCGACTTGAGGACGAGCTGGTCGATGCCGCGGCCCAGGCCGTCCGAGAGCGAGCCGAGGATGGTCAGCGGTCCGACGCAGAAGAGCAGGGACGCGGTCAGCCAGCCCTCGATGAAGCGTTCCCGCTCGGCGTGGCCCCGCTCGCCGGGCACGGACCGGCGGTGCACCCACCGCTGCACGACCCCGGCGAGGGACTCCAGGCGCTGCTCGATCCGCAGCAGCGAACCGACGATCCCGCCGACCAGCAGACTGCCCAGGACCACGAGCACGGGCACACCGTCCCCCACCGCCGCCGCGAGGGCCGGGGCGGTGACGTCCAGCGCCGAGAGCACGGCCACCAGGAGGGTCACCAGCCCCAGGCAGTCGGTGACCACCGAGCGCACCCGGTCGGGGAGCCGGTTGCCGGCCACCATGCCCACGGTCGCTCCCAGCAGCACCGCCACGACGTTGATCACGGTCCCCAGCCCGGGGAAGGCGCCATCCATGCGGGACAGCCTAGGTGCGCCGCCTCAGCCGGCCGGAGGGCGCTCCCGCAGGGCGCAGGTGAGCCGGGCGGTGCACACCCGCCGCCCCTCGTCGTCGGTCACGACGATCTCGTAGGACGCCACCGACCGCCCCAGGGACAGCGGGGTCGCCACCCCCGTGACCCACCCGGAACGGACGGCCCGGTGGTGGGTGGCGTTGAGGTCCACGCCCACCGCGATCCGCCCGGGTGCGGCGTGCGTGGCGGCGGCCAGCGAGCCCACCGTCTCGGCCAGGGCCGCCGACGCACCGCCGTGGAGCAGCCCGTACGGCTGGGTGTTCCCCCGGACCGGCATCCGCGCCACGGTGCGCTCCGCGGACACCTCGACCAGCTCCATCCCCATCCGTTCCACGAGCGTCCCCCCGAGGGTCTCCTCCAGACCGGGCAGGGCGGAGCAGGGGACGGACTGGGTGCTGTCGGTCATGGGACATAGGCTGCCATGCGTGAGTCGACTGCTGCTGCTGCTGGACGGACACTCGCTGGCCTACCGCGCGTTCTACGCGCTGCCGGTGGAGAACTTCTCGACGACGACGGGTCAGAGCACCAATGCCGTCTACGGGTTCACCTCGATGCTCATCAACGTGCTGCGCGACGAGGCCCCCACCCACGTGGCGGTCGCCTTCGACCGGTCCCGGCAGACCTTCCGGACCCAGGAGTATGCCGAGTACAAGGCCGGGCGCGCGTCCACGCCCGGGGAGTTCGTCGGCCAGGTCGACCTCGTCAAGCAGGTGCTGGACGCCCTGCGGATCACCCACGTCGAGGTCGACGGCTACGAGGCGGACGACATCATCGCCACCCTCACCGCCCAGGCCCGGGCCGAGGGGCTGGAGGTGGTCATCCTCTCCGGCGACCGGGACGCCTTCCAGCTCGTCGACGAGCGCACCCTCCTGCTCTACCCCGTCCGCGGTGTGTCCGAGACCTGGCGGCTGACGCCGGAGAAGATCGAGGAGAAGTACCTCGTCCGGCCCGAGCGCTACAGCGACCTCGCGGCGATGGTGGGGGAGAGCTCGGACAACCTCCCGGGCGTGCCCGGCGTGGGCCCCAAGACCGCCGCGAAGTGGCTCGCCCAGTTCGGCGACCTGACCGGGATCGTCGGCGCGGCCGACCAGCTCAAGGGCAAGGCGGGCCAGGCGCTGCGCGACCACCTGGACCAGGTGCTGCGCAACCGACGCCTCAACCAGCTGGTCGGGGACGTCCCGCTGCCGGTCGGCGTGGCCGACCTGCAGGCGCGCGGCTGGGACCGGGAGGAGGTCCACCGGGTCTTCGACGGCCTGGAGTTCCGGGTCCTGCGCGAGCGGCTGTTCGCCACCCTCGAGTCCGCCGAGACCGAGGCCGAGGAGGGCATCGAGGTTGCCGGCAGCCTGCTGGGTCCCGGTGAGCTCGCGAGCTGGCTCGGTGAGTACGCCGGGCCGGGGGAGCGCCTCGCCCTGGTCGTGCAGGCCGCCCCGCGGACCCCCGCCGGCGCGGGCGAGGCCACGGGGCTCGGCCTCGCCGGGGCCGAGCACGCGGCATACCTGTCCCTCGACCGGGCCGACGTCGCGGACGAGCAGGCCCTGCGCGACTGGCTCGCCGACGCCGCCTGCCCCAAGGTGCTGCACGACGCCAAGGGACAGACCGCCTCGCTGGAGACCGTCGGCCTGCCGGTGGAGGGCGTCGTCAGCGACACCGCGCTGGCGGCCTACCTGGTCCGGCCGGACCAGCGGTCCTACGACCTGGCGGACCTGGCCCTGCGCTACCTGCACCGGGAGCTGCGGCTGGACGAGGGCACCGACGACGGCGGGGACGACGGGCAGCTGGCGCTGGGCTGGGACGACGAGGAGCAGGAGCAGGCCGACGAGGTGGATGCGGCGGCCGGGCGGGCCGCCATGGTCCACGCCCGGGCCGTGCACGACCTGTCCGTCACGCTGGACGAGGAGCTGTCCGACGAGCCGGAGCAGCATCTGCTCCGCGACGTGGAGCTCCCGCTCGTGGGCGTGCTGCGCAGGATGGAGCAGGCCGGCATCGCCGTGGACCTGCCCATGCTCGAGGCGCTCGAGGGCGAGTTCGCCGCCGCGATGGCCCAGGCGCAGCAGGACGCCTGGGACGCCCTCGGCGACGAGACCGTCAACCTCGGCTCGCCCAAGCAGCTGCAGGTGGTGCTCTTCGAGACGCTCGGCCTGCCCAAGACCCGACGCACCAAGACCGGCTACACCACCGACGCCGACGCCCTGGCCGGCCTCTACGCCCAGACCGAGCACCCCTTCCTCGAGGCCCTGCTGCGCCACCGGGACAAGGCCCGCCTGCGGGTGACGGCCGAGGGGCTGGTGAAGTCGGTCGCCGACGACGGCCGGATCCACACCACCTACCAGCAGACGATCGCGGCCACCGGCCGGCTGAGCTCGACCGAGCCGAACCTGCAGAACATCCCCATCCGCACCGAGGAGGGGCGGCGGATCCGGGAGATCTTCGTCGTCGGCCGGGACGCCTCGACCGGCACCGGCTACGAGTCGCTCATGTCCGCCGACTACAGCCAGATCGAGATGCGGATCATGGCGCACCTGTCCGGCGACGAGGGCCTCATCGAGGCCTTCCGCACCGGTGAGGACCTGCACCGCTTCGTCGGCTCGCGCGTCTTCGGCGTGCAGCCGGAGGAGGTGACCCTGGAGATGCGGTCCAAGGTCAAGGCGATGAGCTACGGGCTGGCCTACGGGCTGTCGGCCTTCGGGCTGTCCAAGCAGCTGACCATCTCCACCGGTGAGGCCAAGGAGCTGATGGAGGAGTACTTCGAACGGTTCGGCGGCGTGCGCGACTACCTGCGCGACGTGGTGGCCGAGGCGCGTCGCAGCGGGTTCACCGAGACCATCCTGGGCCGCCGTCGCCACCTGCCCGACCTGCTCAGCGACAACCGGCAGCGCCGCGAGATGGCCGAGCGGATGGCCCTCAACGCGCCGATCCAGGGCTCGGCCGCCGACATCATCAAGGTGGCGATGCTGCGGACCGAGCGGGCCCTGCGGGAGCAGGGACTGGCCTCCCGCATGCTGCTCCAGGTGCACGACGAGCTGGTGCTGGAGGTCGCACCGGGTGAGCAGGACCAGGTGGAGACGCTGCTGCGCGCGCAGATGGGCGGGGCTGCGGACCTGTCCGTGCCGCTGGACGTCAGCGTGGGCGTGGGGCGGAGCTGGCACGAGGCCGCCCACTGACCCCGTCGCGGCACCAGCGGCGTGACCTGCACGTCCGCGGGTAACGATGTGGGAACGATCGGCGCCACGCACGGGTCGACCCCTTGTGCTCGGGGGTGTCCGCCTCTACGTTCAGGGCACCGGGCGACGCAGTGGTCGCCCCCATCGACACGAGGAGCACCATGAAGCCCACCTCTCTTCGCTCTCGGGCGTCCGTAACCGCCCGTGGGGTTGCCGCCGTCGCCGCGGCCACCCTCGTGCTGGCCGCGTGCGGGAACGGGGACGACGACCCCGCCGCCCCCGCGGACGACGACACCGCCTCCGAGGAGACCCAGGACGACGACGCGGAGGCCACCGGCGCCGCCGGTGAACGCGACCTGACCCTCGAGGTCGGCACCGTCCTGCCGCAGACCGGGGCGCTGGCCTTCCTGGGCCCGCCCGAGGAGGCCGGTGTCCTCCTCGCCGAGAAGCACATCAACGACGCGACATGGGGATCACGGTCAACGTGACCCTGGGCGACTCCGGCGACCCGGACAACCGGGCCTACGCCACCACGGTCCCGCAGCTGCTCAACGCCGGTGTCAACGTCATCGTGGGGGCGGCGTCCTCGGGCGTGTCCAAGCTGTTCATCGACGAGGTCGTGGCCGCCGACACGCTGATGATCTCCCCGGCCAACACGGCCCCGGAGTTCACCGACTGGGAGGACAACGACCTCTACTGGCGCACGGCCCCCTCGGACCTGCTCCAGGGCGAGGTGCTCGGCAACCTGATCGCCTCCGACGGCGTGGTCAACCTGGGGATCATCTACCTCAACGACGCCTACGGCACCGGCCTGGAGGCCCAGCTCACCGAGACCTTCGAGGCCGCCAACGGCACGATCGTGGCGAGCGAGTCCTACAACGCCGGCGACACCACCTTCGACGCGCAGATCAGCTCGGTCATGGCCCAGAACCCGGACGCCATCGCGCTGATCACCTTCGAGGAGGCCACGACGATCATCCCGGCGCTGGACGCGGCGGGCTTCGACACCGGCAGCCTCTACTTCGTCGACGGCAACCTGTCCAACTACGGCGACGAGTTCGACGCCGGTCTGCTCGAGGGTTCCAAGGGCACCCAGCCCGGACCGGACCTGGGCGACGACTTCCGCGGCGAGCTCAACGACGTCTGGACCGCTGCCGGCAACGACGAGCTGGAGGACTGGAACTACGCGGCCGAGTCCTACGACGCCGTGATGCTCAGCGCGCTGGCGGCCCTGGCGGCCGACTCGGTCGACGGCCCCGACATGGCGGCCAAGATGCAGGAGGTCTCCGGTGGCACCGGCGGCGGCGAGAAGGTGAGCGACTTCGCCGAGGCCGCCCAGATCATCGTGGACGGCGGCGTGGTCGACTACGACGGCCCGTCCGGCCCGATCAGCTTCGACGAGAACGGTGACCCGACCGAGGCCACCATCGGCATCTTCGAGTACGACGGGAACAACGAGCTGGTCCGGCAGAACTGACGGCACGGCACGAGGAAGGGCCCCCGGGACGCGTCCCGGGGGCCCTTCCTTGCGTACGAGGGGCAGGTCCGGGTCAGGAGGCCTCGTCCTGGCCCAGGGTGCCCAGGTAGAGCCCGATGACCCGCTCGTCGTTGAGCAGCTCCCGGCCGGTCCCGGTGTGGGCGTCCTGACCCTGGTCGAGGACGTAGGCGCGGTCGCAGATCTGCAGGCAGCGGCGGGCGTTCTGCTCGACCATGATGGTTGTCACGCCGGCCTCGTTGATGGAGGAGACCCGGATGAAGGCGTCGTCCTGACGCACGGGGGACAGACCCGCCGACGGCTCGTCCAGCAGCAGCACGTCCGGGCGCATCATCAGCGCCCGGGACATCGCCACCATCTGCCGCTCGCCGCCGCTCAACGAGCCGGCCACCTGGTTGAGGCGGTCCTTGAGCGCAGGGAAGATGTCCAGCACGAAGGCCAGGTTCTCCTTGACGACCGTGGGTCGCTGGTAGGCGCCCATCTCCAGGTTCTCCTGGATGGTGAGGGTGGGGAAGACGTTCTCGGTCTGGGGGACCAGGCCCACGCCCTTGCCCACGAGCTTGTTGGCCTTGAGGTTGGTGATCTCCTCGCCGCGCAGGCTGATGGTGCCGCTGCGCACGTTGACCAGGCCGAAGATCGCCTTCAGCAGGGTCGACTTGCCGGCCCCGTTGGGGCCGATGATCCCGATGAGCTCTCCGTCGTAGGCCTGCAGGTTGGTGTCCGTGAGGATGTCCACGCCCGGCAGGTAGCCGGCGGTGACGTCCCGGACGTCGATCACGAGCTCCCGTCCGGGGGCGGTGGTGGACGTGGCGACGCCGGGGGAGGGGTGCTCGGTGTGCTCGCTCATGGGATGCGGTTGCCCTCCTCGTCGTACCGGCCGGTGATGACACCGATGTCCTGGTCGAGGTGGCTGCCCAGGTAGGCGTCCACCACGGCCTCGTCCTTCATGACCTCCTGAGGCGGACCCTCGGCCACGACCCGGCCCTCGGCCATGACGACCACCCAGTCGGCGATGTGCCGGACCATGTGCATGTCGTGCTCGACGAACAGCACCGTCATCCCCTCGCGCTTGAGGTTGACCACGTGGTCGAGGAGTGACTGGACCAGCGCCGGGTTCACGCCGGCCATCGGCTCGTCCAGCAGCACGAACTCCGGGTCGGTCATCAGGGCCCGGGCCATCTCGAGCAGCTTGCGCTGCCCGCCCGACAGCGCGGCGGCGTAGTCGTCCTTCTTGTCCAGCAGCCTGAACTTCTCGAGCAGGACCAGGGCCCGCTCCTCGATCTGCTTCTCCTGGGCGCGCCAGGTGAACGGCAGGACGGAGAAGAGCAGGCTCTCCCCCTTCTGCTTGCTGGCGCCGAGCTTCATGCTGTCGAGCACGGTGAGCCGGTTGAGGACCTTGGTGAGCTGGAAGGTGCGGACCTGACCGCGCCGCGCGGCCTTCCACGCGGGGATCCCGGCGAGGGAGCGCCCGTTGAACTCCCACTCGCCGGTGTCGGGCCGGTCGAACCCGCTGAGCAGGTTGAACAGGGTGGTCTTGCCCGCACCGTTGGGTCCGATCAGCGCCGTGATGGCGTGGCGCGGGATCTCCACGTGGTCGACGTCCACCGCGTGCACACCGCCGAAGGACCGCGTGATGTGGTCGGCCACGAGGATGGGATCCTTCTTGGGCACCCCGGGTCGCGCCGGGCCGGTGGCCAGGTCGACGGCCTTCTCGCCGTGCACGGTGGGCGCCAGGTCCTCGGTGGCCACGAGGTGGTCGTCGTCGTGACTGGGCTGGTTACTTGACAAAGGTCATCTCCTTCTTGTTCCCCAGCAGTCCTTGCGGGCGGAACGCGACGAGCAGCATGAGGGCCAGACCCACGAGGACGTAGCGCAGGTAGCCGGCCTGCGTCTCGGTCATCGGCAGCCAGCCCTCGCCGGCCATGGCGGGCAGGACGCCGGACAGGAAGGCCATCAGCGCCCAGTAGATGACCGCGCCCAGGACGGGCCCGAAGATGGTGGCCGCACCGCCCAGCAGCAGCGCCGTCCAGACGAAGAAGGTCAGGCTGGGCAGGTAGTACTGCGGGATCACCGCCGAGGGGAGGGCGATGACGACCCCGCCGAGGGATCCCAGCACCCCGCCCAGGACGAGCGCCTGCATCTTGTAGGCAAAGACGTTCTTGCCGAGCGAGCGGACCGCGTCCTCGTCCTCCCGGATGCCCTTGAGCACGCGCCCCCAGGGGCTGCGCATGATGAGCCAGACCAGCAGGACGGCCACCGCCACCAGGACGAGGCCGAACAGCCGCGCCCACCACTGGTCGGAGGTGTAGGACCAGGGGCCGAGGGTGAACGAACCGGCCGGCAACGGGTTGGCGTCACGGAAGCTGGCGTGGTAGCCGCCCAGGCCGTCGGCCGAGTTGGTCCACTCGTCGAACAGCTGCGTCTGGAAGAGCAGCCGGACGATCTCGGCCGCCGCGATCGTCACGATCGCCAGGTAGTCCGCACGCAGCCGCAGGGTGGGGATCCCCAGCAGCACGGCGAAGACGACCGCGCCGGCGATGCTGACCCCCATCGCCGCCCACCAGGGGAAGCCGAAGCTGAGGATGGAGATCGCGTAGCCGTAGGCGCCGATCGCCATGAAACCGGCCATGCCGAAGTTCAGCAGCCCCGCGTAGCCGAAGTGGATCGCGAGCCCCAGCGCGGCGAGCATGAACCCGATCGTCTCGGTGGAGAGCATGAAGCTCAGCGTGTTGTTGAGGATCTGGCCCCAGTCCATCGCAGTTCTCCCTTGCCGCTATCCGATGCGCGCCGTTCGACCCAGAAGTCCCTGGGGCCGCACGAGCAGGATGATGATGAGGACGCCGAGGGCCCCGACGTACTTGATGTCCGAGGGGATCCACAGGGTGGAGACCTCCACGAGGATCCCGATGATCAGGGCCCCGAGCAACGCCCCGAAGGCGGTGCCCAGACCGCCGAGCACCACCGCGGCGAAGATGAGCAGCAGGATCTGCATCCCCATGTCCCACTTGATGCCCGGGCGGAAGTAGGCCCACAGCACGCCCGAGAGACCGGCGAGCGCGGCCCCGGCGACCCACACGATCCGGGTGACCCCCTCGACGTCGATGCCGCTGGCGGCGGCCAGCGGCCGGTTGTCCGCGACGGCGCGGGTGGCCTTGCCGGTCCTGGTCCGCAGCAACCAGTAGGCCACCGCGAGCAGGACGACCAGGCTTAGGCCCATGCTCACCATGTCGATGGTCGACAGCCTGATCGGACCCAGGATCTGGTGCTTGGTGCCCCCGGCCCCCGGGAGCTGGCTGGTGCCGCCGCCGATGAAGAACTGGAAGACGTAGCGCAGGGCCAGCGAGAAGCCGATGGTGAGGATCATCATCTGCACCAGCCCGATGCCCCGGCGGCGCAGCGGCCGCCAGATCCCGGCGTCGATCAGCCAGCCGAAGGCCCCGCTGAGCACCACGGCGAGCAGGATGGCCAGCCAGATCGGCCAGCCGAGGTCCACCCCGAAGACCAGCGCGACGATGGCCCCGAGCGTCACCATCTCCGCGTGCGCGAAGTTGGTCAGCCCCGTCGTGCCGAAGATGAGGGACAGGCCGATCGAGGCCAGGGCCAGCATGAGCCCGAAGTTCAGCCCGTTGATGAGCCGTTCGACGAACTGGTCGAGGAAGCTGGTCGTCTCCCGCTCACCCTCGCCGAGAAAGAAGTTGGCCGGCTGGAAGAACTGCGACCCGTAGCTGACGGTGAGCGGGTTGTCGCCGGTGACCGTCACCCCTTCGGGCAGCGTCTCCTCGTCGACGAGCACCTCGTAGGGGTCGGTCGTGGGAACCCCGATCCGGGCCTGCCCGCGGTCGCTGGTCACGGCCTCCGCCTCGAACCCGCCACCGCTGAGCACGACGCGGGCACCCTCGACCGGCTCGTTGTCGTAGCGGATGTTGACGGTCACGACGTCGTCGTACTCGTCGACGCCGACCTGCGAGGGGTCCGACCCGCCCTGCGCCAGCGCGGCGACGGGGGAGAGGGCGACGAGCAGGACCGCGAGCAGCACGCCCAGCAGGTGCCAGGGCCTGCGGACGCACGGGCGCTCAGGGAACGAGGTGGTGGGCGGCACTGCTCCTCCAACCTGGGAAGGTCACGGGTCACGGTATGACGTGACGCACCCGCGGCGGGTGCGTCACGTGGGCAGAGCATAGGGGAGCGAGGTCGAGCCCGACAGGCTCCGGACGCGGCCGTGTCCGGATCGTGACCTAGGCGGACCCCGGAGGTCCTTCGGGGCGGTGGCAGACCAGGATGGCCGTTCCCGGCAGCAGCCGGCCCCGGGTGGCGCTCCACCCGCCCCACACGTGGTCCGCGCCCTGCGGCCACTCGGGCTCGACCAGGTCGGTGAGCACGAGCCCGGCGGCGACCACGGCGCGGACGAGGTCGCCCAGCGTGCGGTGGTGCTCGCTGTAGGTGGCGGTCCCGTCGTCCGTCTCCTCCACGTACGGACGCCGGTCGAAGTAGGGGTGCGTCGCGCGCAGGCCCTCGGGGCCCGGGACGTCGGGAAAGGCCCACCGCACCGGGTGGGGCAGGGAGAAGACGCACCGCCCGCCCGGCCGCAGCACCCTGGCCCACTCGCGGAGGGCGGCTCCCGCGTCCGGCACGAAGGCCAGCACGCCGTGGGCCGTGAACACCACGTCGAAGGACGCGTCGGCGAAGGGCAGCCGCGCGCCGTCGGCCTGCACGAGGGCCGGCCGGCGGGCCGTGGGCGCCCCGTCCTGCAGCCGGGCCCCCACGGCGAGCATCGCCCCGGAGAGGTCCGAGGCCACGGCAAGGGCGCCCCGTCCGGCGCACCACCGGGCCCCCTGCCCGCGCCCGCCCCCACCTCGAGCACCTGGGCGCCGGCCAGCTCGCCCAGCAGGCCCAGGTCCGTCTCCGTCCAGCCTCCGGGCCCCACGTCAGCTCGTCGTCCCCCAGGAAGCCGCCGTGCTCGGCGTGGTAGGCCTCGGCCTCGGCGTCCCACCAGCCGCGCCCAGCACGGACCGCCTCGTCGTGGCCCATCGGGCGACGCACCACCCGGTCGGGCGTAGGCTCGGTGTCCACCGTCCCAGTGTGCCAGCGGCCGCGCCGCCGCGGCCGCTTTGACCTGCGTGCGTGCCGCGGATAGGCTTGACCGGCGCGTCGCGTGCGCTCGTGCATGCTCGGCGGCGGCCGGCGCGAACACCCACCGTCCATCTGAATTCCTGTCCACAATCGGAGCCCCTACTACATGACTGCAACCACGGCCGAGAAGGCCATCTCCCAGATCGCTGTCAACGACATCGGGTCTGAGGAGGAGCTGCTCGCAGCGATCGACGCGACGATCAAGAACTTCAACGACGGCGACATCGTCGAAGGTGTCATCGTCAAGGTCGACCGCGACGAGGTCCTGCTCGACATCGGCTACAAGACCGAGGGTGTCATCCCCTCGCGCGAGCTCGCCATCAAGCACGACGTCGACCCCTCCGAGGTCGTCTCGGTCGGCGACGAGGTCGAGGCCCTGGTCCTCCAGAAGGAGGACAAGGAGGGCCGCCTGATCCTGTCCAAGAAGCGGGCCCAGTACGAGCGCGCCTGGGGCTCGATCGAGAAGGTCAAGGAGGAGGACGGGGTCGTCACCGGCACCGTCATCGAGGTCGTCAAGGGCGGCCTCATCCTCGACATCGGCCTGCGCGGCTTCCTGCCCGCCTCCCTCGTCGAGATGCGTCGCGTCCGGGACCTGCAGCCCTACGTCGGCAAGCAGATCGAAGCCAAGATCATCGAGCTGGACAAGAACCGCAACAACGTGGTGCTGTCCCGCCGGGCGTGGCTGGAGCAGACGCAGTCGGAGGTGCGCACCACCTTCCTCAAGGAGCTGCAGAAGGGCCAGGTCCGCTCCGGCGTCGTCAGCAGCATCGTCAACTTCGGTGCCTTCGTGGACCTCGGCGGCGGTGTGGACGGGCTCGTCCACGTCTCCGAGCTGTCCTGGAAGCACATCGACCACCCGGGCGAGGTCGTCGAGGTGGGTGACGAGGTCACTGTCGAGGTCCTGGACGTCGACATGGACCGCGAGCGCGTCTCGCTGTCGCTCAAGGCGACCCTCGAGGACCCGTGGCAGACCTTCGCCCGCACCCACGCCATCGGCCAGGTCGTGCCCGGCAAGGTCACCAAGCTCGTCCCCTTCGGCGCGTTCGTGCGGGTCGAGGATGGCATCGAGGGCCTCGTGCACATCTCCGAGCTGGCCGAGCGCCACGTGGAGCTGCCGGAGCAGATCGTCAGCGTCGGTGCCGAGGTCTTCGTCAAGGTCATCGACATCGACCTGGAGCGTCGTCGCATCTCGCTGTCGCTGAAGCAGGCCAACGACGCGCTGACGGCCGAGTTCGACCCGACCCTCTACGGCATGGCCGCCGAGTACGACGAGCAGGGCAACTACAAGTACCCCGAGGGCTTCGACCCCGAGACCAACGAGTGGCTCGAGGGCTTCGAGACCCAGCGCGAGAAGTGGGAGAAGGAGTACGCCGACGCCCACGCCGCTGGGAGGCACACAAGGCGCAGGTCGAGGCGGCCGCCGAGGCTGCCGACTCCGACGACGGGGTGGAGGCGGCCCCGGCGAGCAGCAGCTCGTCCTACTCCTCCACGCCGACCGCCGCCGAGGAGGCGACGGGCACCCTCGCCTCCGACGAGGCCCTGGCCGCCCTCCGCGAGAAGCTCACCGGCAACTGAGAGCAGCAGACCGGGGCGGCCACGGCCGTCCCCGGTCCTGGGGGAGCCCGATCCGGACAGGGTCGGGCTCCTCCTGCGTCAGCCCCCCGACACCATCCGAGGAGAGCAGATGAGCACCAACACCACCAGGCCCGACGGGCCGGCTGGGCCGCCGCCACCGACGGTCACCCCGGGGCTGGCCCCCCGCGTCTTCTGGCCGGCCGCCGTCCTGATCACCACCTTCGTCCTGGCCGCCGCCATCTTCCCCGCGCCCATGAACCGGGGGCTGGAGAAGGCCAACGAGGTCGTGGTCAACACGATCGGCTGGTACTACGTGCTGCTGACGTTCGTGTTCGTCGTCTTCACGATCTGGCTGGCCATCAGCCGCTACGGCGAGATCCGGCTCGGCCAGGACGACGAGGAGCCGGAGTTCAGCTACGTCTCCTGGTTCGCGATGCTGTTCAGCGCGGGGATGGGGATCGGGCTCATGTTCTGGGGCGTGGCCGAGCCGCTGTTCCACTTCGCCGGGCCGCCGCCCGGCGTCGCCGCGGACACGCCCGCCGGCCTGGCGAACGCCGCGATGGGCCGGACCTTCCTGCACTGGGGGCTGCACGCCTGGGCGATCTACATCATCGTGGGCCTCGGCGTCGCCTACGCCGTCCACCGCAAGAAGCTCCCGGTCTCCATCCGCTGGGCCCTGCGGCCGCTCCTGGGGCGCCGGGTGGAGGGCTGGCTAGGTGACGTCATCGACGTCGTCGCCGTCGTCGGCACCCTGTTCGGGGTCGCGACGTCCCTCGGGTTCGGCGTGAGCCAGGTGGCCGCGGGCCTCGACTTCGTCGGGCTGACCGACGGCGTGGGCGCCTGGGGCCAGGTCGCTCTCATCGCGGTCATCACCCTCATCGCGACCGGGTCGGTGATGACGGGCATCGGCAAGGGCATCAAGTGGCTGAGCAACATCAACCTGGCGTTCGCCGGGCTGCTGCTGCTCTTCGTGCTCGTGGCCGGACCGACCCTCTTCCTGCTCCGGGACATGGTGCAGGCCGTCGGCTTCTACCTGCAGAACTTCTTCTCGATGAGCTTCTCCACGCTGCCCTACCAGGAGGAGGGCCCGGCCTGGCTCGGCGGCTGGACGACCTACTACTGGGGCTGGTGGATCAGCTGGTCGCCCTTCGTGGGGATCTTCATCGCCCGCATCTCCAAGGGCCGCTCGGTCCGGGAGTTCATCACCGGGGTGCTCCTCGTGCCGACCCTGCTCACCATGGGCTGGTTCACCGTGATGGGCGGCACCGCCCTGCACCGGGAGATCTTCGGCGACGGCGGTCTGGTGGGCGAGGACGGGTCGGTCGCGACCAACGAGGCCCTGTTCCAGATGCTGGACGCACTGCCGGGCGGACCCTTCCTGTCCGGCCTGGCGATCATCATGATCGTCATCTTCTTCGTCACCAGCTCCGACTCGGGCTCCTACGTGGTCGACATGATCGCCAACGGCGGCAACCCGGACCCGCCGGTCTGGAGCCGCGTCATGTGGGCCGTGCTCGAAGGGGCGATCGCAGCCGTCCTCATCGTGGCCGGGGCGGCCGCGGGCGTCGAGGGCGGAGGCCTGCAGTCCCTCCAGACGATGGCGATCATCACGGCAGCACCGTTCACCCTCGTGATGATCGGCATCATGATCTCGCTCGTGAAGGCGTTCATCGCCGAGGAGAAGTGGCGCGACCAGGTCGAGCGGCGCATCCTGACGCGGGAGCTCGCGCTGGAGGCGCAGGAGCTGCAGGACGACCCGCAGCCCGGGCTCGAGGGCGGACGGGCCTGAGGCGACCCCCCCTCGTCCGGGTCCGACGGGAACAGGACCGTCGGACCCGGACGTTAGCCTCGGTGATATGCGCCCCACCACCGACCTGCAGCGCACGGTCGCCCCGTTCCGGGTCGAGTCCGAGTTCAGCCCCGCCGGGGACCAGCCTGCCGCCATCGCCGAGCTGTCCAGCCGGATCGGGGCCGATGAGCAGGACCTCGTGCTGCTGGGGGCCACCGGCACCGGCAAGTCGGCCACCACCGCCTGGCTCATCGAGCAGGTGCAGCGGCCGACCCTGGTGATGGCGCCCAACAAGACGCTCGCCGCCCAGCTGGCCAACGAATTCCGCGAGCTGCTCCCGCACAACGCGGTCGAGTACTTCGTCTCCTACTACGACTACTACCAGCCCGAGGCCTACGTCCCGCAGACGGACACCTACATCGAGAAGGACTCCTCGATCAACGACGAGGTCGAGCGCCTGCGGCACTCGGCGACCAACTCGCTGCTGACCCGCCGCGACGTCGTCGTGGTGGCCTCGGTGTCCTGCATCTACGGCCTGGGCACCCCCCAGGAGTACGTCGACCGGATGGAGCGCCTCCGGGTCGGGGACACCGTCGACCGCGACGACCTGCTGCGGCGGTTCGTCACCATGCAGTACACCCGCAACGACACGGCCTTCACCCGCGGGACCTTCCGGGTGCGCGGGGACACCGTGGAGATCATCCCCCAGTACGAGGAGCTCGCCGTGCGGATCGAGTTCTTCGGCGACGAGATCGACCGGCTCTACACCCTCCATCCGCTCACCGGCGAGGTCGTGCGCGAGGAGGAGGAGATGTACGTCTTCCCGGCCTCCCACTACGTCGCGGCCCGGAGCGGATGGAGCGGGCCATCTCCTCCATCGAGGCCGAGCTGGCCGACCAGCTGGCCCGGTTCGAGCGGGAGGGCAAGCTGCTGGAGGCCCAGCGGCTGCGGATGCGCACCACCTACGACATCGAGATGATGCGCCAGGTCGGCAGCTGCTCGGGCATCGAGAACTACTCCCGGCACATCGACGGGCGGGGCCCGGGCTCGGCGCCCAACTGCCTCCTGGACTACTTCCCCGAGGACTTCCTCCTCGTCATCGACGAGTCGCACGTGACCGTGCCGCAGATCGGTGCGATGTACGAGGGGGACATGTCCCGCAAGCGCACCCTCGTGGACCATGGCTTCCGGTTGCCGAGCGCGATGGACAACCGTCCGTTGAAGTGGGAGGAGTTCCTCGAGCGCATCGGCCAGACCGTCTACCTGTCGGCCACGCCCGGCGACTACGAGATGGCCAAGGCAGATGGTGTCGTCGAGCAGATCATCCGCCCCACCGGCCTCGTCGACCCGCAGGTCGTCCTCAAGCCGACCAAGGGGCAGATCGACGACCTCCTCCACGAGGTCGGCGAGCGCACGGCGCGCAACGAACGGGTCCTGGTCACCACCCTCACCAAGAAGATGGCGGAGGACCTCACCGACTACCTGCTCGACAAGGGCATCCGGGTGCGCTACCTGCACTCGGAGGTCGACACCCTGCGACGGGTCGAGCTGCTCCGCGAGCTGCGGCTGGGGGAGTACGACGTGCTCGTGGGCATCAACCTGCTGCGGGAGGGACTCGACCTGCCCGAGGTCTCCCTCGTCAGCATCCTCGACGCGGACAAGGAGGGGTTCCTCCGGTCGGCGCGGTCACTGATCCAGACCATCGGGCGGGCGGCGCGCAACGTCTCGGGCGAGGTGCACATGTATGCCGACAGCATCACCCCCTCGATGGCCGAGGCCATCGAGGAGACCAACCGTCGCCGGGACAAGCAGCTGGCCTACAACGCCGCCCACGGCGTCGACCCCCAGCCGCTGCGCAAGCGGATCGCCGACATCACCGACATGCTCGAGCGCGAGGACGCCGACACCGAGACCCTGATGGGCAGCGGACGCCGGCAGTCCCGGGGGACCGGTCGTGGGCGCGGCGCCGCGGCCGCGGTCGGCAGCTCGGTCATCGAACGACGCTCCACCGAGTCGTTGCCGGCGGTGGAGCTGGCCCAGCTCATCCACGAGCTCAGCGAGCAGATGCACCAGGCGGCCACCGATCTGCACTTCGAGCTGGCTGCCCGGCTGCGCGACGAGATCGGAGACCTCAAGAAGGAGCTCCGGCAGATGCGCGACGCCCAGTGACGCCTGTGACAGAATGTCCGCGCCCATCGGAGGTGCGCATCCCGGCGACGTCCTCGTCCGGACGGTGCCCCCGGCCTGACCGGAAGGTAGCTGCATGACCGTCCCCACGTGGGTGTGGATCGTCACCCTCGTCATCATCGCCGTCATCTTCGCCTTCGACCTGCTGGTCCTGGGCCGGCGCCCGCACGAGCCCTCGCGGCGGGAGGTCTCGGTCGCGCTGACGATCTACGTGAGCCTGGCCGTGCTGTTCGGCCTCGGCGTGCTGCTCCTCGAGGGCGGTCAGTTGGCGGGGGAGTTCTTCGCCGGCTGGCTCACCGAGTACTCCCTGTCGATCGACAACCTGTTCATCTTCCTCATCATCATGGCCAAGTTCGGGGTGCCGCGGAAGTACCAGCAGTACGCCCTCATGGTCGGGATCGTCATGGCCCTGGTGATGCGGGCCATCTTCATCCTCGTGGGCGCCGCCGCGATCGAGCGGTGGTCGTGGGTCTTCTACATCTTCGGGGCCTTCCTCATCTACACCGCCGTCAAGCTGGCCCGGGAGAACCTCGGCCACCAGGGCCACGGCGAGGAGGAGTACGAGGAGAACGCCCTGCTGAAGGCGATCGAACGGCGCTTCCCGGTCACCAAGTCCTGGGACGGCGGCACCAAGCTGCGCGTCATGGAGAGCGGCAAGCGGGTGCTGACCCCGATGGCGATCGTCATCATCGCGCTGGGCACCACCGACCTGCTCTTCGCCCTCGACTCGATCCCGGCGATCTTCGGGCTCACGCAGGAGCCCTACCTGGTCCTCATGGCCAACGTCTTCGCCCTCATGGGCCTGCGCCAGCTCTACTTCCTGCTGGGCGACCTGCTCAAGCGGCTGGTCTACCTGGGCCTGGGCCTGGCCGTGCTGCTGGCCTTCATCGGCGTCAAGCTCGTCCTGCACGCCCTGCACGAGAACTCGCTGTTCTTCGTCAACGACGGCGAACCGATCCACGGCGTCCCGGAGATCCCGATCTGGCTGTCCCTGACGATGATCGTGGGCATCCTGGGTGTGACCGCGGTGGCGTCCCTGCTCAAGACGCGCAAGGACCGCCGCGACGGTCGGGACACCGAGGGTGACGACGAGCTCGACCTCGAGGAGGTCTCGCTCTTCGGCGAGCCGCACGAGCAGCCGCGCTCCGACACCCCCGACCTGCCGGGTCCGGCGGACCGGCGGGACGGGGAGGACTGACCAAGCCTTCCCCGGCCCTCACGCGCCGCTGGCTGCGGCCGGGTCGCGGCGCGGCACCCCGCCGCCTCCGCCACGGCCGAGCACGAGGATGCTCGCCAGCACCACCAGCGTCATCCCGACCAGCTGCGTGGCGGAGAGGACCTGACCCAGCACGAGCAGCCCGGCCAGCGCGGCGGCGGCGGGCTCGAGGCTGAGCAGGACCCCGAAGGTCCCCGAGCGCAGGTGCCGCAGCGCCATGAGCTCCAGGCTGTAGGGGATCGCCGAGGACAGCAGGGCGATGCCCAGACCACGCAGGAGCGCCTCGCCTGACCACAGGTCGGCACCGGCGGTCGCCAGCCCCAGGGGGAGGGTCAGGACCGCGCCGATCGCCATGGCCAGCGCGATCCCGTCCAGGCCGGCGAACCGTGCGCCGGTGCGCCGGCTCAGCACGATGTAGGCGGCCCAGCAGACCCCGGCGGTCGCGGCGAGCGCGATCCCGACCAGGTCCAGCTGGGCCCACGGCGTGGTCACGGCCTCGGAGATGAGGACCACCCCGGCCAGGGCGGCGGCGACCGCGGCCAGGTCACGGGGCCGGCGGGACAGCACGGCCGCCAGGGTCAGCGGCCCGAGGAACTCGATCGTCACCGCGACCCCGATCGGCAGGCGCGCCAGCGACCCGTAGAAGGCCAGGTTCATCGCGGTCAGGGCGAGCGCGAACGCACCGACCACGGCCCAGTCCGCGCGGGTGCGGCCCCTCACCCGTGGTCGGACGACGGCGAGCAGGATGAGGGCGGCCAGCACCAGTCGCAGGGCCACCGAGCCCAGCACCCCCACGAGGGGCAGGAGGGTCGCCGCGAGGGCCCCGCCGAACTGGACCGACACCACGGCCAGCAGGACGAGGCCCACCGGGGGGATGCCTCTGCGGGGGGCCGACCCGGGCGTGGTCACCACCCGCGGTCCCGCCACTCCGACAGGTGCGGCCGTTCCACCCCCAGGACCGTGTTGTCGCCGTGGCCGGGCAGGACCAGGGTGTCGTCGTCGTAGACGTCGAACACCCGGGTTTGGAGGTCGTCGATCAGCAGGGCGAAGTCCTCCGGCGACCAGGTCTTCCCCGGACCGCCGGGGAACAGGCTGTCACCGGTGAGCAGCACCACGGGCCGGCCCGGCACGGACAGCTCCAGGGCCACCGACCCGGGCGTGTGCCCCCGCAGCCCGACGACGCGCAGCACGAGCCGGCCCACCTGCACCGTGTCCCCGTGCCCCAGCCGGACGTCCACGGGGACGGGGAGCTCGTCGGCGTCGTCGTGCCCGGCCAGCGTGGTGGCGCCCGTCCGGCGGACCACGTCGGCCAGGGCCCGGTGGTGGTCCCAGTGGCGGTGCGTCGTGAGCACCTGACCCAGTCGGTCGCGGCCTGGGGATTCGACGTCCTCGGCGAGCAGGGCCCAGATGCGCTCGACGTCGTCGGCGGCGTCGACCAGCAGCCGGTCCCCGGTGGCCGTGCAGGTCAGCAGGTACACGTCGTTGTCCATCTCGGACACGCTGCACTTGCGGACCGTCGCGGGCCCCAGGTCGAGGACCCAGCTGGGTCCTCCGGGCTCCACGTGCCCGCGGGCCTCGGTGGACGTGCTCATCTGCTCCTCCTCGTCGGCGCGGCTCGGCAGGCCTCGGCGACCCGGGCCGGAGTCTACGGTCCGCCGACCCCGGGTCGCCAGGTGCGCTCAGACGACGAGCGGCCGGTCGGTGGGGCGGATGGGCGCCGGCAGCCCGGTGCTGCCGGTGAGGTGTCGGTCCACGGCCGCCGCGGCAGCTCGACCCTCGGCGATCGCCCATACGATGAGGGACTGTCCCCGGCCGCAGTCGCCGGCGGCGAAGACGCCGGCCAGCCCCGTCTCGAACCGCTCGTCCCGGGCGTAGGTGTTCTGCGGGGTCCGGGGGAGGACCTCCGCCGGGGCGGCCGTCTCGTCCGGACCCACGAAGCCCATGGCCAGGAGGACGAGCTGGGCCGGCAGGTCGCGCTCGGTGCCCGCCACGGGACGCGGCCGCCCCTCGGCCATCTCGACGTCGACCAGCCGCAGGCCGCGCACCCGGCCGTCCTCGTCGCCGAGCACCTCGAGGGTCGAGACCCCGAAGGCCCGGTCCCCACCCTCCTCGTGGGCCTCGCTGACCTTGAACAGCATGGGGTAGGTCGGCCACGGCTGGTGCGCGGGTCGCTCCTGCGGCGGGGTGGGCATGATCTCCAGCTGGGTCACCGACCGGGCCCCGTGCCGGTGGGCCGTGCCGAGGCAGTCGGCCCCGGTGTCGCCGCCGCCGATGATGACCACGTCCTTGCCGGCGGCGTCGATGCCCCGGTCCGCGCCGAGGGCCTCCCTGTTGGCCGGCACGAGGTACTCCATGGCCACGTGGACCCCGTCGAGGTCCGCGCCCGGCACCTCGAGCCGGCGGGGCACCGTCGACCCGGTGGCCAGGACCACCGCGTCGAACCGCTCGCGCAGCTCGTCCAGGCTCACGTCGTCGGGCCCGTCGCCGCCGACGGTGACCCCGGTGACGAAGCGCACGCCCTCGCCGCGCAGCTGCACCAACCGCCGGTCCAGGACCGACTTCTCCATCTTGAACTCCGGGATGCCGTAGCGCAGCAGCCCCCCGACGGCGTCGGACCGCTCGTAGACCACCACGGTGTGCCCGGCCCGCCCCAGCTGCTGGGCCGCGGCGAGGCCGGCCGGCCCGGACCCGACGACGGCCACCGTGCGGCCGCTGAGCCACTCGGGCTCCTGGGGTCGGACCCGCCCGTTGGAGAAGGCCCGGTCGATGATCGAGACCTCGATCTGCTTGATCGTCACCGGTGGCTGGTTGATCCCCAGCACGCAGGCCGTCTCGCAGGGCGCCGGGCAGAGGCGCCCGGTGAACTCCGGGAAGTTGTTCGTCGCGTGCAGACGCTCGATCGCGTCGGCGAAGTTCCCGCGCCGGGTGTGGTCGTTCCACTCCGGGATGAGGTTGCCCAGCGGGCAGCCGGCGTGGCAGAACGGGATGCCGCAGTCCATGCACCGGGACGCCTGCCGCTGCAGCACCCCGGTCTCCTGCTGGCCGTGGACCTCCTTCCAGTCCTGGATGCGGACCGGGACGGGACGGCTGGGCCGGTTCTCCCGCTCGCGGTGGGTCAGGAAGCCGTGCGGGTCAGCCATGCGAGTCCTCCAGGATGAGCTGCCAGGCGTGGGGGCCGTCGGGGTCGTCGCCGCGGGCCTCGACCTCGCGGCGGATGTTGAGCACGCTGGCGTACTGACGGGGGGTGACGACGGTGATCCGCGAGGCCCAGCCGTCGTCGGCGAGCAGCGCCGCGGCGACGGGGCTGCCGGTGAGGTCGAGGTGCTCCTCGACGAGGGCGCGCACCTCGGCGAGGTGGTCCGTGTCCGGCAACGGGGTCAGGTGCAGGTCGCCCTGCGCCATCGCCAGCGGGTTCATCCGCGCCGGGTCCAGGTCCAGCACGTATGCCGTGCCGCCGGACATGCCCGCACCCACGTTCCGGCCGGTGGGGCCCAGGACGAGGGCACGGCCGCCGGTCATGTACTCCAGGGCGTGGTCGCCCACGCCCTCCACGACCGCCGTCGCGCCGGAGTTGCGCACGCAGAAGCGTTCGCCCACGACACCGCGGACGTTGACCTGCCCGGACGTGGCCCCGTAGCAGAGCACGTTGCCGGCCACGACCTGCCCGGTGGTGCCGGGGACCACGTCGGCCGGAGGTGGTGCCCCCTCGTGCGGGCGGACCACGATCCGCCCGCCGGAGAGCCCCTTGCCGACGAAGTCGTTGGTGTCTCCCTCCAGCCGCAGGGTGATCCCACGCGGGAGGAAGGCCCCGAGGGACTGGCCGGCGGAACCGGTCAGGGTCAGCTCCACGGTGCCGTCCGGCAGCCCGTCGGGGCCGGCGGTCCTGGTGACGTGGTGGCCCAGGAGGGTGCCGACCGTCCGGTTGACGTTGGTCACCGGGAAGGAGGCCCGCACCGGGGTGCCGTCCGCGAGGGCCGGAGCCGCGGCCTCGACGAAGCGGTTGTCCAGCGCGGCGTCCAGCCCGTGGTCCTGGGTGGTCGTGCACCGGCGGGCGGCACCCTCCGGGAGCTCGACGCCGTGCAGGACCGGTCCGAGGTCCAGCCCGGACGCCTTCCAGTGGTCGACCGCGGCGGACGTGTCGAGCAGGTCGCTGCGTCCGACCACCTCGTCCAGGCTGCGGTAGCCCAGGGAGGCGAGCAGCTCGCGCACCTGCTCGGCGACGAACTCGAAGAAGGTGATGACGTGCTCGGCCCGGCCGGTGTAGCGGGCCCGCAGCTCGGGGTTCTGCGTCGCGATGCCGACCGGGCAGGTGTCCAGGTGGCAGACCCGCATCATGACGCAGCCGGAGACCACGAGCGGAGCCGTGGCGAAGCCGAACTCCTCGGCGCCGAGCAGCGCCGCCACGAGCACGTCGCGACCGGTCTTGAGCTGCCCGTCGCACTGCACGACGATGCGGTCGCGCAGGCCGTTGAGCAGCAGGGTCTGCTGGGTCTCGGCCAGGCCCAGCTCCCACGGGGTCCCCGCGTGCTTGAGCGAGGTGAGCGGGCTGGCGCCGGTGCCGCCGTCGTGACCGGAGACCAGCACCACGTCGGCCTTGGCCTTGGCCACCCCGGCGGCGACCGTCCCGACCCCCACCTGGCTGACCAGCTTGACGTGGATCCGCGCCTGCGGGTTGGCGTTCTTGAGGTCGTGGATCAGCTGCTTGAGGTCCTCGATGGAGTAGATGTCGTGGTGCGGCGGCGGGGAGATCAGGCCGACCCCGGGGGTGGAGTGCCGGGTGCGCGCCACCCAGGGGTAGACCTTGCCCGGGGGCAGCTGGCCGCCCTCGCCCGGCTTGGCGCCCTGCGCCATCTTGATCTGGATGTCGTCGGCGTGGACGAGATAGGCGGACGTGACGCCGAAGCGTCCCGAGGCGACCTGCTTCACGGCCGAGCGGCGTTCCGGGTCGAGCAGGCGGTCCACGTCCTCCCCGCCCTCGCCGGTGTTGGACTTCCCGCCCAGCCGGTTCATCGCGACCGCGAGGGTCTCGTGCGCCTCCTGGGAGATCGACCCGTAGCTCATCGCCCCGGTCGCGAACCGCCGCACGATCGAGCCGACCGGCTCGACCTCCTCCAGCGGCACCGGTTCGCGGTCGGGGACGAGCCGGAACAGGCCGCGCAGCGTCATGAGGTGCTCGGACTGGTCGTCGACGAGGTCGGAGTAGCGGCGGAAGACGTCGTAGCGCCCCTCCCGGGTGGCGTGCTGCAGCCGGAAGACCGACTCGGGGTTGAACAGGTGCGGCGGGCCCTCCCGCCGCCACTGGTACTCACCGCCCACCTCCAGCGCCCGGTGCGGGCTGATGCCGGAGAGGGGGTATGCCGTCGCGTGCCGGCGCTGCACCTCCTCGGCGATCACGTCGAGCCCGACGCCGTCGATCTGGCTGGTGGTGCCGGTGAACCAGCGGCCGACGAGCGCGCGGGAGAGGCCCACCGCCTCGAAGGTCTGGGCACCGCGGTAGGAGGCGATCGTCGAGATGCCCATCTTGGACATCACCTTCAGCACGCCCTTGCCGAGGGCCTTGATGAGGTGGCGGATGGCCACCTCGGGGTCGAGCCCGTCCAGCTGCTCGCCGGCGGCGCACAGCTGTTCCACCGACTCCATCGCCAGGTAGGGGTTGACGGCCGCGGCGCCGTAGGCGACGAGCAGCGCCACGTGGTGCACCTCGCGGACGTCGCCCGCCTCGACCACCAGCCCGACCCGGGTCCGGGTGTTCTGCCGGACGAGGTGGTGGTGCACGGCGCTGGTGAGCAGCAGGGAGGGGATGGGGGCGTGCTCGCGGTCGCTGTGCCGGTCCGAGAGGACCACGAAGAAGGCGCCTCCCGCGACCGCCTCGTCGACCTCGCGGCAGATCTCCTCCAGGCGCTGCTCCAGGGCCGCGGCGCCGTCGTCGACGCGGTAGAGCCCGCGGACGACGACCGCGCCCAGCTCGGGATGGTCCTCGAGGTCGATGCGTCGCAGCTTGGCCAGCTGGTCGTTGTCGATGACCGGGAAGTCGAGGACCACCTGGCGGGCGTGCTCGGGGGTCTCGTCGAGGAGGTTCGGCTCCGGCCCGGTGGAGCTGGCCAGCGAGGTGACGATCTCCTCCCGGATGGCGTCCAGCGGCGGGTTGGTGACCTGGGCGAACGCCTCGACGAAGTAGTCGAAGAGCAGGCGTGGCCGGTCGGACAGGACGGCGACCGGGGTGTCGGTGCCCATCGCACCCAGCGGCTCACCTCCCGATTGGGCCATCGGCGCCAGGATGACCCGCAGCTCCTCCTCGGTGTAGCCGAAGATCTGCTGACGGCGCGTCACCGAGGCGCCCGTGTGCCGCACGTGCACCTGCTCGGGCAGCTCGTCGAGCCGGACGAGGTTCTCCTCCAGCCAGCGTCCGTAGGGCTGCCGCGCCGCGAGCTCCCTCTTCACCTCGCGGTCGTCCAGGACCCGGCCCTGGGCCAGGTCGACGAGGAACATCCGGCCCGGCGCGACCCGGCCCCGGGCCACGACCCGCTCCGGGGGGACGGGCAGCAGGCCGGTCTCCGAGCCGAGCACGACCAGCCCGTCGTCGGTGACCCACCAGCGTGAGGGTCGTAGGCCGTTGCGGTCGAGGACGGCACCCACGAGCGTCCCGTCGGTGAAGACGAGGTTGGCCGGGCCGTCCCAGGGCTCCATGAGCATGGAGTGGTACTCGTAGAACGCGCGCACGTCCGGGTCCATCGTGGCGTCGTTCTCCCACGCCTCGGGGACCATCATGAGGACCGCGTGCGGCAACGACCGCCCGCCCAGGTGCAGCAGCTCGAGCACCTCGTCGAAGGTCGCCGAGTCGCTGGCGCCGGGCGTGCACACGGGCATCGCCTGCGACAGGTCGCCGGGGAACAGGTCGCTGGCCAGGGCGGACTGGCGTGCGTTCATCCAGTTGCGGTTGCCCTTGACGGTGTTGATCTCCCCGTTGTGCGCGACGACCCGGTAGGGGTGCGCCAGCGGCCACGAGGGGAAGGTGTTGGTGGAGAAGCGGGAGTGGACCACCGCGAGCGCGCTGGCGAACCGGTCGTCGGTCAGGTCGGGGAAGTAGCGCGGGAGCTGGTCGGTGGTCAGCATCCCCTTGTAGGTCATCGTCCGGGAGGACAGCGACACCGGGTAGGCGGTGGTGGTCCGCTCGATGCGCTTGCGCAGCAGCCAGGCCCGGCGTTCCAGGGGGAGCCCCGACTCCCGGACGCCCGCCGCGTCGGGCGGTGCGGCGACGACGAGCTGACGCATCACCGGCATGACCGCCCGGGCCGTCGGCCCGACGATCTCGGGCACGACCGGGACGTCCCGCCAGGCCAGCACCTCCAGGCCGGCGTCCTCCACGAGGCGCTCCACCTGCTCCTGGACCTGCCCGTCGCTGCCGTCCGCGGGCAGGAAGAGGATGCCGGCGGCATACTCCCCCCGGGACGGGAGCTCGACGTCCAGGACCGCCCGGAGGAAGGCGTCGGGCACCTGGACGAGGATGCCCGCACCGTCGCCGGTGTCCGGCTCGGCGCCCACGGCCCCGCGGTGGTCCAGGTTGTGCAGTGCCGTCAGCCCGTGCGCCACCACGTCGTGCCGGGGTTCGTCGTCGAGGGCGGCGACGAAGGCCACGCCGCAGGCGTCGTGCTCGAAGGCGGGGTCGTACAGCCCCTGCGCGGGGGGCCCCTGGTAGGGACGCGGGACGGGCACGGGGACGGTCATGGGTCGGCCCTCTCGTCGGGCGCCGGGCGGCGCGGGGTGGAACGCCCGGGGCGACACCGGCCCGCGCGAGGAGTGGGGGAAGCATACCTATGCAGTGGGGTGCATCACTACCCTTCGGGCTCGGGTGTGTCGGTGCGGAGACCTACAGTAGTGGGGTGCCGTCCTCCGTACCATCCCCGCCCGCCCCGTCCAGCACCGCCCCGTCCGACGGGCCACCCGGAGCGCCCGCCGCGCCGTTCACCCGTGCGCGGCACGACCGCATCCAGGTGCAGGGGGCGCGTGAGCACAACCTCAAGGACGTCTCCCTGGAGATCCCGCGCGACGCCCTCGTGGTGTTCACCGGCCTGTCCGGATCCGGGAAGTCGAGCCTGGCCTTCGACACGATCTTCGCGGAGGGCCAGCGGCGCTACGTCGAGTCGCTGTCCGCCTACGCCCGGATGTTCCTGGGGCAGATGGACAAGCCCGACGTCGACTTCATCGAGGGTCTCTCACCGGCGGTCTCGATCGACCAGAAGGCGACCAACCGCAACCCACGGTCCACGGTCGGCACGATCACCGAGGTGCACGACTACCTGCGCCTCCTCTACGCCCGCGTCGGCCGGCCCCACTGCCCCGTGTGCGGCGAGCCGGTCGAGCAGCAGACCACCCAGCAGATCGTCGACCGGCTCGCCGAGCTGCCGGACGGCACCCGGTTCCAGCTGCTCGCACCAGTCGTCCGGGGCCGCAAGGGCGAGTTCGTCGACCTGTTCGCCGAGCTGCAGGGCACCGGCTTCGCGCGCGCCCGCGTCGACGGGGAGGTCGTGCAGCTGACCGACCCGCCGGCCCTGGAGAAGCAGCGCAAGCACACCATCGAGGTCGTCGTCGACCGGCTCGTGGCCAAGCACGAGGAGGGCGGGGCGCCGACCGCCTCCTTCGCCCGCCGGCTGACCGACTCCGTCGAGACGGCCCTGCGCCTGGCCGACGGGATCGTGCTCGTCGAGATGGTCGACGTGCCGGCCCCCGGGGAGGAGCCGCGGCCGGGCCGTCCCGCACCGGTCGACGCCCAGGGCCAGCCGCTGCCGCGGGAGCGCCGCTACTCCGAGCGGATGGCCTGCCCCAACGACCACCCGCTGAGCATCGACGAGCTCGAGCCGCGCAGCTTCAGCTTCAACAGCCCCTTCGGCGCCTGCGCCGAGTGCACCGGCATCGGCTCCGAGCTCGAGGTGGACCCCGAGCTGGTGATCCGGGGGGAGGAGACCTCGATCGCGGACGGGGCGATCATCCCCTGGTCCACCACCGCGGGGCTCAACGACTACTACGCCCGGGTCCTCGGCGGCCTGGCCGAGGACCTCAAGTTCAGCCTGGACGTCCCCTGGCGCCAGCTCCCCGGACGGGCCCGGGACGCGATCCTGCACGGGCACAAGCACAAGGTGCACGTGCGCTACCGCAACCGGTTCGGCCGGGAGCGCAGCTACTCGACGGGTTTCGAGGGCGTGGTGCCCTACGTCAAGCGCAAGCACGCCGAGACCGAGTCGGACAGCAGCCGGGAGCGCTACGAGGCCTACATGCGCCAGGTGCCCTGCCCCGCCTGCAAGGGGGCCCGGCTCAAGCCGGAGATCCTGGCCGTCCTCGTCGGCGGGAAGAGCATCGCGGAGGTGTCCCGGATGCCCATCGAGGAGTGCGCCGACTTCCTGGCCCAGGTCGAGTACACCCCGCGCGAGCAGTCGATCGCCGCGCAGGTCAACCGCGAGATCTCCGCCCGCCTGGGCTTCCTGCTCGACGTCGGGCTGGACTACCTCTCGCTCGACCGGCCGGCCGGCACGCTGTCCGGCGGCGAGGCCCAGCGGATCCGGCTGGCCACCCAGATCGGCTCGGGCCTCGTCGGGGTGCTCTACGTCCTCGACGAGCCCAGCATCGGCCTGCACCAGCGCGACAACCACCGGCTGATCGAGACGCTCACCCGGCTGCGCGACCTGGGCAACACCCTCATCGTCGTGGAGCACGACGAGGACACGATCGCCCACGCCGACTGGGTGGTCGACATCGGTCCGGGCGCGGGGGAGCACGGGGGCGAGGTCGTGCACAGCGGCCCGGTCGCCGCCCTGCGCGACCATCCGACCTCGCTCACCGGGCAGTACCTCTCCGGCCGGCGCGCCATCCCCGTCCCCACCCAGCGGCGGCCCCAGGACGGCCGCGTGGTGACCGTGCGCGGGGCGCGCGAGCACAACCTGCACGACGTCGACGTGAGCTTCCCCCTGGGCAACCTCGTGGCCGTCACCGGGGTGTCCGGGTCGGGCAAGTCCACCCTGGTCAACGACATCCTCTACCACGTCATGGCCAACCAGCTCAACGGTGCGCGGCACGTGCCCGGGCGGCACCGGCGCGTCGAGGGCCTCGACCAGCTCGACAAGGTCGTCCACGTCGACCAGGGCCCCATCGGACGCACCCCCCGCTCCAACCCGGCCACCTACACGGGCGTCTTCGACCACGTCCGGCGGCTCTTCGCCGAGACCGCCGAGGCCAAGGTGCGGGGCTACCTGCCGGGCCGGTTCTCGTTCAACGTCAAGGGTGGCCGGTGCGAGGCCTGCTCCGGGGACGGCACCCTGAAGATCGAGATGAACTTCCTGCCGGACGTCTACGTGCCGTGCGAGGTCTGCCACGGTCGCCGCTACAACCGCGAGACCCTCGAGGTGCACTTCAAGGGCCGCACCATCGCCGACGTGCTCGAGATGCCGATCGAGGAGGCGGCGGAGTTCTTCGCCGCCGTGCCGGCCATCAGCCGGCACCTGACCACGCTGACCCAGGTCGGGCTGGGCTACGTCCGGCTCGGCCAGCCGGCCACCACGCTCTCGGGCGGCGAGGCCCAGCGGGTCAAGCTGGCCGCCGAGCTGCAGAAGCGGTCGACCGGCCGGACGATCTACGTGCTCGACGAGCCGACGACCGGGCTGCACTTCGAGGACATCCGCCGGCTGCTGGGCGTGCTGCAGGGCCTGGTGGACAAGGGCAACACGGTGCTCGTCATCGAGCACAACCTGGACGTGATCAAGAGCGCCGACTGGATCGTCGACATGGGCCCGGAGGGTGGCAACGGCGGGGGTACCGTCGTGGTGGAGGGCACGCCCGAGACGGTCGCGGCCCACCCCGGCAGCCACACCGGCCGGTTCCTGCGCGACCTGCTGACGACCGCCCGCCGGTCCACCGCCTGAGGAGGAAGAACACCATGACCTGCTCGTCCGGAGCCGTCCGCCCGCCCTGCGCCGCACCGGGCCGACGGACCGTCCTGCGGGCCGGCGGAGCCTCCGCCCTGCTGCTCGGGGCCGCCCCGCTGCTCACCGGCTGCTCGGGCGAGGACGAGGCCTCCCCGGCGGTCACCGAGGCCGACGGGACCGTGCGGGTGCCGGCGGCCGACACCCCGGTGGGCGGCTCGACCTACTACCCCGACCCGAAGGTGATCGTCAGCCGGACGGCGGAGGGGGGCTACGTGGCCTTCGACGCCGTCTGCCCGCACCAGGGCTGCGCGACCTCGGAGCGGCGGGACGACCAGCTCGTCTGCCCGTGCCACGACAGCAGGTTCGACCCCGCCACGGGGGCGGTGCTGTCCGGTCCGGCGACGACCGGCCTGCGCACGCTGACCGTCGAGGTCGACGGGGAGGAACTGCTCGTCCGTGGCTGACCCCGCGACCTACCGACCGCGACCGGGGGAGATCCCCACCGAGCCCGGCGTCTACCGCTTCCGGGACGCCCACGGCCGGGTGATCTACGTCGGCAAGGCCCGCTCCCTGCGTTCCCGGTTGTCCTCCTACTTCCAGGACGTGCGGGCCCTGCACCCGCGGACTCGGCAGATGGTGACCACCGGCGCCAGCGTGGAGTGGACCGTCGTCCGCAACGAGGTCGAGGCCCTCCAGCTCGAGTACTCCTGGATCAAGGAGTACGACCCGCGCTTCAACGTCAAGTACCGCGACGACAAGTCCTACCCGTACCTGGCCGTGACCATGGGGGAGGAGTTCCCCCGGGCCCAGGTGATGCGCGGACGCAAGCGCAGGGGGACCCGCTACTTCGGGCCCTACACCCACGCGTGGGCTATCCGGGAGACGCTGGATACCCTGCTGCGCGTCTTCCCGGTCCGCACCTGCTCGGCCGGGGTGTTCCGGCGGGCGGAGCAGTCCGGGCGGCCCTGCCTGCTCGGCTACATCGACAAGTGCTCCGCCCCGTGCGTGGGGCGCGTCAGCCCGGAGGAGCACCGCCAGATCGCGGAGGACTTCTGCGACTTCATGGCCGGTGACAGCGCCCGGTTCGTGCGTCGGCTCGAGGACCGGATGCGCGCCGCCTCCCAGGAGCTCGACTTCGAGACGGCGGCCCGGCTCCGGGACGACGTCGGGGCGTTGCGGCGGGCGCTGGAGCGTTCGGCCGTGGTCCTGCCCGACGCCACCGACGCCGACGTCTTCGGGCTGGCCGACGACGAGCTCGAGGTGGCCGTGCAGGTCTTCCACGTCCGCGGGGGCCGCATCCGGGGCCAGCGGGGATGGGTGAGCGAGAAGGGTGCCGAGGACATGGGCTCGATCGTCGAGCACCTGCTCCAGCAGGTCTACGGACCCGAGCAGGGCGAGGACGTGCCCCGCGAGGTGCTCGTGCCGGTGCTGCCCACCGATCCGGAGGACATGGAGGCGTGGCTCACGGACCGCCGGGGTGCGCGGGTCCGGGTGCGGGTGCCCCAACGGGGCGACAAGCGGACCCTCATGCAGACCGTGGCCCGCAACGCCGACCAGGCCCTGGCCCGGCACAAGGTGGCCCGGTCCGGCGACCTGACCCTGCGGTCCCAGGCCCTGCAGGAGCTGCAGGAGGCCCTGGAGCTGCCCGAGGCGCCGCTGCGCATCGAGTCCTTCGACATCAGCCACGTCCAGGGCAGCGACGTGGTGGGGTCGATGGTCGTGTTCGAGGACGGGCTGGCCCGCAAGTCCGAGTACCGCCGGTTCGTCGTGCGGGGGGGCACCGGTGACGACACGGCCGCCATGCACGAGGTGCTCGGCCGGCGGTTCCGCCACCTGGCGGCCGGACCGGCCGTCCCGGCCGAGGGGGACCCGACGGCCGACGAGGGGAGCCGCTCGAGCTTCCGGTACCCGCCCAACCTCGTCGTCGTCGACGGGGGCCGCCCGCAGGTGGAGGCAGCCCGCGCGGCCCTGGCCGCCGTCGGCGTGGACGACCTGCCCGTCATCGGCCTGGCCAAGCGGCTCGAGGAGGTGTGGCTCCCCGGCGAGGACCACCCCGTGGTCCTGCCCCGCACCAGCGAGGGGCTCTACCTGCTGCAGCGGGTCCGCGACGAGGCGCACCGGTTCGCCAACACCTTCCACCGGCAGCGACGCTCCCGGAGCATGACGAGCAGCCAGCTGGACGGGATCCCGGGCCTGGGCAAGGCGCGGCAGCAGGCGCTGCTGGCCCGGTTCGGCTCGGTCAAGGCCCTGCGGCGGGCCGAGGAGGAGGACCTGCTCCAGGTCCCCGGGATCGGTCCGGCCGTGGCCCGGGCGGTGCTGGAACGGCTGCGGGACGGCGAGCCGGGCCTGGCGGTTAACCTGAGCACAGGCGAGGTGCTCGACTGACCTGCCGGAGGCACACGACACGACGGACGAGGGCGCAGTGAATCCTGACCAGCGCACCGGGGCCGACCCGGGCACGGACCCCGCCACCGACGCCGCGGCCCCGGCGGGGGGCGAGACGCCCGGGGACGGTCCGGGGCCGGACCCGGACGGGCGCACCGGGCACCGGCACGACGTGGTCGTCGTCACCGGCATGTCGGGTGCCGGCCGGTCCACGGCGGCCGACGTGCTGGAGGACCGGGGCTGGTACGTCGTGGACAACCTGCCTCCCTCGATGATCCAGCACCTCATGCGGACGACCGCCGACGACCCCCAACGCCAGAAGGTGGCCGCCGTCGTGGACGTCCGGAGCCGGGACTTCACCACCGAGCTGTCCCGGGCGCTGCGCGAGCTCGCCGAGGACGGCTGGCGCCCCCGGGTGGTCTTCGTCGACGCCTCCGACGAGGCCCTCGTGCGTCGTTTCGACGCCGTCCGACGCCCCCACCCCCTGCAGGGCGAGGGCCTCCTGCTGGACGGGATCCGGCGGGAGCGCCGCATGCTGGCGGACCTGCGCTCCAACGCCGACGTCGTCGTCGACACGACCAGCTACAACGTCCACCAGCTCACCGCCAAGATCGACTCCCTCGTCAACGCCGACCAGCAGCTGCGGCTGCGGCTGGCCGTCATGTCCTTCGGGTTCAAGTACGGCATCCCCCTGGACGCCGACGTCGTCCTCGACCTGCGCTTCCTGCCCAACCCCTACTGGGACCCCCAGCTGCGGCCCTACACCGGCAAGGACGCCCCCGTGCGGTCCTACGTCCTGGGCCAGGAGCTGGCCGGCCGCTACCTGGACCACGCCGAGCAGCTGCTGCGCACCTCCGTCGAGGGCTACCTGGCCGAGGGCCGGCGCTACGTCACCGTCGCGGTGGGCTGCACCGGCGGCAAGCACCGGTCGGTGGCCGTCTCCGAGGACCTCGCCCTGCGTCTGGGAGACCTGGAGGACCGCGGGGTGCAGCTGACCACCTTCCACCGTGACCTGGGGCGGGAGTGAGGAGTCCGCGGGTCGTGGCCCTCGGCGGCGGGCACGGGCTGTCCGCCTCGCTGCAGGCGCTGCGGCACACCACCGAGGCCATCACGGCCGTGGTCACCGTCGCCGACGACGGGGGCTCGAGCGGACGTCTGCGGCAGCAGTTCGACATCCTGCCCCCGGGCGACCTGCGGATGGCGCTCGCGGCGTTGTGCGAGGACACCCAGTGGGGGCACCAGTGGTCGGCCGTGCTGCAGCACCGGTTCGGCGGGTACGGCGAGCTGGCCGGCCACCCCCTGGGCAACCTGCTCATCACCGCGCTGTGGGACCTGGTGCCGGGGGAGGAGGTCCGCGGCCTCGACCTCGTCGGACGGCTGCTCAACACCCGCGGGCGGGTGCTGCCCATGTCCCTGCAGCCGTTGGACATCGAGGCGACCATGGGGGTGCCGGACGACCTCGGCCAGGAGGTGCTCGTCACCGTGCGCGGGCAGTCGCGCATCGCCAAGCACCCGGGGCGCGTGGACACGATCCGGCTGGTCCCGGAGGAGCCGGCGGCCTGCCCCGAGGCGCTGGAGTCGATCAAGCTGGCCGACGTCGTGGTGCTGGGGCCGGGCTCCTGGTTCACCTCGGTCATGCCGCACCTGCTCGTGCCCGACCTGCTGCAGGCGCTGCACAGCACCCCGGCCACGCGGGTGCTGACCCTCAACGTGAGCCTCACCGACGACGAGGCCGCCGGCTACACCGTGGCCGGCCACGTCGAGGCCATCCTCCAGCACGCGCCCGGCCTCACCTTCGACCACGTCATCGCCGACCCCCAGGTCGTGTCCACGGACGCCGAGCGGGCGGCCCTGGAGGATGCGGTGGCCCGGCTCGGGGCGCACCTCGTGGTGACCACCGTCGGCAAGATGCGCGCCCCCGGGGTGCACGACACCCTCCGGCTGGCCGCCGCGTACCGCGACGTGATGGCGAGCCTGCCATGACCCCCGCCGACGGGGTACCCTGCCGCACGCAGGTGGGGATCCTGCGCGCACGGTGCCAGGACCTACCAGGAGGATGAGGACTGTGGCGATGACCGCCAAGGTCAAGGACGAGCTGGCCAGGCTGCCCGTCACCCGGACGTGCTGCCGCAAGGCGGAGGTGTCCACGATGCTGCGGTTCGCCGGGGGGCTGCACATCGTCGGGGGACGGATCGTCATCGAGGCCGAGCTCGACACCGCCCAGAGCGCCCGTCGGCTGCGCGCGTCCATGGCCGAGGTCTACGGCAGCAGCAGCGAGCTGGTCGTCATGAGCCCCGGCGGGTTGCGCAAGCACACCCGGTATGTGGTGCGCGCCACCTCCGAGGGCGAGGTGCTGGCCCGCCAGACCGGGCTGATCGACCACCGGGGCCGTCCCGTGCGCGGTCTGCCGCCCCGGGTCGTGGGGGCCTCGGTGTGCGACGCGGAGGCGGCCTGGCGAGGTGCCTTCCTGGCCCACGGGTCGATCACCGAGCCGGGGCGGTCCACCGCCCTGGAGGTGACCTGCCCGGGCCCCGAGGCCGCCCTGGCGCTGGTCGGCGCCGCGCGCCGGCTCGGCATCCAGGCCAAGCGCGGGAGGTGCGGGGGGTGGACCGGGTCGTCATCCGCGACGGCGACGCCATCGGGGCGATGCTGACCCGGCTGGGGGCCCACGACGCGGTCCTGGCCTGGGAGGAACGGCGCATGCGCCGGGAGGTGCGGGCGACCGCCAACCGGCTGGCGAACTTCGACGACGCCAACCTGCGCCGCTCGGCGCGGGCGGCGGTGGCCGCGGGGGCACGCGTGGAGCGCGCCCTGGAGATCCTGGGTGAGCAGGTCCCCGAGCACCTGCGGGTCGCCGGGGAGCTGCGGCTGCAGCACAAGCAGGCCAGCCTCGAGGAGCTGGGCCAGCTGGCCGACCCGCCGATGACCAAGGATGCCGTCGCCGGCCGGATCCGCCGACTGCTGGCGATGGCCGACAAGCAGGCCGAGGAGCTGGGCATCGAGGGCACCGAGGCCAACCTCACCGCCGACATGCTGGACGACTGACCGACCCCCCGGGACCTGCGCCGGCCCGCCTCCCTGCGTTGGGCAGCCCTCTCGCGGGACGATAGGTTGGGACCAGGACGACGGCGTCCTTCGTCGCGGCGCGCGTCCGCGCGCCGCGCCCACCCACGAGGGAAGGTTCACTCATGACCGTTCGCGTAGGCATCAACGGCTTCGGACGCATCGGCCGCAACTTCATGCGCGCCGTGCTCGCCTCCGGCGCCGACATCGAGATCGTCGGGGTCAACGACCTCACCGACAACGCCACCCTGGCGCACCTGCTGAAGTACGACTCGATCCTCGGCCGGCTGGACGGCGAGGTCACCTCCACCGAGACCGAGATCAGCGTCGACGGCAAGGCCGTCAAGGCGTTCGCCGAGAAGGACCCCTCGGCCCTGCCCTGGGGCGACCTCGGCGCCGACATCGTCATCGAGTCCACCGGGATCTTCACCGACGCCACCAAGGCCCAGGCCCACCTGGACGCCGGGGCCAAGAAGGTCATCATCTCCGCGCCCGCCAAGAACGAGGACATCACCCTCGTGATGGGCGTCAACGACAAGGACTACGACCCCGCGGCGCACCGCATCATCTCCAACGCCTCCTGCACGACCAACTGCCTCGCACCGATGGCCAAGGTCCTCAACGACGAGTTCGGCATCGTCAAGGGACTGATGACCACCATCCACGCCTACACCGCCGACCAGAACCTGCAGGACGGGCCCCACAAGGACCTGCGCCGTGCCCGTGCCGCCGCGCTGAACATCGTGCCCACCAAGACCGGTGCCGCCCAGGCGGTCGCGCTCGTGCTGCCCGAGCTGAAGGGCCAGTTCGACGGCTACGCCCTGCGGGTGCCCACCCCCACCGGCTCGGCCACCGACCTGACCTTCCAGGCCGGCCGCGAGGTCACCGTGGAGGAGGTCAACGCGGCGATGCAGAAGGCCGCCGAGGGCGAGCTCAAGGGCATCCTGGAGTACACCGAGGACCCGATCGTGTCCAAGGACATCGAGACCCACCCCGCCTCGTGCATCTTCGACTCCGGTCTCACCAAGGTCATCGGCGACCAGGTCAAGGTCGTCGGCTGGTACGACAACGAGTGGGGCTACTCCAACCGCCTCGTGGACCTCACCGTCCTGGTCGGCGAGAAGCTCTGAGCGGCATGCGCTCGATCGCAGAGCTGACCGAGCAGCTGGGCGGCCTGGCCGGCCGCACCGTCCTGGTCCGCAGCGACCTCAACGTCCCCCTGGACGGCGGGCGGATCACCGACGACGGCCGGGTGCGCGCCTCGGTGCCCACCATCGAGGAGCTGGCCTCGGCCGGCGCCCGGGTCGTGGTCACCGCCCATCTGGGGCGGCCCAAGGGGGCGCCGGAGGCCCGGTTCTCGCTGCGGCCCGTGGCCGACCGGCTCGGCGAGCTCCTCGGACGTCCGGTGACCTTCGTCGAGGAGACGGTGGGGCCCACGGCCCGCGCGGCGGTCGAGGCCATGTCCGACGGCGACGTGGTCGTCCTCGAGAACCTCCGGTTCAACCCCGGGGAGACGGCCAAGGCGGACGAGGACCGGGCGCAGTTCGCCCAGGAGCTCGCCGCCCTGGCCGACGCCTTCGTCTCCGACGGGTTCGGGGTGGTGCACCGGGCCCAGGCGTCCGTCTACGACGTCGCCCGCCTCCTGCCGCACGCGGCGGGCGGCCTGGTCCGCTCGGAGGTCGAGGTCATGCGCACGCTGCGGGAGGACCCCCAGCGTCCCTACGCCGTGATCCTCGGCGGGGCCAAGGTCAGCGACAAGCTCGGCGTCATCGAGTCCCTCATCACGGTGGCCGACCGGCTCCTCGTCGGCGGCGGCATGGTGTTCACGTTCCTCAAGGCCCAGGGCCACGAGGTCGGGACCAGCCTCCTGGAGGAGGACCAGGTCGACACCGTCAGGGGCTACCTGGAGACGGCCGCCCAGCAGGGGGTGGAGATCGTGCTGCCGACGGACGTCGTCGTCGCCGACTCCTTCTCGGCCGACGCGGCGCACGAGGTCGTGGCGGCCGACGCCATCCCCGCGGACCGGATGGGCCTGGACATCGGGCCCCGCTCCGAGGAGCTCTTCGCCGAGAAGCTCGCCGACGCCCGCACCATCTTCTGGAACGGCCCGATGGGCGCCTTCGAGATGGAGCCGTTCGCCTCCGGCACCAGGGCCGTGGCCCAGGTGCTCGTCGAACGGACCCGCGAGGGTGCCATGACGGTCGTCGGCGGCGGCGACAGCGCCGCCGCGGTGCGTGACTTCGGGCACGCCGACTCCGACTTCGGGCACATCTCCACCGGTGGTGGGGCCAGCCTGGAGTACCTCGAGGGCAGGCAGCTGCCCGGACTCACCGTGCTGGAGGACTGATGGCTGGATCGACGGGCACACCCCGCACGCCCCTGATGGCGGGCAACTGGAAGATGAACCTGGACCACCTCCAGGCCACCCACCTGGTGCAGAAGCTGGACTGGACGCTGCGCGACGCCAAGCACGACTTCTCGGCCGTCGAGGTCGTCGTGCTGCCGCCCTTCACCGACCTGCGCTCGGTGCAGACGCTGGTGCAGGGCGACAAGCTGGCCCTCGGCTACGGCGGGCAGGACCTGTCCCAGCACGACGAGGGGGCCTACACCGGCGAGATCTCCGGGGCCTTCCTGGCCAAGCTGGGCTGCACGTACGTCGTCGTCGGGCACAGCGAACGGCGGGAGCACCACGCCGAGACCGACGAGCTCGTGGGGGCGAAGGTGCGCGCCGCGCTGCGGCACGGGCTGACCCCCGTCCTGTGCGTCGGCGAGCCGCTGGAGGTCCGGCAGGCCGAGGGGCACGTGGCCCACGTGGTCACCCAGCTGCGTGCCGCCCTGGAGGGCCTGGACGGCGAGCAGGTCGCTCGGGTCGTGGTGGCCTACGAGCCGGTCTGGGCCATCGGCACCGGCGAGGTGGCCACCCCCGCCGACGCCCAGGAGGTCTGCGCCGCCGTCCGGGCCACCGTGGGCGAGCTGGCGGGCACGGACGTGGCTGCCGGCCTCCGGGTGCTCTACGGCGGCTCGGTCAAGCCGGGCAACGTCGCGGAGATCATGGCCCAGGAGGACGTCGACGGTGCCCTCGTCGGCGGGGCCTCCCTGTCGGTCGAGGACTTCGCGGCGATCTGCCGCTACCGCGACCACGTCGGCACCGCCTGACCCTCCGCGGCGCCCGCTCGGCTTCGTCCTGCGGGCTCCTGCTGGGTTAGGCTGTCGGACGCCCGGGACCCGTGGTCCCGGGCGTCTGTCCCCTTCCCTCCCAACGTCTGTCGAGGTGTGCACCGCGTGGAGTACGTGCGCTGGTTCCTGAACGGGCTGCTGGTCGTCACCAGCGCCTTCCTGGTCCTGCTCATCCTCATGCACAAGGGGCGCGGCGGCGGGATGTCCGACATGTTCGGCGGCGGGATGAGCAGCAGCCTCGGGGGGTCGTCGGTCGCCGAACGCAACCTCAACCGGATCACGATCGCGGTCGCCGTCGTGTGGACGGCCGTCGTCGTGGCCATCGGGCTGCTCATCAGCTACGGCTGAGCCGCCACCCTGGTGTCGCACCGGCACCGCAGGTTACTCTCTACCCCCGGGCCGCACGCGTCCCACTCGGGTGTTCCGGCCGCTCGCCCCGAGCCGCCGGCCCGGTCCGGCACGGCACGGCACGAGGAGAGGCACCCGATGGTCGGCAACAACGCGATCCGTGGCAGCAGGGTCGGTTCCGGTCCGATGGGGGAGAGCGAGCGCGGCGACGCCGCCCCCCGGACCGTCGTCAGCTACTGGTGCGCGCGGGGTCATGAGACCCGACCCAGCTTCGCGCGGGACGGTGAGGTCGACGTCCCGGACACGTGGGACTGTCCCCGCTGCGGGCTGCCCGCCGGCACCGATCGGGAGAACCCGCCCCAGGCCCCACGCAACGAGCCCTACAAGACCCACCTGGCCTACGTCAAGGAACGGCGCAGCGACCAGGACGGCGCCACGCTGCTGGAGGAGGCCCTCAGGGCCATGCGCGAGCGGGGGGTCGGCGGGGGCTCCTGAGGTCCCCCGTCGGTCCGGCCGCCCGTCAGCCCCGGGTCAGGCGTCCCATCAACCCCGGTCCGGCGGGTCGTCGACCCGGGCGGCCGCGGCCTCGTCGAGCCACCAGACGGTCTCCTGGCGGCCGTGCACGCACGAGGCGGGCAGGTCGCGGTCGTCGGTGGCCGCCACGGACGCGGCGACGGCCTGCGCCTTGTCCTCGCCGGCCACGACGAGCCAGACGGCCTGGGCGGCGTTGATCACCGGCAGGGTCAGGCTCACCCGTAGCGGCGGCGGCTTGGGGGAGTCGTGCACGGCGGTGGTGGCGGGGGCGACCAGGTCCAGCTCGCTGCGCCCCGGGAAGAGCGAGGCCACGTGGGCGTCCGGTCCGACCCCGAGGAGCAGCACGTCCAGCGAGGGGGCCGGGTCCGGTGCCTGCGCCCACCGGGCCAGCTCCGCGGCATACCGGGCGACCGCGGTCTCCAGCCGGGCCGGGTCGCTGCCGCCGGGCACCCGGTGGGTGTGCCTGACGAGGACGGGAAGGTCCCGCAGGCCGGCCTCGTCGGCCTGGGCGTCGTTGCGGTCCGGGTCGCCGGCCGGCAGGTAGCGCTCGTCGCCCCACCACAGGTGCACCTTGCGCCAGGCGCTCCGGTCCAGCTCGCCGTCCCGGGCCAGCGCGGCCAGCGCGGCGACCGTGGCCCCACCCATCGACCCGCCCGTCAGACCGACGTGGGCCACGCCCCGGTCGGCCACGACCTCCTCGACCCGTCGTGCCAGCGCCGCGGCGACGCGCCGGCGAGGGCGGTGCCGTCCGCGTGGATGCGCAGGTCGGCACGCGTGGCCTCGGTGAGCCGGTGCTCCACGTGGGCCTCCAGGTCGTCGGTGCCGGCCGGGGCGGGCGGCCGGTCCGCCAGCCGGTCGCTGCCGAGGCGGTCCCGCCCGGCCGGGTCGACCTGCGCCGGGCCCTCGGGGACGTCGCCGCGGCGCACGGCCTCCGTGCGGGACCCGCCGCTGCGCACCCGGGGCAGCCCGTCGCACAGGGCCGCGGCGTAGACCTCGTCGGCGTCGAGCCGGCGCAGCTCGTCGGCCAGCGCCTCGGCCGGGGTGGGCGTGTGCAGCGCGACGAGCCGGGGCAGGCTCCCCACGCGGGAGAGGGTGGCGGTGTCCGCGCCGTCGTCGGTGCGGACCAGGTCCACGGGTCCGGAGTCCCGGTCGAGCCGGACGCTGACCAGGCCGGTGCCGGCCGCGCTGCGCGCACGGGCGACGGGGCAGCGCAACGCGTGGGCCAGCCAGCCGGCCAGCAGGTCGGCCCCCGGGTGCTGCCGCTCGGCCGTGACGGTGGCGGCGGTCACCGGCTCGAACGGCGCGGACTCCAGCGAGGAGGCCAGCAGCGCCCGCCAGCGGGTGATCCGGGTCCACGCCAGGTCGGTGTCGCCCGGGGCGTAGTGCCGGGCCCGCCGCCGCAGCTCGGTGGACGGACGGTCCGCCGCCAGGCGTCGGTGATCCGTCGGTGCGCCATCCGGCCCAGGTCGTCCCCGGCGACGTCCGCCGCGCGCCGCCGGGCCACCAGGTGACGACGGGGGAGTCGGGCAGCAGCAGCGGGGTCACGACGGCGTCCTCGTGCCGGGTCAGGTCGCCGTAGAGCCGCAGGACCACGATCTCGCTGGCGCCGGCGTCCCCACCCACCCGGATCTGGCCGTCGAGCCGCCCGCGCCCGCGGGCGTTGCCGCGGACGAGCACGATGATCCGGGCCGGGTGCTGCCGGGTCGCGTCGTTGGCCGTGCGGACCGCGTCGTCGGCGCCGTCCTCGTCGACGCTGACGACGAGGGTCAGCACCCGGCCCATCGCCATGGCGCCCACCCCGTCGCGCAGGCGCAGCAGCTCCTTGACCACCTCGCGGGTGGACGTGCTGGGCAGGTCGCGGATCACGGCAGCCTCCAGGTGCGCCCGTCACGGGCCATCAGCTCGTGGGCGGAGTCCGGCCCCCACGTCCCGGCCGCGTAGTCCGGCGGGGGCGTCCCGGCGCGGGCCCAGTGCTCGATGACGGGGTCGAGGATCTTCCAGGACAGCTCGACCTCCTCGTGACGCGGGAAGAGCGGGGGCTCACCCAGGAGGACGTCGAGGATGAGACGTTCGTAGGCCTCGGGGCTGGACTCGGTGAAGGAGGCGCCGTAGCCGAAGTCCATCGTCACGTCCCGGACCTCCATCTGGCTGCCCGGCACCTTGGAGCCGAACCGCATGGTGACCCCCTCGTCCGGCTGGACCCGGATGACGACGGCGTTCTGACCGAGCTCCTCGGTGGCGGTGTCCGTGAACGGCAGGTGGGGGGCCCGCTTGAGGACCACCGCGATCTCGGTGACGCGTTTGCCCAGCCTCTTGCCGGCCCGCAGGTAGAAGGGGACCCCCGCCCACCGGCGGGTGTGCACCCCGAGCCGGACCGCGGCATACGTCTCGGTGGTGGAGCCGGGGTCGACCCCGTCCTCGTCCAGGTAGCCCGGCACGCGGACGTCGCCCTGCCACCCCTCGGCGTAGCGACCACGGGCGGTGGCCTCGTCGAGGTCGTCGGGCAGCCGCACGGAGGCCAGCACCTTCTCCTTCTCGGCCCGGACCGCGTCGGCGGTGAACGCCACGGGCGGCTCCATGGCGGTGAGCGCGAGCAGCTGGAGCAGATGGTTCTGGATGACGTCCCGGGCCGCGCCGACCTCGTCGTAGTAGCCGGCCCGGCCGCCGATGCCGATGTCCTCGGCCATGGTGATCTGCACGTGGTCGACGTAGTGGCTGTTCCAGATCGGCTCGAACATCTGGTTGGCGAACCGCAGGGCCAGCAGGTTCTGGACGGTCTCCTTGCCCAGGTAGTGGTCGATGCGGAAGACCGAGTCCGGGGGGAAGACGCCCTCGACGATGGCGTTGAGCTCCTGGGCGCTCTCCAGGCCGTGCCCGAAGGGCTTCTCGATCACCACGCGCCGCCAGGTGCCCGGCCGGGGGTCGGACAGCCCGCTGGCCTGCAGGCGTTCGCACACCGGCGCGAACCACGCCGGGGGGATCGACAGGTAGAACGCGTGGTTGCCGCCCGTGCCCCGGCGGTCGTCCAGCTCGCGCACGGTCCGGGCGAGCAGGTCGAAGGCGTCCGGGTCGTCGAAGGCGCCCGGGACGAACCGGAACCCCTCGGCGAGGGAGCGCCACACCTCCTCGCGGAACTCGGTGCGGGCGTGCGCCCGCACCGAGTCGTGCACCACCTTGGCGAAGTCCTGGTCGGCCCACTCCCGGCGGGCGAACCCGACGAGGGAGAAGCCCGGAGGCAGCAGCCCACGGTTGGCGAGGTCGTAGATCGCCGGCATGAGCTTGGTGCGGGCCAGGTCGCCGGTGACGCCGAACATCACCATGCTGCAGGGCCCGGCGATGCGGGGCAGCCGCTTGTCGTCGGGGTGCCGCAGCGGGTTGTGCTCCGCCGTCACCGGGGCCGGGGAGTCCGGCATCAGCCCGCCAGGGTGCGACGCAGCTGCTCCAGCCCCTGCGCCTGGTCGGTCAGGTGCAGCCGCAGCACCGGCCGGCCGTGGTCCGCCAGCACCTGGCGTCGCCGGCGGCCTGGGCGGCGATGAACTCCCCGAAGGTGAAGTCCTTGCCGGGGACGGGCAGGTCCTCCCGGGGCTCGCCGGTCACCTGCAGGTAGACCCCCTGGGCGGGGCCGCCCTTGTGGTACTGCCCGGTGGAGTGCAGGAAGCGCGGTCCCCAGCCGAACGTCACCGGTCGGCCGGTCCGGTCGACCAGGTCGGCCTGGGCCTCGGCGAGGTCGGCGTGCTCGATCCGGTCGAGGTAGACCATGACGGCCAGGTAGCCGGTGCTGGGGTCGAGCTGTCGCAGCAGCGCACCGACCGCGTCCGTCAGGCTCGCGGAGCCCTCGGGCAGCCAGCCCGGTCCGGCCGCGCGGACCTCGACCGCCCCGTCGCGCAGGTCCGGTTCCACGGTCTCCCCGCCGCCGTCGGCCATGATCTGCCGGGCGGCGTCCTTGGCGCTCTCCACGTCCGGCTGGTCGAAGGGGTTGATGTCCAGCAGGGAGCCGGCCACCGCGGTGGCCACCTCCCACAGGAGCAGCTGGGCACCGAGCGGCCCGGCAACGGCGACGCGTGAACCGGTGCTCACGCCGGCGCCCTCCTCGGAGGTGGCGCCGGTACCGGTGGCGGAGTGGTCCTCGTCCTCCTCGTCGTCGTCGCCGGTGAGGTCGAGCTCGACCTCGTCGGCCGGCACGAGCGCGACCACCGTGCAGTCGGCGGTCTCCCGCAGCCCCTGGGCCGGGGGCCGGCCGGGCGGCGTCACGACGGGGAGGATCCCGGTGCCCTCCTTGCCCGTGGACTCGGCGATCAGCTGCTCGGCCCAGTCGGCCAGTCCCACGATGCCCGAGCCGCCGTCCGCGAAGAGCAGCTTGTCACGCAGCGGCTCGGTGCCGCCGAGCGCGGCACCCAGCCGCAGGCCCGGGTTGCCGAGGTCGTCGTCGGCGAGCAGGTCGGCGACCTCCTCGGCCTCGTCGAGCAGCGACCCCACGTCCACCCCGGCCAGGCCGGAGGGGACCAGGCCGAAGGCGGTGAGGGCCGAGTAGCGCCCGCCGACGTCCGGGTCGGCGTTGACGACCCGGTAGCCCTCCGCGCGGGACTGCTCGTCCAGGGGGCTCCCGGGGTCGGTGACCACGACGATCCGCTCGGTGGGGTCGATGCCGGCGTCGGTGAACGCCTGCACGAACGCCCGTCGCTGCGAGTCGGTCTCCAGGGTGGAGCCCGACTTGGAGGAGACGACGACGGCGGTGCGCCGGAGGTCGGTCCCGACCGCCGAGCGGACCATGTCCGGGTCCGAGGTGTCCAGCACGACGAGGGGCACGCCGGCGGTCGCGCAGATGACCTCGGGGGCCAGCGAGGAGCCGCCCATGCCGCACAGGACGATGCGGTCGGCCCCGCGCTCGCGCAGCTGCTCCCGGAGGGCCTCGACCTCCCCGACGAGGGGTCGTGAGGAACGCGGCAGGTCGACCCAGGAGAGACGCTTGGACGCCTCCTCCTCGGCCCGCGGACCCCACAGCGTCGCGTCCTGCTCGAAGAGCCGGGAGGCGAAGCGACGCTCGACGAGACCGGCCAGGTGGCGCTCCACGGCGTCGGCGGCCGCGCCGAGAGCCTCGACGGTCAGGGCGCTCATGCCCGGCCCGCCGCCTTGCCCAGCTCGGTGCTCACGGTCTCGAGGAGCTCGTCCCAGGAGGTGGCGAACTTGTCCACGCCCTCGGCCTCGAGCTGCTCCACGACGTCGGTGTAGTCCACGCCGACCCGGGCCAGGGCGTCGAGGACCTCCTGGGCCTCGGCGTAGGACCCGGTGACCGTGTCCCCGGTCAGCCGGCCGTGGTCCACGGTGGCCTCGAGGGTCTTGGCGGGCATCGTGTTGACCGTGTGCGGCGCCACGAGCTCGGTGACGTACATGGTGTCGGGGTAGTCCGGGTTCTTCACCCCGGTGGAGGCCCACAGGGGACGCTGCACGTTGGCCCCGTCGTCGGCCAGGTTCTGCCAGCGGGGGGTGGAGAAGACCTCCTCGAAGGCCTGGTAGGCGAGCCGTGCGTTGGCCAGCCCCGCCTTGCCGCGCAGGGCCAGCGCCTCCTCGGTGCCGATCTCCTCCAGCCGCTTGTCGATCTCGCTGTCGACCCGCGAGACGAAGAAGGAGGCCACCGAGTAGATGGGGGACAGGTCGTGGCCCCGCTCCCGGGCCTGCTCCAGCCCGGTGAGGTAGGCACTCATCACGCCGCGGTAGCGGTCCAGGCTGAAGATGAGGGTCACGTTGACGCTGATCCCCTCGGCCAGGGCCTGGCTGATCGCCGGCAGGCCCTCCACGGTCGCCGGGATCTTGATGAGCAGGTTGGGCCGGTCGATCTCGGCCCAGAGGCGGCGGGCGACCTCGACGGTGCGCGCGGTGTCCTTGGCCAGCCGCGGGTCGACCTCGATGGAGACCCGGCCGTCGAGGCCACCGGTGCGCTCGTGCACCGGGGCGAGCACGTCGCAGGCGTCCCGGACGTCGCGGGTCGTCAGCGCGAAGACGGCCTCGTCGACCGAGGACCCGGCGAGCTCGGCCACCTGGTCGCTGTAGGAGTCGCCCTCGGCCAGCGCGCTGGCGAAGATGGTCGGGTTGGTGGTCACGCCCAGGACCCCGCGGTCCACGTAGCCCTGCAGGTCGCCGTCGGCGATCATCGGGCGGTTCAGGTCGTCCAGCCACACGGACACGCCGGCCTCGGCCAGCTCGTGCAGGATGGTGCGGGACTCGCCCTGGTCGGCGGTGGCGCCCTGCTCGGGTGCCTGGGTGGGCTTGCCGTCGTCGTGGTGGCTCATGGTGTCCTCGCTCACTTCTGGGTCTCGTCGGTGGACCGGGTGCCGCCTTCGCCGGCGTCCCCGAGGGTGCTCTCGTCGTCGGTCGGTTCCTGCGGGTCGGAGGTGCCGGGGGCGGAGGGGGCCTCGCCCCGCGCGGCCTCGATCGACTCGCGCGCGGACTTCGCGACCGCGTCGGCGGTGAGGCCGAACTCCCGGAAGAGGGTCTCGAAGTCGGCGGAGGCGCCGAAGTGCTCCAGGCTCACGATCCGGCCGGCGTCACCGACCAGCTCGCGCCAGCCCTGGGCGACCCCCGCCTCGACCGAGACCCGCGCACGGACGGCGGGCGGCAGCACCTCGTCGCGGTAGCTCTGGTCCTGGGCGTCGAACCACTCCCGGCAGGGCATCGAGACGACACGGGTGGGCACCCCGTCGGCCTGCAGCTGGTCCCGGGCGCCCAGCGCGAGCTGGACCTCCGACCCGGTGCCGATGAGCACCACCTGCGGATCCCCGCCCTCGGCCTCGGCCAGGACGTAGCCGCCCCGGGCGACCCCGTCGGCCGGGGCCAGCACGGACCGGTCGAGGGTGGGCACGTTCTGCCGCGTGAGCGCCAGCGCGGAGGGGTGGTCGACGGTCTCCAGGATCGTCCGCCAGGCGACGGCCGTCTCGTTGGCGTCGGCCGGCCGGACGACGTCCAGCCCGGGGATCGCGCGCAGGGCGGCCAGGTGCTCCACCGGCTGGTGAGTCGGGCCGTCCTCGCCCAGGCCGATGCTGTCGTGCGTCCACACGTAGACGACCGGCAGCTGCTGGAGGGCGGCCAGCCGGACCGCGGGGCGCATGTAGTCGGAGAAGATGAGGAAGGTCCCGCCGTAGGGACGGGTCAGGCCCTCGAGCGCGATCCCGTTCAGGCTCATCCCCATGGCGTGCTCGCGGATGCCGAAGTGCAGGGTGCGGCCGTAGCGGTGGCCCGGGAAGGACTCGGTGGCCTTGCCGTCTGGGACGAAGCTCGGCTCACCCTCCATCGTCGTGTTGTTGGAGCCCGCGAGGTCGGCGGAGCCGCCCCACAGCTCGGGCATGACCGGGGCGAGCGCGGTCAGCACCTGGCCGGACGCCTTGCGGGTCGCCATGCCCTTCTCGTCGGCCTCGAAGGTGGGCAGGGCCTCGTCCAGGCCCTCGGGCAGCTCCTTGGCCTGCAGCCTGTCCAGCAGACGGGCGCCCTCGGGGTTGGCCTCGCGCCACGCCAGGTAGCGCTCCTGCCACCGGGCGTGCGCCTCCTGGCCCCGCCCGACCACGGCGCGGGCGTGCTCGAGGACCTCGTCCTCGACGGGGAAGGCGGCCTCCGGGTCGAAGCCCAGCAGCTTCTTGGTGGCCGCGACCTCGTCCTCGCCGAGCGCGGACCCGTGCGAGGCGCGGTGTCCCGGGCGGTGGGCGCCGGCCAGGCGATGACCGTCCGCAGGATGACGAGGGTCGGGCGGTCGGTGCGCTCACGGGAGGCCTGCAGCGCGGCGTGAAGGGCGTCCACGTCCTCGGTGTAGGGGCCCGTCCCGTCGTCCGCGCGGGCGGCGTCGCCGCTGTCGCCGGCACGCCCGCGCCAGTCCACGGTCTCGACGTGCCAGCCGTAGGCCTCGTAGCGCTTGGCGACGTCCTCGCTGAAGGAGATGTCGGTGTCGTCCTCGATCGAGATGAAGTTCTGGTCGTAGACGACCGTGAGGTTGGACAGCTCCTGGTGGCCGGCCAGGGACGACGCCTCGGAGGACACGCCCTCCATGAGGTCGCCGTCGGAGGCCACGACCCACACGTGGTGGTCGAAGGGGGACTCGCCGGGGGCCGCGTCCGGGTCGAGCAGGCCGCGCTGGCGCCGCTGCGCCATGGCCATCCCGACCGCGGAGGCCAGGCCGGAGCCCAGGGGCCCCGTCGTGATCTCCACGCCGGTGGTGTGGTGCACCTCGGGGTGGCCGGGGGTCGCGCTGCCCCAGGTCCGCAGCGCCTTGATGTCGTCCAGCTCCATGCCGTAGCCGGAGAGGTAGAGCTGGATGTACTGCGTCAGGCTCGAGTGGCCGGCGGAGAGGACGAACCGGTCACGGCCGAGCCAGTGCGGGTCGGAGGGGTCGTGGACCATGACGTCCTGGTAGAGCAGGTAGGCCAGCGGTGCCAGGCTCATGGCCGTGCCCGGGTGCCCGTGGCCCGCGTGCTGCACGGCGTCGGCGGCCAGGACACGGACCGTGTCCACCGCCCGGACGTCCGCGTCGGTCCAGCCCACCTCGTCGGCGATCGGCCGGGTCAGGCTCTCGTCGCGGCCGGCGGTGAGGGTCGGGGCGGTCTGGCTCACGTGTACTCCTCGGGTGGGGGTCGGACGGTCGCTGGCACCGGCCCCGGGGCCGGCGCGGCATACCCCCGACCTTAGCCGCTCACCTCCCGACGCGCGCCCGTTGCCGACAGTTGCCGTCGGCGCCCCCGGGGGGAGGCCCGGGGGTCGCGGGTGCCGGGCCGGGCCGGCCCACGGAGTACCATCGAGGGACGTCAGCGTCCCGTGGGGACGACGCCTGCCACCGAAGGACACCGTGACCACGCTCGACCCGCGCCGCGCGCCCGACGGACCCGCCGACGTCACCGTCGGCGCCGCCCGAGGACGCACGTGGCGCGACGTGGTGCGCGACTACGTGGCCCTGACCAAGCCCCGGATCATCGAGCTGCTGCTCGTGACCACCTTCCCGGTGATGTTCCTGGCCCATCGCGGGATCCCTCCCGTGTGGCTCATCGTGGCCACCCTCGTCGGAGGCACCCTCGCGGCCGCCTCGGCCAACGTGCTCAACTGCTACCTGGACCGGGACATCGACGCGCAGATGAACCGCACGTCCAACCGGCCGCTGGTCACCGGGACCATCAGCCCCCGGGCCTCCCTCGTCTTCGGCGGGGTCCTCGGCGTGGCCTCCGTGCTGTGGCTCGGGCTGCTCGTCAACTGGATCTCCGCCTGGCTCGGCCTGGCGGCGATCGCGCTCTACGTCGTCTTCTACACGATGATCCTCAAGCGGCGGACCAGCCAGAACATCGTCTGGGGCGGTGTCGCGGGGTGCGTGCCGGTCCTCATCGGCTGGTCGGCGGTGACCGGCTCGGTGTCCTGGGAGGCGCTGATCCTGTTCCTCGTCGTCTTCTTCTGGACGCCGCCGCACTACTGGCCGCTGTCGATGCGCTTCCGCGAGGACTACGCCGCCGCCGGGGTGCCGATGCTCCCCGTGGTCGCCGAGGACGTGGCCGTGGGACGCAAGATCGTCGGGTACGCCTGGGTGACCGTCCTGACCTCCCTCGCCCTCGTCCCGGTCGCCCGATGGGGTGGATCTACACGGTCGTGGCCGTGGTCTCCGGCGCACTGTTCGTCGTCGAGTCGCACCGCCTGCTGGGGCGCGCGCGCCGTGGGGTCGCCGGGCCCGCGCTGGGTGCGATGCGGCTGTTCCACTACTCGATCAGCTACCTGACCCTGCTCTTCCTCGGGGTGGCCGTCGACCCCCTGCTGCACCTGCCGCTGCCGCTGTGACCGCCGGCCTCCCGCGCCCCGCCCCTGCCAGACCCTCGGAAGCGTGACCCGATGACCACCTCCACGGCCTCGACCCCCACCCTGCTGTCCTCGTTGCGGGCGCGGCTGATGCCCGAGCGTCCCGGTGGGTGGCTGCGGGCCACCGCGTGGGCCTCCCTGCTGGCCAACGCCCTGCTCGTGCTCACCGGCGGGCTGGTGCGCCTGACCGGGTCCGGGCTGGGGTGCCCCACCTGGCCACGCTGCACCGAGGAGTCGTGGACCTCCACCCGCGCGATGGGGATGCACGGGGCGATCGAGTTCGGCAACCGGTTGCTGACCTTCGTGCTCGTCGCCGTCGCGGTGCTGACCTTCCTCGCCGTCTGGCGCTCCCGCCGCAGCCACCCGGGGCTGCTGTCGTTGGCCCTGGTCCTGGCCGGCGGCATCGTCGTGCAGGCCGTGGTCGGGGGCGTCACCGTGCGCACCGGGCTCAACCCGTGGGTGGTCGGCGTCCACTTCATGCTCTCGGCGGTGATGATCGCGGTCGCCGCGGTGCTGGTGGGCCGGGCCCGACGGGCGTCCCTGCCGCAGGTGGCGGCCGAGCAGCGCCCCGGGCAGGTCGGGGGACCGGCGGGGCGGTGGCTGCGGGGGACGGCGCTGGCCGTCGGCGCGCTGGCCTTCGTCGTGGTCTACGTCGGCACCCTGGTCACCGGGACCGGGCCACACGCCGGCGACGCCGGCGAGGTGGCCCGGCACACCTTCGACGCCTACGTGGTCACCAGGCTGCACACCCTCCCGGCCTACCTGCTGCTCGGCGTGACCGTGCTCGGGCTGGTGCAGGCCGCCCGTCAGGGGTGGCCCGCGACGGTCCGGCGGCCGCTGGCCCTCCTGGGGGGTGTGCTGGTGGTGCAGGGGGTCATCGGCTACTACCAGTTCTTCACCGGGCTGCCGGTCGTCGCGGTGGCCCTGCACCTGGTCGGTGCCGCGGTGCTCGTCGCGGTCGTGGGGACGGTCCTGGACCGGGCGTTCGTGGTCTCCGCGCCGGCCGGCGACGGCGTGGACGACGGTGCCCGCGTGGGGGCGACCAGCGCGGTGTGACCGGACGAGGGGCCGGGCCGGACGCCGGGCCGGGCCGCACGCCGCCCCGGCCGGAGCCGGACACGGGTCGGTCGTCGGTTGCTGCGGGTCGCGTGCTGCAGAAACCGGGCCGGGGCGCGCGACACGCCGCAGGCACGAGCGCACCGTGCGCGACACGCCGGTCAGGGTGCCGTTGGGTCGGAAGGACTCAGTCGGACCAGCGCAGGGCGCGTCGGGCCACGACACCGGCGGCGAGCGCCCAGGCCAGCAGCACCAGCAGCGGGCCCAAGGCGAACCGGCCGTCGACCAGGGCGGCGCGGAGGCCGTCCCCGAGGGCCGCGGACGGCAGCAAGGAGACGAACGGCGCCACCGTGTCCGGCATGGTGCTCGGCGGCAGGAGCACGCCGCCCCCTGCGGCCAGCAGCACCCAGACCAGGTTGGCCAGGGCCAGCACGGCCTCGGCCCGCAGCGCGCCGCCCAGGGTGGCCGCGAGCAGGGCGAAGGCCGCCGCGCCCAGGACGACGACGACGAGCGCGGGCAGCAGGCCCGCCGCGGCCGGACGCCACCCGAGCACCGCCGCGACCGCACCGAGGACGACCAGCTGCAGGGCGACGACGACCAGGACCGACAACGCCTTGGCCGTGAGCAGGCCGCCGCGGCCCAGCGGCGTGGTGCCCAGCAGGCGCAGCACCCCCCACCGGCGCTCGAAGGCGAGCAGGATCGCCTGCCCGGTGAAGGCGGTCGACATCACCGCCAGCGCGAGGACTCCAGGGGTGAGCACGTCGATGCGCTCCCTCCCGGCCCAGGGACCCGACGCGAGGTCGGGGTAGGGCACCAGCGCCAGCCCGACCAGGGCCAGGAGCGGCAGGACGAGGGAGACGACGAGCTGCTCCCCGTGGCTGAGCAGGCCGCGCGTCTCGAACCCGGCCTGCGCCAGCACCCGGCGGACGGGGGAGGCGGGCGGTGAGGCAGGGGTGGCCGGGGCGGCGGGCGGAGGGGTTGCCCCGGAGGGCGCGGTCCCGCTCACCGGACGACCTCGCTGTCGGCCAGCCGGAAGTAGGTCGCCTCCAGCCCCTCGGTGCCCGCGACCTCCGCCAGCGTCCCGTCGGCGACCACCCGTCCCGCCACCACGATGACGACCCGGTCGGCGAGGCGCTCGGCCTCCTCGAAGGAGTGCGTGGTCACCACGGTCGCGCAGCCGCCGGCCGCCGTCTCGGCGATGATCGAGTGCACCTCACGACGCGCGTGCGGGTCCAGCCCGGCCGTCGGCTCGTCGAGGAAGGCCACCTCGGGACGGCCCACGAGGGCACCCGCCAGGCGACCCGCTGGCGCTGGCCCCCGGAGAGACGGCGCACGGTCGTGCGGGCGAAGTCCTCGATGCCCAGCCGGCGCACGAGGGCGGGGACGTCGGCCGGACGCTCCCAGAACCGCGCCAGGTGCTGCAGCAGGGCCACCGGGCGGACCGACTGGGGCAGCCCACCGTCCTGGAGCATGACGCCGACCCGGGCACGGTGGGCCGCACCGGCTCCCCACGGGTCCGCACCGAGCACCCGCACGGTGCCGGCGTCCGGACGTCGCAGCCCGACGGCGATCTCGACGCCGGTGGTCTTGCCCGCACCGTTCGGGCCGAGCACGCAGGTGACCTCCCCGGACCGGGCGGACCAGGTCAGCCCGCGGAGCGCCTCCACGGCCCCGAAGCGCCGCACGACGCCGTCCATCAGCACGGCGGGAGGGGGAACGGTCACGGACGGCAACTCTAGTTGCTCGCCGAGGGAGCTCCTGCTTGGACCTGGCCGCGAAATAGGACACAATGGCATGGTGAATTTGGTGGAGGTGCAGGCCGAGTCCCGGACGCGGGACCGGGTGCGTCGCGCCGTGGGGGAGCGGGGCCCGGTCTCGGCTAGTGCCCTGGCCAAGGAGCTCGGCCTCACCGCGGCCGCCGTCCGGCGCCACCTCGACGCGCTCGAGCACGACGGCGTCATCGTCGAGCACGTGCCCTCCGGCGGCGCGCCCCGGGGGCGGGGCCGCCCGGCCCGGGCCTACGTGCTCACCGCCGAGGGGCAGGAGCAGTTCACCACCGCCTACGACGGGGTGGCGACCGCAGCCCTGCACTACCTCGCCGACACCATGGGGGAGCAGGCCGTCGAGAGCTTCGCCGACCAGCAGGTCGTCGAGCTCGAGGGACGTCTGCGCGCGGCCATGGACCGTCACCTGACGGCGTCCGGGGCCGACCCCGACGACCTGGACGCCCGTGCCTCGGCCCTGGCCGCGGCCCTCTCCGAGGAGGGGTATGCTGCCTCGGCCCGCCCGGTCGGACCGGGCGCCGGGCCGGCCGGCATCCAGCTGTGCCAGGGCCACTGCCCCGTCCGTTCGGTGGCCTCGGAGTTCCGGCACTTCTGCGAGGCCGAGACCGAGGCGATCTCCCGGATCCTCGGGGTGCACGTGCAGCGGCTGGCCACCCTGGCCGGCGGCGAGCACGTGTGCACCACCTTCGTGCCGACGGGTGCCCTGGGCGCCCGGGAGCCCACGCCGCAGGAGCGCGCGCGGGCCCGGCCCTACGTCATACCCCGCGCCACCCCGGAGACGACCGGGCCGCGCAGCACACCGACCACACCGACCCACGACCACCACGCCGACGAGAGGTCTGAGCGATGAGCACCAACATCGAGGAGCTGAACCCGGGTCTGAAGGACCTGGGCACCTACGAGTACGGCTGGGCCGACAGCGACGTGGCGGGAGCCACCGCGCGGCGCGGCCTGTCCGAGGAGGTCGTCCGCGGCATCTCGGCCATGAAGGACGAGCCGGCCTGGATGCTGGAGCAGCGGCTCAAGGCGCTGCGGCTGTTCGGCAAGAAGCCGATGCCGCACTGGGGCGCCGACCTGTCGGACATCGACTTCGACAACATCAAGTACTTCGTGCGCTCCACCGAGAAGCAGGCCACCAGCTGGGAGGACCTGCCCGAGGACATCAAGAACACCTACGACCGCCTGGGCATCCCCGAGGCCGAGAAGCAGCGCCTCGTCGCCGGCGTCGCCGCCCAGTACGAGTCCGAGGTCGTCTACCACCAGATCCGGGAGGACCTGGAGGAGAAGGGCGTCATCTTCGTCGACACCGACACCGGTCTGCGCGAGCACGAGGAGCTCTTCCGCGAGTACTTCGGCTCGGTCATCCCGGTGGGCGACAACAAGTTCGCCTCGCTGAACTCCGCGGTCTGGTCCGGCGGCTCCTTCATCTACGTCCCCAAGGGCGTGGAGGTGGACATCCCGCTGCAGGCCTACTTCCGGATCAACACCGAGAACATGGGCCAGTTCGAGCGGACCCTGATCATCGCCGACGAGGGCTCCTCGGTGCACTACGTCGAGGGCTGCACCGCGCCGATCTACAAGACCGACAGCCTGCACTCCGCCGTCGTCGAGATCGTCGTCAAGAAGGACGCCCGCGTCCGCTACACCACGATCCAGAACTGGTCCAACAACGTCTACAACCTGGTCACCAAGCGTGCGACCTGCGACGAGGGCGCGACCATGGAGTGGATCGACGGCAACATCGGCTCCAAGGTCACCATGAAGTACCCGGCCGTCTACCTCCTCGGCGAGCACGCCAAGGGCGAGACGCTGTCCGTCGCCTTCGCCGGCGAGGGCCAGCACCAGGACGCCGGCTCCAAGATGGTGCACGCCGCCCCGCACACCTCCTCGACCATCGTGTCCAAGTCGGTGGCCCGTGGTGGTGGCCGGTCCTCCTACCGGGGCCTGGTCCAGATCAACGAGGGGGCCCACCACAGCCGCTCCTCGGTGGTCTGCGACGCCCTGCTGGTCGACCAGATCTCCCGGTCCGACACCTACCCCTACGTCGACGTCCGCGAGGACGACGTGCAGATGGGCCACGAGGCGACCGTCTCCAAGGTGTCCGAGGACCAGATGTTCTACCTCATGTCCCGAGGCCTGTCCGAGACCGAGGCCATGGCGATGATCGTGCGCGGGTTCGTCGAGCCCATCGCCCGTGAGCTGCCCATGGAGTACGCCCTCGAGCTCAACCGCCTCATCGAGCTGCAGATGGAAGGAGCCGTCGGCTGATGTCGCTGCTCATCGACGAGAACACCCACGTGGACCCCGCCGCCCAGCTGGGTGGCGACCACCGGATCCCGGACCAGTCCCGGGCCGCCCGCACCCGGTCCTTCGACGTGGACGCCTTCGGGCTGCCCACGGGCCGGGAGGAGGAGTGGCGCTTCACCCCGGTCGACCGGCTGGGCCACGTGCTCTCCGACACCGCCACGGACGACGACGGCGACGACCACGCGGCCGAGTTCACGGTGGAGGCGCCCGAGCAGTTCGTCGCCGGCACCCTGGCCCCCGGCCAGGCCCCCCGCGGCACCGTGCTGGTGCCCGAGGACCGCGGCGCGGCCGTGGCCAGCGCCAACACCCCCGAGGCCCTGCACCTGCGGATCCCCGCCGACGTCGAGCACCCCGACCCCGTGCGCGTGCGGGTGCACGGCCGCGGCGCCGGGCGCCGGAGCAACGCGCACTACGTGCTCGAGGCCGAGCGGCACAGCAAGGCCCTGGTCATCCTCGACCACACCGGCAGCGCCGACCACACCGGCAACCTCGAGGTCGTCGTGGGCGACGGTGCGCAGCTGACCGTGGTCAGCCTGCAGCGCTGGGAGGACGACGCGCTCCACCTGGGCCAGCACGAGGCGCTCGTCGGCCGGGACGCGACCTACAAGCACATCGTCGTCACGCTCGGCGGCGGCATCGTGCGGGTCAACTCCAACGTCCGCTACGCCGGCCCCGGCGGGGACGCCACCCTGCTCGGCGTCTACTTCGCCGACGCCGGCCAGCACCTGGAGCACCGCTCGTTCGTGGACCACAACGCCCCCCGGTGCACCTCGCTGGTCACCTACAAGGGTGCGCTGCAGGGCGAGAGCGCCCGCACCGTGTGGGTCGGCGACGTGCTGATCCGCAAGGAGGCCGAGGGCATCGAGACCTACGAGCTCAACCGCAACCTGGTCCTCACCGACGGCGCCCGCGCCGACTCCGTGCCCAACCTGGAGATCGAGACCGGCGAGATCGCCGGCGCCGGCCACGCCAGCTCCACCGGCCGGTTCGACGACGAACAGCTGTTCTACCTGATGTCCCGCGGCATCACCGAGGACGAGGCCCGGCGCCTGGTCGTGCGCGGTTTCTTCGCCGACGTCGTCGCCAAGATCGGCGTGCCGGAGGTCGTCGACACCGTCATGGCCGCGATCGACGAGGAGCTCGCGCTCACCGCCGAGGTCGCCCCGGCATGAGGCAGCCCGCCGTCGCCGGTCCCGAGCCGGTGCACGTGTGCGCCCTCGGCGACCTGCCCGAGGTCGGCGCGGTCGTGGCCGACATCGGCGGGCGCCGGGTGTCGATCGCCCGCGACTCGGCCGGCCACGTGCACGCCTTCGACGACACCTGCACGCACGCCAACGTCTCGCTGGCCGAGGGCGACGTCGAGGGCGAGCTCATCGAGTGCTGGCTGCACGGGTCCCAGTTCGACATGACGACCGGTGAGCCCAAGAGCCTGCCCGCCACCCAGCCGATCGCGGTGCACACCGTGACCCTGGAGGGCGACCAGGTCTGGGTGACCCTCGCCGACTGACCCACCCCATACCCCCCTTCCTTCTCTTCCCAAGGAGCACCATGACCACCCTGGAGATCCGCGACCTGCACGTCAGCGTCGCCGACGACGACGCCACCGAGATCCTGCGCGGCGTCGACCTGACCATCAGCTCCGGCGAGACCCACGCGATCATGGGTCCCAACGGCTCGGGCAAGTCGACGCTGGCCTACGCGATCGCCGGCCACCCGAAGTACACCGTCACCAGCGGCCAGGTGCTGCTCGACGGCGAGGACGTCCTGGAGATGGGCGTCGACGAGCGCGCCCAGGCCGGGCTGTTCCTGGCCATGCAGTACCCCGTCGAGGTGCCCGGCGTCACCGTGTCCAACTTCCTGCGCACCGCCAAGACCGCGGTCGACGGCGAGGCCCCCAAGCTGCGCCACTGGGTCAAGGACATGAAGGGCGCCATGGAGGCCCTGCGGATGGACCCGGCCTTCGCCGAGCGCAACGTCAACGAGGGCTTCTCCGGCGGCGAGAAGAAGCGCCACGAGATCCTGCAGATGGAGCTGCTCCAGCCCAAGATCGCCATCCTCGACGAGACCGACTCCGGCCTGGACGTCGACGCGCTCAAGGTCGTCTCCGAGGGCGTCAACCGCGTCAAGGACGCCACCGGGCTGGGCGTCATGCTCATCACCCACTACACCCGCATCCTGCGCTACATCCAGCCGGACTACGTGCACGTGTTCATCAACGGGCGCGTGGCCGAGTCGGGCGGCAGGGACCTCGCCGACCGCCTGGAGGAGGAGGGCTACGACCGCTTCCTCACGGCCGGGGTCTGAGGACGACGGACGCCACCAGCCCCGCCGAGGAGGTATGACGATGGGCCGGCCCACCCCGCACGCGGGCACCGCGGAGCACGCCTCCGCGGCGCCGCGGCCGTTCAGCGAGGGCGAGTCCGCGCGGATCCGCGCGGACTTCCCGCTGCTGGGCCGCACGGTGCGTGGGGGCCGGCCGCTCGTCTACCTCGACAGCGGGGCGACCTCGCAGAAGCCGCGGGTCGTGCTGGACGCGGAGCGGGAGTTCTACGAGCGGCACAACGCCGCCGTGCACCGCGGCGCGCACCAGCTGGCCGAGGAGGCCACCGAGGCCTTCGAGGACGCCCGCGAGACCGTGGCCGGCTTCCTCGGCGCCGACGCCGGTGAGGTCGTCTTCACCAAGAACGGCACCGAGGGCCTGAACCTGCTGGCCTACGCCTTCTCCAACGCCGCCGCCCCGGGCGCGCTGGACGGTGTCGACGAGGACTGGGCCGCCCGGCTGCGGCTCGGCCCCGGCGACGAGGTCGTGGTGACCGAGATGGAGCACCACGCCAACCTCGTGCGTGGCAGGAGCTGTGCCGCCGCACCGGCGCCACGCTGCGCTGGATCGGGGTGAGCGACGACGGGCACCTCACCGACCCGGCGGAGGTGGTGGGGGAGCGGACCAAGGTCGTGGCCCTGACCCACGTGTCCAACGTCCTCGGGACGCTCAACGACCTGGGCCCCGACTCCCCGGTCGTGGCCGCGGCCCGCCGGGTGGGGGCGCTGGTGTTCGTGGACGCCTGCCAGAGCGCGCCGCACCTGGACGTCACCGCGCTGACGCCCCGGGTTCGGGCGTGGACGCGCTCGTGCTCACCGGGCACAAGACGCTGGGCCCCTCCGGCGTCGGGGTGCTGTGGGCCCGGCGCGCGCTGCTCGAGGCGATGCCGCCCTTCCTCACGGGCGGGTCGATGATCGAGGTCGTCCGCATGGAGGGCTCCACGTGGGCGCCCCCGCCGGCCAAGTTCGAGGCCGGGGTGCCGATGGCCGCCCAGGCCGTCGGCCTGGCGGCGGCGTTGCGCTACCTGTCCGGCCTCGGTCTGGACCGGGTGCACGCCCACGACCGGATGCTCACCGGGCACGCGCTGGCGGCCCTCGCCGAGCGGCCCTGGGTGCGGGTCCTGGGACCGACCGACCCGGCCGACCGGGTCGGCTGCGTCTCCTTCGTCGTCGACGAGGTCCACCCGCACGACGTCGGGCAGGTCCTCGACGACGCCGGGGTGGCCGTGCGGACCGGGCACCACTGCGCCTGGCCGCTGCACCGGCGGCTCCGCGTCCCGGCCTCCACGCGGGCCAGCTTCGGGGTCTACACCACCCCGGCGGAGATCGACGCCTGGCTGGAGGCCCTCGACCGGGTGCCCACGATCTTCCGGACGGGAGCGGCCTGATGGACCTCTACGGCGAGCTCATCCTCGACCACGCCAAGCGGCCCCGGCACGCCGGGCTGCGCGAGCCGTACGACGTCGAGGTCAACCACGTCAACCCCACCTGCGGCGACGAGATCAGCCTCCGGGTGCACGTGGTCGGCGAGGGTCCCGACGCGGTCCTGCAGGACCTGTCCTACGACGCCCTCGGCTGCTCGATCTCGGTGGCCTCCACGTCGGTCCTGGCCGAGGAGTCGATCGGCCGGCCGGTCGCCGAGACCCTGGAGACCTACCGGCACCTGCACGACATGCTCACCAGCCGGGGGGCCGACGCGGGCGACCCGGAGCAGATCGGCGACGCCGTCGCCTTCGCCGGCGTCGCCCGCTACCCGGCCCGGGTCAAGTGCGCGCTGCTGTCCTGGTCGGCCTACCTCGACGCGCTGGCCCGGGCGGGGGCGGACATCTCGGCCGCGAGCACCGACCAGGGCACCAGGCCCGGCCGGGCCGACGCCCGGGACAGCACGCCCAGACCCTGAGAGACTGGCCGACGAGGCCGGTCCCCGACCACCCACCGACCCCTTCCGTTGGAGGAACCATGAGCGAGACCACCGCACCGCCGAACGTGGCGGACATCGAGGAGGCCCTGCGCGACGTCGTGGACCCCGAGCTGGGCATCAACGTCGTCGACCTCGGCCTCGTCTACGGCGTGACCGTCGACGCCGCCCACCACGTCGTCATCGACATGACGCTGACCTCGGCGGCCTGCCCGCTGACCGACGTCATCGAGGACCAGATCGCCCAGTCCCTGGAGGGCCTGGTGGCCAGCCACCGGATCAACTGGGTCTGGATGCCGCCGTGGGGTCCGGACAAGATCACCGACGACGGCCGCGAGCAGCTGCGCGCCCTCGGCTTCAACGTCTGAGCCGGTGGGCCGGCCGGACGGCCCGGACGCGACGGTCGACGTCGCGCCCGAGCGGCTGGACGGCTGGCTGAGCCGGTTCGCCGACTCCCACGGGGAGGTCACCTGGTCCGTCGTCGACGGGCCGGCGGCCTCCCCGTGGTCGTGGGCGGCGGATGCCGCCGACGGCTCGTGGGCCCGGCTGACCTCCTGGTGCGCGCCGGCAGGGGAGCGGGCCACGGGGGAGTGGGCCCTGCCCCCGGCGCTGCTCGTCCTCCTCGTCCGGCGGGGAGGGTATGCCGTGGCCGTCGCCGCCCCCGACGGGTCGCTCGCCGCCGCCAAGGTGGGGACCCGCCACGTGCAGTCCCGCACAGCCGCCGGCGGCTGGTCGCAGCAGCGCTACGCCCGCCGCCGCGCCCATCAGGCCGACGCCCTCGTCGAGGCGGTCGTCGGCCACGCCGGGCGCGTCCTCGAGGAGGGGGAGCAGGGCACCGGTCCCGTCGGGGGGCTGGTGCTGGGTGGCGATCGGACGCTGGCCGCGCAGGTGCTCGAGGCCGTGGCGACGGGCCCGCGGGCCCGGCTGCACGGCATACCCCGCAGGGAGCTGTGGGACGTGGCCGACCCCCGGCGGTCGGTCCTCGAGGAGGCCGTCCGCCGGGGGCGGGCCGCGCGCGTGACGGTGCACAACGCCTGACCGGGTCGGTCGGGCGGGGGAGCGGTCAGCCGCCGACGGCCACCGGCTCGTCCGCGTCCCGCTCGTCCCGGCGCCACGGGTCGCCCTGGCGCGGGGCGTCGTAGCGCTCCCGGTCCAGGATCCCCTGCCGCCTGGCCACGATCGTGGGCACGAGCGCCTGGCCGGCGACGTTGGTCGCGGTGCGGCCCATGTCGAGGATCGGGTCGACCGCCAGCAGCAGTCCGACGCCCTCCAGGGGCAGGCCCAGCGTGGACAGGGTCAGCGTGAGCATGACGGTGGCGCCGGTGACGCCGGCCGTGGCCGCCGAGCCGAGAACCGCGACGAAGGCGATGAGCAGGTAGTCGGTCACCCCGAGGCTGACCCCGAAGAACTGGGCCACGAAGATCGCCGCGATCGCCGGGTAGACCGCCGCGCAGCCGTCCATCTTGGTCGTCGCGCCCAGCGGCACGGCGAAGGAGGAGTAGGCGCGGGGGACACCGAGGTTGCGCTCGGTGACCGCCTGGGTCACCGGCAGGGTGCCGATCGAGGAGCGGGAGACGAAGCCCAGCTGGATCGCCGGCCAGGCACCGGTGAAGAACTGCCGGACCGAGAGGCCGTGGAGGCGCAGCAGCACCGGGTAGAGCACCCCGACGACGAGCAGCAGGCCCACGTAGACCGCCAGGGTGAACCGGCCCAGCGAGCCGATGGTGGTCCAGCCGTAGGACACCACGGCGTTGCCGAGGAGGCCGACCGTGGCCAGGGGCGCCAGCAGGATGACCCACCACAGCACCTTCTGCACGACGGTCAGGGCCGACCGGGTGAAGGTGAGGAAGGGTTCGGCCTCCCGGCCGACCTTGATGACGGCGACGCCGACGGCGATGGCCAGCACGAGGATCTGCAGGACGCTGAAGGACAGCGAGACCGAGCCCTCGTCGCCGCCGCGGGCGCTCAGCCCCAGGACGTTGGCCGGCACGATGCCGGTGAGGAAGTCCAGCCAGGAGCCGGTGCGGGAGGGCTCGGCCGCGTCGGCGGCGCTGACGCCGGCGCCCCGTGCCGGGTCCACGACCCAGCCCACCACGAGGCCGATCCCGACGGAGACGAGGGCGGTGACCGCGAACCACAGCAGGGTGCTCCACGCCAGCCGGGCGGCGTCGGTCACCTCCCGCAGGTTGGCGATGCTGGAGACGATGGCGAGGAAGACCAGCGGCGGCACGATGGTGCGCAGCAGGGTGACGAAGGTGGAGCCGATGATGGACAGGGTCTGGGACAGCCAGGTCGGGTTCTCGGCGCTGGCGCCGGTGGCGCGGGCCACGAGACCCAGCACGACACCGAGCACGAGGCCGATGAGGACCTGGGTGCCGAAGGAGACCCGGGGGAGACGGGAGAGCACGGACGAGCCTTTCGGGAGGGGCGGATCGGTATGCGGTGCCGCACCGCCCCAGGGCCCCTCGAGCTGGTCCCGGGTCGGGTGCGACACCGGGGACCAACTCCCCGCCGGCTCAGGTCATTCCGTCACCTTATGGTGATGTGCACCACGTGTTATGAGACGCTCAGGCGTCGTGGTCGTCCACGCTGCCTGCGTTGAGCACGTCGCACTGGTTCGGGTCGCCCGACTCGTAGCCGCGCATGAACCAGCCCATCCGCTGCTCGGAGGAGCCGTGCGTCCACGTGTGCGGGGTGACCTGGCCCTGCATCCGCTCCTGGATCGAGTCGTCGCCCACGGCGGCGGCCGCCGACAGCGCCGACTCGATGTCCTCACGGCTCAGCGGCTCGAGCAGCAGGTTGCCGTCGGCGTCCCGCGTGCGGGTGGCGTTGCCCGCCCAGGCCCCGGCGAAGCAGTCCGCCTGCAGCTCGACGCGGACCGCACCGGACTCCGGACCCTGCTGGTCCTGCTGGGAGGCCCGCAGCGCACCGGTCCAGTTCTGGATGTGGTGGCCGTACTCGTGGGCCAGGACGTACATCTGGCTGAAGTTGCCGCCGTCGGCACCCAGCTGCCCCTCGAGCTGGGAGAAGAAGCCCGTGTCCAGGTAGATCGTGCGGTCCACGGGGCAGTAGAACGGGCCCACCTGGCTGCTGGCCGTCCCGCAGCCGGTGTTCACCTGGCCGGTGAAGATGATCGCCTCGGTCGTGTCGGCCTCGGGGGCCACCTGCTCCCAGTAGTCGACGAGGGAGACCATGGTGGCCTTCATCCGGCAGTCGACGTCCTCGTTGGCGTCCGCACCGGTCTGGCACTCCTCCAGCTCCACGTTCTGCGCTGAGGACGGCGCCTGGCCGCCCCCGCCGCCGAGGATCGCGCCGGGGTCGCCGCCGAAGAGCATGACGACCAGGGCGAGCAGGATGGTGCCGATGCCGCCGCCGACGGCCAGGCCGCCCCCGCCGCCACCGCCGCGCCGGGCGGCGCCCGAGCCGATGTTGGCGTTCTCCCTGAAGGTCATCCGTCCCGCCTCCGCCGTGGTCCTGCGCCGGTCGGGTGAGCGGCGCCTAGCGCGTAGACTAGCCCCTGGTCACCAGGAGCACCCACGGTGCCGGTCGACCACCACCCCCGTCCCCCGACCCCGTCCCGGGGTCGTCGTCGCGCCCGAGGAGAAGACGCATGATCACCGCCAGCGGCGTCGAGGTGCGCGTGGGCTCCCGGCTGCTCATGGAGGACGTCTCCTTCCGCGTCGGCCCCGGCGACCGGGTCGGCCTGGTCGGCCGCAACGGGGCCGGCAAGACGACGCTGACCCGGATCCTGGCCGGCGAGGGCGAGCCGGCCGCCGGGACCGTCGGCCGCACCGGCGACGTGGGCTACCTGCCGCAGGACCCGCGCACCGGCGACCTCGACGTCCTCGGCCGCGACCGGATCCTCTCGGCCCGCGGCCTGGACGAGGTCATCCGGGGGATGCGCCGGGCCGAGGAGGCGATGGCGCAGGGCGAGGGGGACGTGCGTGAGCAGGCGATGGCCCGCTACTCCCGGCTCGAGGCCGCGTTCACCGCCCGCGGCGGCTACGCCGCCGAGGCGGAGGCCGCCTCCGTCGCCAGCTCCCTGGGGCTGCCGGACCGCGTGCTGGGCCAGCCGCTGCGCACGCTCTCCGGCGGGCAGCGCCGCCGGATCGAGCTCGCCCGGATCCTCTTCTCCGGGGCCTCGACCCTGCTGCTGGACGAGCCGACCAACCACCTGGACGCCGACTCCGTGGTCTGGCTGCGCGACCACCTGCGCAGCTACGCCGGCGGGCTGGTCATCATCTCCCACGACGTGAACCTCATCGAGACCGTCGTCAACAAGGTCTTCTACCTGGACGCCAACCGGCAGGTGCTCGACGTCTACAACATGGGGTGGAAGGCCTACCTGGCCCAGCGGGAGGCCGACGAGCGCCGCCGGCACCGGGAGCGGGCCAACACCGAGAAGAAGGCCGCCGCCCTCATGGCCCAGGCGGACAAGATGAGGCCAAGGCGACCAAGGCGGTGGCGGCGCAGAACATGGCCCGCCGTGCCGAGCGGATGCTCGCCGGCCTCGAGGGGGAGCGGCAGTCCGACAAGGTCGCCCGGCTGCGCTTCCCCACCCCGGCGCCGTGCGGCCGCACGCCGCTGACCGCCGAGGGCCTGTCCCGTTCCTACGGCTCGCTGGAGATCTTCACCGACGTCGACCTGGCGGTCGACCGGGGCTCCCGGGTCGTGGTCCTGGGCCTCAACGGCGCCGGCAAGACCACCCTGCTGCGCCTGCTCGCCGGGATCGACACCCCCGACACCGGCGAGGTCGTCCCGGGCCACGGGCTCAAGCTGGGCTACTACGCCCAGGAGCACGAGACCCTCGACGTGGAGCGGTCGGTCCTGGCGAACATGAAGTCCGCCGCGCCCGACCTCGACGAGACCGAGACCCGCAAGGTGCTGGGGTCCTTCCTCTTCACCGGCGACGACGTCGACAAGCCGGCCGGGGTGCTCTCCGGCGGGGAGAAGACCCGGCTGGCCCTGGCGATCCTCGTGGTGTCGGCGGCCAACGTGCTGCTCCTGGACGAGCCCACCAACAACCTCGACCCTGCCTCCCGGGAAGAAGTGCTGGCCGCGCTGCGCTCCTACGAGGGCGCGGTCGTCCTCGTCAGCCACGACGAGGGCGCGGTCCAGGCCCTGGAGCCGGAGCGGGTGCTCCTGCTCCCCGACGGGGTCGAGGACCTGTGGGGCCGGGACTACGAGGACCTGATCGCGCTGGCCTGACCGGCCACGGACGAGCGGCGCGCCCCGGCGCGCCGGAGGAGGAGCGCGGATGACCATCGGCACCGGGATGCGCGGGGGCATGACCTACCGCAGCTTCACCAAGGACCCCTCCGTGCGCGACCACCGGCTCGCCGCCGGCACCGCCCGCCGGGTGCTGGGCTACGGTCGCCCGTTCCTGCGCGAGATCGTGGTCTACCTGGCGCTGACCATCCTCGCCGGGGTCCTCGTCACCGCCGTCCCCCTGCTCCTGCGCCGGATCATCGACAACGGGGTGGAGGTCGGCGACCGCGACGTGGTGATCCGCCTCGGCCTCGTCGTCGCCGGGATCGCCTTCCTCGAGGCGCTGGTCACCGTCACCAGCCGGTGGCTGGGCTCCCGGATCGGGGAGGGGCTGATCCTCGACCTGCGCGCCGAGGTCTTCTCCCACGTCCTGCGCCAGCCGATCGCCTTCTTCACCCGGGCCCAGACCGGGGCGCTGGTCAGCCGGCTCAACAGCGACGTCATCGGGGCCCAGACCGCGTTCACTTCGATCCTGTCCGGCCTCGTCAGCAACGTGGTCCAGCTGGTCCTCATCCTGGCGGCGCTGCTGTCGATGAGCTGGCAGATCACGGTGCTGGCGCTGCTGCTGCTGCCGATCTTCCTCGTGCCGGCCCGGTTCATGGGCGCCCGGCTCTCGGCCCTGACCCGCCGGCAGATGGGCCTCAACGCCGACATGCACACCCGGATGACCGAGCGGTTCAACGTGGCCGGCGCCCTGCTCGTGCGCCTCTTCGGGCGCCCCGAGGAGGAGGACGAGCAGTATGCGGTGCGCGCCCGGGGGGTGCGGGACGCCGGGGTGGCCATCGCCGTCAACCGCGTCGTCTTCATGGCCGGCCTGGGGCTGGTCGCCTCGCTGGCCACCGCGCTCGTCTACGGGATGGGCGGGCTGATGGCCGTGGCCGGCGAGCTGACCGTGGGCACCCTCGTGGCCATGGCCGCGCTCCTGTCCCGGCTCTACGGCCCGCTCACCGCCCTGTCCAACGTCCGCGTCGACATCATGACCGCCCTGGTGTCCTTCGAGCGGATCTTCGAGGTGCTCGACCTGCAGCCGCTCGTGCGCGAGGCGCAGGACCCGGTCGACATCCCCGAGGGACCCGTCGGCGTCACCCTGGAGGACGTCTCCTTCGCCTACCCGGCGGCTGAGGAGGTGTCCCTGGCCTCGCTGGAGCAGCGTCCGGAGGCGGAGACCCTGGACGGCCGCCCGGTGCTGGAGCACCTCGACGTGCGCGTGCCGGCGGGCTCGATGGTGGCCCTGGTGGGCCCCTCGGGCGCCGGCAAGACGACGCTGACCAACCTCGTCGCCCGGCTGCACGACCCCACCTCCGGCACGGTCCGGATCGGTGGCGTGGACCTGCGCGAGGCGTCGATGGAGTCGTTGCGCCGCACCGTGGGCGTGGTCACCCAGGAGGCGCACATGTTCAACGACACCGTGCGCGTCAACCTGCTCTACGCCCGCCCCTCGGCCACCGAGGACGAGCTGTGGGAGGCCCTGCGCGGCGCCCGGATCGAGGAGCTCGTGCGCCGGCTCCCGGACGGGCTGGAGACCGTCGTGGGCGACCGGGGCCACCGGCTCTCCGGCGGCGAGAAGCAGCGGCTGGCGATCGCCCGCCTGCTGCTGAAGTCACCCTCCGTCGTGGTGCTCGACGAGGCCACCGCCCACCTGGACAGCGAGTCCGAGGCCGCCGTGCAGCGGGCCCTGGACCAGGCGCTGGCCGGCCGGACCTCGATGGTCATCGCCCACCGGCTCTCCACCGTGCGTGACGCCGACCTCATCCTCGTGCTCCAGCACGGGCGGGTGGTCCAGCGGGGCACCCACGAGCAGCTGCTCGCCGAGGGCGGTCTCTACCGCGCCCTGCACGACACCCAGTTCAGGGAGTGACCCCGCACGCGCGCCCGGCCGGCGCGGTCCGGGCCTGGCGGCTCAGGCGTCCTCCTCGTCCCAGATCCGGACCTTGCGCGGGCGTGGCTGCCGGGGCGCGGCCGTCCCGGCCGCCTCCTGCTCCTCGCGCGCCGTCTGGCGGGCCATGACGAGGACGAGGACCAGCCCCACGGGGACCGTGAGCCACCACTGCAGCGCGTAGGCGAAGTGGGAGCCGAGCCGGGTGTCCGGCCGGGGGAGCGCGGCGGGCCGCTCCGCAGGGGCCGGTTCCTCGTCCTCCAGGATCAGGTAGGCGCCCACGAGCGGCTGCCCCGTCGCCTCGGCCAGCCCGGGCAGGTCGACCGAGGCCAGCTGCCCGGCGGGCAGGTCCCGGCCCAGGTCGGGCTCGGACGGGCGCAGCCACCCGGTGACCGTCACCGGCCCCGCCGGCGGGTCCGGGACCTCCGGGACGGTCGCCGCCGTCTCCGCGTTGCGCACCCACCCGCGGTCGACCGCCACCGCGGTGCCCTCGACCGTCTCCAGGGGGACGAGCACCTCGTAGCCGAAGACGCCCTGGTAGGGCCGGTTGCGGACGAGGTGCTGGTCGGACGCGGCATACCTGCCGTCCGCCTCGACGCGCCGCCACTCCTGGTCCGGCGGCAGCGTCCCGTCGGGGCGCAGGACCTCCGTCAGGGGCACGGCGGGGGCGTCGTAGTTGGCCTCGACGAGGTCGCGGCGCTCGACCTTCTCCTCGTGGCGCTGCCACTGCCAGGCGCCCAGGCCGCTCGTGGCCACGCCGAACACCACGGCGAGCAGGAGGTAGGCGATCCACCGGGGTCGCCGCAGCACGGAGAGCACCTCAGCCGTCCGCCTCCGTGAGGTCCTCCACGGGGACCACGTCGATGAGGAAGCCGCGCAGCTGGACGAAGTCGCGCAGGGAGTCGCGGTGGTCGGGGCAGGCGAGCCACACCTTGCGACGGTCGGCGGTGTGCAGCCGGGGGTTGCGCCAGCGGACGGCCGCCACCGCCCGGGCCCGGCAGCCCTTGGCGCTGCAGACCAGCCGGTCCCCGGGCACGGGGCCGGGCACGCGGAGCGGACCGGTGGTCACGAGGCCTCCCGGTGGTCGGCCTCGTCCGCCGGCCGGCGCGAGACCACCGTGCCCACGATCGGTCCGTCGTCGGGCCGGTCGGGAGGGCGGTCGTCGTCCTCGTCGGCCGGGACGGGCCCGGCGCCCAGCCCCTGGACGGGGGACCGCGGTGCCGGTCCGGTGACCGAGGCACGCCGGTCCACCGCGTTGGCCAGCATCACCGCGATCGAGGGCAGCACGGCGGCCGCCACGACGAGCAGCGCGCCGACGACGTACCACTCCGAGACGATCGCCCACACCGCCAGCGGGAAGGAGATCGTGCGGAAGCCCATCGCCAGCAGGTAGCTGCGCATCCGCCGACGCCGGTCGGCCTCGACCGAGGGCCCGGCCGAGGTCACCGCCTGGACGGGGCGGCGCGAGGGGCCGGGGCGGGACGGGGTGGGCACCGCTCCACGATACGACTACGGTGGCGTCCGTGACTGCTCCCGCCCCCACGCCCGAGCCCGCCGACAGCTCCGCCCAGCCCCAGGCCGTCCTGGTCACCGGCGGCAACCGGGGCATCGGCCTGGCCATCGCCCGCGCCTTCGCCGAGGACGGCCACGACGTCGTCGTCACCCACCGCAGCGGCGAGCCGCCGGAGGGACTGCGGGGCGTGCGGTGCGAGGTCACCGACAGCGAGAGCGTCGACGCGGCGTTCACCGAGGCCGAGCAGCTCCTCGGCCGGCCGGTGCAGGTGCTCGTGGCCAACGCGGGCATCACCCGGGACGGGCTGCTCATGCGGATGAGCGACGAGGACTTCGAGGCGGTGGTGGACACCAACCTCGCCGGCGCCTTCCGCTGCGCCCGCCGCGCGGTCAAGGGGATGATCCGGGCCCGCGCCGGGCGGATCATCCTCGTCTCCTCCGTGGTCGGGCTCCTGGGCTCCGCGGGGCAGACCAACTACGCCGCCTCCAAGGCCGGGCTGGTCGGCCTGGCCCGGTCGATCACCCGCGAGCTGGGTGGACGCGGCATCACCGCCAACGTGGTCGCCCCCGGCTTCGTCCGCACCGAGATGACCGACGAGCTGTCCGAGGACCTGCAGAAGACCTACCTCTCGCAGATCCCGGCGGGCCGGTTCGCCACGCCCGAGGAGGTCGCGCGCGTGGTGCGCTTCCTGGCCGGCCCGGAAGCGGCATACATCAGCGGTGCGGTGATCCCCGTGGACGGCGGCCTGGGGATGGGGCACTGAGGACGCCTCCGCGCCTCCGACGACCGGGGCCGGGCACGCACTAGAGTCTCGCCCATGCTCCTCGACGGCAAGAAGATCCTCGTCACCGGTGTCCTCATGGACACCTCCATCGCCTTCCACGTGGCCCGGCTGGCGCAGGAGCAGGGGGCGCAGGTCGTGCTGACCTCCTTCGGCCGCACCTTCCGGATCACCCAGACGATCGCCAAGCGGCTCCCGCAGCCGGCGCCGGTGATCGAGCTGGACGTCACCGACACCGAGCACCTCGACACGCTCGCCGAGCGGCTGGGCGAGCACGTCGACCACCTCGACGGCGTGCTGCACTCGATCGGCTTCGCCCCCAAGGGCGCCTTCGACTTCATGCAGGCGCCGTGGGAGGACGTCGCGACCGCCGTGCGGGTCAGCGCCTACTCGCTCAAGGCGCTCGCCGCCGCCTGCCTGCCGCGGATGGGGGAGGGCGGCTCGGTGGTCGGGCTGACCTTCGACGCGCAGTACGCCTGGCCGATGTACGACTGGATGGGCGTGGCCAAGGCGCCTTCGAGGCGACCAGCCGCTACCTGGCCCGCGACCTCGGCCCGCAGGCATCCGGTCCAACCTCGTCTCGGCCGGCCCCATCGCCACGACGGCCGCCAAGTCGATCCCGGACTTCGAGCAGTTCGCCAGGTGGGGCGAGCACGCGCCGCTGGGCTGGGACGTCAAGGACCCGGTGCCCACTGCGCAGGCGTGCGTGGCGCTGCTGTCCGACTGGTTCCCGGCGACGACGGGCGAGATCGTGCACGTCGACGGCGGCTACCACGCCACCGGGTTCTGACCGGGGTGCTGGCCCAGGTTTCCGGCCTGGGCCGGTCGGCCTGACCGGGATCCGGTCAGGAGGCCTCAGCCCTCGATGATCGTCCCCTTGCCGACCACGGTGATCCCGGAGTCGGTGACGGTGAACCCGCGGGCCAGGTCCTGGTCCCGGTCCACGCCGATGTGCACGCCGGCGGGGACGAAGACGCCCTTGTCGATGATCGCCCGGTGGATCTGGCAGGACCGGCCGATCTCCACCCCGTCCATGAGGACCGACCGGGTGACGTGGCTGAAGCTGTGCACCTTGACCCGCGGCGAGAGCACCGAGTCGCTGACCGTGGACCCGGAGATGACGCAGCCGGGGGAGACGGCGGAGTTGACGGCGTGGCCGATGCGGTCGCCGGAGCCGTGCACGAACTTGGCCGGCGGCTGCGGGCCGTAGTTGGTGTAGATCGGCCAGGCCTCGTTGTAGATGTTGAACACCGGGTGCACCGAGACCAGGTCCATGTGGGCGTCGTAGTAGGAGTCGATCGTCCCCACGTCGCGCCAGTAGCCGCGGTCCCGGTCGGTCGCGCCGGGGATGTCGTTGTCCTTGAAGTCGTAGACCCAGCCGTCGCCGGCCCGCACGAACGCCGGGACGATGTCCCCGCCCATGTCGTGCGAGGAGTCCTCGTCCTGGGAGTCCTCGACCACCGCGCGCTCCAGGGCGTCGGCGGTGAAGACGTAGTTGCCCATGGAGGCGAGCACCTCGTCGGGGTTGTCCGGCAGGCCCTCCGGCGACTCCGGCTTCTCCAGGAACTCCTTGATCCGGCGCGGGTCGTCGGCGTCGACCTCGATGACGCCGAACTGGTTGGCCAGCGAGATCGGCTGGCGGATCGCGGCGACCGTGCAGTCGGCCCCGCTCTCCACGTGCTGGGCCACCATCTGGGAGAAGTCCATCCGGTAGACGTGGTCGGCCCCCACGACGACGACGATGTCGGGCTTCTCGTCGTGCATGAGGTTCAAGCTCTGGTAGATCGCGTCGGCCGAGCCGGCGAACCACTGCTTGCCGACCCGCTGCTGGGCCGGCACCGGGGCGACGTAGTTGCCCAGCAGGGTCGACATGCGCCACGTCTTGGTGATGTGCGCGTCGAGGGAGTGCGACTTGTACTGCGTCAGCACGACGACCTTGAGGTAGCCGGAGTTGACGATGTTGGACAGGGCGAAGTCGATGAGCCGGTAGATCCCCCCGAAGGGGACCGCGGGCTTGGCCCGGTCGGCCGTCAGCGGCATCAGCCGCTTGCCCTCCCCGCCGGCCAGGACGATCGCCAGGACCTTGAGACGCGAACCGCGCTGCGCTGCCATGACACGACCCTATGGCCTTTGGCCGACCCTTGGCGAGGGGGGGGGGGCGGCCTCCCCGGCGCGCGGACCGCATACCCGCACCCCTGTCCCCCCGCGGCCCGCACCACTAGGTTGGTGGTGTGCGCATCGACATCCTGACCCGCGAGTACCCGCCCCACATCTACGGAGGAGCCGGTGTGCATGTCGCCGAGCTCACCCGGGCCCTGCGCAGCCTGGAGGGGGTGCAGGTGCAGGTGCGTGCCTTCGACGACCCGGTGGAGGAGGAGGGCACGACGGGGTATGCCGTGCCCGCCGGCCTCGAGGAGGCCAACGGGGCGCTGCGGACCCTGGGGGTGGACCTGCTCATGGCCCGGGACGTGGCCGGGGGTGGCGCCGACCTGGTCCACTCGCACACCTGGTACGCCAACATGGGCGGCCACCTCGGCGGAATGCTGGCCGGCATCCCGCACGTGGTCAGCGCGCACAGCCTGGAGCCGCTGCGCCCATGGAAGGCCGAGCAGCTGGGGGGTGGCTACGGCATCAGCTCGATGGCCGAGAAGGTCGCCTACGAGGGGGCGGCCGGGATCGTGGCCGTCTCGGCGGGCATGCGCCGCGACATCCTGGCGGCCTACCCCTCGGTCGACCCCGACAAGGTGCACGTGGTGCACAACGGCATCGACAGCGAGCTGTGGCGGCGGGACACCTCCGAGAAGGCCGCGGAGTTCGTCCGGTCCCAGGGCCTGGACCCGCAGGCGCGCACGGCGGTGTTCCTGGGCCGGATCACCCGGCAGAAGGGGCTGCCCTACCTGCTGCGGGCCCTGCGCGCGGTCGACGACGACGTGCAGATCGTCCTGCTGGCCGGTGCCCCCGACACGAAGGAGATCGAGGCCGAGGTCGTCGGCCTGGTCGACCAGCTGCGCGCCGACCGGGGCGAGGGGGCCGCTCCCGTCGTGTGGATCGGCGAGATGCTGCCGCGGGAGAAGGTGATCGCGGTCCTCTCGCACGCGACCGTCTTCCTGTGCCCGTCGGTCTACGAGCCGCTGGGGATCGTCAACCTCGAGGCCATGGCCTGCGGGGCACCGGTCGTGGCCACGGCCACCGGCGGCATCCCCGAGGTCGTCCTCGACGGCGAGACCGGCTGGCTGGTCCCGATCGAGCAGGTCTCCGACGGCACCGGCACGCCCGTCGACGAGGACGCCTTCGTCGCCGACCTGGGCCAGGCCATGGTCGCCGCCCTGTCCGACCCCGAGGAGGCCGCCCGGCGCGGGGAGGCTGGCCGCCGGCGGGCCGTCGAGCAGTTCGCCTGGACGACCATCGCCGAGCGCACGGTCGAGGTCTACCGCGCCGTCCTGGAGGGCCGCGCCCCCCAGCTGCCCGAGCTGGGGTAGCTCCTCGCGGCCCGGGCGGCTACCGGCCCGGCGTGTCGCGCACTGTGCACGTTCAGCTGCGGCGTGTCCCGTGCCCTGGCACCGATCTCGCACCAAGCACCGCCTCCGAGACGAACCGTCAGGCTCCGATCTCGCGCTGCCGCACGTGGATCCGGGACAGGTCGCGCCCGAGGTTCTGCCGGACGACCGTGCGGATCCGCTCCAGGACCTCCTCCGGTCGCCGGGCGATGCTCGACGGCGTCACCGGGACCACGACGATCCCGTGCTCGACGTAGGTGGCGTCCTTCTCGACCGTGGCCGACCACAGGTCCCGCCCCTCGTCGTCGTAGCCGCTGTGGTGCTGGCGGGAGTGCACCTGCACCGCCACCCCGGCGGAGGCGAAGTAGCCGTCCGGGCACCCGATCACCTGTCCGTCCGGCATCGTGAGGACCGGGTTGAGGAGATAGGGCGGCAGGTCGGCGGCAGCACGGACGAGCTCGGCGAGAACTGCCTCGGGGACGCTCCACGCGCCCTCGGTGAACTCCTGGAGTGCGGCCCGGACCGTCCGCAGACCTCTCGTCGACCGCTGGGCCAGCTCGTCGTGGAGCAGCCTCGGGTGCGTCAGCCTTCGCTGCAGCGCGGCGATCGTCGTCGACCGCAGCGCTTCTCCGGTCAGACCCTGGAGCACGGCGGCGTCGCAGAGGGCCCACGCGACCGTCGTGACCGGGAGGCCTTCCCAGTGCCGTGCCACCTGGACCGGACGGGCCGTGCGCCTCGTCGCCACGTCAGCCTGCCTGCGGGCTCGTCGGGTGCACGGCACCAGGAACAGGCAGTTCCCCAGGGGGCTGACCGGCAGGCCGTAGCGGTCCAGGGCCACCCGTCCGGTCAGCACCGCTCCGTCCCCGGCCCACAGGTGGGCGGCGACGAGGCGGTCGTCCGGACCCATCGGCCCACGGTGCGGGGCGAAGACACCCGGGTAGACGCGCTGGATGGTCCGTCCCTCCGCGTGCCGGATCGCGTCCCCCGACCAGCCGGCGTCCCGCAGCTGGAGGGAGGTCGCCAGGCCACGCTGGTGGTCCAGGTGAGGAAACGTCCGGGTCACGCCCACACGTGGCCGGGACCGGACGGGTTCGTCGTCGGGCATGACGGCGATGGTGCTGGGCCGCCTGCGGCTGGGCCAGTCTGCCGCCGACGCTGTGGAAGAGGTGCGCTGGCGTCTCGACCATGTGCAGGCCTGGCTGCTGCGGGTCCCGTGCTGCGCCGACGGTGCTCAGGCCCGCGACACGCCGCAACGCTTCCGCACAGTGCACGACACGCCGGGGCGGGGGGGGCGGGATTGCTGCGGCCGACGAGACGCCGGGGCGGGATGAGGCACGGCCGCCGAGACGCCGGGCCGGTCTCCCTACGACCGGTAGGCCAGGTGCAGGGCCGCGGCGTTGGTCGCGTCGGCGAGCGCCGTGGTGGCCCGGCCCTGCAACCGGCGGAGCACCTCGGCCCGGGCGGCCGTCGTCGCCGCGTCGAGCGACCCGGTCACCGCGTCCAGGCCCGCGTCGGCCAGGCGCAGCACGGTGCCGGCCAGGTCGATCACCCGCAGGGCCCGCGGGGGCAGCCCGTCCGGGAGCCCCCAGCTGCCGGCACCGTCCCTGACCGCCCTGGCGCGGGCGGCCCCACGGTCGGCGTCGGGGCCGAAGGGCGGTGCCCCGGCACGGAGCAGCTCCTCGGTCGACCCGGCCAGGGCGGTCCGCAGCCCCAGCTCGATCTGCCCCAGGTCCAGGGCCTCGATCCGGTGGGTCGGCACCGGCTCGGCCGGGTAGGCGGTCCACCGGGCCGACCACCCCTGGTCGCCCTCGGGGCCGAACGTCTCCAGGGTCGGGACCAGCGCCCCGCCGAGCTGTGGCACGAAGACGCACTCCTGGGCCCGGGTGGCGGCGTCGACGAGCTCGACCGGGCCCCGCGGCATACCCGCGACGTCACCGGGGCGGGGGAGGGCCACCAGCACCGCCCGCTCCCCGAGGGAGGCCCACAGCCGCATCCCCTCGACCAGGCCGCTGACCTCGTCGACGTCGGGCAGGGCCCGGCGCGGCAGCTCGTCGACGGGCACCCGCCCCTGCAGGGCGCCGGTGCCCCACAGGGCGACGCGGACGCCGGCGGGCAGCTCGTGCTCGGACACGGCCCCGATGGTATGCCGCGACCACCCGCGGGGCGGCGCGGCACCGCGTTCAGGGGTGACTAGAGTGGCGCACCATGAGCGATGTCCTCGAATTCGCCGGAGTCGGCGTGCGCCGCGGGACGACCGACCTGCTCAAGGACGTCGACTGGTCGATCGAGGAGGGGGAGCGCTGGGTCGTCATCGGCCCCAACGGTGCCGGCAAGACCACCCTGCTGCAGCTGGCCGCCGCCCGGATGCACCCCACGACCGGCGTGGCCGGCGTGCTCGGCGAGGTGCTGGGCACGGTCGACGTCTTCGAGCTCCGTCCGCGGATCGGCGTCTCCAGCGCGGCCGTGGCCGACCGGATCCCCGACGAGGAGCGGGTCAGCGACGTCGTCGTCACCGCCGCCTACGGGGTGCTGGGCCGGTGGCGGGAGGAGTACGACGCCGCCGACGAGCAGCGGGCCGCCGAGCTGCTCGAGGCACTGGGCGTCGCCCACCTCTCCCGGCGTCGTTTCGGCACGCTCTCCGAGGGTGAGCGCAAGCGCGTGCAGATCGCCCGCGCGCTGATGACCGACCCAGAGCTCATGCTGCTCGACGAGCCGGCTGCCGGCCTGGACCTGCGCGGGCGGGAGGACCTCGTGGGGCGCCTCAGCCTGCTCGCCGAGGACCTCGAGGCGCCGGCCATGGTGCTGGTGACCCACCACGTCGAGGAGATCCCCCCGGGGTTCACCGACATCCTCATGCTGCGGGACGGCGGGGTGGTCGCGGCGGGGCCGATCGAGGTGACCCTGACGGCGGAGAACCTCTCGGCGACCTTCGGCATCCCGCTCGTCGTCGACCGGCACGGGCGACGCTGGTCGGCCCGGGCCCAGCAGCCGGAGGCGACCACGGACGGCCGGCAGACGCGCCCCGAGGAGCCGACCGCCCGGTGAGCGTCTGGGAGATCCTCGCCATCATCCTGGCGGGGCTGGCCGCCGGGACCATCAACACCATCGTCGGCTCGGGCACGCTCGTGACCTTCCCGACCCTGCTGTTCTTCGGCTACCCCCCCGTGTCGGCCAACATCTCCAACAGCCTCGGCCTCGTGCCCGGCGGCATCACCGGGGCCTGGGGCTACCGGCACGAGCTGCGCACGCTCGGACCCATGCTGCGCCGGCTGGCCCCGGCCTCCCTGGTGGGCTCCGTCATGGGTGCGCTGCTGCTGCTCGTGCTGCCGCCGGCCGCGTTCGAGGCGATCGTGCCCGTCCTCATCTTCCTGGCACTGCTGCTGGTCGTCTTCGGCCCGCGACTGTCGGCCTGGGCCGCCCGGCACCACGCCGACCGGATCACCCCCGGCCGGTGGGTCGTCCTGCTGCTGGGCATCCTCGTGGCGGGGATGTACGGCGGCTACTTCGGCGCGGCCCAGGGCGTCCTGCTGCTCGGCATCATGAGCATCCTGCTGCCGCTGGGGATCCAGCAGATCAACGGGATCAAGAACGTGCTCGGCATGATCGTCAACTTCGTCGCCGCCGTCGTCTTCATCATCGTCGCCCCCGGCACGGTCAACTGGACGATCGTGGTCCTCATCAGCATGGGCTCGCTCGTCGGCGGCGTCGTCGGGGCGCGGGTCGGCCGGGCCATGCCGCCGGCGCTGCTGCGGGCCGTGATCGTCGTCATCGGCTCGGTCGCCATCGTCAACCTGCTGCTGACCTGATGACGCCCGCAGAGCCGCCGGCCGGACCGCCGGCGCAGCCACCGCCCCTTCCTCCCGGCGTGACCTGGATCGAGGACCCGGACGACCCCCGCGTCCGCGACTACCTGCACCTGACCGACGTCGCCCTGCGGCGGGTCCTCGAGCCGGCCGAGGGGCTCTACCTGGCCGAGTCGGACAAGGTGATCACGAGGGCCCTCGAGGCGGGGCACCGGATGCGGTCGCTGCTGCTGACCCCCCGGTGGGTCGAGGACCTGGCCCACCTCGTCGCCCCGGCCGTCGCCGGGGGGACGCCCGTCCACGTGGCCAGCCCCGCCGTCGTGCGCACGATGACCGGCTTCCACCTGCACCGCGGCGCCATCGCCGCGATGCACCGCCCCCAGCTGCCGTCGCTCGAGGACGTGCTGGCCGGTGCCCGCCGGGTCGCCGTGCTCGAGGACGTCGTCGACCACACCAACGTCGGGGCGGCCTTCCGCTCGGCCGCCGCCCTGGGCGTGGACGCCGTGCTCGTCACCCCGCGCTGCGCCGACCCTCTCTACCGTCGCTCGGTCCGGGTGTCGATGGGCACCGTCTTCCAGGTGCCCTGGACCCGGGTGGACCCCTGGCCCGGCGGTGTCCGGACCCTCCAGGAGGCCGGCTTCACGGTCGCCGCCCTCGCCCTCGCCGACGACGCCGTTCCCCTCGACCGGCTCGCGGCCGACCCGCCGGACCGGCTCGCCCTCGTGCTGGGCACCGAGGGCGACGGCCTGTCCCGCCGGACGGTGGAGGCCGCCGACGTGGTCGTGCGCATCCCCATGGGCGGCGGCGTGGACAGCCTCAACGTGGCCGCCGCCTCGGCCGTGGCCTTCTGGGCGCTGCGGCGGCCCGAGGACGCGGCTCCCTGAACCCTTGACGGTGCTCCCGCGCCGGGCGGACACTGAACCGGTCGGAGCCACCCGCACCAGGGGGTCTGTCATGGACACCACCAGCAGCCAGGACCCGGACGACCCGGTCGTCACCGACCCGGACAAGTACCACGTGGTCCTCGAGAACGACCGCGTCCGCGTCCTGGAGTACCGCGACGACCCGGGCGCCCGGACGAGCCCGCACCGGCACCCGGACTCGGTGATGTGCACCCTGTCGGCCTTCGACCGCCGCCTGCACTACGCGGGCGGCACGCGGGACGTGCACCTGGAGACGGGGCACGTCGGCTGGTTGCCGGCGCAGGTGCACGCGGGGGAGAACATCGGCACGAGCCCGACCCACGTCGTCTTCGTCGAGCTCAAGGACTCCTCGACCACCCCGAGCACGAGCCCGGACGCCGCGCCCGCCTGAGTCGGGCCCCGCACCTCCGCCAGCGGCCGGCCGCCCGGGACGCGCACCCGCAGGCTCAGACGTCGTAGTCCACGACCACGGGGGAGTGGTCCGACAGGCGCACGCCCCGATGGTCCCGGTCGACCACGGCCGACACCGCCGTCCGGGCCAGCCGCGGCGTGGCCAGGTGGTAGTCGATCCGCCAGCCGGCGTCCCGCTCGTAGGCCCGCCCCAGCCAGCTCCACCACGAGTACGGCCCGGCCACGTCCGGGTGCACCGAGCGCACCACGTCGACGAGCGTCCGGGGCGAGACCAGGTCGTCCATCCAGGCGCGTTCCTCCGGCAGGAACCCCTCGGAGGTCTGCGCGCGCCGCCACGCGGCCACGTCCTGCCGCGTGTGCGCCACGTTGAGGTCGCCCAGGAGGACGAACTCCCGCCCCCGGCCGGCGGCCGCGCGCCGGCTCCTGGTCAGCTGCCGGGCGAAGGCGGCCAGAAAGCGCATCTTGCGCTCGTAGCGGGCCCCGCCGTCGGGCTTCTCCCTCATCCGGGCGGGCACCTGCAGGTGGGCGGGGAGCCCGCCCTTGGGCAGGTAGAGGCTGGCCACGGTCAGCGGCGTCCCGGGCAGGTCCAGGTCCACCTCGACGTACCGCCCCTCGTGCGCGTGCCGCGACAGCCCCCTGGCCAGGGGCACCTCGTCCGGGGCGGGCACAGTGTGCAGGTGGTCCTCGTCGGCGCCGGACGAGCACGTCGGCGTCCCACGTGCGCACGGCCGCCGGGGCCTCCCGGGTCAGCACCGCGACGCCGTTGCGTCCCGGCACCTGGCCCGGCTCGTAGACGACGTGGTGGTCGCCGAAGGCCCCGGCCGGCAGTGCGCCCAGCGGGCAGCGCACCTCCTGCAGGGCGACCACGTCGCAGCCCCGGGTGGCCAGCCAGTCGCCGAACCCCCTCCGGTGGGAGGCCCGGATCCCGTTGATGTTCAGGGTGGCGACGCGCAGCACCGGACGAGGGTATGTCGTGCCCGTGCCGATGCCTTCCCCGGGGGCGCAGCGGCCACCCAGCCGGTGCTGACAGGCTGCCCCTGTGCTCGAGCAGATCTGGGAGAGGGCGTGGACCCCCCAGCCGGCCCCGTCGTCGACGGTCGTCCTCGTGGTGGCCCTGGCGGCGCTGCTGACGACCTGGAGCCCCGTCGGCTACCGCCTCGTGCGGCACCTGGTCACCCTGCTCCACGAGGCCGGGCACGCCGCCACTGGCGTCCTCGTGGGCCGGCGCGTGCACGGCATACGCCTGCACGCGGACACCTCCGGGCTGACGCTCTCGCGGGGCCGCCCGCGGGGGCCAGGAGTGGTGCTCATGCTCCTCGCGGGCTACCCGGCTCCGGCGCTGGTCGGGCTCGCGGGCGCCGTGCTGCTGTCCCAGGGGTATGCCGCGGGGCTGCTCTGGGCGCTGGTGCTCCTGTGCGCCGTCGTGCTGCTGCTCGTGCGCAACGTCTACGGCCTGCTCGTCGTGGTGGCGACCGGGGCGCTGGTGGCGCTGCTCTCCTGGACGGCCGAGCCGTGGCTGCTCTCCTGGCTGGCCACCGCCCTCGTGTGGGTGGTCGTCCTCGCCGCGCCCAGGTCGGTCGTGGAGCTGCAGCGGCAGCGCCGCCGGGGGGCCCGCGGCACGGACGTCGACCAGCTGGCCGCGCTCACCGGCGTGCCGGCGGTGCTGTGGGTCGCGGTGCTGTGGGCGGTGACGGTCGCGTGCCTCGGGCTGACGGGGTGGCTGCTGCTGCGGTGGTGAGGGCGGGAGGCTACTGGATCCCCTGATCGACCAGCCGGTCGACGGCGGCCACGGCGTCGGGGTCCCCGGAGAGCTCCACCGTCGACCGCGGCCCGCGTCCCCAGGCCCACAGGGCCAGGTCGCGGGCGGTGCCGGACACCGTGGCGGTGGGCAGGGCGGGGTCGCGTCCTCCCCGGCACGCCGGGCACGGGCCATGTCGAACTCGGTCCCCGACTCCGGGCCCGTGCCGTGCCACCGGCCCACGTCGACCCGCCACCGGTCCCCGGTGTCGGTGGCCACGAGCTCGACGAGCGCCGTCGAGTCGTCCTGGGCCCAGCCGGGCACGTAGCCCCACATCACGTCGACGCAGTGCTCCACCGCCCCGGCAGCGACCTCCGGGTCGAGGGGGGAGAGCGGCAGGCCGGCGGTCAGCTCCGCGTCGACCCGGTGCAGGGTGGCCTCGTAGGTCTGCATGCGGCGGGTGAAGCCGACGGTCTGGTCCGGCGGCCACCAGGACCAGCGGGGCTCCTCGTCGTCGAGCCGCGCGAGCTGCTCGAGCAGGGCCTCGGTGGCCCGGGCCCGGGCGTCGAGCAGCTCCTCGGTGGTCCCCGGGCGCTGGGGAGCGGCGGCCTCCACGGCCTCTGCGCCCTCGTCGTCCCGCACGTCCTCGCCCAGGACGGCCGCCCAGAAGGCGTGGACCTCGACCAGGTGGTGCAGCAGCTGGGCGGCGTCCCAGCCCGGGCAGGTCGGCACGGGCGCGGCCGGGTCGGTGGAGGAGAGCACCTCCGCGAAGCGGTCGGACTCGGAGCGGATGACGGCCAGGCGGTCCATGACGGTCCACGCTAGCCCTGCCGGGCGGTGCCGTCGAGGGTCTCGACGGATGGAGGCCGGGCGGCTCTAGACCTCCACCGCCAGGCCGTCGACGACCTGCACCCCGGGCAGGTCTGCCGTCGCCGCGCCCGGCAGCCGCAGCTTGCTGCGCCGTACGCCGGAGCCGATGACGACGGCTCCCGCTCCAGGACACGGGCGTCGACGAGCACGGGCCAGTCGCCGGGCAGACCCACGGGCGTGATCCCGCCGTACTCCATGCCGGTCCGGGCCACCGCGTCGTCCATGGACATGAAGGAGCACTTGCGCACGTCCAGGGCCTTGCGGATCGTCCGGTTGACGTCGGCCCGGGTGTGACCGAGCACGAGGACGGACGCCACCCGCTCCTCGCCGGCGCGCGACCCGGCCACGACGAGGCAGTTGGCCATGCCGCGCATCTCCATGCCCGTGCTGGCCACCAGGTCGGCGGTGTCGGCCAGGTCGGGGTCGATCTCGGCGACCTCGACCCGACCGACGTCCACGGTGCCGGCGGACCGCATACCCTCCAGCGCGGAGCGCACCGGGGCGGCCAGCAGGTCGGGGCGCTCCAGCGCCGGGACCCAGTCCAGCCTCACAGCTGGTAGGTGCCGGTGATCGAGCCCCGGGCCAGGACGTTGCCCAGCGTGCTGAACTGGGCCTTGGCGATCGACGTCTGGGCGTCCACCCCCGTGTCGGCGACGTCCAGGGCCCACACGGTGAACACGTAGCGGTGGGCGGGGTCGCCCTGGGGCGGCGCGCAGCCGCCGTAGTCGCGGGTGCTGTAGTCGTTGGCCAGGGTGGTGGCGCCCTCGCCGATGGGCTGTCCGAACTCTCCGGCACCGGCCCGCAGGGACGACACCTCTGCCGGGATGCCGGCCACGGCCCAGTGGCGGAAGCCACCCAGCACGGGGGCGTCGGGGTCGTGGCACACGAGCAGGTAGGAGCGGGTGCCCTCGGGGGCACCGCTCCAGGACAGCTGGGGGGAGGTGTTGCCGAACCCGAAGCCAGCCGTCTCCGGCAGCGGGGACCCGTCCTCGAAGTCCTCGCTGGTGACCTTCAGCTCGGCCGGGGCCTCGGGCAGGTGCTCGAGCGGGTGCGGGGGGAAGGTGCGTTCCAGGTTCATGACCCGACCCTAACGACCGCCCCCGTCAGGTGCACCTGGGGTCGGCAGGCCCGTGGCACAGTGGCCCCATGTCCGACCCCAGGCGCGTATCCTGCACCTGGACCTGGACGCCTTCTTCGCCGCCGTCGAGCAGCGGGACAAGCCGTCGCTGAGGGGCCGCCCGGTCGTCGTCGGCGGGACGGGGCACCGGGGGGTGGTCTCGACCGCGTCCTACGAGGCCCGGGTCTACGGGGCCCGGTCGGCCATGCCGACGGCCGAGGCACGGAGGCGCTGCCCGCCCGGCACGGCGTTCCTCTCGACCCGCTTCGCCGCATACCGGACCACCTCGACCGTCGTCATGGACATCCTGCGCACGCGCTCGCCGCTCGTGGAGCAGGTGTCGGTGGACGAGGCCTACGTCGACCTCACGGCGGGGGAGGACCCCCCGGGCTGGGAGGGGGAGGAGCTGGAGCGGTGGTGCGCCGACCTGCTCGCCGAGATCACCGGGGCCACGGGTGGGCTGACCGCGTCCGTGGGGGTGGCGACCTCGAAGATGATGGCCAAGCTGGCCAGCGAGATGGACAAGCCGGCCGGGACGACCGTCGTGCGGCCCGGGCGCGAGCTGGCGGTCCTGCACCCGCTGCCGGTGCGGGCCGTGCCCGGTGTCGGTCCGGCGACGGCCGCGCGGCTGCGCACGTTCGGGGTGGAGACCGTCGGCGACCTGGCCCGGGTCTCCCGCAGCGACCTCGTCGCGATCTTCGGGACGGCGCACGGGGAGTCGTTGCACCGCCTCGGACGGGCCGAGGACGACCGGCCCGTCATGGTGGAGCGCGAGGCCAAGAGCATCTCCGTGGAGGAGACCTTCGAGACGGACGTGGCCGAGCGGGCGCTGCTGGACGGCGAGCTCGTCCGGATGGCGGACCGGCTGGCGGGCCGGCTGGAGACCGCCGCGACGTTCGCACGCACCGTCACGGTGAAGGTTCGTCGCCACGACTTCACCACCCAGACCCGGTCGGCGACCCTGCCGTTCGCCACCGGCGACGGGACGGTCGTGCTGAGGGAGGCCCGTCGGCTGCTGACCGGCGTGGACGTGTCGTCGGGCATCCGGCTGCTGGGTCTGGGGGTCAGCGGGCTGACCGACCATGCCCAGGAGGAGCTCGTCGTGCTCGAGGGAACGGTGCCCCAGGACCTGCTGCTTCCCGACGTCAGCACGCCGGTCGAGGTGGTCACCGAGGCGGGCCCCACGAGCACGGTGGAGACCCGGCTGGGCGGTTCCGCAGGCTGGCGGACGGGCCAGGACGTGCAGCACGAGGAGCACGGCCCCGGATGGGTATGGGGCAGCGGGCGAGGGCGGGTCACGGTCCGTTTCGAGGGCCCCCGGACGGGGCCGGGGCCGGTGCGCACGTTCCACACGGACGACCCGGCCTTGGCCCCGGCGGACCCGCCGGACTGGCGCGCCCCGGGGCCGACCGCCACCTGAGCGGGATGCAGGAGCACCGTCCCACGCGTGCTAATCTTGTGCGTCGTTGCCCGCTCCCCGCGAGTGGCACCACCTGTCCGGGTGGCGGAATGGCAGACGCGCTAGCTTGAGGTGCTAGTGCCTTAACGGGCGTGGGGGTTCAAGTCCCCCTCCGGACACCATTTAGGGCTATGACCTGCGGTAACGCGGTAATTTCGACGATCGGGGAGTCGAACCCCCACGCGATGGCGGGGTTGCCTGGATGCGGGGTAGCCATCACGTGGGTCAGATCGCTTCACGACCGAGGTCAGTTCGCCCGCCGCGTCGCCGGTGTTGACAACTCCACGTGGCTCCAGCAGGAGGGCCCTGACCTCTCCGTCCGCACGGGGGCAGTGCTCGACGCCACGGGGCACCACGAAAAGCTGTCCTGGGCCGAGGATGACGTCTCGGTCACGGAGCTGGATCGTGAGTTGTCCGTCGACCACGAGGAACAGTTCGTCGGTGTCCTCATGGGTGTGCCAGACGAAGTCACCCTGGACCTTGACCAGCTTGACCTCGTAGTCGTTGATCCTGGCGACCAGCTTCGGGGACCAGTGGTCGGAGAACCGATCGAACTTCTCGCTGAGGTCCACGACGTCGTCACTCACGGCCACTGCCCTTCACCGTCGGGTGAGGAGATGAGCCAGGGGCGGGTGGACGAGGACCGGACCGCGTCGCCGGCCACCGGTTCAGCGCCAGTAGTCGTTGGCGGCAGCGATCGTGGCGAACTCGATGGCGACGACCTGCGCGGCCATCGTCAGCGAGTCGGCGGCGCTCGCGTAGCGGGGCGCAAGGCCTTGCGCATCTCTGCGTCCGGCTGGATCGCACCGACAGACTTCCGCGCCAACGCGAGCGCCAGCTCCCGGCCCTCCTGAGGGGTTGCGGTGATCAACGTGTTGCCCGGTACGAGTTCCATCGGTCAGGCCTCCTGGGTCGGGGTATGGGCGGGTGGATGTTGGAGCATCCCGTCCGGTGAACCTCTCACGGACAGGTGAGCCCGTCCAGCCCCCCGGCCACGGTTCCCGCGGTAGGGAGTTCCACGAGCCCGACCGTGCGTCAGTCCCGGCGGCAGGTTGCCGCTTTCGACCCCGCACCGTGGGGTCGGGCGCATACAGGTGGCCAGCGGCATGGCCGGACGCGATCCGGAGGCGGCGCAGCTCGCCGCCAGCAGATCGGCCCGGAGTTCGAGGCCTTCGACTTTCCGCATGACACGCACACCTACGAGGTCTTCCGGGGCGGTTCGGGGCCGGCGGTTCTGGTGCTCCATGAGACCCCGGGGTTGCATCCGGGCGTCATCGACTTCGCCCGTCGGCTCGTCTCCGCCGGGTACACCGTGTTCTTGCCGTCCCTGTTCGGTCGGCCCGTGGTGCCGGCGACGGGCCGCGAGGTCGCGCGATCGATGCTGCGCGTCTGTGTGGCGCGGGAGTTCACCAAGGTGGCCGATCGCACGAGCCCGGTCGTGGGGTGGCTGCGGGCACTGGCGGCGTCGGCCCACGGCGAGTGTGGCGGGCCGGGGGTCGGTGTGGTCGGGATGTGCTTCACCGGAGGTTTTGCGCTGGCGACGGCGCTTGAGCCCTCGGTCGTCGCCTCCGTGATGAGTCAGCCGGCCATGCCGGCGCCGATCGGGCACGGTGGCCGTGCCGCCCTTGGTCTGGATCCCGAGGACCTCGCGACCATCACGGCACGAGCCGATGACGACCTGCGCGTGCTCGGGCTCCGGTTCACCAACGACCGGGGTTGCCCGCCGGAGAGGTTCGAGACCCTGCGAGCCTCGCTCGGGGCATCCTTCGAGGCCATCGAGGTCGACTCGTCGCTGGGCAACGCTGCTGGTATCGCGCCGTCGGCGCACTCGGTCCTCACGATCTCCCTGGTCGACGAACGGGGGCATCCGACGAGGGTCGCCCTCGACCGGGTCCTGACGTTCCTGGCCGAGCAGCTCCGACGTTGACCCTCCACTGGACCCCACTGCCACCTCCCCAACGCACCGCTAGCGTGCTAACGCGAGCTAAGACCTCTGCCGGTCGAAGCGCGGGTGGTCCTCAGGAATGAGTGACCCGGTGACCTGGTGGTGCGGCCAGGCGAGGGTATGCGGTGCGCTGAGGGTCACGTAGTTCGGCTGTTCCTTCGCGTGCACCGTGTCAGGATGGACAGGTACGTGCGCGGCGGGCGGGTTGCAGTCCAGGCGGCGACGAAGAGCAGCCAGCGCAGCGCGAGGTTGAGCGTGAGCATGAGGGTCGCCACGGCGGCGAAGGTGGAGAAGAGCGGGCCTGCCGAGATGGCGCCGACGACGGAGGCACCGCCCACCCGGAGCAGACCGAATCCGACCGCACCGAGCACCATTCCCTGGCGCATGTCCGCCCAGGGGGTCCGGATCTTGCTGATGACGCGCAGGACAAGCCATACCAGCAGCGCGTCAAGGACCGCGATGAGCAGCAGGGCGGCACCAGCGAGCAGCCAGCCGGCGACTGAGCTGCGCAACCCCAGCCAGGCCATGAGGTCCTCGCCGAGCAAGGTCATCGCTGAGACGGCGGCCGAGGAGGTGAAGAACGTCAGGGTGAGGAGGAAGAAGCCCCACAGGTCGATGACCTTGCCCCGGACGAAGCGCAGCGGTGCGCCGCCGAGGCCGAACATCTGCCGCACGGTGCGGCGCAGCCCCGTCATCATGGTGATGGCGGTCCACAGGATGACCACCGTCGAGATGGCGGTCGTCCAACCCCAGGTGCCGTCCCGGAGAAGATCCTCGGCCCCGATCAGCCCGTCGTTGCTGCCGTCGTCGACGATGCCTGGCACGACGGAGTTGACGATGTCGATGACCCCCGCGACGAGCTCGGGCCGCCCCCCGAGGAAGGCCCGGGCGGTGTTGACGATGATCGTCAGTGCCGCCGTCAGCGAGAGCAGCGCCGTGAAGGTGACTCCACCGGACCCGAGGTTGCCCCAGGCGATGACGTAGCGCAGCCCGGCGCGGACGAGGCGCGGCTGACGCCCCACGTCGAGCAGGTCGTACCACCAGTCCTGCAGCCGGCCTGACCGGTGGGCCTCACGGACCCGGTCGCGCGCCGCCGCCGCTCGATCGCGACGTCTGCGGGGCTCCTGCGTGAGGGATGACATGGGCCCCATCCTGCCCCCCATCGGGGCCGGCCGAGGACGCCCAACCGGATCCAGGGGTCATCGCCCGTCTGCTTCGAGGCCGACTCCATGGGACCGTCAGGACGTGCGTCAGAGGCCGCAATGACGGGGTCAAGTCCGGTGGAGTGGTGTACGACGGTGATCCCTCGGTGGGGTTGATCAGGCCGTCAGTGCGGGGACGGTAGCAGCGGTTTCCTCCTGTCCGGTG
>NZ_MKKA01000061.1 GCF_001942405.1 Ornithinimicrobium sp. CNJ-824
CGGCCGGGACCCGCCCGGCCGGCGGTCCAGCCGGGGGCGCCGGGCCCGACCCGGGCCGGTCCGTCGGCGCGGACCCGCCCGGCGGGGGCGGCGCCCCACCGGGCGGGAGGCCCCGCGTCGGCGCCGACCCGCCGGAGAGCTGCCGGCCGAACAGCTTCCACCCGATCACGCCGAGGATGATCAGGGGGACCAGCCCCCCGTCGAGGACGTCGAGGAGCGTCACGGCCGTGAGGACCAGCAGCACCCACCCCCACCACGGCACCTGCGAGCCTTCACCGGTCCGCCCCGTCCCGGTGTGACATCCTGTCCGGCGTGCTCATCGCTGACGTCATGGCCCTCGTCGTCCCTCCTGTGACCGACCTGCTGCGGCGCACCCGCGCCCGCGGTGGGACGCACGGCGAGCAGCCGATGTTCCCGACCATCATCGCCGTGCGCAACGGTCGTGTGGTGGCCGGGGTCTCCACGCCCCGGCTCCAGGCCACCCTCTCGGCCGCCCGGACGCTGGCCGTCGGCGTGGACGCGGCCGCACTGGTGCTGGCCGCCCAGGCCGAGGTGGAGGGTCGTCCGGTCCTCGTCCACACCGTGATGACCCGCGACCGTCGTGCCAAGCAGGTGCTCCAGCGGGTCGAGCTGGGCCCCGGGGAGCGGGTCGCGGTCGGTGAGCCCCAGGACGGCGGCACCCCCCAGGACGACACGGTCGTCACGGCGCTCGCCGAGGCGATGGGGCACCGGCCCGTCGACGTCACCCGGGTGGCCCGTCGGGACACCGCGGGGACCTTCGGCGAGGACCTCTACCTGCCGCCTGAGCAGGGCCGGGTCGTCGTCGACGCGGGCACCGTCCGCACCCTGCACGACCGGGTGCGGGGGGTCGCCGGGGAGGTCTTCTACGTCCCCCGCAGCCCCGAGGCCGCCCGGCTGGCGCTGGAGGCGGGGCTGCCCCGGCCGACCCTGCTGGGCCCGGCCGGCCCGGAGGAGCCCGTCGACGGGTGAGCCGGTCCCGGGCTCAGCGGTCGAGGTGGCCCGGCCCGAAGGCCTGCGGCAGGACCTGGTCCATCGGCAGCACCCCCTCCGGGGTGGCCAGCAGGCACTCCGCGCCGCCGTGCTCCCACAGCAGCTGCCGGCAGCGCCCACAGGGCATGAGGGCCTGCCCCTCCCGGTCCACGCAGGCCACCGCGACGAGCCGGCCCCCTCCGCCGGCCACCAGGTCGGAGACCATCCCGCACTCGGCGCAGAGGGTGAGTCCGTAGCTGGCGTTCTCCACGTTGCAGCCGGACACGACCCGGCCGTCGTCGACCAGGCCGGCCACGCCGACGGGATAGCGGGAGTAGGGCACGTAGGCCCGGCCCATCATCTCGACGGCCCGCCGGCGCAGGGCCTCCCAGTCGACCTCGTCCCTCGTGCCTGACCGGTCGGTCATCGCGCTCCTCCTGGTCAGCTCTTGGTGTAGGGCGTGCCGTTGGCGGCCGGCGGGCGGACCCGGCCGACGAAGCCGGCGACGGCGAAGATGGTGATGAGGTAGGGCAGCATGAGCAGCAGCTCGGAGGGCACCCCGGAACCGATGGTGGACAGCACGTTGCCCAGGTTCTTGGAGAACCCGAACAGCAGGGCAGCCAGCACCGCCAGCTTGGGGTTCCACTTGCCCAGGATCATCGCCGCGAGGGCGATGTAGCCCTGGCCGGCCGACATCTCCCGCCCGAAGGCCAGGCCGGAGCCGACCGTGAGGAAGGCACCCCCCAGACCGGCGACGGCACCGCCGAGGATGACGTTGAGCACCCGCCGGGTGTTGACCTTGATGCCCACCGTGTCGGCCGCCTTGGGGTGCTCGCCCACGGCCCGGGTGCGCAGGCCCCACCGGCTCCGGAAGAGCATGAACTGCAGCACCGCGACGAGGACGTACACCAGGTACACCAGGATGGTCTGGTTGAACAGGACCGGCCCGACGACGGGGATCTCGGACAGGACCGGAATGGGCAGCCGGGGCAGCGGCATCCGCGTGTTCCACAGCGCCTTGTTGTCCGACATCAGGGTGGAGAAGAGGAAGCCGGTCAGGCCGATGATCAGGGTGTTGAGCACCACGCCCACGATGATCTGGTTGACCCGGTAGGCCACCGCGAACCACGCCAGCAGCGCGCCCACCGCCGCTCCGGCGACCGGCGCCGCGAGCAGGCCGACCCATCCGCTGCCGGCGGCGGAGGCGACCAGGGCCGCGGCGAAGGCACCGAAGAGCAGCTGCCCCTCGATGGCGATGTTGATCACCCCGGAGCGCTCGCAGATGACCCCGGACATGGAGCCGAACACGAGCGGCACGGACAGCGCCAGCGCCCCGGCCAGGAGCGAGACCATCGGGATGACCGAGGACCGCCCGGCCCCGACGTAGGTGAGGAAGGCCGTGATGAAGGCCACCCCGACCAGCACGTGCCACCAGGCGTTCAGGGGCCGCCGGGCCCGGTGCCGCAGGAAGGCCCACACGGCGGCCCCGGCGAGGACGACGGTGAGCAGGACGATGGTCACCAGCGAGGGCACCGGCAGGTTCGGGATCCGGATGAACTCCCGGCCCGAGCCGAACTGGAAGACGGTCTGCACGTCGCTCGGGGTGCCCGGGACGAACACCAGCAGCGACACCAGCGCGGCGAGCGCGTAGACGACGGTCGGCTTCAGGCTCGTCCGGCGTCGGACGGCGGTGCCCCGCCCGGCGGCGGTGGCGCCGGAGGGGGTGGGACGCTCGGTCGTGGTGCTCACGCGGCGGCCTCCTTGACTGCGCGGCGGGACCGTGGTCGGGCCGAGGGTGCGGGTAGACGGAAGATCGTGCGCACCAGCGGCGGGGCCGCGATGAAGAGCACGATGAGCGACTGGACGACCAGCACGATGTCGATCGGGGTCTGCGTCAACGACTGCATGAGGAAGCCGCCGGCCTTGAGCGCGCCGAACAGCAGCCCGGCGAAGAAGGTGCCCCACGGGCGGGAGCGCCCCAGGAGCGCCACCGTGATCGCGTCGAAGCCGTAGGAGGCGGCCACCCCGGCCGTCAGGGAGCCCTCGGTGCCGAGCACCTGGCCCGTGGCGGCCAGCCCGGCCAGGGCACCGGCCACGACCATGGTGATGATCGTGGTGCGGCCCACCGACATGCCCGCCGTCCGGGCCGCCTTGGGGTTCGCACCGACGGCGCGGATCTCGAAGCCGACGGTCGACCGCTCCAGCAGCCACCAGACGAACACGGTCGCCAGGACGGCCACGACGAAGCCCCAGTGCAGGCGGAAGGTGTTCCCCGGGACCAGCCACTCGGGGATCAGCAGGGGGTAGGTGGCGTCGGCGGACACCGCGGGGCTGCGCTGCCCCGTCCGCCCCGGGTTGAAGGTGGGCTGCCTCAGGATGAAGCTGATGAGGTAGACCGCGATGTAGTTGAGCATGATCGTCACGATCACCTCGTTGGCCCCGAACCGGGCCTTGAGGACGCCGGGGATGCCGCCGTAGACGGCACCGCCGATCGCCCCGCCGAGGATGGCCACGAGCAGGTGGACGACGGGGGGCAGGTCGAAGGCGAAGCCCAGCCAGGCGGCGACGATGGCACCGACGATGATCTGGCCCTGGGCCCCGATGTTGAACAGCCCGGCACGGAAGCCGACGGCGATGCCCAGTCCCGCGAGGATCAGCGGGACCGAGAAGACCATCGACTCCGTCAACGGCTTGACCATCCCGGCGAAGGTGTCCGCCTGCCAGTTGAGGACGGACCCGCGGAACATCGCCACGTAGCGTCGGTCATGGCGGTCCACCCGGCGGAGAGCATGTCGGCGGGCCGGGAGAAGAAGTAGCCGGACGCGGCCCGGGTCTCCTCGTCGGCGAAGGCGATGAGCAGGCCGCCGATGAGGAGGGCGAGCACGACGGCCAGCACCGACATCAGCGCGTTGCCGGACAGGATCTGCTGCAGCACGCCCGGGCGGTCCTGGTCCCGGTGGGTGGGACCCTCCTGCGAGGGCCCCTCCGGCGAGGCGGACGCGGACTGCACGTCCCCGGTCTCGGCGGGGGACGCGGCAGCCGCCGCCTGCTCGTTGGGGGCGTCGGTGTCGTCGTGGGGGCTCGGGTGGTCGGTCACGGCCGCTCCTCCGGGCTCGCTGGGTCAGGGGTATGAGGTGTCTCGGCGGCTGCTGCAGGGGCCCCCGGGGTCTCCGCGCGGTCGGCCTCGCCGAGGACCGAGTGGTGCTCGGCGGCCTGACGCCGCGCGTCCTCCAGGGGCACGCCCGCCATCATCAGGCCGAGCATGTCCCGGTCGGCGTCCGCCCCGTCGACCACGCCCACGATCCGCCCGCGGTACATCACCGCGATCCGGTCGGCCAGGCCGAGCACCTCGTCGAGCTCGGTGGAGACGATGATGCAGGGGGTGCCCTTGTCGCGCTCGCGCACGACCCGGTTGTGCACGAACTCGATGGAGCCCACGTCCAGGCCACGGGTCGGCTGGGAGGCGACGAGCAGCCGGAGCGGGCGGGACATCTCGCGGGCCAGGACCACCTTCTGGGCGTTGCCGCCGGAGAGGGTGGAGATCGGGTCCTGCACGTCGGTGTAGCGCACGTCGAACTCGTCGGCGCGACGGACGGCGTTCTCGGCCACCTTGGTCGGGCTCATCGTGACCCCGCGGGCGAAGTCCGGGGTGTCGTAGATGTCGAGGACGAGGTTCTCGGCGATGGTGAAGCTGGAGATGACGCCGTCGGTGGATCGGTCCTCCGGCACGAACCCGATGCCGGCCCGCAGGCGGTCGCGCACGCCCGTCCCGCCCAGCTCGGTGCCGTCGAGCACCATCCGCCCGGAGTCGACCTCCTCCAGCCCGAGGATCGCCTCGGCCAGCTCGGTCTGCCCGTTGCCCTGCACGCCGGCGATGCACAGGATCTCCCCGGCGCGCACCTCGAAGGAGATGTCGTCGACGAGGACGTTGCCGGCCGGGCTCACGACGGTGAGGTCCTCGACCACGAAGGCCGGCCCGCCCGGGGTGGCCGGCTCCTTGTCGACGGTGAGGCTGACCGAGCGTCCGACCATCATCGAGGCCAGCTCGGTCTCGGTGGAGCTGGGGCTGGCCTCGCCGACGACCTTGCCCCGCCGGATGACGGTGATCTTGTCGGCGACGGCGCGCACCTCGCGCAGCTTGTGGGTGATGAAGACGATGGAGGTGCCCGCCTCCTTGAGCTCGCCCATGATGCCGATGAGCTCGTCGGTCTCCTGGGGGGTGAGGACGGCCGTGGGCTCGTCGAGGATGAGCACCTTCGCGTCCCGGGAGAGCGCCTTGATGATCTCGACCCGCTGCTGGACCCCCACCGGGAGGTCCTCGATCAGCGCGTCCGGGTCGACGTGGAAGCCGAACCGCTCGGAGATCTCGGTGACCCGCTGTCGGGCCCGGTCGAGGTCGAGGACGCCGCCGGGTCCGGCCGGCTCGTAGCCCAGGGCGACGGACTCGGCGACGGTGAACACGGGCACGAGCATGAAGTGCTGGTGGACCATGCCGATGCCGGCGGCGACCGCGTCGCCGGGTCCCTTGAACCGGACCTGCTCGCCGTCGAGCAGGATCTCCCCGCCGTCGGGGTCGTACAGACCGTAGAGGACGTTCATCAGGGTGCTCTTGCCGGCCCCGTTCTCGCCGAGGAGGGCGTGGATCTCGCCCGGCTCGACGACGAGGTCGATGTGGTCGTTGGCGACCAGGGGGCCGAACACCTTGGTGATGCCCCGCAGTTCCAGCTTCATCGCGTGGTGCCTTCGCGTCGTTGGCGGTGGGAGTGGCAGGTGGGCGACGCCGCAGCGGCCCGACCCTGGGGGCCGGGCCGCTGCACGTCCGCGGGTGGCTGCGGCGGGGCCTGCCCGCCGCAGCTCACCGGGGTCACTGCGGAGCGTTCGGCGTCTCGATGGTCAGCTCGCCGGAGATGATCTGCTCCTCGTAGGCGTCGATGACCTCGTTGAGGGGCATCTCCTCGCCGTCGGGGCCGACAGCGGTCTTCTCGGCCACCGCGTCCTCGAAGTCGTGGTACGGAGCCAGGCCGACCCCGTCGTTCTCCAGCGTCCCGACGTAGGGCTCGTTGGTGAAACCGCCCTCGTAGGTCTGGGCGATGGTGTCCTCGACGGCCGGGCCGATCTGCTTCATGACCGAGGTCAGCATGATGTCGGAGTACTCCGAGGCGGTCAGGTAGCCGTCCGAGTCGACCCAGACGATCTTGACGCCGTCCTCGTCCGAGGCGGCCGCGGCCGCGCCGAGACCGACGGGTCCCGCGACCGGCATGATGACGTCGGCGCCCTGGGCGATGAACTGGTCGGTGAGGGTCTGGCCCTGCGCCTGGTTCTCGAAGTCGCCGGAGAAGGAGCCGTCCTGCGCCTCCTTGTCCCAGCCGAGCAGCTGCACCTCGGCGTCGTTGTCCTCGTTGTACTTGTCCACGCCGTCGGCGAAGCCGTCCATGAAGATCGCCACGGACGGCAGCTGGATGCCGCCGAAGGTGGCGACGGTGCCGGTCTCGGACATCCCCGCGGCCAGGTAGCCGGCCAGGAAGCTGGCCTCGGCGGTGTTGAACAGGATGGGCTTGGCGTTGTCCAGCTGCACCGGCTCGAAGTTCTCGTCGCTGAAGGCCGAGTCGATGAGCGCGAAGTTGGTGTCGGTGTTCTGCTCCGCCGCCTCCTGGATGGCGTCCTCGAGGAGGAAGCCGACCCCGATGGTCAGGTCGCAGCCCTGGCTGACCAGGTTCTGCACGTTGCTGGCGTAGTCGGCGTCGGACTGGGACTCGACCTCGGTGGTCTCGATGCCCAGGGACTCCGCGGCCGCGTCCAGGCCCTCCTTGCCCGACTGGTTGAACGACTGGTCGTCGAAGCCTCCCGAGTCGGAGACCATGCAGGCCTGGAAGTCCTCCGCGCCGCCGGCGGCCGCGCCATCGTCGGTCGCAGCGCTGTCGTCGGTGGCACCAGCACCGGAGTCGTTGTTGGTCGTACCGGTGTCGTTGTCCTCCGGTGCCTCGCCGCAGGCGGTGAGGGCCAGGGAGGCGGCGGCACCCAGGGCCGCGAGCTTCAGAACCCGACGCACGGGGTCCTCCTTTGTCAGCTGAATGGGGTTTGTGCAGTCCTGATGGTATCTCCCCCTCGACCTGCCGGTGCCCCTGGTGCCGGCCGAAGGGTCCACCGTCCGACGGCGCGGTCGGGCGGGGTCCGTCCGGCCCTGGGCGAAGGTTCAGACCAGCCCGTCGGTCCCCACCGAGGTGAGCACGCTGCCGGCCAGCACCTGCGCCGCCACGACCACCGCACGCTCGTCGACGACGAGGTCGCCCTGGTGCAGCTCGTGGGTCTGTCCGCCGGGCGTGCGGGTCCCCAGCCGGGCCATCGCACCCGGGACCTGGGTGAGGTACCAGCCCAGGTCCTCCCCGCCCATGGACTGCTTGGTGGGCACGACCGCGTGCGGCCCCAGCAGGGTCATCGCCGCCCTGGACAGGGCCACCACGGCGTCGTTGTCGTTGTCCACCGGAGGGACGCCCTTGACGTAGGTGACCTCCGCACCCACCCCGTAGGGCGCCACCACCGAGCGCACGATCTCCTCGATGAGCGGCCCGGTGCTGTGCCAGGCCTCGGCGTCGAGGATGCGCAGCGTGCCGGTGCACTCGGCGCGGGTGGGGATGATGTTGGGCGCCGAGCCCGAGCGGACCATGCCCCACACCAGGGTGGCACCGTCCCGGGGGTCGAGCCGGCGGGAGAGCACGGCCGGCACCTCGGTGACCACCTTGCCCAGGGCGTAGGTCAGGTCCTGGGTCAGGTGCGGGCGGGAGGTGTGCCCGCCGCGGCCGGTGAGCGCGACGTGCACCGAGTCGGAGGCCGCGGTGATCGGACCCACGCGCAGCCCGACCGTGCCCACGTCGATGGAGGGGTCGCAGTGGACGGCCAGCAGCCGGTCGACCCCGTCGAGGCCGCCGTGCTCCATGACGGCGTGGGCGCCGCCGGGGATGGTCTCCTCCGCGGGCTGGAAGAGCAGCCGCACCCCGATCCTGCGGCGGACCAGCTCGTCCTCGACCGCCTTGAGGGCCAGACCGGCGCCCAGGACCCCGGCGGTGTGGACGTCGTGGCCGCACGCGTGGCAGACGCCCTGCGTGCGGGAGGCGAACGGCAGCCCGGTCGCCTCCTCCAGCGGAAGGGCGTCCAGGTCCGCCCGCAGGCGACCCGTACCCGCGGGTCGGGGTCCCCGAGGTCGGCCACCGCACCGGTCCCCGGGAGCGGGGTCACGCCCACCCCGGCGTCGGTGAGGACGTCCGTGACGAGGGCGGTGGTGCGCAGCTCGTGCCAGCTCAGCTCGGGCTGCTGGTGCACGAGGCGACGCAGCTCCAGCAGCCGGTCGGCCAGGTCCTCCACGTGCCGTCCGACCGCCTCGACGATCCCGGGACCCTCCTGGGGGCTCCAGGGGTCGTCGACGGGACGGGTGCGGCGGGCGGTGGGGGTCGTCACGGAAGGCCTCACCTCGGTCGGCGTCGGGTGGTCGACCACCAGGGTACAACCCCCTCCTGCTCAGAACGTCTCACGCGGGACGTGCTGGCCCCACACGTCACGGAGGGCGTCGGCGACCTCGCCGCCGGTGGCCCTGGCGGCGAGCGCCGCGCGCATGGGGGGCAGGACGTTGTCCGTGCCCTCCGCGGCGGTCCGCAGGTCGGCCAGGGCACGCTCGACCGCGTTCCCGTCGCGGCCCGCACGCAGCCGCTCCAGCCGCTGCGCCTGCGCGGCCTCGATGGCGGGGTCGACCCGGAGCGGTTCGTAGCGCTCGTGCTCCTCGACGGTGAACCGGTTCTGGCCCACCACGACCCGCTCCCCGGAGTCGATCTGGAGGGCGTTGTCGTAGGCGGACCGTTCGATCTCGCTCTTCTGGAAGCCCTGCTCGATGGCGTGCACCGCTCCCCCGCGGTCGTCCACCGCCTGCATGAGGGCCAGCACCGCCTCCTCCAGGTCGTCGGTCAGCGACTCCACGACGTAGGACCCGGCGAAGGGGTCGACCGTCCTGGTGACGTCGGTCTCGTGGGCGAGCACCTGCTGGGTGCGCAGCGCCAGGCGGGCGGCCTTGGCGGTCGGCAGGGCGATGGCCTCGTCGAAGGAGTTGGTGTGCAGCGACTGGGTGCCGCCCAGGACGGCGCCCAGCCCCTGCAGGGCCACCCGGACGAGGTTGATCTCCGGCTGCTGGGCGGTCAGCTGCACCCCGGCGGTCTGGGTGTGGAAGCGCAGCATCATCGACTTGGGGTTCTGCGCGCCGAACTCCTCCTTCATCATCCGGGCCCAGATGCGACGGGCCGCACGGAACTTGGCGACCTCCTCCAGCAGGGTGGTGCGCGCGACGAAGAAGAAGGAGAGCCGGGGCGCGAAGTCGTCGACGGCCAGGCCGGCGTCCAGCGCCGCCTGGACGTAGGCCTTGGCGTTGGCCAGGGTGAAGGCGACCTCCTGCACGGGCGTCGCGCCGGCCTCGGCCATGTGGTAGCCGGAGATGGAGATCGTGTTCCAGCGCGGGATCTCCCGGTGGCAGTAGGCGAAGATGTTGCTGATCAGCCGCAGCGACTCGGCCGGCGGGTAGATGTAGGTGCCCCGGGCGATGTACTCCTTGAGCACGTCGTTCTGGATCGTCCCGGTCAGCTGGGCCGCGGGGATGCCGTTGCCCTCGGCCACGAGCTGGTACATCAGCAGCAGCGAGGCGGCCGGGGCGTTGATCGTCATCGAGGTCGACACCTCGTCCAGCGGCAGGCCGTCGAAGAGCACCTGCATGTCCTCGACCGAGTCGATCGCCACCCCGACCTTGCCGACCTCGCCGGAGGCGAGGGGATGGTCGGAGTCGTAGCCCATCTGGGTGGGCAGGTCGAAGGCGACCGACAGCCCGCCGGTGCCGTTGGCGACCAGCTCCTTGTAGCGGGCGTTGGACTCGGCGGCGGTGCCGAAGCCGGCGTACTGCCGCATGGTCCACGGACGGCCGGTGTACATGCTGGGGTAGACCCCGCGGGTGAACGGGTAGGCCCCTGGCTCCCCCAGCTGCACGGCGGGGTCGAAGCCGTCCAGGTCATCGGGCCCGTAACGGGCCTTGATCGGCAGTCCGGACTCGGTCGTCGCCTCTGACATGCCCCCAGCCTACTGTCGTCGCGTGCCCACCCCGGGAGGGGTTCGGTCAGGTCCCTGCCCCTGCCGACCTCGTGGGCCCGGTCGCCCGCACCGCCTCGCCGAGCAGTCCCGGCCCGGCGTAGACCAGACCGGTGTAGAGCTGCACCAGGCCCGCCCCCGCGTCGAGCATCGCCCGGGCGTCGTCGGCCGTCATGATCCCCCCGACCCCGACGACCGGCAGATCGGTGCGGGCCACCACGTGGGCGACCACCTCGCGGGCCCGCCGGGTCAGGGGTGCCCCGGAGAGCCCCCCGGCCTCGGCCCGGGCCAGCTCCTGCTCCGCCTGGGCGACCCCGTCCCGGGAGAGGGTGGTGTTCGTGGCGATGACGCCCGCCACGCCTGCTCCCGTGGCCACCTCCAGCGCCTCGTCGAGGGCCGGGTCGGCGAGGTCGGGGGCCAGCTTGACCAGGACCGGGGTGCCGCCCGCGGCACGGACCACCTCGGTGAGCAGCTCGCGCAACGGTCCGGCGTCCTGCAGCGAGCGCAGGCCCGGGGTGTTGGGGCTGGAGACGTTGACGGCCAGGTAGTCGGCCAGGCCCTCGAGGGCGGCGACCGAGGTGAGGTAGTCGCCGACGGCCTCCCCGACGGGCGTGACCTTGCTCTTGCCGATGCTCACCCCCACCGGCAGGTCCACCAGGCCCGCCTCGCGGGCGGCCCGCAGCCGCCGGGCCAGCGCGTGCACCCCGTCGTTGTTGAACCCCATCCGGTTGATGACCGCACCCGAGCGGGGCAGCCGGAACAGGCGCGGCCGGGGGTTGCCCGGCTGCGGCAGCGCGGTCACCGTGCCCAGCTCCACGTGGCCGAACCCCAGCGCCCCCCAGGTGGCCACGGCCCGGCCGTCCTTGTCCAGGCCGGCCGCCAGGCCCACCCGGTGGCGCATCCGCAGGCCGAGGAGCTCGACCGGCGCGGCGCCGGGGCCCAGGCCGCCCACGGCATACCCCGCGAGGGTCGTCAGCGCCCGCGCGGGCGCGGTGGCCCCCAGCCCCTGGGCGACGGCGACGGTCGCGTGGTGGGCCCGTTCGGCGTCCAGCCGCCACAGCAGCGGACGCACCACCCGCCGGTATGCCGTGCCCGCGGCGGTGGCGGCGCTACCGGGCACGGCGGTGGACACGGCGCTCGGACCCGGGGACGCTGGCATGCCGTCAACCCTAGACTGGCCCTCATGCCCTCCCCGGACCAGGCAGGTGACCCTGTGCGCGACCTCACCGCCGTCGTCCCCGCCGGGGGGTCGGGGACGCGGCTGTGGCCGCTGTCGCGGTCGTCCTCGCCGAAGTTCCTGCACGACCTCACCGGCTCGGGACGCTCCCTGCTGCAGGGCACGGTGGACCGGCTGGAGCCCCTGGTGGGCGACCGGGTGATGGTGGTGACCGGGACCCGGCACGCCGACGCGGTCCGCGCCCAGCTCCCGGACCTCCGGCCGGAGAACCTGCTCGTGGAGCCCTCGCCCCGGGACTCGATGCCGGCGATCGGCCTGGCCGCCGCCGTCCTGGAGCGTCGGGACCCCGGGGCGGTCCTGGGGTCCTTCGCCGCCGACCACGTCATCGGCGAGCCGGACGTGTTCCGCGAGCGGGTGCGGCAGGCGGTCCACGCCGCCCGGCAGGGGCTGCTCGTCACGCTCGGCATCACCCCCACCTCGCCCGCAACCGGGTTCGGCTACGTGCGGGTCGGTGGCGAGCTCGCGGTCGAGGACGCCCCGGACGTGCGCCACGTCGAGGCGTTCGTGGAGAAGCCGGACGCCGAGCTGGCCGCGGAGTACCTCGCCTCGGGCCGCTACCTGTGGAACGCGGGGATGTTCGTCGTCCGGGCGGGCACCCTGCTGGACCTCCTGGAGCAGCAGCAGCCGCGGATGGTGCAGACCCTGCGGGAGGTGGCCGCCGACCCGTCCTCCATCGCGGAGCGGTGGGACTCGCTGACGAGGATCTCGATCGACCACGCCGTCGCCGAGCCGGCCGCCGCCGCCGGGCACGTCGCCGTCGTGCCGGCACCGTTCACGTGGGACGACGTCGGCGACTTCGCCTCCCTGGCCTCCCTGCTGCCGGAGTCGGCCGGCCGTCCCGGCCTGCACGTGCTGGGCCCCGAGGACCTCGTCCTCGCCGAGGGCTCGACCGGGGTCGTGGCCCCACGCGCCGGGCGCACGGTGGTCACCCTCGGGATGCAGGACGTCGTCGTGGTGGACACCCCCGACGCCCTGCTGGTGACCACCGCCCGCCACTGCCAGGACGTCAAGGGCCTCGTGGAGACGCTGCGCCGCACCGGCAGGGAGGAGCTGACCTGACCGGCACCACCGGACCGTCCTCCCCGGCACCGCCAGGTGGCGCGGGCGGCTCCGCGACGGCCTGGGTCACCCGCTGCTCACCCGACGCTCACCCGACGCACACCCCACGGTCGCCCCCGGCACACCCGCCTCGCCCACCCTGGAGCATGTGCGGGTGGCATCGTGACCGAGTCGTTCCTGCCGGCGCTCAACGGGGTGACGACCAGCGTGTGCAAGATCCTGGAGAACCTCCGGGCCGGCGGCCACGAGGCCCTCGTCGTCGCCCCCGGCACCAGCCCGTGGAGCCCCACGGCCACCCCCGAGTGGTACGCCGGGTTCCCGGTGCACCCGGTGACCAGCGTCCCGGTGCGCCAGTTCCGGGTGGGGCTGCCCTCCTACGAGCTGGAGACCGTGCTGCACCGCTTCGCCCCGGACGTCGTGCACGTCTCCTCCCCCTTCGTCCTGGGCGTCCGTGGCCTGACGGCCGCCCGCGCCCTGGGGCTGCCCTCGGTCGCGGTCTACCAGACCGACATGCCCTCCTACATCCGCCAGCACTCCGGCCCGGCCGGCGACCTGACCTCCCGGGCCGCCTGGCGGTGGATCCGCCGGATCCACCAGCAGGCGGACCTCACGCTGGCCCCGTCCACGGCGGCGCTGCACGACCTGGCCGACCACGACGTCCCGCGGGTGGCCCTGTGGGGACGCGGGGTGGACGCGGACCTCTTCCACCCGGGGCGGGCGGCCGACGAGCAGACCCGGGCGCTGCGGGCACGGCTGGCGCCGCACGGGGAGGTGCTGCTGGGCTACGTCGGGCGGCTGGCGCCCGAGAAGGAGCTGCACCGCCTGGCCGAGCTGGACGACCTGCCGGGCACCCGGCTGGTCCTGGTCGGGGAGGGGCCCAGCCGGGAGCAGCTGGCCGAGCTGCTGCCGGGCGCGGCGTTCCTCGGCCGGCAGGAGGGCATCGACCTGGCCCGGGCCTACGCCGCCTTCGACGTGTTCGTGCACACCGGCACGCGGGAGACCTTCGGCCAGACGCTGCAGGAGGCGGCCGCCGCCGGACTCCCGGTGGTCGCCCCGGCCCGGGGCGGCCCGCTGGACCTCGTCGAGGACGGCCGCACCGGCGCCCTCTTCGACCCCGACCTGCCCGGCGCGGTGCGGGCCGCCGTCGAGAGCCTGCTCGTCGGGCCGGACGCCGCCGACCGCCGCGCGCGGACGGGGGCTGCGGGGCGGACGCTGGTGGTAGGACGCTCCTGGCCGGCCCTGGTGGAGGAGCTGCTGGGCCACTACGGCCGGGTGGTGTCGGAGGCCGCGCACGCGGCCGCCTGACCGTCGAGGGGACTCAGTCCGTGAGCAGGAAGTCCTCGACGACCTGCCAGATGCCGTCCCCTCCGTGGAGGTAGAGCCGGAAGCTGGTGGCGGCGAAGGTGCACGAGAACGCGGCCAGGTCGTTGAAGGCGCGGTCGAGCACCTCGGGGGGGGCGGTCGTGCGAGATCGTCACGTGCGGGTGGTAGGGATACTCCAGCCGCCGGGCCACCGGTCCGTCGCGCACGTCCCGCTCCAGGCGCTCGCAGCTGGACACGCCCTGCGCCACCTGCACGAAGACGACGTCGGAGACCGGGCGGAAGGTCCCGGTGCCCCGCAGGATCACGGTGAACGGGTCGTGGGCGCGGGCCACCTCGGCCAGGTGCCGGCGCAGCGGGGCCACCTGGTCGGGGGTGACCGGCGTCGGGGGCAGGAGGGTGATGTGGGTGGGGATGTTGACCGCCCCCGGCTCCCCGTAGTCCTGCCGCAGCCGCTGCAGGTGCCTGCCCCACGGCTCTGGGACGGGCAGGGCCACCCCCACGACGGGGGATGCGGGCACGTGCATCGTCGGGCCGGCGGCTCCGGGGGCGGACACGCGCCTCACCATACCCGTGGCCGGTGCGCGGGCCCGCCCCGCGCCCGGGGCGGGCTCAGCCCGCCGGGACCTTGAACACCTGGCCGGGGTAGATCAGCTCCGGGTTGTCCAGGTTGTTCAACCGCGCCATCTCCTCCGCGTCCACGCCGTAGCGCTCGGCGATCCCGGCGAGGGTGTCGCCCGGCTGCACGGTGTGGGTCCGCTGCTGGGCCGCCTTCGTCTCCTCGGCCCGCTGCTCGGCGACGTCCGACCGGTGCTCGGCGGCCTGCTGCTCGGCGGCGGCCTGCTGGTCGACCGCCGCGCGCTCGCGTCGGCCTCCGCCCGGGCGGCCTCCTTCTGGGCCTTCGCCTCCGCCTGGGCGACCTGCTTGCCGGCCTCGGCCTCGGTCTCGGCGGCCTCCTTCTTCGCCTCGTCGGCCAGCCGCTGCTTGGTGGTGGCGTCCTCGGCGGTCATGCTGTCGTCCGGGTCGTCCGCCTGGCGGGCGGCCTCGTCGGCCTCGCGCTGCGCCTCGTCCGCCTTGGCCCGCGCCTCCGCGGTGACCCGGTCGGCCTCCTCCCGCGCCTCCCGGGCGCGCTCGCGGGCGCTCTCGGCCCGAGCCTCGTCCGAGCCGGTCAGCGCGTCCTTGACCTTGTCGAAAAATCCCATGGTCCGCTCCTTCCACCGGTGCGGGGTGGGGTGGTCGCCACCCCCGGGTGTCCCGTCCGGTCCGAGCGCCACGCTAACCGGCGGGACCCACCCTCGCCACCGGTGGACGCGGAGCCCCCGGGACGCCCGCATCCGGCTCCACCGCCCCGGTGCGCCGGTGCTAGCGTCGGACCGACGGGACCGCAGCCGCCCGGGTTCGGGCCTGCGGGTCCCGGCACGACCCCATACCCGAGGAAAGGGCACCCCCCTCATGAACGCTCCCGTCAAGGTCGCCGTCACCGGCGCCGCCGGCCAGATCGGCTACAGCCTCCTGTTCCGCATCGCCTCGGGCGAGCTCCTGGGCAAGGACACCCCTGTCGAGCTGCGGCTGCTGGAGATCACCCCGGCGCTGAAGACCCTGGAGGGGGTCGTCATGGAGCTGGACGACTGCGCCTTCCCCACCCTCGCCGGCATCGAGATCGGCGACGACCCGAACGTCGTCTTCGACGGCGCCAACGTCGCGCTGCTCGTCGGGGCACGTCCGCGGAGCAAGGGGATGGAGCGGGGCGACCTGCTGGAGGCCAACGGCGCGATCTTCACCGCGCAGGGGCGGGCCCTCAACGACCACGCCGCGGACGACATCCGCGTGACCGTCACCGGCAACCCGGCGAACACCAACGCGCTCATCGCCCGCAGCAACGCCCCCGACATCCCGGCCGAGCGGTTCACCGCCCTGACCCGGCTCGACCACAACCGGGCCATCGCCCAGCTGGCGGCCAAGGTCGGTGCCCCGGTCACCGACGTCACGCACATGACGATCTGGGGCAACCACTCGGCCACCCAGTACCCCGACCTGTTCCACGCCAAGGTCGCGGGGCGCAACGCCGCCGAGGCGGTGGGCGACGACGGCCGCGAGTGGCTGGAGAACACCTTCATCCCGACCGTCGCCAAGCGCGGCGCCGCGATCATCGAGGCGCGGGGCTCCTCCTCGGCCGCCTCCGCCGCGTCGGCGACGATCGACCACACCCGTGACTGGCTGCTCGGCTCGGCCGAGGGCGACTGGGTCTCGATGGCGGTGACCTCGGACGGGTCCTACGGCGTGGCCGAGGGCCTCATCAGCTCCTTCCCCGTGACCACGCGGGACGGCGGTTACGAGATCGTCCAGGGGCTGGACATCGACGACTTCTCCAGGGGCCGGATCGACGCCTCCGTGGCCGAGCTCGCCGAGGAGCGCGACGCGGTCACCCAGCTCGGCCTCGTCTGAGCTCCGCCCCCCCCCGACCGCCCGGGCGGTCAGCACGGGCCCCTCCCCGCCGGGGAGGGGCCCGTCGTCGTCGCGGGGCGCGCTCAGCGCAGGCGCAGCGTGGCGGCCAGCACCGCGACCGCCAGCCCGAGCGTGGCCAGGGTCGCCGCGTCCAGCCAGCGGGACCGCACGGCCAGCCCTCCGACCGCGGCGTCCGGCAGCAGCGCCCGGGCGAGCGCGAGGACCCCCATGGTGCCGCCGACGGCATACCCGTAGGCCCGCAGGTTCTCGGTGACCAAAAGCACGGCGGCCACGGCCAGCCCGAGCACCCCCGCGCCCCACCACGGCCCCAGCGCCTGGTGGGCGCGGCCGCCCGGCGCTCGGCCTCGGGGTCGTCCTCGAGCGGACCCCCGCCGGCCGCTCCCGGCGTCACGCCGGGCCGGTGCCGGCGGACCGCTCGGCGGCCTCCACCACGTTGCGCAGCAGCATCGCCCGGGTCATCGGCCCGGCGCCGCCCGGGTTCGGCGAGAGCCAGCCGGCGACCTCGGCGACGTCCGGGTGGACGTCGCCGGCGATCTTCCCGTCCCGGCGGGCCACCCCGACGTCGAGGACCGCGGCCCCCGGACGGACCATGTCCGGGGTGACCAGGTCGGGGACGCCCGCGGCGGCCACGACGACGTCCGCCCGGCGGGTGTGGGCGGCCAGGTCACGGGTCCCGGTGTGGCACTGCGTGACCGTGGCGTTCTCCGAGCGGCGCGACAGGATCAGGCCCAGCGGCCGCCCGACGGTCAGCCCGCGGCCGACGACGACGACCTCCGCACCGTCCAGGGGCACGTCGTAGCGTCGCAGCAGCTCCACCACCCCGACCGGGGTGCAGGGCAGCGGCGCCGGCTCCCCCAGGACGAGGGAGCCCAGGTTGAACGGGTGCAGACCGTCCACGTCCTTGACCGGGTGGACCCGGGAGAGGATCGCGAACTCGTCGAGCCCGGTCGGCTGCTGCACGAGGAAGGCGGTGCAGGCCGGGTCGGCGTTGAGCTCGTCGACCACCCCGAGCACGTCCTCCAGCGACGACCCGGCCGGCAGGTCGCGCCGGATGCTGGCCACCCCGATCTCCGCGCAGTCGCGGTGCTTGGCACCCACGTACCAGGTGCTGGCGGGGTCGTCGCCGACCAGCACCGTGCCCAGCCCGGGGACGACACCTGCCTCGGCCAGGGCCTCGACCCTGGTCCGCAGCTCGTCCTTGATCGTGGCCAGGACGGCCTTGCCGTCCAGGATCGTGGCGCTCATGGGCCCGAGTGTAGGGGCTGGCTCAGTGGGCGAAGTGGCGGGTGCCGGTGAAGTACATGGTCGCCCCCGCGGCCTCCGCCGCGGCGACGACCTCCTCGTCCCGGATCGACCCGCCCGGCGCGACGACGGCGCGCACCCCGGCGTCCAGAAGGACCTGCAGGCCGTCGGCGAAGGGGAAGAAGGCGTCGGAGGCGGCGACCGAGCCGGCGGCGCGCTCCCCCGCCCGGTCCACCGCGAGGTGGCAGGAGTCCACCCGGTTGACCTGGCCCATGCCGATGCCCACGCTGGCGCCGTCGGCGGCCAGCAGGATCGCGTTCGACTTGGTCGCCCGCACCGCGCGCCAGGCGAACTGGAGGTCGGCCAGCGTGGCCTCGTCCGCGGGGCGGCCGCTGACCAGCCGCCAGCGGGAGGCGTCGTCCCCGCCGTCGTCGACGACCGCGTCCACCGTGTCGACGGACTGCATCAGCAGGCCCCCGGAGACCGGCCGGGTCTCCACCCCCCCGCGGGCGGGCGGGGCGACGCGCAGCAGCCGCAGGTTCTTCTTCCTCCCCAGCAGCTCCAGGGCCTCCGGCTCGAAGTCGGGCGCGAGCACGACCTCGGTGAAGACGTCCTCGAGCTGCTCGGCCATCGCCGCGGTGACGGGCCGGTTCGCCGCGACGATGCCGCCGAAGGCCGACACCGGGTCGCACGCGTGCGCCCGGCGGTGGGCCTGGGCCACGTCCTCCCCGACGGCGATGCCGCAGGGGTTGGCGTGCTTGACGATCGCCACCGTCGGCCGGTCGCCGTGGTCGTGGGCGGCCCGCCACGCCGCGTCGGCGTCGACGTAGTTGTTGTACGACATCTCCTTGCCGCCCAGCTGCTCCGCCTGGGCCAGGCCGGGCGTCGTCCGGAAGCCGTCGGCGTAGATCGCCGCCCGCTGGTGGGGGTTCTCGCCGTAGCGCAGCACCGCCCTGCGCTCCCAGGTCCCCCCGACCCAGGCCGGGAACCTGGTGCCGTCGGAGGTGTCGGCGACGACGTCGCCCATCCAGGAGGCGACGTGCACGTCGTAGGTGGCGGTGTGGACGAACGCCTCGGCCGCCAGGCGGCGGCGCTCGTCCAGGGTGAAGCCGCCGCCGGCAACCGCGTCGAGCACCTGCGGGTATGCCGTGGGGCTGGTCACCACGGCCACGCTGCGGTGGTTCTTCGCCGCGGCGCGGACCATCGACGGCCCGCCGATGTCGATCTGCTCGACGCACTCGTCCTGACCGGCGCCGGAGGCCACCGTCTCGGCGAAGGGGTAGAGGTTGCACACGACGAGGTCGAAGGCCTCCACCCCCAGCTCCTCGAGCTGGGCGATGTGGTCGGGGTTGGCGGTGTCCGCCAGGATGCCGGCGTGCACCCGCGGGTGCAGGGTCTTGACCCTCCCGTCGAGGCACTCGGGGAAGCCGGTCAGCTCCTCGACCCGGGTGACCGGCGCCCCGGCGGCCTCGATGCGCGCGGCGGTGGAGCCGGTGGAGACGATGGCCACGCCCGCGGCGTGCAGGCCGCGGGCGAGGTCCTCCAGCCCGGCCTTGTCGTAGACGGAGACGAGCGCGCGGCGGACGGGTCGGCGGTCGGGAACGGTCACGGAGGTTCTCCTCGCGGTCGGACGGATCGGTGCGGGCACCCAGGCGGGCGATGCCCACGAACGTCACTCCCCGGTGGTGGTCCACCTGCGCCAGTCGTGTGGCGGCCAGTCTAGGGGTGCCTGCGGGTCTTGTGGCCAGGGTCCCGCAGCAGCCGCGGGAGCTCCTCCACGAGCATGGCCCGCTCCACCGTCTTGATCCGCTCGTGCAGGGACCCCTCGGTGTCCGACGCGTGCACCTCCACGGCACGCTGGGCGATGACCGGACCGGTGTCGACGCCCGCGTCGACCTCGTGCAGGGTGCAGCCGGTCACCGTGACCCCGGCGGCCAGGGCGTCGCGGACGGCGTGCGCGCCGGGGAAGCTGGGCAGCAGCGCCGGGTGGGTGTTGACCACCGTGAACCGGTCGAGCACCTGCGGACCGAGGATCTTCATGAACCCGGCGGAGACCACCAGGTCGGGCGCGTGCCGCGCGAGGGCCGCCGCCAGCGCCCCGTCCCAGGCGGCCCGGTCGGCATGGTCGGCCAGCCGCACCACGAACGTGGGGACCCCCGCCCGCTCCGCGCGCTCCAGCCCCAGGATGCCGTCCCGGTCCGCACCGACGGCCACGACCTCCACCCCGTAGCCCGGGTCGGCGCAGGCGTCGAGGACGGCCTGCAGGAGGGTGCCGGACCCGGACACCAGCACGACGACCCGGGCCGGCTCCCCCGCCACGGGCCGGACGGGCGACGGGCCGGGCTCGGGCACCGTGCTCACCGCCGGGCCGGGCCCCGGCCGCCGAGCAGGTGCCGCACCGTCACGACGAGCACCGCCCCGGCAGCCACCTGGGCGCCGAGCAGACCCGCGAAGCGCCACGGGAGGACACCCACGGTGCCGAGCAGCCCGGGCGTCAGACCGCCCGTGGAGAGCCAGCCGAGCAGCAGGGCCACCCCGGCCACGAGGAGGGCTCCGACGAGGGCGGTGCGGGCCTTGGTCCACCAGGTGGACAGCCGCGGGGCGGCGCCGACGACCCGGTGCCCGAGCCACCCGCCGGCGACCAGGGGCACGAGCGCCATGGCCCACAGCCCCGGCGGCAGCACCCCCGGCTCGGGCAGGGCACCGAGCACGGGCAGCAGGGGCAGTTCGCCCGGGGTGGACTCGGCCCAGCCGACGTGGACGGTGCCGACGTGCACCCCGGCCCCGGCGAGCCACGCCACGGCCCAGACCATGAGGTTGGGCAGGACGAGCAGCTGGGCCAGGGTCAGCACGGCGGTGCGACCCAGCCGGCGTCCAGCGCGGCGTAGAGGGCCAGGACCCGGTCGCCACGCATGAGCAGCAGACCGAGCACCATGAGGAAGGCCACCGCGGTGAACCCGACGACGACCTCCACGGCCGGCGCCACGGCCCGGCGCACGCTCGCCGGGGTGCGGCGCGTCGTCCAGCGCAGCCCGGCGTCCACGACCGGGTGGTCGGCCCGACGGTGCTCGGCCCACCACACCCACAGCACCGCCAGGGCGGGCACCAGCAGCGCCCCGGGCACGAGGCTCGGCAACCACACCGGGGCCAGCCCGAAGCTGGCGGTGTGGGCCAGCAGCAGGGCCGCGACGGCATACCCCAGCACGAAGGCGAGCGCCTCGTCGCCGCCGAGCGCGTGCCAGGCGGCCCGCCAGCCACCGATCCGGGGGACGCGTGCGCGCAGGTCGGTGCGGGCGAGCACCACCTGGTGCGCGGCGTAGGCGCAGACGCCCACGAGCAGGAAGGTCAGGGCCAGGGGGGCCAGCACGACGTCGGTGCCGTCGGCGCGCACCTCGGCCCGGTGCGCCAGGGCCCACACGTCGACGGAGGCGCCCAGCGTCTGCCAGAACGAGGCGGTGCTGCGCTCGTCCGCGACCCAGGTCACCACGGTGGGGACGGCGACCGCGATGGCGCCCAGCAGCACGCAGGCCGCCCCGGACAGGACGGACAGCAGCAGCCCGAGAACCCGCCCCGCCGTCAATCCCCGGGGACGGGGGGCGGGGCCGTCGTGGCGGTCGGGGTCGGGGACGGTGTCCGGGCGCTGCAGCACAGTCATGGCGGGTCCATCGTCGCGCGCCGCGACGGGGCACGGTGGCAGGCGCGCCGACGGGCGGCCCCGGGGAGGGACCGCCCGTCGCGCGCCGGTGCCGGAGGCGGGTCAGTCCAGCCCGGCCACGATCTCCCGCATGAGCCGCGCCGTCTCCGAGGGGGTCTTGCCGACCTTGACGCCGGCGGCCTCGAGGGCCTCCTTCTTGGCCTGCGCCGTCCCGGAGGAGCCGGACACGATGGCGCCGGCGTGCCCCATCGTCTTGCCCTCCGGGGCGGTGAAGCCGGCCACGTAGCCCACGACGGGCTTGGTGACGTTGGCCTTGATGTAGTCCGCGGCACGCTCCTCCGCGTCGCCGCCGATCTCCCCGATCATGACGATCGCGTCCGTCTCCGGGTCGTCCTGGAAGGCCTGGAGGCAGTCGATGTGGGTGGTCCCGATGATCGGGTCGCCCCCGATGCCGACGGCCGTGGAGAAGCCGATGTCACGCAGCTCGTACATCATCTGGTAGGTCAGCGTGCCGGACTTGGACACCAGGCCGATCCGGCCGGGGCCGGCGATGTCGGCCGGGATGATGCCGGCGTTGGACATCCCCGGGCTGATCAGCCCCGGGCAGTTGGGGCCCACGATGCGGGTGGTGCCCTTGTCCCGGGCGTAGGCCCAGAACTCGGCCGTGTCGCGGACCGCGATGCCCTCGGTGATGACGACGAGGAGCGGCATGCCGGCGTCGACCGCCTCGATCACCGCGTCCTTCGCGAACTTCGGCGGGACGAAGACGACGGACACGTTCGCGCCGGTCGCCTCCATCGCCTCGGCCACGGAGCCGAAGACGGGCACGGTGGCGCCGCCCTGGAACTCGACCTCGGTGCCGGCCTTGCGGGGGTTGACCCCGCCGACCACCTGGGTGCCGGAGGCCAGCATCCGCTGGGTGTGCTTCATGCCCTCGGAGCCGGTCATGCCCTGGACGATGACCTTGGAGCTGTCGTCGAGGAAGATTGCCATAGGAGTCTCTGATCCTTCGTTCGTGGTCTCGTCGGGGGCTTACTTGGCGGCCAGCTCGGCGGCGCTGCGGGCGGCGCCGTCCATGGTCTCCTCGATGGTCACGAGGGGGTGGTTGGCCTCGGCGAGGATCCGGCGGCCCTCCTCCACGTTGTTGCCGTCGAGGCGCACGACGAGGGGCTTGGTCTCCTCGTCGCCCAGCATCTCCAGGGCCTTGACGATGCCGTTGGCGACCGCGTCGCAGGAGGTGATGCCGCCGAAGACGTTGACGAAGACCGACCTGACCTGGTCGTCGCCGAGGATGACGTGCAGGCCGTTGGCCATGACCTCGGCGGAGGCGCCGCCCCCGATGTCGAGGAAGTTGGCCGGCCTGGCCTTGCCGCCGGTGAACTCCTCGCCGGCGTAGGCCACGACGTCCAGGGTGGACATGACCAGCCCGGCGCCGTTGCCGATGATGCCGACGTTGCCGTCCAGCTTGACGTAGTTGAGGTCCAGCTCCTTGGCCTGCGCCTCCAGCGGGTCGGTGGCCCCCTTGTCCTCCAGCTCGGCGTGGTGCGGCTGGCGGAAGTCGGCGTTGGCGTCCAGGGTCACCTTGCCGTCGAGGGCGACGATCTGGCCCTCCTCGGTCTTGACGAGGGGGTTGACCTCCACGAGCGTGGCGTCCTCGTCCCGGTACACGGTCCACAGCTTCTGCAGCACCGGCACGATCTTCTCGCCGGTCTCGGCGTCGAAGCCGGCCTGCTCGACGATCTCGCGGGCCTTGGTTTCGTCGATCCCGGTGTTGGCGTCGACCTCGACCCGGGCCAGCGCCTCGGGGCGCTCGACCGCGAGCTGCTCGATCTCCACGCCGCCCTCCTTGGAGCACATGGCCAGCAGCGAGCGGTTGGCGCGGTCCAGCAGGACGGAGAAGTAGTACTCCTCGGCGATGCGGGCGCCCTGGGCGATCATCACGCGGTGGACGGTGTGCCCCTTGATGTCCATCCCGAGGATCGCCTCGGCGGCCGCGCGGGCCTCCTCGGCGCTCTTGGCGACCTTGACGCCCCCGGCCTTGCCGCGACCGCCGGTCTTGACCTGGGCCTTGACGACGGTGACGCCGCCCGAGTCCTCACCGATCCGCCGGGCGGCCTCGTACGCCTCCTCCGGGGTGTCGGCGGTGGCACCGGCCAGCACGGGGACGCCGTGCTTCTCGAACATGTCGCGTGCTTGGTACTCGAACAGATCCACGAGTCAGCTTCCCATCGTGTGGTGGTGGTTGGTCGGAACAGGTGTGCCACCGGCCCGGAGGGACGTCCGCCGGACGGGCCGGACCTCAGGCGGGCTGGGCGAGGTGCTCGTCCACCCACCGGGTGATCGAGGAGGTGCTGGTGCCGGGGGTGAAGACCTCCGCCACGCCCATCTCCTTGAGCACCGGGATGTCGTCCTCGGGGATGATGCCGCCGCCGAAGACGACGATGTCGCGGGCGTCCTGGTCGGCGAGCAGGTCCAGGACCCGTCGGAAGAGCGTGAGGTGGGCGCCGGAGAGGACCGACAGCCCGATCGCGTCGGCGTCCTCGGCGACGGCGGCGGCGACGATCTGCTCCGGGGTCTGGTGCAGCCCGGTGTAGATCACCTCCACACCGGCGTCGCGCAGGGCGCGGGCGACCACCTTGGCTCCCCGGTCGTGGCCGTCCAGACCCGGCTTGGCCACGACCACGCGCAACGGTGATGAGGTCATGGCCGCAGACTATCGCAGGCCGTGGGCCCGGCCGGGGGCACCTGCCCGGCGGCTCACAGCCTCTCGAGGGGCGCCACCCGCAGCAGCAGACGCTTGACGCCGGTGTCCCCGCCGAAATCGACGTGGGCCATCGCGTGCCGGCCGGTGCCCTCGACCCGGACGACCGTGCCCAGCCCGAAGGAGTCGTGGCTGACCCGGTCGCCCTCGGCGAGCGCGGCCAGCTCGGCCTCCTCCGCCTCGGTCCGTTCGCGCCGGGGGGCGCTGCCGCGGGGGTCCAGCCGCACGGCGGCCGGCCGGCCGGGTCCCCGGTCGGTGCCCCACCCGCCCTGCCAGCCGAAGCCCTCCGCCGCCGACCGCCGGCCGCCCACGCTGGCGCGGTCGGCGTCGGTGCGCTGCCAGGTGACCAGCTCCTCGGGGATCTCGTCCAGGAAGCGGGAGGCGGGGAACCACTGGGGGGCTCCGAAGGCCGCCCGGGTCCCGGCCCGCGAGAGGTGCAGCTGCTCGCGGGCCCGGGTGATCCCGACGTAGGCCAGCCGGCGCTCCTCCTCCAGCTCCGCCGGGTCGTCGAGGCTGCGCTGGTGGGGGAAGGTCCCGTCCTCCAGCCCGGTCAGGAAGACCACCGGGAACTCCAGACCCTTGGCGGTGTGCAGGGTCATCAGGGTCACCACCCCGCCGCCGTCGTGCTCGTCGGGGATCTCGTCGGCGTCGGCGACCAGGGAGACCTGCTCGAGGAAGTCGACCAGGCCGCCGTCGGGGTAGGTCTCGTCGAACTCCCGTCCCACGGCCACGAGCTCGGCGAGGTTCTCCACCCGGGTCTCGTCCTGGGGGTCCGTGCTGGCCCGCAGCTCGGCGAGGTAGCCGGTGCGCTCCAGGATCGCCTCCAGCAGGTCGCCCACCCCGCCGTCGGGGTCCTCCGCGACGCCGCCCAGCTGCTCGAGGAGCCCGGTGAACGCCGTGATGGCCGCGACGGAGCGGGACGCGATGCCGGGGGCGTCGGCGGCCCGGCCCAGGGCCGCGACGAACGGGATGCGCTCGCGCTCGGCGAGCGCCGCCACGGCCCCCACCGCCCGGTCGCCGATACCGCGCCGCGGGGTGTTGAGGATGCGGCGCAGGTTCACGTCGTCGGCCGGGTTGGCCACCACCCGCAGGTAGGCCAGCGCGTCCTTGATCTCACGGCGTTCGTAGAACCTGGTGCCGCCGACCACCTTGTAGGGCAGGCCGGTGCGCACGAGCACCTCCTCCAGCGCGCGGGACTGGGCGTTGGTGCGGTAGAAGACCGCCACGTCACCGGGGCGGACGCCCCGCTCGTCGGCGAGCTCGTCGATGCGGCGGGCCACGAACGAGGCCTCGTCGTGCTCGCTGTCGGCGACGTAGCCCACGATCGGGTGCCCGTCGCCGGTCTCGGTCCACAACCGCTTGTCCCGCCGCCGGGGGTTGCGGGCGATGACGGCGTTGGCGGCCTGCAGGATCGTGGCCGTGCTGCGGTAGTTCTGCTCGAGCAGGATCGTGCGCGCGTCGGGGTAGTCCTGCTCGAACTCGACGATGTTGCGGATCGTGGCCCCGCGGAAGGCGTAGATGGACTGGTCGGCGTCGCCGACGACGCACAGCTCCGCCGGCGCCAGCGCCCGGCCGGTGCCGTCGACGATGTCGCCCTCGGTGCCCACCAGCTCGCGGACAAGGGCGTACTGGGCGTGGTTGGTGTCCTGGTACTCGTCCACCAGCACGTGCCGGAACCGCCGGCGGTAGTGCTCGCAGACGGCGGGGAAGGCACGCAGCAGGTGGACCGTGGTGGCGATGAGGTCGTCGAAGTCCAGGGCGTTGGCCTGCCGCAGCCGACGTTGGTACATCGTGTAGGCCTCGGCGACCTTCTGCTCGTAGGGGTTGGCCCCGACCGTCGCGGCGAAGGCCTCCTCGTCGACCAGCTCGTTCTTGGCCGCGGACACCTTGGCCAGGAAGGCCCGGGGCGGATAGCGCTTGGGGTCGAGGTCCAGGTCCCGCACGACCATCCCCATGAGCCGCTGGCTGTCGGCCGCGTCGTAGATGGAGAAGGTCGACCGCAGGCCGGCCGTGGCCGCCTCACGGCGCAGGATGCGCACGCAGGCCGAGTGGAACGTCGAGACCCACATCGCCCGGGCCCGGGGGCCGACGAGGCCCTCCACCCGCTCGCGCATCTCGGCTGCCGCCTTGTTCGTGAAGGTGATGGCCAGCACCTGTCCCGGCTGGACACCGCGCTCGGCGAGGAGGTAGGCGATCCGGTGGGTCAGCACGCGGGTCTTGCCGGAGCCCGCGCCCGCGACGATGAGCAGCGGGCTGCCGGCGTGGACCACGGCCTCCCGCTGCGGGTCGTTGAGCCCGGCGAGCAGCTCGGCCACCGACCGGCCGGGGGCCGAGGGCCTGGGGGCCGAGGGGCTGGGGGCCGGTCCGCCGGCCGAGGTGCCGGCCGTGTCCGCCGGCCCTCCCTCGACCGCCCACGCGGGCACCCCGCGGTCGTCCACGTCGGGCGTCCCCCCGCCGGAGGGGGAGGCCGGCGGGAGGTCGAAGGAGAGGTGGTCGAACAGGCTGCTCATCGTCCGTCCATGGTAGGCGCCGCCGGCGACCCACCCGGCCGACCTCCACACCCTCGGCGGCGCGGGCGCGGCATACCCTGGGACGCGTGCGCACCCCCTCCCTGACCGCCCCGACCGGATCGGGGCCCCTCCCGTGACCGGCGCCCTCCCCCTGCCGGCCGCTGCCGCGCAGGGTTCCGCCAGCTATCTGGACGCCCCCACCCTGGCCGTGCTGGTCGCCGGGCTGCTCGTGGCCCTCGTCTGCCTGGTGGCCGGCCTCAACGGGCGGGCGCCGGGCCCGGTCACGGTCGGTGCGACGGTCCTGCTGCAGGTCGGGGTCCTGGCCTACCTGGGCCTGTACCTGTGGCGGCAGGTGGCCGGCCAGTCCCCCGGCGGGCCGGGCTGGGAGCTGTGGGCCTACCTGGTGACCGTCGCCTTCCTGCCCGCAGTCGCCCTCATCTGGGCGCGCGAGGAACGCACCCGCTGGAGCACCTTCGTGCTCTCCGTCGCGGCCTTCACGGTGGCGGTCATGGCGGCCCGCTCGGCCCAGATCTGGTACGGCGTGGGATTCGGATGAGGGCACCCACCGCCCACGCCGGCGACCGGCGGCACGGGCCCGGACGGGTGATCCTGGCGCTCTACCTCGTCTTCGTCGTGGGGACCGTCTCCCGGTCGGCGGCCCAGATCCTCACCCGGTTCGACGAGGCACCCCTGGCCTACACGCTGTCCGCCGTCGCGGCCGCGGTCTACGTCGTGGCCCTCGTGTCGCTGTCGTTGCCGGGCCGGGCGGCCTGGTGGGTCAGCGTCGTCGCCCTGTCGGTGGAGATGGTCGGCGTGCTCGTGGTGGGCACCTGGAGCCTGCTCGCCCCCGAGATGTTCCCCGACGCCACCGTCTGGTCGGGCTACGGGGCCGGCTACCTGCTCATCCCCCTCGTGCTGCCCGCGGCGGGCCTGTGGTGGCTGCTGTCCGACCGGGGAGCCCGCGCCCGCGACGCGGACGCGGTGGTCGCCCGGTGAGCCGCGAGGCTCCCACGCTCAGGGCGCCGGGCCGGCGCGAGGTCCTGCAGTCGCTGGCCGGCCTGGCCGCCGTCGTGCTGCTCATCGCCTTCGGCCTGCCCCACCTGCTGGACACCTCCTGGGACGCGATCGGCACGCAGCTCGCCCGGCTGCGGGCGGGACCGGCGGTGGCGATGGGGGTGCTGCTGCTCGCCGGCCTCTACTGCTACACCTTCGTCCTCACCGGGTCCCTGCCCGGCCTGCGGGCCGGGCGAGCGCTGCGGCTCAACGCGGTGACCGCGACCGTGGCCAACCTCGTCCCCCTGGGGGCGGCGGTCGGGGTCGGCGTGGCCTGGTCGATGCTGCGCACCTGGGGGTTCTCCCGACGGGCGATCTCCAGCTCGTTCCTCGTCACCGGGATCTGGAACCTGCTGGCGCGCGTCGCGCTGCCCGTCGTGGGCGCCTCGTCCTGGTGGCCGGCCCCCTCGACGCGCCGGACGCCGTGGTGACCGGGGCCTGGGTGGCCGGTGCCGTCGGCACCGGCGTGGTCGCCCTCACCACCCTGGTCCTGCTCTCCGACCGGGTCTCGGCCGTGGTGGCCGCCGGGGTGCGGGTCGTGGCCCGGCCGTTCAGCCGTCAGGTGAGGGCCTCCGGGAGCACCGCCGACCGTGTCGTCGTCGACCAACGCCGCCGGATCCTCGAGACCGTGGGCAGCCGCTGGGCGACGATGACGCTGGGCATGGCAGGTCAGTTCGTCCTCCTGTTCGGGCTCTACTGGGTCGCCGCCCGCTCGGTGGGCATGGACCTGCCGGTCGCCGCGCTGGTGTGCGCCTACACCTTCCGCCAGCTGCTGACGGTCCTGGCGGTGACACCCGGCGGTCTCGGGGTGACGGAGGTGGGCACCGCCGGCGTGCTCGTGCTCCTCGGGGGCGACGCGGGGGCGGCCTCCGCGACGGCGCTGCTGTATGCCGTGTACGCCCACCTGCTCGTCGTGCCGTTCGGGCTGGCCGCACTGGCGCACTGGTGGAGCAGGTCGGGCCGTGCCCTCGTGGGTGGTCAGCCGGGCCCGGCGGAGACCGTCCCGGCCCTCCCGGGGCGACGGGGGACCCAGGACGACAGCCGGCGCAGCCGCCGCGACGGCCCGGGCTGAGCACCCTGCAGCAGCCGCTGCACCTGGTGGCGGTGGGCGCCCAGGGCCAGCGAGTCGTCGACGGGCACGGGGACGAAGTCCCCGGTCGCGCGCCGCGCGGCCAGCTCCAGCAGGCCGTCGGCCAGGGCGGGGTTCGCGGGCAGGAGGGGCCCGTGCAGGTAGGACCCGATGACGTTGCCGGTGCGGGCGCCCTCGCTCCCGTCGGTGCCGTTGTTGCCGCTGCCGACCCGCACGCGCCCGAAGGGCTCCTGGCCCGGGCCCAGGACCGTGGCGCCGGAGTGGTTCTCGTAGCCGACCACCTCGCCCATCCCGGTCTCCAGGACCACCGGACCGATCATCCGGGTGGCGTTGCCGGTGGTCGTGACCGACAGGATGCCCAGGCCGGGGAGGCGGGTGCCCTCGACGGTGACGAACTCCTGGCCGAAGAGCTGGTACATCCCGCAGATCATCAGCATCGGGACGCCGTCCGCCGCGAGCTGGCGCAGCCGGTCGGCGTGGACCGCCAGGTCGTCCTGGACCCGGGCCTGCCCGCTGTCCTGGCCACCACCGCCGAGGACGAGGTCCACGCGCTGCGGCCACCGACCGCCGGGGTGGTGGTCGTGGACCACCGGGCGGTAGCCGTGCCACCGCAGCCGGGCCGCCAGGCAGCGGGTGTTGCCCAGGTCCCCGTAGATGCTCATCTCCCGGGGGTAGAGGTGGACCAGGTGCACCTCCCCCTTGTCGGCCGGGACCTGCGCCAGCCCGGTGACCTCGTCGGGAAGCCCCTCGTCGAACTCCGGGGGCAGGTCCGTCCCCGGACGGGAGGCCGGCTGGTCCGCGTGGGGGGACTCTCCGGTGGGGCCGGTCATGCCGTGGGCTCCTCTCCGAAGCGGGCCAGTCCGTAGCGGTCGGCCAGGCGCCGCCGCAGGTGCATCATCGCCGTGTAGGTGCAGAAGATCCGCGTCGGGCGACCGCGGTGGTCGGCCAGGAACCGGTCCAGGGCCCGGTCGAGGTCGGTCTCGACCTGCCCCACCTCGACGCCGTCGTAGCGCAGCCGCAGGGCCATGTCCCACCCGCGCACCCCGCTCGTGAGCGCGACCCCGCGCTCCCGCAGCGACTCGAAGGAGACGTCGTAGAGCCAGGAGACGTCCCGGCCGTCGGCGTAGTTGTCGTTGATGGCGACCATCGTGTCCACCGGCTCGCCGCCGTAGGTGCCCAGCGCGACGGTGAAGCCGGCCGGGTTCTTCACCAGGACCAGCTCCAGGGGCGCGCCGTCCACGTCGACCACCTCGCCCCGCCCGAACGGGGGGTTCACCTCGGTGAGGGCGCGGGCGGCGGTCCCGGCGGAGAACTGCTCCCCCAGCAGCGCCCGGGCGGTCGTGGTCGCCGCCGTGGCGTTGATCATGGCTGCCAGCCCCCGCTGGCGCAGGACGACGGGGCCTACGTCGTCCCCTCCCGGGAAGCGCACGGTCAGGGCGCGCCCGTCGGTGTCGGGCAGCAGGAGCCCGTCGCCGACGCCCAGCTCGGGCCGGGCCTCGGCGTCCTCGAACCGGACGTCGGCCTCCTGCAGCTCGGGCAGCCGGTCGGCGATGCTCGGGTCCACCCCGAACCAGCGGACCTGCACGCCCGGTCGCAGGCTGCCGCGCACCCGGGAGATGAAGGAGTCGTCGGCGTTGAGCACCACGCCGGTCGTGGTCTGCTCGCCCAGCCGGGTCAGCAGCCGGGCGGTGTGGTCGATCTCGGCGAACCGGTCGAGCTGGTCACGGGCCACGTTGAGCAGCAGCGCATGGGTCGGGGGCACCTGCGCGGCGAAGTGCAGCGCGTGCGCCTCGTCCAGCTCGACGACGGCCACGTCCGCGTCGAGCCGGCCGTCCAGGCGCACCTCCCCGAGCAGCGAGGAGATGACCCCCCGGGTGAAGTTGGACCCGGTGGGGTTGGTGAACACCCGCCACCCGTGCGCCCGCAGCACCGCCACGAGCATCTTCGTCGTGGTCGTCTTGCCGTTGGTCCCCGAGACCACCACGACGCCGCGGGGCAGGGACCCCAGGGTGTGCCGCAGCACGGCGGGGTCGATCCTCTCCGTCACCAGCCCCGGCAGGGCCGAGCCCCCGCCGCGCAGGCGGGAGGCGACCCGGGCGGCGCGCCCGGCGACGAGGGCGGCGGAGGTGCGCAGCCGCATACCCCTCACTCCCACTCGATCGTGCCCGGTGGCTTGCTGGTGACGTCGAGCACGACCCGGTTGACCTCGGGCACCTCGTTGGTGATGCGGGAGGAGATCCGGGCCAGCACGTCGTAGGGCACACGGGTCCAGTCGGCCGTCATGGCGTCCTCGCTGGAGACGGGCCGCAGCACGACGGGGTGGCCGTAGGTGCGTCCGTCGCCCTGCACCCCCACCGACCGCACGTCGGCCAGCAGGACGACGGGGCACTGCCAGATGTCGCGGTCGAGCCCGGCCGCCGTCAGCTCCGCCCGGGCGACCGCGTCGGCGCGGCGCAGGACGTCGAGCCGGTCGGCGGTGACCTCGCCGACGATCCGGATGCCCAGGCCGGGGCCGGGGAAGGGCTGGCGCCACACGATCCCCTCGGGCACCCCGAGCTCCAGCCCGACCTGGCGGACCTCGTCCTTGAACAACGCCCTGAGCGGCTCGATCAGCTCGAACTGCAGGTCGTCGGGCAGCCCGCCGACGTTGTGGTGGCTCTTGATGTTGGCGGCGCCGGTGCCCCCGCCGGACTCGACGACGTCCGGGTAGAGGGTGCCCTGGACGAGCCAGCGGACCGGGTGGTCGTCCTCGTGGCTGGCGTCGTGGGCGCGGACGACGTCCCGGGCGGCCTGCTCGAAGACGCGGATGAACTCCCGGCCGATGATCTTGCGCTTCTCCTCGGGGTCGCTGACCCCGGCCAGGGCGGAGAGGAAGCGTTCGCGGGCGTCGACGACGACCAGGTCGACCCCGGTCGCGGCGACGAAGTCCTCCTCGACCTGCTCGGCCTCCCCCTCGCGCAGGAGCCCATGGTCGACGAAGACGCAGGTGAGCTGGTCGCCCACCGCCCGCTGGACGAGCGCCGCGGCCACCGAGGAGTCGACCCCGCCGGACAGCCCGCACAGCACCCGGTCCTTCCCGACCTTCGCCCGCACGTCCTCGACGAGCTGCTCGGCGACGTTGCCGCTGGTCCAGGTCGGCTCGATGCCGGCCCCGCTGACGAGGAAGTTCGTCAGGATCTCCTGCCCGTGCGCCGAGTGCAGCACCTCCGGGTGCCACTGGACGCCGTAGAGGCGGCGGTCGTCGTCCTCGAAGGCCGCCACCTCGGCCCCGGGCGTGGTCGCGGTGACCCGCGTCCCGGGGGGTGCCGTCGTGACGGCGTCGCCGTGGGACATCCAGACCTGCTGGCTGCCCGGCTGCCCGGCGAAGAGGGTGCTGCCGGTGTCGGTGACCGCGGCGGTGGTGTCGCCGTACTCCCGGGCCCCCGTGCGGGCCACCTGGCCGCCGAGCGCGTGGGCCATCGCCTGGAAGCCGTAGCAGATGCCCAGGACCGGGACGCCGGCGGTGACGACGGCCTCCTCGAGGGCCGGCGCGCCCTCGGCGTACACCGAGGAGGGACCGCCGGAGAGGACGATCGCGGCAGGGTCCCTGGCGAGCATCTCCGCAGCTGGCATCGTGTGGGGCACGATCTCGCTGTAGACGTTCGCCTCGCGCACCCGGCGGGCGATGAGCTGGGCGTACTGCGCTCCGAAGTCGACGACGAGAACCGGGCGCTGGTCGAGGGGCTGGGTCACGCGGCCACCCTATCGGCGCCGGCCCGCTCGCCCGCGATCTGCGCCAAGGCCTCGCGGCTGACCCGGTGCTCGACCCAGAACGACAGGAACGGCACGCACCCGGCGAGCATGACGAGGACCATCCGTCCCAGCCCCCAGCGCAGCTCGAAGCCCAGCAGCGCGACCGCGGCGACGTAGACCATGTAGAACCAGCCGTGCGGGGCCGGCCACCACGCCAGGGCCCGGTTGTCGAAGCCGTAGCGCAGCACCATGTGCGCCACGAGCAGCAGCAGGCCCACCCCGACGAGGAAGGCCATGACGCGGAAGAAGGTCAGCTTGGCACGGGCGGTCATCGGAGGTCTCCTCGGGAGCCGGTGGTGGTCAGGGGTCGGGGGTCGTCCCGGGGTATGCCGTCCGCGTCCGGGTCGGGCGGGCGGCCGCCGCGGGCGGCCTCGCGGAGGAAGCGCAGGTACATGTACACGGCGAAGGCGGCGAAGACGAACCACTGCAGCCCGTAGCCGAAGTTGCGCCAGACGATCCCGCTCTCGCCGAAGACGGGCGGGGGGACGCGCACCACCTCGGCGGAGGTCAGGGCCGGTTCCTCCTCGACGAGGAAGAGGAAGCCGGTGAACAGCGGCTCGTCCCAGTCGTTGACCAGGTCGGCGCTGTCGATGGATCCGCGCTGCCCCTCGGGCCACGGGCCGCCCTCCGCGGGCGACTCGCTGGGAGCCAGGGTGCCGGTGACCTGGACCGGCGTGTCGTCCGGACGGTCGGCGTCGGCCGGGTCGGTGACGAAGCCGCGCACGACGGGCAGCAGGGCCGGTCCGTCCGTGGAGGAGGTGCGCACGGGCGTGACCACCCAGTAGCCCAGCTCGCCCTCCAGCAGCCGGTCCGGCACGAGGAACTGGTGCTGCGCGGCATACCCCCCCTCGGCCGTCACCGAGAGCCCGGCCGCGTCGTCCGGGAAGGTCTGGTGGGGCTCCATCACCTGCGCCAGCGGTTCCGTGGGGCGGGCGGCCTGCTCGGCGGCCCGTTCCCGGGCGGCCTCGTTGCTGCTCACCCCGATCTGCCAGGTGCCCAGCTGGACGAACGCCCAGACGATCGCCAGCAGCAGCACCAGCAGGGCCAGCCAGGCGGGCCGGAGGGCGGTGCGGATCACCGTTCCAGGGTAGGCGATCCGGCCACCCGGACCGACCATCGCCCGCGGGCGGGCGGAGCCCCGTGGCCCGGGCTACAGCGGCGTGCTCTGGTCGTCGAAGACGTAGATGGACCCGTTGTAGCAGGCGACCCACACCGTGTTGGTGACCGGGTCGTAGTCGATCCCGATGGGGTCGGCGTCCACGTTGCGCTTGTCGATGACGGTCATGTCGGAGGTGCGGATCTTGGCGACCGTGGCCTCGTTGTAGTTCACCACGTAGAGCGCCGTCTCGTCCGGCGACATGGTCACGCTGCGGGGTTCCAGGCCCGGCGAGACCTCGTCGACGATCTCGTCGGTGGCGGTGTCGATCTTGTAGATCGTGTTCGCCGAGCTCACGGTCATGTAGAGCGTCGACCCGTCCTCGGTGAGGTTGAGGTGCCGGGGCCGCAGCGTGGTGTTCATGACCAGCTCGCTCGTGCCCGCCTCGATGTCGATCTTGAACAGCGACTGGGCGTACATCGCCACGACGTAGGCGGTGTTGCTGTCCGGCATGATGGCGATGCCGCGCGGCGACTCGTTGACGTCGATGACCTTGGTCTCCTCGGCCTTCTCGACGTCCACGACCGAGATGCTGGCGTCGCACCAGTTGGAGACGAGGATCGTCGACTGGTCGGGGGTGATCTCCAGGTACTTGGGCACCGCCCCCACCTTGATCACCTGGTCCCAGGCCATCTCCTCGGCGTCGAACCGGTAGAGGAAGGAGGGGCCCACGCCGCTGTCCTGGGTGCAGGCGTCGAAGCCCTGGACCCCGAAGTTCTCGCCGTACATCGTGTACTGGGAGACGTAGGCGTAGCGGCCGTCGGCGGTCCAGACGGCCTCCACCGGGGAGCCCTGGGAGACGCCCGGGTGTCCCTCGACGCCGAACTCGGACAGGTCCAGCGCGTCGTCCAGGACGGCGACCTGCTCCCGGGTGACGGAGTCGAACACCGTCGAGGTGTGGGAGTACATCATGTTGTTGGCGATCATCAGGCCGTGGTCGGAGGACATCACCGACTTGGGCGTCATTCCGCCGGTGAGGTAGTCCACCGACTCCATGGCCGTGGTGTCGCTGGGCAGCTCGTTGGGCACCGGCTCCCGCTGCCAGATCGGCGGTGGCCCCTCGCTCGTGGGTGCCTCGTCGTCGGCCTCCGTCTCGTCGGCCTTCGCCCCGGTGTCCCCGGTCGCCGCGTCGCCGTCCGACGTCTCGTCCCCGGGGGCGGGGGCCGGGGCCGCCACCCCAGGGGCATCCTGACCACCGGCGGCGTCCGCCTCGTCGCGCCCGGCCAGCCACACGGCCAGCCAGACGACGAGCACGAGGAGCAGGACCCCGACACCGGCGGCGACGGCCCGCCGACGACGCACGTAGACCGGGTCCGTCCGGACCCGCAGTCCCCCGGGTCCGGGACGGTGCCGGCCGTTGACGTCCTCAGTTGCCATAGGGGGCCACCACAACTTCCACGCGCTGGAACTCCTTCAGGTCCGTGTACCCCGTCGTGGCCATGGCCCTACGCAGGGCGCCCATCATGTTGGTCGTGCCGTCGGCCGCGGTCGCGGGCCCGACGAGGATCTCCTCGAGGGTGCCGACCGTGCCCACGTCCACCCGCTCCCCCCGCGGGAGCTGCGGGTGGTGGGCCTCCGGGCCCCAGTGGAAGCCGCCTCCCGGCGCCTCCGAGGCCCGGGCCAGGGCGGCGCCGAGCATGACGGCGTCGGCGCCGCAGGCCACGGCCTTGACGATCTCCCCCGAGTTGCTCGCCCCGCCGTCGGCGATGACGTGCACGTAGCGCCCCCCGGACTCGTCGAGGTAGTCGCGGCGGGCCGCGGCGACGTCGGCGATCGCGGTGGCCGCCGGCGCGTGGATGCCCAGGCTGGTCCGGGTGCGGTGGGCCGACCCACCGCCGAAGCCCACGAGCACGCCGGCGGCACCGGTGCGCATCAGGTGCAGCGCGGCCGTGTAGGTCCCCGCACCGCCGACGACCACGGGGACGTCCAGCTCGTAGATGAACCGCTTGAGGTTCAGCGGCTCGGCGCGGCCGGACACGTGCTCGGCGGACACCGTGGTCCCCCGGATGACGAACAGGTCGACCCCCGCGTCGACGACCACCTTCCAGAACTGCTGGGTGCGCTGCGGGGAGAGCGAACCGGCCACGGTGACCCCCGCCTCCCGGATCGACCGCAGGCGTTCGGTGATCAGCTCGGGCCGGATCGGCGCGTCGTACAGCTCGCGCATCCTGGCGGTCGTCCGGGCCGGGTCCAGCGAGGCGATCTCGGCGAGCGCCGCGGACGGGTCCTCGTAGCGGGTCCACAGACCTTCGAGGTCGAGCACGCCCAGCCCGCCCAGCCGGCCCATCTGCACCGCCGTCGACGGGGAGGACACCGAGTCCATCGGGGCGGCCAGGACGGGCAGCTCGAAGTGGTAGGCGTCGATCTGCCAGGAGATGGAGACCTCCTCCGGGTCCCGGGTGCGCCGGGAGGGGACGACCGCGATGTCGTCGAAGGTGTAGGCACGACGCCCACGCTTGCCCCGGCCGATCTCGATCTCGCTCACCCGCCCAGGCTACCCAGAGAGGAGGCGTGCCCCGGACCGCACACGCTGGATCACCGGGTGTAGTTCGGCGCCTCCGCGGTCAGCTCGATGTCGTGCGGGTGCGACTCCTGCAGGCTGGCCTGGGTGATCCGGACGAACCTGCCTTTCTCCTGCAGCTCGGGCACCGTGCGGGCGCCCACGTAGAACATGGCCTGCTTGAGGCCTCCCACCATCTGGTGCACGACGGCGCTGACCGCGCCCTTGTAGGGGACCTTGCCCTCGACCCCCTCGGGCACGAGGTGCTCGTCGCTGGCGACCTCGGCCTGGAAGTAGCGGTCCTTGGAGAAGGACTGCTGCCCCCGCGAGCTCATGGCGCCGAGCGAGCCCATCCCGCGGTAGCTCTTGAACTGCTTGCCGTTGACCAGGATCAGCTCCCCCGGGCCCTCCTCGCAGCCGGCGAGCATGGAACCCATCATCACCGTCTCGGCCCCGGCCGCCAGCGCCTTGGCGATGTCGCCGGAGTACTTCAGCCCGCCGTCGGCGATCACGGGGACGCCGTGCTCCCGGGCGGCGGCCGCCGCCTCGTGGACCGCGGTGAGCTGGGGTGCGCCGACCCCGGTGACGACCCGGGTGGTGCAGATGGCCCCGGGACCCACGCCCACCTTGACGGCGTCGGCCCCGGCCTCGACGAAGGCCCGCGCCCCCGCTGCCGTGGCCACGTTGCCCCCGACCACCTGGACGTGCCGGGTCGCCGGATCGGACTTGAGCCGCCGGACCATCTCGGTGAGCAGCCGGACGTGTCCGTGCGCGGTGTCCGCCACGAGGACGTCCACGCCGGCCTCGACCAGGGTGCCGGCGCGCTCCCAGGCGTCGCCGAAGTAGCCGATGGCCGCGCCGACGAGCAGGCGCCCCTGGCCGTCCTTGCTGGCCCGCGGGTACTGCTCGGACTTCACGAAGTCCTTGACGGTGATCAGCCCGACGAGCCGTCCGTCGTCGTCGACGAGCGGGAGACGCTCCCGCTTGTGCGCCCGCAGGATCCGGGTGGCCTCCTCCCGGGAGACGTCCCCCGGCGCGGTGACCAGGGGGGTGTGCGTCATCACGTCGCGCACGAGGGTCCGCTCCCACTCGGCCACGGGGGTGAACCGCAGGTCCCGGTTCGTGCAGATGCCCAGCAGCCGGCCGTCCTCGTCGACCACCGGCAGCCCGGACACCCGGTAGGTGCCGCAGACGTGGTCGAGGTCCTCCAGGGTGGCGTCGGGGCCGATGGTGATGGGGTTGGTGATGCGACCCGTCTGCGTGCGCTTGACCATGTCGACCTGGTCGGCCTGGTCGGCGACCGAGAGGTTGCGGTGCAGGATCCCGATGCCTCCCTGGCGTGCCATGGCGATCGCCATCCGCGCCTCGGTGACGGTGTCCATGGCGGCTGAGACGAGGGGGACCCGGAGGGAGATCTCACGGGTCATCCGGCTGGTGGTGTCGATCTCGTCGGGGGTGAGGTCGGTCTCGCCGGGCAGCAGGAGGACGTCGTCGTAGGTGAGCCCCACCTGGGCGAAGGCCGGGGGCACGGGGCTGCTGTCGTCGACCAGGCTCATGGACCGAATCCTAGAGCGCCGCCGGCGTCGGTCCCGACCCGCCCGGTCGACCCGGACGGCGAGACGGAGTCGTCGTTCCCGCCGGCCTGCTGGTCGTCCGTCCCCGCCGGCGGGCTCGTGTCCGTCGGCCGGAGCGGCTCCTTGGGCCCGGGCTCCTCCGGCACGGGCCCGTCCTCGGTCCCGGCACCGGGGGCCATCTCGGGGTCCACCTCGGCACCGGCGCCCGGCCCGGTCTCGGGCTCCGCCTCGGCGCCGGTGCCCGGCCCGGTCTCGGGCTCCGCCTCGACCACCGGGCGGCCGGCTCCCCCGGGCTCCACGGGGGTCACCGGTTCGGCACGGCCGGGGGTGGCCGGGGGTTCCGACCCACCTCGCTCGCCCGACGGGTCCTGCACGGCGGGACGCCCCGGGGCGGTCGGGACTGCCGGCCCGCGGTCCCGTGTCGGGTCACGGCCGGGGGGTGGCGCCGGCACGGACTGGGTGGAGAGCAGGGCCGCGTCGGCCGGCTCGGCCGGGTGCGCCGGCTCGGCCGGGACGCCGGGCCCCCCGGGGTCGGCCGGATCCGCCGGCACGGCCGGCAGTGCCGGGCGGCCGGGGCCGTGCTGTCCCGCAGAGGCGCTACCGGGGGTGCCACCTGCGTGGCGGCCGAGGGGCCTGGGTCGGCCGGCGCTGCGTCCTCGGGCTCCCCCGGCTCCTGCGGCGGGGACGCCGGTAGCAAGAGCGCCGGGACGGTCGCGGCCGGCGGGACGTCCGACGGTGGGGCGAGCAGCACACCGTGATGGTCCGGCACGGTCCGCCGCGCGGGTTCGTCGGGCGTCGACACGGGGGCGGCGTCGGCGACCGGTTCCTCGGGGCGCACCGCCGGAGCGCTCCGCTTCTCGACGCCGTCGCCCCGCCCCAGGGCGACGCCGGCCTGCGACGAACCATCCGCACCGTCCGCGGCCGACGCCTCGGCGTCATCCGCGTCGGCCGCGCCGGGCGGCAGGAGGGACCACCGCCCGGTCACGGGCGCGAGGGCGCCCGTGGACGGGCCGGTCGCCACCGGTGGACGGACGTTCACCGCCGAGGTGTCGTCCGCCGTGCCCCAGCCAGGACGGTCCACCGAGGTGACGGCCGCCGCCAGGGACGAACCGGCGATGAGAGCCGCGGCCAGGCTGGCTCCGCCCAGCCACCGCCGCCGACCCGTCGGTCGGCGGGGCCCGGCGACCGGGACGGCGGGGCGACGGTCCGCCCCGGTCCGGCCCCTCGTCGGGGCGGCTGCCCGACCCTCGGCCGGCCCAGGGTCGACGTCGACAGCCAGCGCGAGGAGCGCCCGGGCCGCGGGGTCGGAGCCGCACCCCTCGGCCCGCCGCTGGCCCAGGGCATCCAGGAGGTGGTCGGTGCGCAGGAGGTCGTCCACGCTCGTCATCTCACCCTGCCTCCCACCGGTCGCGCAGCGCCGCGAGGGCCCGGTGCTGCAGGACCCGCACGGCCCCGGGGGTCGACCCGATCACCTCGGCCGTCTCGCGGGCGCTCAGGCCCACGGCGACGCGCAGGATGAGCACCTCCTGGTGCTTCTCCGACAGGCTCGACAGCACGTCCCGCACGCGGGAGGCCTCGTCGGCGGCCAGGACGTCGTCCTCGGCGGACCCGACCAGCTCACGGGGCCAGGCCTCGTCGTGCACGTCCGTCGTCACGGGTCCTCTCGCGTGCGCCCGCTGGGCGTCCGCGACCTTGTGCGCGGCGATCCGGTAGACGAACGCCTCGAACGGCACCCCCCGGTCGTCGTAGGCGGGCAACGCGGTGAGCACCGCCATGCACACCTCCTGGGCGACGTCGGCCGCCAGCTCGGCCGCGGCCGGGTACGTCCCGAGCCTGGCCCGGGCATAGCGCAGGGCCAGGCGGTGCACGCCGGCGAGCAGCTCCTCCCGGGCCCCCTCGTCCCCCTCACGTGCCCTCGTCGTCAGGGACACCGACCCGGCCTGGGGCGTGCAGTCCTCGAGCGCGCCCGGATCCGTCGCCACGGCCATCACCGTCCTGCCCCCTGCCGAGCCACCGGCCCGCCGCGACGGGCCGTGCCCCGTCTCCGAGGCCCGACCCCAGGGCACGGGAGACGACGACATCTGTCCCCACCTCCTTGCCTGGCCCACGGGCCGGTCCCACCCCCAGGGGGGAGCCGTGGAGCGACTTTACCCTGGGCATACCTTGATCGGGTATAAACCGTGGTGAGGCTATTGTGCACACCAGGGGGGCCACACGCTGCAGCGTGCTCCCGGGAGGAGAGAAACGTGGCGGAGACCGTCCACCAGCCGGGTCCTGTCGCCGACCTGTGGGAGTGGCAGTTCGAGGGGGCCTGCCGCACCGCGAGCCCGGAGGTGTTCTTCCATCCCGAGGGCGAACGCGGGCCTGCCCGCCGCCGACGCGACGAACGGGCCAAGGAGGTGTGCGCCACCTGCCCCGTGCTGGTGCGGTGCCGGGAGCACGCCCTGGCGGCCCGGGAGCCCTACGGGGTGTGGGGCGGGATGACCGAGGACGAGCGCCAGGCCTACTACGCCCAGGAGGACGCCGCCGGGGCCTGACGGCGCCGCTGTCACCGGGCGTGGCAGCCCTGGACGCCGGCCCGACGGGGGTCGCCCCATGACGAAGGCCCCCACCCGGTGTCCCGGGCGGGGGCCTTCGTCGTGCGGACGTCAGGCGTCAGTGGCTGTGGCCGTGCCCGTGGTCGTCCTCGTCCTCCTCGGGCTTCTCCACGACAAGGGTGTCCGTGGTCAGCACCATGGCGGCGATGGAGGCGGCGTTGCGCAGCGCCGACCGGGTCACCTTGACCGGGTCGATCACACCGGCGGCGAACAGGTCGCCGTACTCCCCGGTGGCTGCGTTGAGCCCCTGCCCGGGAGCCATCTCGGCGACCCTGGTCGTGGCCACGTATCCCTGCAGCCCGGCGTTCTCGGCGATCCAGCGCAGCGGCTCCGCGACCGCGCGACGCACCACCTGGGCGCCGACGGCCTCGTCGCCCTCGAGCTGGAGGTCGTCGACGGCCGAGGCCGCGTGGACCAGGGCCGAGCCCCCGCCGGCGACGATGCCCTCCTCGATCGCGGCGCGCGTGGCGGACACCGCGTCCTCGATCCGGTGCTTCTTCTCCTTGAGCTCGACCTCGGTGTAGGACCCGACCTTGATGACGCAGACGCCACCGGCCAGCTTGGCGATCCGCTCCTGCAGCTTCTCCCGGTCCCAGTCGCTGTCGGAGGCCTCGGCCTCGCGCTGCAGCTGCGACACCCGGTCGGCGACCGCGTCGTTGTCCCCGCCGCCCTCGACGATCGTCGTCGAGTCCTTGGTGGAGACCACGCGCCGGGCGGTGCCCAGCACCTCCAGGCCGACCTGGTCGAGCTTGAGGCCGACCTCCTCGGCGACGACCTGGCCGCCGGTGAGGATCGCCATGTCCTGGAGCATCGCCTTGCGCCGGTCGCCGAACCCGGGAGCCTTCACCGCGACCGCGTTGAAGGTGCCCCGGATCTTGTTGACCACCAGCGTGGACAGGGCCTCGCCCTCGATGTCCTCGGCGATGATCAGCAGCGGCTTGCCCGCGCCCACGACCTTCTCCAGCAGCGGCAGCAGGTCGGCGACCGCGGAGATCTTGCCCTGGTGGAGCAGGATCAGCGCATCCTCGAGGACGGCCTCCATGCGGTCGGCGTCGCTGACGAAGTAGGGCGAGAGGTAGCCCTTGTCGAACTGCATCCCCTCGGTGAAGTCCAGCTCCATCGCGGTGGTGGAGGACTCCTCCACCGTGATGACGCCGTCCTTGCCCACCTTGTCGAAGGCGTCGGCGATGAGCTCACCGATCTCCGGGTCCTGCGCGGACAGGCCGGCGACCTGGGCGATCTCGTCCCGGCCCTCCAGCTCCCGCGCCGTCTCGAGCAGGCGGTCGTTGATCGCGGCCACCGCCTGGTCGATGCCACGCTTGAGCGCGGCCGGCCCGGCACCCGCGGCGACGTTGCGCAGGCCCTGGTGGACCATCGCCTGGGCGAGCACGGTCGCGGTGGTGGTGCCGTCGCCGGCGATGTCGTTGGTCTTGGTGGCGACCTCCTTGGCCAGCTGGGCACCCAGGTTCTCGTAGGGGTCCTCCAGCTCGACCTCGCGGGCGATGGTCACACCGTCGTTGGTGATGGTCGGCGCGCCCCACTTCTTGTCGAGGACGACGTTGCGGCCCTTGGGGCCCAGCGTGACCTTGACGGCGTTGGCGAGGGCGTCCACGCCTCGCTCCAGCGCCTTGCGGGCGTTGTCGTTGAACTCAAGCTGCTTGGCCATCGGCGCACAGCTCCTTTCGGGGTATGGGGTGGGGACGCACGCGGCCCCGCCCCACCGCGCCGCGGGGGCGGGTCGGGCGGGGCCGGTCCGTGCGCTGGCCGGCGACGCCGGTCGTTCTGGACCCGGGCCGTGCCGAGCCGCGGCGGGCCGGGCGGGTACGGGTCCTCACCGGGTGTGTCAGCCGACGACGGCGAGCACGTCGCGGGCGGAGAGGATCAGGTACTCGTCGCCCCCGTGCTTGATCTCGGTGCCGCCGTACTTGCTGTAGATGACGCGGTCGCGACCTGGACGTCCATGGGGACCCGCTCGTCGCCGTCCTCGTTCCAGCGGCCCGGGCCCACGGCCAGGACCTCGCCCTCCTGGGGCTTCTCCTTGGCGGTGTCCGGGATGACCAGACCGGAGGCGGTGGTCTGCTCGGCCTCGACGGCCTTGACGACGATGCGGTCCTCGAGCGGCTTGATGGAAACCGACACGGTTACCTTCCTTTGCATGGGGCCGACCGGGGGTCCCCGGCCGGTGCGGTCGTGGTGCGGACATCACTCCCTGCGCGCCCGGTCGCCGTCGCGGGGGTCGGCCGAACGTGCTGGCACTTGCGTACCGAGAGTGCTAAGGACGAATCTAGGCACGTCCTTAGCACTCGGTCAAGCCGAGTGCCAGGACGGGCGTCAGAGCAGCGGCTCGAGCGGCCGCAGGGCTTGTTCCAGGAGGTGGTAGTAACGGGGCCGCTCCTGCCACTCCTCCAGCGTCAGCTCGCGGCACGCCTCCAGGTCCCGGCGGAAGATCTCCTCCATGCGGCCGGCCTGGGCCGGGTCCACGATCTCCATGTTGATCTCGTAGTTGCCGCGCAACGACAGCCGGTCGATGTTGGCCGTGCCGACCGTGGCCCACTCGCCGTCGACGGTCGCCGTCTTGGCGTGCACCATGACGTTGCGGTAGAGGTGCAGGTGCACCCCGCCCTCGAGGAGCGTGGCCCAGTAGGAGCGGGCCACGACGTCGGCCAGCACGTGGTTGGACCACTCGGGCAGGATGACCCGGACGTCCACCCCGCGGCGTGCCGCGGCGAGCAGCCCCTCCAGGATCTCCTTGTCGGGGATGAAGTACCCCTGGGTGATCCAGACCCGGTGCTGCGCCCGGTCCATCGCCTCCAGGTAGAGGGCCCGGACCGGGTAGATGAGTCGGCTCGGCTCGTTGCGGGCGGCCCGCACCGAGGGGTTCCAGTGACCGGACCCGCTGTCCGGCAGATCCGGCAGACCGCGACGGTGGTGCCGGTTCCAGAAGTCGACGAAGGAGTTCTGCAGCTCCCACACGCCCGGCCCCCGCACCCGCAGGTGGGTGTCGCGCCACTCGGTGGCGTAGAGGGAACCGATGTTGTACCCGCCGACGAACCCCACCGTCCCGTCCACGACGAGGATCTTGCGGTGGTCGCGCCCGGTGCGGCGGACGTCCACCAGGGGGATGCCCGAGCGGATGACCGGGAACCCCAGGACGTGGACCCCGCGGGGGAACTTCTTGAAGGCCGACGGCACGACCAGGTTGGCGAACCCGTCGTAGACGACGCAGACGAGCACGCCACGTCCGGCGGCCCGGACCACCGCGTCCTTGAACCGCTGCCCGACCTGGTCGCCCTTCCAGATGTAGGAGGCCAGGTAGACGAAGTGCTGGGCCTCGTCGATGGCCTCCAGCATGTCCTCGTAGAGGACCTCCCCGTAGGTGTAGGTGGTGATCTCGTCCTGGCCGACGGTGGTATGCCGGGGGTCGTCGGCGGGGGCCTGGTGCTCGCTCCTGGGGCTGCGCCGCTTCCGCAGCTCGTCGGCCGCGACGACGCCGGCCGCCAGGCCGAACTGGGCCGTGAGGGCCCAGCCGACCGCGCGCACCGCCACCCGTCGGCCCCGCCGCAGCAAGGCCCGGAACTCGGGGTCGAGCACACGGTCCATGCGCGCAATCTACTGGCCCGGACACCTCCACCGGGGGGCCGGGGCCACAATGGGTGCGTGCAGCAGGAGGACGAGGACCCCGGCCGCCGGGCGGCGGCACTGCTCACCGACCTGCACGCCGGGCCCGGTCGCGCGGTGCTGGACGGGCTCCCGCCCTACGACGAGGACGCCGTGCTGGCGCTGACCGCCCGTCTGCGGGACCAGGGGGTGCCCGCCGAGGTGGTCGCCGCGGCCCTCACCCAGGCCCGGCTCCGGGCCCGGGCGCGCCGCCGCCTGGGCGACCTGGCGGAGACGTTGCTGCTGACCGAGGACGGCCTGGAGCAGGCCACCCGGCCGGCGGTGGCGGTCCGGCACGCGGAGCGCTTCGCGGCGTCGGGCGTCGGGCACGTGTGGGACCTCGGCTGCGGGCTGGGGCTGGACGCCATCGCCCTGGCCGGGGCCGGTCTGGAGGTGACGGCGCTGGACCGCGATCCCGCGGTGGTCGCGGCCGCCCGTGCCAACCTCTCCGGCCACCCACGGGCTCGTGTCGTCCTGGCGGACGCGGGATCCGTGACGCCGGAACCGGACGACGGTGTGTGGTTCGACCCCGCACGTCGATCGCCCGGGGTGGCGGACGTGCACGGACGCACCCGACGCCGGTCCCGGCTCGCCGAGCTGTCGCCGTCCTGGGAGCACGTGCAGCTCGTCTCGCGCCGGGCGGCCGCCGCGGGGACCAAGCTCTCCCCCGGGTTCCCCGTCTCCGAGGTGCCCGACGGGGTGGAGGCGGAGTGGGTCTCCCTCGACGGGGACGTGCTGGAGTGCGCCCTCTGGTGGGGCGGCGCCGCCGGGGCCACCGGCCGGTCGGCGGTCGTCGGAACCTCCCCCGGTGCGGGGTCGTCCGGGGACGCCGCGGTCCGGTGGCACGTCGTCCGGCCTCCGGAGCAGGACCCGGGGGTGCTGGTCGACGCCCGGTCGGTCGGGCCGTTCCTCGCCGAGCCCGACCGCGCCGTCGTCGCGGCCCGTCTGACCGGCGCGCTGGCGGCGACCGTGGACGGCGCCGAGCTGGACACCGGCGTCGGCTACGTGACGGCCGGGAGGGTGCACCCCCTTCCCTGGGCACGGTGGTACGCGGTCCAGGATGTCCTTCCCCTCAGGGCCCGCCCGGTGCGGGCCTGGCTGCGGGCGCGGGGCGCGGGCCGGGTCACCCTCAAGAAGAGGGGCGTCGGGGTCGACCCCGGGGCGTTCCGCACCGAGCTCCGGCTCAGCGGGGAGGGCCCCGAGGTCGTCCTCGTCCTCACCCGTGTGGCGGGCCGTCCGGCCGTCCTCGCCGTGGAGCCCGTCCCCGTCCCCTGACCGGCGCACGGGGAGCGGGCGGGGCGGTCCTGCCCGTCAGGGGTGGGAGTGACCCGCGCCGACGCCGGACTGGACGAGCTCGACCGGCTGGGACGAGTCCGCCGGCAGGTCGAGGTCCGACGGGGTCCGTCCTCTCTGCACCATCTGGGCGCCCAGGGCCGCGACCATCGCCCCGTTGTCGGTGCACAGGCCCGGCCGGGGCACGCGCAACCGGATGCCGGCCGCGTCGCACCGCTCCTGGGCCAGGGCCCGCAACCGGCTGTTGGCCGCGACCCCCCCGCCGATGAGCAGGTCGTCCACCCCGTGCTCGGTGCAGGCCAGCACCGCCTTGCGCGTCAGGACGTCCACGACCGCCTCCTGGAAGCTGGCGGCCACGTCCGCGACCGGCACCGGCTCCCCCGCCTGCTCGCGCGCCTGGACCCATCGCGCCACGGCCGTCTTGAGGCCGGAGAAGGAGTAGTCGAAGCGGTGCCGCTGCAGGTCCCGCCCGGAGGTCAGCCCCCGGGGGAAGTCGATGGCCACCTGGTCGCCCTCCCGCGCGGCCCGGTCGATGTGCGGTCCACCGGGGAAGGGCAGGCCCAGCAGCCGGGCCACCTTGTCGAAGGCCTCGCCCGCCGCGTCGTCGATCGTCGCGCCCAGCGAGCGGATGTCGGAGGTGACGTCGGGGACCAGGAGCAGGTTGGAGTGCCCTCCGCTGACGAGCAGGCCCATGGTGGGCTCGGGCAGGGGCCCGTGCTCGACGACGTCGACGGCCACGTGCGCGGCCAGGTGGTTGACCCCGTAGATCGGCCGGTCGAGGGCCACCGCGAGGGCCTTGGCCGCCGCCACGCCGACGAGCAGGGCACCGGCCAGGCCCGGACCGGCGGTGACGGCGACCGCATCGACGTCCTGGAGCCGCACTCCCGCCTCCCGGCAGGCCCGCTCGATGGTCGGCACCATCGCCTCGAGGTGGGCACGGCTGGCCACCTCGGGGACGACCCCTCCGAACCGGGCGTGCTCGTCGACGCTGCTGGCGATCGCGTCGAAGAGCAGGGTCCCTCCCCGGACGAGACCCACCCCGGTCTCGTCGCAGCTCGTCTCGATGCCCAGCACGAGTGGTTCGGTCACGGCAGCGACAGCTCCTTCCTCAGGACCAGGGCATCGACGGCGGAGCCGCCGTCGGCGGACCGGTAGTAGCCCCGCCGCAGGCCGACCTGCTCGTAGCCCGCCGCCGCGTACAGGTGACGGGCCGCGGGGTTGTCGGCCCGCACCTCCAGCATCATCGCACCGGCGCCCGAGTCGCGGGCGTGGTCGTGCAGACGTTCCAGCAGGCGGCTCCCCCAGCCCCGTCCCCGCACCTGGGGACCCACGGCGAGCGTCATGCGTCCGCGGTCTCCCCGTCCGAGCTCATCCCTGCGTACCCGAGGACCTGCTCATCCTCGACGGCCCCGCCCGTCCCGCTCGCGACCGGCCCTGTCAGCACCCAGTAGGAACGGGTCGGCCGGCCGGCCAGCTCGGACCAGAAGGTGGCCGCGGACCACGCGTCGGTCGGGAAGCACCGACGCTCCAGCCGCGCCATGGCGGCGAGGTCGCGCCAGCCGGCCGCCCGCAGGGTCGTCGACCCGGTCACGGCCGTCGCCCCCCGCCGGCGACCGCGTCCGGGCGGCGCAGGTACAGCGGCTCGGGCGGCAGCAGGGCGGTCCCCGCGTCGGGGTGCTCCCCGCTCAGCAGGCCCTGCGCCAGGGTCGCCAGCACCCCGGGGTCGACGTCCCCGGCCGCGTGGACGAGCGGACTGGGCAGGTCGTCGGGGTAGAGCGAGGACCCCCGCCCCACGGTGGGCAGGTGCCGCACCTCCTCGGGCAGGTCGGCGGCCCGGGAGACCCCCGGCCCCTGGATCCGCCGGGCGGCCCGGCCGCCCACCTCGTAGACGGCCCAGTAGACCTCCTTGCGCCGCGCGTCGGTCGCCACCAGCAGCGGCCCCTCGTGGCGTCCGACGACCCCGTGGGCGAGGGCGTCGAGCGAGCAGACCCCGTCGGGGGCGGGCAGCCCCAGCGCGTGGGCCATGACGAGCCCGGTCACCACACCGACCCGCAGACCCGTGAACGGGCCCGGGCCGACGCCGACCACGATCCGGGTCAGCCTGGTGCGGTCGACACCGGCGTCCTGCAGGACCCGGCGGACGGCGGGGGCCAGCAGCTCCCCGTGCCTGCGTGCGTCCTCGCTCACGGCGCGGGCGAGCACCGTGCTCCCGTCGTGCAGGGCCGCGCCGACGGTCGTCGTGGAGGTGTCGATCGCCAGGAGCACGGACCCAGGCTAGCCGCTGCGGGCCACCCGGGCCCGCGAGGCCGGTCCACCCGCCCGCCGTTCACCCCACCCGGGTGAGCCGGTCCGCGGCGGAGGAGGTGAGCCGTCCACGCCGGACCAGGTGCCGTACGAGCGCCTCCACCACCTCGGGGTCGTACTCGTGCGGCGTGCTGCGCAGGAGCCGGGAGAGCGCCTCCACCGGCTCGTCGGGCCCCGTCGCCCCCTGGACGAGGTCGTCGTAGGCCGAGACCACCCGGACCACGCGGGCTGCGGGAAGCACGTCGCCCCGCGCCACGGCCCGGTGGTGGGGCAGCCCGACGTCGGCGACGGCGGCGGCGAGCCGCGAGAGCTGTGCCGTGCGGGCCAGGATGGCCGCCCCCGTCCCGGCGATCCGGCGCTGGTCCCGCGGGGAGACCTCGACGGTCGCCCCGCCGGGGACGGGTCGGCGCAGACCGACCTGCCCGACGTCGTGCAGCAGCGCGACCGCCTCCACGTCTGCCAGGTCGGGGTCCGGGACCCCCACCTCCCGCGCCACGGGCACGGCGAGGGTGGCGACGCGGTAGGCGTGCCCGCGTGCGGTGAGGCCCGCCTGGTCGGTCAGCCGGGCCAGCGCGAACAGGGTCTGGCGCTGGGCCGCCCGGATCGTCCGCTGGCGGGAGACGGCGGTCTGCAGGACGCCCAGGGGCACGAGGAACAGCACCAGCGCCACCGGCCCGAGCACGTGCATCGACAGTGCCATGACGGCGGCGGTCGAGGCCGTGGCCAGGGCGAGCAGCCCGTGCCGCCCCAGGTCGTCCGCCAGCGCGGCGAGGACGGACACCCGCTCGGCCCGGGCCCGCAGGACCGAGCGGCCGGCCACCGGCACGGCGACGGTGGCGACCGCTACGGACAGCAGCAGCAGGGCCACCAGCCCGCTGCGGGACCCTGGTCGTGCGGTCCCCTCGAGCAGGGTGCTGCCGTCGGGGCCGGCCACGCGGGCCAGCACACCGGCCACGAGGACGGTGCCGACGGCCCGGGCAAGGTCGGGCCCGAGGCCGGCCGTCGATCTCCGGGCCACCGCGACGATCAGGACCGCCCCGGTGGCCAGGGACGCAGGCCCGAGCAGGCCGGTCAGCCCCACGGGGGGGTCCCCGGAGGCGGGCCAGGCGGTGGACACGGCGGCCGCGATGCCGGTCGCCTGGGCCAGGGGGGCGTCGCGCACGGCACCGGGCGCGGCCACCCGCCAGGTCTCCCCCAGGATCATGACGGCCAGCACGACGAGCGCTGTCCCCACGGTGAGGGTCATGGCTGGCGCTCCGCACCCTCGGGCTGCCATTCGGCGAAGACGTCGCTGATGCGGGGGTCGTCGTGATCGACCCACCCGTCCGCGGGCAGTGGGTCGAGGACGGGGGACCCGGTCCCGGCGGTGCCATGGGTCGTCGGGCTGCTCCCACCCGCCGCGGTCCCCACGACGGTGCCGGCCAGCACCTCGACGACGGCGGGGTCCAGGTGACTCCCGGCCCGCCGCCGCAGCTCCGCCACGGCGGCGTCCCGGTCACCCGTCCCGTGCCCGCGGTCCACCGTCAATGCGTCGAACGCGTCGGCCACGGCGATGACCCGGGCGGCAATGGGGATCTCTTCCCCCCGCAGCCCGTCGGGATAGCCGCGGCCGTCCATCCGCTCGTGGTGGTGGCGCACCGCGGGCAGCGCCCCGGTGAGGAAGTCCAGCCCACGAAGGACGTCCACCCCCGCCACCGGGTGGCTGCTGAGCAGGCTGAGGCGTCCGGCCGGCTCCGGGTCCGCGTCTCCCCCGCCGTGCAGTCCCGGTCGGACGGCGACCATGCCGATGTCGTGCACCAGGGCCGCGTAGTGCAGGTCGTCGGCCGCCTGACCTCGGATCCCCAGGGCGGGAGCCATCCGGTCCACGAGCTCCGCGACCCGGGCGCTGTGTCCCACGGAGGTGGGCTCAGCCTTCTCCAGGGTGGCCACGAAGGTGGTCACCGTCTCCTGGTGCTCACGACGGGCAGCCACCTCCCGGCCGATCGACCAGTGCGCGACGAGGAGCGGCCCGAGCACGAAGAGGGCGCTGAGGGCCCCGAGGCGGGCCGGCCCCCACAGCACCGCGAAGAGGAAGGCGATCACCACGTGCGACAGGTAGCCCCACCCCAGCTGCGCAGCACACGGGCCACCATCCCCGGGACGGCTGTGCCCTTCATGAAGTGCGACATCAAGGCGATGGCCACCGCGTTGAGGCCCGTCATCGCGGCGTAGGCGAGCAGCAGCGGCAGACCCACCCTCAGCAGCAGGCCGGGAGGGTCGACCGGGTCCGCCCCCTGGACCCGGACCCCTCCCAGCGCAAGGTAGACCAGCCCACCGGCGGCGCCGAGGAAGCCCGTCATGGCGACGTTGAAGAACCTCGTCCGCCAGCGGGTTCGGCGTGGGTCCAGTGCGTAGGAGACCCCACCGACGAGGACGGCCCCCGACGGTCCGGCCAGTGGCAGAGCGGCCGCGAGCACGACCATCGCCACGGAGACCCCCAGGTGCGGCCCGAGGTCGCGCTCGCGGAGGGCCACCCCGGCGACCCCGAGGACCGCGAGGGCCAGCACGACCACCGGGTCCGGGGGGCCGGCCCCTCCCGCCCGGGTCCATCCCCACCAGCAGACGGCGGTGGCCAGGACGCCGAGCAGGAGGATGTAGAGATCCACCCGCGCGGACGCGGGGCCGACGCCCCCACGTCGGCCCCGCGTCGCAGGGGTGTGCTTCGTCAGTCCTCCCAGGAGACCACGTCGATGACGTTGCCGCCGAAGGAGGAGAGGAGAGCGGTGAGGAGCTGGTACATGTCGGGGGTCCTTTCGTCCGTGTCCCGTGGGGACACCCGGGGGTGACGGTCAGGGGGAGACCGTGGGGCCACTGTCCCACACCGCGGGCCGACCTTCCTGCCGTCTGGCCCGGCGGCGGACGAACTTTAGCAAGCCTTTACCCAACGTGTGATCCAGATCACAGTCTTCGTGGGTCCTGAGGATCGCGTGTGCGATGATGGCTCGTCGCCACCCCTGCCGTGACCGGCCGGAGGCCGACCGTCCCGTCCCTCATCCCCAGGAGGCCACCATGAGCAAGCGAGCCCGCAAGCGTCGTGACCGCAAGAAGAAGGCCGCCAACCACGGCCGCAAGCCCAACGCCTGACCGGTAGGCGCGCAGGAGGGCCGGACCCCCGACGGGGACCGGCCCTCCTGCCGCGTCCCGGGCCGTTCCGCAGGGCTTGGTCAGCGGTCCCGACGGTCCCGCACGACGGTGACCGACGTGGTCGTGATCCGGGTGAGGATCTGCGTGCGCAGGGCCGCCGGCGCCGGCTCGCAGGCGCACGCCCGACGCACAAGCGCCTTGAGCAGCAGGTCGCGCTCGTACTCCGCCAGACACGAGCCGCACTCGTCCAGGTGCTCCCGGATGCGGGCCTGGTCCACCGGGCCCGCCTCGTTGTCGACGAACTCGAACAGCCTGAGCACCACGTCGGCGCAGTCGGCCGGACCGCGCGCCGGACGGTTCTCCTCGTGGTGGTTCATCGCCGGGCCTCCTCGGGGGAGGAGATGACGCCACGCTCGACGGCGTAGTCGGTGAGCAGCTCCCGCAGCTGCTTGCGCCCCCGGTGCAGCCGGGACATCACGGTGCCGATGGGCGTGTCCATGATCTCGGCGATCTCCTTGTAGGAGAACCCCTCCACGTCGGCCAGGTAGACCGCGAGCCGGAAGTCCTCCCCGATCGAGGCCAGCGCCTTGGTGACGTCGCTGTCCGGCAGGTGGTCCAGGGCCTCCGTCTCGGCCGACCGGAGCCCCTTGGAGCTGTGCGAGGCGGCCCGGGCCAGCTGATAGTCCTCGACCTCGGCCGCGTCCGACTCCAACGGCTGCCGCTGCTTCTTGCGGTAGGTGTTGATGTAGGTGTTGGTGAGGATGCGGTACATCCAGGCCTTGAGGTTCGTGCCGGGACGGTACTGGTGGAACGCCGCGAAGGCCTTGGCATAGGTCTCCTGCACCAGGTCCTCCGCGTCCGTGGGGTTGCGGGTCGTCCGCAGGGCGGCGGAGTACATCTGGTCGAGCAGGGGCATGGCCTCGCGCTCGAACCGGGCGACGCGCTCCTGGTCGGTCTCGTTCTCGACGTCGACCGTGGCGTCGGCCTCGGCGAGCGCCTGAGCCTCGAGCTCCTCGATCGTGGGCTGGTGGGTGTCCATCGACGTCCAGCCTAGCCCGACGTCGGCCACCAGCGCGCTCGCGCCCGTCCGCTCGCCCGGGGCGTGGGTGGTGATCAGCACCGGCTTCCTCCTGCCTGGGTCGGTTCGTTGTCGGCAACGGCCCGCCCGGCCGGAGCATTCCCGGCGGCTCAGGGACCGGTCAGCGTCCCGTCCACCGTGCGGGCCCACAGCGCGGCCCCGTCCTCGTCCGGGTGGACCGTGTCAACGAGCAGGGCCGCCGGGTCCCCCGTCGCCTCGAACGCGGCCGCGACGTCGATGGTGGGCAGGCCCTCGGCCGCGGCCAGGTCGGCGAGCGCGGCGCGGACCTCGGCGTTGGCGTCGTCGGCCTGCGGCTGCTGCAGCGTGACGACGACCGGCAGCCCGCCACCGAAGCGCTGCCGGAGAGCCTCGAGCGTGTCCGCGGTGCCCGACCGCACGCTGTCCACGGTGTCGTTGTGGCCGTAGTTGAGGATGACCAGGTCCGGCTCCTCGGGCACCAACGTCTCCAGACGGCCGGCGGGATAGGCGGCACCGGCACCCGACTGGTGGCCCGCATACAGCGTCACCGTCCCGCCGTCCTGCCCCGGGCCCAGCTCCACCGGGTCGATGTAACCGTCCTCGGTCCACTCGTTCCAGGAGACGACCTCGACCGGCCGGTCCGAGGCCAGGGTCCGACCCCACTCGTGGACCCACTCCCACGTCTCGTTGCCGGTGGAGTCCCCCAGCGCGGCGACGACGACGGGCGCCCCGTCGGCCAGGACGTCCCGCACGGCGTCGAGGTCCGGTGGTCGGCCGGCCCCCGTCGCGGCGGCCTCGTCGGCGGTTCCACCGGTCGTGTCCCCGGGCGCCCCCGAGGTCACCGCCGAGAGGTCCGCCACGAGCCCCACCGGCCCGGTCGGTCCGCCCTCGGACGAGGGGTCGGTCGGCCCACGGTCGGGCGCGGGGCCGGTCACGGACGTGAACGTCAGCGCGGTGAGCACCCCGGCGACCAGCACCAGCAGCAGCAGTCCGACGTCCTGGAGCCTTCTCATCGGGCCACCTCCTCCGGATCCGAGCACCGGGTGGTCGGGGCGCCACCGCGTCCAGTGCCCTGGCAGGGTACCCGCTGCGGGGTGCGACGATGGTCCCGTGAACCCCAGCGTCCGCCACCACCCCCTTCGCGAGCTGACCCAGCCGGTCAAGCTGCAGAACGTCCTCTACGAGATCCGCGGCCCGGTCGCCGCCCGCGCGGCGCAGCTGGAGGCCGAGGGCCACCGCATCCTCAAGCTCAACATCGGCAACCCGGCGCCCTTCGGCTTCGAGGCCCCGGACACGATCCTGCAGGACATGATCGCCGCCCTGCCGACCGCCCAGGGCTACTCCGAGTCCAAGGGGATCCTCTCCGCCCGCCGCGCCGTCGTGTCGCGCTACCAGGAGGAACCGGGGTTCCCGGACCTCGACGTGGACCACGTCTACCTGGGCAACGGCGTCTCGGAGCTGATCATGATGACGCTGCAGGCCCTGCTGGACCCCGGCGACGAGGTGCTGGTCCCGGCCCCCGACTACCCGCTGTGGACCGCTGCCACCTCGCTGGCCGGGGGGACCCCGGTGCACTACCTGTGCGACGAGCAGGACGGCTGGAACCCCTCGGTCGAGGACATCCGCAGCCGGATCACCCCGCGGACGAAGGCGATCGTCGTCATCAACCCCAACAACCCCACGGGGGCGGTCTACTCCCGCGAGGTGCTCGAGCAGATCGCCCAGCTCGCCCGCGAGCACTCGCTGCTGCTCATGGCCGACGAGATCTACGACCGCATCCTCTACGACGGCGCCCGGCACACCTCGATCGCGGCGCTGGCGCCCGACCTGCTGTGCCTGACGTTCAACGGCCTGTCGAAGACCTACCGGGTCGCCGGCTACCGGGCGGGCTGGGTCGCCATCACCGGGCCCACGCACCACGCCAGGGGCTTCCTGGAGGGCATCGAGCTGCTGGCCTCCACACGCCTGTGCCCCAACGTCCCCGCCCAGCACGCGATCCAGGTGGCCGTCTCTGGGCACCAGAGCATCGACGAGCTCATCGCCCCCGAGGGTCGGCTGACCCAGCAGCGCGACGTCGCCGTCTCGATGCTGGGCCGGATGGAGGGGGTCTCGGTCGTCGAGCCGCAGGGCGCCCTCTACGTCTTCCCGCGGCTGGACCCGGACGTGCACGAGATCCGGGACGACGTCCAGCTGTGCCTGGACCTGCTGGAGCAGGAGAAGATCCTCGTGGTCCACGGCACCGGGTTCAACTGGCCCACCCCGGACCACCTGCGGATCGTGACCCTCCCGTGGAGCGTGGACCTGCGCGCAGCGCTGGAGCGGATGGGCAACTTCCTGGCCAGCTACCAGCAGTGAGGTGACGGGCAGCCATGTGCGGCAGGTATGCGGCCACCGCCCACCCGGAGGAGCTCGTGGAGGCCTACGAGGTGGTGCTGGACGCCACCGACCAGCCGTCCCGCAGCCTGCTGCGCTCGCCGCAGCAGCCGCCGCCGGGGCGCCCCGACCACAACGTCGCCCCGACCAAGCAGGCACCGGTCGTCCTGACCCGGGCCCCGCGAGGTGGGGGTGAGGACGCGCAGCCGGTAAGGCAGCTGCGCCTGCTGACGTGGGGCCTGGTGCCCTCGTGGGCCAAGGACCCCTCGGGCGGCACGCGGATGACCAACGCGCGCGCCGAGACCGTCCTGGACAAGCGGGCCTTCGCCCCGGCCGCCGCCCGGCGACGGTGCCTCGTCCCGGTCACGGCTGGTACGAGTGGCAGCTGAGCCCGGTGGCCCGGGACGCCCGGGGACGGCCGCGCAAGCAGCCCTTCTTCATCAGCCGTGCCGACGACGTCCCCCTCGCGCTCGCCGGGCTGTACGAGTTCTGGAAGGTGCCCGACGCGGCTCCGGACGACCCGTCCTCCTGGGTCGTCTCCTACACCATCGTCACCACGGCCGCCGAGCCCGGGCTCCACCGCATCCACGACCGGCAGCCGGTGGCCCTCGACCCGCAGGCGTGGGAGGCCTGGCTCGACCCCGGCCTGACCTCCCCCGCCGACGTGCGTGCGCTGCTCGACGGGACGAACGTCCCGGGCAGGTTCCAGGCCTGGCCGGTGAGCACCGCGGTCAACTCGTCCCGCAGCAACGGACCCGGCCTGGTCGAGCCGCTCCCGGCGGACCAGCTGGAGGGTGCCGTGGACCCGGCCACCGGAGAGGTGCTCGGGCGGTGAGGGCAGGCACGGCCGGAGCGGCGGAGCAGCTGGTCCCGACGGACGAGGGTCCCGGGCGGGTCCGGGTCTTCCCCGCCCCCTCCCCCGTCGGGACCCTGCTGCTGGGTCACGGCGCGGGCGGCCGACGCGACACCCTGGACGTGCTCGCCCTCACCTCCCTGGCGGACCACGGCTGGACCGTGGTCCTCGTCGACCAGCCGTGGCGGGTCGCCGGGCGACGCGTGGCCACGGCGCCCCCGCGGCTGGACGCGGCGTGGCTGCAGGTCCTGGGCGCCCTGTCCGAGGACGAGGGCCTCGGCCTCGACCCGCTGCCCCGGCCGTGGGTGCTGGGGGGTCGCAGCGCGGGTGCCCGGGTGGCCTGCCGCACCGCGGTCCTCGACGACGGCACGCCGCGGCCCGGGGTCGCCGCGGTCGTCTGCGTCGCCTTCCCCCTGCACCCCCCGGGGCGGCCGGACCGCACCCGCGCGCCGGAGCTGGCGGGGCCGGTGCGGGCCGGCCTGCCCACGCTGGTGGTCCAGGGGAGCGCCGACCCGTTCGGGCGGCCCGAGGAGGTCGTCGCCGCCGTCACCGACCCGCGGCTCACGGTCGTCCCGGTCCCCGGCTCCCACTCCGCCACGCGGGACCTGCCCGCGCTGACGGACGCCGTCCGTAGGCTGCTGGCCACCCTGCCCCCCGACCCCGAGGACGCGCCGCGATGACCCACCCCCAGATCTGGGCGGCCCCCGAGGCCGCCGGGCCCGTCCGCGCGGCGGTCGAGGTTCCCGGGAGCAAGTCGCTGACCAACCGGTGGCTGGTGCTGGCCGCCCTCGCCGACGGGCCCTCGGTGCTGCATGGTCCGTTGCGCTCCCAGGACAGCCTGGCCATGGTCGAGGCGCTGCGCACCCTCGGTGTCGACGTCGACGACCGCCGCGACGACCTGTGGCGGGTGGAGCCGCCGGACCGGCTCCGCGGCTCCGTGACCGTCGACTGCCACCAGGCCGGGACCGTCATGCGTTTCCTGGCCCCCGTCGCAGCCCTGGCGGACGGCCCGGTGCGCTTCGACGGCCACCCCTCCGCGCGCGCCCGCCCGGTGGGGCCCGTCCTGCAGGCGCTGCGGGACCTGGGGGTCCAGGTCGACGACGGGGACCGGGGCACCCTGCCCTACACCGTCCAGGGCGCCGGCGCCGTGGCGGGAGGCCGGGTCCGGATCGACGCCTCGGCGAGCTCGCAGTTCGTCTCCGCGCTCCTGCTGGCCGCCCCCCGCTTCACGACCGGCCTGGAGCTCGTGCACGTCGGCGCCGCCCTGCCGAGCCTGCCCCACGTGGAGATGACCGAGGCGGTGCTCCGTCTGGCCTCGGTGCGGGTAGACCGCCCCGGCCCGACGAGCTGGCGCGTCGAGCCCGGCCCGGTCCACGGTCTGGACGTCCAGGTCGAGCCGGACCTGTCCTCCGCCGCCCCCTTCCTGGCCCTGGCCGCGGCCACGGGCGGGCAGGTGACGGTCCAGGGCTGGCCGTCCGCCACCACCCAGCCCGGGGACCGGCTGCCGGAGCTCCTCGGGCGGATGGGGGCCAGGACGTCGCGACACTCCGACGGTCTGACGGTGCACGGCCCGCCGGGGGGCCGGCTGGAGGGCGCGGACCTGGACCTGTCGGAGGTCGGGGAGCTCACCCCCGTGGTCACCGCCCTGTGCCTGCTCGCCCGGTCGCCGAGCCGGATCCGTGGGGTCGCGCACCTGCGCGGACACGAGACGGACCGGCTGGCCGCCCTGACCACCGAGATCGGGCGCCTGGGCGGTGACGCCAGGGAGCTGGCCGACGGGCTGGAGGTCCACCCCGTACCGCTCCACGGGGCCGAGCTGAGGACCTACCACGACCACCGGATGGCCATGTTCGCCGCGGTCGTCGGGGCCGTGGTCGCGGACGTGCGGGTGCAGGACGTGGCCTGCGCCGACAAGACCTTCCCCGGTTTCGACCAGGTCTGGGAGACGGCCGTGGCCACCGGCAGGAGGCAGGTCTGATGGGCCGCTACGACCATCTGGACGAGTCGGTCGTGCGCGAACGGCCCTCCCGCCGCAACACCCGACCACGGTCCAAGGACCGGCCGGCGCACGAGGACGCCGTGACCGGGGTGGTCGTGGGGGTGGACCGGGGCCGGTACACCGTGCGGGTGCAGGACCGGACCGTGGTCGCGATGCGGGCGCGGGAGCTGGGCCGCACGCGGATCGTGGTCGGTGACGTCGTGGGCATGGTGGGCGACACCAGCGGCGACCCGGACACCCTGGCCCGCATCGTCCGGGTCGAGGACCGGCGGACCGTGCTGCGCCGCAGCGCCGACGACAGCGACACCGTGGAGCGGGTCATCGTGGCCAACGCCGACCAGCTCGTCATCGTCACCGCGGTGGCCGACCCGGAGCCGCGCACCCGGATGGTGGACCGGTGCCTCGTGGCCGCCTACGACGCGGGGATGGACCCCCTCCTGCTGCTCACGAAGGCCGACCTGGGGGATCCGGAGGAGTTCCTGTCCCACTACCGCGCGCTGGACGTGCCGCACGTGGTGAGCCGGGGAACCTCGGACGGGGCCCTCGACGCCGTCGGCGTGGCGGAGATCGGTCGGCACCTGGCGGGGCGCACGAGCGTCCTCGTCGGGCACTCCGGCGTCGGCAAGTCGACGGTGGTCAACGCCCTCGTCCCCGGCACCGACCGGGCCACCGGCCCGGTGAACGTGGTGACCGGGCGCGGACGGCATACCTCCTCGTCCGCGGTCGCCCTCGAGCTGGCCGGGGGCGGGTGGGTCGTCGACACGCCGGGGGTCCGGTCGTTCGGCCTGGGCCACGTCGACCCGGCCACGTTCGTCGAGCACTTCGAGGACCTGGCCCCGGGCACCGCGCTGTGCCCCCGCGGGTGCAGCCACGACGAGCCGGCGTGCGGGCTGGACGAGTGGGTGAGGCGGGAGTCGGTGCCCCACGGGGTCGAACGGCTCGGGTCGCTGCGACGGCTGCTGCGCAGCCGCTCCGGCGAGGAACGCGGCTGAGGCCGCAGGAGGCGGTTACGGTGGGCCGGTGCCCGCCTACGACGACGACCTGCGCCTGGCCCACGTCCTTGCGGACGCGGTCGAACGCACGGCGCTCGACCTCTTCGGATCCCCGGACCTGCAGGTGTCGGTGGGCGACGACGGCGCGCTGTCCACCCAGGCCACGGCCCGGCTGGAGGACCTTCTGCGCCACCAGCTGGGGCGGACCCGGCCGCGCGACCGGGTCGTCGGCCGCGCCCACGAGGAGACGGGCCAGGGCGAGCGGTGCTGGGTGCTCGACCCGGTCGACGGCACCGCCAACTACGTCCGGGGGGTGCCCGTCTGGGCGACGCTGATCTCGCTCGTCGTCGCCGGTGAGCCGGTCCTGGGGCTGGTCTCGGCACCGTCCCTGTCCCGCCGCTGGTGGGCGGGCATGGGCTCGGGGGCCTGGACGGGCCGTGCCCTGACCCGGGCGTCACGGGTGCATGTCAGCGACACCCGGGTCCTGGCGCACGCCTCGGTGTCCGCCGACGAGGTGGCGGCCTGGTCCCACGGTCCGCACGGGGCGGGGTTCGACCGCCTCACGGACCGGGTATGGCGTACGCGCGCGTTCGGGGACTTCTGGAGCCACGCCCTCGTCGCCGACGGCGCGGTCGACGTCGCCCTGTCGGCCTGGATGGACGGGTTCCAGGCCTCGACGCTCAGCGCCCTGGTCGCCGAGGCCGGCGGGCGCACGAGCACCCCGGAGGGGCTGCCGGTCGGCCATGGCGACCCCCGGCGCGCCTCCAGCGTCGTGGCCACGAACGGTCTGCTGCACGACGAGGTCCTCACGCTCCTGGGCTCAGGCAGCGCCGCCGGACCGGTCGCCGGGCGCGCAGCGGCTTCCGGGCAGGTGCCCGGCCCTGCCGTCCACGCGTCCGAGGGCCGGGGCCGGCCGTCCGGCCCACCCCCCGGTGGGGAGGAGCCGCAGGGCTGACGGACCGCCCGCCACCGCGGGCCGTCTCCCGCGCGGAGCTGACGCCCCGTCAGCGTCGGGAGTCGTCGTCCTCGTCCACGACCTCGAGCTGGCCCACCTCCAGCTGCTCTAGGCCGGCCGTCCGGTCGGGGTCCCCCACCAGGACCACCGTCCACGGGGCGGACGCCCGCACCTCTCCCAGGCCGCCCCGACCGCGTCGCGCTCCAGCCCGCGCACCTGGGACAAGGTCTGCGTGACGGTGTCCAGGGCCAGCCCCTCCCCCGCCAGCGACACCAGCTCGTCCGCCACGGCGTCGGCGGTGGCGTACCGCCCGGGGGCGGTCATGGCCACGAAGTCCGCCGCCTCCCGGACCTCCCGGTCGGTGATCTCCGGTCCGGGGACGTCGAGGATGCGGAGGGTCTCGGCCAGCGCCGGGACGGTCACGTCGGCCCGCACGGATCCGGCGACCACCGTGGTGCCGCCGACGCTGCGCGGCCGGAACCCCAGGCGCACGCCGTAGGTGTAGCCCCGCTCCTCGCGCAGCACGCGGTCGAGGCGGGCGTGCGGGGCTCCTCCCAGGAGCATGGCGAGGACCTGGTAGGTGCCCCAGCCCCGGGGCGTGCGCCGGTCGGGGCCGGGCCGGCCGAGGTAGATCTCGGTCTGCGCCAGGCCGGGGCGCGGGACGAGCACGGTCCGGTGGGCCCGGTCCGACCGGCGTGCGGGTCCGGGCGCCCCGGCCACCTCGTCGTCGCCCTTCCAGGCGCCCACCGTGGCCGCCACCGTGCCGACCGCGGACGGGGCGTCGGAGAGGTCGCCGACCAGGACCACGGTCGCGCCCCGGGCGGTCAGCTGCGCGTGCCGGTCGCGGAGGTGGTCGCTGGTCAGCCTCGAGACGGTCGCCGTCGTCCCGCCCACCGGGAGGTGGGGACGGTCCCGGGGGTCGAAGTAGGCGGCGGTGAAGGCCCGGGCGGCACGGACCCCGGGGTCCGCGTGCTCGTGGGCCAGGTCGACGAGCCGGTGCCGCCGCAGGCGGTCCACCTCGGCCTCGGGAAAGCTCGCCGAGGAGAGGCACTCGGTCAGCAGGGCCAGCGCGATGCCGAGGTGACGCCCCGCGACCTCCAGACCAAGGTGCACGCCTCGCTCGCCCGCACCGGCACCCCAGGCGATGCCGTGACGTTCCGTGAGCTCGGCCAGCTGCTCCCCGGTGTGCTGGGACGTCCCCTCGTCGAGGGCGCGGGCCATCAGCAGGGTGGCGCCCTCGGTCCCGCGCTCCTCGTCGGAGACGGGCAGCGGCAGGAAGACCCGGAGGGAGAGCACGTGCTGACCGGGGAGGTCGACGAGCAGGAGCCGCATCCCGTTGGGCAGGGGCACGACGGACGGCTCCGGGAAGGACCACGGGGCAGGGGGACCCACCTGCGGGCGCTCGGTCACGCGGCCGTTCACGGCAGTTCCCCGGCCGTGTGCGCGGCGGCCCCCTGGGCCGTCGCGGTCCGTGGGACCCCTCCGGACCCGGCACCGGCCCTGCGGTAGCGCAGCGTGCTCATCACCTCGGGGGACAACCAGGTCGCCGCCGCCTGCCGGACCTCGTCGGGACCGACGGCCATGACGTCGTCCAGGTAGGTGTTGACCTGACCCGCGTCCCCCAGGCTCACCGCGGCCCGGGACAGCAGCTCGGCGCGCTCGTCGTGCGAGGACAACGCCTCGAGCCAGGACCGCTCGGTGTCCGCCCGGGAGGCCTCCAGCTCGGTCTCGCCGGGGCCGGCCTCCCCCAGGGAGGCCAGTTCCTCGTGCACCGCGGCCTCGACCTCGCCGGGGTCCGTCCCGTCCGCCACGTCCAGGACCAGCAGCCCCAGGCTGGCACCGTCCACCAGACCGAGGGCCGAGGCATGGACGCCGCTCGCGCTCTCCTCCCGCCGCAGCAGGCGACGGTGCAGCCGCGAGACGTCCAGGGACGCCAGGGCGTCCAGCGCCATGGCGCAGTGCAGGAACTGGGGATCGGTCACCGGGGGCAGCCGGAAGGTCAGGTACAGCCGGTCGGAGGGGACGTCCTCGACGAGGTCGCGGACGACGGGGTCGGACGAGGGTCCCAGCGTGGGGCGGCGAGGAGGACGGTCCTCGGTCCCGTCGACGAGGTGCCCCAGGAAGTGCTGGGCGCGGTCCACCACCTGGGCGGGGTCCACGTCGCCGACGACCGTGAGCGTGGTCGTGCGCGGGCCGTAGTGGGCACGGTAGAAGGCGTGGACGTCGGACAGGTCGGCGGACAGGAGGTCGTCCATCTCCCCGATCGTCGTGTGGTGGTAGGGGTGTCCGGCGGGGAAGACGGCCTGGCAGGCGTGCGCGAGGGCCTGGCCGTACGGGACGGTGTCGTAGCGCTGCCGCTTCTCCTCCACCACCACGTCCCGCTGGTTGTCGAGGGTGGTCTGGGTCAGCGCGGGGAGCAGGTGGCCGTGCCGGTCGGCCTCCAGCCACAGGGCCAGGTCGAGCACACCGGACGGCACGGACTCCACGTACGTCGTGCGGTCGAAGGACGTGGTGGCGTTAGAGCGCCCGCCGTGGGCCATGAGCAGCGACATGTGCTCGCCCTCGCCGACGAGCTCGGACCCCTGGAACATGAGGTGCTCGAACAGGTGGGCCAGGCCCGTCCGTCCCGGGCGTTCGTGGCGCGACCCCACGTCCACCCAGAGGTTGAGGGACAGGGCGGGCACCGACCGGTCCGGACTGACCACGACGCGCAGCCCGTTGTCGAGCGTGGTCGTCGAGACGGGGTAGTCGAGAGGCATGGTGGGGCCACTGTACGTGCGGCCCGGGCACCGGCTGGGCCCGGGACGGACGAAAGCCCGGACCGTGTCGGTCCGGGCCTTCGTCGCGGTGGTAGCGGGGGCAGGATTTGAACCTGCGACCTCCGGGTTATGAGCCCGGCGAGCTACCGAACTGCTCCACCCCGCGTCGTTGCTCCACCTACTCTAGGCCACGGGCCGCGGAGGACCAAATCGCCCTCCTGCGGCCCGCAGCCGTCACGGCTCGGCGGTGACCTCCGCCTCGTCCCCCGGTGCCTGGGTCTGCTCGGCACCGTCCACGGAGACCGAACCACCCTCGGGGCTGGCCTGCACGGCCCGCGCGATGGCGTCCTGCAGCCGCTCCTGGGCCTGGCCGTAGGCTCCCAGTCCCCGGCCTCGAGCGCCTCCTGACCCTCGGCGTAGGCCTGCTCGATGTCGGCCACCGCCCGGGCCAGCGCCATGTCCGGATCCAGCTCGGCCTCCGGCTCCTCGGCCCCGTCCTCGGGGGCGCCGGACGCCCCGGCGTCGCCCGCCGTCGCGCCCGAGTCGCCGCCGAACAGCTCGTCGAGGGCGCCGTCCAGGGTGTCCGACCAGGCCAGGTCGTTGCCGAAGGCGACGACGACGACGCGCTGCAGCGGGTAGGCGGACGCGCTACGGGCCTGCACGTAGATGGGCTCGACGTAGAGCAGGCCCCCGCCGACCGGCAGCGTCAGCAGGTTGCCGTAGTCGACCCGGGAGTCGTCGGAGCTGTTCAGGTTGATGAACTGCGACAGCGTCTGGGCGAACGCCTGCGAGTTGGCGTCCGAGGAGTTGATGTCGTTCTGGAACTGCCCCGGACCACGGACCGTGGTGTCCCGCGGCAGCACGAGCATCCGCAGCTGTCCGAAGTCGTCGCGGCGTTCACCCGCCTGGCTGCCGGCGTCGGCGTCGACCGCCAGGTAGCCGGTGAGGTTCTGCCGCTGCGACCCCGCCGGGATGTAGGTGGTCGTCAGGCTGAACGTCGGCTCGTCCTGCCCGGGCAGGGCCACCGAGAGGTAGTGCGGGGGCATGTCCGGTTTGGTCTCACCGGGGACGCTGGGGTCCTCCGAGACGGTCCAGAAGTCCTGTCCGGTGAAGAAGGACCCGGCGTCCTGCACGTGGTAGCGCGAGAGCACCGAGCGCTGCACCTTGAACAGGTCCTCGGGGTAGCGCAGGTGGTCCATCAGGTCGCCGTCGATCTGCGACATCGGCAGCACGGTCCCGTCGAAGGCGCTGGACCACGCCTTGAGCAGGGGGTCCTCCTCGTCCCAGGCATAGAGCCGCACGGTGCCGTCGTAGGCGTCCACCGTGGCCTTGACCGAGTTGCGGATGTAGTTGACCTGGCCGGCCCCGATCGTGGTGATGTTCTCGGCCTGGGCGACCCGCGAGTCCGCGGTCACGGCGCCCAGCTCCTCCATCTGGCTGTACGGGTAGCGGTTGCTCACGGTGTAGCCGTCCACGACCCACTGCACCCTCTCGTCCACCACCGCGGGGTAGGGGTTGCCGTCCAGCCGCAGCCAGGGCGCCACCCGCTCCACCCGCTCGCGGGGCTCCCGGTGGTCGAGCATCCGGGAGTTCTCGTTGAGCGAGTCCGAGAGCATGATCTCGATCTGGCGGTACTTGATCGCGTAGGCAGCGCGGCGGACGATCGACCCGATCTCCACCCCTCCGGTGCCGTCGTAGGTGTTGCGCACCTCGCCGGTCTCCTGGCCGCTCGCCGGGTAGTCCAGCTCCCGCGGGCCCTCTCCCTCGGCCGCCCCGACGATCGAGTAGTTCGTCGACGCCTCGCCGAAGTAGATCCGGGGCTCGTAGTCGCCCAGCCCTCCGATGGGCGGGATGTTCCGTTCGAAGAAGAGCGGCTCGCCCTCCGTGGAGCGGCGGTTGCCGTAGGCGGCGACCACGCCGAAGCCGTGGGTGTAGACCGTGTGGTCGTTGACCCAGTTGCGCTGGGCGGCGGAGATGCCGTCCAGGTTGAGCTCACGGACGGCGATGACGGTGTCGACCGTCTCGCCGTCGACCTCGTAGCTGCCCACGTCGAGCGCGTCGGCGAACTGGTAGTAGTTGCGCACGCCCTGCAGCTGACGGAAGGTCGGCGAGACGACCGAGGGGTCGACGATGCGGATCCCGGGGATGGTGTCGGCGTCGGCACGCAGCTGACCGGGCTCGGCCTCGGTCTCGGCGTCGAAGTCGATCTTCTCCAGCCCTTCCAGGTCGTACGCCGCCAGCGTGCTGTCGATGGCCCGCTCGATGTAGGGCACCTCGAGCTGGGCCTCGGACGGACGCACCTGCAACGACTGGACGAGGGAGGGGTAGACCCCGCCCAGCAGCAACGAGACCACGAGCAGCCCGGCCAGGCTGATGAGCGGCAGCCGCCAGGCCTTGGTCCAGATCGTGGACAGGAAGAAGGCTGCGGCCAGCAGGGAGGCCACGGCAAGGATGCTGCGGGTGGGCAGCACGGCGTTGACGTCGGTGTAGGTCATGCCGGTGATGCGCGCGTGCTCGTTCATCGACAGAGTGAAGCGCTCGATCCAGTACCCGCCGGCGCGGACCACCAGCAGCAGGGCCAGGAGGACCGCCAGGTGGATCCGGGCCGCGGTCGTGGTCCGGGGGCGCCCGGTCCGGCCTGCAGCTGGAGCCCTCCGTAGATGTAGTGGGTCACCAGGGCGCCGACCAGGCTCAGGCCCAGGACCAGCGTGCTGTAGGAGACCAGCATCTGCCAGAAGGGCAGGCTGAAGACGAAGAAGCCCACGTCCAGCCCGAACTCGGGGTCCTCGACCCCGAACGGCTCCCGGTGCAGGAAGAGCAGGATGTTCTGCCACTGGGACGCCGCGGCGGTGCCGGTGAAGCCGCCCAGGACGAGGGGGACGGCGACGAAGACCAGCTTGCGGACCGGGTCCAGGGCGCTGCGGTAGCGGTCCAGCGCGGCCTGCTCCGGTGTGCTCGGGGCGTAGACGGGCCGGTGCCGCCAGGCCAGCCACAGCCCCGACCAGACGATGAGCGCGGTGATGCGCCCGCGCCGAGGAAGAGCGCGACCTGGGTCAGCAGCCGCGTGGTCAGGACGGTGCGGTAGCCGACCGAGTCGTACCAGAGGAACTCCGTCCACAGCGTGGCGGCATACCCCACGACCGACAGCAGACCCAGCAGGATGAGGACCGTGGGCACCCACCGGCTGCGACCGGGCCGGGCCGGGCCACGTGGTCCGGCGGGACGGCGGGGCCCCCCTCCGCCCGGGCCGGGACGACCGGGTCCGGGGCGACCGCCCCCTGCTCCTCCGGAACCGGGACCCGCTGGTCCACCCCCGGCGGACGCGGGGCCGGACGGCCCGCCGCGGGGGCCGTCCGCGGAGCCAGGACCACCACCGGATGGCGGGCCCACGGGCTCGTCGGGGTCGTGACTGCTGTCCTGGTCGCTCACGCGGTCCACCCTAGACGGCTTCCCTGGATGTTCCGGAACCGCGGGCGGTGGCACCATGGGCGGGTGACACCCGACCAGCCAGCGTCCACCGTCCCGTCCCCCCTCCTGACCGCAGCGGTCGACACCGAGCGGCACGTGGCCCGGGTCGGCTGGGACCAGCCGCCCCGGTTGTTCGCCCTCGTCCGCACCCGGGTGCTGCGCGACCGGGAGCCCGACCTGGTGGAACGGCTCGGCGACGCGAACGACGACGGCTACACGGCCATCGAGCAGGAGGGCCTGCCCCCCACCTCCGACCTGGAGTCCCTCCTGGGCCGGATGGCCTGGCCCGACGAGGTGGACGGCGTCGCGCTCTCCGTCGAACGCATCGTCGTCCCGCCGGAGGCGGAGCGGGACCTGCCCGACGATCCCCGGCTCGCGACCGACCGGCTGGCGGCGCACCCGGCCCGCAAGGACGTCCGGCTGCTCGCCGCGTGCCTGCGGACCGGGGAGCAGGTCTGCCTGCTGCGTCAGCGCGACCACGACGAGGACGACGCCGTCGCCGTCGGCCGGGACCTGGCCCCGGGGCTGACCCACGCGCTCGCAGCGACCCTGCAGGACGACTGACCGCCCGGCCGGGAGCTCGGCTCATCCCGTGGCGGGGGCCCCGTCCTCGTCAACGACGTCCTGGCAGCTGGGCAGGTCGAGGGCGCCGACGTCGTCCGACCCCGCCGCCGCCTCCACGTGCTCCCGGGCCTCCGCGAACGTGGCGACCGGCACCACCACCAGCCCGTCGGGCCGACCCTCGACCACCTCGTCGCAGTTGTCCTCCGGCGCGAGGAACAGCTCGACCCCGGCCTCCTCCGCGGCATACATCTTCTGGCGGATCCCGCTGATCGGGCCCACGTTGCCCAGCCCGCTGATCGTGCCCGTCCCGGCCACCGACCGTCCCCCGGTCAGGGCTCCGGGCGTGATCCGGTCGTAGATGGCCAGCGAGAACATCAGGCCGGCGCTGGGCCCGCCGACGTTGCCCGCGCTGATGGTCACGTCGTAGGGCATGTCGTACCGGGGGGCCAGGTAGACGCCGACGATGGTGCGCCCGCTCTCCTCGTCCCGCACCGTGGGCACGTCGAGGGTGACCTCCTCGCCGTCGCGGACCAGCGTCATGGAGGCGCTCTCGCCCGCGGTGACCTCCTGCAGCCGGGACCGGACGGTCTCCGCGTCGGTCATGGGCTCGCCCTCGACCTCGAGGATCTCGTCGTCCACGTGCAGCACGCCGTCGGCCGGCGCGTCGGCGATGACCTGGGCCACGATGATGTCCTCGGGGACCTCGATGCCGGCCTCCCGGAGGGCGACGACGGCGGCGTCCTGCTGGGAGTGCTCCATCAGCTCGGTGTTCTGCTCACGCACCTGCTCGGCGGTCACCTGCTCGGGGAAGATCTCCTCCCGCGGGTGGACGGTCAGGGCGGGGTCGAGCGCCGCCCGGCCCCACTCCAGGAGGGTGACCTTCTCCCCCGGTCCGCCGTCGAGGCGGACGGTGGTGAAGAACAGGTCACCCTCGGTCGGGTGGTCCTCCAGCCCGGGGTCGAGGACCACGACCGGGGTCCCGTCGATGGAGTCCAGGGTGTCGAATACCGGGCCGGGTTCGTACACGACCTTGTCCACCCCGACCCAGCTGGCGGCGGCCGCAGCCACCACGAGCAGGGGGACCAGCAGCAGGGTCGCCCCCGAACGCCGGCCGATGCCGGTGTGCGGGACCCGGTCCGGCTGCTGCCGCGGATAGCCGTGGTGGTAGCCCTCGCTCACGGTGCCCTCCTCGTCACAGGCCCACCCAGCTGTGGTCCCCCTCGGACCACTCCTGGCGCTTCCAGATCGGCACCTCCGCCTTGAGCTCCTCGATCAGCCGACGGGCACCGTCGAACGCCTCCGCCCGGTGCTCGGCGGCGACCGCGCACACCACCGCGAGGTCGCCGACCCGCAGCTGCCCGGTGCGGTGCACGGCATACACCCCCTGGACCTGGTCCAGGGCCGCCACCGCGCCGGCGATCCTGCGCAGGTGCTCGACGGCGCCGGGGTGGGCGCTGTACTCGAGGACGGCGACCCCCTCACGCCCCTCGTCGTGCTCCCGCACGGTGCCGACGAACAGGGCCACTCCCCCCGCCCGGGGATGGTTGACGGCGGCCAGCGCCTCGTCCACGGAGAGGGGGGCCTCGCGCACCTCGGCGACGACGGTCGGCTGCTCAGCACTCACCGCGCCATCATGCCGCACCCGCCCTGGGAACCGGTTGGACGAGCAACAGGACGGCGTGCCCGAGGGGCGTCGGAACGGCGAGCGGTCCCCCGGCGTTGTCGTGGGTGCAGCGCCGGGTCGACCCGGCCCGGACGGCCGCCGCCCGCCCGCCGTGGCAGGCTTGGTCGACCGACCCCGTGCGGAAGGAAGAGAGCCGACGTGTCCCAGAACCCGCCCTCCGAACGCCCCGACGACGAGCCGGACCCCTTCGAGGCCCTGCTCGGCGGACCGGTCCCGCCGCAGATGCGGGAGGCCCTCGAGGCCATGGGGCTGGGCTCGATGGACCCCCAGCAGATCCGGCAGATGCGGTCCCAGATGGAGCTGCTCCTCGGCGGGGGTGGCGGTGACGACGGCCCGGTCAACTCCGAGCTGGCCCGGGACGTCGCGCGCCAGGTGGTCGCCCAGGACGCCGGCGACGTCTCGGTCGGCGGGGCGACGGTGCGCGACGTGGAGCAGGTGGTGCAGGTCGCCTCCCTGTGGCTGGACCAGGTCACCGACCTGCCTCGGCCGGAGGGGCCGACCCGGGCCCTCAGCCGGGCCGAGTGGGTCGAGCTGACCCTGCCCCTCTGGGAGCGGCTGACCGCGCCCGTGGCCGAGGGCCTGCAGACGGCCATGTCCTCGGCGATCCGGGAGCAGATGTCGCAGCTGGGCCAGGAGGGCGGACCGGAGATCCCGGGGCTTCCCCCCGGGATGAACCCGGCCGCGCTGATGGGGCAGATGGAGCCCATGGTGCGCCGCATGAGCGCGAGCATGTTCGGGGCCCAGGTCGGTCAGGCGGTCGGCACGCTGGCCACCGAGATCGTGTCCGGCACGGAGGTGGGCATCCCGGTCACGGGCGACGAGTCCGTCGCGATCCTGCCCGCCAACGTGGCCGCCTTCGCGGAGGGCCTGGAGGTGGACGCCGGTGAGGTGCACCTCTACCTGGCCGTGCGCGAGGCCGCCCGGGTACGGCTGTTCGCCGGGGTGCCGTGGCTCGGCCCGCAGCTGCTGGGCGCCGTGGAGCAGTACGCCCGCGACATCCGCATCAACACGGACGGGATCGAGGAGGCCGTGCGGAAGGCCGACCCCCAGGACCACGAGGCCATGCAGGAGGCGCTGGGGGACAGCCTGTTCGCCACAGAGCCGAGCCCGGCGCAGCAGGCGGCGCTGGCCCGGCTGGAGACCCTCCTCGCCCTCGTCGAGGGATGGGTCGACGTGGTCGCCGCCCAGGCCGCCGACCAGCACCTTCCGCACGCTGGGGCGCTGGCGGAGGCGGTCCGTCGTCGTCGGGCCAGCGGTGGGCCGGCGGAGAAGACCTTCGCCTCGCTCGTGGGGCTGGAGCTACGGCCGCGGAGGCTGCGGGACGCCGCCAACCTGTTCGCGGCCCTGGAGTCGACGCACGGCCAGACGGCACGGGACGAGGCCTGGGGCCACCCTGACGTGGCACCCACCGCCGCGGACCTCGACGACCCGCTGGGGTATGCCGAGCGGCGTGGGACCGCGCAGGAGGACGTCTCGATCTCCGACGCCGACATCGAACGCCTGCTCTCCTCGGCCGAGGACCCCTCGGGCCCGGGCACGGACGACCAGCAGCAGGACGACCCCGGCGAACCCGGCGGCGACCGCTGACGAGCCGGCGCCCGGCCTGTGGACGGCCGAGGGCGCAGCCCGCTGGGCGGGTGGCAGGGTGGCCGGGTGACTTCCCGCGCCACCCCCCGCACCGGTCGCACGGTCCCGCTGCCCGACCCCGCCACGGCCGCCACCTGGCAGGTCGGGGTCGGCCCGGGAGCCGTCGTCGTGCACCTCTCCCCCGGAGGGGACACCGGGGGCCAGCGGCGGACCACCTCCGAGGCCCCCGCCGGGCCGGCATCGGAGCCCCTCTCCTGCGTCCTTCCGCTGGCGCAGGCCCTCGCGCAGGGAGCCGGGCCCCCCGACGTCGCCGGGCCGGCACCGGCCCGCGCTCCGGAGGTCGACGCCGACCCCGCCGGGGGCCTGGGCACCGCCGTCCGGGTCCGGGGAGCGGGCCCGATCGCCAGGCGCCTCCGTCGAACGCTCGCCCCGGTCCTCCTCGACGGGGAGGACGAGGACGGCCGTGCGCCCGAGGTGGCCGTCCACCAGCACGTGGTCCCGCCCGACGTCGGGCTCGCCGCGGCCCGCTCCGGGCGGACCGTCCTTCCCGTCGTCGTCCAGCCCCGGCGCGTGGTCGTGGGCCCCGTGACCGTCCCGACGGGCCCGTGCCTGCACTGCCTTGACCTGCACCGCCGGGACCGCGACCCGCGGTGGGCGGTCGTGGCCACCCACCTCGGCATCCGGTCGAGCAGGTCCGCCCCACGCCGGTCCCGGAGGTTCTCCAGGCCGCCGCCGAGGGTCTTGTCCTGCTGCTGCTCGAGGCGGTCCGCGACCGACGGCCCGTGCAGCCCGGGCTGACCCACGAGGTGGGCCTGCAGACGCCCCACGTGGTCACCCGACGCTGGCCGGTCCACCCGGCGTGTCCCTGGCACCCCGGCGACCCGGGCGACCCGGGCTGAGGGCCGGGCCGACGTCAGGCCGCGACCTCGTCCTTGCGCGGCCGGCCGCGGGGGCGCTTGCGCGGCACGACCCGGCCCTGCAGGATCAGCTGCCCTCCCCACACGCCCCAGGGCTCCGCGCGTCGCAACGCCTCGGCGAGGCAGCCCGAGCGGATCGGGCAGGCCCCGCACAGGTCCTTGGCCTGCTCGACCTCGTGGGGCAGCTCGGCGAACCACAGGTCGGCGGGGTGCTGACGGCAGGGCAGCTCGGCGAGCGCGTCGGCGCCGGTCGGCCCGGGCGCGGACGGGAGGGCAGGGGCCGCTGAGTCGCCGGCGCCGGTGGGGCGGACGGCGGTGGTGCGCGTGGTCGTGGTTCGGGTCGTGGTGGCGCCGGGCACGGCAGGTCCTTCCTCGGACGGACGGCGGTCGACGGGGGCGGGTGACGAGGTCGTCATGGCGGTGGGTGCTCCTGGGCTGTGCCCCGCGGCTCCGGCACCCCCCCGGCGCAGACGCAGGGTGGCACAGAACGGCCGCGGGCCCTCGGACGAGGACCCGCGGCCGTGCGGACGGCAGGCGGTCGGCCTACGTGGTCCGGGCGGTGGTCGGGTCCAGGGTGGGGTCGGGTGGTCAGGGTGGAGACGGCGGGACGCAGCACACGTCCTTCGCCGAGGGCTCCGTGGGCGGAGCTCACCCGTGGGCGCGGGACGGACGGGACGCCGGGAGCTCCCAGGGGGCGCGCGGCGACACCGGTGTCGTCGTGACCGAGGACGATCGTCTTCATGCTGGGCTCCCCTCCTTCCGTCTGCGCTCGACCCCACGGGCAGCGTGCCGTGGGCTGGACCTGAGCAACTCTAGGACGTCGCCCGAGAACTGGCAACGGTTTTTCCGCGGCCGGTCAGGCAGGCCTGGGGCCGCCTGGGCCGGTCGTCTCCTCCCGGGCGGCCTCGAGCACCTCCAGCACCCGGTCCCCGTAGAGCTCGAGCTTGCGCTCGCCGACCCCCGAGATGGCCCGCAGGCCGTCCGCGTCCCGGGGGTCCTGCTCGGCGATCGCCGTCAGGGTCGCGTCGGTGAACACGACGAAGGCCGGGACCCCCTGGGCCCTGGCCGTCTCGACACGCCACCGACGCAGCTGCTCGAAGGTCGCCTCGTCGTAGGTGGGAGGGCACTGCGAGCAGCGCCCGACCTTGCGTTCGGCCGCGCCCGAGAGCAGCGCCCCGCAGCTGCGGCAGGTGCGAGGCGTGCGGGCCGTCGCCGCCCGTCGTCCGCGGGACCGCCCGCCGGTCGGTCCGACGGCCGAGCCCCCGAGCACCGTGGCGGCAGGTGCCAGGAACCGGGACACCTTGCGGGTGGATCGTCCGCCCGCCGAGCGGGACCCGGCCCAGCTGAGGTCGAGGTGCCGTCGCGCCCGTGTCACCCCGACGTACAGCAGCCGGCGCTCCTCCTCCACCCGCTCCGGACCGTCCGCCAGGGTGATGGGCAGCAGGCCCTCGCTGCAGCCGATGAGCAGGACCGCATCCCACTCCAGCCCTTTCGCGGCGTGCAGCGAGGCGAGGGTGATCCCCTGCACGGTGGGCGCGTGCTGCTCGGCCGCCCGACGGTCGAGCTCGGCCACCAGGTCGGCGGTCCGGGCACCGGGGGTGCTGCGGACCAGGTCGTCGGCGAGCAGGGCGATCGCCTGCAGGCTCTCCCAACGCTCACGGGTGGCGCCCCCGCCGGCCGGAGGGTCCGGCGACCAGCCCGCGCCGGAGAGGACGCCTCGGACGATCTCGCCCAGGGCGGCGGACCCGTCGTCGGACCGGACGGCCCCCCGCAGGAGGAGGACCGCCGAGCGGACCTCGGCCCGGGAGAAGAATCGTTCGCCCCCGCGGACGAGGTAGGGCACGCCTGCCTGCGCCAGGGCGGACTCGACGGCCTCCGACTGGCTGTTGGTGCGGTAGAGCACGGCGATCTCGCTGGCCGGAACGCCTGCGCCCAGGAGGGACGTGACCTTCTGGGCGACGCCGCGGGCCTCGCTCTCGTCGTCGTCGTAGGCGGTGAGGGTGGGGGCAGGGCCGTCCGCCGCCTGGGCGACGAGCTCGACCGGGGCGGCCCGGCCCGGCACCGTCCGACCCTCCTGGGGGCCGGGCGTGCGGCGGCCCCCCAGGACGAGGTTGGCCAGGTGCACCACCTGCGGGGAGCTGCGGTAGTTGCGGACCAGACGGACCGTCCGCGCGTCGGGGTGCCGACGGGCGAAGGACAGCAGGTGGTCCGCCGACGCGCCCGTGAAGGAGTAGATGGACTGGGCGGGGTCACCGACGACGCACAGGTCGGCCCGCTGCCCGACCCACTGGTCGAGGAGGTGCTGCTGGAGTCGGTTGACGTCCTGGTACTCGTCGACGACGAAGTGGCGGTACTGCTGGTGCACCTGGGCCGCCACCTGCGGGTACTCGTCGAGCAGCCCCACGGTGAGGAGCAGCACGTCCTCGAAGTCGATGACGTGCCGCTCGGCGCAGACCTCTGCGTAGACCTCCAGCACCCGGGCCATCGCGGTGGCGTCGAGACCGGCCGGCTGTCGTCCCTCCGCCCGTGCCGCGGCCGGGTAGGTCTCGGCGGTGAGCATGCTCACCTTGGCCCACTCGATCTCCGCAGCGACGTCGCGCAGCCCGGCCCGGTCCAGCCGGAGCCGCAGCCGCCCCGCCGCCTCGACCACGAGGGGCACCTTCTGGGCGACCACGTCCGGCGGGGCGCCGCCGACCGCCTGCGGCCAGAAGAACTGCAGCTGCCGCAGGGCGGCGGCGTGGAAGGTGCGCGCCTGCACGCCGGGCACGCCCAGCGTGCGCAACCGGGTGCGCATCTCCCCCGCGGCGCGGACGGTGAAGGTGACGGCCAGCACCCGCCCCGGGTGGTAGGCGCCGGCGGCCACGCCGTAGGCGATGCGGTGGGTGATCGCCCGGGTCTTGCCCGTCCCCGCACCCGCGAGCACGACCATGGGGCCGCTGGGGTTGGCCGCGACCTCCCGCTGCTCGGGGTCCAGTCCGGCCAGCAGCTCCTCCGGGGCCCGTGCCGGGACGGACGACGTCACCGGACCGCCCTCGGTCCGGTGATCGGGCCGCCGAACCACTCCTCGACGAGGACCCGGGCGATGGAGACCCGTGGCGGGAGGGTGCGGGACCCGTCCTCGACCCCGGCCCTCAGCTCCTCCCGGGTGTACCACGCCGCCGCCCTGAGCTCGGTGCGGTCCACGGTGAGGTCGGTGGTCACGGCCCTCGCGCGGAAGCCCAGCATGAGCGAGGCCGGGAAGGGCCAGGGCTGGTTGCCCCGGTACCGCACGTCGGTGACCTGCACCCCCACCTCCTCCATCACCTCGCGGGCGACGGCGGCCTCCAGCGTCTCCCCCGCCTCGACGAAGCCGGCGAGGACCGAGACCCGTCCCTCCGGCCAGGGCTGGCCCGTGCCCAGCAGGAGCCTGTCCTCGTCGTCGACGACGGCCATGATGACGGCCGGGTCCGTCCGGGGGTAGTGCTCGGACCCGTCCCGGGGACAGCGCCGCACCCATCCGGCCTGGACGACGTCGGTGGCGGAGCCGCACCGGGGGCAGTGCCGGTGGGTGCGGTGCCAGCCGTGCAGCGCGGTCGCGGTCGTGAGCAGCCCGGCCTCCACGTCGTCGAGGTCGGCGCCGACCTCGCGCAGGGACACCCAGCCGTCGTGGTCGGGCTCCCCGTCGTGGGACGGCCCGACGTCCACCGCCAGGTATGCGGTGCCTCCGTGCCGCCCCAGGAACCAGGGGGTGCGCCCGGCGTCGTCGGCGTCGGGCGCCCGAAGGGCCAGCCCGGTGGAGGCAGCGTCCCGCAGGCGGGTGCGCCCCTCCCTCAGCTCCAGGACCCGGGTCCCGGGGTCCGCCAGCGCCTGCTCGAGCGTGGCCGCGTCGGCACGCTCGTGCGCCGACCGGGGCACGACGGAGCGGGACAGCGCCAGGTCGAGGTGGGTCTCGTCGGGCGGGCTCACCGGGCCACTGTAGGCGCAGGCGCAGGCCGTCCTGTGACGTACCGCCCCGCCTGCCGGGCTGCGGGGCGGCCACGGCATACGGTGGATCCCGTGATGCGCAGCGACCTGGCCCTGGCCGCCCTCGCCAGCGCCGCCGTCCCCGGGATGAAGCCCGTGGCGGTGGCGGGGATCGGGCCGGCCGACGACGACTCGCCCGAGGAGCACCAGCTGGCCATGGTCGAGGACACCACCGGGCGCCGGTGGCTGGTCCGCGCACCGCTGACCCCGGTCGCGGGAGCCCGGCTGCAGCAGCACGACGAGCTGGTCCGCCAGCTGTCGCGCCACGTGCCGTTCAAGGTCCCGGCCCCCGTGGGGTACGCCGACGTGGGGCGGGACGGCCGGGCCGCGGTCTACCCCTTCGTGGAGGGCTCGCCCGTCGACCTGCGCAGGTTGCCTGCCGGTCCGGGCCTGGCCAGCGCCCTGGCGCGGGCCGTGGCCGCGGTGCACAACATCCCGCGCGTCGCCTTCGAGGAGCAGGACGTCCCCGTCATGGACGCCGCCGGCTGCCGGCAGCGGCTGATCGCCGAGGTGGACAGGGCCGCGGAGACCGGACGTGTGCCGACGGGGCTCCTGGCCCGGTGGGAGGAGGCCTTCGACGCCGCCCCGCTGTGGCAGTTCGCCACCACGCCGGTCCACGGCCGTTTCCGCGGTAGCACCGTGCTGGTGACCTTCGGCGACGACGACGCCGCGAGCGGACGCGTCGTGGCCGTGACCGGGTGGGAGGAGGCCGGCGTCCTCGACCCCGCCGTCGATCTCGCCGAGCTGTGCGCCCAGGCCTCCCCGCAGGCGTGGGAGTCGGTGCTGGAGAGCTACACCCTCGCCCGCGCCCAGCGGCCCGACCCGTACCTGCACGTCCGCGCCCGGCTGCACGCCGAGGTGCGCGCGCTCCGCGGCCTGGCCGCGGCCGTCGCAGAGGAACGGGACGAGGACGTCCGCCGGACCGAGGAGTCCCTGCGCCGGATGGACCGGCTGACCGAGGACGACGACGCCCTCGTCCCGATGACCGCCCGCCGGGCGGCCGCGGACGGGATGCCGCGCGCGGGTACGGCGCTCGCCACGCCAGGGACGGACGGAGCGGCCGGTCTGCTGGACACCCCCGGTCCTGGGACGTCGACCGAGCCGCCGGGGGTCGAGGCTCCGCAGGAGCCCGCGGCACCCGCGACGCCCGAGGAGCCCGTCCTCGACGACGCGCCCGACATCCCGCCTGCCGACGTCGATGACGACGCCACCATGGAGGTCCCCGTTCCCCGGCAGACCCTGGCCGACCTCGGGGAGGGCTCCACCGAGGTGGGTGAGGAGGCAGCCACGTCGGACGAGCCCGCCGACGACGGACCGGACGCCGACGCGTGGAACGAGCCGCCCGCCGGGCCGGGCCCGGAGGAGGCCGACGACGAGCGCTCCGGCGACGTCCTGGAAGGCCATGGGCACGAGCAGCCCGTCGAGCCCGTGGGGACGCGCCGGCCGCAGTTGAGCGACGCGGAGAGCGGACCCCGGCCCGGGCCGGAGGACGGGCTCGACGACGAGCACCGGCTGGCCGAGCTCTACGGCATGCCCGCCGAGGACGCGGCCGAGGCCGACGGCGAGGGCCAGGCCGACGGCCAGGGTGCAGCCGGCGGCGAGGGCGAGGCCGAGGAACGGAAGTCGGAGCAGCGGCCGGAGGTACGCCCCACGGACGGGTCCACGACGCCCTCACCGGGCCGGGAGTGACGTCAGCCTGACGGTGCCGCACCCTCCTGTCCGGCGGCACGACCCTCGACCAGGTCGTCGAGGAGACGCTCCAGCTCCACCTCGTCGGGAAGGTGCGGGCGCACGGTCGTCCCGGTGGCGGCGTAGAAGAACGCCGCGCGCACCTGCCCGGGCGGCCGGCCGGTGAGGCGCGCGTAGGCCACGCGGTAGATGGCCAGCTGGAGGGCGCGGTGCCGTTGCGCCTCGGCGGTGCCCGGGCTGCCCGTCTTCCAGTCGACGAGTGTCAGGCCGCCGTCGTCGTCGGCGAAGACGGCGTCGAGCCGACCTCTGACCCGTCGGCCGGCCACGGTCGTCTCCACGGCCACCTCGACGGCGACCGGGGACCGGTCGGCCCACTCGCTCGCCAGGAAGTTCTCCTGGAGCTGGGCCAGCTCCTGCGCCGGGTCGCCGTCCGGGGAGTCCTTCTCCAGGTCGTCGAGGTCGACGAGGGCGGCAGCGGCGTAGTGCTGCTCGACCCAGGCGTGGAAGGCCGTCCCGGTCCGCGCGCGTGGGGCAGGCGGCCGGGGCACCGGCCTTCGCAGCGCCGCCCGGAAGGCCTCGGGGTCACGGGAGAGCTCCACGACCGCCGAGGTGGACAGGTGGTCGGGCAGCTCGGCAGGCCCGTCTGCAACGACGGCACGGGCACGGTCGGCCAGGAGGAGCCGGGCCCGGCGTTCCCACTCCACCTGCTCCGGCGTCGGCGGCCCTCCTGCCGGCCCGGCCGTGCGTGCGGTCACCAGCGCGTGTCCGACGTCCCGGACCGCGTCCCGTCGGGCCTCCGGCGAGGTCGGCCACGGCGCGGTCTCCTCCTCGGCGAGCCGAGGATTCTGGTGCTGGGCCGGGTCGAGCGGGTCCGGGAGCTCGGCCCACCCACGGACGGACACCTCGACCTCCGTGCTGGTCCGGACCTCCTCGAGGAACCGGGAGGTGACCCGGGGCAGCTTGCCCGTGGACCACACCGGCGCGGTCAGCAGCATGCGCCGGCGGGCCCGGGTGAACGCCACGTAGGCCAGGCGCCGCTCCTCCCTGACCGCATAGGCCCCTCCCTCCAGCGCCATCTCCTCCAGTGCGTCCCGCAGCTCGTGCGTGTCCGCCACGGCCTGCCAGCCCAGGTCCGGACGATCCTGCCGGTCTCCCCTCAGCGGGGTCGGGAGCCGCCCGATCCCGGTGAGCCAGGTGCGGTCCTTGCGGGGACCGAGCACCCAGCCGTCCGCCTGTGCCTTGGGCTGGACCCTGCCGGACGGGAAGGTGCCCTCGACCAGCCCTGGCACGGCCACGACGTCCCACTCGAGGCCCTTGGCCGCGTGGACGGTGAGGACCTGCACGGCCCCGGCGTCCACGTGCACCTCCGCCAGCTCGGGGACCTCGGCCTCCTCCAGACCGCGCTCGTGGGCACGGGCGGCGTCCAGCCAGTCGAGGAAACCGCCCAGCGTGGGCCGCTCGGCGCTGGCTGCGTAGCCGGCGGCCACGTCCGCGAGGGCGTCCAGCTGGGCGCGGCCCCAGGCGGGGTGGAGGTCGGGGTCCGCCGCCACCTCGAGGTCCAGGCCCAGGGAGCGTTCCGCCTCGACCACGAGGTCGGGCAGGGCCAGCCCGGTCAGCGAGCGGAGCCGGCGCAGCACCGCGGCCAGTCTGCGGACCCGGTCACCGCCCTCGGGCGAGAGCTGGCGGCCCCCGGGGCCGAGCCAGCCGACGGGTGGTGGGTGGTCGAGCGCCTCGGCCAGCACCGGTGCGTGCTCCCTCCCGTGGGGCCCGGCACCGTCGCCAGGCCGGCTCAGCTCACGCGCCCAGGCCCAGAGGGCGTCCACGTCCCCGGCCCCCAGCCGGCAGACGGGGCCGGTGAGCAGCCTCATCACCTGGTCCCCGCGGGTGGGTTCCTGGGTCGCCCACAGCACGGCGACCAGGTCGAGGATCTCGGGGGTGTCGAGCAGCCCGCCCAGCCCGACCACCTCCACCGGCAGCCCTCGTCGACGCAGCGCGTCGACCACCGCCGGGAACTGGGCCCTGGCCCGGCAGAGCACGGCCGCCGTGCGGCCCGGACCGAAGTGCTCGGCCACCCAGCCGGCGACGTGGTCGGCCTCCTCGATCTGATCGACGAGCCGGGCCACCTCGACCAGCCCGGGGCCCGCGGAGGGCGCGGGCGACAGCGTCCTGACGGGGATCCTGGTGGCCGCCTGCAGGTCCCCGGCGACGGCGTTGGCGGCGGCCAGCACGCTGCGGGCGTTGCGCCACGAGGTGCTCAGGCTCAGCACCGCCGCCGGCCTTCCGGCGGCCGCGAACACCTCGGGGAACCGGCTGAGGGTGCTGGCGCTGGCTCCACGCCACCCGTAGATGGACTGGTGAGGGTCCCCCACGGCGGTGATCGGCAGGTCCAGACCTCCGAAGAGCGAGCTCATGAGGACCATCTGCGCCTCCGAGGTGTCCTGGAACTCGTCGAGCAGGACGGCGCGGTAGCGTGCCCGCTCGCCGTCGGCGACGGCGGCCACGTCCCGCGCCAGACGGGCCGCCAGGGCCATCTGGTCCCCGAAGTCGAGCGCCGTGCGGGCCGTCTTGGCCTGGCGGTAGCGCTGCACGATCGGGTAGACGAGGGCCTGCTCGCGCAGGGCCGCGGCCAGGTCCCTGCCGGCGGCGAGCGGCCGGCGACCGTCCCGACCCGGCAGCTGGGCGACCCGATCGGCCAGCTGCTCCAGCCACGCCAGCGCATCCTCGGGTTCGACGAGATGCTCCCCCAGCTCCCCCGCCAGGTCCAGGACGGCCCGCACGACCGTCGACTCCGCCTTCTCCGTCGCGGTCATGTCACCGTCGTAGCCGGACACCACGTCGTGCGCGAGCTGCCAGCAGGCCGCCTCCGACAGCAGCTGGGAGTCCGGCTCCACGCCGAGACGCAGACCGTGCTCGGCCACCAGCCGTCCGGCGTAGGCGTGGTACGTGGACACGGTCGGCAGGTCGACGGCCTCCCCGTCGACGGCCTCTTCCTGCCCGGCGGGGAGCCACAGCCCGGTGCGGCGGAGCTGCTCGAGCTTGACGGCCAGCCGGGCGCTCAGCTCGTGCGCCGCCTTCCGGGTGAACGTCAGTCCCAGGACCTCCTCGGGCCGGACGTAGTCGTTGGCGATGAGCCAGATGACGCGGGAGGCCATCGTCTCGGTCTTGCCCGACCCGGCCCCGGCCACCACGACCGCCGGCGACAGGTCGAACTCGACGACGGCCCGCTGCTCCTCGGTGGGCAGGTCGGTCCCCAGCGCGGTGGCGAGGTCGTCGGCGCTGAACCGGGGGGGATGGGGCAGCCGGGACGACGGACGCGCTCCCCCGTCGAGCGAGGGCCGGCTCACCGGTGCTGCCCCTCGGGCTGGAGGGGGCAGGAGAAGCGGACGACGCAGGTCCGGCAGAGCTGGTCGTCCCGGCGGGCCGGGAAGGTGCTGCCGGCCATCCCCTCCGCCGCCTCGGTGACCAGGCGACGGGCCCAGCCCGGGTCCTCCGCATCCTGCACCGCCGGCTGGGACTGCGTGCTGAACGACCTTCCCGGTGTGCCCAGATGCACCAGCTGCGCCCCTCCGCTGCGGGCTCCGGGGGCCCGGTCGGCGAAGGCCCCCTCCTCCACGGCCACCTGGTAGGCCCCCAGCTGGGCGTGCCCGTCGATCTCGGACGCCGGCGGCTTGGTGCGCCCGGTCTTGAGGTCGATGATCCACAGCCGGCCGTGCTCGTCCCGCTCCAGCCGGTCGACGGACCCGGCCAGCTCCGCGTCGCGTCCACCCTCCGGCCCTGCCGGACCCGGGCCCGGAGCGCCACCTCGGTGCCGACCAGGGCCCGGCCCGAGGACTCCCCGGCCGCGACGTAGGCGACGTACTTGGCCAGCATGGCGCGCGCCTGCGGTGCTCCCGGTCCGCCACCCACCCGGGCCGGAGGCCGACGCCGGCCCAGCGCCGGTCGAGCTCGGCGGTCAGGGTGTCGAGGTCGCCGTGCGGCGTGGTGGCGACGACGTCGTGCACGAGGGTGCCGATCTCGGCCTTGACGGCATCCCCGTCCTCGCCGCCGCGGCCGGTGAGGAACCACCGGAGGGCGCAGTCGTGGAACCCCTGGACGTGGGACGGGGAGACACGGACGGGTCCGTCGGGGACCAGCGGACGGTCCGTCGAGACCTCCCGGACGTCCCACCAGGTCGCCGGGTCGGTGCCGGGGACGGACTCCCGGTCGAGCAGGAGGAGGACGTCGAGGGCGGCGTCCCGGCGCGTCCGGTCACCGGCCCGGTGGGCGCCGACGGCCTCCCTGCGCAGGTGACCCACCAGACCGCGCAGCGTCAGCGGCGGCGGGACCGTCACCAGGTCGTCGCGCGGGTAGCCGGGCCGGACGAGCTCCAGGAGCGAGGACGGCTGGTCCTCGGTGCTGGAGACGGCCGAGACGAGCAACCGTTCCGTGGCGCGGCTGACGGCGACGTGGAACTGGCGGAGCTCTCCCGCACGCACCTGTGCCTGGGCGGCCCGGACCGCCTCCGGCCCGGTGGCCGCCCGCCCCTGCAGCGCGGCGACGAGGGCCTCCGACCCCAGGAGGGTGTCGCGCAGCCGCAGGTCCGGCCACACCCCGTCCTGCACCCCCACCACCGCCACCCGGCGCCACTGCCGGCCGGCGGCGGCCTGAGGGGTGAGCACCTCGACGCTGTGCCGGTCCCGGGCCCCGACGACCAGGGTGTCCGCCGCGACGTCCGCTCCGCGGACGTGGTGCAGGAAGCTGCGGGGGGAGCTGCCCGGAAGACGGTCGACGTAGGCCTCGGCCGCCCCGAACAGGACCATGACCGCGTCGAGGTCCCGGTCGGCGCGGGCCCCGGTGGCTCCGCCGGCACGGACCTGCTCGGTCCAGACGCGCGCCAGTCCGGTGGCGTCCCACAGGGCCCAGAGGACGTCCTCGGCCGAGCCGGCAGGGTCGGCGTCGACGACCTCCCGTCCTGCCGCCAGGACGTGACCCACCCGCACCACCGGGTGGAGGTCGGGGTGCAGGTCGGACAGCGGCGACCGTCCGAGGTCGCGGTCGCTCAGCATCGTCGCGAGGATCTCGTCGGCCGACCGCTCACCCCCGGCCGCCAGCTCCTCGCCCCGCAGCCGGCGCCGGAGCCGCGTAGCTGGACGGGGTCGACCCCGCCGACCGGCGAGGTCAGCAGCAGGACCCCCTCCTCGGGTGCGACCATCCAGGGTGCGTTCCCGTCCCGGGTCACGACGTCGTAGGCGGTGAGCAGCGGGACGACCGCGGGGTCGTGCCCCAGGGGGACGCCCGAGCGGTCGAGCCGCACGGGGACGCCTCCGGAGGCCAGGGCTCGACGGAGCGACTCCTGCTGGGCGCCCGACCGCGCCACGACCGCCATCTCCTCCCACGCAACCCCGTGCAGCAGGTGGGACTCGCGCAGCCAGTGGGCCACGTAGGCCGCCTCCTGGGCGCGGCTGCGGGTGAGCGCCAGCTGCACCGGGTGGTCCTCCCCACCCGAGGAGGCGGCCGCGGCGGACCGGCTGCCCGGCCGTCGGTGCGCCGTGCCGTGCCCGGCCCCGATCCGGTCGGCGACGCGCGTGACGACGGCGGAGAGCACCTCGTCGCCCCGGTGGCGGCGTGGCAGGACGACGGTCGGGAGCGCCTCGGTGGTCGCCGTCCCGGGGACCAGGCGACGGTCGACCGTGTGCAGCTGGTGGGCCAGCTCCACGAACAGCTCGGGAACCGCCCCGCGGAAGCCGAGCACCGAGGCGTCGGCGTCCCCGGCGAGGACCACGTCGGTGCCGGTCCCCCCGACCCACCGACACCAGGCGCGCCGCGGACGCCGTGAGCTCCTGGGCGTCGTCCACGAGCACGACCGCGAGCCGGCCGCGGACCCGGGCGGCGAGGTCGGGGTCGTCCTCGAGGACGTCCGCCGCGGCGGTGCAGATCCAGGCGGGATCGAACGCGCCCGGCTCGGACAGTGCGGTCACCTCGTCGTACTCGGCGAGCACGTCGGCCGCCGCACACCACTCGGGCCGGTCGTGCTCTCCACCCAACCGCCGCAGGTCCTCCGGCTCCAGGCCCCGCTCGACGGCCCGCATCAGCAGGTCGCGCAGCTGCGCCCGGAAACCGGCGGTGCCCAGGGCCGGACCCAGCCCGACCGGCCAGGAGGGGCCCCGCCCGTCGCTGGCATGCCCCGCGAGCAGCTCCCGCAGGATGACGTCCTGCTCCGCCCCCGAGAGCAGCCGTGGGAGGGGACCGCCGGACGAGGCCGCCGCGAGCCTGAGCACGGAGAACGCGAACGAGGAGGCCGTCCGCGCCAACGGCTCGGTGTAGGTCTGCCCGAGCCCCCGGCCGATGGCGGTCCGGAGCCGGGCCGCCGCCTGCCGGGTCGGCGCCAGCACGAGGCAGGCGTCGGGGTCGGCCCCCTCCGCGACCCGCTGCTGCACGTGCCGGACGAGCGCCGACGTCTTGCCCGTCCCGGGCGCCCCGGTGACCAGCAGGACCCCACCCCGGTGCGCGACGACACGTGCCTGGCCGGGGTCGGTGTCCGGTCGGCGCGGTTCGAGGTCGAGCATGGGGTCCATCTCACCATCGTGGCCGACACACCTGCCACGGCGCTTCACCGGGCGGGGCCCGTCCCGCCCTCTAGGATGGAAAGTCCCAGTCCAGGAGGCCGTCGTGACGACACCCCCCCACCGCAGCGACCAACGGCTCCGGCTCCCGCGTGACGCACGCCGGGTGACGCTGCTGGAGGCTGCGCTGGCCGCCTTCTCGCAGAACGGCTACCACGCGACGTCGATGGACGACATCGCCGAGCGGGCCGGGGTGTCCAAGCCGGTGCTGTACCAGCACTTCGACAGCAAGCTGGACCTCTACCTCGCCCTCGCCGCCCGCGTCGCCGACGACGTCGTCGCCACCATCACCAGCGCCCTCGACTCCACGCCCGACAACGGTGCCCGGATCGCGGCCTGCGTCCGTGCCTACTTCGAGTTCGTCGACCGGCCGGCGTCGGGGTACCGGCTGGTCTTCGCCTCCGACATGGGCGCCGACCCGGCCGTGGCCACCGTGCTGGACGACGCACGCGGCCGCTGCGCCGAGGCCGTCGGCCGGGTCCTGCAGGACCAGACGGCGCTGGGCTGGACCGAGTGCGTGCTGCTGGGCACGACCCTGGTGGGGATGGTGCAGTCCGCGGCCCGTCAGTGGTTCGAGGACGGGTCGACCATCCCGTTGGCGGAGGCGGCCGACCTGGTCACCATGCTCCTCTGGCGCGGGATAGCCCAGTACCCGCAGGTCGGCGACCGGGCGACGTCGTGACCACCTGGTGCTCCGGCTAGGCTCGACCTCGAACCCCGTCCCCGAGCAAGGAGGATCGCCCGTGGAGGTCCGCATCGGCATCCGCAACGTGGCCCGCGAGGTCGCGTTCGAGTCCGCCCACACCCCTGAGCAGGTCCGCGGCGTCGTCAGCGACGCGCTGTCGTCCGGGCAGCAGCTCATCGAGCTCGAGGACGACAAGGGGGGCACCGTGCTGGTCCCCACGGACGCCCTCGCCTACGTCGAGATCGGCGCCCAGGACAAGGGTCGCGTCGGCTTCGGACGGTAGGCAGGCAGGTTCGGTCCCCGTCCGCCCCGCACCCCGGGGCGGGCCTGTCCCAGCCTGCCTGAGTGGACCCTGGGAGAAGGATTGACTACCGTGGTCGCCGGTCTGCACGGGTATGCCCTGTGACCACCACCGCGGGGGTATCCCCGTGGTGGACGTCTGTTGGAAGGCCTACACCATGTTCTCCACCATCATCGCCGCGCTCGTCGCGGGCCTCATCGTGGGGCCGCTGGCCCGTCTCGTCCTGCCGGGCAAGCAGAACCTGTCCGTCCCGATGACCATCCTGCTGGGTGCCGTCGGTGCCCTGCTGGGTTCCTTCCTCGGGTCGTTGATCTTCGACTACGAGGGTGGCCTGCTGAACTTCTGGGGCCTCGTCCTGGGCGTCATCGGCGCCGTCATCGTCGTGCTGGCCTACGGCGCCATCACCGGTCGCGACACCACCCACGACCGCGTGGGTCGCTGACCACGACCCTCGGGCGGACATCTCGCCCACACCCGCGGCTCCGTCCGCGGCAGACGGCGCCCCTCCTCGGAGGGGCGCGTCCTGCGTCCGGGGCCCGGCCCGGTCCGCTACCCTGGGGACGTTGGACCGGTGACCGGTCGGCCGTGCCTGGCACGGTTGCTCTCGTCGGGCGCGTCGCCCGACCCCCAAGGACAGACCCGATCGGCTCCGTACGACCCGCCCACGGCATACCCCCGTGTCCGGACCGCACCCACCGATCGGAAGAGACCCTTGCAGGACGACCGCACCTTCGCCGACTTCGGCATCCACCCCGACATCGTGGCCGCGCTGGCCGACGGCGGGATCACCCACCCCTTCCCCATCCAGTCGATGACCCTGCCCGTGGCGCTCGCCCGGCACGACATCATCGGGCAGGCCAAGACCGGGACCGGCAAGACCCTCGGGTTCGGCCTGCCGATCCTGCACCACGTGCTCGCCCCGGGGGACCCGGGCGCGGACGAGCTCCCCGGGGCCGGTGCACCGCAGGCCCTCGTGGTCGCACCCACGCGGGAGCTGGCCGTCCAGGTCTCCGGGGACCTCGCCAAGGCCGGCCACCGACGGGGGATCCGCGTGCTGACCATCTACGGCGGTCGTGCCTACGAGCCGCAGATCGAGGCGCTCCAGAAGGGTGTCGAGGTCGTCGTCGGCACCCCGGGCCGGCTCCTCGACCTGGCCGCCAAGGGCCACCTGAACCTCGGCCACGCCCGGACGGTCGTGCTGGACGAGGCCGACGAGATGCTCGACCTGGGCTTCCTGCCGGACGTGGAGAAGCTGCTCGCCCTGACGCCGGCCGGCCGGCACACGATGCTCTTCAGCGCCACCATGCCGGGGGCCGTGGTGTCGTTGGCCCGCAGCTACATGACCCAGCCGACGCACATCCGGGCGATGAGCGACGACGGGGCGGACGACCGCCAGACCGTCGCGGCCGTGGAGCAGTTCGCCTACCGGGCGCACGCCATGGACAAGATCGAGATGGTCGCCCGCATCCTGCAGGCCGAGGGCCGCGGACGCACGATCATCTTCACGCGCACGAAGCGGACCGCCGCCAAGGTGGCCGACGAGCTCATGGACCGCGGCTTCGCCGCGGCGGCCATCCACGGCGACCTCGGGCAGGGCGCGCGTGAGCAGGCCATGCGGGCCTTCCGCAGCGACAAGGTCGACGTCCTCGTCGCGACGGACGTCGCCGCCCGAGGCATCGACGTGGAGGCGGTCACGCACGTGATCAACTACCAGTGCCCCGAGGACGAGAAGACCTACCTGCACCGGATCGGACGGACCGGCCGGGCCGGCGCCACCGGCGTGGCCATCACGTTCGTGGACTGGGACGACATGCCCCGGTGGAGCCTCATCGACAAGGCCCTGGACCTGGGCTACCCGGAGCCGGAGGAGACCTACTCCTCCAGCCCGCACCTGTTCGAGCAGCTGGGCATCCCCGAGGGGACGCGTGGCACCCTGCCGCGGTCGCAGCGGACCAGGGAGGGCCTGGGCGCCGAGAAGCTCGAGGACCTGGGTGAGCCGGGACGCGGCAGCCGCGGCGGCGGTCGGGGCGACGGTGGCCGCGGAGCCGGACGCAGCGGTGGCGGTGGTGGTCGCCGTCAGGGTGGACGCGGCCACGGTGAGGGCCGGTCCGAGGGCGGCCGCGGGCGGTCCTCCGAGGGCAGGGAGCGTCCGGCCCGGACGGGCGAGGGCGAACGCTCCGCCGGGGGTGGGGGACGCCGCCGTCGTCGGCGCACCACCCGCGTCGACGGCGGCGCGGCCGGCACCGACTGAGCCGGCCGGCCGACCGCTTCCACCGGGGGCCGCGGCCCACGCAGGTGCGCCACGGGCCCGCGCCGGTCGCGGCCGCGTCCGGTCAGATCCGGGCCCCGAGCATCGGAGTGCCGTCGGCGAGGTCCAGGATCCGGTCCAGCACGCCGGGGTCGGTGGTGTGCTCACCGAGGCGGTTCTGCTTGCCCGCCCCGTGGTAGTCGCTGGAACCGGTCCGGAGCAGCCCGAGCCGCCCGGCCAGCTCCGCCGCGTGGGCCCGCTCCTGCGGGCCGTGGTCGCGGTGGTCGACCTCCACCCCGACCATCCCGGCCTCGGCCATGTCGGCCACGACCCGGTCGTCGACGACCCGGCCCCGCCGCCCCGCGAACGGGTGCGCGACGACGGCCGCACCACCGGCCGCCACCACGAGCTCGGTGGCCGTCACCGGGTCCGGTGCCGCGTGCGTGACGTAGTAGGGGCCCGAGGAGGACAGGATCTCCTCGAACGCCTCGTCGCGGGTCCGGACGACACCGTGCCGCACCAGCACGTCCGCCACGTGCGGGCGGCCGAGCGAACCGGCGTCGCCGGCGAGCGCCCGCACCTCCTCCTCGCGCACCGGGTACCCGTCGGCCCGGAGGCGCTCGATCATCACCTGCAGCCGGGTGTCCCGGCTGCGCCGGCTCGCCTCGAGCTCGGCGGTCAGGGCCTCGTCGTCGGGATCCGGCAGGTAGGCCAGCAGGTGCACGGAGATGCCGCGCCAGCTGCAGGACACCTCGATCCCCGGGACGACCGCGACCCCGGCCCGGCGACCCGCCTCGTCGGCCTCGGCCCAGCCGCTGACGACGTCGTGGTCGGTCAGCGCCACCACGTCGATGCCCGCCCGGCGTGCCCGCTCGACGACGGCACGGGGCGGCTCGGTGCCGTCGCTGTGGTCCGAGTGGACGTGCAGGTCGACGACGGCGTCGGGAGGGGTGCGGTGCATGCGGCCACGGTACGCCGGGCCCCGCGTCATACTGGAGGTCGACCACAGCCCGCTGCGCGGGCCGGACCCACCCCCGAGGAGCACCATGACCCTGCCGCAGCACCGCCGCGCCGCCGGCACGACGGCCGCCGCCCTGCTCGCCCTGACCCTGGTGGCCGGGTGCGCGGACGAGGCCCCCACCAACGACGAGAGGCCGACGGCCACCGAGGAGGTCACGGACGGGACCGACGAGGAGCAGGACACCTCCGCCCCCACCGACGACGCTGCGGCGACGACGGCGTCGGCCGACACCGCGACGGCCACGGGCGACGACCAGGACGGCGCAACCGCCGACGCGGCCGACACCACGGAGACACCCACCGAGGAGGAGCCGACCACGGCGGCCGCCGCGGACGAAGGCTTCGAGGTGGACGTGCCCGACGGGTGGGAGGACGCCATGGACCTCGTCGACCCGGGCGAGCTGGCCGAGGACGACGCACCCGGCATCGTCCTCGCCCTCAAGGACACCCAGCAGGTCGACGACTTCTACACCAACGTGGTCATCACGCGCGAGGAGTACATCAGCAACCTGACCTCGGCCGTGGAGCAGACCGCCGAGGACCTGGCCGGGGAGGACGGCGAGTACGAGCTGCTGGAGCCGGCCGAGGTCGACGGCAACCGGGCCCCCGGCTACGTGCTCACCCGCGAGGTGGACGGCTTGCCCGTGCGCCAGACCCAGCGGTGGGTCAGCCACGACGGCACGCTCTACGTGGTCACGCTGTCCGCGGTCCAGGCTCAGGACGAAGAGGCGGCCGCGGCGCTGGAGGACCTGCTCTCGTCCTGGACCTGGACGGACTGACCGCAGCCAGGTCGCTCGTCGCCAGGTCGCCCGCCGCCGGGCGGGCCCGCAGGAGCCCGTTCCGCGGAGGCTGGGCTCAGTCGCCGACGTAGCGGCCGCGCGAGCGCCGACGGGCACGCTGGGCGGCCCGGTCCAGGCCGAGCCGACGCCGTGCCAGGAAGCCACCGATGGACAGCCCGGCGGCCAGCGCCATGCCGGTCGAGACGGCGGTGACGAAGTGCAGCACCGCGTTGCCGACGACGGCCGCGGAGTCGCTGAGGATGAGGTAGATCGCCCGGTAGACCGCCAGGCCGGGCAGCATCGAGACGATGCCCGCCGTGCCCACCGCCAGCTCGGGCATGCGCAGCCTGCGGTGGACGGCATAGGCCGCCACGCCCACCGGTGCCGAGGCGACCGCCGTGGCCTCGGGACCTCCCAGGCCGAGCGCGAGCCCCACCTCGAAGACCACCCATCCCCCGGCCGCGACCGCCATGGACACCAGGGTCGTCCGCGGGCCGGTGTAGGTGGACAGGCAGAAGCCGAGGGCCACGAGCATCGCCCCGACGACACCGAGCAGCGGGTTGCCCCCGAGGGCCACGAACGGGGAGACCTCCATGTCGACGCCGAAGCGGTTGGCCGTGCCGATGACGACCGCGACGCCGACCGCGATGCCCGCGGTCATCAGCAGCACCTCCATCCCCCGGGCCCCGGCGGTGACGAAGTAGCCGTCGAGGGCGTCCTGGGCGGCTCCCATGACCCCCAGCCCGGCCAGCAGGACGACGATCCCGGAGATGACGACCAGGGAGGGCGAGCGCACGCCAGGGACGGGCATGTCGACGGAGGCCAGCCAGTGCAGTCCGAGGGCGATGGTCGTGGGGACCGCGGCGCTGACCGCCTGGGTGAAGAAGGCGGCCACCCCGGTGGTGTAGAGCACCCGCTGCACCCGGTCGACGAGCGCGGCCGAGAGGGCGGCCGCCACCCACATCCCGGGGGCGTCACCGAAGAGCATGACGACCCGACGGCGAGGAGGGCAAAACCGACCGTGACCACCCAGCGCTGGTAGGGGTGCGGGGACTCCAGCACCCGGGTCAGCCGGGCCCGGGCCACGTCGATCGGCATCGCCTCGTCCCCGTCCTCGGCGGAGGCGACGATGTCGTCCAGCAGACCCTGGACCCCCTCCAGCCTCGAGTAGTCGGGCGCCGGCCCGGGATGACGCGCATCACCGACAGCGGGTCCTCGTGCAGGCCCCGGTGGATCGAGACCGTGATCGAGGTGAAGGTGACGTCGATGTGGGCCGACCGCACGCCGTAGGCGGTCATCAGCCGCAGGACCGAGGCCACGCAGTCGGCGGCGGAGGCACCCGTGGAGAGCATCGCCTCCCCCACGCGCAGCGCCAGGTCGATGACGGCGCGCGCCTGCCGCTGGCTGACCGCCTCGTCGCCGCCCAGCCTGGTGCCCAGGGCCAGGGTCGGGGGCGAGGCGCTGCGGACGACCTCGGAGGCCCGTTGCCGCCAGACCCGTCCGACCCGGCCGGCGGGTCGGACGGCACGGGGGTTCACCTGCTGCGGGCCGGTCACCCCGCCGACGACCTCGGGCACCACCTTCTCGCTCACGGTCCCAGGGTAGGGGCCGTGGCACGGGCGCCGGTCCACCCGCGCCTACCATGGCCGGGTGAGCGAGAAGCAGCATCAGGCCGAGCACCGCAACCGCCCCACCGGGGAGGCCTTCCGCGCCTTCATGGGCCAGGACTGGGCCCCCAGGCCCGGGGGCCTGCCGGAGCTGACCGAGGCGGCCCGGTATGCCGCCGCGCGGCGCCAGGTGGTCTCCGCCGCCTTCCCCGGGGAGCGGCTGGTCGTCCCGGCGGGCGGGCTGAAGGTGCGCAGCAACGACACCGACTACGTCTTCCGGCCGCACAGCGCCTTCGCGCACCTGACCGGGCTCGGCGCCGACCGCGAGCCCGACGCGGTCCTCGTCCTGGACCCCGTCCACGAGGAGGACGGCACGCCGGCCAGGCACGAGGCGGTCCTCTACTTCCTGCCCCTGGCCGACAGGGACAGCACCGAGTTCTTCGCCGACTCCCGGGTCGGCGAGTTCTGGGTGGGCACTCGTCCCACCCTGGCCTCCGCCGCCGCGGAGCTGGGGGTGGGCACGCGCCCCCTGGGCGAGCTGGAGGACGCCCTGGCCAAGGACGTCGGGCCGGGCGGGCTGACCCTGCGGGTCGTGCGCGACGCGGACCGGGAGGTGGCCGAGCTGGTGGACCGGGTCCGCGGACGCAGCGGCGCGGTCACGGAGCAGGACGAGCAGGCGGTGCTGGAGGCCGACCAGGCCCTGGCCCGTTCGTTGTCCACCCAGCGTCTCGTCAAGGACGAGTGGGAGATCCGACAGATGGCCGAGGCCGTCGAGGCCACGGCCCGGGCCTTCGACGCCGTCGTCGAGCAGCTGCCCGAGGCCGTCGCGCGGGGACGCGGGGAGCGGTGGGTGGAGGGCGTCTTCGGCCTGCACGCCCGGCACGCCGGCAACGGCGTGGGCTACGACTCCATCGCCGCCGCGGGCGAGCACGCCACGACGCTGCACTGGATCCGCAACACCGGGGACCTGCACCCAGGGCAGCTGCTGCTGCTCGACGCCGGGGTGGAGACCGACTCGCTCTACACCGCCGACGTCACGCGGACGGTCCCGGTGGACGGGACCTTCACCCCCGCTCAGCGGAAGGTCTACGAGGCGGTGCTCGAGGCCCAGGAGGCCGGGCTGGCGGCCTGCCGGCCGGGCAGCCGGTTCAAGGACGTCCACGCCGCCGCGATCGAGGTGATCGCCCGGCACCTGCTGGACTGGGGCCTGCTCCCCGACGGGGTCACGCTCGAGCAGACCCTCGACGCGGAGGAGGGGCAGTTCCACCGTCGGTGGATGGTGCACGGCACCAGCCACCACCTGGGCATCGACGTCCACGACTGCGCGCTGGCGCTGCGCGAGGACTACGTCGACGGGGAGCTGCGCGAGGGCATGGTCCTCACGGTCGAGCCGGGGCTGTACTTCAAGTCCGAGGACCTGCGGGTCCCGCCGGAGCTGCGGGGCATCGGGGTACGGATCGAGGACGACGTCGTCGTCACCGCCGACGGGTGCCGCAACCTCTCGGCGATGCTGCCGCGGACCGCCGACGAGGTCGAGGCGTGGGTGCGCGCCGGGGGGCGCAGGGACTGAGCGCCGGTCGACCCGGGCCCGGTCAGCCCAGGGGTGCGCCGGGGCGGGAGTCCAGCAGCTCGCGGGCACGCTCCGCGTGCTTGTGCTCAGTGAGCACCTCGTAGCGCGTGGCCACCACCTGGGTGACCGAGACGAAGTCGCGGCGGCCCCGGGTCATCGCGTAGCCGATGAGCGCCCAGACGACCCCGAAGAAGGCCCCGAACGCGACCGCCCCCAGCACGGTGACCAGGGCGTCCCCGGTCGGCGCGAAGAGCGCGAAGATCAGCCCCACGAACAGCCCGAGCCAGACGCCCGAGGCGACCCCGCCCAGCGCGACGCGCCCGGTCGTCAGCCGGCCGGTGACCCGCTCGACCTGCTTGAGGTCGGTCCCGACGATCATGCACTGGTCGACCGGGAACTCCTGGTCCGAGAGGTAGTCGACCACCGCCTGGGCCTCCTCGTAGGAGTCGTGCACCCCCAGGCTCATCGGATACTCGAGGGCCAGCACGGGGCCGGGTCGGTTCGCTGCGGCTGGTGAGGTCACCCCGCCATTGTGCCCCGCTCCCCCGCGCCCGGCGAACCCAAGGGCCCGCACGCCCCGGGGGTGCCGCGGGACCCGGCGGATCCGGGGCGCCGTCGCCACCGGTCGGTATCCTGCCCCGGTGAGCCTTCCCCGCGTCTTCGTCGCCCGGCTGAACGGGATGAGCGTCTTCGACCCCCTGGGCGACGAGGTGGGCCGGGTGCGCGACGTCCTCGTCACCCTGTCCGGCCGCGTCGGCGGCCAGGGTCCGCGCGTCATCGGTCTGATCGTCGAGGTGCCCGGCCGACGCCGCGTCTTCGTGCCCATCACGCGGGTGACGGCGATCGACGCGGGCCAGGTGATCACCACCGGTCTGGTCAACATGCGTCGCTTCCAGCAGCGGCCCGGGGAGACCCTCGTCGTCGGGGAGCTCTTCGACCGGCAGGTGACGCTCGTCGACGACGGGCAGCGGGTGCCGGTCGTCGTCGAGGACATCGCGATGGACCGGCAGCGGGGCGGGGACTGGCGGTTGAGCAAGATCTTCGTGCGCAAGGGGGCGCCGCAGCGCGCCGTGCGTGGGCTGCGGCTGGGCGCCGTCGCGGCGAGACGCTGCTCGTCGACCCGGACCAGGTGGAGGGCCTGCAGGACGCCGGGCCGGCCCAGGCGGCCACCGCCCTGCTCGAGGCCTACGAGGACCTCAAGCCGCAGGACCTCGCGGAGGCGATCCACGGGCTCAGCCCCAAGCGTCGGGCCGAGGTCGCCGACGCCCTCGACGACGAGACGTTGGCCGACGTGCTCGAGGAGCTCCCGGACGACGACCGCCTCGAGATCCTCACGCACCTGGTGGCCGAGCGGGCGGCGGACGTCCTGGAGGTCATGCAGCCGGACGACGCCACCGACCTGCTGGCCGACCTGCCGGCGGCCACCCAGGAGGAGCTGCTCCAGCTCATGGAGCCCGACGAGGCCGCCGACCTGCGCCGGCTGCTGACCTACGACGAGAACACCGCCGGCGGTCTGATGACGACCGAGCCGGTCGTCCTGGGCCCGGACGCCAGCATCGCCGAGGCGCTCGCGCTGGTGCGGCGCGAGGAGCTGCACCCCGCGATCGCCTCGCTCGTCTACGTCACCCGGCCGCCCCACGAGACGCCGACGGGGCGCCTGCTGGGCAGCGTGCACATCCAGCGCCTGCTGCGCGAGGCCCCGCACCAGCCGGTCGGGTCCGTGCTCGACGACCTGGACCCCGTCACCCCCCAGGCCAGCCTCGGCGAGGTCACCCGGGCGCTGGCCACCTACAACCTGGTGGCTCTGCCGGTCGTGGACGCCGAGGGCCGGCTGGTCGGGTCGGTGACCGTCGACGACGTGCTGGACCACATCCTGCCCGACGACTGGCGCGAGGAGCGGGGAGAGGAGAACGGGCTGACGGAGGTGGCGGATGTCTGAGCCGATCCGGCGGGACCGTCCCGGAGGTCGCCCGGCCGACCGGCTCGACCAGCCGCTGGCCAAGACGAGCCGGTGGACGCTGCCCTCGCGGATGGACCCGGAGAGCTTCGGTGCCTTTGCCGAGCGGTTCGCCCGGTTCATGGGCACGGCGCGCTTCCTGGTGTGGATGACCGTCTTCGTGGCCGTCTGGGTGGTCTGGAACACCCTCGGCCCGCCGTCGGTGCGGTTCGACCCCTACGCGTTCATCTTCCTGACGCTCATGCTCAGCCTGCAGGCCTCCTACGCGGCCCCGCTCATCCTGCTGGCCACCAACCGGCAGGACGACCGGGACAAGGTCCAGATGGAGCAGGACCGCGCCCGCGACGAACGCAACCTGGCCGACACCGAGTTCCTCACCCGCGAGGTCGCCGCGCTGCGGCTGGCCATGCGGGAGGTGGCCACCCGCGACTTCGTCCGCTCCGAGCTGCGCAGCCTGCTGGAGGAGCTCGTCGAGCGGGATGCGCCCGACGAGGACGAGGGGGCCCGGAGGCGCCCCGGTGGAACGACCGGGGCGGGCCCGACGGCGGGAGCACCCCGCCGCGACACCTAGCATGGGGGGCATGTCCCACCCCAGCACCGACGCCCTCCACGCTGCCCTCGCCACCGTCGACGACCCCGAGATCCGCAAGCCGATCACCGACCTGGGGATGGTCGAGGCGGTCGACGTGGGCGACGACGGCCGGGTCCGCGTGACGGTGCTGCTCACCGTCCCGGGCTGCCCGATGAAGGACACGATCACCCGCGACGTCACGGCCGCGGTGTCCAAGGTCGAGCACGTCACGGGCGTCGACGTGCAGCTGGGCGTCATGAGCGACGAGCAGCGCGGCGCCCTGCGCGACCAGCTCCGCGGCGGGGCCGCCGAGCGGGAGATCCCGTTCGCGCGGCCCGACTCCCTCACCACCGTGTATGCGGTCGCCTCCGGCAAGGGAGGGGTGGGCAAGTCCTCGGTGACGGTCAACCTCGCCGCGGCGCTGGCCGCGGAGGGCCTGCGGGTGGGCGTCGTCGACGCCGACATCTACGGCTTCTCGGTCCCCCGCATGCTGGGGGTGACCCGTCCGCCCACCCAGGTCGACGACATGATCATGCCCCCGGTCGCCGACCCGGGCGACGTCAAGGTCATCTCCATCGGCATGTTCGTCCCCGGCAACCAGCCGGTCGTCTGGCGCGGCCCGATGCTGCACCGGGCGATGCAGCAGTTCCTGGCCGACGTCTACTGGGGCGACCTCGACGTCCTGCTCCTCGACCTTCCGCCCGGGACCGGGGACATCGCGATCACCGTGGCGCAGCTGCTGCCCAGCAGCGAGCTCATCGTCGTGACCACGCCGCAGCAGGCGGCCGCCGAGGTGGCCGAGCGGGCGGGCTCGATCGCCCTGCAGACCCACCAGCGCATCGTCGGGGTCGTGGAGAACATGTCCTGGCTGGAGATGCCGGACGGCAGCCGCCAGGAGCTCTTCGGCAGCGGCGGCGGCCAGGTCGTGGCCGACTCGTTGAGCCGCTCGATCGGCGCGGAGGTGCCGCTGCTGGGGCAGGTGCCGCTCGACGTGACCCTTCGCGAGGGCGGGGACACCGGCCGTCCGGTCGTGCTCTCCCACCCGGACTCCCCCGCGGCCACGGCGCTGCGTGGCATCGCCCGACAGCTGGCCCGGCGTGGTCGCGGCCTGGCGGGGCGCAAGCTGGGGATCACCCCGACCAGCCGCTGAGGGCCCGCCGGCGAACGTCGGGGGCAGGCAGGAGCAGGACGCTCAGGTCGCGTCCGGGTCGAAGGGCACCGGCAGGGCAGGGTCGAAGCGTCCACCCGTGCCGGTCCCGGCGGCCGTCCCGGCGGAGGCCGTCGCCGCCGTCCTCCTCACGTCCCCCGCGCGCCCACCGGGCACGGTCGCGCCGCCCCGTGCCGCCTGCCCACGGGCCGTCGCGCCCGCAGCCGTGGCGCCACCGGCCGCACGGGTGGAGGGGGCCGGCTCGGTGAGCGCCTCCCGCACGATGCGGCGCGGGTCGTACTGCCGGGGGTCGAGCTGGCGCCAGTCGACGTCCTCGAACGCCGGGCCCATCTCCTGCTTGATCTGCTCCTTGGCCCCCTCGGCCAGGTCACGCACCCGCCGTGCCAGGTCGGCGAGGCGGGCGGCGTAGTGGGGCAGTCGACGCGGACCGAGGACGACGACGGCCAGCAGCACGAGCAGCATGATCTCGGTGCTCGTGAGATTGAAGAACGTCACGCCTCTCCTCGTCCCGGTGCCCGGCGACCCACCCTGGGAGCCCGGTCACAGCCTACCCAGCCGCGACCGGCGCCCTAGCCCCCGGAACCGGCCAGCGTCAGCGTCACCGTGCGTTCGTCGCCGTCGGTGCCGCGCAGCCGCATGGTCACGGTGTCCCCGACGGCGTAGGAACGCAGGACGACCAGCAGGTGCTGCGGGTCACGCACCGTCGTGCCGTCCACCTGCAGGATGAGGTCGCCGGGGCGCACGCCGGCCTGCTCGGCGGGCCCCCCGGGGACGACGGGCGGGGAGCCCAGGCGTGCCTCGGTCATCACCTGCGCGCCCTCGCCGGTGTGCTGCAGGTCGATGTGCACCCCCATGACGGGGTGCTCGCTCCGGCCGGTCTCGATGAGCTGGGTCGCGGTCCGTTCGGCCTGCTCCGCCGGGATCGCGAAGCCCAGACCGATGCTGCCGGCCGGCCCGCCGAAGGTGCTGGTCGGCAGCTGGGCGATGGCCGAGTTGACCCCGACCACGTGTCCGCCCAGGTCCAGCAGCGGCCCCCCGGAGTTGCCGGGGTTGATGGCGGCGTCGGTCTGGATCGCGTTGATGTAGCTGGTCTCCTCGTCGCCCCCGGCCACCACCGGCCGGTCGAGCGCGGAGACGATCCCGCTCGTCACGGTGCTGTCCAGTCCCAGGGGAGCTCCGACCGCCACCACGGTCTGGCCGACCTGCACGGCCTCGGAGTCGGCGAACGGCAGCGGGGTCAGCCCGTCCCGGTCCACCTTGAGCACGGCGATGTCGTAGACGGGGTCCGACCCCACGACCTCGGCGGGGAGGGACTCCTGCCCGGGCAGGTCGACGGTGATCTCTCCACCGTCCCCCGCAGGTGCGACCACGTGGTGGTTGGTCAGCAGGTAGCCGTCGGCACGGACGACGAACCCCGACCCCTGGCCGTCCTGGCCGTCGTCCCCGAGCGAGATCAGGGCCACGCTCGGCAGGACCGCGCGCGACAGCCCGGTCACGGTGCCGTCCACGTCCACCGGCGCCGGGACGGGGTCGCGCTGGACGGCCGGTGTGACCGGCGCGGCGGCGTCCGGCTGGTCCGGCTGCAGCTGGTGGGCCAGCACTCCCCCGCCGAGGCCGCCGACGAGACCGGCCACCAGGGCCGCCAGCACGATCGCCGGGCTGGTGCGGCGGCTGCGCGCGGGTCGGTGCATGGGACCCGATTCTGCCAACCGTCCGTCGTGCGACGGCTCGCGGTCACCCGAGGACCGGAGCGGGCACCCCGGACGGACGGCGCGGGCAGGCCGACGGCGCGGCCGGCGCGGTGCCGGGGCGACGGTGGGCCAACGACTGGCGCAGGAGGGTCCGGCCGCGGTGGATCCGCGAACGCACGGTGCCCATCTTGACGCCCAGCGTGCCGGCCACCTCCTCGTAGGAGAGACCCTCGATGTCCGCGAGGACCACGGCCGCGCGGAACTGCGGCGGCAGCGCCATCAGCGCCTCCTGCACGTCCGGCCCGAGGTGGTTCATCTCGTAGGCCTCCTCCGGCTGGCCCGCCGGTGCCCGGACCGGAAGCCGGGCGGTGAGCTCCTCGGAGAGGGCGTCGAAGCGCAGACGCTGCCGCCGCCGCACCCGGTCCAGGAAGAGGTTGGTGGTGATGCGGTGCAGCCAGCCCTCGAACGTGCCGGGCCGGTAGCGGTCCAGGGAGCGGAAGACGCGCACGAACACGTCCTGAGTCAGGTCCTCGGCCTCGTGCGGGTCGCCGGTGAGCCGGTAGGCCAGGCGGTACACCCGGGCGGAGTGCTCGCGGACGATCTCCTCCCACGGCGGGGGGACCCAGGCGGGGTCCCCGTCGGCGGACGAGGTCACGTCCGGGCCCGTGGCGGTGTCGAGGAGCTCGGTGGCGACTCCCTGCTGGCTCATGGACCCAGGCTGGCAGGGTCGGCTGGGAGAGTGCTGGACGACCACCTCGCGCGACGCCGGACGGACTGCCGGAGCATAAGGTGGGGCCATGGCAGCTGCGAAGGCGTCCTCCCTGGCCTACGCCGAGGACTTCATCACCCCCCACCCGGTCATCGAGCAGGCCCGGCGGCGGGGTGAGGAGCTCGGGGTCCCGCCGGTGAGCGACGCGACCGGCGCGGCCCTGCGGCTGCTGGCGGCGGCCGTGGGCGCCCGGCACGTCGTCGAGGTGGGCACGGGGGCCGGCAGCTCGGGGCTGTGGCTGCTGCAGGGGATGCCCCACGACGCATCCTCACCTCGATCGACGTCGAGCCGGAGCACCAGCGCGCGGCCAGGGCGGCGTTCTCCGAGGCCGGCATCCCGCCCCAGCGCACCCGGGTCATCGGCGGGGACGCCGTGCAGGTCATGGGGCGGCTCACCGACGGCGCCTACGACCTGGTCCTCGTGGACGCCGACGAGGAGAGCTACCCGGCCTACGTGGACCAGGCCGTCCGGCTGCTGCGGGTCGGGGGCGTGCTCGCCGTGCACGGCATGCTCGGGCACGACAAGGTGGCCGACCCCGCCAGCCGGGACACGGTGACCACCCTGCTGCGCGACCTGGGCAAGGCGCTGCGCGACGACGACCGGCTGCTGCCCGCGCTGCTGCCCGTCGGCGACGGCCTGCTCGTGGCCGTCCGCCGCTGACGGACGACGAGGCCCCCGCACCGTCCGGTGCGGGGGCCTCGTGCACAGCTGGGTGCGGCCGCGTCAGCCGACGCAGTCCTTGATCGCGTCCCCGAGGGCCGTCGCCTCCTCAGCGTTCATCTCCACCACGAGTCGGCCACCGCCCTCCAGCGGCATGCGCAGGACGATGCCGCGTCCTTCCTTGGTGACCTCCAGAGGACCATCGCCGGTGCGAGGCTTCATTGCTGCCATGGGTTGCCCTTCCTTGTGGCGCGGCCAAGGACCGCTGCCCGGCGCGGGTGCCCCGGGCCTACGTGACTGCGCACCATTATCTCCCGAACCACCGGACCCGCCTAATCGACCCCACCCGTCCCCGGGAGGCGATACTGTCCCGGTGCACGCTCGTTCTGCCGTCGTCGACCTCTACGGGGACCACCTCCGGGAGCACGGCTGGTGGGCCCCCGTGGCGGGCGTCGTGCGACTGACGCAGGTCTGCGGGGTCACGCCGGCGGCCACCCGCACCGCAGTCTCCCGGCTGGTGCGGGAGGGGTGGTTGGTGCCCCGCGCCGACGACGGCGGCCCGGGGGTATGCCGCCACCGCCCTCGCGCAGGACCGGCTCCGGCGCGCGCACGGGCGCATCTACGCGACCGGTCCGCCCGCCTGGGACGGGCGGTGGCACGTGGTGGTCGTCGAGCACCACGGGGACCGACGACGACGGGACCAGGTGGCTGCCTCGCTCGGTTACCTGGGGTACGCCCACCTCGCCGCGGCGACCTGGGTCAGCCCGTGGTCCAGCCCCGAGCTCGGCAGCGTCCTCGACGGCCACGGGGCGGGGTGGACGGCGTGGCGGGGGCGGCCGGAGGGCTCCCGCTCCCCCGCCGAGCTCGCCGGACGGCTGTGGGACCTGCCCGCCCTGGCGACCGCCTACGAGGACTTCGCCCGCACCCTGCCCCCGCCCGGGGCCGGGCTGGCCGACCTCGCCCCGGAGACCGCATACCCGCTGCGCACCCGCCTGGTGCACGAGTGGCGCAAGTTCCTCTTCCGGGACCCCGGTCTGCCCGCGGAGGTGCTGCCGCCGGGATGGCCGGCCACGGCGGTCCGCGCCCGACTGCTGGCGGTGGCGGCCGAGCTCGCCCCGGCAGCCTCGACCTTCGTCGGTGGGGCCGTGCGCACCGCCCCGCCCAGGGTCGGACCGGCTGCGTAGATTGGTCCCATGACGACGCCGAGCCCCGCGCAGCCAGCCAGCACCTCGCCCCCCGTCACCCTGGACGTCGCCGACGGGGTGGCCACGGTGACCTTCGCCCGTCCGGAGGCGATGAACTCTCTCGACGTGGCCACCAAGGAGCTCCTGCTGGACACGCTGCGGCGGGTGGCCGACGACGACGCCGTCCGCTGCGTGGTCCTGACGGGCTCGGGGCGGGCCTTCTGCGTCGGGCAGGATCTCAAGGAGCACGTCCAGCTGCTCCAGGAGGACGCCGAGCAGCTCTGGCGCACCGTGGCCGAGCACTACAACCCGGTCGTCGAGCTGATCGTCACGATGGACAAGCCGGTCGTGGCGGCCCTCAACGGGGTCGCCGCCGGGGCCGGTGCGTCCTTCGCGCTGGCCGCCGACCTGAGGTACGCCGCCGGTTCCGCCGGGCTCAACCTCGCCTTCACCGCGATCGCGCTCTCCTGCGACTCCGGGACCTCCTGGTCGCTGCCGCGTCTGGTCGGCCCGGCCAGGGCCAAGGAGCTGCTCTACTTCCCGCGCACGATCCCGGCCGAGGAGGCCCTGGAGATGGGCCTGGTGACCGAGGTCGTGCCCGACGACGAGCTGGGCGCCCGGGTGGACGAGGTCGCGCGGCAGCTGGCCCAGGGGCCGACCCGCGCCTACGGGGCCGTGCGCCGGGCGATCGCCTTCTCCTCGTCGCACTCCCTGGCGGACTCCCTCGACCTCGAGGACGAGTTCATGCGCCGCACCGGGGTCAGCGCCGACCACCGGGCCGCGGTGCAGGCGTTCCTCGACAAGGAGCGCCCCACCTTCACCGGTCGCTGACCGCCCGGCTCACGGCGGGTCGTCCCGGGGCGGGACGAACATGAACAGCTCCCAGGCCCACCACACCTGCCAGGCGAGGAAGAGCCCGGCCAGCGCGACCGTCCGCACCACCAGCACCCAGGTCGGCCGGCGACGGGACGCGGGGTCGTGCGGGTGCCACCCGCCGCCCACGGCCACGACGAAGAGCGGGAAGAGCAGGATGAGGTAGCGGTAGATGCTCGTCCAGGGGTCGAGGGCGGCGAAGAGGTAGAGCACGTAGCCCAGGCACCACGTCCGCATCTCCACCCCCAGCCCCCGCGCCCACGGGCCCGCCAGCGCGAGCACCAGCAGGCCCAGGAGGGCGGCGAGAACCACCGGTCCGGTGACCTCGCCCCAGAGCCACTGGACCCGCTCGAGCGTCGGCAGGAAGGGTCGGACCGGCTCACCGCCCCGCCAGGCCGACATCGTGACCGTGTAGGCGTCCGGCCGGCCGGTGCGCGCCCAGGCGATGGCCGGCCAGATCAGGCCGGAGAGCCCGCACCCCACGAGCGCCGCGACCATCCCGACCGCCTCGCGCGGCGGGATGGGGCGGGTATGCCGTCCGCGCCACCGCACCAGGACCGCCACCAGGCTGACCAGGCCCAGGGGCAGCGCGACCGGCCGGGCCAGCCCGGTCGCCAGGGCGAGCACGGCGGCCCAGCCCCACCGGCGACGGACGAGCAGCCACAGCACGCCGGCCACGAGCAGCACCGCCAGGGACTCGGTGTAGGCCACCTGCATCGTCGGCGCGGCGGGATAGCTGCCCAGCAGCGTGACGCCGCCCAGCGCCGCGGCCGTCCCCACGCGTTCCCGGAGCAGCCCCGCCACGACGAGCGCGGCGGCATACCCCAGCACGGTCGCCAGCACGGTGCCGGTCACCGCGAACGGCTGGCCGGTGAGCGCCGTCAGCAGCCGGGCCGCCAGGGGGAAGGCCGGGTAGAAGGCCCAGGGGTTCTGCCGGACCTGACCGTCCCGCTCGGGGAGCTCGGTGGGGTATCCCTCGGTGGCGATCCGTTCGTACCAGGCCCCGTCCCACAGGGTGGCGAACTGCAGGTACGGCCCGACGTCGGCGTCGTGGTACACCGAGGGGTCCTGGTGCTGCGTGGCGAGCCGGTGCAGGAGCACGGCGGTCAGGGCACGCAGGAGCGTCCAGAGCGCGACGACGACCAGGACGAACCGCAGGTCGAGGAGGCGTCGCGCGGGGGCGACGGGGGTCATGCGCTGCTGCGCACCGCCGTCAGCCGGGCGCCGGACCGGGACGCCCCGGCACGGAAGCAGCCGACCAGGTGGTCGTCGACGAGGCCGCAGGCCTGCATCGCGGCGTAGACCGTCGTGGGCCCCAGCTGCACGAAGCCGGCCTTGCGCAGCCTCTTGGCGAGCAGCTCGGACTCCGGCGTCTGCGACGGGACGTCGGTGAACCGGTGGGGGCGGGGGGTCGGCTCGGGCGCGTGGGTCCAGAGCAGCTCCTCCAGCCCGCCGCTGTCACGCAGGGCCAGGGTGGCCCGGGCGTGGTCACCGCCGCCTCGATCTTGCGGCGGTTGCGCACGATGGAGGCGTCCGTGAGGAGACGCTCCACGTCGTCCTCGGTGAACTCCGCCAGACGCTCGGCGTCGAACCCCGCCAGCGCCGTCCGCAGCGCCTGCCGCTTGCGCAGCACGACGAGCCAGGACAGCCCGGACTGGAAGCCCTCGAGGCACAGCCGTTCGAGCAGCGCGGTCTCCCCGTGCACCGGCTTGCCCCACTCCCGGTCGTGGTAGTCGCGGTAGTCGGCATGGGCCAGCCCCTGCCAGGCGCACCGGACCACCCCGTCGGGTCCGACGGTGAGGTCCGGGTGCGGCGCGGTGACGGTCATCCGTCCATCCCTCCGAGAAGATCGGCGTGCTCGTGTCGTGCCTCCGCCGGCCGGGGCACCCCTGCCCCGTCGCGGAGCCGGGCGATCTCGGCGTCGCGGGCGGCCAGCTCGTGACCGAGCCGGCGCAGCGCCTCGTCCACCTGGGCCATGCGGTAGCCCCGGACCGCCTGGTCGAAACGCAGGTCCCGCACCTGGTCCGGGCCGACCGGCCCGGCGGGCAGCGGCATTGCGGACTCGGTCGTCACCGCCGGGGGGACCCCCGGGACGTCGGCCCGCGCGACCAGCCAGGCCAGTCCCGCACCGAGCACGAGGACGGCCACGACGGCTCCGAGGATGATCACGGCACCGATCCTTGCACGGAGGTGCGCCCCCGGAGAAGACCCGGCACGCCGGTCAGCCGCCCAGGGTGGTCGACGGCCCGTCCACCGCGCGCTCGGCGCGCTCGGTGACGATCCACTCCACCGCCTCGTCGACGTCGTCCGTGAGTCGCAGCAGGTCCAGGTCCGCCGCCCCGATGGTGCCCTCCGCCGCCAGGGTGTCGCGCATCCACGACAGCAGCGGCCCCCAGAAGGCCGTACCCAGCAGCACGATGGGGAAGCTGGTGATCTTGCCGGTCTGCACCAGCGTGAGCGCCTCGAAGAGCTCGTCGAGGGTGCCCACGCCACCGGGCAGGACGACGAACCCCTCGGCGTACTTGACGAACATCGTCTTGCGCACGAAGAAGTAGCGGAAGTTGATGCCCAGGTTGAGGTAGTCGTTCATCCCGGCCTCGAAGGGCAGCTCGATCCCCAGGCCGACGGAGGTGCCCCCCGCCTCGGTGGCGCCCAGGTTGGCCCCCTCCATGGTGCCCGGCCCACCCCCGGTGATCACGGCGTACCCGGCCTCCACGAGGGCCGAGCCGACCTGCCGGGCCAGCTCGTAGGTGGGGTGGCCGGGTCCGGTGCGGGCGGAGCCGAAGACGGCCACCGCCGGTCCCAGCTCGGCCAGGGTGCCGAAGCCCTCGACGAACTCGGCCTGGATCCGCATCACCCGCCACGGGTCGGTGTGCACCCAGTCGGCCGAACCCCGGGTGTCCAGCAGGCGCTGGTCGGTCGTGCTGCGCGGCACGCGGGCCCCGCGCAGCGTCACCGGGCCCTTGCGGTACTCGTGTCGGTTCACAGCTCCCGACCCTACGTGGTGCCGACGGGCCGGGCACGACCGGCGCGGACCGTCCCGGTCGTAGGATCCGGGGGTGAGACGCACCGCCGGGACCCTGGTCGTCGTGGCCGTGATGGCGGTCAGCGGCCTCGGGGCGGTGGTCGGCGCCCGCTGGCTCGTGGAGGAGGTGCGGCCCGACCGGTGCCTCGTGAAGGTCGGGGACACCACGGTGCGCCTCACGCCGGAGCAGACGGCCAACGCAGCCACGATCGCGGCCGTGTCCGTGGGGCGGGGACTGCCCCCGCGGGCCGCCACCATCGCCCTGGCCACCGCCATCCAGGAGAGCAAGCTGCGCAACCTGCGCTACGGCGACGCCGACAGCCAGGGCCTGTTCCAGCAACGGCCCTCCCAGGGGTGGGGCAGCGTGGCGGAGGTCACCGACCCCGTCCACGCGACCGGGGCCTTCTACGACGCCCTGGTCGAGGTACCCGGGTGGGAGACCGGCGTGGTCACCGAGGTGGCCCAGGAGGTGCAGCGCAGCGCCTTCCCCGAGGCCTACGCCGACCACGAGCAGGAGGGCAGGGCGCTCGCCTCGGTGCTCACCGGGCAGGAGGGGGCCGGCACGCTGATGACCTGCCGCCTCGCCGACCGGGGCGCCGGCGACCCGGTCGGGCTGGTGACCGCGCTGCAGGAGCAGTTCGGCACCGTCGTGGAGGTGGCGGGGCCGCCCCCGGGGGCCGGGACCGGCACGGTCACGGTCAGGGCCGAGGACGCCGCCGCCGCGTGGGCGGTCGCCACCTGGGCGGTCGCCCACGCGGACTCCCGCGGGGTGGTGGTCGTCAGCGTCGGCGACCGTCGGTGGGTGCGGGACCGGTCCGCCCTGGAGTGGGACGTCCTCGAGCAGACCGGGCCCGCCACCGAGGTGGTCGTCGAGCTGGGGTGACGCCGACGGCCCCCGCAGCGGCTGCTGCGGGGGCCGTCGGCGTGCGGGTGGCCCTCCGGGCCTTTCCCCGGTGGAGGGTCGGTCAGCGCCGGTCGGTCGGCACGTACTGCCGCTCGGGCTCGCCGACGTAGACCTGCCGCGGCCGGCCGATCTTGGTGGCCGGGTCGTTGATCATCTCGCGGTACTGCGCGATCCAGCCCGGGAGCCGGCCGATCGCGAAGAGCGCGGTGAACATGCTGCTGGGGAAGCCCATCGACTCGTAGATGAGGCCGGTGTAGAAGTCGACGTTGGGGTAGAGCTTGCGCTCCACGAAGTAGTCGTCCTCCAGGGCGGCCTGCTCCAGCTGCAGGGCCAGGTCCAGGAGCGGGTTGTCGCCGGCCTTGGCGAGGATGTCGTGGGCCGTCTCCTTGACGATGGCCGCCCGCGGGTCGTAGTTCTTGTAGACCCGGTGGCCGAAGCCCATGAGCTTGACCCCGTCCTCCTTGTTCTTGACCTTCCGGACGAACTCCTTGACGTCCCCGCCGCTGTCGTGGATGTCGTTGAGCATCTGCAGGACCGCGCTGTTGGCGCCGCCGTGCAGGGGGCCGGAGAGCGCCTGGATGCCGGCGGAGATCGAGGCGAACAGGTTGGCCTCGGAGGAACCGACGAGCCGGACGGTGGAGGTCGAGCAGTTCTGCTCGTGGTCGGCGTGGAGGATGAACAGCAGGTCCAGCGCCTTGGCCAGGTCGGCGTCCATCTCGTACTCCTCCGTGGGCTGACCGAAGGTCATCCACAGGAAGTTCTCCACGAGGTCGTACTTGTTGTCCGGGTAGAGCAGCGACTTGCCCTGGCTCTTGCGGAAGGCGTAGGAGGCGATGGTGGGCAGCTTGGCCAGCAGGCGGATGGTGGACATCTCGACCGACTCGGGGTCCCGGGGGTCGAGGCTGTCCTGGTAGAAGGTGCCCAGGGCCGACACCGAGGAGGCCAGGACCGACATCGGGTGCGCGTCCCGGTGGAAGCCGTCGAAGAACTGCTTCATGTCCTCCACGAGCAGCGTGTGCCGGCGCACCTTCTGGTCGAACTCCTCCAGCTCGGCGGCGGAGGGCAGCTCGCCGTAGATGAGCAGGTAGCTGGTCTCCAGGAAGGTCGACTCCTTGGCCAGCTGCTCGATCGGGTAGCCGCGGTAGCGCAGGATCCCGGCGTCGCCGTCGATGTAGGTGATGGCGGACTGGCAGGAGGCGGTGTTGACGAAGCCGACGTCCAGCGTGGTGTCGCCGGTCGTCTTCATCAGCGCGCTGATGTCCAGACCGTTGTTGCCCTCGACGGCCGGCACCACCTTCAGCTCGAGCTCGTTCTCGCCGTGACGCAGCGTGGCCGCGGGCGTGGTGGTCTGGTCGGTCATCTGTCCTCCTGGTGGGGGTAGGCCGGTCGGGGGGTGCGGTTCACTCGTCGTGCGACTGCGGAGGCAGCGCAGCGATGATCGGGTGGTCCTTGGGGATCATGCCCATCTTGGCCGCCCCGCCGGGACTGCCGAGGTCGTCGAAGAACTCGACGTTCGCCTTGTAGTACTCCGCCCACTCCTCCGGCACGTCGTCCTCGTAGTAGATCGCCTCGACCGGGCACACCGGCTCGCAGGCGCCGCAGTCGACGCACTCGTCGGGGTGGATGTACAACGACCGTTCGCCCTCGTAGATGCAGTCGACCGGGCATTCCTCGATGCAGGCCTTGTCCTTGAGGTCAACACACGGCTGGGCGATCACGTACGTCATGGGGACAGAGTATGCCGTCCTCGGGGGTCCGGGCGGCACGGGGTCGTCAGTAGCCGGCCTCGGGGTGGGTGCACACGACCTCGTCGGCCGGGTGGTAGGTCGTGGTGAACTCGTCCCGGGAGACCTCCTGCCCCCCGGAGCGCAGGATCCGCACGTTGGTGATGGTGAAACCCTCTGCGGGACCCTGGGGCACGCACTCGGGACTGTCGTCGACGTGCTCCTCCGGCTGACGCACGTCGCGCCGGGGACCGTCGATCGTCTCCACGTCGTACTGCCGGTCGCCCAGGAACACCATGTGGATCTGGTCGCCCTCGATCCAGGAGCGCACCACCACGGGGGTGTCGGTGTCGTTGGTCCAGACGTTGTCGATGATCGGGTAGGCGAGCGTCGCCTCGCGGCCCGCCGGGTAGCGGGAGATGTAGTAGGAGTGCGGCGTGTGCGCGTCCAGCTGCACGCCCGCGAACCAGGAGACGTTGAACACCACGGTCGAGATCTGCGACAGCCCGCCGCCCAGGCCCATGACCAGCCTGCCGTCGACGATGACGGGGGCCTCCCGGTAGCCGCCCTCCTCGCTGAGGTCGCCCAGGGCCACCCCGAGGCTGAACTGCCGACCGGGCATCACCACCGTGCCGTTGACGTTCTCCACCCCGACGTGCAGGTTGTGGGTGCGGGCCGCGTTGGCCTCGCCCGTGGGGAACACCGAGGTGAACTCGGCCATCGGGGAGAACGACCAGGCCTCGCTGACCTCGGTGGGGATCCCGGGCTCCACCGCCTCCAGCGTCGCCTCGACGGTGCGGTCCTCGCCCTCCGCGGTCAGCGCCTCCCGGACCGCGGCGACCAGACCCTCCTCCTGGAGGGCGGCCCCGGACCGTGCGGGCACCACGTCGACGTCGGTCCCGTCCAGCTCCACGGTGGCGTCGCGCGGACCTCGCTCCAGCTGGCCCAGGTCCTGCCGGATCCGGGCCATCAGGCCCTCCTCGTCGAGCGTCAGGCTCAGCGTGTCCCCGGTGCGCTCGGTCCCGAGCAGTTCGACGAGCTCGCGCGGGGCGATCTCGGCGGTGGCCGTCGGGGCGTCGTCGCCGGAGCCGCGGGTGGCCGTGACCCTCACGGCCTCGGACAGCGCCGGGTCGACCTCCTCCCGGGTGAACCGTTCGACCTCGTCCTGGCTCAGCGTCGGGGCGGCGACGACGGCGCGTCCCTCGACCCGCCGGTCGTCCGGCCACGCGGAGGCGACCGCGTCGACGGTCCCGTCGACGTCGAGGCTGCGGCCCAGCTCGGCCTCGACGACCCGCACGCCCTCGTCGGTGAGCGTCACCTCCCCCTCGACGACCTCGGTGTCGTAGTCCTCGGCGAGCCGCTCGACCGCGGAGGCCAGCTGCTCCCGGTCGACCGCTCCCTGGAGCGGCAGGCTGCGGGCCCCGCCCGAGACGTGCGACCACAGCACCCGGGGGTCGAAGCTCAGCCCGGTGGCCCCCTCCAGGATGGCGTCGACGTCGTAGGAGAGACCGGCCTCGGCCGGCACCAGCTCGAGGGTCTCCTCGGCGACCTCGTCGGCCCCGTCGACGCCCGCCGCCCCGTCCACGCCGCCGCTCGCCCGGACCGTGAGGACGACCGGCTCCTCGAGCCGGTCCTCCAGCTCCCGGTCCAGGTGGTCGGCAGCCTCGTCCCGCGTCATCGACCCGATGTCGACGCCGTCCACGGTCATCCCCGCGGGCGGACGGTCCTGGAAGTAGAGGGCGGCGGCGACGTAGGCACCCCCGAGCACGGCGAGCGCCACGAGCAGGCGCAGCAGCACCGCTCCCCACTCACCCCCGCCGGGCGACTCCTCCTGCAGCCTGGTGCCGTCGTCGCTCATCGTGCGGGTGGTCCCTCCGTCTGGTCCTGCGGTGCGAACAGCTGGGGCGGTCAGCGCAGCTCGCCCAGCCCACCACGGTAATGGACCAGGGCCGGTTCGTCGGTCGTCGGCGCGTCGACGGCGACCACCTCGCCCACGCACAGCTGGTGGTCGCCGGCGGGATGGACCGCGTAGGTCCGGCACTCGAAGCTGGCCAGCGCTCCGTCGACGAGAGCCACCCCGGTCCGCTCCCCCCGTCGGTGCGACACGCGGGCGAGCTGGTTGTGCAACGGCGCCCGGGCTCGCCGAGCCAGGTCGCCAGGGCCCGGTGGCGCGCAGGCAGGACGCTGACCCCCCACGGCTCGCCGGCCCGGATCCCCTCGAGCACCCGCGCCTCGTCGTGCAGGCTCACCAGGAGCAGGACGGGGCGCAGCGACACGCTCGTGAGCGTGTCGACGGTCAGGGCGACGTCGTGGCCCCGGTGCCGCGAGGTGACGACGGTCACCCCGGAGGCGAACCGGCCCATGGCCTGCCGGAAACGCCCGGCGTCCACCTCCGTGGTCTCGTCGGACGGGCCGTGAGTGGGCTCGCTCAGGGCTCCCCGACCTCCCACCGTGCGTAGCCCTCGCGGCCGGGCAGACGGGCCGCCAGGTCGTTGCTCAGCGTGTACCACCCCTCGTGCACGGTCACCTGGGTCGGGTGCTCGCGCAGGGCCGCCACCTGGCGGTCCAGGGCGTCGGCGTCCACCACCCCGTGCGTGACGGCCTCGTCGGCCACGACCGACGGGGGGAACGGGTCGTCGGGCCCGGGGATCCGCACCAGGCCGCCGGCCGGGCTGCGGGTGTCCGGCGGCACGTGCCGGGCCAACCACTCCCGGTCCTCCTCCGCCCAGGAGCGCGGGGTGAGGACCACGAAGAGGGCGGGACGTGTCGCTGCGGGTATGGCGCGCACGGCCGCCACCGTCACCCGGTGGGTCTGCACGTGGTCGGGGTGGCCGTAGCCACCCTCGGGGTCGTAGGTGAGGACCAGGTCCGGCCGCAGGCAGGCCAGCTGGTCGGCGAGGACACCCGCCGCCTCCTCGACGTGCGCGGCCGCGAAGGCGAGGGGGTGGGACGCCGCCGGCGAGCCCGCCATCCCGCTGTCGCGCCAGCGCGGCCGGTCCCCGCCCAGGTAGTGGTGCCGCACGCCCAGGGCGGCCGTGGCGCGGGTGACCTCCCCGTGCCGGTGCGGGCCCAGCTCGGCGCTGCCCTCGAGGGGAGCCAGCGCGGGCGGGATCACCTCGCCCTCCTCGCCGAGCGTGCACGTGACGACGTGGACCTCGTCGCCGGCCAGCGCGTGGGAGGCCAGCGCCACGCCGGTGGCAAGGGTCTCGTCGTCCGGATGGGCGTGCACCGCCACGACCCGGAGCGGTCGCCCGGCGACGCCGACGCGTCCCGCAGGGCGGGCCGGCGCTCGGCGGACCGGCCGCGGGGGGCCGTCACGGCTTGTTGCGTGCCCGGGCCGCCGTGCGGGCACGCAGGTTGGCGTCGAGGACGACCTTGCGGACGCGGACGGCCTCGGGCGTGACCTCCACGCACTCGTCCTCGCGGCAGAACTCCAGCGACTGCTCGAGGGAGAGCAGCCGCGGAGGGACGAGCCGCTCCAGCACGTCGGCGCCGGCCGAGCGGACGTTGGTGAGCTTGCGCTCCTTGGTGATGTTGACGTCCATGTCGTCGGCCCGGGAGTTCTCCCCGACGATCATGCCCTCGTAGACCTCGGTCGTGGGCTCGACGAACAGGGTGCCCCGCTCCTGGAGGTTGAACATGGCGTAGGTCGTGGCCACGCCCGTGCGGTCGGAGACGAGGGATCCCGACTGGCGGGTGCGGATCTCGCCGAACCAGCGCTGGTAGCCGTCGAAGACGTGGTGGGCGATGCCGGTGCCCCGGGTCTCGGTGAGGAACTCGGTGCGGAAGCCGATGAGCCCGCGGGAGGGCACGACATACTCCATCCGCACCCAGCCCGTGCCGTGGTTGGTCATCTGCTCCATGCGGCCCTTGCGGGCGGCCATCAGCTGGGTGATGGTGCCCAGGTGCTCCTCGGGGGTGTCGATGGTGAGACGTTCCACCGGCTCGTGGAGCGCACCGTCGATCTCCTTGGTGACGACCTGCGGCTTGCCGACGGTCAGCTCGTAGCCCTCCCGCCGCATCTGCTCGACGAGGATCGCCAGGGCCAGCTCGCCGCGGCCCTGCACCTCCCACGTGTCGGGACGCTCGGTGGGCAGCACCCGCAGGGAGACGTTGCCGACGAGCTCCTTGTCGAGCCGGTCCTTGACGAGGCGGGCGGTCACCTTGGAGCCCTTGACCCGGCCCGCGAGCGGCGAGGTGTTGGTGCCGATCGTCATCGAGATGGCCGGCTCGTCGACGGTGATCAGCGGCAGCGGGACCGGGTGCTCGGCGTCGGCGAGGGTCTCGCCGATCGTGATCTCGGGGATGCCGGCGATGGCGATGATGTCGCCGGGGCCGGCCTCGTCGGCGGACTTGCGCTCCAGCCCCTCGGTCAGCAGCAGCTCGGTGATCTTGACCCGCTCGACCGACCCGTCGCGGCGGCACCACGCCACCTGCTGGCCCTTGCGGATCGTGCCCTCCCGCACACGGCACAGGGCCAGGCGGCCCAGGAACGGGCTGGAGTCGAGGTTGGTCACGTGGGCCTGCAGCGGCGCGCCCTCGGTGTAGGTCGGCGCCGGCACGGTGTCCAGGATGGTGGCGAACAACGGCTCCAGGTCGGGGCTGTCCGGGAGCTCCCCGTCCTGGGGGGCGGTCAGGGAGGCGCGTCCCGCCTTGGCCGAGGCGTAGACCACCGGGAAGTCCAGCGCCCGCTCGACGACCTCGGGGTCGTGGTCGTCGAGGAGGTCCATGAACAGGGAGTAGACCTCGTCGACGACGTCGGCGATCCGGCTGTCGGGGCGGTCGACCTTGTTGATGCACAGCACGACGGGCAGGTGCGCCGCCAGGGCCTTGCGCAGCACGAACCGGGTCTGGGGCAGCGGGCCCTCCGACGCGTCGACGAGCAGGACGACCCCGTCCACCATGGACAGCCCCCGCTCGACCTCGCCGCCGAAGTCGGCGTGCCCGGGGGTGTCGATGATGTTGATCGTCATGCCGCCCTCGGGCGCGTGCGCGCCCGCGTAGTGGATGGCGGTGTTCTTGGCGAGGATCGTGATCCCCTTCTCCCGCTCGAGGTCGCCGGAGTCCATCACCCGCTCCACGTCCTCGCCGGGCGAGCGGTGCTCGGCGAAGGCACCGCCCTGCGTCAGCATCGCGTCGACCAGCGTGGTCTTCCCGTGGTCGACGTGGGCCACGATGGCCACGTTGCGGATGTCGAGGCGGTCGGCGCGCACGCCGGAACCGGTGTCGTCAGAAGGCATGCCCACCATTGTCGCAGCCGTCGGGCACCAGGTGCGCCGCCACGAAGGCGACCACCGGCAGGTCGTTCTCCAGCCAGGGCACCTCGTGCAGGGTCCCGCGCGTCAGCCACCGCAGCGCGTCGTGGTCCTCCAGCGGACGGGGCTCCCCCTCTCCCGGGGCGGTGACCGCCCACCACAGGTGCATCTCGTGGGACCGCCCTAGCGGCCACGGACCACCGGCGGGGTCCCCGAGCTCGACCCGCACGCCCAGCTCCTCGGCCGCCTCCCGCACGGCCGCGGCCGCGGGCTCCTCGCCGGGCTCCACCTTCCCGTCCGGGAACTCCCACCCGCCGGCCAGGGCGGGCGGCCCGCTGCGCCGCGCGGCGAGCAGCCGGCGGGGCCTGCGCAGGTCGTCCACGAGGGCCACGGCGGCCACCGCCACCCGTCCGGGCTCGAGCGTCATACCCCCATCCTGCCCGTCGCAGCTTCCTCCGCGTCGGGGCAGGTCACGGTCTCGTCACGACTTGCCACGCGCTCTTCCCCTGGGGGCCGGGTTGTGGTGAGGTCGGCTCGACCGGCCCTGTACCGGTCGGAACCACGTCCATGCCTAGGAGGCACGATGAAGAACCGCATGGTGGGGGCCCTGGCGACCAGCGCAGCGCTGGCCCTGGTGCTCACGTCCTGTGCCGAGTCGGAGCGCGACTCGGACACCGGTGACGCCAACGACGACAGCGCCGCGACCGGCACCGAGGACGGCGCGGCCGGAGGTGAGGCCAGCTCGGACGCCACGTTCATCTTCGGCGCGGCCGGCGCCCCGGCGACCTTCGACCCGTTCTACGCCAGCGACGGCGAGAGCTTCCGGATCAGCCGGCAGATCTACCAGAACCTCATCGGCATCGAGGAGGGCGGCACCGAGGGTGTCCCCGAGCTGGCCACCTCCTGGGAGGGCAGCGAGGACGGCCTGACCTGGACCTTCGAGCTCCAGGACGGCGTGACCTTCCACGACGGGACGCCGTTCGACGCCGAGGCCGTCTGCTACAACTTCGAGCGCTGGGCCGACCAGAACGAGGTCGGCCAGTCCCCCGCGATGGCCTACTACTACGGCAACGACTTCGGCTTCGGCGAGGACTCGTTGTACGAGTCCTGCGAGGCGGTCGACGACCTCACCGCCGAGGTGACGGTCAGCCGCGTGACCGGCAAGTTCCCGATGGTGCTGTCGCAGTCGTCCTACGCCATCCAGTCGCCCACCGCGCTGGAGGAGTACAACGCCAACGACGTGCAGGCCGAGGGCGACGCGTTCGTCTTCCCCGAGTACGACGAGCACCCGACCGGCACCGGACCGTTCATGTTCGAGTCCTACGACAACGCGGGCGGCACCGTGACCCTCACGCGCAACGAGGACTACTGGGGCGAGCCGGCCGGCGTGGCCGAGCTGGTCTTCAAGATCGTGCCGGACGAGAACGCCCGTCGCCAGGAGCTGCAGGCCGGCACCATCCACGGCTACGACCTGCCGAACCCGGTCGACTGGCAGGGCCTGGAGGACGACGGCAACCAGGTCCTCATCCGCGACCCGTTCAACATCCTCTACCTGGGCCTGAACCCGATCGCCGACCCGCAGCTGGCCGACCCGCTGGTCCGCCAGGCGCTCTATCACGCGATCAACCGTGAGCAGCTGGTGTCCTCCCAGCTGCCCGAGGGCGCGACCGTGGCGACGCAGTTCATGCCCGACACGGTGAGCGGCTACGACGGCTCGCTGGAGGCCTACGAGTACGACGTCGAGAAGGCTCAGCAGCTGCTGGAGGAGGCCGGCAAGTCCGACCTGGAGATCGACCTGTGGTACCCGACCGAGGTCACCCGCCCCTACCTGCCGGACCCGCAGCGCGTCTACGACGCGGTCAAGTCCGACTGGGAGGCCGCCGGCATCACGGTCAACCCGATCTCCAAGCCCTGGGCGGGCGGCTACATCGACGGCGCCCAGACCTCCCAGGCCCCGGCCTACTTCCTGGGCTGGACCGGTGACCTGAACTCGGCCGACAACTTCCTGTGCGCCTTCTTCTGCGGCGACGAGAACGCGTTCGGTACGAGCGAGTACGACTGGCACGACCAGCTGCAGGAGTCCCTGACGGCGGCCGACGCCGAGCCGGACGAGGACACCCGCACCGGGATGTACGAGGAGCTCAACGCCAACATCATGAGCGAGGACTGGCTCCCGGGTCTGCCGATCTCCCACAGCCCGCCGGCCATCGTGGTCGCCGAGAACGTGGAAGGTCTGGTGCCCAGCCCGCTGACGGCGGAGGACTTCTCCACCGTCACCATCTCCGAGTGACCGTCCACCCTCCGGGGTGACCGTCCTCACCGACGGACGCAGCGGCGGACCGGGCCCCGTGCCCGGTCCGCCGCACGCGGTCCCGCCGCCCTGACCGACCCCACCCCTCCCACGCGGCGGCCGACGCGCTCTCCCCCTCCGGAGGACCCCCGTGCTGAGGTTCATCGTCCGACGGATGCTGCAGGCCGTCCTGGCCCTCTTCGTGCTGAGCATCCTGCTGTTCGCCTGGTTGCGGTCGCTGCCCGGCGGCGTGGTCAGCGCCCTGCTCGGCGAGCGGGGGACGCCGGAGTCCACGGCCGCCCTGCGGGCCCAGCTGGGCCTGGACCAGCCGTTGCCGGTGCAGTACTGGAAGTTCCTCCAGCGCGCGCTGCAGGGCGACTTCGGCACCTCCAACGGGGTCTACCGCGGCGAGCCCGCCCTCGACGTCTTCCTGCAGCGGCTGCCCGCCACGGTCGAGCTGAGCATCTTCGCCATGCTCATCGCCCTCACCCTGGCCATCCCGCTGGGCTACGTCGCCGCCCGCCGCCGCGGCGGACCGCTGGACACCGGTTCGATCATGTTCTCCCTCGTCGGCGTGGCCGTCCCCGTCTTCTTCCTGGCCTACGTGCTCAAGTACATCTTCGCCGTGCAGCTCGGCTGGCTGCCTCCCTCCGGACGCCAGAGCGTGGGGATCAACGCCACCCACATCACCAACATGTACGTCCTCGACGGGATCCTCACCCGGGAGTGGGACGCCGCCTGGGACGCGCTCAAGCACCTCGTCCTGCCGGCGTTCGCGCTGGCCTCGATCCCGTTCGCGATCATCTTCCGGATCACCCGGGCCGCGGTCATCGACGTCATGGACGAGGACTACGTGCGCACCGCCCGGGCCAAGGGCCTGACCCCCGGGGTGGTCCGCGTGCGGCACATCATGCGCAACGCGCTGATCCCCGTGGTGACCATCGTCGGCCTGCAGATCGGTGCGCTGCTGGCCGGCGCGGTGCTCACCGAGAAGGTGTTCGCCTTCCAGGGGATCGGCCAGGCGCTGGCCATCGGCTTCGAGCGGCGCGACTACCCCGTGCTGCAGGTGCTCATCATGATGGCGGCCCTCATCTACATCGTCGTCAACCTCGTCGTCGACATCCTCTACGCCGTGATCGACCCGCGCGTGCGGACCAAGTGAGGAGTACACCGTGACCTCCATGACCTCACCCGGTCAGCGCAAGAAGGACCGGATCGACGCCCTGGCCGAGGCCGGCACCCTCTCCGACGAGGAGGGCGTGAGCCTGTGGCGCAGCGCGTGGCGCCGGCTGCGGCGCGACCCGGTCTTCCTCGTCGGGGCGGTCATCATCGCCCTCTTCCTCGTGCTGGCGCTCATCGCCCCCTGGATCGCCCCGCACGACCCGGCGGCGCGCCTGCTCATCGAGCAGCGCACCCCGAACAACCCCATCCCCGAGCCGCAGCCGGGCCACCCGCTGGGGGCCGACGACGCCGGCCGGGACATGCTGTCCCGGCTCATCGTCGGGTCCCGGCAGACCCTCGTGGTGGGGGTCATGGCCACGCTGGGCGGCCTGGTCGGCGGGCTGACGCTCGGCACCCTGGCCGGCGGCCTGGGCGGCTGGGTCGACGGCGCCGTGATGCGCGTCGTCGACGTCATGCTGTCCATCCCCTCGCTGCTCATGGCCTTCTCCATCGCGGCCATGTTCGCCCGGCCCAGCCAGTGGACGGTGATCCTGGCCATCGCGATCATCCAGATCCCCATCTTCGCCCGCCTCCTGCGCGGCTCGATGATGGCCCAGCGGCACAGCGACCACGTGCTGGCCGCCCGTGCCCTGGGCGTGCGCCCGACCGCGATCGTCTTCCGCCACATGCTGCCCAACTCGGTCGGACCGGTCATCGTCCAGGGCACCCTCGTGCTGGCCGTGGCCATCATCGACGCGGCCGCCCTGTCCTTCCTCGGCCTGGGCAGCCCCGACGACACCGTCCCCGAGTGGGGCCAGATGCTGGGCAAGGCCCAGCAGTACTTCAACACCCACCCCGAGGTCGCGGTCTACCCGGCGCTGTGCATCATCGTCGTCGCCCTGGGCTTCACCCTCATGGGCGAGTCGCTGCGCGAGGCCCTCGACCCCAAGTCCCGCCGATGAGGAGCCCGCAATGAGCGTTCCCGCCACGACGTCGTCCGCCGGCCGCCCCTCGGGCCGCCGCGCGGCCGAGCCGCTGCTGTCGGTCCGGGACCTGTCCGTGACCTTCGGCCGGGGCCGCAAGGCCTTCACCGCCGTCGACGGGGTCAGCTTCGACGTCGCCCCGGGTCAGACCGTGGGGCTCGTCGGAGAGTCCGGCTGCGGGAAGTCCGTCACCTCGCTGGCCATCATGGGGCTGCTGCCGGCCCGGGGCAACACGGTGACGGGCAGCGTGCGCTTCGACGGCGACGAGCTGCTCGACCTGCCCGGCGACCAGCTGCGCGACCGGCGGGGCCGGGACGTGGCCATGATCTTCCAGGACCCCCTGTCCTCGCTGAACCCCGTCGTCTCGTTGGGCGTGCAGGTCGCGAGGTGCTCCAGCGCCACCGGGGGATGAACAAGGACGCCGCCATGCGGCGGGCCACCGAGCTGCTCGACAAGGTCGGCATCCCCGACCCGACGCGCAGGCTCAAGGAGTATCCCCACCAGCTCTCCGGCGGGATGCGGCAGCGGGCACTCATCGCCATGGCCCTGGCGTGCGAGCCGCGGCTGCTCATCGCCGACGAGCCCACCACCGCGCTCGACGTGACGATCCAGGCCCAGATCCTGGCGCTGCTCAAGGAGCTCGTGCAGGACTCCGGGACCGCCCTGATCATGATCACCCACGACCTGGGCGTCGTGGCGGGCCTGTGCGACGAGGTCAACGTGCTCTACGGCGGCCGCATCGTCGAACGGGCGCAGCGGCACGACCTGTTCGCCAAGCCCCGCCACCCCTACACGGGCGGGCTGCTGGCCTCCATCCCCCGGCTCCACGAGGAGCGGGGCCGACGGCTCACGCCGGTGCCCGGGTCCGTCGCCGACAACATCCCCTGGTCCTCGGGCTGCGCCTTCGCACCCCGGTGCGCCTCGGCTATCGAGGTCTGCCGGGAACGGACGCCCGAGCTCGTGCAGGACCGGCCCGAGCTGGGGCCGGACCGTCTGCTGCGCTGCCACAACCCGCTGGAGTCCAACCCGATGGACGAGGACCGCGACGCCCCTCGGGGTGAGGAGACCAACCGATGAGCACCGCCGCCCAGCCGTCCGAGCCCGGCCGCCGCCAGGAGGCGCCCTCCGGGGCCGGCCGTCGCACCCCCGACCCGGACGCCGACGTCCTGCTCGACGTCCGCGACCTCAAGGTCCACTTCCCCATCAAGAGCGGGGTGATCTTCGACCGAACCGTCGGCCACGTCTACGCCGTCGACGGGGTCGACCTGCAGATCCGCCGGGGCGAGACCTACGGGCTGGTCGGCGAGTCGGGCTGCGGGAAGTCGACCCTGGGCCGGGCGATCCTCCGGCTGGAGGACCTCACCGCCGGCAACGTCCTGTTCGAGGGGACCGACCTGGCCTCGCTCAAGGGCGAGGAGCTGCGCCGGCAGCGACGGCACATGCAGATGGTCTTCCAGGACCCGCTGGGCAGCCTCGACCCCCGCCAGACCGTGGAGCAGCTGCTCCTGGAGGGCATGCGCGCGCACGGCCTCACCAAGGACGTGGACGCCCGGCAACGCCTCAAGGACCTGCTCACCGCGGTCGGTCTGCCGCGCACCGCCCTGAGCAAGTACCCCCACGAGTTCTCCGGCGGCCAGCGCCAGCGCGTGGGCATCGCCCGGGCCCTGTCCGTCGACCCGCAGCTCATCGTGGCCGACGAACCGGTCAGTGCGCTCGACGTCTCCGTCCAGGCCCAGGTCATCAACCTGCTGGCCGACCTGCAGGAGGAGTTCAACCTCACCTACCTGGTCATCGCGCACGACCTGGCCGTGGTGCGCCACATCAGCGACCGGGTCGGGGTGATGTACCTCGGTGCCCTCGTCGAGGAGGCCGACGCCGACGACCTCTACGGCCAGCCCCTGCACCCCTACACCCGGGCGCTGCTGTCGGCCGTGCCGGTGCCGGACCCGACCGTCGAGGACGACCGGGAGCAGATCCTGCTCGTGGGGGACCTGCCCTCCCCCGCCAACCCGCCCTCCGGCTGCCGCTTCCACACCCGTTGCCCGTGGCGCCAGCAGACCCGCTGCCACGACGAACGCCCCGTGCTGCGCGTGCCCGACCTTCCCGGCACCCCCGCCGGGCACCGGGTCGCCTGCCACTGGGCAGAGCAGATCGCCACCGGCGAGCTGCAGCCGCACACCGTGGACCCGGCCGCGACCGGCCGGGAGGGGTCCGCCCCCCACGACCCGGAGGACAGGGTGGATCCGATGGAGCTGACCGAGCAGGTCCAGCAGTAGTCCCATGACCCCAGGTCCCAGGGTTCTCGTCGTCCAGCACGAGGACGACTGCCCGGTCGCCATGATCGAGCCCTGGCTCGCCGAGGTGGGGCTGCGGTGCGACGTGCTCCCCGCCCACGAGGGCCGCGCCGTGCCCGCCCACCTCGTCGACCACGTGGCCCTGGTCGTCCTCGGCGGCCGGATGGGGGCCCAGGACGACGCGGAGCACCGGTGGCTGACCCCGACCAGGGCGTTGATCGCCACGACCGTGTCCGCGGGTATGCCGTTCCTCGGGGTGTGCCTGGGCCACCAGCTGGGCGCGGTCGCCCTCGGCGGACAGGTCCACCGGCACGTGCGCCCGACCCGCGCCCTGCACCCGCTCGGGCTCACCGCGGGGGGCCGTGCCGACGAGCTGCTGGGCGGCCTCGGCCCGGTGCCGGCCGTGCTGCACTGGAACGACGACGTGGTCACCCGGACCCCGACCGCCTCGACGGTCCTGGCCCGGTCCCCGGACGGGGCTGTCCAGGCCCTGCGGCTGGGCCCCCGCGCCTGGGGCGTGCAGTTCCACCCCGAGGTCACGGCCGGGACCGTCCGCGGCTGGACCTCCGGCCGGAGCACGACCCCGCAGGAGGAGCAGGTCCTCGACGAGCTCGCCCGGCGCACCCCGGAGCTGCACCGCAGCTGGGCCCGGCTGGTCCACGCCTTCGGCCGCCTCGTCCGGCAGGAACCGCACGAGGGCGGGATGCGAGAATCGTCCTGACCCGGCCAGCGCCGTGACCGGAAGGGGTGCCCGTGACCGACATCGCCTTCTTCCTGGCCGCCACCTTCGGCGCCGGCCTGGTCATGTCGCTGGTCAAGCTCCCGGCCCTGCTCGGCTTCCTGCTGGCCGGCTTCCTGCTGGAGGGCGCCGGCGTGCGCGAGCTGCCCTACCTGGACTTCATCGCCGAGCTCGGGGTGACCCTGCTGCTGTTCGGCATCGGTCTCAAGCTCGACGTGCGCAGCCTGCTGGGCCGTGAGGTCTGGGTGACCACTGGCGGCCACATGGCCCTGTCCGTGGCCGTCGGCACCGGGTTCCTCTGGCTGCTCGCGCTGCTCGGCTTCCCCCTCCTCGGGGACGCCGACGTCGGGACGATGGCGCTCATCGCGTTCGCGCTGTCCTTCTCCTCGACCGTCTTCGTCGTCAAGGTGCTCGAGGACAAGGCCGAGCTGCAGTCCTTCTACGGGCGGGTGGCCATCGGCATCCTCGTCATGCAGGACCTGGCCGCGGTCATCTTCATGACCGCCTCCGAGGGCGACCTGCCCAGCCTCTGGGCCGTGCCACTCCTGCTGGGCCTCTGGCCCCTGGGCTGGGTCGCGCGGCGGGTCTGGCGGCTGGTCCCGCCCGGCGAGATGCAGGCGCTCTTCGGCCTCGCGATGGCGCTGGGTCCGGGGTACGCCGCCTTCGACGCCGTCGGCCTCAAGGGCGACCTGGGGGCGCTGGTGGTGGGCATGCTGCTGGCCGGGGACGCCGCGGCCAGCGAGCTGTCGCACCGCCTGTTCGGACTCAAGGACCTGCTGCTCGTCGGCTTCTTCATCTCCATCGGGTTCGGCGGGACCGCGAGCGGCCACACCGTGCTGCTCGGTCTGACGCTCCTGCTCCTGCTTCCCGCGCAGGTGCTGCTCTACGTGTGGCTGCTGGACCGGCACCGGCTGCGACGACGCACCTCGGTCAAGGCCGGGCTGCTCCTCGGCAACTTCTCCGAGTTCGGCCTCATCGTCACGGCGGTGGCGGTCTCCTCCGGGATGCTCGAGGAGGACTGGCTCGTCGTCATGTCGATCGCCGTGGCCGCCAGCTTCGTCGTGGCCACGGTCCTCAACGCGCGGTCCGACGGCTGGCTGCGGCTGGCCCGCCGCCTCATGCCGATGCACCCGCCGCACGAGGTCCATCCGCACGAGCGTCCCATCTCCTTCGGGTCCGCCCGGGCCGTGGTCATGGGGATGGGCCGGGTCGGTCGGGCCGCCTACGCCGAACTGACCCGCCACTACGGCCTGGAGGTGCTGGGGGTGGAGAACCTGCCCACCCGGGTGGCGGACCTGCGGGCCGACGGGTTCACCATCGTGGAGGCCGACGCCGCCGACGGCGACTTCTGGGCCCGGCTGGAGTCCACCGGCCAGGTGGACATCGTCGTGCTGGCGATGCCCTTCCACGGGGCCGGCAAGCTCGCCCTGCGGGAGCTGACCGCGAGCGACTACACCGGCATCGTCGCGGTCGTGGCGCAGTACGACACCGAGGTGGCCGAGTACGAGGAGCTGGGCGCGGACGTGGTGGTCCAGCTGTACGAGGGTGCGGGGACGACGCTGGCCGAGCGGGCCGCCGACGCCCTGGCCGAACGGGGCTGACCGGGAGGTCCCGCCTCAGCCGTGGCGATCTCAGCCCTGGCGGCGGTCCTGCGGCCGGGTGACGACCATGACCGGCACCTGCGCGGTCCGCATGAGCCGCTGGCTGACCGAGCCGAGGAGCCGACCGCGGACGCTGCCCATGCCCCTGCTTCCCATCACCATGAGGTCCAGCCCCTCGCTGGCCTCCAGGAGCGTGCTGAGGACCGGGCCCCGGCGGACGGACAGCTCGAGCGGCACGTGCGCGTGGGAACGGCGCAGCCCGGCGAAGGTGTCCTCCAGCATCGCCATCCGCTCCTCCTCGACCTGGCGCCACTCCGGACTGTCCGGCTCGGTGACGACGTAGCCGTCGACGACCTCGAGGTACCAGGTCGTGATGGCCACGACCCTGGACCCCGTGCCGCCCGCGTAGTCCATCGCCACCCGGGCCGCCGCACGGCTGTCGCCGCTGCCGTCGACGGCCACCCCGATCACCCCGTGGTCCAGGCCGTCCACGTCGACCTCGGGGTTGATCACGACGACGGGGCAGGTGGCGTGCGCCGCGACCCCGATCGAGGTGGTGCCGAGGACGAACTCCTCCAGCACCCCCTTGCGGCCGGTGCCGACGACGATGGCGCACGCCTCGTCCTCGTGCTCCAGCAACGCCCGGAGGGGGGAGGCCCGCTGCACGTCGAGCCGGACCGGGACGCCCACGCTCTCGCCCAGCCGGGCGGCTTCCTCACGGACCTGGTCGGCCCGCTCCTCCTCCGCCTCGAGCAGGGCGGTCACGTCCGGGGCCCCCGCCCCGGCCGCACGCGCGGCCAGGGCCTCCGGCTCGCTGGCGTGCACGACGACGAGCTCACGCCCCAGGCGCTGGGCCAGGCCGGCCGCCCACCGCACGGCCGCGGAGTCCGTGCCGCCCCCGTCGGCACCCACCACGACCGGACGTCCTCGCTCCGACACCGCCACCACCTCCATGTGCGTGGACCCGGGTCCCCTGACGTCGGGTCCCGGTCGAGCCGACCGCCACGACGGGGCCGACCACCTCCACCCTACCGAGCACCTCCCGTCCCCAGGAGGGCACCTCCCGGCCGGCAGCGTGCCGGCCCTCGCGCGTCGAGTAGCCTCGTACCGACGACAGCACCCGTGTTCCCGCCCGTAGGAGGCCCTCAGCCGATGTCCACGATCATCTACACGCGCACCGACGAGGCCCCCCTGCTGGCGACCTACTCGCTCAAGCCGATCCTCGAGGCCTTCGCGGGCGCCGCGGGCATCGAGGTCGAGACGCGCGACATCTCCCTCGCCGGCCGCATCCTGGCCCAGTTCCCGGACCGGCTCACCGAGGAGCAGCGCCAGCCCGACGCCCTCGCCGAGCTGGGCCGCCTGGCGACCACGCCGGAGGCCAACATCATCAAGCTGCCCAACATCTCGGCCTCCGTGCCCCAGCTCAAGGCCGCCGTGGCCGAGCTCCAGGACCAGGGCTACGACCTGCCCGACTACCCCGAGTCGCCGCGGACCGACGAGGAGCGCGAGGTGCGCGCCCGCTACGCCAAGGTCATGGGGTCGGCCGTCAACCCGGTCCTGCGCGAGGGCAACTCGGACCGCCGGGCGCCCGACGCCGTCAAGAACTACGCCCGCTCCCGCCCGCACTCGATGGGTGAGTGGAGTGGCGACTCCCGGACCCGGGTGGCCACCATGGGCGGGGACGACTTCGCCACCAACGAGAAGTCGGTCGTGGTGGAGTCCGAGGACACGCTGCGGATCGTGCACGTCGGCGAGGACGGCACCGAGACGGTCCTCAAGGAGTCCCTGCCGGTGACCGCCGGGGAGGTGGTGGACGCCACGTTCATGGACGTCCAGGCCCTGCGGACCTTCCTGGCCGAGCAGGTGCGCACGGCGGCGGACGAGGACGTCCTGTTCTCGCTGCACCTGAAGGCCACCATGATGAAGGTGTCCGACCCGATCATCTTCGGGCACGCCGTCGAGACCTTCTTCACCGACGTCTTCGAGCGCTACGGGGAGGCGCTGGCCGCGGCCGGGCTGGCCGCCAAGGACGGGCTCGGCGGCATCCTGGCCGGGCTGGACGCCCTGGGCGAGCAGGCCCCCGAGGTGCGGGCCGCGGTGCAGGAGCGGCTGGACCGGCTCCCGCGCCTGTCGATGGTCAACAGCGACAAGGGCATCACCAACCTGCACGTGCCCAGCGACGTCATCATCGACGCCTCCATGCCCGCCATGATCCGCAACGGCGGCAAGCTCTGGGGCCCGCAGGGCGAGGAGGACGACACGCTCGCGGTCATCCCCGACTCCTCCTACGCCGGCGTCTACCAGGCCGTCATCGAGGACTGCCAGGCCAACGGCGCGTTCGACCCGACGACGATGGGGTCGGTCCCCAACGTCGGGCTGATGGCCAAGAAGGCCGAGGAGTACGGCTCGCACGACAAGACCTTCGAGATCGCCGCCCCCGGCACCGTCCGGGTCGTGGACGGCTCGGGCACCGTGCTGATGGAGCACGCCGTGGCCGCCGGCGACATCTGGCGCGCCTGCCAGACCCAGGACGAGCCGATCCGCGACTGGGTCAAGCTCGCCGTCTCCCGCGCGCGGGCCACGGGCGACCCGGCCGTCTTCTGGCTGGACGAGGCACGCGCCCACGACGCCAACCTCATCGCCAAGGTCACCGAGTACCTGCAGGAGCACGACACCGACGGGCTGGACATCCGCATCCTGTCCCCCGTGGAGGCCACCAAGCTGTCCGTCGAGCGGCTGCGCGCCGGCCAGAACACCATCTCGGTCACCGGCAACGTGCTGCGCGACTACAACACCGACCTGTTCCCGATCCTCGAGGTGGGCACGAGCGCCAAGATGCTCTCGGTCGTCCCGCTCATGAACGGCGGCGGCCTGTTCGAGACCGGCGCCGGGGGCTCGGCCCCCAAGCACGTCCAGCAGCTGCAGAGCGAGAACTACCTGCGGTGGGACAGCCTGGGCGAGTTCCTCGCGATCGCGGAGTCGCTGCGGCACCTGGCCGACCGGGACGACAACCCCCGGGCACGCGTGCTGGGGAACGCCCTCGACGCGGCCACCGAGAAGGTGCTGACCGAGGACCGCTCGCCCGCCCGCCGGCTGGGGCAGATCGACAACCGCGGCAGCCACTTCTACCTCGCCCTCTACTGGGCGCAGGCGTTGGCGGCCCAGGACGAGGACGCCGAGCTCGCCCAGCGGTTCGTGCCGGTGGCCGAGGAGCTGTCCGCCAAGGAGCAGGAGATCGCCGCCGAGCTGCTCGACGTGCAGGGCTCCCCCGTCGACCTGGGCGGCTACTACCACCCCGACGAGGACAAGGCCTTCGCGGCGATGCGCCCGTCGGCCACCCTCAACGCCGTCATCGACGGGCTGCGCGGCTGAGGTCGAAGGGCCCGGGCCCTGGCCCGGGCCCCGCGGCCGCTACTCCTGCGGCAGCAGCTTCAGCCCGATCACGCACCCGATGATCCCGGCGATGAGCAGGACCCGGGCGAGCGTGAACGGCTCGGCCCCGGTGACCATCGCCCAGGCCACCGTGGCGCTGGCGCCCACCGCGACCCAGACGGCGTAGGCCGTGCCGGTGGGCAGGTCACGCATGGCCCAGCCCAGACCACCCATCGAGACGACCAGGGCCACGACGAACACGACGATCGGCCCGGGCCGCAGGCCGTCCATGCGGCCCAGGGCCGTGGCCCACACCGCCTCGAACAGGCCGGAGACGACAAGGACGAACCAGGACATGAACCCTCCACGTGGTCGTCTTGTCGCACTCCGGGTACGACCACCCTCGTCCGGGAGCCGGTCGGGCTCGACCCCCAGGCTAGCAATCTCGCCCGGCGGTCCCCCGTGACCGCGCAGCTGCCGGGCGGCCGCCCCCGGCCCGCCAGGAGCCACGTCGGCGCCGGGCTGATCCTCGCCGCGGTCGTGCTCGTCTCGGTCAACCTGCGGCCCGGGGCCTCCTCGGTCGGGCCCGTCCTGGCCGAGCTCACCGACGACCTGGGCATGAGCCAGGCCGCGGCCGGCGTGCTCACCGCGCTGCCGGGCCTGTGCTTCGGCGCCGTCGGGGCCCTCGCGGTCACCCTCGCCCGCCGGTTCGGACTGAGCGCGGTCGTGGCCGGAGGCGTCGCCCCGGTGGCGTTCGGCCTCGGCGCCCGGGCGTTCACCGGCTCGGCCTGGGTGTTCCTGCTCGCCTCGACGGTCGCCCTCGGCGGGATGGCGGTCGGCAACGTCCTCGTCCCCGCGTGGATCAAGCGCCACTCCGGCGACGGCGGCGTCCGGCTGATGACCTTCTACAGCACCGGGCTCACGCTCGGCGGGGCCCTGGGGGCGGCCCTGGCCGCCCCGGTGGGCGGGACCACCGGCGCCGGGTGGCGGGCCGGGCTGGGGGTATGGGGCGTGCTCGCCGTCGCCGCCCTCGTGCCCTGGGCGCTGCTCGCGGCGGGGGAACGGCATACCCTCCGCCTGGGCCGGGTCCCGCCCCGTCCCTCGGTGGGACGGATCTCCTCCTCCCCCACCGCCGTCGCCCTGACGGCGCTCTTCGGCATCCAGTCGATGAACGCCTACGTCCAGTTCGGCTGGCTCCCGCAGATGTACCGCGACGCGGGGCTGAGCGCCACCAGCGCCGGGCTGCTGATGTCGCTGCTGACCGCCCTCGGCATCGTCGGAGGCCTGACGATGCCCACGGTGATCGCGCGTTCGGCCACCCTGGCCCCGTGGATGGTGGCCTTCGGCGTCCTGCAGATCTCCGGCTGGGCCGGGATGCTCCTGGCCCCGGGCACCGTGCCCTGGCTCTGGGCCGTCTCCCTGGGGCTGTCCGGCTTCGCCTTCCCGACGGCGATCGCCCTGCTGACCGCGCGCTCCCGCAGCCCCCAGGTGACCGCCCGACTGTCCGGCTTCGTGCAGCCGGTGGGCTACGCCCTCGCGGCGACCGGACCGCTGGCCGTGGGCCTGATCCACGAGGCCACCGGAGGCTGGACCCTCGTGCTCGTCCTGCTCATGGGGTCGGGCGTGCTGATGACCCTGGCCGGGCTGCGGGTCTCGCTCCCGGTCCACGTCGACGACGAGCTCGCGCATCCTTGAGCAGCCGCCCCGGGACGCGCGCGGATCTGGGGGTCGACCGTCCTGCCTGTGGACGACGGACCGTCCGCCGGGCGCCGACGTGCCACGGTGGGTGCCTGCGCACGCGACGAGGGAGGACGCTGTCGATGGAGGGGAAGACCGCACCAGCAGGCCCGCGGGTGGTGGGGCGGCTGCCGGGACGCCGGGCGGCACGCCCGGACCGGAGGATGTCATGAGCCTGCGCCTCGTCCCGTCCTCGGAGGGCACCGCCTCCCCGGGGCGCGCCCGGACCGGGCAGCCGTGGACCGACGCCGACTACGAGGCGCTGCTGGACGGGTGCCGCCGCGGGACGGACCTGACGAGCCTGTCGGATGAGCTGGGACGCTCGGTCGTCGCCGTCCTGGACCGGGCGCGCAGGATGCTCCCGGTGGAGGAACGGGGGCTGCCCCGGGACCGCGCGCTCCCCCGGCTCCGTGAGCTGCTCCAGCAGGACCCCGACTACGACTGGGACGCAGCGATGCGGGCGTCCCGGCCCCCGCGACCCGTGGAGCACCCGGTCTACGTGCGGCGGGGCCTGGCCGGCCTGCAGCCCGAGGAGCTGCTGGCGATCGCGAGGTGCTCGTGCTCGAACCGAGGGGAGGTGCGGACGTGCGCAGGAAGGTGCTGGACGCGGTCCGCGCGGAGGGTCTCACCACGGCCCTGGCCCGACGGGTGGGAGACCTGCTCGTCCGGGACGCGCAGGGCCCGGAGCCCTACGACGACCCCTGGCCCCCCTGGGTGGACCACGGACCCTCCGACCCGCCCTGGGCGTGGGACGACCCGGGCCTGGACGAGGAGCTGCCGCCTACACGTTGAAGCGGAACTCCACGACGTCGCCGTCGGCCATGACGTAGTCCTTGCCCTCGATCCGCACCCGGCCGGCCTCCTTGGCCCTGGCCATCGAGCCGGCCGCGTCGAGGTCGTCGAAGGAGACGACCTCGGCCTTGATGAAGCCGCGCTCGAAGTCGGTGTGGATGACGCCGGCGGCCTGGGGCGCGGTCCAGCCCTTGCGGATCGTCCAGGCCCGCGTCTCCTTGGGTCCGGCGGTCAGGTAGGTCTGCAGGCCCAGGTTGGCGAAGCCCACCCGGGCGAGCTGGTCGAGGCCGGGCTCGTCCACGCCGACGGACTCCAGCAGCTCGCGCGCCTCCTCGTCGTCGAGCTCGGCCAGGTCGGCCTCGAGCTTGGCGTTGAGGTAGATCGCCTCGGCCGGGGCGACGAGGGCGGCCAGCTCCTCGTGCAGCGCCTCGTCGGTGAGGCCGTCCTCGTCGAGGTTGAAGACGTAGAGGAACGGCTTGGTCGTCAGCAGCCCCAGCTGGCGGGCCAGCTCCATGTCGACCCCGGCCGACGGGCCGGCGGCGAAGAGGGTGTCCCCCCGCTCCAGCACCGTGCGGGCCGCCAGCGCGGTGTCGAGGACCTCCTTGTCCGTGCGCTTGCCCTTGACCTCCTTCTCAAGCCGCGGGACCGCGTTCTCCAGGGTCTGCAGGTCGGCCAGGACCAGCTCGGTGTTGATGGTCTCGATGTCGTCGCGCGGGGAGATCCTGCCGTCGACGTGCACGACGTCGTCGTCGCGGAAGGCCCGCACCACCTGGCAGATCGCGTCCGCCTCGCGGATGTTGGCCAGGAACTTGTTGCCCAGCCCCTCCCCCTCGCTGGCCCCGCGGACGATCCCGGCGATGTCCACGAAGCTGACCGTGGCCGGCAGGATCCGGGCGCTGCCGTGGATCTGCGCGAGCCGCGCCAGCCGGTCGTCCTTGAGCGGCACCACCCCCACGTTGGGCTCGATGGTGGCGAACGGGTAGTTCGCCGCGAGCACGGAGTTCTTGGTCAGCGCGTTGAAGAGGGTCGACTTGCCGACGTTGGGCAGGCCGACGATTCCGATGGTGAGTGCCACGGGGTCAGCAGTCTAGCCGCCGACGGAGCGGCTCCCGTCACCACGCGTCCCGGCCACCGCCTCCTCGACCCGGCGGGCAAGGTGGGCCCCCGGCCTGCGACAGCACGTCGTCGTCATCGACCAGCTTGCGGATGTCCGCGACGAGGGACGCGGAGCGGACAGGAGCCACGGGCGGGTCTGTCCGACCCTGCTGGCACAGTGCACGTCATGGAACCGCAGTGGTGGCACATGCTCCTCCTCGCCCTGGGTGCTCTGGGCCTGGGACTGGCCCTGGGGCGCACCCTGGGGCTCGCGGCCGGGGCTCCGGACCGTGCCCGCCTCGAGGCCGAGCGGGACGGGCTGCGCGACCGGGTCGGCATCCTGACCAGGGCGGTCGAGGAAGACCGCGAGGCGGCGGCCGAGCTGGGCCCGCTGCGCGCGTCGCTGGACCGGGTCGAGGCGCAGGTGCGCACGCTGGAGCGCGACCGGGTCGAGCACTACGGGCAGGTCGGGGAGCACCTGGCGCAGGTGGCCCACCAGACCCGTGCCCTGCACGAGCAGACCAGCGCGCTCTCCGGGGCGCTGTCGTCCTCCGCCGTCAGGGGCACGTGGGGCGAGGTCCAGCTGCGGCGCGTGCTGGAGCACGCCGGGATGCTGGCCCGGTGCGACTTCGACGAGCAGGTCTCGGCCACGACCCGCCACGACGTCCGAGTCCGCCCGGACGTCGTGGTCCACCTTCCGGGCGGCAAGAACCTCGTCATCGACAGCAAGGCTCCGCTGGGCGCCTTTCTCCGGGCCCAGGGGGACGGGGTCGACCCGACGAGGCGGACCGGCAGCTGGCGGAGCACGCCCGTGCCCTGCGCCGCCACGTCGACCAGCTGGCGGGCAAGGACTACTGGAGCGCGTTCGACCACTCTCCCGAGCTCGTCATCTGCTTCGTCCCCAGCGACGCGGTGCTGGCCGCCGCCCTGCGCGCCGCGCCGGACCTCTACGACCACGCCCAGGGCCAGCGCGTCGTGCTCGCCTCACCGGGCACCCTGCTCGCCATGCTGCGGGCCACCGCCCTGGCCTGGCAGCAGGACGCGCTGACCACCCATGCCCGTGAGCTGCTGCAGCTGGGCGCCGACCTGCACCGTCGGCTCTCGACGCTGGGCCGGCACGCGGCCGCGATGGGCGCGGCCCTGCGTCGGTCCGTGGAGACCTACAACCAGCTGGTCGGCACCCTGGAGACGCGGGTCATGGTCACGGCCCGCCGCATGCACGAGCTCGATCTCGCCGAGGGGGCGCCGCCCGTCCTTCAGCCGGTGACGACGGCACCGCGGCCGCTGACCAGCCCCGAGCTGCTGGCCGCCGAGCTGGACGAGCTCACGCCCTCGCGGGATGTCCTCGACGAGGAGGAGCACAGCCCCGGCGGCACCAGCTCGACCGGCCGCAGCGCCTGACCCGAGGGCATTCGCGCCCGCAGCGCCTGACCGCAGGGCCTCGGCCCCCTCAGCGCAGCTCGGTCCCCCGGCCGCTGGGGATGCTGCTCGGGTCGTGCTTGACCTTGGCCGCCTCCTGGCCGGCCGCCTTGAGGTCGCGGCGCAGCTCGGTCGGCAGGGCGAACAGCAGCGACTCCTCGGCGGCGGTGACCGCGCTGACGTCGGCGTACCCGCGTTCGGCGAGCCAGTCGAGCACGTCGCGCACGAGCACCTCCGGGACGCTCGCGCCGCTGGTGACCCCCACGGTCGAGACGCCGTCGAGCCAGGCCTCGTCGATCTCGTCGGCGTAGTCGACCAGGTGGCCGTCGCGCGACCCGTGCTCCAGGGCCACCTCGACGAGCCGCTTGGAGTTGGAGCTGTTCTGCGAGCCGACGACGATCATGAGGTCGCACTCGGCGGCCATCTGCTTCACCGCGACCTGGCGGTTCTGCGTGGCGTAGCAGATGTCGTCGCTCGGGGGGTCCTGCAGGTGCGGGAAGCGCTCCCGCAGGATGGCCACGGTCTGCATGGTCTCGTCGACCGACAGGGTGGTCTGCGAGAGCCAGGCGAGCTTCTCCGGGTTCGGCACCTCCACCACGGCGGCGTGCTCGGGGTTCTCCACGACGATGGTGTTCTCCGGGGCCTCCCCCGCGGTGCCCTCCACCTCCTCGTGGCCGGTGTGCCCGACGAGGAGGATCGTGTAGTCCTCGCCGGCGAACCGGATGGCCTCGCGGTGCACCTTGGTGACCAGGGGGCAGGTGGCGTCGATGGTCCGCAGCGACAGCGCACGCGCCTCGGCGTGCACGGCCGGGCTGACTCCGTGGGCGGAGAAGATCACCCGGGCACCCTCGGGCACCTCGTCGGTCTCCTCGACGAAGATCGCGCCCCGCTTCTCCAGGGTGCGCACGACGTGCTTGTTGTGCACGATCTCCTTGCGCACGTACACGGGCGGGCCGTAGAGCTCGAGGGCCTTCTCCACCGTGACCACGGCCCGGTCCACGCCGGCGCAGTAGCCGCGCGGAGCGGCCAGCAGGACGCGTCGCTGCTCTCCGGCGGACTCGGGGACGGTCACGTCGGTCGGGCGGGTCGAAGGTGTGGCAGTCACCGGACCATCCTACGTGCGCGCTCTGGTCACGACCTGGGAGCGGCCTCGCGGAGGGCCTCGCGCAGCACCTCCACCGTCGCCGCCCGGTGGGTCAGGGGGAAGAGGTGGCTGGCGCCCTCGACCACCACGACCCGGGCGCGCGGCGCCGCGCGGGCGAACCGCCCGGCGTGGATCCGCATCTGGTCCCACCGCCCGTTGGCGATCGTCACCGGGCAGTCCACCCTGGTCAGCAGGTGCGGTCCGCACCGTCGCACGACCGCGTCCCAGGCGTCGGCGAGCACGGGGTATGCCGCGGCGTCGGGCAGGTCCTCCGGTCGCGCCCCCAGTGCGCGGATCACCGCGTTCGCGAGCCGGGCCATCCGGTCGTACCCGACCCGCGGCAGCAGCTTGGCGAAGCCGTGTACACCCCGGTCAGCCGGCCGGCGGGGTCGCCGGTGGCGCCCAGGAGCACCAGGCCCGACAGGTGCCGGGGTGCTCGGCCGCGTACAGGGAGGCGAGATAGCCGCCCAGGCTGTGCCCCGCCAGCACCACCGGGCGACCGTCGGCCGCCGCGCGGACGGCCGCGTCGACGACGTCGAGGGCGGCCTCGACCGTGAACGGCGCACCCGCCCGCTGCCCGTGCCCGGGGAGGTCGACGGCGACCACGTCCGCGGAGGGGAGCTGCGCGGCATACCCGTCCCACTGGTGCCGGGAGAACCGGGACCCGTGGACGAGGACGAGCAGGGGGCGTGGGTGCACCGACCTAGGCTATGGGCGTGACCCCACCGACGTCGCTGCCCCCCACCGCCAGGGACACCACCGCCGAGCAGCCCTGGCCGGTGCGCACGCTGTCGATGAAGATCAGCGACTACGTGGACCGGATGTCGCCGTTGTGGGTCGAGGGGCAGATCGTCCAGCTGAACCACCGGCCGGGGATGTCGCGGGCCTACTTCACGCTCCGGGACACGGATGTGGACATGTCGTTGTCGGTGTCGATCTCGGTGGGTGCGCTCGCGGCCATGCCCGCGCCTCCGCAGGAGGGCGCCCGGGTCGTGGTGCACCTCAAGCCCTCGTTCTGGACCAAGCGGGGCACGCTGACCATGGACGCCCGGCAGATGCGGCACGTCGGGGTCGGTGAGCTGCTGGCCCGGCTGGAGCACCTCAAGCAGCTGCTGCGCAGCGAGGGCCTGTTCGAGCCGGGTCGCAAGCGCCCCCTCCCTTTCCTGCCCCGCACGATCGGGCTGGTCGTCGGCCGCAACACGGCCGCGGAGCGCGACGTGCTGGCCGGGGTGCGGCGGCGGTGGCCGGCCGCCCGGTTCGAGATCCGCCAGGTCGCCGTGCAGGGAGCCACGACGGTCACCGAGGTGTGTGCCGCCGTGCGCGAGCTGGACGAGCTGGCGCAGGTCGACGTCATCGTGGTGGCCCGGGGCGGAGGGTCGTTCGAGGACCTGCTGCCGTTCAGCAATGAGACCCTCGTGCGTGCGGTCGCGGCCGCCCGCACCCCGGTCGTCTCCGCCATCGGCCACGAGAGCGACACCCCGATCGTGGACTTCGTCGCGGACCTGCGCGCCTCGACCCCCACGCACGCCGCGGCGGCCGTGGTGCCCGACGTGGCCGACGAGCTGCGGGGCCTGACCACCGTGCGCGCCCGGTCCCGGCGGGCGCTGACCACCCGCATCACCCGCGAGCGCGAACGGATCACCTCCGTCATGAGCCGGCCGGTCATGGCCGACCGGGCCGCGATCGTCGCCCGCCACCGCGCCGAGGTGGAGGACCTGCGCGCCCGGGGGCGGGGACGGCTGGCCGACCGGCTCGCCCGCGAGCACGACCGCGCGGGCCAGCTGCTGCGGCACCTGCGCGCCGTCTCCCCCCAGCACACCCTGGAACGGGGGTACGCCGTGGTCCGGCACGCGGACGGCGGCATCGTGCGCGACCGGGCGGAGGTGGAGGCCGACGAGCTGCTTCGCGTCACCGTGGCCCGGGGTGACTTCGCCGTGCGACCGGTCGCGGGCTGACCGTCCCCGTCGGCCCACGCCGACCGGTCGGAGACGATCCAAGCCGCAGCGAGGCGGTCGCAGGGGTGCGGCAGCGCGGCGGTCGTAGGGTGGAGCGGTGACTTCGACCGACACCCCCGCGCCCGAGCCCACCCCCGTGGACCAGCTGACCTACGAGCAGGCCCGGGACGAGCTGGTCGCGCTCGTCTCCCGGATCGAGTCCGGCCAGGTGCCGCTGGAGGAGTCGATGCTCCTGTGGGAGCGGGGCGAGGAGCTGGCCGCCCACTGCCAGGCCAAGCTGGACTCCGCCCAGGAGACGCTGGACCGGGCGACCGCACGAGGGGACTCCGCGGGCGAGGACGCCACCGTCACGGAGGGCTCCGACGTCGACGCCGAGGACCAGCAGGGCGGACCGGCCGACTAGCAGCGGCCGGGCGCATGCTGGTGGCCCGGCCGGTGCTGGCCGGGTGCGGGGCGGGGTCGTCAGACGTGCCAGATCGTGGTGCCACCGGTGACGGTGGCCATGAGGTCCTTGTCGTGCACCTTCTTGTGGTGCCGCCCGCAGAGCAGGACCAGCAGCTCGATGTCGGTGCCCCCGCCACGGCACCACCAGACCACGTGGTGCGCCTCGCACCAGGACCCCGGCACCGAGCACCCCGGGAAGGTGCACGTGCGGTCCCGCACGAGCAGCGCCTTGAACTGCCCCGGCGTGGCCAGCCGCACCGTCCGGCCCAGCCGCAACGGCTCCCCCGCCTCACCCAGCACCAGCGGGGTGACGTCGCCCAGGCAGGCGAACCGGCCCGCCTGGCCCGCGTCCAACGCGGCATCCCCGACCTGCGGAAACGCCGCACCGCGCGGCCGACCGGTGTCCGGGTCCGCGGCCACCGTCAGAATCACCGAGGCCCGGGCCGACGAGGGCGGCGCCCCCGGATGGGCCAGCCCCCGCGAGATCACCGTCAGCACCGCGTCGTAGCGACGCTGGCCCACCGACCGGCCGTCCCGGTCATCCTGGCCCTCGTGCCCGGCACCGTGGTCGCCGGCACCGTCGTCACGGGCGGGGTCGGGCGCGGCCAGCGGACCGTCCAGCACCCCGTCGATCAGGGCGGCGTCGGAGTCCGGGGCGTCCAGGGTGTAGCGCACCAGGCCCGGGCCCACCCGCCGCCGGGACACGCAGCGCAACCCCTCCGCGGTCGCCTGCTCGGCCTCCCGGGGAGCCTCCTCCAGCAGGTCCACCAGCAGCTTCTGGCACACCCGCCCCAGGTCCCGGTCCCCGATCCCGGGGTCGCACGCCGCCTCGACCGCGATCCCGGCGTAGGCCTCCGCCTGGTCCGGGTCCAGCCCCGGGGTCACCCGCGACAACGTGCCCGCCACCCGGCCCGCCCGGGCCAGGCCCGTGCGTCCGTCCACCACGGCCGCCACGACCGGGGCTCCCCAGTGCTGCCCGGCCGCGGCCACGACCGCCCGCAGCTGGGCCGCCTCGCCGGTCGACAGCCACGGGCAGCGCACCCGCACCCAGTCCACCAGGCCCATCCCCACCGCCTCCGGCAGTCCTCGCCGGTCCGCCTCCAGCGCCAGCGTCACCACGAGCGCGTCGACCCGGGCACGGACCCGGCCGGCCGCCTCCAGGCCCTCCACCAGCGCCGGGTCGAACACCCCCACCACCCCGTCGGACCCCACCCCGGCCCGGTCCAGCCCCACCGTCGCCAGCCCCAGCCCGTGCACCAGCTCCTGCGACGCCAACGCCGACGGCCCA
>NZ_MKKA01000062.1 GCF_001942405.1 Ornithinimicrobium sp. CNJ-824
GCTGGGCTGCTCGTCGACCACACCAACATCATCCCGGCCAACCGCCCACCAGCCCCGCACGCCACCCCGGCACCGCGAAATGATCAGCGCTTCCCTAGCCATCGGCGGGTAGCCTGCGGCAGGTGGAGGACCGGACCGACGACCTGCGGCGGGCGCTGCGTGCTGCGCTGCACGAGGACCCCAACGTGCGGCAGGAGGCGGCGCTGCGGCTGGGCACCCTCGCTGGTCCGGACACCGCCGGCGAGCTGGTCGCCCTCCTCGTCTCCGAGCCGGACCTCGGTGTGCGGGAGACCCTGACCTGGGCCGTCGTCCGTCAGGCCGACGCCGCCCTGCCCCACCTGCTCGCCGCCCTGGAAGGCGAGGAGCCCTCCCGGGTCCAGGTGCTGCACGCGCTGAGCAAGATCCAGGACCCGACCGCCGTCGCCCGGATCCTCCCGCTGGCCGACGACCCCGACCCGGCCGTGGCCGCCAAGGCCTGGTGGGCCCTGGGGCGCACGGGCGTCCCCGAGGCGGTCCCGGCGCTGATGGCCCATCTCGGCGACCCCGACGAGGCCCGCCGGCACGAGCTGACCCGGGCCCTGGAGCAGCTGGGCGCCCCGGCCGTGGACGCCCTCGCGCACCGGTTGCGTTCCGGCGACCCGGTGGAGCGACGGCACGCCGCCGAGGTGCTCATGGTCGTCGGCGACCCCGACGCGCGCCCCGCCGTGGACGCCCTCGTCCACGCCGTGGAGCACGACGACAAGGACGTCGCCCTGGTCGCGGTCGAGGCGCTGGCCCGGCTCGAGGTGCCCGAGGTCGACGAGGCCCTCCGCCAGCTGCGCGGCTCCTCGGACCGCTGGCTGGCGATCATCGCCGACTGGCTGCTCTTCGACCGGGCCGAGCGGCAGTAGGTCGTTCGCCCCACCTGTCGGAGGCTGCTCGTAGCGTGGGGCCCGTGTACAGCACCGTGGCGATCAGCGGCTACCGCTCCCTGCGCGACGTCCGCCTGCCGCTGGGCCGGCTGACCGTCGTCACCGGGGCCAACGGCTCGGGCAAGTCCAGCGTCTACCGGGCGCTGCGCCTGCTCGCCGACTGCGGTGACGGACGGGTCGTCGGCTCGCTGGCCCGCGAGGGCGGGCTGGGCTCGGCCCTGTGGGCCGGCCCGGAGACCCTCGGCGGCGCGCGCCGGGGCCACGACGTGGAGGGCACCGTCCGCAAGGGCCGGATCTCCCTGCTGCTGGGGGTCGGCGGCGACGAGCTGTCCTACCTGGTCGACCTCGGCATCCCGGTGCAGGGCGGGTCGGCCTTCGACCGGGACCCGGAGGTGAAGCGGGAGGCGGTGTGGACCGGGCCGGTGATGCGCCCCTCCACCCTGCTGGCCCGACGGCGGCACCACCGGGTCGAGGTCCGCGACGACAGCGGCAGCTGGGTTCAGGCACCGGTCAGCGTGCAGGCGTGGTCGAGCATGCTCACCGAGGTCGTCGACCCGGTCGCCGCGCCCGAGCTGTGGGCGGTGCGGGAGCAGCTGCGCTCCTGGCGGTTCTACGACGGCTTCCGCGTCGACGCCGCCAGCCCTGCCCGGCAGCCGCAGGTCGGCACCCGCACCTGGGCGCTCGCCGACGACGGCGCCGACCTGGCGGCCGCCCTGCAGACCATCGCCGAGGACGGCCGGGCGGCCCTCGACGACGCGGTCGCGGACGCCTTCGACGGGGCCCGGCTCGAGGTCGCCGCCCAGGACGGCCTGTTCGACGTCCGGCTGCACCAGCCGGGCATGCTGCGGCCGCTGCGCACCGCCGAACTGTCCGACGGCACGCTGCGCTACCTGCTGTGGTTGGCCGCCCTGCTGACGCCGGTGCCGCCCCGCCTCATGGCGCTCAACGAGCCGGAGACGAGCCTGCACCCCTCCCTCCTGCCGGCCCTGGCACGACTGGTCGCCACCGCCTCCCGTCGGACCCAGGTGGTCGTGGTGACCCACTCCGAGGCCCTCGTCGAGGAGCTGGCCGGTGCGCTGACGGTGGACGGCGAGGACCCGCGGGACATGGACCCCGTGCCCGGGGAGGTGCCGCCGCTGCGGCTGGTCGAGCTGGCCAAGGACCTCGGCGAGACCCGGGTGGAGGGCCAGGGGGTGCTCACCACGCCGGCCTGGGAGTGGGGCCGGCGCTGACCGGGTCCGTCAGCCGGCGACTGCGAGCGTCGGCACGGGCCGGGCCCGCGGTCGAAGCACCACCCGGCGCGGGTCAGCCGGGCCGGACACCCGAAGATGCCGTGAGGACCCAGATATTTGGGGGGTCTCACGTCTGTTCGGGGGGTTCACCGATCTCCGCGTGTTTCACGGACCTCCGGCGGGAGTGCGCGGCGCCCCGGCGCGGTCACCCGCCGTCGAGGTCCTCGGCGGCCGGGTCGACGGGCGCCAGGTCGGGACGCTTGCCGGTCCGGCCGTCGCCGGAGCTCTGCCCGCGCAGCCGCCGCCCGACCCACGGGCCGAGGTGCTGCGACGCCCACGCCCGGTGCTCGCGCAGCGCCTCGCGCTGACCGCGCAGCGCCTCGCGCCGCCCGTGGGCCGGCACCGCCGCCGGCGGGTCGACCCAGCCGTGCTGCCCGACGGGCACCCCGAGCGTCCAGAGCACCTGCGCGGCCACCAGCCGGTGGCCCTCCGTGCTGAGGTGGATCCGGTCCTCGGCGTACATCCGGGGATGGCGCAGGGCACCCAGGGTGTAGAGGTCGACGACGAACGACCCGGTCCGCTGCCCGATGGCCCACAGGTGGGCGTTGTGCTCCACGAGCCGCGGGGTGATCCGGCTGACCACCGGGATCCACGAGACGTTGGCCGAGGTGAAGAGCACCACGTCGGCCCCGTCGGCCCGCAGCCGCTCCACGGCCCCCTCGAGCCTGGCCATGACCTCGGGGATGGAGACCCGGGGACGGAGCACGTCGTTGCCGCCGGCCGACAGGCTGACCAGGTCGGGCCGCAGCTCCACCGCGGCGGGCAGCTGCTCGGCCAGGACCGCGTCGATCCGTCGCCCGCGGACCGCGAGGTTGGCGTAGCGCAGGTCGAGACCCGCCCGCGCGTTCCGGGCCGCGAGCGCGGCGGCGACCCGGTCGGCCCACCCCAGGTGCTCCCCGGGCCGTGAGGGGTCCTCGTCGGCCAGCCCCTCGGTGAAGGAGTCGCCGACCGCCACGAACCGCCGCCAGGTGCGCAGCTGCGGAGGGTCGGGACGGACGGGCACCGCGCCAGCGTATGCCGCCCGCCCTCGAGGATCCTGCGCGGAGGTGCCCATCCCTGCCAGAGTGGCCGGATGAGGATCGCCGTGCCGACCGAGGTCAAGAACAACGAGTACCGGGTGGCCATCACCCCGGTCGGGGTGCACGAGCTGGTGCGCCGCGGCCACGAGGTCCTCGTCCAGCGGGGACCGACCGAGGTCAAGAACAACGAGTACCGGGTGGCCATCACCCCGGTCGGGGTGCACGAGCTGGTGCGCCGCGGCCACGAGGTCCTCGTCCAGCGGGGAGCCGGGGAGGGCTCGTCGATCCCCGACGACGACTACGTCGCCCAGGGGGCCACCCTCGTGGACGGGGCCGAGGACACCTGGGCCGCAGGCGAGATGGTGCTCAAGGTCAAGGAGCCGGTCGAGGAGGAGTACGGCTTCCTGCGCGAGGACCTGACCCTGTTCACCTTCCTGCACCTGGCCGCCGACGAGCCGCTGACCCGACGCCTGCTCGAGGCCGGCACGACCGCGATCGCCTACGAGACGGTCCAGCTGCCGGACCGCAGCCTGCCGCTGCTGTACCCGATGTCCGAGGTGGCCGGCTGCCTGGCGCCCCAGGTCGGTGCCCACACGATGATGAAGGTCAACGGGGGACGGGGCGTGCTCATGGGCGGCATCGGCGGCGTGGCCAACGCCAAGGTCCTCGTGCTCGGCGGCGGCGTCGCGGGGCAGAACGCCGCCAACATCGCCCTCGGCATGGGGGCCGATGTGACCATCCTCGACACCGACCTGGCCAAGCTGCGCACCCTGTTCTGGCGGTTCGACAACCAGGTGCGCCAGCTGGCGTCCAACACCCTGACCATCTCCGAGCTCGTGCCCGAGGCCGACATGATCATCGGCACGGTGCTGGTGCCCGGCGCCCGCGCCCCCCAGCTGGTCACCGACGAGATGGTCGCGTCCATGAAGCCGGGGTCGGTGCTGGTGGACGTGGCGATCGACCAGGGCGGCTGCTTCGAGGGGTCCCGTCCGACGACCCACGCCGACCCGACCTTCCCGGTGCACGGGTCGATCTTCTACTGCGTGGCCAACATGCCCGGCTCGGTGCCGCACACCTCCACCTGGGCGCTGACCAACGCCACCCTGCCCTACGCGGTGCAGCTCGCCGAGAAAGGGTGGGCGCAGGCGCTGCGCGACGACGACGCCCTGGCCCACGGCCTCAACACCCACGCCGGGCAACTCACCTACGCAGCGGTCGGGGAGGCGTTCGGGATCGCGGCCACCTCCACGGAGGAGGTGCTCGCCTGAGGCAGGTCGGCCCGACGGTCCCTGGACGACGGCCCTGAGGATCCCGGACGACGGACCGGATGGTCCCCGACACCGACGACGCCCGGCCCCTGGCAGGGGACCGGGCGTCGCGACGTGTGCGGGACGTCAGCCGTTGACGCGGTCCTTGAGCTTGGAGCCCTGCTTGAAGCCGACGGACTTGCTCGCGGCGATCTGGATCTCCGCGCCCGTCTGCGGGTTGCGACCGGTACGGGCGGCGCGCTCGCGGACCTCGAAGGTGCCGAAGCCGGGGAACGAGACCTTCTCGCCCTTGGCCAGCTCGGCGGAGACGGCGTCCAGGACAGCGCTGACGACCTTGTCGGCAGCAGCCTGCGTCATGCCGGCCTCGCGGGCGACGGCCTCGACAATGACCTTCTTGCTCATGGGTACAGCCTTTCATCGCATGGATGGGTCGCCTCACGGTAGGCAGATGGCGGGCCGGATTGCCAAGCAACACGCCCGAATCCGCGTCGTGGAGCGGAAAAACGGCCCCAGAAGCCCCCCCCCCCCCCAGCGACCCCTCGCGGGGCCTCCGCGGGGCCTCCGCCGGGCCCGACGACCTCCCTCGGCGGGCATCCACCGGCCGGGGGGCGGTCGCCCCGGGGGTGCGGTGACGAGGTCGCGCAGACGAAGTCCGGTGACAAACCGGCACTGTCCCGCAACGGTGGAGCCCCGCAGCACCTGCTGACGGAGCCGAGTCCGGTCAAACTGCACGGCGATCCGCACCACACGCCCTCGAGGACCCAGGCCGGTTCGGACGACGGCCCGCTGGATCCCAGGCCCCGTCGCTCGAGCGAAACCCCACCTCGACCGACAGAAGGACCTGATGACCGACCCGCGCCCACCGCATACCCCCCACGCCCCCCTGCCCGCCCGCGCCCACCGCACCCGCAGGGTGCTGGCCGCCTCGGCCGTCCTCGGGCTGCTGCTGGCCGGCTGCACCACCGGCACCGACGACGACGCCTCCGCAGGGCGACGGCGACCGGCCCGGACGACGTGGAGAGCGGCTACGACGACATCGCCGCCTACGGCCTGCTCACCGGGCACGTGGACGAGACCGCGGACGTGGTCGCGCAGATGCGCGCGGAGCTGGAGGAGGCGTATGCCTCCGCGCCCCAGGACGCGGGCGTGCGGGTCTACCACGAGGTGGACGACACCTTCTTCGCGGCCAGCAGCAACAGCTTCATCGGCTCGGTCTACGCCGAGCTTGGCGCCGAGAACGTCGCCGACGAGGCGGACACCGACGCCAGCGGCTACCCCCAGCTGACCGAGGAGGCGGTCGTGGCCGCCGACCCCGAGCTCATCGTCATCACCGACGAGATCGGCTACGGTCCCGAGGACGTCGCGGCGCGCCCCGGCTGGTCGGAGGTCACCGCCGTGCGCAACGACGCGATCGTCGTCGCGGACGCCGACATCGCCTCCCGCTGGGGGCCCCGCCTGCCGCAGCTCGTGCAGACGCTCGCCGACGCGGTCGCCGCGGCGGCCGCGGTGCCCGCCGGACGCTGAGCCCGATCCGCAGCACCCCGACGAGTCCGAGGAGACCGTGGCCACGACGACCGCACACCGCCCGGGCGACCCCCTGGACCAGGCGGCCGCCCGGGCGTTCCGGCTGACCTGGCCGGCCGTCCTGGGGGCCGTCGCCCTGCTGGCCCTCGCGGCGCTGGTGTCGGTCACCCAGGGCGCGGCGGGGCTGTCGGTCGAAGGTGTCCTGCGCTCGCTCGTGGGAGCCCTTCCAGGTCTGTCGGTGGAGCAGACGCTGACCGACCAGCGGCAGGCCGTCCTGTGGCAGATCCGGCTGCCCCGCACGGCGCTGGCCGCGCTGGTGGGGGCCTCCCTGGCGGTGGCCGGGGCCGGCTACCAGGGGGTCTTCCGCAACCCGCTGGCCGACCCCTACCTGCTCGGCGTCTCCGCCGGCGCCGGCCTGGGGGCCGTGCTCGCGCTGGGCTTCGGCCTGGACCTGTCGTGGGGGCCGGTCGGCGCGCTGCCGGCGGCGGCCTTCGTCGGGGCGCTGCTGGCCGTGACCGGGTCCGTCGTGGTGGCCCGCGGGTCCTTCCGCGACCCGGCCACCCTCCTGCTCGCGGGGGTGGCCATGGCGGCCCTGTTCTCCGCCTCGCAGACCTTCGCGCTGCAACGGTTGGACCAGACCAGGGCACGGGAGGTGCTGTCCTGGCTGTTCGGCCGGCTGGCCACCCACGGCTGGTCCCCCGTCCTGCTGCTGCTGCCCTACGTGCTCCTCGCCGGGCTGGTGCTGCTGCTGCACGCACGGCACCTCGACGTGCTGCGGCTCGGCGACGACGAGGCCCGGGCCCTGGGGCTGAGCCCCGCACGCTCCCGGCTCGTGGTCGTCGGGGCCGCCACCCTCATCACCGCGACCGCCGTGTCGGTCAGCGGGCTCATCGGCTTCGTCGGGCTCGTCACCCCGCACGTGGTCCGGCTGCTCGTGGGCCACTCCTACCGCGTCCTCGTGCCGCTGTCGGCCCTCGTCGGCGCGGCCTTCCTCACCATCGCCGACGTCGGTGCCCGCACCCTGGCCGCCCCGGCCGAGCTGCCCGTCGGGGTCATCACGGCCTTCGTCGGCGCCCCGTTCTTCTCCTTCGTCCTGTGGCGCGGAAGGCAGGATCCATGACCCCCGCGAACCCTCCGTCGTCGACGTCCCCGCCCACGACCGCGGTGTCGCGGCCGTCGGCCCTTCCCCCGACCACCACGGCGGTCCCCCTGCGTCCGGTCGACGCCCTCCGGGTGCGTGACCTGCGGGTCGTCTACGACGGCACCGAGGTGCTCGGCGGCACCGACCTGGACCTGCGGGCCGGCGAGTGGCTGGGGCTCATCGGGCCCAACGGCTCGGGCAAGTCCACGCTGCTGCGGGCCCTGGTCGGGCTGGTCCCCTCCACCGGCACCGTCGAGCTGGGCACCGGGTCGCCCCCGGGCCCCACCGACCTGTCGCACATGCCGCAGAACCCCGAGCTGCCGCCGGGGATGACCGTCGTCGAGTACGTCCTGCTCGGCCGCACCGCCCACGTGGGCTGGCTGCGCTCGGAGTCGGCCACCGACCGCAAGGTGGCCACCGACGTGCTCCGCCGGCTCGGGCTGACCTCCTTCGCGGGGCGGTCGGTCCGCCGCCTCTCCGGCGGGGAGGCCCAGCGGGTGGTCATCGCCCGCGCCTGGCCCAGCAGTCCCCGGTCCTGCTCCTCGACGAGCCGACCAGCGCCCTCGACCTGGGTCACCAGGTCGAGGTGCTCGAGCTGGTCGACGAGCTCCGCCGCGAGGACGGGCTCACCGTCGTCGCGGCCATGCACCACCTGGACTCCGCCGCGCGCTACTCCGACCGGCTGGCGCTGCTCGACCGTGGTCAGCTGGTCGCGCTGGGCACGCCCGCCGAGGTGCTCGAGCCCGCCCTCCTCTCCCGGGTCTACGGCCACGGTGCTGCTCGAGGAGCGGCGGACCGAGCGGACCCGGACCATCTCGTGAGGCTCACCACACCGTGGGGACGGCGGCGAGCGCCGTCAGGGCCGGGTCGGCGGTGACCAGCACCCCGGACCGGGTGAGCGCCTGAGCGGCCAGCATCCGGTCGAAGGGGTCACGGTGGCTCCACGCGAACCCCCCGGCCAGGATCGCGTCCTGGGGGGTGATGTCGACGAGCGTGGCGCCGAGCGCCGCCACCTGCTGCTCGAAGGTCGCCACGAGCAGCTCCCCGCCCGGCAGCTTGCCCACCCGTGACTTCGTCGCCAGCTCCCAGGCGGACGCGGCCGAGACGAGCAGCTCGTGGCGGACGTCGGTGATGAGTGCTCGCGCGTGGGTGGACAACCGGTCCGGCTCGTGGACCGCCCAGACGACGACGTGGGTGTCCAGCAGGAAGGGGGCGCTGCCGCTCACCGTCCCTCCCAGGCGTCCAGCTCCTCCCCCGGGAGCTCGTCGAAGAAGGTGGCGGGGAGCCGGTAGGACCCGAAACCCAGCCGTCGGGGGCGGGGGGTCACGGGGACGAGCCGGGCGACCACGCGGTCCGCCCGGGCGATGAGGACCTCCTCGCCCTCCTCCACGCGCGCCAGCAGCGCCGACAGGTGGGTCTTGGCCTGCTGCACCTTCACGACCTCCATCGTCTGAGACTAGGTTGGTCGACCAGGTTGGTCAACACCTCGACACCAGTGACCGTCGCCGTAGGAGCGGATCGCCGCCAGCGGCGGCTCAGGCGCGCCACCCGGACGCCGGTGGCTGCCGCCAGCGGCCCGGATCGTGGCCCTCGTCCTCCGGGAACCGCCCGGCCGCGTCCGCCCAGGTCAGCTGGGACGCGGGTATCGGCTCCCACGGCGGGCGGTCGTAGTAGTCGTGCGCGGCGAGCAGGACCATGCCGGACATCGGCAGCTCCTCCACCCGGACCGTCCGCCCGGCGACGTCCAGCTGCTCTCCCGGGGCCAGGTCCGAGCCACGCTCCAGGACGCGCTGCGCCGCGCCGTTCAGCACGGCGGACGCCTCTCGAGGTGGAAGACCCAGCACGACGAGCTCGGCGTGGCCGGCACCGAACAGGCCGGTCGTGTAGCAGAACGGGACGCCCACCCGCGGGGGCAGGAGGGCCGGATCGCCCCCGGCCGCCACGAACAGGTCGCGGACGCGTCCTGCGCGTCCTCGGCCTCCTCGGGGCCGGTGCCGAGCGCCCGGCAGCACGCACAGGCCGGCTCGTCCCCCTCGGCCGCCGCGACGGCCACGTAGGTCAGGTGCACGCCCGTACGGCGGATGTTCTCGGTGATCGCACGTCGCTCCTGCTCCAGGAACGCCTCCATGGCAGAGGTGATCTCCATGCCAGCTCCCTCCCCGTGCACCGCTCGCCCTCACGCCCTCCCCCGGCGCGGGCCCCGGACCCTCCGGCCGGTGCACGTCGAGCACGGTACGCCGACCCGCCGACGGAACAGGCCGCCTCGTCCACAGGTCGCGGTAGGTTGCCGCACGTGCCGATGACCTTCCTCACCGGCGGCGCCCGCAGCGGCAAGTCGTCGATCGCCGTCCGCCGGGCGCAGGCCGTCGGGGGACCCGTCGTGCTCGTCGCCACCGGGCAGGCCGACGACGGGGACGTCGAGATGGCCGACCGGATCGCCCGCCACCGGGCCGAGCGCCCCGCGGGGTGGCGCACGGTCGAGGAGCCGACCGAGCTGGTGACCGCCCTCCGAGAGGTCGCCGGTCCCGGAACCGACCCCTGCCCGACCATGGTCGTCGACTGCCTCTCCCTGTGGGTCGCCAACCTCATGGCCCGCGGCGACGACGAGGCCACCACCCTGGAGCAGGCGCACGCCCTCGGCCGGTGGGGCGCGGCATGCCCCGGGACCGTGCTGGTCGTGACCAACGAGGTCGGCTCCGGCATCGTCCCCATGCACCCGCTCCCGCGGGACTACCGCGACCGGCTGGGCCGGGTCAACGCCACCGTCGCGGGGTATGCCGACCTCGCCCAGCTCGTCGTCGCCGGCCGCACCCTGACCCTCGACCCCGTGGAGGGGACATGAACGACCACCCCACGTCCCGCCCGCACCGGGAGGACCACGTGACCGGCCCGTCCGACCCGGAGGCGCTCGCGGTCGTCGAGCGCACGGTGGCCGCCGTCCGCCCGGTGGACGCCGAGGCCGCGGCCGCCGCGGCCGGGGCGATGGACGGCAAGGTCAAGCCGCTGCGCAGCCTCGGCGAGCTCGAGCGGCTGGCCGCCCGGCTCGCCGGCATCCAGGGCACGGCGCAGCCGCACGTCGACCGGCCCGCGATCGTGGTCTGCGCCGCCGACCACGGGATCGCCCGCAGCGGGGTCAGCGCCTACCCCCAGGAGGTCACCGGCCTGATGCTCCAGGGGTTCGCCGCCGGGACCGCGGCCGTGGGCGTGCTCGCCCGCCAGGCCGGCGTCCGGCTGGTGGTCGCCGACCTCGGTGTCGTCGACCCGCCGGCGACCGCGCCGGGGGAGAACGAGGTGCTCGACCGCCGCGTGCGGGCCGGCACCGCCAGCAGCCTGGACGGACCGGCGATGAGCCTGGCGGAGGCCCAGCGGGCCGTGGCGCACGGCATCGCCCTGGCCGACGACCTCGTCGACGACGGGGTCGACCTCGTGGGCCTGGGCGAGATGGGCATCGGGAACACGACCACCGCGAGCGCGCTGACCGCCGCCCTGCTGGGCCGGGACCCGGCCCGGGTCACCGGACCCGGCACCGGGGTGAGCGGCGACGTCCTCGCCGCCAAGGTGCGGGCCGTCGACGCGGTGCTGCGGCGGCACGAGGGAGCCGAGGGCACCTGGGCGGTGCTGGCGCGGATGGGCGGGCTGGAGGTCGCGGCCCTGGCCGGGGTCGCCCTCGGCGCCGCGGCCCGCCGGGTCCCGGTGCTGCTCGACGGCTTCATCAGCACCGCCGGGGCGGTGGTGGCGTCCCGGCTGGCCCCGCGGTCGGTCGACGCGATGGTGGCCGCGCACCTGTCGCCCGAGCCCGGGCACGCGGTCCAGCTGGAGGAGCTCGGCCTGGAACCGGTGCTGCGCCTGGGGATGCGGCTGGGCGAGGGCACCGGGGCGGCGCTGGCCGTGCCGGTGCTCCGGTCGACGGTCGCGCTGCTGCGCGAGATGGGCAGCTTCGCCGACCTGGGCCTGCCCCAGGACCGGCCGACGGTCTGAGCGCGTGCGCACCGGGTTTCTCGACGCCGTCGCCCTCCTCACCCGCCTGCCGGTCCGGCAGGCCGGTGGTGACGGCGCCGACCTCGCCCGGGCGGCGGTCTGGTTCCCCGTGGTCGGGGCGCTGCTGGGCGGCGCTCTCGTGGGGACGGGCCTGCTGCTCGTGGCGTGGGCCGGGCTGCCGGTGCCGGTGGCCGTGCTGCTCGTCGTGTCCCTCGAGCAGCTGGTGACCGGGGCCCTGCACCTCGACGGGCTGGCCGACCTCGCCGACGCGTCCGGCGGGGCGGACCGGCAGGCGCGGCTGCGGATCATGAAGGACCACGCCACCGGTGTCTACGGGACGGCCGCCGTGGTGCTGGCGCTGCTGCTCGAGGGAGCGCTGCTGGTCGAGCTCGTGCCGACGGCGGACCCGGGCGCCGCCGGGATGACCTCCGCCGTCCTGCTCGGCGCGGCCGCGTGGTCGCTGTCGCGGGCGGCCATGCTCCCGGTCGCCCTGGCGCTGCCCTACGCCCGGGAGGACGGCACCGGCCGGGCCGTCGTGGACGGGCTGGCGCGACGGCATACCCTCCTCGCCTGGGTGGCCCCGGTGGTCCTGTGCGCGCTGCTCGGGTGGACCGGGGCGGCGATGCTCGGCGGCGCCCTCGCCGCCGCCCTGCTGGTGGGGGCGCACGCCGGGCGGACCCTGGGAGGAGCCACCGGCGACGTGCTGGGCGCCACCGCGCAGGCCGCACTCCTGGCCGCGCTGCTGGGGGCCGTCGCGGCGCTCTGACGGGGTCCCCGGGGTGACCGTTCGTCCCGTGAGGACGACCGTTCGTCGTCCGGTCGGCGCCGCCGGACGACCTGCCCTCCGCGGGGACTGACGCCGACGACGACGCTGCCCATACCGTGGCGCGGGTCACACCGCCGTGACCCCGGCGGACCGCCCCCGTCCACGAGGAGAACACCCGTGAGTCCCACCCTTCCACCAACGTCGGAGGTCATCTGATGGACATGCAGCAGCGCCAGGCGTACTGGCGACGCAACCTGCGCCTCATGGCCGTGCTGCTCACGATCTGGGCCCTCGTCTCCTTCGGGGCGGGCATCCTGTTCGTCGAGCCGCTCAACAACGTCGACTTCATGGGGGTCCCGCTCGGCTTCTGGTTCGCCCAGCAGGGTTCGATCCTGACCTTCCTCATCCTCATCGCGGTCTACGTGTGGCGGATGGACAAGCTCGACGCCGAGTTCGGGATCACCGAGTACGAAGAGGAGGTGCACCACTGATGGGTGCCGTTCAAGCCTGGACCCTCGTCTTCGTCGTCATCACCTTCAGCCTGTACATCTACATCGCCTACGCGAGCAAGGTGAAGGACACCGCCGGGTTCTACGTCGCCGGCGGCGGCATCCCGGCACCGGCCAACGGGGCGGCGATCGCCGCCGACTGGATGAGCGCCGCGTCGTTCATCTCGATGGCCGGCATCATCGCCTTCAGCAGCAACGGGTACGCCGGGTCCGTCTACCTCATGGGGTGGACGGGCGGCTACGTGCTGCTGGCCCTGCTGCTGGCGCCCTACCTGCGCAAGTTCGGCAAGTTCACCGTCCCCGAGTTCGTCGGCGACCGGTTCTCCGAGACCGCGCGGATCATCGCCGTCATCTCGGCGATCGTCGTCTCCTTCGTCTACGTCGCCGGCCAGATGGCGGGCGTCGGCCTGGTCTTCCAGCGCTTCCTGGGCGTCAACCAGACGCTGGGCGTCGTCATCGGCATGGCGATCGTCTTCGCCTACGCCGTCTTCGGCGGCATGAAGGGGATCACCTGGACCCAGGTGACCCAGTACTCCGTGCTGATCGTGGCCTACCTCATCCCCGCGGTGGCCATCTCCCAGAAGCTCACCGGGATCCCGATCCCGCAGATCGGCTTCGGCCAGATCATGGGCGAGCTCAACGCCCTGCAGACCGAGTTCGGCCTGGACGCCTACACCGGGGCCTTCACCCAGATGAACATGCTCAACATGTTCCTCATGACGGCCACGCTGATGTTCGGCACGGCCGGCCTGCCGCACGTCATCGTGCGCTTCTACACCGCGCGCAGCGTGCGGGCGGCGCGGTTCTCGGCCCTGTGGGCGCTGTTCTTCATCTCGCTGCTCTACCTGACGGCCCCGGCCATCGGCGCGTTCAGCAAGTTCAACGTCCTCAACCAGATCCCCGGCACCGGCGTCGACGACGTGCCGGACTGGTTCGCCTCCTGGCGCGACGTCGGCCTCATCACCGTGGACGACCTCAACGGCAACGGCATCATCGACGTCGTCGGTGGCCTGGGCGAGGGAACCGAGCTGGCCATCAACAACGACATCGTGGTGCTGGCCGCGCCGGAGATCGCGGCCCTGCCGGCCCCGATCATCGGCCTGGTCGCCGCCGGCGGTCTGGCGGCGGCGCTGTCCACCGCCTCCGGCCTGCTGCTCGTCATCAGCTCGGCGGTCGCCAACGACGTCTACTACAAGCGGATCAACCCGCAGGCGACCGAGGCCCGTCAGCTGATGGTCGGCCGGTTCGCCATGGGTGGCGCCATCCTCGTGGCCGGCTACCTGGGCATCAACCCGCCCGGGTTCGTGGCGCAGGTGGTCGCGCTGGCGTTCGGCCTGGGAGCGGCGAGCTTCTTCCCGACCCTGTTCCTGGGGATCTTCTGGAAGAAGTGCACCGCCAAGGGTGCGGCGGCCGGCATGGCGGCCGGTCTGCTCATCACCTTCGCCTACATGATCTGGACGATCCCGATCTACGGCGGCAGCGAGGGCATCTTCGGCATCGCGGCCACCAGCTTCGGGTTCGTCGGCATGCTCATCAACTTCGCCGTCACGATCGTGGTGTCGCAGTTCACCGAGAAGCCGACCGAGGTCATGCAGCAGCTGGTCGAGGAGGTCCGCTACCCCGGGCGCAGCGAGCTCGTCGCCGCGCACGCCACGGGCGCCCTGGACGAGGAGCTCCTCCACGGGGAGCACCACGACCACGACCCCGACGCCCGTCACCCCTGACGGACGTGCGACCGGTCCGACGTCAGCACGAGGACCGGTCCTGCACCGGTCAGCGTCGACCGGTCCCGTCCGGCCGGCACGGTCGCCAGGCCTCGCGCCTGCGGCCGTGCGGCCCGGACCGGCGGACGACCCGGCCCCCGCCCCAGGTGGGCGGACCGGCCGCCCCGCCCCGCTCCATACCCCTGCAGCACCCTCCGCGTTAGGCTGATCCCGATGGCGACCCAGACCGCCCCCGTCCGCACCCGCAGCCGCAGGATGCCCGGGCAGATGCGCCTGCTCGCCGCCAGCCTGATGATCCTGCTCGGGGCGTTCGTCCCGTGGCTCTACACCCCGCTCGGCACCATCACCGGGATGCGCGGTCCCGGCCTGTGGACCGCCACCGTGGCCATGCTCGCCCTCGCCGGCGCCCTCGTGCCGGCCAAGCTCCGGATGATGGCGATCCTGCAGGCCCTCGTCGCCGCCGGCATCAGCATCGTGCTGCCGGTCTGGCAGTTCGTCCACATCTTCAGCCTCGTCGGGATGAGCGGGTGGATGCCCGGCCCCGGCCTGCTGCTGACCTTCGCCGGCGGCATCCTGTCCGCCGTGGCCGCCTGGCAGCTCTGGACGATCCGCCCCGTGCAGGCCTGAACCGACCTCCCGGCCGGTTCGCCCCGACTCTCGGCCGGTTCTTACAGAACCCCGTGAGCTGACCTGCGGAAACGCGCACCGGCCCTGCACAAACCGGACGACAGTGGGCGCCGCGCCGGCGTCGACCGGTCCCGTCAGCCGCGGTAGCGGTGCTGACCCGGCTCCCCCTCGCCGGCCGTGCCGGTCGCGTGCTCGGCGTGCGAGAGGGCCTCGGTGAGCAGCCGGCGGACGTGGTCGTCCTCGGCCCGGTAGAAGACGTACGTCCCCTCGCGGCGGGTATGCACCAGCCCCGCCAGCCGCAGCTTGGACAGGTGCTGGCTGACCGCCGTCGGGCCGGCCTCGACCAGCTCGGCGAGCGCCCCCACGCTGTGCTCACCGTGCAGCAGGGCCCACAGCAGCTTGACCCTCGTGGGGTCGGCCAGCAGCCGGAAGGTGTCCGTCACGGCACGGGCGTGCAGGTCGTCGGGGACCTGGACCGTCCGGACCGGTTGCTCGTGCACGAGCCCACCCTAGCGAATTCACTACCTTCGCAGGTATGCAGATATGCTGGGCGGGTGCGAAGGGACCAGGAGGAGCCGGTGACCGGGGTCGACCCCGCCCCCGAACGGCCGGTCGTCGGCGAGCGCCACGACCACGACCACGACCACGACCACGACCACGACCACGACCACGACCACGACCAGAGTCTGCTCGGCCGGCTGCGGCACGCGGTCACCCCGCACAGCCACGACCACGCCGAGACGATCCAGTCGGCGCAGGAGTCCAGCGCCGAGGGCATCCGGGCGGCGTGGATCAGCCTGGTCGGGATGGGGATCACGGCGGTGGTCCAGGTGGCCATCGTCTGGATCTCCGGGTCGATCTCGCTGCTGGCCGACACCGTGCACAACCTGGGCCACCTGGCCACGACGATCCCGCTGATCATCGCCTTCCGGATCGGCCTGCGGGCGCCCACCCGGCGCTACCCCTACGGCTTCCGGCGGGCCGAGGACCTCGTGGGCCTGTTCATCGGCCTCATCATCGCCCTGTCCGCCGCCCTCATCATCTGGGAGTCCGTCCGCGCGATCGGGCAGCCCCGGGAGCTGACCAACCTCGGCTGGGTGGCCGCGGCGGCGCTGGTGGGGGCGGCCGGCAACGAGGTCGTCGCGCGCTACCGCATCCGGGTGGGCCGGCGGATCAGCTCGGCGGCGCTCGTGGCCGAGGGGCAGCACGCCCGCACCGACGCCCTCACCTCGCTGGCGGTGCTCCTCGGCGTGGGCGGCGCGATGCTGGGCTACCCCCAGGTGGACGCCGTCGTCGGCCTGCTCATCGCCGCGGTCATCCTTCTGGTCCTCTGGGCCTCGATGCGCACGACGCTGCACCGCCTCATGGACGGCGTGGAGCCGCAGGTGCTGGCCCGCCTCGAGGAGGTCGCCGGCTCCGTCCCCGGCGTGCGGACGGTGCGCCGGACCCGCGCCCGCTGGTCGGGCCACCGGATGGAGGCCGACCTGGAGGTCGACGTCGACCCCGCCCTCACCGTCGGCCAGGCCGACGAGGTGGCCCACGAGGTCCGGCGGGCCCTGACCTCCACGGTCCCCAACCTCGACGGGGTCGCCGTGCACGCCTGCGCGGCTCCCGACACGGCGGTGTGAGGCGGCAGGCCCAGGACGACGCCGACGTCAGCCGATGACCGGGACCTTCCCCCCCTCCGGCTCCTCCTCGGGGTCGCTGGAGGCGATGTGCACCAGCGCGTCACCGCTGTTGACCAGCGGCGCCTCGGTGCGGCCGATGACGATGCCGTCCCGGTCGGCCTTGACGATCGCCAGCCGCCGGCCGAACGAGTCGTGCAGCTCCCCCAGCCGCTCCCCCTCGACGACCCGCTGACCCAGGGAGGCCCCCAGGCCGAGGATGCCGGTCCGCCGGGCCCGCACCCAGCCGCTGCGCCAGCAGACCACGCTCGGACCGCCCGGCGGGACCACCTGCTCGTCCTCGGGCAGCATGCCGAGGGCGTGCAGGACCCGCAGGACACCGTCCACGCCGGCGGTGATCGCCCACTCGTCGAACCGCCAGGCCTCCCCCGCCTCGTAGAGCAGCACCCGGGCCCCGCGCTCCCGGGCGGCCGAGCGCAACGACCCGTCCCGCAGCCGGGCGTGGTAGAGCACCGGGGCGCCGAAGGCCTCGGCCAGCTCCCGCGTGCGCGGATCCTCCAGGTCGCACCGGACCTGGGGCAGGTTGGAGCGCCGGTCGGAGGCGGTGTGCAGGTCGATCCCGACGTCGCTCTTGGCCACGATCTCGGTCATCATCAGGTGCGCGATCCGGGCGGCCAGCGAGCCGCGGGCTGCGCCCGGGAAGCTGCGGTTCAGGTCGCGCCGGTCGGGCAGGTAGCGGTCCCGGGACATCACGCCGAGGACGTTGACGATCGGCACCGCGATGAGCGTGCCCCGGATCCGCCGGGCGGACACCTGGGCCAGCACCCGCCGGATCACCTCGATCCCGACGACCTCGTCGCCGTGGATCGCCGCGTCCACCCACACCGTCGGGCCGTCCTCCCGGCCGTGCAGCACGTGCACCGGCAGGCTGACCTCGGCCCCGGTGACCAGGCGGCTGATCGGCAGGGACACCTCCTGCCGCGAGCCGGCGCGGACCCGGACGGACCCGATGGCGAAGGAGGGACGGGGCCGGCGGCGCGCGGCGGCCACTACCGGCCCCAGTTCCGGCGGCGCACGGTCCGCTCGGGCCGCCCGCCGGCGTAGGAGAGCACCGGGTCGACGAGGAAGCCCTGGACGAGGGCCTCCCGCCCGACGAGCATCCGGAAGCCCATCTCGTCGCGGTCGGTCAGCGTCACCTCGGCCTCCACCGAACGGTGCCCGAGGACGAGCTGGAGGAGCACGACATACCGGGTCTCCTCGTGGCCGGAGCTGCTGCGCACGACCCGCTCGTCGTGGACGGGCAGCTCGACCGTGACCGCGTCGTCGGCGCCAACCTGCCAGGGGTGGACGTCGAAGCGGACCCATGGACGCCCCTCGACCTCGTAGGTCCTCAGGTCGAAGGCGTGCAGCGAGGAGGTGCGCGCACCGGTGTCCACCTTGGCCTTGATCCACGGCACACCCACGGCGTCGATGCGCACCCACTCGCGCCAGCCGACGACGACCTTCGGCGGGGTGGTTTCATGGGTCTGCCCAGGCACGTCCCCATCTTGTCAGGAACACCCGATGAAGCTCGCCATCCTCTCGCGGTCGCTGCGCGCCTACTCCACCCAGCGGCTGCGCACGGCCGGCCTCGACCGCGGCCACCAGGTCAAGGTCCTGGACACGCTGCGCTTCGGCATCGACCTGTCCGGCCTCGAGCCGGACCTGCACTTCCGCGGCCGTCCCCTGTCGACCTACGACGCGGTGCTGCCCCGGGTCGGCGCGTCGGTGACCTACTTCGGCACCGCCGTCGTGCGGCAGTTCGAGCAGATGGACGTCTACACGCCCAACACCGCCAACGGCATCATGAACAGCCGGGACAAGCTGCGCGCCAGCCAGATCCTCTCGCGCCACGGCATCCCGATGCCGGCGACCGTGCTCGTGCGCAACCGCTCGGAGATCCCGCACGCGATCGAGATGGTCGGCGGGGCCCCGGTCGTGCTCAAGCTGCTGGAGGGCACCCAGGGGATCGGGGTCATCCTCGCGCCGGAGGCCAAGGTCGCCGAGGCGATCGTGGAGACGCTGCACGGCACCAACCACCAGGTGCTCATGCAACGCTTCGTCAGGGAGAGCAAGGGCACCGACGTGCGGGCCCTCGTCGTCGGCGACCGCGTGGTGGCCGCGATGCGCCGGCGGGCCACGGGCGAGGAGTTCCGCTCCAACGTCCACCGCGGCGGGTCCGTCGAGGCGGTCGACCTCGACCCGGCCTACGCCGAGATCGCCGTCCGCAGCGCGCACATCATGGGCCTGCGGGTGGCCGGCGTCGACATGCTCGAGGGCCGGGACGGGCCGCTCGTCATGGAGGTCAACTCCTCCCCCGGCCTGCAGGGCATCGAGACCGCGACCAGGCTGGACGTCGCCGGCGCGGTCGTGGACTACATCGCCGACCAGGCCGACTTCCCCGACATCGACGTGCGGCAGCGGCTGGCGGTCTCGACCGGCTACGGCGTGGCCGAGATCGCGGTGCTCGCCGGCTCCGAGCTGGTCGGCCGGACCATCGGCGACTCGGGGCTGCGGGAGAAGGACGTGCAGGTGCTCACCCTGCACCGGGGCACCCGCGTGGTGCCCAACCCCGGGGCGACCAAGGTGCTGGAGGACGGGGACCGGCTGCTGTGCTTCGGCCGCCACGAGAGCATGCGCTCGCTCATCCCCGCGCGTCGGCGCCGCCCCAAGCGGGTGCGCCGCCTGCCCAAGGAGCCGATCCACGACGTCGTCCCGGAGCTGCCGGCCGGTGGTTGATCCGCCAGCCCCGTCGCCGCGCAGCAACCGGGGACCGGCGGTCGCCGGACGCAACCGGGCGGCGCTCGTCGACGCCGCCGAGCGGCTCTTCTCCGAGCAGGGGTATGACGTGCCGCTCTCGGCGGTCGCGCGCGCCGCGGGGTGGGTCAGGGCAGCCTGTACCGGCACTTCCCCACGCGGCAGGACCTGGCCGCCGCCGTCGTGGCCCGGAGCATGGAGCGGCTGCGCACCCTGGCCGCCGACCACCCCGGGGCCGACGGCTTCGCCGTGCTGTGGCGGGCGGTGGTCGACCAGCTGGTCCACACCGGCGGCTTCCTCGACGCCGCGCTCGGCCCCCGGGGCGAGGTGGGCGGCACGGTCCCGGCCGAGGAGCTGGCGGCGCTGCTCGCCGAGCCGCTCGCGCTGGCCGCGGCGGAGGGCCGCGTGGACGCGGGCCTGACGGTCCCGGACGTCATGCTCGTGCTGACGATGGTCCACGGCGCGGTGCACCGGCTCGGCGACGAGCGGGAGCGGCGCGCCACGGCATACCGCGCCCTGGCCCTCGTCGGCGGGGACTGGCCCCGCCCGACGGGCCCCAGGTCTGACCGGCCGGGTCAGGCGGAGGCGACCAGGTCCTCCGCGGCGACGGCCATGTGGCGGGCGCCCCGCAGGCCGAAGACCGAGGCGGGCGCGATCGTCGAGCCCGGCCCCGGGTAGGTGCGGCCCATGACCGAGGCGGAGACGTTGCCGGCCGCGTAGAGACCCTCGACGACCGAGCCGTCCTCGCGCAGCGCCCGGGCGTGCTCGTCGGTGAGGACCCCGCCCTTGGTGCCGAGGTCGCCGATGACGACCCGGTAGGCCGAGAACGGGCCCTTCTCGATCGCCCCCAGGCACGGGTTGGGCCGCACGGTCGGGTCGCCGTAGTAGCGGTCGTAGGCCGAGTTGCCCTTGCCGAAGTCGCCGTCGACGCCCGAGCGCGCGAACCCGTTGAACCGCTGGACCTGCTCGCGGAAGACCTGCGGGTCGAAGCCGGCCTTGTCGGCCAGCTCGGCCAGGGTGCGGGCCTTGACGAGCAGGCCGGCCTCCTCGAGCTTCTTGTTGGCCCGCGGGTCGAGGGCGTAGTTGCGCAGGTACCGACGGGCGTGGCGGGCCTCGCTGATGATCCAGTAGGCACCGTCCTTGTCGTGCTCGAGCATGTGGTGGCCCAGGTCGACGTAGGACTCCGCCTCGTTGGCGAACCGCCGCCCCTGCGCGTCGACCATGATCGTGTAGGGCAGCGCCCGCTCCCCGACGATGAAGCCCGGGTCGTGGTCGCCGACGGGGGCCACCGAGGCGCCCCACCAGGCGTCGTCCATGAGCTCCAGCGCCGCCCCGTGGCGGGCGGCGAGCGCGTGGACCTGCCCCAGGTTGCCGGGGGCGCCGGAGGGGTCGCCGTCGATGCCGTGGTGCTTCTGCCGCCAGTCCTCGTTGTGGTCGAAGCCGCCCGCGGCCAGCATGACGCCGCGCCGGGCGCCGATGCGCACCTCCGCCCCGTCCCGCCGGGCGACGACCCCGACGACGCGGCCGTCCTCGACCTCCAGGTCGACGACCGGGCTGTCGAGCCACAGCTCCACGCCGAGCTGCTGCACGGCGACGTCGTAGAGCGAGGCCGCCAGGCCGGCGCCGATGCCGGCGAGCTTCTTCCCGCGGACCAGGCCGCCGAGGATGCGGCCCACGACCCGCACGCCGCGGGTCATGCCGCCCACGGTCGACCAGGCCCGGCCGATCTGCCACACGTCGTCGGTCATCAGCGGCAGCGCCATGAGCAGCCGCAGGGTCTTGGCCGCGTCGCCGATGCGGTCCAGGTCGAAGGGCCGGGCCTCGATGCCGCGGCCGATCTTCCCGCCGGGCAGCTCGGGGTAGTAGTCGGGGTAGTCCTTGGCCCGCGCCCACTGCACGCCGTAGCGCTCGGTGAGGTCGACGAAGTCGCCGACGCCGTCGACGAAGGCCTCCTTGCGCTCCCGGGAGGTGGCCCGGCCCTCGTCCCCCACCGTGGCCTCCAGGTAGGTCAGGGCCTCCTCGCGGGAGTCCCCGGCGCCGTCGCGGCGCATGAGCGGGTTGTCGGGCATCCACAGGCCGCCGCCGGACATGGCGGTGCTGCCGCCCCACTTGTCGGTGCTCTCGAGCATGAGCACGGTCAGCCCGCGGTCGGCCGCGCCGATCGCGGTGGCGAACGCGGCGGCGCCGGAGCCGACCACGACGACGTCGTAGCTGTGCCGGCGCGGGCCCCGGTCTTCAGGTGCGGTGGTGTCCATGGGCGCTTCTCCTCGGGTCGACCATCCGGACAGCCGTGTCCGGATGGTCCACTCTACCGAGGAACGCCGCCGGCCGGGAGGGCGGGGAGGGTCTGCTCCCACGGGGCGGAGGGAGGGACCGCCGGCACCACGGCATACCCCTGGCCCGGGGCCGGCCGGGTGTCGGGCTCGCCCCGGCAGGGCCACATCGACATCGCCCGTTCGGCCTGCGCGGTGATCGTCAGCGAGGGGTTGACGCCGAGGTTCGCCGAGATGGTCGAGCCGTCGACGACGTGCAGCCCGGGGTGGCCGTGGACCCGGTGGTAGGGGTCGACCACGCCCGCGGCCGGCGAGTCGCCGATGACGCAGCCGCCGAGGAAGTGGGCGGTCATCGGCACGTCGAGGACGTCACCGACGGCGCTGCCGGGCCGGCCGGACAGGTGCCGGGCCATCCTCCGCACGGCCTCGTGGGCGACCGGGATCCAGGTCGGGCTGGGCGCCCCGTGGCCGGGGCCCGAGGTGAGCCGGTAGCGGCCCAGCGGACCGCGCCCGGCCCGCACGGTGATCGAGTTGTCGAGGGTCTGCATGACGAGCGCGATCGTCGTGCGCTCCGACCAGCGGGACAGCCCGAGCACGTGGTCGACGAGCCCCCCGGGGTCGGCGGCGGCGGCGCGCAGCCACCGGCCGGCCCGGCGCACCCGGGCGGCGGTCCCCGAGGTCCCGGGGTCGGCGTCCCCGTCGGCCAGGAACGGGGTGCTGAGCAGGCCCATCGCGTTCTGGCCGCGCCCGTAGCGGCACGGCTCGACGTGGGTGTGCTCGTCGGGGTGGAAGCTGGAGGTGATCGCCACCCCGCGGGTGAGGTCGGGTCCGGCGGCGTCCCGCGGGCGGGTGGCACCCAGGAGGGCCTCGGAGTTGGTCCGGGTCAGCTCGCCCAGCCGGTCGGACAGGTGGGGCAGGTCCCCGTCCCGCCGCAGGCGGTGGAGCAGGTGCTGGGTCCCCCAGGCGCCCGCGGCCAGGACCACGTGGTCGGCGGTGCGGGTATGCCGTGCTCCCGGGCGCAGGCGCGTCAGCCGGGTCCCGGTGGGCACGGTGGTGACGACGTAGCCGCCCTGCGGCCGGGGCCGGATCCGGGTGACCGTGGTGTCGGGGACGATCCGGGCGCCGAGCCGCTCGGCGAGGAAGAGGTAGTTCTTGACGAGGGTGTTCTTGGCCCCGTGCCGGCAGCCGACCATGCACTCGCCGCACTCCAGGCAGCCGCGCCGGCGCGGGCCGGCCCCGCCGAAGTAGGGGTCGTCGACCTCCACGCCGGGCTCGAGGGCACCGTCCCGGCCGAAGAAGACGCCGACGGGCGCGGCACGGAAGGTCTCGCCCACCCCCATCTCTTCGGCGACCCGGCGGTAGAGGGCGTCGATGGGCGTGAGGGTCGGGTTGGTCACCACGCCCAGCATCCGCTCGGCGGTGTCGTAGTGGGGGTCCAGCTCGGCCCGCCAGTCGGTGACGTTGGCCCACTGGGGGTCGCGGAAGAAGGCGTCCGAGCGGGGCCGGTAGAGCGTGTTGGCGTAGTTCAGCGAGCCGCCGCCGACCCCGGCGCCGGCCAGGACGAGCACGTCGCGCAGCAGGTGGATGCGCTGGATGCCCCGCAGGCCCAGCGCCGGGGCCCACAGGAAGCGGCGCAGGTCCCAGGAGGTGGCCGCGAAGTCCTCGTCGGCGAACCGGCGCCCCGCCTCCAGGACGGTGACGGCATACCCCTTCTCGCGCAGCCGGAGCGCGGCGACCGAGCCGCCGAAGCCGCTGCCGACGACGAGGACGTCGGTGTGCTCGGGCGTCGGCGCCGGACGGGTCACCGCTGGTGCCCGTCCGCGACCACGGCCTCCAGGCGCTCCAGCGTCCGCTCCATCGACCGGCGCGTGCTGTCGGCCAGGCGACGGACGGCGGGGCGGCCGAGCGGGGCCTCGGTGCTCACGTCCCAGGTCTCGGTGACCTGGGTGCCGCCCTCGACCGGGCGCAGGTCGTAGCGCCAGGTCCGGCCGGTGAACAGCAGCCGCAGCGGGAACGGGGCCAGGGTCCGCCAGGCGATCACCCGGTCGGGCTCGAGCTCGACCACCTCGTTGCGGGTGGCGTAGCGCAGGCCCCACCGCATGTCCATGCCGAAGCTGTCGCCCTGCCGGAGGGTGCGCGACCCGCCGCGGGCGGCGGTGACGGTGCCCGACCCGTCGATCTCGGCGTGGCGTGCCGGGTCTGCCAGGACGGCGAAGATCCGGTCGGCGGGGGCGGGGATGGTGCGGGTGACGCTGACCCGGTCGGTGCTCATGGGTCAAGGGTCGCACCGGCGTCCCGGGTGGAGGTCGTCGGCCCGCTGCGCCACAGTGGAGGCATGGCCGAGAAGAAGAAGGACCAGGACCCCGGGCCCAGCGTCAAGGACCCGGAGATGTACGAGTCGCTCCGCGAGGACGGCGCGAGCAAGTCGAAGGCGGCGGCGATCTCCAACGCGGCGGCCAACAGCTCCCGGGAGGAGGTGGGGCGCCGGGGCGGCGAGAGCGAGGCCTACGAGGAGTGGACCGTCGACGAGCTGCAGGAGCGCGCCCGCGAGCTCGACGTCGAGGGGCGGTCCTCGATGACCAAGGACGAGCTGATCGAGGCCCTGCGGAAGTAGCGCCGGGACGACGGGACCGGCGCCGTCCTCGTGGTCGAGGACGACGCCGGTCGCGTCGGGGCCGGGCCCGTTGCGGGCCCGGTGCGGCTCAGCCGCGCAGGTGCTCCACCGGGCGCCAGGAGGCGCCGGTCCGGGTCAGCACCTGGGTGCCGCGGGCGACGCCACGCCCGAGACCGGCCGGGGAGTGCTCACGGGCGCCGGCGGCGTGGCCGATCGCGAGCAGGGCGACGAGGGACAGGACGACCAGCAGGGTCAGTTCGAGCATGGGTCAACCTCCTTGGAGATGGTCGGGGACGACGGTCGACCACCTCCCGGACCGGCCGGGCGGGTGATCTGTCACCAACCTGACAGGGGTCTGACGTAAGGACAAGTCACGGTTTCTGGTCGGTACCTGTCAGAATCGCTACATGTTCAACCCGGACCACCTCCGCACGCTGCAGGCCGTCGTCGAGGAGGGCACCGTGCTCGCGGCGGCGACCGGCTGCGGCTGACACCTTCGGCGGTCAGCCAGCAGCTGAGCCGTCTGCAGCGCGAGGTCGGACAGCCCGTCATGGTCCGCCAGGGCCGCAACCTCGTGCCCACTGACGCGGCCGACGTCCTCGTCCGGCTGGCCGAGCGGGTGGTCGACCTCGACGAGCGGGCCCGGGCCGAGCTGGAGACCCTGCAGGAGGAGGTCTCCGGCCCGCTCGTGGTGGCCGCCTTCGCCACGGCGCTGCGCGGCCTGGTCGCCCCGGCCGTGACCCGCCTGACTGAGCGGCACCCCCACCTGGAGATCACCCTGCGCGAGCACTCGCCCGAGGAGTCGATCCCCGCGCTGCTGCGCGGAGAGGTCGACCTGGTCGTCGTGCACGACTGGACCGACCGGCACGCCTCGCCGCGGCGTGGCCTGCAGGCCCACCTGCTGGGGCTGGACCCGGTCGACCTGGTCACGCTCCGGGACGAGCCGCTGGAGCTGGGCCCGGACGGCGTCGACCTGGACGACCTCGGCGGGCGCGTGTGGATCGACGACACCCCCGGGGTCTTCAGCGACTGGCTGCTCGAGGCCTTCGCCCAGCGCTCGCTCCCGCACCGGATCGGGGCGACGGTGGACAGTGTGAACACCCGGGTCACCCTCGTGGCCGAGGGGTTCGGCATCTGCCTGCTGCCCCGGCTCGGCCGGGAGGTGCTGCCCGACGAGGTGGTCGCCACCCCGCTGGTGGAGGCGCCGACCCGTCGGATCCACGCCGTCCACCGCGAGGCCAGCGCCCGCCGCCCCGCGGTCGAGGCCGCGGTGGCGGCCCTGGACGCGGTCTGGCAGGAGCGCGAGGAGCTGCCCAACTCGCCGGCCCGCGACGACGGCTGAGGCGTCCCGCCGGCGGCGGTCCCTGCGCCGGGCCGGCCGGGCCGGGCCCACGGCCCCGGGTCCGCGACTCAGGTGGGGTCGGCCACCCGCAGCACCACCAGGGTGTCCAGCGCGGGCCGGGCGGCGTCGGCCACGGGCCGCTCGCGGAGCTCGGCCCGCTCCACCTCGACCTCGACGGGCAGACGGCCCGCCTCGGCCACCACGTGCTCCGGGTCGCGCAGGACGGCCGGGTCCTGAGGTCCGCCCGTGCCCTCCTGCAGGTTGCGGCGCGCGTGCAGCACGACCACGACCCGCCCTCCCGGGCGCGTGGCCGCGACCGCGTGGGCCAGGGCCGCCTCCCACGGCCCCGGGAGCAGCTGGAGGTAGACGAGCAGGACGAGGTCGTAGCCCCCGCCCCCCGTGTCCGCCGGCTCGGTCGCGTCGCCGACCTCCGTGCGCAGGCGGTCCTGCTCCTCGGGGGCAAGGACCTGCCCGGCCAGCTCGCGCATCCGGTCGACCGCCACCGCGGAGAAGTCGACGGCGTCCACCGTCCATCCCCGCCGGACCAGCCAGAGGGCGTGCCGGCCCTCGCCGGCGGCCACGTCCAGGGCCCGGCCGGGCGGCCACGGCCCCACGACCTCCTCGACCCACGGGTTGGGGTCGCTCGTCCACACCTGGTCGGACGCGGCATACCGCTCGTCCCAGTCCTTGGCCTCCACCTCAGTCCTCCTTCTCGGGTCCGGCGGCACGTGGGTCCCGGCCGGCGCCGACCGCGGCCCGCAGGTGCTGCGCGGTCAGCGTGTCCGAGCCGTCGACCATCTCCTGCGGGGTGCCCTCGAAGACGATCCTGCCTCCCTCGTGTCCGGCGCCGGGACCCAGGTCGACGATCCGGTCGGCCTGGGACACCACCGCCAGGTTGTGCTCCAGGACGATGACCGAGGTCCCCGCGTCGACGAGCCCGTGGAGCATCTGCACGAGCCGGTGGGTGTCGGCCAGGTGCAGCCCGCTGCTGGGCTCGTCGAGCACGACGACCTCGGCCTCCCGCAGCTGGGCGGCCAGCTTGAGCCGCTGCCGCTCGCCGCCGGAGAGGGTGGTCAGCGGCTGCCCGAGACGGACGTAGCCCAGCCCCACGTCGAGCAGCCGGCGCAGCACGGTGGCGGCCTTGCCCGTGGTGAACACCGCCGAGGCGTCCTCGACCGAGAGGTCCAGCACCTCGGCGATCGTCAGCCCGTGCAGGCGGTGCTCCAGCACCTCGGGCCGGAAGCGCCGGCCGCCGCACTCCTCGCACGGCGTGCTCACCCCGTGCACCATGACCAGGTCGGTCCAGATGACCCCCTGGCCCCGGCAGACGGGGCAGGCCCCCTCGGAGTTGGGGCTGAACATCGAGGCCGGCACCCCGTTGGCCTTGGCGAACGCCGTCCGGACCGGGTCGAGGAGCCCGGAGAAGGTCGCCGGGTTGGACCGTCGCGACCCGCGGATCGCGGACTGGTCGACGATGAGGACACCCTCGCGCCCGGAGAGCGACCCGTGCACGAGCGACGACTTGCCGGACCCCGCCACCCCCGTGACCGCGACCAGCACCCCCAGGGGGACGTCGACGTCGACGTCGCGCAGGTTGTTGGTGGTGCGCCCCGGATCTGCAGGTATGCCGTGGGCTGGCGCACCTGGGTGCGCAGGCTCGGATGGTGGTCCAGCCACTCCCCCGTCACCGACCCGGAGGCGGACAGACCGTCGGGAGCACCGGCAAACACCACCTGTCCGCCGTCGTCCCCGGCGCCGGGGCCGATGTCGACGACGTGGTCGGCCAGGGCGATGACCTCGGGCTTGTGCTCGACGACGAGGACGGTGCTGCCGCTGTCGCGCAGCTGGAGGAGGAGCTGGTTCATCCGGGCGATGTCGTGCGGGTGCAGCCCGACCGTGGGTTCGTCGAAGACGTAGGTGACGTCGGTGAGGGCGGAGCCGAGGTGGCGCACCATCTTCACGCGCTGACCCTCCCCGCCCGAGAGCGTGCCGGTCGCCCGGTCGAGCGAGAGGTAGCCCAGCCCGACGTCGATCATCGAGCGCAGGACGCCGGCCAGCCCCTTGGTGACCGGGGCGACCGAGGGCTCGTCGAGTCCTTCCACCCAGGCGAGGAGGTCGCCGAGCTCGTCCGAGGAGCACTGGGGCAGGGTGCGGCCGTGCACGGTCGCGGTGCGGGCGGCCTCGTTGAGCCGGGTGCCGTCGCACTCGGGGCACGGGCCGGTGGTGGCGATCCGTTCCTTGAACCGGCGCACGTGCGCCTGTTTGGGCTCCACGTCCCCGAACCAGCTGCGGCGGAACCGGGTGACCAGGCCCTCGTAGGTCATGTTGATGCCGGCGACCTTGACCTTGGTCGCCGGCTGGTGCAGCAGCCAGTCCCACTCCTGGTCGGTGTAGTCGCGCAGCTTCTTGTCGGGGTCGATCCGCCCGCTCTCGGCGTAGCTGCGCCACATCCAGCTGCCCACCCCGAGGTTGGGCGCGTCGATCGCACCCTCGTTGAGCGAGCGGTCCCGGTCGAGGAAGGTGTCGGGGTCGATCCGGGCGATCGTGCCCAGCCCCTCGCAGGCCGGGCACATGCCGCCGATCGTGGAGAACTCGCGGACCTCGGCCTGGGCCTCGCCCTTCTCGACCGTCATCGTGCCGCGGCCGGACGCGGAGGCCAGGTTGAATGAGAAGGCCGAGGTCGGTCCGACGTGCGGCTCGGACAGCCGGCTGAAGATCACCCGCAGGTAGGTGAGGGCGTCGGTGGCGGTGCCGACGGTGGAGCGGGCGCTGGCGCCGATGCGCTCCTGGTCGACGACGATGGCGGCGGTGAGGTTCTCGAGGTGGTCCACCTCCGGCCGGGCCGACGGCGGCATGAAGGACTGCACGAAGGTGGAGTAGGTCTCGTTGATGAGCCGCTGGGACTCGGCGGCGATCGTGCCGAAGACCAGGGAGGACTTGCCCGAGCCGGAGACGCCCGTGACGACGGTCAGCCGTCGTTTGGGCAGGTCGACGTCGACGCCGCGCAGGTTGTTGACACGGGCGTTGCGGACGCGGATCGTGTCGTGGGAGTCGGCGGGGACGGTCATCCCCCGATCATGGCAGCCGGCACCGACGGACGAGGGAGTCAGAGATGTCCGGGACGAAGGACCAGGCCGGAGGCTTCAGCGAGGCCGAGCGGGAGGCGATGAAGGCGCGCGCGGAGGAGCTGCGGGCCGAGAAGGGTGGCCGCAAGAAGGCCACGGACCTGGAGAAGCTGCTCGAGGTGATCGAGGAGATGCCGGGGCAGGACCGCGCGATCGCGGCGGGACTGCATACCCTCGTCTCCCGGACCGCGCCCGAGCTGGACGGCCGCACCTGGTACGGCATGCCCTCGTGGGCGAAGGACGGGGAGATCCTGCTGTTCATGCAGCCCGCGGGCAAGTTCGGGACGCGCTACTCCACGGTGGGGTTCAACGACGGGGCGGCGCTGGACGACGGGGACATGTGGCCCACGTCGTTCGCGGTCACCCGGCTCACGCCGGAGGTCAAGGAGCGGATCACCGAGCTGCTGCGGAGGGCGCTGGGCTGACTGCGTCCCGGCGACGGCGCCACCAGACCAAGAGCTTGTGCCCCTCGGGCAGGACCATCGCGGTGGCGCCGAGGACCGCGCAGGCGGCCCACTCCTGGGCGGAGAGGGGGACGAAGCCCAGCAGTCCGGCCGCAGGACCCCACTCGGTCGCGCCCCAGTGGAGCAGCAGGGCCCCGAGCGCGCTGGCGATGAGCACCCGGTTGCCGACCGGGTTCATGGCGAGGATCGAGTGGTGCTCCGAGCGTGCGGTGCCCACGAGGTAGAAGTTCATCCACACGAACAGGGTGATGGCCAGGGTGCGGGCGTGCTCGAGGTCGTAGCCCTGGGCCAGGGCCCACTGGAAGGTCACCAGGATGGAGGCGGCCAGCCACAGCCCGGTGACGAGCAGGCGCTGCCACAGCGCCGCGGACAGCACCCCCTCGTCCCGCGGCCGGGGCGGTCGGGCGAGCTCGTTGCCCTCGGGCGGCTCGAAGGCCAGGGCGATGTCCTGCAGCCCGTTGGTGACGACGTTGATGAACAGCAGCTGCACGGGCAGGAACAGCAGGGGCCCCTCGGCCACGACGTTCGTGGACACGGCCACGAGGGAGGCCAGACCGGTGGTGAGCAGGAAGAAGGTCGCGTTGCGGATCGCCGCGAAGGTGACCCTCCCCTGCCGGACCGCTCCCACGATCGTGACGAAGTTGTCGTCGGTCAGGACGATGTCGGCGGCCTCGCGGGCGACGTCGGTGCCCGAGCGCCCCATGGCCACCCCGATCGAGGCGGCCTTGAGGGCGGGGGCGTCGTTGACCCCGTCGCCGGTGACCGCGACGACCTCGCCCCGCTCCTCGTGCAGCCGGGTGATCCGCAGCTTGTCCTGCGGGGTCACCCGCGCGGCGACGTCGCTGACGCGCAGGCGGTCGGTGAGCGCGGCGTCGTCGAGCTGGGCGATCTCGTGGCCGGTGACCGGCGGGTGGGTGGTGTCCAGCCCGACCCGGGCGGCGATGGCCGAGGCCGTGCTCGGGTGGTCGCCGGTGATCATCGTGACCCGGACGCCGGCCCGACGCACCTCGCGACCGCCTCCGGCACCCCCTCCCGAGGAGGGTCCTCCAGGCCCGCCAGGCCCAGGAAGGTCAGGCCCTGCGGCCAGGGCAGGTCGGCGGGCACCGGCTCGTCGGCGGCGAGCACCCGTCGCGCCGTGGCGATCACCCGTAGGCCCTCCCGGGCCATCCGTTCGTTGACCTCCTCGACCAGACCGGTGTCCAGGGGCACCGGGCCGTCGGGTCCTGCCATCCGGGTGGAGAGCCCGACCAGGACGTCGGGCGAACCCTTGACGTGCAGCACCCGGCTGCCGTCGTGCGCGGTGCGGACCGTCTGCGACAGCCGCAGGTGCGGCTCGTAGGGCAGGTCGGCCAGGGGTGCTCGCGACCGTTCCTCCTCGGTGACGGCACCGGACCGCAGGGCGGCGAGCGCGAAGGCGACATCGACCGCGTCCCCCTGCAGGTGCCCGGCGTGCTGCTGGTCGGGGACGGCCTCGTTCGTCAGCGCGCCGGTGCGGAGCACGTCCTGCGCGCCGGCCCGGACGGCCGGTGAGGCACCCTGCAGGGCGTGCGCGCCGGCCCGTCCGTCCACGGTGCCGGCCGGGGACCAGACGGCCTGGACGGTCAGCCGGTTCATGGTCAGGGTGCCGGTCTTGTCCGAGCCGATGAGGGTCGTCGAGCCCAGGGTCTCGACGGCCGGCAGGGAGCGGACGATGGCGTTGTGCCGGGCCATCCGGGCCACCCCCAGGCTCATCGCCACGGTGAGCACGATGGGCAGCGACTCGGGGACGGAGGCCACCGCCAGCGCCACCGCGGTGCGGAACATCTCCGAAGGGGTGTAGCCCAGGAGCACGCCCAGGGTGAAGACGACCACGGAGGCCACGGCCACGACCAGGCCGATGCGCCGCTCGAGCCGGTGGGTCAGCACCTGCAGCGGGGACACCGTGTCCGTGATCTGCACGAGCTCGCTGATCTGGCCCAGCTCGCTCCGGTCCCCCGTCGCCACGACGAGACCCCGAGCCCTGCCGGAGGTGACCAGCGTGCCACCGTAGGCCAGGTTGGTGCGTTCGGTGCGTTCGCTGTCGGGCAGCGCCTCCACGCCCTTGCCCACCGGATGCACCTCGCCGGTCAGCAACGACTCGTCGACGCGCAGGTCGGCGGTGTCGATGAGGCGGAGGTCCGCCGGGACCCGTTCCCCGCTCTCCAGCGGGACGACGTCCCCGGGCACCAGCTCGGCGGTCTCGACTCTCCGGACGACCCCGGCCCGGACGACCCGGCACGTGGGGACGGTGAGATTGCGCAGCGCCTGGACGGCCTTCTCCGCCCTGCGTTCCTGCCAGAAGCCGATGCCGGCGTTGAGCAGGAGGATGAAGAGGATCGCCCCGGAGTCGACCCACTCGCGCAGGAGGGCGGTGACGACCGCCGCGATGACGAGGATCCCGATGAGCGGACTGACGAACTGCCGCAGCAGGACCTTCCACCAGGGCGTGGCCTCGGCGACGTCGATGACGTTGGCGCCCCACTCGTCCCGGCGACGGGCGGCCTCGCCGTCGGTGAGACCGTCCGGCGTGGAGGCCAGGTGCACGAGCGCGTCCTCGGTGCCGACCCCGTGCCAGCCGGGCCCAGGAGGGACGGGGGACGGGGCGGACTGCGTCGTGTCGGGCACCGGGCTCAACTCCTCGGGCCCCATTCTTCCAGAGCAGGGTTCGGCGGCGGGCGGCACCCGTCTCGATGGAACGCAATCGGCAGGCCCCTGTCGAGGCCCGCTGGAGACGCGCGACCAACCTCCGCCCACGGCCCCGGGCTGCGCTGTTTGGTCGCCGCGTCGTGGAACCCGTCGGGCGGCCTGCCGCCCCTGGGCCCGCCGTCCCGTCCCTGTGAGTTCCGAGGAGTGCCCCCATGTCCGCATCTGCGCCCGAGGCCCAGAAGAGGAGTTCCGCCCCGCTCGCCCGGGTGATGCGCCCGGTCAACTCCCTGGTGGAGCGGTTCATCCCGAGCGCGTTCGTCTTCGCCGTCGTCCTGACCTTCGTCGTGGCGGTCGCTGCCCTGCTGCTCACCGACGCCGGGCCGGTCGACGTCATCACGGGCTGGGGCGACGGCCTCGCCGGGCTGCTGGCCTTCATGACGCAGATGGCCCTGATCCTGCTGCTGGGCCACACCCTGGCCAACACCGGCCCGGTCCGCAAGCTGCTGGGCCGGCTGGGCGGGGTGCCGAGGACGGTGCTGCAGGCCTACCTCTTCGTCTTCGTCGTCGCCTCCCTCGCTTCACTGATCACCTGGGGACTCGGTCTCGTCGTCGGAGTCCTGCTCGCCAAGGAGGTAGCCGCCCAGGGCCGTGAACGTGGCCTGCGGCTGCACTTCCCGATGCTTGTCGCCGCCGGCTACTCCGGCTACGTGATCTGGCACATGGGCTACTCGGCCTCGGGCCCGCTCACCGCGGCCACCGAGGGGTCCTTCATCGCCGAGCAGCTCGGTCGGACCATCCCCGTCGGGGACACGATCTTCACCTGGTGGAACATCGCCGCCGCCGCCGCGACCATCGTCGTCGTCGGCATCGCCCTGGCCCTGGTCGCACCGCGCGAGGGCGAGGATGTCATCGAGCTGGGGTTCGACGCACGGGACGACGACGCTGACCTGGACGACGAGGTCGTCACGCCGGCCGACCGGGTCGACGCGAGCCGGGTGGTGACGCTGCTGGTGGGTCTGGCTCTCACCACCTACCTGGGACTGCACTTCGCCAACGGCGGCACGCTCACCCTCGACATCGTCAACTGGACCTTCCTGGCGCTGATCCTCCTGCTCGTGCGCAACACCTTCGAGCTGATCGCGCTGGTCAAGAACGCCGCCTCCAACGTCGGCGAGATCCTCCTGCAGTTCCCCCTCTACGCCGGGATCATGGGCATCATGGCCACGACCGGCCTCATCACCGTCTTCTCCGACTGGGTGGTCAGCGTCGCCAACCCGACCACGTTCGGCGTGCTCGCCTTCCTGTCGGCGGGAGTCGTGAACTTCTTCGTCCCCTCCGGGGGCGGCCAGTTCGCCGTGCAGAGCCCCGTCATGCTGGACGCCGCGGCACGCCTGGGCGTGGACCCCTCCGTCGCGATCATGGCGATCTCCTACGGCGACCAGTGGACCAACATGATCCAGCCGTTCTGGGCGCTACCGGTCCTGGCGATCGCCAGCCTGAAGATGCGCGACATCCTCGGCTACACGATGGTCACCCTGATCGCCTCCGGACTCGTCTTCGCCACCGTTCTGCTGCTCATCGGCGCCGGGGTCTGAGAAGGGCGACCGGCTGGCCGGTCGATCAGTCGCCGTACGGCCTCGTCGGGGCGACCGCGCTCAGAAGTTGCTGGCCATGTTCGTGAACCGGGAGTAGTGACCCTGGAACGCCACGACGACCGTGTCCGTGGGGCCGTTCCTGTGCTTGGCCACGATGACGTCCGCCTCCCCCTCGCGGGGTGACTCGCGCTCGTACATCGACTCGCGGTGGAGCAGGATGACGACGTCTGCATCCTGCTCGATCGAGTTGTGGACGGCGATGCCGTTGGCCACGAAGTTGTGGTTGCCCAGGACCGTCGCGTCGAAGACCTCCTCGACGCCGTCCAGCTCGACGGACACGACGTCGTCGAAGAGGACGTCGTTGACGGCGGCGAGATCCAGGTCTTCGCTGTCCAGGACCTCAGCCACCGTCCTCAGCGCGCCACCATCCGTCTCCAGCTGCAGGATCTGGGCCATCTCCTGCCACAAGGGAGCGGGCTCAGCTAGGACCGGGCGCGGTTCCGCCCGGGTGTCGCCCGCTTCGACGAATGCCAGTGCGGGCGCAACGTCCGGCCCGAGGTCGACAAGCGGCGCGATCTCGCGCAGGAACCGCCTCTGGTCGTCCTTGTCCTGGACGGACAGGACCGTCAGTCCTGCCCGGGTCGACAGCCGGGTGCTGATGCCGAACCTCAGCAGCTGTCTGGACATGTCGTCGGCGAGGCCCCGTTCCCCATGCCACTCGACCACGATCCGTGCGTCTTCCAGGCGCACCGACCCGCCCCTCGCCCAGAGCGAACCGATGAGCAGCGCGATCTGGCGTTTCGACATGTGCGCGGCGTTGTCGGGCAGCGCGTCGAACCGTCCGCTGTCGAGGTCTCGTGCCATCGCCAGGACCTGGTCGTCGTGGCTCCACGGCTCGTGCTTGTCGGGGGCGGGCAAGTGCCTGGGCACCGCGATCTTGTCGCACGCACGGAGGTCGCCCAGCTGCTTCCAACCGTCGTAGGTCAGGAACGGGTGGTTCTCGGTGGCGCGGACGGTCTTGCCGGAGGTCAGCGTGAGACGGAAGACCGGCCGTGTGCCCGTCGGGAAGACGTGGGTCAGGTGCCGCCGGACGTAGCGCAGCGACTCGTCCAAGGACCACACGGGCACGTCCCGCTCACCAGACTCGTAGAGCTCGCCCATGGTCACCTCGGCCCCGGTGTCGGCCCGGAGAATCCTTGTGTCGGCCGTCAGGCACCCCGACTCACGAAGGTCGCTCATCTGGGGCTTCTTGTCGGTCCGCTGCTCAGGGCCACGGTTGAGCTGGGACAGGGCGATGAGCGGGACCTCGAGCTCCTTGGCGAGCAGCTTCAGCGCCCGGCTGAACTCGGCGACCTCCTGCTGACGGGACTCGACCCGCTTGCCCGAGCTCATCAGCTGGAGGTAGTCCACGACGACGAGCTTGAGGTCGTTGCGCTGCTTGAGGCGGCGGCACTTGGCACGGATCTCCATCAGCGACATGTTGGGCGAGTCGTCGATGAACAGGGGCGCACCGTGGATGCGACCCTGGGTCTCCGCCAACCGCGTCCAGTCCCGGTCGCGCATGTTGCCCTTGCGCATGTTCTGCAGCGGGATCTCCGACTCGGCCGAGAGCAGGCGCATGGTGATCTCGGTGCGGCTCATCTCCAGGGAGAAGACGACCGTCGGGAGGCTGTGCTTGATCGCCGCAGCCCGGGCGATGTCCAGGGCAAAGGTCGAGTTGTGCGTCGGGATCATCGACCGGCCGGCGAGGAATAGTTGCCGGTCGTTGTCGACCTGCACGCACCGGACGGGCACGCTGCCCACCCGACGGACCGCGGTGATGAACCGGGAGTCGCGACGATGGAACGACCGTGCCCTCCGGTCCTTGTGAGCGAGCCGCTTGCGCTCGAGCCGGAAAACGTCCTCATCAGCGGAAAAGGTCAGCGTGTGGGCCGTCGACGACTGGACCGACCGACCCCGAACCGACTTCCTGCTCCGGCCGCAGCGGTAGCCCAGCCCCACGACAAGTTCGTAGACGTCGTCCGCGAGACGATCGGACGTCGTCGTGAATTGCGGGCAACCTTGGGCCGACACCGTCCCGTCAGTGTCCAGCAGGCCTGCGAGGAGGGCACGACGCTGGGACTCACTCGCCCGCTGGTAGCACGTGGGAATGTGCTTGTTCCCGAGCACGCCAGCCTTGCGAAGGAGCGCCTTGACGGAGCCATGGTCGTGGTAGCACGAACGGCAGCGCCCAGTTCCACTGGATGGCGATCCACAGTCCGGGCAGGAAGGTTCGCGCCGGGGAGCCAAACCTTTAGAGCGGCCACCGCAGCTTCGACCGCAAGTGAGGACGTGCGTCGCACGAGGCACGAACGAGGACCCACACACCAGGCAGACTCGCGGCAGGACCGCTCCCCGGGGCAGGACCATCGAGTAGAGCATGTTGCCTTGAGGACGTACCTCGACGCCTTCGGCTTCGAGATGCACCAGGATCTCGGGGTCGTTGCTGGTGATCCGGGCACCGGCACTCTCACCGTCTCCCAGCCACGCGCCAAGAACATAAGGTGACAGAGGCAGCTCGGCTTGAGGGAGATCCAACGGCCCACCTAGGGCGACGCTGTGGTTGAGCCTGGAGTCCGCCGTCTCACACCTCAAGGTGCGCTCGATCTCAGCGGTCGTTCGGACGCTGCTCGAATGCTCACGCAGACCGCGACGCTCTGCCCGGGTGCTGGTCTCCCACAGGTGCTCGGCGTCGGCCGTGATGACCGACCCGTCCGAGAACTCCACCTCGTAGCAGGGCCGGTCGTGCATGACCTCGGTGGCGGCCACTACGGTGGTCGGTCGCCCATCGGCTCCGAGCAGCTGGTCCCCCACCCGCACCTCGCCCATCGTTGTCCAGCCGGACGGCGTCGGCAGCGGCGTGTCCAGCGCCAGGGCCTTGCCGACAGCCGGCCTGGCCGCCACGATCACCATCTGCCCCGGGTGCAGGCCGTTGGTCAGCTCGTCCAGCTCGTTGAACCCGGTCGGCACACCCACCATCTCCCCGGTGGAGGAGGCGTTGTGCTCGATCTCGTCGGTCGTGGGCTGGATGAGGTCGGCGAGCGCGTGGTAGTCCTCACCGCCCCGCTTGTCGGCGACCGCGTAGATCTCGGCCTGCGCGGTGTTGACGATCTCCTCGACGTCACCGCCGCCGTAGCCGATCTGCACGATCCGGGTGCCCGCCTCGACCAGGCGGCGCAGGACCGCCCGCTCGGCGACGATCTCGGCGTAGAAGGCGGCGTTGGCCGCGGTGGGGACCCCGGCGATGAGCTGGTGCAGGTATGCCGTGCCGCCGATCCGGCTGAGCTCGCCCCGCTTGGTCAGCTCGTCGGCGACGGTGATCGCGTCGACCGGCTCCCCCCGGGAGAACAGGTCGACGACCGCCTCGTAGATCCGCTCGTGGGCCGGGCGGTAGAAGTCGACGGGCTTGATGATCTCCGAGCACTCGCCGATGGCGTCCTTGGACAGGAGCATGGCCCCCAGGGCGCTCTCCTCCGCGGCCACGTCCTGCGGCGGGAGCCGCTCCTCGGGCGACCCCTCCCCCGGAGCCCCGTACGCCCGTTCCAGCTCGCTCAGCGACATGTGCCCTCCTGCTCTCGCCCGTCCGGCTCTGCGACCACGTCACCACGACCCACCGACAGACCCACAGCGCGCCACGGTACGCCGGACGCGGACCTCCCCCAAGACGCCCCTGTGGACAGCCTGTGGAGGGGATGTGGAACGCCGGTGGACGACACGCGACGGGCCTGCGCACAGCTGTGGACGAGGCCTGTGGACGACGGTGCGACACAGCATCCCCACACCTGTTGACCAGCGCCTTCTCCACCCACACCCTGTGGAGAAGAACTCGGCCCAGAAAGTTTCAGGACCGCCCTCCGGCACCACCTCGGGCGTGTCGCCCACACCACACCAGCGGCCGGGAAGAGATGCGCACCCCGCCGACGTTTGGCACTCTAGAAGCAAGAGTGCTAATCCATCGGGAAGCACCCGCACGGTGCAGCACTCACCACCAGGACCGAGGGCGGACCGGTGCCGCCGGACCTCCCTCGACCGCACAGAAGGAGGAAGCATGAACCGTTTCGACCCGTTCCGCGAGATGGACCGCCTGATGTCGGAGACGATGCGCACCCCGGCGGCCTCGGCGATGCCGATGGACCTGTTCCGCTCCGGGGAGACGTTCGTCGCCAAGGTGGACCTGCCCGGCGTCGACCCGAGCTCCATCGACGTCGACGTCGAGGACCGCACGATGACCATCCGTGCCGAGCGGCGCGAGGAGCCCGACGCCGAGCAGTGGCTCTCCCACGAGCGGCCGGCCGGCACCTTCGCCCGGCAGCTCACCCTGGGCTACGGCGTGGCCCTGGACCGCATCGAGGCCGACTACACCGACGGGGTGCTCACCCTGACCATCCCGGTGGCCGAGGAGGCCCGGCCGCGCAAGATCCAGGTGGCCCACCGCTCCGGCCTGGGCGGTGGCGACAGCGTCCGCGGCGAGGTCGCCGAGCACTCCGACGACACCTCCGGCGAGGAGCAGTCCCAGGACGCCTGACCCGTCCTCCGCGCCCCGGCGCACTCCCGACCTCGGCGCACACCTCGCGCCCCGCGCGATCCGGGCCCGGCACCGCCACGGTGCCGGGCCCGTCGCCGTCGGCTGGCACACTTGCCGCTCGTGAGCACCCCCGACCAGCCCTCCCTGCGCCGGGAGGTGCTGCGCCTGGCGGTTCCCGCCTTCCTCGCGCTCGTCGCCGAGCCGCTCTTCCTGCTGGCCGACTCGGCCATCGTCGGCCACCTGGGCACCGCGGCCCTGGCCGGCCTGGGGGTGGCCAGCGCCGTCCTGCTCACCGCGGTCAACATCTTCGTCTTCCTCGCCTACGGCACGACCGCTGTCGTCGCCCGCCGCCTGGGCGCCGGCGACCAGCGCGGGGCGCTCAGCGCCGGCATCGACGGCATGTGGCTCGCGGTGCTCCTGGGCGTGTTCGCCGCGGCCGCCACCGCCCTCTGGGCCCAGCCCGTCGTGGAGGTCTTCGGCGCCACCCCGGGTGCCACCGCGGAGGCGGTGACCTACCTGCGCGTGTCGACGCTCGGCATACCCATGATGCTGCTCGTGCTGGCCGCGACCGGGGTCCTGCGCGGCCTGCAGGACACCCGCACCCCGCTGGTCGTCTCGGTCGTGGGCTTCACCACCAACGCCCTGCTGTCCCTGCTGCTGGTCCACGGGGTGGGCTGGGGGATCGCCGGCGCCGCGTGGGGCACCGTGCTGGCGCAGACCGGGATGGCGGTGGCGATGACCGCGGTCGTCGTGCGCGCCGCCCGACGCCTGGACGCCCCGCTGGGCTTCGCCGCCTCCGGGGTGCTGCGGGCCGCGGCCGGCGGGGTCCCCCTCCTCGTGCGCACCCTGTCCCTGCGTGCGGTGCTCCTGCTGACCACCTGGGTGGCCGCAGGGCTCGGCGAGCCCGAGCTGGCGGCCCACCAGGTGGCGATGACGGTATGGAGCTCGCTCGCCTTCGCGCTCGACGCGCTGGCGATCGCGGCGCAGGCGCTCGTGGGCAAGTCGCTCGGGGCCGGCGACGTCGCCGGCACCCGGGCCGCCACCGCGATGATGGTGCGCTGGGGCGTCTGGTTCGGGGTGGTCCTGGCGGTCCTCATCGTGGCCACCCACCGCGTCGTGCCGCTCGCCTTCTCCACCGACCCCCGGGTGCACGCGGCCCTCGGTGCCGCGCTGCTCGTGGTGGCCCTGGGCCAGCCCGTCTCCGGGATCGCGTTCGTCCTCGACGGGGTGCTCATCGGGGCCGGCGACGCCCGTTGGCTGGCGTGGGCGCAGACGGTGTTCCTGCTGGCCTACCTGCCGCTGGCGCTGGCCGTGCGGGCCCTGGACCAGGTCGGGATCACCGGGCTGGTCTGGTTGTGGCTGGCCTACACCGCGTGGATGGCCGTGCGGGCCGCCGGGCTGACCTGGCGGTCCCGGCAGGACGCCTGGATGGTCACCGGCGCCTGAGCCTCCGGCACCGGTCAGCCACCCTCGGCGCCGGTGCCCGACCGTCGGGCCAGGTGGATGTCGGCGGGCTCGACCTGGCCGGTCCGGAACCCGGCCCGGCCGACCATGTGCGCGCCGGCCGGGATGGTCAGCAGCTGGAAGACGCCGATGAGCAGCAGCATGCCCACGTCCAGGCCGGATCGGGTGCGCAGCCCCACCCCCAGCAGGACGAGCAGCACGCCGAGCACCTGCGGCTTGGTGCCGGCGTGCATGCGGGTCAGCAGGTCGGGGAAGCGCAGCAGGCCGATGCCCGCGGCCAGGCACAGGAGGGCCCCGACCAGCAGCGCGGCCAGGCCGAGCAGGTCGGCGACGTCGGTCCAGCTCACGGCTCCAACCGTCCTTCCTCCGAGCCCGGGTCACGGTCCTTGGCGACGAACCGGGCCACCGCCACCGAGGCCAGGAAGCCCACGAGCGAGAGCGAGATGAGCAGCGGCAGGGTCGTCGACCCGCTCGTGAGCGCGGCCTGGGCCCCCAGCGCGCAGACGACGATCGAGACGAGCACGTCGGTGGCGACCACCCGGTCGAGCACGCTGGGTCCGATGGTGATCCGCACGAGGGTCAGCGCCGCGGCCACCGCCAGCACCGCCCCGACGGTCCACGCGAGCACGCCCTCCAGCACGTCCAGGCTCATCGGGCCTCCTTCCGTCGGCGCGGGTCCAGCAGCTCCTCGGCGCGCGGGTCGAAGGCCCGCAGCACCCGGGCCTCCTGGCCCAGCACCCGGCGGCGGACCGCCTTGGCCTCGCGCGGGGTGGAGACGTCCAGCGCGTGCAGGGTGAGCAGCCGGGTGGACGGCTCGAGGTCGACGACGACCGTCCCGGGCACCAGGGCGGTCATCTCGGCGGTGATCGTCTGCAGCAGCTCGTCGTCGCCGGCCAGCTCGAGGTCCATCACCACGCCGCGCACCGGCGGGCCCGGCCGCACGGTCAGCCAGGCCACCTGGAAGGAGGCCACGACGACGTCGGCCAGGAAGCGGGCGACGAGCACGACGAACGCCCACGGACGCAGCCGCAGCCGCACCCGCACCCTCGGCAGCGGGAAGACGACGAGCACGAGCACCGCGGTGAGCACCCCGCCGGCGACGACGACGGCCGAGGGGCTGCCCCAGAGCAGGATCCAGACCGCGGTCAGCCAGAAGACCGACCACCAGGACAGCCGTCGGGGGGTATGCCGTCGCGCTCCGCCCCTGCTCGTGCTCACGGGCTCACCCCGGGGCCGAGGACCGCGTCCAGGTAGGGCGTGCGGAGCATGAGGTCGACGGCCGCCCGGGTGGTCACGTCGTAGAGCGGTCCGGCCACGACGACCAGGCCGACGCCGACGGCGACGAGGGCGCCGGTCGGCAGCAGCACGCCCAGGCCGAGGGCGCCGTGGTGCCCGCCGCGCAGGGGGCCGCTGCCGGTGATCCCCTCGGGGTTCTCCGACCAGAACGCGCGCCCCCAGACCCGCGCGACGGCATACAGGGTGAGCAGGGAGGTGACGACCGAGGCGACCACCAGGGCCCAGGCCAGCCACCGTCCGTCGTCCACGCCCGCCTGGATGAGCCCGACCTTGCCGAGGAAGCCGGTGAACGGGGGGATGCCGGCGAGGTTCATCGCCGGGACGAAGAACAGCACGCCGACGATCGGGCTGATCCTGGCCAGGTCGCCGAGCCGGGCGGTGTCGGTGGAGCCGCCGACCCGTTCGACGAGACCGGTGACGAGGAACAGCGTGGTCTGCACGAGGATGTGGTGGGCGACGTAGAAGATGGCCGCCGCCAGCCCGATCGTGCTGCCCAGGGCGATGCCGAAGAGCATGTAGCCGATGTGGCTGACCAGCGTGTAGGACAGCATCCGCTTGATGTCGTCCTGCACGATCGCGCCGAGGATGCCCACGACCATCGTCAGCAGCGCCGCCCACAGCAGCAGGTCGTCGAACCGGGTCTGGGGGAACAGCAGCGTCTGGGTCCGGATCATGGCGTAGACGCCGACCTTGGTCAGCAGGCCGGCGAAGACGGCCGTCACCGGCGCCGGGGCGGTGGGGTAGGAGTCGGGCAGCCAGCCGGACATGGGGAAGACGGCGGCCTTGACCGCGAAGCCGATGAGCAGCATGACGTGCAGCAGGGCGGCGGTCCCGGGCTGGATCTCGCCCAGCCGCTGGGCCAGCAGCGCCAGGTTGACCGTGCCCGCGGCCGCGTAGACGAGGGCGATGGCGGTGAGGAAGATCATCGAGGACAGCAGGCTGACCAGCACGTAGGTGGTGCCCGCCCGGACACGCTCGAGCGTGCCCCCGAGGGTGAGGAGCACGAAGCTGGCCGCCAGCAGCATCTCGAAGCCGACGTAGAGGTGGAACAGGTCGCCGGAGACGAAGGTGGTGGTCACGCCGGCCGCGAGGACGAGGATCGAGGGGTGGAAGACCGGCAGCGGCGAGTGGCCGTCGGACTCGTCGTCGAAGGAGCTGGCCCCCTGGCCGACGGAGTAGGCGAGCACCCCCATCGTCACGGTCGTGGAGACGATGACCATGAGTGCGGCCAGCCGGTCCACGACCAGGACGATGCCCTCCCACGGCATCCAGCCCCCGACGAGCATGACCTGGGGGCCCTGGGTGTCGGCCGCCCACAGCAGCCAGCCGGCGAGCACGAGCATGGCGGCCAGCACCGTCATGCTGACGACACGCTGGACGCCGGTGCGGCCGGTCGCGGCGAGCGTGATCCCCGCGCCGATGAGGGGAAGCACGACGAGGAGGGGCACCATCCAGGCCCAGGTGGTCGTCACCGCCGTTCCCCCCTCTTGTCGTGCCCGTGCCCGTGGTGCCGGTCCTCGTCCTCCACGAACTCGTCGTGCGCGTGCTCCGCGCCGGTCTCGTCGTGGTGGCTGCTCTCGGTCCGGTGCCCCTCGGCCTCGATCTCGTCGCTGGTCTCCCGCGCGGACGGCCCGGGGCCGAGGTCGTCGGCCTCGGCGCGCGCGTGGATCCGGGCGGACTCGGTGTCGTCGTCGACGAGGTCGACGCCGGAAAGCTGACGTCCCCGGTGGGCGAGCGCGAGCACGAAGGCGGTCATCCCCAGGGTGATGACGATGGCGGTGAGCACCAGGGCCTGCGGCACGGGGTCCGCCATCCGCTCCCCGGTCGGGGAGGCCCCACGATCGGCGGGGCCCCGGGGGGTCCGGAGGCGATGATGAACAGCAGGTTGATGCCGTTGCCCATGAGCAGGAAGCCCATGAGCGCGCGCACGAGCGAGCGGGACAGGAACAGGTAGGTGCCCGTCCCGACGAGGGCCGCGGAGGTGAGCACGAGGGTGAGGTTGGGGGTCATCGGCCGGCCACCCGTTCCTTCTCGTCGGCGGCGATCTCGTCGATGCCCGAGCCGAAGCTGCGCAGGATGTCGAGCATCAGGCCCAGCACGACGAGGTAGACGCGACGTCGAAGAGGAGCGAGGTCACCACGTGCACCTCGCCCAGCAGCGGCACGGGGACGTCGGTGATCCAGGTGCGCAGGGCGGGCGAGCCGAAGAGCATCGGCAGGACGGCCGAGCCGCCGGCGATGAACAGCCCGGTGCCGAGCAGGGCGGCGGGGCGCACCGGCAGGGCCGCGCTGAGCTCGGCGCCGTAGCCGGCGAGGTAGCGCAGGCACAGCGCCAGCCCGGCCACGATGCCGGCGGCGAACCCGCCGCCGGGCTGGTTGTGCCCGGACAGGAGCAGGTAGATCGACCAGAGGACGATGGTGTGGAAGACGAGGTGGGTGACGATCTCCAGGATCGTGGAGCGGCGGTCGGGGTCGAGCAGGTCCACCCGGGCGATCCACGGGGTGACCGCGTCCTGCCGGTCGCGACGGGGTCGACGCCCGGTCGGGCCCACTGGTCCCGGGCCCGCAGGATCCCCTCGGCCGCCCTGCGCAGGTTCTCGTCCCGGAGGAAGATGAGGCTGGCCACGCCGGTGGCGGCGGCGAGGATGACCGACAGCTCGCCCATCGTGTCCCAGGCGCGCACGTCCACGAGGATGACGTTGACGATGTTCTTGCCGCCGCCGTAGTCGACGGCCCGGTCGGCCAGGCCCGCCCCGGCCGGCTCCTGGACCCGCGACCCGGACGCCACGACCGCGGCGGCCCCGACCACGGCCGCCGCGGCCGCGCCGATGACCGCGCGGACCCGCCGGTTGGCCCGGGTGGGGTCGTCGGGGAAGCGGCCGGAGAGGCGCCGCAGCACGAGGACGAGCACGACGAGGGTCACCGTCTCCACGAGCAGCTGGGTCAGGGCGAGGTCGGGGGCCCCGTGCAGCAGGTAGAGGTAGGCCGTGCCGTAGCCGGTCACCCCGACGAGGAAGACCGCCCGCAGCCGACGCCGCGCCCGGGTGGCCAGGAAGGCCGCGGAGACCACCAGCGCGGCCGTGGCCACCTGGGCGGCCGAGTCGGTCAGCCGCAGGGCCGGCCAGCTGACCTCCCGGGTGACCATCGTCGCGGTCGGGACCACGATGATGACGGCCACGATCGTGCCGAGCAGGACGGGCAGCGAGCCGCGCTGCAGGAACCCGGTGACCTCCAGGGCCACCCGGTCGACCCCCCGCATGAGGTGGTGGTAGCCGCGGCCCGCGTCGAACGGGGAGAGGGGGACGGGCACCTCGACGGGGCGGCGCGACTGCATACCCCACCAGAGGGCGCCGAGCACCCAGACGAGCACCGAGACCCCCAGCGCCGGGGTGAGCCCGTGCCACAGGCCCAGGTGCACCTCGGGGCCGGCGACGTGCGTCACGAGCGCGGTATGCGGTGCCAGCACCTCCTCGAGCACGGTCGAGGTGAGGCCCAGCGCGAGCCCGGCGACGCCGAGGACGACCGGGACGGCCACGAGCACCCAGGTCGGGCGGTGCCAGTGCGGGGGCGCGGGGCGGCCCACCGGGGGGCGGGAGGAGTCGGTGAACGCGCCCCAGAGGAAGCGGAAGGAGTAGGCGGCCGTCATCACCGAGCCGAGCACGACCGCCACGGCGGCACCGCCCTGCAGGGACCACCAGCCGTCGGTGGGGTCGAGCACGGCGCTGACGGCGGCCTCCTTGCCGACGAAGCCGAGCAGCACGGGCAGCCCGGCCATCGACAGCGCCGACAGGGTGGCCCCGGCCGTCAGCCAGGGCATCCGGGCGCGGACCCCGGTGAGGCGGCGGATGTCACGGGTCCCGGTGGCGTGGTCGATCGTGCCGACCGCCAGGAAGAGGGAGGACTTGAACAGCGCGTGGGCCACGAGCATGGTCAGCCCGGCCAGCGTCGCCCCCGCGCTGCCGTAGCCGAGGAGGAGGATCAGGAATCCCAGCTGGCTGACGGTGCCGTAGGCCAGCAGCAGCTTGAGGTCGTTCTGCCGGGTGGCACGGAAGGCGCCCAGCAGCATGGTGGCGCCGCCCAGCACGAGCACGGTCACCTGCCAGGCCGGCAGGGCGGCGTAGGCCGGGGCGAACCGGGCGACCAGGTAGACCCCGGCCTTGACCATGGCGGCGGCGTGCAGGTAGGCGCTGATCGGGGTGGGGGCGACCATGGCCCCGGGCAGCCAGAAGTGGAAGGGCACCAGGGCCGACTTCGTGATCGCGCCGACGAGCAGGAGCACCACGCCGACGCTGGTGGCGGTGCCGGCCGTCGGGAAGGCCACCAGCTCGCTGATCCGGTAGGTGCCGCCCGCCGTGCCCAGGACGACGATCCCCACGAGCATCGCCAGCCCGCCGGCCGTGGTGACGATGAGCGCCTGCTTGGCCGCGCGGGTGCTCGCCGGGCTGCGCGAGAGGTAGCCGATGAGGAGGTAGCTCAGGATCGTGGTGAGCTCCCAGAACACGTAGAGCAGGAGCAGGTCGTCGGCGGTGACCAGGCCGAGCATGGCGCCGGCGAAGGCGGTGAGCGAGGCGGCCAGCAGGCCGACGTTGCCGCGGGTGTCGTCGCGCAGGTAGTGCGCGCAGTAGACGAGCACGAGGGCGCCGACGACGGAGACGACCATGGTGAGCACCCAGGCGAGGGTGTCCACCCGGAAGGTCAGGTCCATGCCGAGGTCGGAGACCCAGCGGACGCGCTCGGTGTGCGGCTCGGCGCCGCCGGCGCCCCCACCTGGGTGGCGGCCCACACGGCGGTGGCGGCCGGGACCAGCGCCAGCCCCCAGAAGACCCCCGTCCCCAGCCGGCGCACGAGGCTGGGGGCGACCAGCGCCGCCCCCAGGTGCAGCAGCAGGAGGGCAGCGATCATGCGGCGGCCCTCCCCGGGTCGGTGGTGTGCGGTCCGCAGAGTCTACCGGCGGACGCACGTCGCCCCGGTCCCGCTGCTGCGGGGCCGAGGCCGTCGGTGCGGCGCGGCGTGCGCCGGGTGGTGCGTCGGGCCTCAGGAGGCGACGACGGTCACCGTGACGTCCGCGGAGACGTCGTCGTGCAGGCGCACGTGGACCGGGTGGTCACCGACCGTGCGGATCGGGGTCGGGACCTCGATCTTGCGCTTGTCGACCTGCGGGCCGCCGGCCGCGACGATCGCGTCGGCGATCTCCGCGGGGGTGACGGCGCCGAAGAGCCGGCCGCCCTGGCCGGCCCGGGCCGAGACGGTGATCTCGGCGTCCTGGAGCCGGGCCTTGGCGGTCGAGGCCTCCTCGGCGGTCTTCACGGCGCGCTTCTCGCGGCCACGGGTGATCGCGTCGACCTGCTTCTGCCCGCCCTTGGTCCAGGGCATGGCCACCTTGCGGGGCAGCAGGAAGTTGCGGGCGTAGCCGTCCTTGACCTCGACCACGTCGCCGGCGGTCCCGAGACCCGAGACCGGCTGGGTGAGAATGAGCTTCATCACTTCTCCTGTCGTCGGGTGGTCAGCGGGCGGAGCTGGAGTAGGGCAGCAGCGCCATCTCACGCGCGTTCTTCACGGCGTTGGCGATGCGGCGCTGCTCCTGCACGGTCACGCCGGTGACGCGCCGGGCACGGATCTTGCCGCGGTCGGAGATGAACTTGCGCAGCAGCGCGGTGTCCTTGTAGTCGATCGCCTCGATCTTGGCGGCCTTGAGAGGGTTCGCCTTCTTCTTGGGCTTGCGCACAACGGGCTTGGCCATCGTGGTGCTCTCCCCTTTCGTGAGAGCCCGAGCGGTGCTCGGGATGGTGTGGTTCTTCAGGTATGCAGCCGGCGGGCGGCGGACCGTCCGTCCGGTGCGGGTGGGGCCGGGTCGCGGGCGACCCGGTCCGGTGCGGCGTCGGTCAGAACGGCGGCTCGTCGTAGGACGGCGCGCCGCCCCAGCCGCCGCCGGACTGCTGACCGCCGCTGGTCGCCCCACCGGTGGCCCACGGGTCGGCGTCGGGCTGACCGCCGGCCTGCTGACCGCCTGCGGGCTGCGCCTGCGGCTGACCGCCGGGCTGACCCTGGGGCTGGCCCCAGCCGCCGGCCTGCTGACCGCCGCCGGGCTGACCGCCCTGCTGGCCGCCCCAGCCGCCGCCACCCTGGCCGCCGCTGCCGCGCTGGGTCTTGGTGACCTGGGCGGTGGCGTAGCGCAGGGAGGGACCGACCTCGTCGACCTGCATCTCCATGACGGTGCGGTTCTCACCCTCGTTGGTCTGCCAGGAGCGCGAGACGAGCCGTCCGGTGACGATGACGCGCATGCCCTTGGACAGCGACTCGGAGGCGTTCTCCGCCGCCTCGCGCCACACCGAGCACCGCATGAACAGCGTCTCGCCGTCCTTGAACTCGTTGGCCTGGCGGTCGAACTGGCGCGGGGTGGACGCCACCGTGAAGTTGGCGACGGCCGCTCCGCTGGGGGTGAAGCGCAGCTCCGGGTCGGCGGTCAGGTTGCCGACGACGGTGATGGGGGTCTCTCCGGCCATGTCAGATCATCCTCGGTCCGTGGTCCTTCGATGGGGGGTGTGCGGGCGACTCAGGCGTCGCGACGCAGCAGCTTGGTCCGCAGGACGGACTCGTTCAGGCCCAGCTGGCGGTCCAGCTCCTGGGCGGTCGCGGGCTCGGCGGTCAGCTGGACCACCGCGTAGATCCCCTCGGCCTGCTTCTTGATCTCGTACGCCATCCGGCGACGGCCCATGACGTCGATGGTGTCGACGGTGCCACCGTCCTTGGGCACCACGGCGAGCATCTTCTCCAGCGTGGGCTGGAGGTTCCGCTCGTCGGTCTCGGGGTCGAGGATGATCATCAGTTCGTACTGACGCATGCGTGAACCCACCTCCTTCGGTCTCGTGCGGTCACGGTCTCTCCGTGACAGGAGGGCTTCATACGTCCCACCTCCCCGAGCCTGCCACGGTCGGTGAGACCGGGACCGGCGTCGTCCACAGGCGGGCCTGCGACGGGGCGGTGAACCCGTCCACGGTACCGGGGACCGCGCGCGGCGGCCTAATCCGCCTCTCACGGAAGGCACGCCATACTGGGGCGGTTCGTCCGAGCTAGGAGTCTGTATGAAGATCGCGATCGCCGGGACCGGGTACGTCGGGCTGTCCAACGCCGCCGTGCTGGCCCAGCACCACCAGGTCGTGGCCCTGGACATCGACCAGGCCAAGGTCGACCTCATCAACGAGCGGCGCTCCCCGATCGTGGACCCCGAGCTGTCGCACCACCTGGCGACCAACCATCTGGACCTGCGGGCCACCACCGACCCGGCCGACGCCTACGACGGCGCCCAGGTCGTGGTCATCGCCACCCCCACCGACTACGACACCGAGACCAACTTCTTCGACACCTCCACCGTGGAGAAGGTCGCCACCGACGTCCTGGCCCACGCCCCCGGCGCCACGGTCGTCATCAAGTCCACGATCCCGGTCGGGTTCACCGAACGTCTGCGCACCGAGCACCCCGGAGCGACGATCCTCTTTTCCCCCGAGTTCCTGCGCGAGGGCCGCGCCCTGCACGACAACCTGCACCCCTCCCGCATCATCGTCGGCGACACCGGCCAGGCCGGCCGGCTGGTGGCCGACCTGCTCCTGGAGGGAGCCCTCGACAAGGACGTCCCCGTCCTGCTGACCGGCTCCACCGAGGCCGAGGCGATCAAGCTGTTCGCCAACACCTACCTGGCCATGCGCGTGGCCTACTTCAACGAGCTGGACACCTACGCCGCCACCCGCGGCCTGGACACGAAGCAGATCATCGAGGGCGTGGGCCTGGACCCCCGCATCGGCGCCCACTACAACAACCCCTCCTTCGGCTACGGCGGGTACTGCCTGCCCAAGGACACCCGCCAGCTGCTGGCCAACTACGGCGACGTGCCCCAGACCCTCATCACCGCCATCGTGGACGCCAACACCACCCGGATGGACTTCATCACCGCCGACATCCTGGACCGCCGTCCCAGCACGGTCGGCATCTACCGGCTCATCATGAAGGCCGGCTCGGACAACTTCCGCGCCTCCTCCATCCAGGGGGTCATGTCCCGCCTCCAGGCCCGCGGCGTGGACATCGTCATCCACGAACCCGCCCTGGACGAGGCCACCTTCCAGGGAGCGACCGTCGTCGACGACATCGCCGAGTTCGCCCAGACCGCCGACGTCATCATCGCCAACCGCCTCGACGACACCGCCCGGTCCTTCGGCGACAAGCTCTACACCCGCGACCTCTACGGCCGAGACTGACGGGATGACGGCTGGTGGGGCGCGCCTGCGCGGGGGCCGGTGGCGGGGTCGGTGCGCCCGGACGGGCGCCGCCCGGCACCGGGTGTGCTCCGGGGAGACATCGAGGGACTGCGCGCGATCGCGGTGATGATGGTCCTGCTCTACCACGCCGGCCTGCCGGGCGTCAGCGGCGGCTTCGCCGGCGTGGACGTCTTCTTCGTCATCTCCGGCTACCTGATCACCAACCAGCTGGTCCGCGAGGCCAGCACCAACCGGCGCATCTCGCTGACCCGCTTCTACGCCCGCCGGGCCCGCCGGTTGCTGCCCGCCGCCACCCTGGTGCTGCTGACCACCACGATCGCGGGCTGGTGGCTGCTGCCCCGCGGCCGGCACGCCGAGCTGGGCATCGACGTCCTGGCCGCCACCGGCTACGTGCTGAACTGGTCCCTGGCTGCCCGGCAGGTCGACTACCTGGCGGAGGACGCCGCCCCCTCCCTGGTCCAGCACTACTGGTCGCTGTCGGTGGAGGAACAGTTCTACGTCCTGTGGCCCCTGCTCATCATCGCCGTCCTGTGGGCCACCCACCGCTACCGGCTGCGGCTGCTGCCCATGCTGGCCCTGGCCCTGACCCTGGTCGTGGCCACCTCCCTGGCCTGGTCCGTCACCAGCACCGCCAGCTCGCCCCAGACCGCCTACTTCGTCACCACCACCCGCGTCTGGCAGCTAGGCACCGGCGCCCTGCTCGTCCTGGCCACCCCCCTGCTGGCCCGCCTCCCCCGCCCCGCCGCAGCCACCGCAGCCTGGGCCGGACTGGCGCTGATCGCCACCACCCTGTTCACCACCACCACAGCCACCCCCTGGCCCGGCACCGCCGCGCTCCTGCCCACCCTGGGCACCGCCGCCGTCATCGCCGGCGGCGCGACCTGGCCCACCAACCCCGCCGCCCGCCTCCTGTCCCACCGCCCCATGCTCTTCCTCGGAGCCATCTCCTACGGCCTCTACCTGTGGCACTGGCCCGCCCTGCGCCTGCTCGCCGAGACCCACCCCGACGCCACGCTGCCCACCCGCCTGGCCGTCGCCGCCGCCAGCATCCTGGCCGCCTGGGCCACGCTGCACCTCGTCGAGAACCCCATCCGGCACCACCCCGCCCTCACCACCGACCACCGCCGCACCCTCCTGCTCGGCGCCACCGCCATGGCCCTCACCGCCACCACCGCCACCACCCTCTGGGCCACCGCCCCCACCCTCGACACCCAGCAGGTCCCCGTCGAGCAGGTCGGGGCGATCACGCTCGTCGACCCGCTCAGCCGCACGGACGACGACCTCCGGCTGGTCGCCGACTGGCGGGCCACGACGGCAGTGGTGGACCAGCTGGTCCCGGATCCGGCGGTCGCCGACGAGGACCTCTCCGTGGCCTACCGGGACGGATGCCAGGTCAACACCGAGGGGACCGAGCTCAAGGACGACGAGGTCTGCTGGTTCGGCGACCCCGACGGCACCGTGACGGTCGCCCTCGTCGGCGACTCCAAGATGGAGCAGTGGAGCTCGGCCCTTCACGCCGTGGGGCTCCAGGAGGGTTGGCGCATCCGGGGTTACACCAAGTCTGCCTGCGGGTTCGTCACCGAGGGAAGGTCGGAGTCGTGCCACTCCTACAACCGGGTCCTGGCCGAGCGGCTCACGGAGGACGAGCACACCCCCGACCTGATCTTCACCTCCCTGGGGTCGGGCTACGACCCCGAGATGGTGGACTCCGCCCTCAGCCTGCTGGAGCCGGTGCTCGACCGGGGTGCGCAGGTCGTCGTCCTGGCGGACAACCCGGGACCCCGGCCCCAGGGGATGCCCGAGGGCACGTCGGTCTACCAGTGCCTGGACGTGCACCGGGACGACTACGGCCCCTGCTGGGCGACCCTGACCAGCTCCGGCAACCCCACCCTCACCGAGCTGGCGGACCGGCTGGAAGCCCCGCTGGTGGACCTCAACCGCTGGGTCTGTCCCGATCCGGGTGAGCCGCAGGGCTGCCCGCCCGTCGTCGGGGGGACGGTCGTGTACCGGCAGGGCAGCCACCTGTCGGGCAGCTACGTCCGCTCCCTCACCCCGGTCCTGCACCATGAGCTCGTCGTCGCGGACGTGGCGACGACCCCGCTGGACCAGATCCGGTGGACCGTGCCCCAGGACCCGCCGCCGAGGGGCTAGCTGTTCTGACCGGCGGCGACCCGGCGGAGCAGGGCGACGAAGCGCGGTGCCTGGACCGCCCAGTCGTGCTCGGCCGCCACGGTCCGGTGCCCGGCACGCCCGGCCACGACGGCCTCCGTCGGGTGCTCGTGCCAGCGCACGATCTGGTCGACGACGGCGTCCACGTCCCCGAACGGCACGACCACCCCGCCGTCGCTGCGGCGGACGAGTCCGGCCGCCACCGGCAGCGGGGTGGTGATCGCCGGGACGCCGTGGGCGAGGTACTCGACCACCTTGGTGGGCATGCTGGGGCGGAAGTTGGCCACGTCGTGCAGCAGTGACAGCCCGGCGAGGGCGCCGTCGAGGCGGGCCAGCGCCTCGTCGTTGGGCACGAAGCGGACCAGGTCAGCAGTCCCTCCTCGGAGGCGCCGCGCAGCAGCGCGGTCGCCGGGCCGTGGGCCGGACCCAGCACCTCCAGCCGGACCCGTCGACCCGTGCGGGACCGGAGGCGCCCGGCCACCTCGATCATCTCCTGCACCCCACGCTCGAGCGTGACGCTGCCCAGGTAGACGACTCGGTGCGGATCCCCGGGGCGGGAGCCGGCCGGCGGGGGGTCCGCCGGGACCCACGTCGTGTTGGGGACGACGGGGTGGGAGCGGCGGAACCGGTCCGCGTACTGGGCGTCGGCCAGGATGAGGGCGAACCGCTTCTCGGCCCAGCGTTCCAGGCTCCGGACACCGGCAGCCGCAGGTCCCCGCAGGCGCTCCGGGAGCCAGCTGCGGACCTCCACAGCGGCCGACGTGTCCTCGTGCACGTCCCACACCACGGGGGGCAGGGACCGGATGCCGACGGTGGCGAGCAGCAGCTCCGGGTCGTGCAGGACGACCACGTCGTGCCGGGGCCCCAGCCTGCGCAGCACCCCTCGGGCGGACCGGATGGCCGCGACCCGGTGGCGACCGACCGCCCGCACGGCCTCGACCGCGCGCAGGCCCGGCACCTCCGACGGGCGGGGGAGGTCGTAACCGGCCCACGGCGCCGCGTAGGTCACCTCCCAGCCGGCGTCGAGGAGCGCGGCGATCTGCCGATGTCTGATGCGCGCGTCGGCGGGATGGTGCACCACGGTGAGGACCAGCGCGCGCAGTGGCCGGCTCACGGCTTCTCCGGTGGGTCCTCGGGTGCTGGCTTCCCCTTGCCGGGCTTCTTGCGCGGTCTGCCGTACTTGGCCGTGTAGGCGTCCACGACCGGCCCCGCGGGACCGTCCATGACGAGCTCGCCGTCGTCCAGCCAGAGCGCGCGGTCGCACATCTTGACGATGGTCCCCGGGTTGTGGCTCACCATGAAGACGGTCCCCGCTGCCCCGCGGATCTCGGCGATCCGGTCCTGGGCCCGCTCGCGGAACTGGGCGTCACCGGTGGCCAGCGCCTCGTCGACGACGAGGATGTCAGGCACGACAGCGGTGGAGATGGCGAACCGCAGCCGGGCCGCCATGCCCGAGGAGTAGGACTTCATCGGCAGGCCGATGAACTCGCCGAGATCGGCGAAGTCGACGATCTCGTCGAACCGCGCCCGCACCTCCTTCGGCGTCAGCCCGAGGGCCTGGGCACCGATCCAGATGTTGTCGCGACCGCTGAGGTTGGGCAGCAGCACGGCGTTGACGCCGAGCAGGGCTGCCTTGCCCCGCAGCCACAACCTGCCCCCCGTCGGCGGGACGAGGCCGGCGATGCTGCGCAGGAGCGTGGACTTGCCGGACCCGTTGCGCCCCACCAGGCCGATCGACTCACCCTCGTAGGCCACGAGCGAGACGTTCTTGACCGCCTTCACCTCGCGGACCCCCACGTTCTGCGTGCTGCGCTGCAAGACCCGCTTGAGCACGCCCATCTCGTCGTCGTCGTCGACCGCTCGTCCGCTGCCGTAGATCCGGTAGGTGATGCTCACGTCCGAGGCGATCACGGTCGGGATCCGGTCCTCCGCGGGACCGGCCACGCTGGTGGTAGGCGGTTCAGGAGCGGCCATAGGTCCCCTCCCCCCGCCAGAACACGACGAACCCGACGACGAACAGACCGACCGCCCACCCGCCGGCCACCGCCCAGGTCTCCCCACGGACGGGATACTCCTGCATCAGCGTCTCCCGCACGAGGGTGAGGAGCACGGCCACAGGTTGATACTGGAGGAGGGCGGCGACCCAGGGTTCCGGGTCCCCCATCCGGGCCAGGGCGGCGTCGACGCTGAAGAAGACGCCCGAGACGTAGCGCAGCAGACGGACCAGCAGGGGCACCAGGTTGGCCGTGTCCCGGACCGCGTTGACGATACGCGCCGTCAGCATCGCCATCCCCAGGCTCACGACGAGCACCACCAGCAGCGCGACCGGGAAGAGCAGCCAGGTCAACGACGGCGGTTCCTTGCTGATCAGGGCGATCAGCAGCAGGATCATGAAGGCGGGCAGCGACGCGACGAACTGGGACAGCACGGTGGTGATGGGCAGCAGGACCCGCGGGAAGCGCAACGAGCGGATCATGCTGGACTTTCGCAGCACAGACTTGCTGCCGCCGGTCAGTGCCGCGGCCACCGGGATGTAGGTGAACAGCCCGATGGTGAGGAAGGCGACGAAGTTCTCGATCCCACCGCGGGTGCCGATGAGCACGCCGAAGATGAGGTAGTAGGCCACGCCTAGGAGGATCGGGTTGAGGATCGACCACAGCAGCCCCAGGTAGTTGTCCTGGTGGGTGGCCACGAAGTCGCCCTTGGCCATCGCCCACATGAGATGGCGATGACGCCAGACGTCACGGACGTAGGCGAGCAGGCCAGGGCGCTGCCCCACCAGTTCCAGTCCGTACCGTCGGGCGAGCTCCTCCGCCTCCTGGGGGGACAGGGTGGGGGAGAGCGGCCCGCGGGGGCCGCCCTCGCTCACAGCCGGGTGACCTTCTCCCCCTCGGTGGCCTTGCCGCGGGTGTCGAAGAAGGCCTGCGAGGCGGAGGCGAGGGCGTCGACGTCGTACTCGCGGTGGTTCTGCACCAGGATGCTCAGGTCGGCCTGCCCCACCCCCGCGGCGGCGTCGCTCACCCGGACGGCCTCGGGCACCGAGGTCCAGTCGCCCACGTGCGGGTCGTGGTACTGCACCACCGCACCCTTGGCCATCAGCCCACGGGCCAACGGCACCGCCGGCGACTCCCGCTGGTCGGCGATGTTCGGCTTGTACGTCACCCCCAGCAGCAGCACCGTGGAGCCGTTCAACGGCTTACCCTCGGTGTTCAGCACGTCCTGGGCCCGCGAGACCACGTACGCCGGCATCTGGGAGTTGATCTCCTGGGCCAGCTCCACGAACCGGAACGGATACCCCAACCGCGCCCGCACGTTGTGCGACAGGTAGTTCGGGTCGATCGGGATGCAGTGCCCACCCACCCCCGGACCCGGGTAGAACGCCTGGAACCCGAACGGCTTGCTCTTCGCCGCCTCGATCACGTCCCACAGGTCGATCCCCAGCTCGTGGCAGAACCGGGCCATCTCGTTCACCAGCGCGATGTTGATGTGCCGGTAGGTGTTCTCCAGCAGCTTGGCCGTCTCCGCCTCCCGCGTCCCCTTGGCCCGCACCACCGAGTCCACGAACGCCCCGTAGAACCCCGCCGCGGCCTCGGCGCACGCCGGGGTGTGCCCACCCACGACCTTCGGGGTGTTCTTCGCCCCGAACTTCTCGTTGCCCGGGTCGATCCGCTCCGGGGAGAACGCCAGGTGGAAGTCCTCCCCCGCGACCAGCCCACCGGCCTCCAGCGCCGGCCGCACCACCTCATCCGTCGTGCCCGGGTAGGTCGTGGACTCCAGCACCACCAGCATCCCCGGCCGCAGGTTCCGCGCGACCGCCGCGACCGCCGACTCCACCGCCCGCAGGTCCGGACCACCATCGACCGACAACGGCGTCGGCACGCAGATCACCGCCGTGGCAGCTCCCCAATGCGCGACTCGTCCGTCGTGGCCTCAAAACCCCCCTCCACCATCTGCCCGATGTCCGCGTCCGAGAGGTCGTCCACATGCGAACGACCCGAGTTCAACGCATCCACCACACCCTGGTTGATGTCGAACCCCACGACCTTCTTCCCCGCCCGGGTCGCCTCCTGCGCCAGCGGCAGACCCACATACCCCAGTCCGATGATGACGGCATCCACTGACACGCTGGTCGACTCCTCGTTCGTCGGCGTTGAGCCGTCCCGGCGGCACGGCGCGCCCGTCATCATAGCGGCCGGAAGGGCGGCGCCGGTGCGGCGGGCCGACAGGCCCGGGGCCACCGGCCGGTCCGTGGGCCGGTCGCCGTGGCATCATCGGCACATGTCCGCCGAGCCCTCCGTCCTGCTGGTGTCCAGCAACGGCGCGGGGATGGGCCACCTGACCCGGTTGCTGGCCTACGCACGTCGCATGCCGCCGGGCACGCGCAGACACGTGCTTTCCCTGTCTCAGGCGGCCCCGGTCGTGACCACCGAGGGTCTGACCTGGGAGTACCTGCCCAGCCAGGGGGCCACCGGGCTCCGGCCGGCCGCGTGGCGCGCGCTGTTCGCCGAGCGGCTGGGCGAGGTGCTCTCCCGGGTGGACCCGGACGTCCTCGTCTTCGACGGGACCCACCCCTACCGAGGTCTGGACGAGGCGCTGGCGGCCCACCCGCGGACCCGTGCCGTGTGGTCCCGCCGGGGGATGTGGAAGCCGGGTCGCAACACCGACCAGCTGGCAAAGTCCACGTGGTTCGACGAGGTACTCGAGCCCGGTGACCTCGCCGGGGCTGCGGACCGCGGCGCGACGACGGCGGTCGAGAACGCCGTCCGGGTCCGCCCCGTAACCCTCCTCGACCCGCAGGACCTGGTGCCTCGCGAAGACGCCCGGGAGGCGCTCGGGCTACCGCCCGACGGACCACTGGCCCTAGTGTCGCTGGGCGCCGGGAACATCAACGACACGGACGACGAGGTCGGTGCGGCCGCGGCCGCCCTCCGTGCCCGGGGGGTGGGGGTCTGCGTCACCGCCCCGTCGATCGCTGCGCGGGCCTATGCCGGGGAAGGGGTCCATCTCGTGCGTCACTTCCCGCTGTCCGAGCACTTCGCGGCATTCGACCTGATGATCGCCGCGGCCGGTTACAACTCCTTCCACGAGGCGCTGCGCCTCGGCGTCCCGACCCTGTTCGTGCCCAACGCGGACACCTCCCTGGATGACCAGGTGACCCGGAGCAGGTATGCCGCCCGCGCGGGCTGGGCCTTCAGCGTGCCCACGCTGACCCGGGGGCAGGCGTCCGCCGCCGTTGACGAGCTGCTCAGCGACGGAGAGGCGGCGGCCCGGCGAGCCGTGCGGGCCGACCCGGGCAACGGTGCCCGGGACGCCGCCGACCTGATTCTGCAGCTGGCTGTCCGCTCCCGCCGGGCACCGACGGCGGCGGGGGCTACGTGAGCCCGCCGGGAGGCGGACAGGCCGTGCAGCAGCGCCTGGCGCGGTGGGCACGGTCGGCGCCCGGCTACCGGTGGGCCCTGACCGAGGTGCTGCCGCGCGTCCGCTCCAGCGCGACGCTCTCGGACCTCGCCTGGCGCGTCTTCGCACCCCGGCACACCGCCGGGCACGTCGACGTCCCCCTACACGGTGGAGTCCACCTGACCGGCCCGGACGTCTCCCGGGTCCCGGTCGTGGGCGTGGTGGCACTCGGGCTGGACGACGAGACGCTGGCCGCGCTGATGGAGAGGGTCGCCAGGCTCCAGCGTCAGCTGGCCAGCTTCCGACCGGTGTTCGTCGTGGACCGCCCCGTCTTCGCCGCCGCACGTCCCCACGGATACGTCCTGGACCTCGTGGTGCCGAGGGTGGAGTGGCTGGGGGAGGAGGGAGACTACCTGCTGCACGTCGCATCTCGGGTGGCTGCCCTGCGGGACCACTACCAGGTCTGGCACGTCATCCTTGCCGACGGGCCGGACCTCGACCCGCTGGACGAGGCGCTCCTGACGCACCTGGTCCGACGGCTGCCGGCCGACCTCGACGTCAGGGTTGCGACCGTGGACGGGAGCGCGGAATGAGCCGCCCCCCGCAGCAGACCACCGGTCCGGTCGCGCCGGCGCTCGATCTGGGGCTCTACGCCGACGAGAGCGACCCGGACCGCGCCCGCTCCCTCGTCGACGGAGCCTTCGGACACGGGTACCTCGTGCACGGCCCCGGGTCCGTCGAACTCCCCGGGTTCCTGCGCCGATGGTCGCTCTACACGGTCGGACCGCTCGACCTGCTCACCGCACCCAGGACAGTCGTCGCGGTGGCGGAGGGTGCGACGGGCGCGGCCGTGGTAATCCTGGGCCACCCCGTCGATGTCGACCACGGTGTGACGGATCCGCATCTCATCGCGGGTCACCTACTCCGACGAATGGTCCTGGGCGGCGAGGGTGCTGCGGTGCTAGAGGCCGCCTACCTGGGTGGCCGCTGGACCATCCTCCTGCTCCACCCAGGACGACCGGGGAGCGTGACCGTGGTGCCGGACACCATGGGCACGCAACCGATCTTCTGGGCGTCGAACAACGCCTCCGTGACCATCGCTTCCTCCAGCGCCCTGGTCGCCCTCGCGCGCGGCCTCGCTCCGGACGAACGGCACCCCAGCTGCATGCGGCTGCACGCACGGTGCGACCCACGGGCGTCTTCTTCCTTCCGGGGACCGTCACCCAGTTCGAGGGCGTCCGGCAGGTATCGCCCAACTGCCTGCTCCGCGCGGACCTGTCTGCGCCAGGACAGGAGTCGCACGATCGCTTCTGGCCGACCGAACCGAGGGTGGAGAGCCCCGACGTGGAGGGAGTCTCGGCCGAGTTCCGCGACCGTATGCGCGAGCACATCCGCCTGATCTCCCGGTTCGGACCGGTGGCATGGAGCCTGACCGGGGGCCTCGACAGCCGGGGGACCCTGGCCACCGCCGCCGATTCCCTGCCTGCGGGAACCGTCGCGTTCACCTACTTCAACCCCCGGGACGGCGTGCGCTTGCCCGAGGCTGCGCAGGACGTTTTCGACGCCAACCAGATCGCCTACCAGATGGGAGTTCCGCACCGGGTCCTCCGCTGGCGGCAGGCACCGCGCGATCACGTCTTCGCCCGGATCCACTCCGCCACGCATCCGGTCAGCTACTCATCTCACGGCGCCGGCTTCGCGATGTGGGCCGACCTGCCGCACGACATCGTCGAGATGCAGTCGATCGGAGGGGAGATCGGGACGGTGTTCGGACGGCGACGCAGCCCCACACCGCTGACTCCGGAGAAGATGTCGGCCCTGTGGATGGGTGACGGGTTCGAGGGCCGTGATCCCTACACCGCCTTGTTCGCGGAATACCTCGAGTACGCTCAGCTGACGGATGAGCGTCTCCACGGCTATGACCACCACGACGTCGTGTACTGGGAACTGCGCCTGGGCAAGTGGGGCTTCACGAAGTACCTGCTAGGAGACTACTCGCACCGCACCATGCTTCCCTTCAACGACCGCCGCCTGATCGAGACGATGCACCGAATGCCCGAGAAGGACCGCCTGTCCAAGACGCTCTACCAGTCGATCCTCGCGACAGAACCACGGGCCTGCCTCCCTGAGCCCCGCTGAGAGAGACCCCTCCCGTGGGCGCCTGTCACGTGAGGAGGGAGCCTCACTCCTGCGGCTGTCCGCACCACTGCTCGCACGGCACCACGTGCGGGCGCCAGGCCCAGGGTCCGCGGACCGGGAGACGTGGTCGGCAGGGTACAGGTCGGGTGCCGGGTGGCTGCCGTGCAGGATCCCAGGGGGGCGGCCGTCCATCAGGTCGAGGTCCAACCGGTACGACGCCCGCTCCCAGGCCAGACCCATCGCCTCGTCCTGGTCCGGGCGCAGACGCTGGGAACCCCCGGGCGACCGGGTGATCTCACCGAGCACCACTCCGTCCGTGGTGTCGAACAGGTCGACGCGCACGAACGGCAATCCGACGGCTCTGGACAGGTGCCGTGCGATCTGCGCCATCTCCGCCAGGTTCTGCGGGACCGGGACCGTGCTGTCCGTGGTGGCCCCGACGAGCACATCTCCCAGGTCGCTGCCATCGGCACGCAGGTAGCGCCGACGCAGGGAACGGAGGTCTCCGTGCCGACCGACCCGCCGCAGCAGGACCTGCTGGACGTCCCCGTAGCAGGCGTAGATCTTGATGTCGTCGGGGATGGCCCGCCCGGCTGCGCCAGCAGCTCCTCGGCGAAGAAGGGTCCGCTGATCCGGCCTTCCCGCGCCCGGGTGACGAAGTGGTCACGGACCTCGACCTCGTCGAGCCTCCGGTGCCCGTCCACGGTTTCCAGACGCCCGCCGACGGTGCGTCGCAGCGGAAGGACACCGTGGCTGCCGGCCCCGCCGTCCGACTTCAGCACGAATGCTGCAGGAAGCCCGGCAAGGTCGATCTCCTCGGCCTCGGACCACACCCGGAGCACCGTGGGGACCGCGATGCCGTGGCTGGCTCCCAGTCGGTAGTTGCGCAGCTTGAACGGCAGGTGACGCAACGGGTGCCGCAGGTCGGGGTCGAGCTGGCGCAGGTCCACCTGGGTCCGCCGCAGCGTCAACAGCTGCCGATAGTACGACGGCCTGGCGAGCTGCTCCTCCACCTGGGCGGCGGCGGCCGAGGACAGCCTCTCGATCTCCTCTTGCTGTCGCGCCACCTTGCGTTCCAGTCGTCCGACCTTGCCCCGAAGCCGGTCGATCCGCTCCTTGCGGCGGGCCAGTTCCTGGTCGCGTCGGGCGACCGGGGGCACCTTGGCGAGGATGCTGCTGCGCAGGCTCATGGCTTCCTGGGGTGAGACGGGCCGACAGCCAGGTCGACGGACTGTGGGGGACGGTGCTGCCACCACGCGAGGTCGGACCAGCCTGGGCGGATCTCGTGGCGCTCGCGGTCCGGGTGGCGATGTTCGGTAGAGCCTCCTGCGGAGGCGAGACGGCACAGCTCCTCGTGCCGCGGGTGCCCGCCCCATCGGCCCCGTCCGGCGGCCCATACTAGCCCGTCCCGCCACACAAGGACGGCCACCACCTCCTCGGGCACCCCGAGGAGCAGGTCGCCCGGGTTCCACGTCGGCGAGGCGGAGTGCAGGGCCACCGGATGCAGCCACGCACGGAGCGTCTCCTCGCCGGCACCGCGGTGAAGGACCGTGAGACCGTCGGCCCGCTCCGCGTCGGCTGCGGACCGCAGGGGGATCTGCTCGACCTGGGCACCGTCCGCCTGCGGTCCCCTCCGCCTGACGGTGTCCACCGGGACACGACCGGGGCGGATCGTCACCGTCTCGGTCGGGGAGCCCTCGGCACCTCCCGCCGACGGCAACGGGAGGGCCTCGTCCGTCGTGGTCCCCCGGCCACCGTGCCCCAGGGCGTGACCGGTCCCCAGGGAGCGCAGCTTCTGCACGAACGAGGGGTGGCCGTAGCGCCTCCGCACCTCGTCGAGCGTCCTGGTCACGCGTGCGGCGTAGGCCGCCGGATCGGCCACATAGCGGGCGACCAGGTCCTGGGCCTCGCCCGGGAGCGCGTAGTCGAACGCCTCGCCGAAGGTGGGGCGGTGCTTGGGGTGCGCGATGGTGAGCACCCCGCTCGCCGCCGCCTCCAGGAGGGTGCGGCCGAAGGACTCGTGGGCCTCCGTGTTGTCCAGGTAGAGGTAGAAGTCGAGCTCGCGGAGAAAGTCCCGCACGTCGGCGGCCCCGTGCGGCATTACCTGCCAGTTGTCCGGCAACGGCTCGTCGGCGCGGGCGGTGGCGCGCAGCTCGGCGACCGTCCTCTCGGCCCCGAGCATCCTGACCTCGTAACCATCCCCGAAGGCGTAGCCGCGGAGCAACTCGGCCCAGGTTCCCGGGAACTTGATGCGGTCGTCTCTGGAGTGCCGACCGACCACCACGGGGCGACCGTCCGCCCCGGGAGGTACCGGCGGGCGCACGGCCCACTCCTCGACGTCGATCAGACCAGGGTTGTCCCAGTCGGTGAGCCGCACGTCCGGATCCTGCTCGACCAGGAGGCGGCGGATCGTCGGACTCTGCGGGACCCACGTGGCGGAGCCGTCGAAGAGTTGCTCCGCGCGCGCACTGACGTCCCGCACCACATACCTCTGGTCGCTGCCGTCTGCCTCGACCGGGCCCTGGTTGGCCATGACCAGGACGTGTCGCGCCCGGACACGACCGACCGTGGCCGGTGGATACTGCAGGATCGGGGGGTAGCGCACCAGCAGGACCTCGACGTCCACGTCGTCGTCCGGCAGGATCCAGTCGACCTCGCGGCTGGTGACCAGGCCCACCAGCTCCGGGGACACCGGCACGTCGCGGTTGCCCATGAAGCGCAGCGCCTCCAGGTGCATCACCGCGACCCGCAGGCCGGCCTCCCGGGCAGCGCGGACCTCCTCGACCATCGAGCGCTGCGGACCGCCGTGCCGGCGCCAGTCACCGGCCAGGCAGAGGTCGTAGTGACGGGAAGGAGCCAGCAGAGGGTGGGTGGGCCTGCTCCACCGGCGCGGCTCGGGAAACCGTCGAGGTTCCTCCGGGTCGAGGAAGGGGGTGGCCTCGCCGGCGGCGATCTGTTCGTGCCACGGCCCGTAGAGGGACTTGTGCTGGTGGCGGGCCGGATGCCGCCACCCGTTGCCGAACTCGTCCGACGACAGGCTCTCGCCCCCGCCCCGCAGCAACGTCGTCACGGCCCGGACGTCGCGCAGGACGTGCTCGCCGAAGGCCGCCTGCATCCTGCGGGTGTGCTCGGTGTCGGCCCCCTTGCGGGTGGGATCGTAGAACCCGATGCGCGAGATCACCGGGCGCAGGCGGTAGAGCACCGTCGCTGCGGAGACGAAACGGGGGCGGTAACCCGGGCGGGTCAACACCAGCTCGGGCGTGACACGTACCCCCTCGGCCCGGGTCGCCAGCAGACGCGGGTCCGCCAGGAGGGGTGCGGCCAGCAGCTCCAGCGTCTGCGGGTGCCACCAGTCGTCGGAGTCGACCACCACGGCCCAGTCCCCCCGGGCCCGGCGGAGCGCGGTGTTGCGGGCCCGATAGGTCCCCCCGTTGACGGCCTTGCGCACGACCTGCACCCGGGGGTCCAGCCGGCACGCCTCGTCGAGAAGGCGCGACCATGCGCCGCCCTCTCCCGGGCCGGACGCGTCGTCGACCACCAGCAGCTCCAGGTTCTGCCAGGTCTGGGCCAGCACCGAACGCACCGCCGTGAGCAGCGCGGGGCCCGGCCGGTAGGCGCTCATGATGACGGTGACAAGCTCGGGTCGGCGCACGGCGGGCGTGTCCTCGACCCGGAGCCGGTCGAGGCTGGGACGTCCGTCGGCCGTGGGCGGAAGGTATGCGGCCGTCATCCCCCCGTCGAGGGCCCGGGTGAAGGCGGCGGCCCAGGCCGCACCGTCCGTCGCCGCACCACCCAGCGCGGGATTGAGCGCGTCCGCCCGGATGGCGTCGGCGACGTCGGTGCGCATCCGTCCGTCGTCGGCGAGCTCGAGCGCGCCAGCGGTGTCTCCCCCCAGCACCCGGAGGTGGCCGAGGAGCTCGACGTGCTCGCGAAGGGCCACAGACCACCCGTCCGAACGGTTCAGCGACTCCAGCACGGTCCGCGCCCGGGCGACCTCCTCCTCCAGGCCGGTCTGCACCGCGAGCACCCGTGCGTAGTCGGCGAGCCTGGCCGGGTCGGATCCAGGTGGCAGGAATCCCGGAGGATGTTCCCGGAACCACCCTTCGAGCGCCCCTGGGTCGTGGCCCGGCCACGCGGCCTCCGCCAGCACCTCACGCGCGTGTACGGACCGGGTCCGGAGGGCCGTGCTGACCAGGGCGCGCGGCCTGCGCGCCGCGATGCGCGCGTGATCCGCCGCGACCCCCGAGGTGGTGGTCCGTGGCGCGGCGGGAATGCTCACCGGCGGTCGGTGTCCGGCGGGGCTCCCGCCGCCGAGAGACGGTCCAGCGCATCGTCCAACGCCCGCTGCATGCGGTCCAGCCGTCCGGTGTACTGGGCCTGCATCAGGCGGACCGCACCCATGACGTCGTCCTCGGTGACCGAGGAGGCCCGGGCGTAGGTCAGCCCCACCTGGGCGTTCTCCGCCTCTCGGCCAGCGGTGCGCCGGATCTCGGTCTTGACGAAGGCACGGAGGCTGCGCGTGCGCCGCCAGGTGTCGAGCTGGACAACGAGGATCCCCAGGGCGAGGACGCTGCCGGCCGTCGCCGCGATGGTCCAGACCTCCTGGGCGACCCCGACGATGACGAGCGCGGCCAGGACGAGACCGACGACGGCACCCGCGGCAGTGACGAGGTGGTGACGCACGACCGGACCTTTCGGACGGGTTTGGGCGGCGTGCCGACTCCGCAGCGGCACCCTGGACGGTGTTCACTGTAACCCGCAGGGACAGGCGCCTCCCTGCGCCACGCCCGACCGACCAGCCGAGGAGGACGCCATCCAGACCCCCGCAGGCCCGGTGAACCTCCCCCTCGACGCCGGGCGGCCGGGCCTGTGGACCGCCGTGTCCTTGGTGGGTCCGGCCCGGAACCGGCCGGTGGCGGTCGCCCACCTGGGGCTGCGCACCCGCTCCACGGTGGTCGCGGACGCCCTGTCCCTCGCGGCGACGAGGGGATGCTCGGTCGAGGACCTCGCCAGGCTGATCGACGAGGACGTCGATCGGTTGGACGCCGTCGTGACCGACGACGCGGCGCTCGCCGGTCTGGCACTGCTGTGGGCGGGCCAGGGGGACCCCGCCTGCGCGGACCGGGGCGCCCTGCTCTACGGGTGGCTCGCGGCCTCCGGTCGGTTGCCGGAGCTGCCCGTCCATCACCAGGCCACGGCCCAGGCGCTGCTGCTGTCCGGCCGCGCGCGCGAGCTCAGGGACCTGCTCCCGATCCTGACCCGGATCCCGGCCCCCGTCCGGCACGACGTCGAGGTCGACTTGACCCGCCCGGGACCGGGGGATCCGCCCGGCGGGGAGCGATGGCTGGCCTGGGAGCGGCTGCTCTCCGCCCGCTTCACCGACCGAGGACTGGTCCCCGTGCGCGTGCGGGCGGAGGGTCCGGAGCCCCACCTCTTCGACCGGCTGACCGCCGCGGCCCCCCAGGGCCCCGGTGGAAAAATTCTCGTGACGGTGGTCGTCCCCTGCTGGCGGCCCGACGAGGGCCTGCTGAGCTCGGTGGCCTCCCTCACTGCCCAGAGCTACCCCGACCTGGAGATCGTCGTCGTGGACGACGCCTCCGGCCCCGGCTACGAGCACCTCTTCGACGCGGTTCTCCGCAGCGACGACCGGGTGACCCTGCTGCGCCTGCAGGCCAACGGTGGCAGCTACCTGGCCCGCAGGGCGGCGCTCGAGGTGGCCCGGGGGAGCGTCTTCACCACCCAGGACGCGGACGACTGGAGCCATCCGCAGCGCATCGAGCACCAGCTGAGGACGCTGGAGGAGCACCCCTCCGCCCCGGCGAGCAGGTCCCTGGCCGTGCGGGCCAAGGACGACCTGACGCACCAGTGGTTCGGCTACCGCGCGGTGAGGGACAACGCGTCGTCCCTCATGGTGCGCCGGGACGTGGAGGAACGCGCCGGCACCTTCCTCCCGCTGCGCAAGAGCGCGGACTCGGAGTATGCCGAGCGGCTGCAGGTCCTGGTGGGACCGGTGGTGGACACCGGGTCCCCGCTAGCCGTGACGAGGTTGCGCGCGGCAGCCTCAGCCGGGGGGACTTCACCTTCCAGTGGTCCGACCCCGACCGCATCGCCTTCAGGGGGACCTACCGCGCCTGGCACCGGAGCCTGGGTAATCGTCCCGACCGGGCCCCGGCCGACGCGGACATGCCCGAGGTTCCGCCTGCCTTCGTCAGAGGTCTTCCGGACGCACCGGTCGGACCGGCGTCCGTCGAGCTGGCGGTCCTGGGCGACTTCTCTCCTCCTCCGGGTCGCGCGGAGGAGGATGCGCGCCTCCTGTTCGCCCGGCGGCGTGGCCGTGGCGCCGTGGCGCTGTGGCACCTCGAGTGCCCCTCCGCGGCCGCACCGTCCCGCCCGGAGATGCATCCCGCCTGGTACGACCTGGTCGTCGAGCTGGACCACCTGCACCTGCTCACCCGGACACGGCCCCTGCGCGCGCGGACCCTCGTCGTGCTGGAGCCGACGGCCCTGACGGTAGCCACCGACCAGCCCACGCGGACGACTGCGACCGGGTGCTGGTCGCCCTGCGCCCGGCCGACGTCGAGCCGACGTCGACCGGGGACCGTGCTGCCCTCCCGGGCCCCCTGCCCCTCGACCTCCTCGCCGTGTCCGACGCGTGCCACCGCTGGTGGGGGGCCCGGCCCGAGTGGGTGGTCAGCCCCGGCAGCTCCGACGACGACCTGCGACGTCTCGAGGCGGCCCTGCCCGGTCTGGTCGTGGACCCCGCGGCGGTCGCGGCCCCATGGTCGGTGGAGGCAGGGTGATGAACCGCGTGCCCGCTCGCCCACCCGGGAGCGCCGACCCGGTGTCGGGAGACCCGACCACCACCTGGCGCCTGCTGCACACCTCGGCGATCCGCCGGCCCGAGGCGCTCGCCCGTCAGGCCCTGCGCCACCGGTCCCGTGCCGTGCTCGACGCCCTGGCCCGGGCTGCGACGCGCGGGCAGGACGACGCGGCGGCCCTGAGGGCACAGGTCCTGGACCAGGGTGGGCCCCCGACAATCAGCCTCTCGCCCACACGGGTCCGCGCACTCACCAGCGTGGCGACCGTCTGGGCTGGGATGCTGGGGGACGAGGACGAGCTGCAGGCGGCGGCCACCGTGTTCGTCCGCCTCGTGGGTGACGGCCCCTCCGAGCACCTCACGGCCGAGGGACACCTGCTGGCGGGCCAGACCCTGTTCCTGGCCGGTCGGTTCGGCGAGCTGGAGCAGCTCCTCCCCCGGCTGGACCAGCTCCCCGCCGACGCGGCGCACTACCTCCGGACGGATCTGGCGCACCCCGGTCTGGGGCGTCATGGCGCCGACCCGCAGCGCTGGCACCAGCTGATCGGACAACCTTTCGCCGACCACGGGCTCGCCCCGGTCACCGTGACCGGGGACCACCTGACCGGCGCGGCCACCGTCGGGGGGACGGCGAGGCTGTTCGACCAGCTGAGCGCGCCGGGCACCGTGGCCGGTTCGGCCGGCGGCGAGCTGGTCACCGTGGTGATGCCCTGCTACCGGCCCGACCGCGGTCTGCTGGCGTCGGTCCGGTCCATCGTCGAGCAGACCTGGGCCGACCTGGAGATCCTGGTCATGGACGACGCGTCGGGTCCAGCGTGGGCCGGGCTGTTCGAGGAGGTGGCCGACCTGGACGAACGGGTGGAGGTCGTGCACCTTGAGCGCAACGGCGGCTCCTACCTGGCGAGGGAGGCCGCGATCGCCCGGGCCAGCGGGCGCCTGATCACCTTCCAGGACGCCGACGACTGGAGCCATCCGCGGCGGGTCGAGGACCAGGTCGCGGTCCTGGCGGGCTCCGATGCCCCGATGAGCCGCAGCCGCGCCGTCCGGGCCAGGGACGACCTCACCCACCAGTGGTTGGGCTACCTGCCGACCAGGCCCAACGCCTCCTCGCTCCTCGTCCGGCGGGAGGTCTTCGACCGGTGGGGCGGTTTCATCCCGGTCCGCAAGGGGGCGGACTCGGAGTTCGCCGAACGGATCCACGTCCTCGCCGGCGAGGTGGTGGACACCCACACCCCGCTGGCGGTCACGCGCCTCAGTGCGGGGTCGCTCTCGCGCGGCGACTTCACCCACTCCTGGATGGCGCCCGACCGGTTGGCCTTCCGGGGTGCCTTCATGGCGTGGCACCGCCAGCTCGTCGCGCGCCGGGACGCGGGGAACGAGCTCGGGCTCACGACCGAGGCCCTCCATCACCTGCCGTTCCCGGTGCCGACCAACTACACCGCCGGTCTGCCCGCTGCCCGCCACACCCCGGACCGGCTGGTCGGCGCCTACCTGGGCGACTTCTCCCGGGGCGGTTCCTCCCCGTCGGTCCGGTGGGTGCGTGAGCTGCTGGAGGCGGCACCACCCGTGATCGAGCCGGTCGGCCTGTGGACCCAGGAGACTCCCTCGGCCAAGGACCTGCGCCGCCCCCGGATGAGCGACGCGTGGTTCGACCTGGTCCAGCTCCATCCCGGGCTTCGACCGCTGAGCCGCACCGACGACGTGCAGGTGGGGCGGGTCGCCGTCGTCGATCCCGACACGCTGGCACTCGCCGGCGGACAGGAGTGTCGGGTGCGGGCCGACGTCGTGGAGCTGTGGCTGACACCGAAACTCGTGCTCCCCGACCGGTCGATGCTGCCGGCAGACCTGCTCGGGCTGTCCGACGCCTGCGCCGCCTGGTTCGGCGTGCGGCCGACCTGGGTCACCGCGCCCCACCTGGACGAGACCGACCGTGACGTGGTCCTGACGGCCCTGCCAGCCATGGAGATCGGACGGGCGACGACGGTGCCGGCGCCCCCGCCCGTCCCCGGCCGGGGGGCGTCCTGGTCCGACCGTCTTGACGTGGCTCCGGACGAGGACCTTCTCTACACCGGGGATGAACCCTTCGACGTCCCCGACCCGGACGCCTCCTCCGGCGAGGCCCGGGCGGTGCGGACGGCGCCCCCGGACCGCCCAGCAGCACCCGCCGGTAGTCCTCTGCGACCCGGTCAGGATCGAAGAGGGCGACCGCCTGCTCCTGGGCGCTGCACCGCTCCCGCTCCCAGGCTTCCTCGGCCGTGCACCGCCGGATGCGGTCCTCCGCGGCGTCTAGGTCCGGCACGACCCACTCGGGGGGGTAGAGGGACGCCGGGCCCCCGCGTCGCGACAGGAGGGGCCAGTCACGCACCACGGGGACCGCTCCCGAGCAGGCCCCCTCGACCAGGCCGAGGTGCCACCCCTCGCGCACGCTCGTCGAGAGGATCACCCCCACCCGACGCAGGTGCTCGGCCACCTCGCCGGTGCGGCCGACCAGATGGACGCGGCCACGGACCGACGGGGAGGCCAGTCGACGGTGCACCTCCTCGACGTAGGGGGCCGTCGCGGGCACCGGGTTCGGCGCGAAGTCAGGTCCGATGAGGACGAGGTCCCACGTGGGGTCTCTCTCGAGCAGGTCCAGCGCCCAGAGCGGGTCCTTGACCTGCCGTCCCCAGCCGACCATCCCCAGGGTCGTGCGGGCCCCTGGCTCCTTGGGCAGATCCATCTCCCGCAGCGGGGTGAGCACGTGCATCGTCTCGACGGGGATCTCCACGCCCCACGCCCCGAGGAGGTCACGGACCAGGCTGTTCATCGCGGGGCTGACGACGAGCACCCGCTCGATCCGCTCCCAACGCATCAGGTGCAGCCACGGGTCGAGCGCGTCGAGCGCGTGCACCCGGAGGATCAGGCGCGTGCCCTCGGGACAGACGTGGGAGGCCCAGACGCTGGCCCGGTCCGCCCAGTCCAACAGGGCGACGTCGGCCCACCTCAACATGGCCGCCACGCCGTCGGCCGCCGCGAGTCCCTGGAGGCGGGGGTCGACCGGGTGCTCGCCCTCCTCCCCCGACAGGTCCGCGTCGGAGATGGACGACGGGTCGGGGCGGGCGCTCTCCCGCCGGACCACGGCCTGGAGAGCGTCCAGCACCTCGTCGTCCATCACCTTCGGACGCAACAGGGGGTGGCGCCGTGCGAAGTCCCTGGTCCTGACGTCGGCCACCTCCCGCAGGGCCCGGACGACGGGTCGGTGGAAGTCTCCGTAGGCCCCCGTGACGACCAGCACCCGCGGTAGACCGTCCCGGGCCAGCAGCACGTGCGACGGTGAGGGCGACGCCGCGTCCTCGTACCGTCGCTGCTGATCGGCCTCCTCCCCCCGGTCGAGCAGCGCCCGGAGCGCACGGCTCCCCACCAGGGGTGCCAGCGTGCTGGCGGGTTCGTCGACGAGGCGGGAGGAGGGGACCTCCGAGTGCAGAGCCCGGTGGAAGAGCACAGACATGGCGTCCGCCAGCAGCCCCAGGGACGTCGAGGGATCGGTCGCGAGCGCGTCGTCCGCGGCCGAGACCGTGCTCGCCACCAGTTCGGCGAGGGCACCGTCTGAGGTGTCCACCGGGCGCCCCGGGACCACGCCCGAGTCGTTCCGCGCCGGCAGTCCGGGCCAACGCCGGGCTCCCAGGGTCAGTTCTGCCGCCGCCCGGCGGGCCGCCAGGCCCGACGTGAGGCGTTGCTCGCCGTCCCAGGGCAGCGCGTCCAGCCGGGTCGTGAGCTCGGCGGCACCGACCATGCCTACCGTGGAACGCACCTGACGCAGCACCTCGACGACCCTTCGCGGGACGTCGAGCACGGCGGGCACGGGGAGTGGTCCGGCGGCGGCGGCAGCGTCCTCGAGGGTGGTCGTCCACCGGGGGAGGTCGTCCACCGCCCCCGGCGCTCCGTTCCGCTCACGCAGCTCGTGCATGGTCCGTCCGACCGCAACCAGCGCGGGGCCGCAGGATTCCCACGTGGGCGACTCGAGGACCACGGCTCCCGCGGTGAGGTCCGCGAGCGCGGAAAGCGCCGCGTCGGTGTCGGTGTCCAGCGACCACAGGACGTCGGTCTCCTTGACCTTCTCCCGGAACCAGGTGCTCCGCTTGAGCGCCCACAACCAACCCGGGGGAGCGGCGTGCCGCACCCCCAGGTACAGCGTCCGCGCACGGGTCAGGAGGGTCGGGGGGCGGCCGAGGCCCTCCGGACGCACGACCACCGGAGCCCCGTGCACGCCGGACTCGTCGACACCGGCCGCCGTCTCGCCGCACGCGGTCGTGACCGTCCACCAGGGCAGGTGACCCAGGCCGGCGGCGCGGTCCTGCGGCAGCGCCTCCACCCCGCGGGACAGGAGCAGGACCTGCAGAGGCGCCGTCTCCGTGGCGGCGATGGCAGATCCGAGCATGCGGTCATTCTGTCAGGCGGACGACCGACGGCTCAGGACGTGGTGGGCCTGGCGGCTGGGCCGCCGCTCGCCGTGCGGACCGACGCCTAGGAGGTGACCGCCTCACCGCGGATGAACGCCTCGACCTCGGCGCGTCCCAGGTCGTCGTGCATCTGCACCGGCGGGGACTTCATCAGGTAGGCCGAGGCGCCGATGACCGGGCCGCCCTCGCCGCGGTCCTTGGCGATCTTGGCGGCGCGGATGGCGTCGATGATGATGCCGGCGGAGTTGGGCGAGTCCCACACCTCGAGCTTGTACTCCAGGCTCAGCGGCACGTCCCCGAAGGCCCGGCCCTCGAGCCGCACGTAGGCCCACTTGCGGTCGTCCAGCCACTGGACGTAGTCCGAGGGGCCGATGTGCACGTCGCGGTCGGCGAACTGGTGGGCCACGTTGGAGGTGACCGCCTGGGTCTTGGAGGTCTTCTTGGACTCCAGCCGCTCGCGCTCGAGCATGTTCTTGAAGTCCATGTTGCCGCCGACGTTGAGCTGGTAGGTGCGGTCCAGCGCGACGCCACGGTCCTCGAACAGCTTGGCCATGACCCGGTGGGTGATGGTCGCCCCGACCTGGCTCTTGATGTCGTCGCCGACGATCGGCACGCCCGCGTCCTCGAACTTCTTGGCCCAGACGGGGTCGGAGGCGATGAAGACGGGCAGCGCGTTGACGAAGGCGACCCCGGCGTCGATCGCGCACTGGGCGTAGAATTTGTCCGCCTCCTCGCTGCCGACGGGCAGGTAGGACACGAGGACGTCGACCTGGGCGTCCTTGAGGGCCTGCACCACGTCGACCGGCTCGGCGTCCGACTCCTCGATGGTCAGGCTGTAGTACTTGCCCAGGCCGTCCAGGGTCGGGCCGCGCTGCACGGTCACGCCGGACTGCGGGACGTCGGCGATCTTGATCGTGTTGTTCTCGCTGGCGTCGATCGCGTCGGCCAGGTCGGAGCCGACCTTCTTGGCGTCGACGTCGAACGCGGCGACGAACTCCACGTCACGCACGTGGTAGTCCCCGAACTGCACGTGCATCAGCCCCGGCACCGTGGCCGAGGGGTCGGCGTCCTTGTAGTACTCGACACCCTGGACCAGGGAGCTGGCACAGTTGCCCACACCGACGATCGCCACGCGCACGGACGTCATACATCTCTCCTCGAAGCTCACTGCACGGGGCGCCCGACGGGACGACCCGGGTCTCGACTCTGCGGGGCGCCCGACGGGACCCCGGCACGGTGAGGGCGGTCCCTGTCCGGGGCCGCCCACCGAGAACGATCAACTCCCCAGGGTACCCCTCCATTCCGGCAGACCCGTCAGCCGGCCCAGGCACAATGGTCCACGTGAGTCCCTCCCGCACCCGCACCGCCCGCCGCCCCGCCAAGGGGCGCCGCCGTCGCCGACCCGGCCGCCTGCGCCGCGTCCTGCTCTGGCTGGTCGGCCTGGGCCTCCTCGTCCTGGTCCTGCTGACGGCGGCGCTGGCCTGGGCCTACGCCCGCACGGACGTGCCCGAGCCCAACGACTTCGCCGAGGCCCAGAGCACGATCCTCTACTACGCCGACGGCGAGACGGAGCTGGCCCGGTTCACCGGCGGCTTCGACCGCGAGTCCGTGCCGCTGGACCAGGTGCCCGAGCACGTGCAGCAGGCGGTGCTCGCCGCCGAGGACCGGTCGTTCTACGAGAACGAGGGGATCTCGCCCACCGGCCTGGCCCGGGGCGCCTGGCGCACCCTGCGCGGGGAGGGCGTGCAGAGCGGCTCGACGATCACCCAGCAGTACGTCAAGAACTACTACCTCACCCAGGAGCAGACCCTGGAGCGCAAGCTGCGCGAGCTGATCATCTCGGTGAAGATCGACAACGAGCAGTCCAAGGACCAGATCCTGGAGAACTACCTCAACACGGTCTACTTCGGTCGCGGCGCCTACGGCATCCAGACCGCCAGCCGCGCCTACTTCGACAAGGACGTCTCAGACCTAACCGTGGGCGAGGGCGCCCTCCTGGCCGCCGTCACCAACGCGCCGTCGCTGTTCGACCCCGACTTCGCCGACGGCAACGAGGAACGGGCCCGTGACCGGGTGGCCTACGTCCTGGGCGGGATGGTCGAGGAGGGCTGGCTGGGCGAGGGCGAGCGCGACGCCACCGAGTTCCCCGAGGTCGGGCCGACCCCGCCGTCCACCGCGGTCCAGGGGGTGCAGGGGTATGTCGCGCAGCAGGTCCGCGAGGACCTGCGCGACCTCCTGGGGCTCGAGGACGCCGCCATCGACTCCGGCGGTCTGCGGGTCACCACGACCATCGTCGAGCAGCACCAGGACGCCGCCGTCGAGGCCGTGGACGCGTTCGCCCCCACCGGGGACAACGCCGACGACATCACCACCGCGCTGACCGCGGTGCGCCCCGGGGACGGGGCCATCACCGCGATGTACGGCGGGGCGGACTACCAGCAGACCCAGCTCAACGCGGCCACCGACGCCCAGGTCCAGGCCGGGTCGCTGTTCAAGCCGATCACGCTGGCCGCGGCCGTGGGCGAGGGCGTCTCGACGACCACCGAGCTGCCCGGCCCCAGCCCGATGACCTTCGGCACGCCCGGTGGCGAGGTCGAGGTGCGCAACTTCCGCGACATCTCCTTCGGCGTGCTCGACCTGCGGGTCGCCCTCGCGGAGTCGGTCAACACGACCTACGTCCAGCTCAACGAGCAGGTCGGGCCCGAGAGGACGGTCGAGACGGCCGTCGACCTGGGCCTGCCCGAGGACACGCCAGGCCTGGGCGCCGACCTGACCAACGTCCTGGGCACGGCCTCGCCGACGCTGGTGGAGATGACCAACGCCTACGCCACCATCGCCGCCGAGGGCGAGCGGGCCGAGCCCTACCTCGTCGAGCGGGTGGTGACCGCCGGCGGGGAGACCACCTACGAGGCCGAGCCTGAGACCGAGGAGGGGATCGAGGCCGACGTCGCCGCCGACGTCATCGACGCGATGACCTACGTGATGACCCAGGGGTCCGGGACCACCGCCGGGGACCTGGGTCGGCCGAGCGCCGGCAAGTCGGGGACGAGCGAGAACAACGTCTCCGCCTGGTTCGACGGGTTCGTCCCGCAGCTGGCCGCCGGTGTGGTGATGTACAAGGGCGACGGCACCGTGCCGATGCAGGACGTCGCCGGGCTCGACCAGGTCACCGGCGGCACCTTCCCGGCCCAGGTCTGGGGCGAGTTCATGCGCCTGGCCCTGGAGGGCGAGGAGGTGCTGCCCTTCCCGGAGCGTGCGGGGGTGGGCGACCAGGCGGTCGTCACGCCCGAACCCACCCAGGAGGTCGCCCCGACGACCCAGGAGCCCGCACCGGCCCCGTCGCCGACGGAGGAGGAGACCGAGGAGCCCACGACGGAGGACCCCACGACCGAGGAGCCGACGGAGGAGCCCACCGAGGAGCCGGAGCCGACCACCCCCGAGCCGACCACCCCGGAGCCCACGGAGCCGGAGCCCACCGAGCCGGCCGACCCGGCCCCGCCGACCACCTCGGCCCCGCCACCGGGGGACGGTGGAGGCGACGGCGGAGGCGAGGGTGACGCCGGCGGGAGCGACGGCGCCGGGAGCGACGGCGGCGGCTCCGGGGATGGGAGCGCCGGCGACGCCGCCGGGCCTCCCGGCGACGGGGCGCCCACGTCGGCGAGGGCCACCCCGGACGCGTGACCGCCGTCCCGCCCCGTGAGGGTCGACGCCGCGACGTGCCCTGGCGGGTCCCGTCCTGGCGGGACCCGGTGGTCGCCCGGGCGACCGGCGTGGTGGGCGGACCGCTGGGACGGCACGGCGTGGTCGGTCGTCGCGGGCTGGCCGGGGTCGCCGCTGCGCTCGTCGTCCTGGGGGCGGGGATGCTCGCGCTGGGTGTCTGGCAGAAGGGGCACTGCCTGCTGAAGGGCTGGAGCACGCCGGACCAGTTCTGGCGGGCCTGCTACTCCGACGTCCCGGTCGTGCACGTCAGCTCGCCGCTGGCCGACGGGCTGCTGCCGTGGAGCGGCGAGGTGCCCTCGACCCAGCCGCCCCTGCCCGGCCTGGTGCTGTGGCTGCTGGCCCGGGTCTCGCCCCAGGCCGGCACCGGCCTGGGGGCGCAGCAGGGCGTCTTCGTCGCCTGGGCGCTGCTCGCCACGGCCCTGCTCGCGATCGGCGTGATGGCGGCGGTCGCGCTGCTCCCCCGGAGCCCCTGGCGGGCCGCCCACCTCGCGGTCAGCCCGGTGCTGGTGACGCTGGCCCTGGTCTCGGTCGACCTGCTCGGCGTGGTGCTCACCCTGGTGGCGCTGTGGGCCTGGCAGCGCAGGCATCCGTGGCTGGCCGGTGCCCTGCTGGGCTGGGCCGTCCTCGTCCGGCCCTTTCCGCTCCTCGTGCTGCTCGCCCTCGTCCTGGTCGCCCGGCGCGAGGGCCACCTCCTGCGCGCCGCCCAGGCCGTGGTCGGCGCCGCCCTGGGCGCCCTCCTGCTGCTCGTCCCCCTCGTCGCCGTCGAGCCCCAGGCGCTCACCGCCGCCGAGCAGTGGTGGTCGCAGGGCGCCGGCTACGGCGCGGTCCAGATGCTGCCCCGCCTCGCGGGCTTCCCGCTCGGGACGACGGCCTCCACGTGGGTCGCCGTCGCCGGCTGGGTGGCCGCCGTCGCGCTGGCCGTGGTCCTGGCACGCCGCCCGCGGTGGGGCCTCGTCCAGGTCGCGGCCGCCACCACGGCGGTGGTGGCCCTCACCGCCCCCTCGCTGTCGGTGCAGTCGGGCCTGTGGGTGCTTCCCCTGCTCGTGCTGTCGGCGCGTCCCTGGTGGGAGCACCTCGTCTGGGCCGGCGTCGAGACCCTGCACTTCGTGGCCACCTGGCTGCACATCGCCTTCGACAGCGACCCGGGCCGCGGGCTGCCGCCGCTGGCCTACGCCGTCGTCGTGCTGCTGCGCGCGGCCGCCTGGGGATGGCTGCTCTGGCGGATCACCGACGAGAGGGCGACGACGAGGACTGCCCGAGCCTGGTCCCCTCCAGCAGCACGGTCCGGGCCGGTTCCGGCAGCCGCGACGCCTCCACCAGCGGGGTGACCTGCTCCTCGACCAGGTCGCGCAGCGAGCGCACATAGGTGGCCGACAGGTGGTTGGAGTCCCGCCAGACCACGACGCCGCCCAGGACGGGTGAGCAGACCGGGCCGGGGCACACCGCGTCGTTGAACTCCAGCACCGGCATCGCGGGGCGCAGGGCGGCCAGCTCGTCCTGCCCCACCCCGGACCGGACCAGTCCCTCCTCCCGCGGGAACGCGCAGGCGCTCGCCTCGCCGGGGTTGTCGAGGAGGCACTCCGGCATGTCGAACGGCACCCGTGGGACGTCCCGGACCATCCCGACGACGGCGCCGGCCTCCCGCAGGCTGTCCACCCGCCGGGCCATGGCCGCGGCGAGCTCGTCGGGCGGCACGTCGTAGGCCGCCGAGGACAGCAGGACGACGTCCGGCTCCAGCTCCTGCAGCCGCTCGTCCACGTCGGACTGGTAGGCCGTGCACTGCTCGTAGGATCCCCCCCTCTCACCGGGACGCTGGACCTCGACGCCTGGGGCGGGAGGGCAGGAGGACTTGGTGAGCGAGACCACCTGCCAGCCCCGGTCCCGCCCGATCTCGTCGAGGGCGGTGATCCACATCCCGGCGTGGCTGTCCCCGTTGAGGGCGACCAGGACGTCCCCGTCGGGGTCACCGGCCCGGCAGACACCGGCGGACGTTCCCCTGATGTCGGTGTTGCACCCCTCGGGGTCCAGCACCGGCTGATCGTCGGCCACCTGCTCCAACGGGACGGCCAGCGTGGGCAGGACGTCCGGAATCTCCGGCTCCACGGCGTCCTCGGCCCCGCCTCCCTCCGGCAGCGCCGTCGCGCCTGCGTCACCACCCGTCGTGCCGTCCTGCCCGGGCCCCCCGAGGGCGGCCGAGCTGAGGGCACCCTGCTCCCCCGTGGTCCTGCCTCCGTCGTCGGGGCCGGCGTCCAGGGCGCCGGCCCCCACCGGAGCCCGCACGTCGTCCACCACCTGCGGTGTCCTCCACGCCACGGTCCCGGACGTCACCGAGGCGGGGCTCAGGGCGACGAGGGCCAGGCCCGCGAGCACCCCCGCCAAGGTGCAGTTGAGCCCCAGCCCGAACCCCCGCTGGGTCACGACCCCCGGTGCACCCGCCTCGCGAGCACGCGGCCGTGCGCCCGGACGGGCTCCTCCACGTAGCGGAACGACAGCCAGGCCGGCACCACGGAGACGAGCACGGCGGCCAGGCCCCAGGCGACGGGCAGGGAGTCCGGGCCCCCGCTGCCCACCCCCGCGAGGGAGGCTGCGGCCGCGACGAAGGGCCAGTGCCACAGGTAGAGGCTGTAGCTGATCCGCCCGACCCACTGCAGCGGCCGGGCGCGCAGCAGCCGCTCCGGCCCCCAGCCCCCGGCCGCGGCCCCGGCGACGATGACCAGCGCCGTGCCCACGGTGGGCAGCAACGCCCAGGTGCCGGGGAAGGGTGTGGTGAGGTCGATGACGAGCAGGGCCGCCACGATCATCCCCAGCCCCAGCCAGCCGACCGCCGCCGCGACGAACCGGGGCAGCCGCGGCCACGCGGCCGCCCCGAGCGCCACGACGGCCCCGAGCATGAGCTCGTGCACGCGGGTGAAGGTGACGAAGTAGGCCTGCGAGGGGTGCGCCTCGGTCCACCACCAGGACAGGCCCAGCGAGCCCAGGAGCAGCACCGCGGTCAGCGTCCAGACCCACGTGGTGAATACCCGCGCCCGCCCGTGGGCCACGAGCAGCACGACGAGCAGGAGGATCGGCCAGAGGATGTAGAACTGCTCCTCCACCGCCAGCGACCAGTAGTGCTGCACGGGCGTGGGTGCGCGTTCCAGGTCCAGGTAGTCCACGGACCGGTCGGCCAGCCGCCAGTTGATCAGGTAGGCCGCCGACGCCACGAGGTCGCCGCCGATCTCCCCCCACCGGGTGCGCGGGATGAACGCGACGGTGAGCAGCGCCGTGCCCACGAGCGCGGTGAGGGCCGCCGGCAGCAGCCGCCGGGCGCGACGGGCGTAGAACCGGCCCAGGTCGACCCGGCCGCGGGCGCGCGCCTCCTCCAGGAGCAGGGCGGTCATGAGGAAGCCGCTGACGACGAAGAAGACGTCCACCCCGACGAAACCACCGGGCAGCAGGGTCACCCCGGCGTGCCAGAGCACGACCCCGATGACGGCGATGGCCCGCATGCCCTCGATGTCGGCGCGGAAGTCGCGCGGCACCGGGGGGACCCGCAGGGCGTGCCGGTAGGCCCGCATCGCCCGCAGCCGCGCCCGGGTCGGCAGGGCGTCGGGCGCGGCCGCCGCGGCGCCTCCGCTGCCCGCCTCGGTCACCGGCGGGGGGGATCCGGGGTATGCCGTGCCGCTCACGTCGCGCCCCGGACCGGCCGGCCCGGTCCTCCGCCGCCCGCCGCCTGCTCGGTCTCCCGCCGGGCGCGGACCTGCTCCGCGAGGACGGCGAGCACGAGGAGCGGGAGGGAGGCGATCACCCACCACCGGGGGCCCTCGCCCTCGGGGCGCGTCGGGACGGCCGCTGCTTCGCTGAGGGCCAGGTCGTCCGGTGCGTCGGAGACCGCGAGCGCCGCCGCGGTGTCGGCGGCGAGGGCCGCGAGGCGCGGGTCGGCGGCCCGGGCCCGGACCAGCACCTCGTCCTCGGCCCCGGTCCGCTGCACCGTGACCTGCACCCTCCCGCGCCAGTCGTCCTCGAGCTCGATCCGGTCCTCGACCCGGTCGACGACGTCGGCGCGGGTCAGGTCGACGGCGGCCCGGGCGGCCACGGCCTCCGAGGTCGCGGTGACGGTGGTGGTCGCGGCGTAGACGGCCGGCCGCAGCAGGTCGACCGCGGCGACCGGCACGAGCACGAGGAGCACTACCGTGACCCAGGGGACCGCGAGCAGCGCCGTCGTCAGCGAGTCGGCCCGGGCCCGACGCCGTCCCCGCCGGCCGGACCGGGCGGCCGTGGCACCGCCGCCACGCCGGGAGCGCGCGACCTGCGCCGCCGAGCGGTGCCTAGCCATCCTCCGGCTCCGGGACGTCGGCGGACTCGGGCTGCTCGGCCCACCACCGCAGCAGCTCGGCCCGGGCGGCCTCCTCCCCGAGGGGCCCCTGGTCGAGCCGGACGGCGAGCAGGTGCTGGTAGGCCCGGCCCAGCACCGGGCCGGGCGGGATGCCCAGGACCTGCCCGATCTGGTGGCCGTCGAGGTCGGGCCGCACCGCCCGCAGCTCCTCCTCCGCGCGCAGCCGCTCGATGCGGCGCTCGAGGTCGTCGTAGGCGGCGGCCAGTCGGGCCGCCTTGCGCCGGTTGCGGGTGGTGCTGTCCGAGCGGGTCAGCCGGTGCAGCCGGCCCAGCAGCGGGCCGCGTCGGTGACGTAGCGGCGCACCGCGGCGTCGGTCCACTCCCCGTCGCCGTAGCCGTGGAAGCGCAGGTGCAGCTCGACGAGCCGGCTGACCGCCTTGACGGTGTCCTTGTCGAAGCGCAGCGCCCGCAGCCGGGTGCGGGCCATCCGGGCACCCACGAGCTCGTGGTGGTGGAAGCTCACCCCGCCGCCGGGCTCGAACCGGCGGGTGGCCGGCTTGCCGATGTCGTGCAGCAGCGCCGCGAGCCGCAGCACCAGGTCGGGCCCGGGCACCCGGTCCTCGTCGGCCTGGTCGGAGCCGCCGGCAGGACCGTCCTCGAGGTCGATGGCCTGCTGGAGCACGGTGAGACTGTGCTCGTAGACGTCCTTGTGGCGGTGGTGCTCGTCCACCTCCAGGCGCAGGGCGGGGAGCTCGGGCAGCACCTCGTCGGCCAGGCCGGTGTCCACCATGATCTCCAGGCCGGCCCGCGGGTCGTCGGCCAGCAGCAGCTTGACCAGCTCGTCGCGCACCCGCTCGGCGGAGACGATCGACAGGCGCGACGCCATACCCTCCATCGCCGCCAGCACCTCGGCGGCCGGGACGAGCCCGAGCTGGGCGGCGAACCGGGCCGCCCGCATCATCCGCAGCGGGTCGTCGCCGAAGGAGATCTCCGGGGTGGTCGGCGTGCGCAGCCGCCCGGCCGCGAGGTCGGCGAGCCCGTCGTAGGGGTCGACGAAGGCCATGTCGGGGAGCCGCAGCGCCATCGCGTTGACCGTGAAGTCCCGGCGCACGAGGTCGTCCTCGAGGTTGTCCCCGAAGGCCACGAGCGGCTTGCGGGAGTCCGGCTCGTAGGCGTCGGCCCGGTAGGTGGTGATCTCCAGGGTGTCCGGCCCGCGGCGGGCCCCGATCGTGCCGAACTCCCGGCCCACGTCCCAGGTGCTGTCCGCCCAGCCGGCCAGCACCGCCTCGATCTGCTCGGGCCGGGCGGAGGTGGTCAGGTCCAGGTCCGGGGAGGAGCGCCCCAGGAACGCGTCACGCACGGGTCCGCCCACCAGCGCCAGCTCGTGGCCGGCGTCGTCGAAGCGCCGCCCGATCTCGGTGAGCAGCGGCAGGGTGGGGGTCAGGTGGCGCAGGGCGCGCAGCAGCAGCGCCCCGTCGGTGGTCGGCGGAGTGGACATCGCCCCCCAGGGTAGGGGACCGCGCTGGGGGCCGGGCGAAGCTGTGGGCAGCCTCTGGGGCGGGTGGTTACAGTGTGAGGATGACCACCACTCCCCGGCACCAGGGCGTCACCCGACGCCTGCCGTCGGTGAGCGAGACGTCCGCGGGCGGGGTGGTCATCGACGTCCACGAGGGACGGGCGCGCATCGCGATCATCGCCCGGCGCAACCGGTCGGGTCGGGTCGAGTGGTGCCTGCCGAAGGGTCACGTGGAGCCGGGCGAGACCCTCGTCCAGACCGCGGAGCGGGAGGTCGAGGAGGAGACCGGCATCCAGGGGCGGGCGCTGATCACGCTGGGCACGATCGAGTACTGGTTCACCACCCCCTCCCACCGCATCCACAAGATGGTGCACCACTACCTGCTCGAGGCCACCGGCGGCTACCTCACGGTCGAGAAGGACCCCGACCAGGAGGCCATCGACGCCGCCTGGGTGCCGCTGGACGAGGTGCACCGCACGCTGACCTTCCCCAACGAGCGCCGGATCGCCCGCGAGGCGTGGCAGCGCCTGACGCGGAGCTCCTGAGCGCGACGTGACCCGCCCAGCCCGCCGGGACGCGTGGGCGGCCCGTCCCCGCGCGGCCGCCGCCCGCGTCGTCGCCGCGGCGCGACGGGTCCGTCGGGCCGGCACGGGGGCGACGACCGGGCTGGTCGCGGCCGCGCTGCTGCTGCCCGCCGCGGCCGCCGGCACCCCCGCTCCCCCCGTCCCCGCGGGCCCACCGGGGGCGCGGGACCCCCGGAGGTCGTCGTGGGCCAGGAGGCTCCCGCCGAGGGGATCAGGATCGTGCTCGACGAGGTCGACCCGGTGGTGCCCCGGGCCGGAGAGCCGTTGGAGCTGAGGGGCCGCGTGGTCAACGACGGGGACTCCCGTCGCCGGCTGACCAGCCTGACGGCCTCGACCACGTGGCAGCCGCTGGGCTCCCGGGAGGCCGTCACCGACTGGGTGGAGGCCACCGACCCCTCGCTCGTGGCCGGGCACGTCATCGGGGACGACACCATCGGGCCGGTCTTGGCCCCCGGCCGGGAGCTGCCGTTCACCGTCCGCGTGCCCGAGGGTTCGCTCGCCGGCCTCGTGGCCGACCGGGGGGTCGTCGGCCTGCAGCTGCGCGCGGACGATGCCGGGGCCGAGGGCGTCCCGGAGGGGGTCGAGCCGGTCGGCCTGCGCACCGTGCTGACGGTCTCGGCGGCCGAGGACCCGCCGGAGGTGCCGCTGGGGCTGTCCTGGGTGGTGCCGCTGACCCTCCCGCCCGACCCGGGGCTCGTCAGTCCGGACCCGGAGGTCCGCAACCCCGCGTGGTATGCCGCGGCCGGCCCCGGCTCCCCGGCCCGCACCTGGCTCGACGGCCTGGACCTGCCCGGCATCACCTGGATGGTCGACCCCGCGCTGCTGCGGATGCTCTCGCCCGCCGAGACCCTCACCGGCCCGGGGGAGGGCGTCCTGGGCGAGGAGCCCGAGGCACCGGAGGAGTCCGAGCGGCCCGACGAGTCGGAGGCCCCCGAGGAGTCCGACGGGCCCGAGGAGCCGGAGGGACCGGTCGACGACGGGGCGACGGCCACCGCGGTCCCGGCACCGGCCCCGACGGCCGACCTGGGCGCACCGTCGCCGGAGGAGGACGGAGGCCAGGCGGGGCCCACCGACGGTGCGCCGACGACGGCGGCCCCCGCGCCCGCACCCGCGCCGGAGGAGGAGCCGGCCTCGGACGACGACGCCGGCGAGGACGGGGCCGGCGAGGACGAGGTCGATAGCCTGGACACGGACGACGTCGAGACCGCCCTGGTGGAGCTGCGTGGGCGGCTCGCCCGGGTCGACGGGCCCCGGCTGTGGTGGCTGCCGACCGACGACCCGGACCTGTCCGCGCTCGTCGACCTCGAGGTGGACGGCGAGACGGCCCACCGGTTGCTGACCCGCCGGCCGGTGGACCCGCCGGCCCAGCTCGTCCGCCTCCTGCGCCGGGGCAGCTCGACGGTGGCCTGGCCGGCGGCCCCGACCCTCCGGACGGGGCAGGTCGCCACCGTCGCCGACTGGTTCGACCGCCGCGAGGACCCGGAGGACGGCCCCGGCTCGGGCAGCGTGCTGGACCGGACGGACGAGGACCACGTGCTCGAGGCGGTCGTGGTTCCACGTGAATCCGTCACCGGCAGCACGGGCGCCCCCGTCGGTCCTTCGGCCGTGCCGCTGGCGGACGTCCCCGGTGTCACGGCCCTGGGCAGCGACTCCGGGCTCACCGGGCTCGTGGCCGACGCCGGGGCGGACGCCGCCCTGGTCGGTCGGGCCGCGGTGACCCAGCGGCTGCTCGCCGACACCCTGACGGCCCACCAGGAGGCCCCCTGGGAGGCCCGGTCGTTGCTCGTCGCGCCGCCCCGCGGCACGACGCTGCCCGCCGACCTGCTCGAGCAGCTGTCGGAGGGGCTGGCGTCGGCCCCCTGGCTGGCGCCGGTGCCCGCCGCCGACCTGCTCGCCCGGGCGGACCGGGTGGCGCCCGCGACGTTGACCGGACAGGCCCCGGACGGGACCGTCCTGGGCAGCCTCACGGCATACCTCGACCCCCCGCCCTCGCCGCTCGACCCGGGACGGGTCGCCAGCCTGGGACGGATCGAGGGCGAGCTAGACGGGCTCGCCGAGGTGCTGGCCGACACCGAGGCGCTCCGGTCCTGGCAGCCGGTGCTGCCCGGGCTGTGGTCGACCCGATGGCGGGACGCGCCGGAGGCCTGGTCGCGCACCTGGCGGGCCCTGCGCGACCTCAGCGCCCAGACCCGGTCCCAGGTGCACGCCAACCCCAGCACGATCAACTTCCTGTCCGACCAGGGCCTCATGCAGGTCACCGTCCTCAACGACCTCCCCGTCGCGGTGCACGACGTCCAGGCCCGCCTGGCCCCCGACCGGGCCGTGCTGCGGATCGTCGACCAGCCCGGCCCGGTGTCCATCGGGGCCGGCAGCCGCGCGACCGTCTCCTTCAGCGCCCGTGCGGTCACCCGGGGGCAGACGCAGGTCACCGCCGAGCTGACCACCCCCAACGGGACCGTGCTGGGCGACGACGCGGTCGTCGACGTCCGCGTGCAGCCCACGGGCACCTGGATCTACTGGGTGCTCGGCGGTCTCGCCGGGGTGCTGCTCGTCCTGGGCGTCGTCCGCGCCCTGCGCCGCCCCGGTCCCGGCGGGACGGCGCCGGCGTCGACGACCCCGACGTCGACGACCCCGGCGAGCGCCCCGAGCACCTCGAGCACGACCACCACCCCGAGCCCCACCCCCAAGGAGCAGCGTCCGTGAGCGGTACCTCCTCGGCGTCCCTGGCCCGGTCCAGCGCCGTCATGGCGAGCGCACCCTCGTGTCCCGGGTGCTCGGCCTGGCCCGGGCCTCCCTGCTCGCCGCGGCCATCGGCATCTTCACCCCTGCCGGCAACGTGTGGCAGGCGGCCAACACCCTGCCGAACACCATCTACGTGCTGCTCGCCGCCGGCGTGCTCAACGTGGTGCTCCTGCCGCAGCTGATGAAGGGCATGGTGCGCGGCGACGCGGGCCGGGACTACACCGACCGGCTGCTCACCCTGGCGGTGTCCATCCTCGTGGGGGGCACGGTCGTCTTCGTCGCGCTGACCCCGTTGGTCACCAAGCTCTACAACATGTCCTGGGAGTGGGGCGGCCCCGAGCTGTCGTTGGCCATCTTCTTCGCCTACCTGTGCATCCCGCAGATGCTCTTCTACGGCCTGCACACGCTCCTGGGCCAGGTGCTCGCGGCGCACCAGCGGTTCGCCGCGTTCATGTGGTCCCCGGCCCTGGCCAACGTCGTGGCCATCGCCGGGATCGTGCTGTTCATGCGGCGCTACCCGCAGGCGGCCGACCCCGAGGCGGTGCCGCTGGAGACGTGGACGTCGGGGATGGTCTGGCTGCTGGCCGGCTCGGCGACGCTGGGGATCGTCGTGCAGGCGGCCGTCCTCGTCCCCGCCGTCCGCCGCACCGGCTTCCGGTGGAGTCCCCGCTGGGGGTTCCGGGGCGTGGGCCTGGGCTCGGCCTCCCGGATGGCGGGGTGGTCCCTGGCCGACGTCGGGGTGAGCCAGGCCGGGCTGCTCGTCGTCTACAACCTCATGGCCTGGGTGACCGTGGCCGCCCCGACCGCTCCCGCCCGCGCGGCCTACGACAACTCGTTCCTCGTCTTCATCCTGCCCCACTCGCTGGTCGCGCTGTCGCTGCTGACCGCGATCTACCCGGTGCTGTCCCGGGCGGCCGCGCAGGGCGACCTGGCCTCGATGGCCGACAGCACGGCCCGGGGCCTGCGGCTGCTCGGGACCGCGATGGTGCCGATCGCCGTGGGGATGATCCTGTTCGCCCCCCACCTGATCAGGATCATCTTCCCCAGGAACGCCGACCCCACGGCCATGGCCCCCATCGTCATGGTGCTCAGCCTCGGCCTGGTGCCCTACGGCGTCTACCTCCTGTGCGCCCGCGTCTTCTACTCCTTCGAGGACGGGCGCACCCCCTTCGGCTTCCAGCTGTCGATCACCGCCGTGCTCCTCGTGGTGCTCGCCGTGGCCTTCACCGGCCCGCCGGAGCGGGCGGCGGTCACGGCGGCCGCCGGCCAGGCGCTGGGCCAGCTGACCGCCGCGGTCCTGGGGCTGAGGGCCGCCCGCGGCCGGCTGCCGGGACTGGGCCTGCGCGAGGTGGGGCGCACCTTCCTCGGGGCGGCGGGGGCTGCGGTGCTCGCCGCGGTCCCGACGTGGCTGCTCCTGCGCCGGCTGCCCAGCGGGTCGCTGGACTCGCAGAGCGTCGGTCTGACCGGGTGGGCGGTGACCGCCGTGTCGCTCGGTGCGGCGGGGGTGCTGTTCCTGACGGTGTATGCCGTGCTCGCCCACCTCCTCGGGGTGCGCGAGCTCGGCGAGGTGGCCCGGCCCGTGCTCGCGAAGGTCCCCGGGGCGTCCCGGTGGCTGGGCCGTGGGCGACCGGAGGGGGCGGTCGCGGCCCAGCAGGCCACGCCGGACGTGCCCGCGGCTCCCGGGACGGCGGCCCCCGGCACACTAGGCTGGGACGACGACGTGGCCCCGTCCGGGGTCGAGCACCGGAAGGACAGCGACATGGACCGGCTCGAGGTGGGCACCGTGCTCGGTGACCGCTACGCGCTCGAGGAGCTGCTGGCCCGTCGTGAGGGCGGCACGCTGGACTACTGGTCGGCCCGGGACGTCACGCTGGGCCGGCTGGTCGCCGTCACGGTGCTGCCCGCGGGCGGCGGGCACGCCGACACCGCCCAGGCGGCCCTCGACGGCGCCCGCCGGGTCGCCTCCGTCGACGACCCCCGGCTGGTCCGCGTCCTCGACGTCGGCAGCGGGGACGGCCTCGCCTGGATCGTCGAGGAGGGCCTGAGCGAGGCCGAGTCGCTGGCCTCGCTCGTCGCCGAGGCGCCGCTGCCCGCCGAGGAGGCCCGCCGCATCGTCGGCGAGGCCGCCGCCGGGCTGGAGTCGGCGCGACGCCGCGGGCTGCACCACCTCTACCTCAACCCCCACTCGGTCCTGCGCACCAGCGACGGCACCGTCAAGGTCTCCGGGGTCGGGGTCGCCTCCGCGCTGGAGGGCACCGACGACGTCACGGCCGACGAGGCTCCATCATCGACACCGCGGACCTGGTCAGCCTGCTCTACACCGGTCTCACCGCGCGGTGGCCGGGCGAGGAGATGCCCGGGGTGAGCCTGGCCCGCCGGCTGGCGGACGGCTCCCTGCCCGCACCCTCCGAGCTCGTCGGGGGCGTCCCCGGCGACCTCGACGCCCTCTGCCGGCTGGTGCTGGGGTCCGGGGCCGACCTCGGGCGGGCACCGCACACCCCCGGCGAGCTGGCCCGGCAGCTCTCGCCCTGGGCCTCGGAGATGGTCCACGCCCGCCGGCCCCCGTCGCTGGGCGCACCGTCGTCCGGCACCGGTGGCGACCCCTCCGCCGGGCCGCTGACGGGCGCGGCCGGAGCGACCGCCGCCGCCGCGGCCGCGCACCCCGCCGACACCGAGCACCTGCGCTCGGCCGGTGCCGACGCCACCGGCCCACGTCCCTACTACCGGGTCGACGACGGCGACGGGATGGACGACCTGCTCGACGCCGGCGCGGACCGGACCGGGCCGACACCGGTCCAGGCGGGGACCGACCCCTCCGTCGAACCGGACCGGGACCGGCCGTCGACCGCGGAGATGCTTGGTATCCGCAGCACCGGCGAGCGGCCCGGACGCCGGTCCTCCTCCCCGGGTCGACGCCCCGTGGACGACGGTCCGCGAGGGCTGGAGGAGGAACGGTCCACCGGGGCCCAGACGGCCGTCGTGGCCCTGGTCCTCGTCGGTCTCGTCGGCCTGGCCGCGGTGCTCGGCTGGAGCGCCATCCAGGGGATGGGCCAGGACGACCCCGACGATCCCGCCGCCCCCGTGGCCACCGCGCCCGAGGATGCCGCCGGTGCGACCGGCGACGGGACCGACGGCACCGCGAGCACCGGCGCCGGGGAGGACACGGACGACACCGCGACGCAGACCGCGGAGAGTGAGGACGAGGAGGGCGGCGAGGCCGCCCCCGCCCCCGCCCCGGGCGACGACGGCACCCTTCCGGTCCTGGGCATCACCTCCTTCGACCCCGAGGGCGACGGGGACGAGCGCAACGACCTGACCCCCCTGGCCGTGGACGGGGACCCCGAGACGGCGTGGACCTCCCACACCTACCTCTCGCCCGGCTGGGGCAGCCTGAAGTCCGGCACGGGGCTGGTCCTGGACCTGGGCGAGGACGCCGAGGTGTCCGAGGTCGTCGTCGACCTCGCCGAGGGTGACATGGGGGCCACGCTCTACCTGGCCGACGAGCCCACCATCGACGGGGCCACCGAGCTGGGCAGCGACGACGAGGCCAGCGGCACCTGGACCGTGACCCCCGAGGACACGGCCACCGGCCGCTACCTCGTGCTGTGGTTCGACCGCGCGTGGACCTCCCCGGACGGGGAGATCGTCGGCGTGCGGGAGATCACCGTCGGCTGACCGGGCAGGAGCTGGCCGGTGCGGGGGTGGACCGAGGTCGACGACGCGGAGCTCATGCGGCTGCACCAGGCCGGTGACCCGGACGCGTTCGGCGAGATCTTCCGCCGGCACCGGGACCGGATGTGGGCGCTGGCGCTGCGCACCACCCGCGACCCCGAGATGGCCGCCGACGCGGTCCAGGACGCCTTCCTCAACGCCTTCCGGCGAGCCTCCTCCTTCCGGGGCGAGGCCAAGGTGACGACCTGGCTGCACCGGATCACCGTCAACGCCTGTCTCGACCGGCTGCGCAGGGTGCGTCCGACGGCCGACATCGACGACCACGAGCCCGTCGAGCCGCGGGACGGCCACCGCGCCGTCGACGTCCGCCTCGACGTGCGGGCCGCCCTCGCGCAGCTCCCCGAGGGCCAGCGGCTGGCGCTGGTCCTGGTGGACATGCACGGCCTGTCCGTCGCCGAGGCCGCCGCCGTCCTCGACGTCGCGGAGGGCACGGTGAAGTCACGCTGCTCCCGCGGACGGGAGGCCATGGCCCGCATCCTCGGCGCTGCGGGCCACGACCCCGACGGGGGCGGGTCGTGAGGGCGCCGGCGACGCGACCCGGGCGGGCCGCAGGCCGGTGCCGTGCCGCGGGAACCCTTCCGACGGGCCGCTCGTCCTACACCCGTGGGCACGATCGGGCCCACCAGCACCGGGCCGGTCCCTCCGGCCGGTCCGCCGCCCGCCGGGACATCCCGGCCCGTCCGTCGCGCGAGGAGGTCGCCCTGTGACGCCCACCGACGCGTCGTCCTCCCGTCCCTCCGACGGGTCCGGGTCCGAGCCGGACCCCACCGGGATGCGGGCCCTGCTGTCCTCCCTGCCCGACCCCGGGCCCATGCCCGAGGACCTGGTCCGTCGGATCGAGGCCAGGCTGGCCGTGGAGGCCCACGCGGCCTCGGCAGCCGGCTCCGGGGACCGGTCCGCCGACCGCCTGGTCGACCTCGCCGCGGAGCGTTCCTCCCGCCGTCCGGCCAGAACCGTTGCGCTCCTGGGGGTCGCCGCCGCGGGTCTGCTCGCCACCACCCTGGGGATCGGGCAGCTGGTCGACGGCGGGCTCCTGGGCTCCCGGACGGCCCCGGACAGCGCTGCGAGCTACCCGACCGGGACCAGCACGCTCGCGGACGACGACGAGGCGATGGACATGGCCGGGGCGGGGGCCGACGATGCGGCCGACGGGGCCGGGCCGGAGCAGGCCGGCGGCGACGTGGCGACCGAGGAGATGGGGGCCGCCGGGTCGGCCGCGGACGACGGGTCCGACGCCGACGCGGGGTCGGAGGAGGCCGCAGCGGCCCTGGCCGCACCCGCGGGGATGCCCGGAGAGCTCGTGGTCCTGCCGGCGCTGGGCGAAGTCACCACCGAGGACTACCGCGAGCGGCTCGAGGCACGGGCCGGCTCCCCGGCCACCCCCTCCGCCGACCTGACCAGGGAGGAGGTCGAGGCCTGCTGGTCGGCGACCGGGTCCCCCCACCGCTGGGACACCCTGCACGCCGCCCGGGCCGACCTCGACGAGCAGCCGACCGTCGTGCTGGTCGCCCGATCCGGGGACCGGGGCGAGTCCTTCCTCCTGCCGTTCGACTGCACGTCGCCCCCGGGCACGGGAGACCCCCTGCACACGACCGTCCCGCTCGACCACGTCGTCTGGGACGCCGACGACTGACCTCTCTGGCCGGGCACGCCGCGCTCCCCGGGCGGCTCCACGGCCCCCGTCGGCCCCCGGGGACGCAGGGAACAAACTCGCGCACCCCGGCGGTTTCGTCAGTACACGATCCGTTCGGCCCGGCGCCTCAACGTGCCCTCAGGAAGGACCCATGACCAACTTCATCGACCCGGTCGGCCTCACCCCCACCACCCAACCAGCCGGTGACGGTCTGCGCGAGGTGATCATCATCGGCTCCGGCCCCGCGGGGTACACCGCAGCCGTCTACGCCGCCCGCGCGAACCTGGCACCGCTGCTCTTCGAGGGCTCCGTCACCGCCGGGGGCGCCCTGATGAACACGACCGAGGTGGAGAACTACCCCGGCTTCGCCGACGGCATCATGGGCCCCGAGCTCATGATGAACATGCGCGAGCAGGCCGAGCGGTTCGGCGCCGAGATGGTCCGGGACGACGTGGTCGAGGTCGACCTCGCCGGCGACGTCAAGACCGTCACCGACGGTTCCGGCCAGGTCCACCGCACCCGCTCGGTCATCCTGGCCATGGGCTCGGCCTACCGGGAGCTCGGCCTGCCGGACGAGCACCGGCTCTCCGGCCACGGCGTCTCCTGGTGCGCCACCTGCGACGGTGCCTTCTTCCGGGACGAGGACATCGTCGTCATCGGCGGCGGCGACTCCGCGATGGAGGAGGCCACCTTCCTGTCGCGGTTCGGCCGCAGCGTGACCGTCGTCCACCGTCGCGACGAGCTGCGCGCCAGCAAGATCATGGCCGAGCGGGCCATGAACGACCCGAAGATCTCCTTCATCTGGAACGCCGAGGTGACCGACCTGCACGGCGACCCCAAGCTCACCTCGATCACGTTGCGGGACACCGTGACCGGAGAGACGCGCGAGGTCGCGACCAAGGGCCTGTTCATCGCGATCGGGCACGACCCCCGCAACGAGCTGGTCGTCGGTCAGGTGGCCCTGGACGACGAGGGCTACGTCCAGGTCCAGGGGCGCACCACCGCCACCGACGTCCCCGGCGTCTTCGCCTGCGGCGACCTGGTGGACCACAGCTACCGGCAGGCCATCACCGCCGCCGGCACCGGCTGCTCGGCCGCGCTCGACGCCGAGCGCTACCTCGCCGCCCTCGACGCCAACCAGCCCGAGGTCGCCGTCGGCGTGTGAGCGGACCGGTCCCCCGCCCGGGGACGTCCCGACGCACGACGGCGACTACCCTCGCTCCCGTACCCCCAGCCGGAAGGAACCCCCACATGGCCATCATCCAGACCAGCGACGCCACCTTCACCGAGGACGTCCTCCAGCACGACGGTCCCGTCCTCGTCGACTTCTGGGCGCCCTGGTGCGGCCCCTGCAAGATGATCGCACCCGTCCTGGAGGAGCTCTCCAAGGAATGGGGCGACAAGCTCACCATCGCCAAGCTCAACACCGACGACAACCCGGAGACCACCCGGGCCTACGGGATCACCGGGATCCCCACGATGAACGTCTACCAGGGCGGGCAGGTCGTCAAGACCCTCGTCGGTGCGCTCCCCAAGAAGAAGCTGGCCAAGGAGATGGAGCCCTTCACCTCCTGACCCGGCCCGCACCGAGGCCGTCCACACGGGTTGTCCACAACCCTGTGGACGGCCTTCGTGTTTCTGTGGACAACATTGAGCCGTGACGGGGCCCGTCCTAGGGGCGGGCGAGGGCCTCCAGGATGCGCGCCAGGTCGTCCTGGCCGGCGAACTCGACGGTGATCTTGCCGCGACGTCGGCCCATCGTCACCTGCACCCGGGTCTCCAGGCGTTCGGACAGCGACGCGGCCACCTCCTGCAGCTCCGGCGGAGGCGGGGTCCCCGCCCTGGTCCGGGTCCGCCGGGGCGTCTGGTCGTCGCCGAGGACCACGATCTCCTCGACGGACCGGACGGACAGGCCCTCGGCGACGATCCGCTGGGCGAGCCGCTCCATCGCGGCGCCGTCCTGGAGACCGAGCAGGGCGCGTGCATGGCCGGCGCTGAGCACCCCGGACGCGACGCGACGCTGCACCAGCGGCGGCAGCTTGAGCAGTCGCAGGGTGTTGGAGATCTGCGGCCTCGAGCGCCCGATCCGGCCCGCCAGCTCCTCGTGCGTGCAGCCGAAGTCGTCGAGGAGCTGCTGGTAGGCCGCGGCCTCCTCCAACGGGTTGAGCTGGGCCCGGTGGAGGTTCTCCAGCAGCGCGTCCCGGAGCATATTCTCGTCGTCGGTGCTCCGGATGATGGCCGGGATGGTGGCCTTCCCGGCCTCGCGGGTCGCCCGCAGCCGACGCTCCCCCATGACCAGCTCGTAGGCGGGTGCGTCGCCCGACGTCGTGCCCTCCGCCGGCGGGACCGCCCGCACCACCACGGGCTGGAGGACCCCCAGCTCGCGGATGCTGGCCACCAGCTCGGCCAGCTCGTCCTCGTCGAAGACCTGGCGGGGCTGGCGCGGGTTGGGACGTACCGCATCGACGGGTACCTCGGCGAAGGTGGCCCCGGGGACCGGTGCCAGCTCGTGCGGCGACGAGGCGACCTGGCGGTTCCCCGCATCGTCGCCGACGCCCGGATCGTCCCCGCCGCCGGGAGCACCGTTTCCCGTGAAACCAGGTGCGTCGGCGTGCTCGTCCGTGAGCCGCGAGGGTGCGGCTCCGAGCTCGCCTCCGGCAGGTGAGATCGTCCCATCACCGTTGCCGGGACGGGACTCCTCCTGCGGGCGTGGGAAGAACACGTCGGACGGACGAGCACCTCCGGGGGCGGACGGGATGAGGGCTCCGAGGCCCTTCCCCAGGCCTCGACGACGGTCACTCATACGGACACCTCCTGCTGCCGCATCTGCGCGGCAGCTTCGACATAGGACAGGGCACCCGTGCTGGTCGGGTCGTAGGTGATCACGGTCTCGCCGTGGCTGGGCGCCTCGCTGATGCGGACCGAACGGGGGATGGCAGCCCGCAGCACGCGGTCGCCGAAGTGCTCCCGGACCTGCTGAGCCACCTCGGCCGACAGGCGTGTCCGGGCGTCGTACATCGTCAGCAGGATGGTGGAGATTCGCAGACCGGCGTTCAGGTGCTGCTGGATGAGCTCGACGTTCTTCCCCAGCTGGCTGAGCCCCTCCAGCGCGTAGTACTCGCACTGGATGGGGATAAGGACCTCGTCCGCGGCGACGAACGAGTTGACGGTCAGCAGGCCCAGGCTCGGCGGGCAGTCGATGAGGACGAGGTCGAAACGCTCACCCTCCGGCCGGTCCTGCAGGAACGTGGTCAGCGCCCGACGCAGCCGGTTCTCCCGGGCGACCAGGGGCACCAGCTCGATCTCCGCGCCCGCCAGGTCGATGGTGGCCGGAGCGCCGAAGAGACCAGGAACGTGGGGGGACTCCACGACGACGTCCGCCAGGGGCACCCCGTCGATGAGCACGTCGTAGATGCCCGTCGTGCCGCTGGAGTGGGGGATGCTCAACGCCGTGCTGGCGTTCCCCTGGGGGTCCATGTCGACCACCAGGACCCGCAGGCCCGCATCCGCCATGGCGGCCGCGATGTTCACCGCGGTCGTGGTCTTGCCGACGCCACCCTTCTGGTTGGCCACCGTCATCACCCTCGTGCCGGCCCACGGACGGGGGCGGTCTGCCGCGCCGGGGCTCGATGACGGCACCGGCGGGACGCGCCTGGAGAGAACGGGTACGTCCCCTGTCGCCCGTTCCGGCTCGGGTCCGGCGGCTCGGACGCCGTTCACCTCGGTCGACGTTTCACGGGAAACGACGTCTTCGTCCGTCGTTGTTTCACGGGAAACATCATCGATGGGAGCCGCCAGCGGCTGTTCGTCGCCTGGCTCTCCGCCCTGGACGGCCAGTCCGGTCGCCGTCAGGGGCCAGCCCAACCGCGGCTGCTCGTCGAAGAGCGACGCCCACGTGGGGTCGTCCCAGGTGTTCCGGACCGGATGTCGGGGCCATCCCAGGGCCTCACCATGAACGCTAGACATGAGGTCCACATCATCGCCGACGAGCCCGCCCTGACCAAGCCGCCACCCACAGGTTCACCAGACTCACCCGGCGCCGGACCAGGAGTTCTCAACGACCGGGCGCAGAGCCTCCTCGGGAGGATCGGCCACGGCGGCCCCGGCGCCCACGTCGGCCCACGCCTCGCCCCGGGCCGTCGTTACCCCCCGCCCGTCCTGCCGCTGCCCGGGTCGGAGCCCGCACGACCTCCGGCCGGAGGACCTCGACGACGTTGACCGGGTCGACCCCCTCGGCCTCGAGGGTCAGCACGCGCGCCTGCGTGACCCCCAGCTGCTCGAGGACCGGGTGCGCGTCGGCCAGCTCCTCGGCCGCGGTGGTTCCCTTGAGCGCGAGCAGCCGACCCCCGGGCTCGAGGAGCGGCAGGGTCCATCCCGCCAGCGTCCCGAGCGCGGCGACCGCCCGGGCGGTGACGACGGGGGCGCTCAGCTCGACCTGGTCCGCCCGGCCCCGGTGGACCACGACGTTGTCCAGGCCGAGCCGTTCCACGGTGCGGTCCAGCCAGGTCGTGCGCCGCAGCAACGGCTCGACGAGGTGCACGTGCAGGTCGGGCCGGGCGAGCGCCAGGACGATCCCCGGCAGACCCGCACCCGAGCCCACGTCGACGACCGTCGCCCCCTGGGGGATGGCCGACTCCAGGAGCAGGCAGTTCAGCAGGTGCCGGTCCCACAGGCGGGGTGCCTCCCGCGGACCGACGAGTCCGTGCTCGATCCCCGTCGTGGCCAGCTCCTCGGCGTAGCGCACCGCCAGCGGCAGTCGTTCGCCGAACAGACGGACGGCGGCAGGTGGGGGCGGCGGCAGCCCGGCAGCCGTCGCCTCCGGTGCGGGCCTCGCCCCCTCCTGGTCCGTCATCCCGTCGGGCCCGTCCGGGTCAGCGGGGCAGCACGACGACGTGCCGTGCGGGCTCGACCCCGGCGGACTCCGAGCTGAGGCCGGCGGCGAGCACCTCGTCGTGCACCACCTTGCGCTCGAAGGCGGTCATCGGCTCCAGCTCCTTGGGCTGGCCCGACTCCTGCACCTCCGCCACGGCCCGCCGGGCCGTGGTCACCAGCGCCGCCCGCCGGTCGGCGCGGTAGCCGGCCACGTCCAGCATGAGGCGGCTGCGTTCGCCCGTCTCTGCCTGGACGGCCAGTCGGGTGAGCTCCTGCAGGGCGTCCAGCACCTGCCCGCCCGGTCCGACGAGCCGCCCCGGGGCGACGACGTCCTCGGAGTCGACGATGGCCACCGCCGCACGGTCGTTCTCGATGTCGACCTCCAGGTCCCCGGACAGGTCGGCGATGTCCAGCAGCCCCTCCAGGAAGTCGGCGGCGATCTCTCCCTCGCGCACCAGCTCGTCGGTGCGCTCCTTCGCCGCTCCGGCGCCGGCGACCGGCCGGTCCTCCGCACCGGCCTCGACGACCGCCTCCTCGGTGGTGTCGGTGGCGACGTCCGTGGTGGCGTCGTTGGCCGCGTCCGTGGTGGCCTCGGTGACGTCGATGTTCTCCTGGGTGCTGCTCATGTCTCTCCTCGGGTGCTCCGTGCGCCTCCGCGGCGCCGCAGGACGTGGAACTGGTCTGGGTGGCCCGGGTGGGCCGGGGTCGTGCGGTCAGCGCTTCTTGGCGCGCTTCTTGCTCTTGGGCTGCACGCGCTGGCCGGCCTTGCGCTGCTGCTCGGTCTGGGCCGCCGCCTCGCGCTCGGCCAGGAGTGAGGGGTTCTTCAGCTGGATCCCGGTGGCTGCCTTGCCCTTGCGGGCCATCCGCTCGCGGTACTTCTGCTCCGCCGGCGAACCGGGGGCGGGCATGTTGCGGATGACGAAGAACTGCTGGCCCATCGTCCAGAAGTTGCTGACCGTCCAGTAGATGAGCAGGGCGATCGGGAAGTTCACCCCGGTGACGGCGAAGACCACCGGCAGCACGTAGATGAGCATCTGCTGCTGCTTGGCCATCGGGCTGTTGAGCGCCTCCGGCGACATGTTCTGGCGCATCAGCTGGTGGCTGGTGATGAACTGGGGTGCCGGACATGACGAGGATCAGCACGAGCGAGAGGATCTTGGCCTGCAGGTCCTGGTCGTGCAGGAAGGTCGAGGTCAGCCCGGCGCCGAAGATGTCCGACTCGGCCATCTTGGTGGCCAGCTCCCGGGTGAACAGCCCGAGCGGCTCGGCCCGCCCCTGCGAGACGTTCTCGGCACCGTTGAGCAGCCGGAACAGCGCGAAGAAGAACGGCATCTGGATGAGGATCGGCAGGCAGGCGCCGAAGGGGTTGGCCCCCGCCTCCCGGTACAGGCCGAAGGTCTCCTCCTGGAACGCCTTCTGGCTGGCCTGGTCCTTCTTCCCCTTGTACTTCGCCTGGATCTTGGCGAGCTCGGGCTGGACCATCTGCAACCGGCGCTGGCTCTTGATCTGCCGGATCATCAGCGGCGTCAGCAGGGCGCGGAGGGTGACGACCAGGCCGATGATCGCCAGCACCCAGGTCCACCCGCTCGTGTCCGACAGCCCCGCCTGGGTCAGCAGCCACTCGAAGCCGACCAGGATCGCGGAGTCGAACCAGATGAACGGGAAGAGGATCGTGTCGAAGAATCCCATGGGGTCCTCAGTCTCGGCGGTGGGGCTGGCCCACCGGTGGGGTGGTCCGGTGCCGGTCCTCGTGGTCCGGTCCGGAATGGGTATGCGGCGTGCCGGCGCCCTCCCGCGCCGGCACGTGGTCGACGCCGCCCCGGGCCCAGGGGTTGCACCGCAGCAGCCTGGTGACCGTCAGCCAGGTCCCACGCAGGGGGCCGAACCGTTCCAGGGCGGTGACCGAGTAGGCCGAGCACGAGGGGTAGTAGCGGCACACCGGTCCCAGCAGCGGCGACACCGTGCGCTGGTAGAGCTGGACCAGCCACACGAGCGGCCGCGCCAGGACGCTACGGCTCTCCCCGGCCGGCACCCCTCCGCGGTGCACGTCGCGCATGGACCCCTCCGTCATCCGGCATCCTTCCCGGCGGCGCCCGCCTGCTCGTGCGCGGCCGAGGGCGTCCCTTCCGCGGGCAGCACGGTGGTCAGGGCCCGGTCCAGGTCGCGGCCGAGCGCCTCCGACGTGGCGGTCGCCGCGGCCGGCTGCGCCCGGACCACCAGGTCCCATCCCCCCCGGCACGTCCGGCAGCCGGCCGGCCACGAGCGCCCGCAGCCGACGGACCACCCGGTGGCGGACCACGGAGTTGCCGACCGCCTTGGACACCACAAAACCCACGCGCGGCGGGCGCGTGGGTGTGGTCGGTGCGGCGTGCACGACGAGCAGCTCGGTGCCGGTCCGACGCCGCCGCCCGCCCTGTCGTCCCCGGAGCACGGCCCGGTAGTCCTCGGGCCGGATCAGCCGGTGACGGCGCGGCAGCATCGACAGCGCCGGGACGGCCGTCGGGCTCAGGCCGACAGGCTGCTGCGGCCCTTGGCCCGGCGCGAGGCCAGGATGGCCCGGCCCGCACGGGTGCGCATCCGCAGGCGGAAGCCGTGCTTGCGGGCGCGACGACGGTTGTTCGGCTGGAACGTGCGCTTGCTCATCGATGTGCTCCGGTGGAGACGGGGACGTCCTGGGGACGCCCGTGGATCAGGGTGGCCCGGGCGATCGAGGCCCTGGGGCAGGCGGAAAGGGCCGACAGAACGGCCTCTTCCAACGGTACGGGAGCCTCCCCCCACGGTCAAACCCCGTCCGACGGCGGACCCGCCGGTCGGTCCGGCCGGGATGAACCTCCCATGGTCGGGCCTGGGGCACCGGAGCGCCGGCACGACACGCCGGGAACCTTCCGGATCGGTCCGACCCCCACTTGCCCGCCGCGCGACCGGCCTGTTAGCGTCGCGCTTCCGACCCTCGTCGTCCACGGCTCATCCACAGCTGTGGACAACCATGTGGACAACGACAGGGGACCCACCGAGCATGAGGGGATGAGCAGGTCGATGACAAGCGGTGGCTCCCCGGTCGACACCACCGAGGTGTGGCGGCGGGTGGTCTCCGAGCTCGAGGACGGGGGGCTTCCGGCCCGCGAGCGCGCCTTCCTCCGGCTGACCCAGCTCGTCGGGATCCTGGACTCCACCGTCCTGCTCGCCGTTCCCTACCAGCACACCAAGGACACGCTGGAGACGACGCTGCGCCGCCCCATCGTCGACTCGCTGTCCGCCCAGCTGGACCAGGACGTGCGGCTGGCCATCACGGTCGACGAGGACCTGCGTCAGCACGTCGAGGACGAGAGCGACGAGCTGGCCGGCGGGTCCACGGACGCGCACGACGGGACGGACGCGGCATACCCCAGCCCCACCGGGGGGCACCCCGGGCGGGAGGGGACCGACCCCTCGGCGGAGGACGGCACCGCCGTGCAGGGCCGGCCGACCGGCCTCGGCGGTCACCCCGACCGGGCGAACGGGCACGGCGGGGGCGGGCGGAGCCACGCCGGGGGCCGGAGCCTGGACCGGGCGGCCCTGGAGGAGGCCCGGCTCAACCCGAAGTACACCTTCGACACCTTCGTGTCCGGATCGTCCAACCGGTTCGCCCACGCCGCCTCGCTGGCCGTGGCCGAGTCGCCCGCCCGCGCCTACAACCCGCTGTTCATCTACGGCGAGTCGGGGCTGGGCAAGACCCACCTGCTGCACGCGATCGGGCACTACGCCCGCACGCTGAACCCCGCGGCCCGCGTGCGCTACGTGAACTCCGAGGAGTTCACCAACGACTTCATCAACTCCATCCGCGACCAGAAGGCCGGCGCCTTCCAGCGGCGCTACCGCACGGTCGACTTCCTGCTCATCGACGACATCCAGTTCATGCAGGGCAAGGAGCAGACGGTCGAGGAGTTCTTCCACACCTTCAACACGCTGCACAACAGCGAGAAGCAGGTCGTCATCACCTCCGACCAGCCGCCCAAGCGGCTGTCCGGCTTCGCCGAGCGTCTGCGGAGCCGGTTCGAGTGGGGGCTGCTCACCGACGTCCAGCCGCCCGACCTGGAGACCCGCATCGCCATCCTGCAGAAGAAGGCCGCGCAGGAGGGGATGCAGCTGCCCGACGAGGTGCTCGAGCTCATCGGCACGAAGATCACCACGAACATCCGCGAGCTGGAGGGGGCGCTCATCCGGGTGATGGCCTTCGCCTCCCTCTCCGACCGTCCCCCGGACGCCGACCTGGCCGCGCACGTGCTCAAGGACATCATCCCCAGCGCGGAGTCGGCCGCGATCACCGTGCCGGTCATCATGGACGAGGTGGCCTCCTACTTCCGGATCACCCCCGAGGAGCTGTGCGGCTCGTCCCGGTCCCGGACCCTGGTCAACGCCCGGCAGATCGCGATGTACCTGTGCCGCGAGCTCACCGAGCTGTCGTTGCCCAAGATCGGCCAGGCCTTCGGCGGCCGCGACCACACGACGGTGATGCACGCCGACCGCAAGATCCGTCAGCTCATCGGAGAGCGACGGGCGCTGTTCGACCAGATCACCGAGCTCACCGGCATCATCCGCAAGGCTGCCTCCATCCGCTGAGCCACCGGCCCCCTGCCCGGCACACCTGCCCCGGGAAGTCTGCTCCGGGAAGTCTGCTCCGGGAGTCTCGCCCGGAACGCCCGTAGGGAACCCCGTTGTCCACAGGTGTGGACAGACCTGTGCGTCGTCACCGTGCGTTCACCGACGTCACACCCGCCCCGCCCGCACGGCCCTCGACCGACGAGACGCGTCCGTTCCCCGCGGGGCCTCGGGGTGTGGACAACCTGGGGACGGACGGTGGATCGCCGCAGGTCAGCCTGCGGACGACGGGTGGACGGACCCGGTGCGCCCTGGGGACCGGCCGACGGCGTCCACACCGGTGCTGCCGCGTCCACCGACGCGTCCACGTCGTGTACACAGGGTGAACGACACCTCCGCCACGCCGTGGGACCTGCGGCGACACCCCTCCACCCGGGTGGTTGTCCACAGCGTCCACAGGCCCGATGACGATGACGAAACTCTTCTACCCCGACTCGATCCGTCCTGCGTCCCTGGGGATGCGCCCCGAACGGGCACGGCACCGCGTGGCAAAGTGGTCCGGGTCGGGACCCCCCGGGGACCCGCGGGTGCAGGGGCTGGCCGGACGTGTCATGCTTCTTCTCCGCGCGCCGCCCCGGGGCGTGCCGCTGGTCGTGAGTTCCTGGAAGCCGAAAGGCCGTGTGACGTGAAGTTCCGTGTCGAGCGCGATGTCCTCTCCGAGGCCGTGGCCTGGGTGGTCCGTGGCCTGAGCAACCGTCCGCCGGTGCCCGTCCTGGCCGGTGTCCTGCTCACCGCCGACGAGGAGGGGACGCTGACCCTGTCGGCCTACGACTACGAGGTCTCGGCCACCGTCACCGTCGAGGCCGAGGTCACCGAGGGCGGGCAGGTCCTCGTCCTGGGCCGGCTCCTGGCCGACATCGCCCGCAACCTGCCCGACCGCCCGGTCGACGTGGCCACCGAGGGCGCCAAGGTGCAGCTGACCTGCGGGTCCAGCCGGTTCGCACTGATCCAGATGCCGGTCTCGGACTACCCCCAGCTGCCGGCGCAGGTCGAGCCGGACGGCACCATCGAGGGCGACGTCTTCACCCAGGCCGTCCACCAGGTCTCCATCGCCGCCGACCGCGGCGACACCCTGCCGATCCTCACCGGGGTCCGGGTGGAGATCGACGGCGAGAAGGTCACCATGCTGGCCACCGACCGCTACCGCCTGGCGATGCGCGAGCTGACCTGGAACCCCCGGTCCTCCGACGCCTCCCACGTCACCCTCATCCCCGCCCGCACGCTGTCCGAGACCGCCAAGTCGCTCGGCGCCTCGGCCTCGGTGGGGGTCGCCTTCGGCGACGCCGCCCGCGGGGACGGGCTCGTCGGGTTCGAGGCCGGGCGTCGCCGCAGCACCACCCGGCTGCTGGACGGGGAGTACCCCAAGGTGACCTCGATCTTCCCGACCAGCGTCGACAGCGTCGCGGTCGTGGACACCCAGGCCCTCGTCGAGGCCGTCCGGCGCGTCGCCCTCGTGGCCGAGCGGAACACCCCCGTCCGGCTGCGCTTCTCCGAGGACCAGGTCGCCATCGAGGCCGGCACGGGCGACGACGCCCAGGGGTCGGAGGCCGTCGAGGCCACGCTCACCGGCCCCGAGATCGAGATCGCGTTCAACCCCCAGTTCCTCCTCGACGGGCTCGGCGTGCTCAACGCCCCGTTCGCCCGGCTGTCCTTCACCCAGCCCTCCCGCCCGGCCGTGCTGTCCGGGCAGGCTGCGGTCGACGGGGAGTCCGACGAGTCCTACCGTTACGTCCTGATGCCGGTGCGCACGTCCTGAGCGTCCGTCCCACCGCGCAGCCTGCCAGCAGCACCCGACCCACGAGGAGCAGCAGATGAAGATCGGCATGATCGGCCTGGGCAAGATGGGCGGCAACATGCGGGAACGGCTGCGCCGCGCCGGTCTGGAGGTCGTCGGCTACGACCTGGACGAGGACGTCCGCGACGTCGACAGCGTCGAGGCCCTCGTGGAGGCCCTGGAGGCCCCCCGGGTCGTGTGGGTGATGGTGCCGCACGGCGACCCCACCCGGTCGACGGTCGAGACGCTGGGCGAGCTGCTCTCCGAGGGCGACATGGTCATCGAGGGCGGCAACAGCCACTTCAGCGAGGACCGTGAGCTGGACGCCATCCTCGAGCCCAAGGGCATCGGCTACGTCGACTGCGGCGTCTCCGGCGGCATCTGGGGCCTGGACAACGGCTACGGCCTCATGTGCGGCGGGCGCACGGAGCACGTCGAGCTGGCGATGCCGGTCTTCGACGCGCTGCGTCCCGAGGGTCCTCGCGAGGAGGGCTTCGTCCACGCCGGCGACGTGGGCGCCGGCCACTACGCCAAGATGGTCCACAACGGCATCGAGTACGGCCTCATGCACGCCTACGCCGAGGGCTTCGAGCTGCTCACCGCCAAGGACATCGTCAAGGACGTCAAGGGCTGCTTCCAGGCGTGGACCCGCGGCACGGTGGTGCGCTCCTGGCTGCTGGACCTGCTCGTCAAGGCCCTGGACGAGACCCCCGGCCTGGAGGGCATCAGCGAGTACACCACCGACTCCGGCGAGGGCCGCTGGACGGTCGAGGAGGCCATCGAGATGGCCGTGCCGATGCCGGTCATCAGCGCCGCCCTGTTCTCCCGGTTCGCCTCACGCCAGGAGAACTCCCCGGCCATGCAGGCCGTCGCGGCGCTGCGCGGCCAGTTCGGCGGGCACGCGGTCGAGATGCTCGACGACCCGGACACCCGCACCGAGGGCGAGGTCGAGGTGCACGGCGGCGCGGAGCCCAAGCAGGACGACGCGGGCGAGCGCCGGGTCGGCGCCGACGACGGGTCCGGGTCCTCGGACGAGGCGGCCACCGAGGCCGGTCCCTCCTCGGGCACCGGTTCGACCGAGGACGGCCAGGGGCCCACCTCGGGCAGCGGCGACACCGACCCCGCCTGAGCGGGCCAGGGTCCTCCCACCGGTGCACCTGCGCGAGCTCTCGGTCACCGACTTCCGCAGCTATCCCTCGGCCACCGTCGAGCTCGGGCCCGGGGTGACGGTGCTGCTCGGCCGCAACGGGCAGGGCAAGACCAACCTCGTCGAGGCCGCCGGCTACGTGGCGACCCTCGGCTCGCACCGGGTCGCCCAGGACGCCCCGCTCGTGCGCGCCGGGGCGGACAGCGCCGTCGTGCGGGCCACGGTCGTCCAGGACGGGCACGAGACCCTCCTCGAGCTGCAGATCGTGCCGGGACGCGCCAACCGGGCACGGGTCAACCGGTCCCCCGTCGGCCGGCAGCGCGAGGTCCTCGGCCACCTGCGCACGGTGCTCTTCGCCCCCGAGGACCTGGCCCTGGTCAAGGGCGACCCGTCAGAACGACGGCGGCTGCTCGACGACCTGCTCGTGGCCCGGCAGCCCCGCTGGGCCGGCGTCCGCGCCGACTACGAGAAGGCGCTCAAGCAGCGCAACACCCTGCTGCGTCAGGCCTCGGGACTGTGGCGCGCGCCCCGGCGGGGACAGGGGCCACGGCTGGCCCCCGGGGAGAGCGTGGAGGAGGCCCGCGCCTCGGCGTCGGCCACGCTGGCGGTCTTCGACGACCAGCTGGCCCGCATCGGCGGGGCCCTCGTCTACGCCCGGCTGCGGCTGCTGCGCGACCTGCGGCCCTACCTGGCCGACGCCTACCGCACCATCGCCGACGCCGACACCCTGGCCGACGCGACCTACCGCTCGTCCCTGCGGGCCGAGGTGGCCGAGGCGGTCGCGGGCGGGGAGGTGCCCGACCAGGAGGAGCTCGTCGCCGCCCTCCTCGCCACCCTCGAGGAGGCGCGCGAGCAGGAGCAGCAGCGCGGGGTCAGCCTCGTGGGCCCGCACCGGGACGAGCTGGTGCTGACCCTCGGCGACCTGCCTGCCAAGGGCTACGCCAGCCACGGGGAGTCGTGGAGCCTCGCCCTGGCGCTGCGGCTGGCCGGGTTCCACCTGCTGCGGCACGACCTGGGGACCGACCCGGTGCTCGTCCTCGACGACGTCTTCGCCGAGCTGGACACCGGGCGGCGCCGACGGCTCGCCGACCTGGTCGCCGACTGCGAGCAGGTCCTCGTCACCGCGGCCGTCCCCGACGACGTGCCCGCCGGCCTGGTCGCCGACGGACGGGTCCTCGACGTCACCCTGGGCTCGGTGGTCCCCCGGGCCACGACGGAGGATCGCGGGTAGCCTGGGAGGTGCGGACGCCGCCGTCGGCGGTCCGCCGTCAGGGAGTGGTGGAGCATGGCTGGTCCTCGGGTGACGCCTGCGCAGGCGGGCATGATGTACGGCATCGTCGCCGGGGCGGGGATCGGGGCGGTGATGTTCGCCATCTCCGGGGACGTCCTCTGGCTGGTCCTCGCCGGCGTCGGCGTGGCGCTCGGGCTGGGGATCGGGGCCGCGGTCGAGCAGGGCCAGGCGCGGGGCCGGCGGCAGACCGGTGGGATGATCGAGGACGACGGGCACCGGAACGACGCAGGAGCAGGCGATGGACAGCGGAACGACCCCCCCGGGGGAACCGGCGTTGCCCGGTGACGACGAGCCGGGACCGCTCGACGCCGCCCACGAGGCGCTGGCCCGCGCCCGGAGGGCGGCCAGGGCCAGGGGGCTGCGACCCGGCTCCCCGGCGGGCAGCCGCCGGCAACGGCGCTCCCCGACGACCACCACGACCTCGCGCGACGACCGCGACCCCCACCCCGTGGGGGCCGAGATCGACCGTCTCGTCGCCGCCCGCGGCTGGGACACGGACGTGCAGGTCGGCTCGGTCGTGGGCCGGTGGCGCACGATCGTCGGCGACCGTGTGGCCGACAACGTCGAGGTGGTCGCCTTCGAGGGGACCACGCTGACGGTCCGGGCCGCCTCCACGGCCTGGGCCACCCAGATGCGGCTGCTGGTCTCCACGGTCCTCGGCCGGATCGAGCAGGAGGTCGGCGGCGGCATCGTCACCGAGATCGTGGTCCGCGGGCCGGGGGGCCCGTCCTGGCGCAAGGGGCCGCTGTCGGCCGGTGGGCGGGGACCGCGGGACACCTACGGTTGACGGCCTCGCAGAGGCCCGGACACCCCCGGTGACGTGGAGGGGGTGGTCCGGCCGTCCGTTCCGTCGCCAGACGGGCGGGGAAAGGCCGCGAAAGAGGCTGTGGAATGCGGTCTTCGCACCACCCAACGGGTAACATCGACCTGTTGTCCGTTCCACGTCCCGTGGTCCACCTTCCACCCCGAGGAGCACCGTGCCCCAGGTCGGTCCCGAGATCCCTGACGAGCCGGCGATGCCGGAGCTGCCGGAGGCGACACCGACGGAGGGGGATCCCGGGTCGTTGGCCACGACGCCGGCCTACGACGCCTCGGCGATCACCGTGCTGGAGGGCCTGGAGGCCGTCCGCAAGCGGCCGGGCATGTACATCGGCTCCACCGGCGAGCGAGGGCTGCACCACCTCGTCTACGAGATCGTGGACAACTCGGTGGACGAGGCCATGGCGGGGTATGCCGACGGCGTCCAGATCACCCTGCTCGCCGACGGCGGGTGCCGGGTGGTCGACAACGGCCGCGGCATCCCCACCGGCATGCACGAGGGCGAGGGCCGCCCGGCGGTCGAGGTCGTCCTGACCGTGCTGCACGCCGGCGGGAAGTTCGGCGGCGGCGGCTACAAGGTCTCCGGCGGGCTCCACGGCGTGGGCTCCTCGGTCGTCAACGCGCTCTCCGACCGGCTCGAGGTGGAGGTGCGCCAGAACGGCCGGGTCCACCGCCAGGCCTACGAGCTGGGCGTGCCCGTGGCCCCGCTGTCCGTGGACGAGCAGATCCCCGAGGACGAGACCGGCACGACGATCACCTTCTGGCCCAGCCCGGACATCTTCGACACCGTCGTCTTCGACTTCGAGACCCTCCGCGCCCGGCTGCAGCAGATGGCCTTCCTCAACAAGGGGCTGTCGATCACGCTCACCGACGAGCGGCCCGTCGAGACCGACGAGGACCCCGAGGCGGTCGCCGAGGCCGAGGACGAGGCCGCCCGCGCCGAGAAGGACCGCAGCGTCACCTACCGCTACGCCGACGGCATCCTCGACTACGTCAAGCACATCAACCGCTCCAAGCGGGCCGAGCCGATCCACGAGGAGGTCATCGCCTTCGAGCTGGAGGACACCGAGCGCGCGCTCAGCCTCGAGGTCGCCATGCAGTGGACGGCCGCCTACAGCGAGTCGGTGCACACCTACGCCAACGCGATCAACACCTACGAGGGCGGCACCCACGAGGAGGGCTTCCGGGCCTCGCTGACCCGGCTGGTCAACGACTTCGCCCGCACCAACAAGGTGCTGCGCGACAAGGACGACAACCTCACCGGCGACGACGTGCGCGAGGGCCTGACCGCCGTCATCTCGGTCAAGCTCGGCGAGCCGCAGTTCGAGGGGCAGACCAAGACCAAGCTGGGCAACTCCGAGGTCAAGGGCTTCGTCCAGGCGGCGATGACCGAGCGCTTCGGCTCCTGGCTGGACGCCCACCCCCGCGAGGGGCGGGCCATCGTCAACAAGGCGGTGCAGGCCGCGCACGCCCGGATGGCCGCCCGCAAGGCGCGCGACGCCACCCGGCGCAAGGGTCCGCTGGAGAGCCTCGGGCTGCCGGGCAAGCTCAAGGACTGCCAGTCCAAGGACCCGGCCACCTCCGAGGTGTTCATCGTCGAGGGCGACTCCGCCGGCGGGTCCGCGGTGTCCGGGCGCGACCCGCACCACCAGGCGATCCTGCCCATCCGCGGGAAGATCCTCAACGTCGAGAAGGCGCGGCTGGACAAGGTGCTGGCCAACCTCGAGGTGCAGGCCCTCATCAGCGGCTTCGGCACGGGCATCGGCGAGGAGTTCGACATCACCAAGGCCCGCTACCACAAGATCGTGCTGATGGCCGACGCCGACGTCGACGGCATGCACATCCGCACCCTGCTGCTGACCCTGCTGTTCCGCTTCATGCGCCCGCTCATCGAGCACGGCTACGTCTACCTGGCCCAGCCGCCGCTCTACCGGCTCAAGTGGACCAACGCCGACCACCAGTTCGCCTACACCGACCGGGAGCGCGACGCCCTCTACCGCGAGGGGCTGAGCAAGGGCTGGCGGCTGCCGAAGGACTCCGGCGTGCAGCGCTACAAGGGTCTGGGCGAGATGAACCCCCAGGAGCTGTGGGAGACGACCATGGACCCCGAGACCCGGGTGCTGCTGCAGGTGACGATCGACGACGCGGCCGCGGCCGACGAGATCTTCGCGGTGCTCATGGGCGAGGACGTGGAGTCCCGGCGCGGCTTCATCCAGCGCAACGCCAAGGACGTGCGGTTCCTCGACATCTGAGCCCCCGGCGCCCCCGCCGCAGGCATACCGGGGGGTGGTCGGGGGGGGCGAAGCCCCCCTGACTGACGGCATACCCGACCTGATCCGACCGACAGGACCGAAGAGAGACGATGGCTGACGACCAGACCCCCGACGACGTGACCGGCGACCTGCCCCAGGCGCCGGCGTCGACGCGGAGAACCCGGACCCCCAGACCGCGCCGGTGGACCGGTCCCCGGGCGACAGCGACCGGACCGAGGCGATCGACCTCAACGCCGAGATGCAGCGCAGCTACATCGAGTACGCGATGAGCGTCATCGTCTCGCGCGCGCTGCCGGACGTGCGGGACGGCCTGAAGCCGGTGCACCGCCGGGTCGTCTACGCGATGTTCGACGGCGGCTACCGCCCCGACCGCGGCTTCAACAAGTGCGCGCGCGTCGTCGGCGACGTCATGGGCCACTACCACCCGCACGGCGACAGCGCGATCTACGACGCGATGGTGCGCCTGGTCCAGCCGTGGTCGCTGCGCTACCCGCTCATCTCCGGGCAGGGCAACTTCGGCACGCCCGGCGACGAGGGGGCGGCCGCCCCGCGGTACACCGAGTGCCGGATGGCCCCGCTGGCGCTGGAGATGGTCCGCGACATCGAGGAAGGCACCGTCGACTTCGTCGACAACTACGACGGCAAGACCAAGGAGCCGTCGGTGCTGCCGTCGCGCTTCCCCAACCTGCTGGTCAACGGTTCGGCCGGCATCGCCGTCGGCATGGCCACCCAGATTCCCCCGCACAACCTGCGCGAGGTCGCCTCCGCCGCCCAGTGGCTGCTGGAGCACCCCGAGGCCAGCCGGGAGGAGCTGCTCGAGAAGACCCTCGAGCTGGTCCCCGGGCCGGACTTCCCCACCGGGGCGCTCGTCCTGGGCAAGAAGGGGATCGAGGAGGCCTACCGCACCGGTCGCGGCTCGATCGTCCAGCGCGCCGTCGTCGAGGTCGAGGAGATCCACGGCCGCCAGTGCCTGGTCGTCACCGAGCTGCCCTACCAGGTCAACCCGGACAACCTCGTGCGCAAGATCGCCCAGCTGGTCAACGAGGGCCGCCTGGCCGGCATCGCCGACCTGCGCGACGAGACCTCCGGCCGCACCGGCCAGCGCCTCGTCATCGTCCTCAAGCGCGACGCCGTCGCCAAGGTCGTGCTCAACAACCTCTACAAGCACACCCAGCTGCAGGCCAACTTCAGCGCCAACATGCTCGCCCTCGTCGACGGGGTGCCGCGCACCCTGCCGATCTCGGCGTTCGTGCGGCACTGGGTCGACCACCAGGTCGACGTCATCGTCCGGCGCACGCAGTACCGCCTCGACGAGGCCGAGAAGCGGATCCACGTCCTGCGCGGCCTGCTCAAGGCCCTCGACATGCTCGACGAGGTCATCGCCCTCATCCGGCGCAGCCCCTCGGCCGACGAGGCCCGCGATGGGCTGATCGAGCTGCTCGGCATCGACGACGTGCAGGCACGCGCGATCCTCGACATGCAGCTGCGGCGGCTGGCGGCGCTGGAGCGGCAGCGCATCATCGAGGCGCACGACGAGCTGCAGGCGCTCATCGAGGACTACCACGACATCCTGGCCCGGCCCGAGCGGCAGCGCTCGATCATCGCCGACGAGCTGGGCACCATCGTCGACCGCTACGGCGACGACCGGCGCACCAAGATCGTCCCCGACGAGGGCGACATGTCGATGGAGGACCTCATCCCCGAGGAGGACGTGGTCGTCACCATCACCCGCGGCGGCTACGTCAAGCGCACCCCCGTCCGGGAGTACCGCCCGCAGAACCGCGGGGGCAAGGGCCGCCGCGGCGCCGCGCTGCGGGCCGACGACGTCGTGGACCACTTCTTCATCACCAGCACCCACCACTGGATGCTGTTCTTCACCAACAAGGGCCGGGTCTACCGGGCCAAGGCCTACGAGTTCGCCGAGGGCGGCCCGACCGGCAAAGGCCAGCACGTGGCCAACCTGCTGGCCTTCCAGCCCGACGAGCAGATCGCCCAGGTGCTCACGGTGCAGGACTACCAGCAGGCGCCCTACCTGCTGCTGGCCACCCGCAACGGGCTGGTCAAGAAGTCCCGCCTGGGCGACTACGACTCCCCCCGCTCCGGCGGCCTCATCGCGGTCAACCTGCGCGAGGGAGACGAGCTCGTCGGGGCCCAGCTGGCCTCGGCCGAGGACGACGTGCTGCTCGTCTCCCGCCAGGGCCAGTCCGTGCGCTTCACGGCCACCGACGAGCAGCTGCGCCCCATGGGGCGCGCCACCTCCGGCGTCACGGGTATGAAGTTCCGCGGCGACGACCACCTGCTGTCCATGTCCGTGGTCCCCTCGGGCGAGGACCCCTACGTCTTCGTCGTCTTCGAGACCGGGATGGCCAAGCGCACGCCCGTGTCGGCCTACCGGGTCCAGGGCCGCGGCGGGCTGGGCATCAAGGTGGCCAGGGCCAGCGAGCGCGGCGGCGACCTCGTCGGTGCGCTCACCGTCGACGAGGGCGACGAGGTGCTCGTCGTCATGGAGCGCGGCAACGTCGTGCGCTCCTCGGTCGACCAGGTGCGCGTCACCGGCCGGGACACCTCCGGGGTGCAGTTCGCCAAGCCGGGCCGCAACGACTCGATCGTGGCCGTGGCCCGCAACACCGAGAAGAACGCGGTGGAGAACGTCGAGGAGATCGCGGCCGACGTGGACGACCTCGACGTCGCCCCCGCGACGGCCCCGAACGGCGCGGAGGATGTCGCCGCACCGGCCGATGCCGTACCGTCGGAGCAGGAGACGCCCGCCGGCGGCGGCCGGACCACCGGCAGCAGCACGACCGAGGGCGGCACCGGGACCGACGACACCGGCACGGGAGACGACGCATGAGCACGACCCACGGCGCCCAGCCGGGATCGACCACGTCCGGCGACGAGACCCAGGTGCACCCCCGGGTCCGGCCCGACGAGACCGGCGACCGTGGGTCGGGACGGCCCGCCGAGGCGGGACCGGCGCAGGACGCCCCCGCCAAGGACGCCGAGGGCTCCGGGGCGAAGGCGCCGGCGACGGCTCCGACCAGCGCTCGACGGCCGAGAAGATGCGCGACGGCGCCCTGGCCCGCACGGCCCAGGGCCGGGACCTGGCCGCCCGCAAGGCGCGAGCGCTGCGCGGGGCCACCGCCGGCCTGGCCTCCGGGTCGGCCGCCGGCGCTACGGCAGGCCGGTCCTCGGCCTCGCGTCAGCCCGGCGGCCCCGGCACCGGGACCGCCCGCACGACGGGCAACGCCCGCCCCGGCGCTGCCCGGGGCGGTCGACCGGCCCCCCGGCGCACCGGGCCCCGCCGGGTCCGGCTCACCGCCCAGCGGATCGACCCGTGGTCGGTGCTGAAGATCAGCTTCCTCGTCTCGGTGGCGCTCGGCATCGCCGGCGTCGTCATGGTGGCGGTGCTGTGGACGGTGCTGTCGGGGATGAACGTCTTCTCCACGATCAGCGACTTCTTCGTCCAGGTGACCAGCGGCGAGGCCGGCGGCCCCTCGTTCGACCTCATGGACTACTTCGGCTTCGGGCGGGTGGTCTCCCTGGCGGCGGTGCTGGGCGTGCTCAACGTCTTCCTGCTGACCGCCCTGGCGACGCTGACGGCCTTCCTCTACAACATCTGCGCCGCCCTCGTCGGCGGTGCCCAGGTGACGCTCTCCGACGAGTGAGCTGACGGCATACCCCGGAGGAGGCCCTGGTCCCGTCACCACGGTGACGAGGAAGGATGAGCCCATGGAGTCCACCCTGCCGGCCTGGCGGTCCGTGCTGGCCGTCGTCGCCCACCCCGACGACGAGTCGTTCGGCCTGGGCGCCGTGCTCACCGCGCTGCGGGACGCGGGCGCTGGCGTCTCGGTGCTCTGCCTGACGCGCGGGGAGGCCTCGACGCTGCACGGGGTGCCGGGCGACCTGACGGCGCTGCGGGCCGGGGAGTTGGCGGCCGCGGCGGAGGAGCTGGGCGTCGACGACGTGGCGCTGCTGACCTACCCCGACGGTGCCCTGGGCGAGGTGGACCCCGAGGAGCTCACGCAGCAGGTGGTCACCGCCGCCCGGCGCACCGGGGCCGACGCGCTGGTCGGCTTCGACCTCACCGGGGTCACCGGCCACCGGGACCACGCCGCCGCGACGGAGGCGGCCGTGCGCGCGGGCGACGTGCTCGGCATACCCGTCCTGGGATGGACCCTGCCGCTCGCGGTGGCGACCGGCCTGCGCGAGGAGTATGGCGCACCCTTCGACGGGCACGAGGAGGCCGACGTCGACCTGGTGCTGACGGTCGACCGGGTGCGCCAGCTGCGGGCGGTGCGCTGCCACGCCAGCCAGGCCGTGCCCGGGTCGGTGCTGTGGCGCCGGCTGGAGTTGCTGGGGGACAACGAGCACCTGCGGTGGCTGCGGCGGTAGGGGCGACGGCCGTGCCCGGTTCCCCGCGTTTTGGAGCCGCGCGCGTTGGTACGGTAACCTCGTGCGTCGCGTGCTGCGCTCCTCGGACCTGCACGCACGGGCCTATAGCTCAGACGGTTAGAGCGCTTCCCTGATAAGGAAGAGGTCACAGGTTCAAGTCCTGTTAGGCCCACCAGACCATCCTCGACATCCCGGGAGGGACGAGATGAACCGCTTGCTCGTGCTGGCAGCTGCGGCCTTCGGGCTGGCGGCGCTGAAGAAGATGCAGGACACCCAGGCCGAGCGCGACCTGTGGGCCGAGGCCACCGACGAGGTGGACACCAACCCCGGTCAGTAGGTCGCCGGACCTGCCCGGTCCGGGGCGGAGGACAACACAAGACGGTGGTCCCCGCGGCTGCGGCCGCGCACGGGGGCGTGGCGCAATTGGTAGCGCACCTGCTTTGCAAGCAGGGGGGTTAGGGGTTCGAGTCCCCTCGCCTCCACCCAGGTCAGAGGCCCTTCCCGCTCGTCGGGGAGGGCCTCTGTCGTGCCCGTACCCCAGCAAAGTACGGCTGCAAACGTGTCGATCATGGGCCTGACCTGCACGTATTTGGTCAGCAGGGCATCGGGCAGAGCGACACGGGTCCTGTCCCTGGACATCAATCTGCAGCAGGGGGTCAGGTCGACGGCCAGACGGAGCAGGGCGGTGAGGTCGCTTGTCTTATGGCTCAGCCGACTCCTCAGGTGCCGAGATCGACGCGCTGGGACCGCCGCGGCCGGGCCTGGCGGCGGACCCACCATGGGGGCGCCGTTCCCGGACGCCCCGGCGTCCTCGATGTCCATGAAGACGCGGGTCATGGACCGTGTCGGCCCACGTTGTGCCATTTCTGAGCACTTCGGCGCCACAATGTCTGCCATCGCCTACATCCCTGCAATTGTCCTGGTTAGAGGCACACTCACACAGCCGACTCGTCCCCCAACCGTCCGCCGAGCTGGCTCAAGGCCTCGCGCGTCGCCCGGGACGAGACCTGGGAGTAGACCTCCATGGTCATCGAGATCCGGCTGTGCCGGAGCACGGCCATCGCCACGCGCGGGTGCACGTCGAGCGCGACGAGCAGGCTCGCGCAGGTCCGCCGCGTGGCATGGACCGGGACGATTGGGACGCCGGCCTTGCCCGCCCGGGTCTGAACGCCGTGTGGAAGTTGCGCGGGTCGAGCGGGTCGCCGAGACGGGTCGTGAAGAGGAGGCCGCAGTCGCCCCACATGTCGCCGGCGGCGAGCCGTCGCCGGTCCTCCTCGGCCCGGTGCCGCTCGAGGGCCCGCACGGCGATGTCCGGCAGGGGCAGCGGCGCGTCCGACGACGGTGTCTTGGTCCGCCGCCGCAGCAGCTGGCCGTCGACCCGCTGGACCTGCCAGGCGATGTAGGCCTCGCCCTGCTCCAGGTCGACGTCCTCCCACGCCAGGCCGAGCACCTCCCCGCGCCGCAGCCCGAGCACGAGGAGCAGCACGTAGGCCGCATACATGGCGTCCCCGGCGTCACGTGCCGACTCGAGGAAGCGCCGGGCGTCCTCCACCGACCACACGGCCGACCGCTTCGCCCGGGGCACGGGCACGCGCACGAGCGCGGCCACGTTCCGGAAGACCTGCTCCTCCCGCATCGCCTGGGTCAGTGCCCCGCGGAGCACCCGCCAGGCCTGGTGGACGGTCCACTCGGAGGCGACCTCGTGGCAGCACTGCCCACGTGCGCAGCACTGCGGCTCCGGCCGGGCGGCGTCCTTGCCCTGGAAGCAGCACTGGCACCGAACCCGCAGCTCGTTGACCCAGGTCTGGACGTCACGGACCGACAGCTTCTCGAGCTTGCGGTCCCCCAGGTCGGGCACGATGTAGAGCCGGGAGAACATCTCGTAGTTGCTCGCCGTGGCCGGCGAGAGCCCGGGGCGCACGGTCTCCGTCAGCCACTGCTCCAGGAAATCGCGCAGGCGGGGCGAGACCGGCACGACCGGTCCGCGCCGCGCCTGCTCGTGCAGCCGCAGCCACTTCTCGTGGACCTCCGCCCTGGTCTTGCCGTAGACGGACTTGCGCTGGCGCCTGCCTGCGGGGGTGGTGATCCACACGTGCGCTGCGAAGCCGTTCCGGTAGGGGTAGATGGACCCCTCGCCGTTCGCCCGCCTGCTCACGGCCAGTCCGCCTCCGCCTCGGCCGCCCGCTTGGCGACGTACTCGTCGACCCACGCCGGCAGGATGCGCCGGGACCCGCCGTCCTTGAGCGAGCGCAAGTCGCCGGAGATGCACATCATCCGCACCTTGGTCGGCCCGTAGCCGAGCATCTCCGCCACCTCGGGCACGCTGTACCACCGCCGCTGCAGCGGCCCGACCGGTGCCTTGCTCCGCTGCCCCGGACCTCCGCTGGCCATCGTCGACATGTCTACTCCCTTCGTCAGGGCTGACCTCCAGTAGGCCAGATCCCGTGCGGACCAGACAGGCACTCGACCGTCCCTGTGGATAACCACCGGACGACGAACCCGTCTACCCCCTAAAGCGTCCGAGACCCCCCCTCCGGGACTCACTTTCTTGAACTTTTTTCTGAGCAGCTCCGAGACCGACCGACACTGAGCAGCAGCAGATCGAGGACACACCTGGTGCACTCGGCGAAACTCGTGAACCCCTGAGGCTCGCTCGGCCGCCTTTGGTATACGTGATGACGTTGCACAAGCTCGCCGCCGGTAGCGGGTACACGTACCTGACGCAGCAGGTCGCTGCCCACGACGCCACCGAGCAGCGGCAGGTCGGCCTCGCCGCCTACTACGAGGAGAAGGGCGAGGCGCCGGGTCGGTGGCTCGGCACCGGCCTGGCGGGGCTCGACCTGACCGAGGGTGACGTGGTGACCGAGGAGCAGATGAAGCTGCTGTTCGGGCAGGGTCGCCACCCCCGCTCCGGCGAGCCCGAGGCGGTCGCCCGGGGGTGGGGCGGGCTGGGGCGGGCGTTCCCGACGTTCGACGCGACGACCCTGCGGCAGGTGACGGCCCGGGCGTTCAGCGAGCACAACACCAGTCAGGGATTGGCGTGGAACGCACCCATCCCGGTAGAGGAGCGGTCCCGGATCCGCACCGAGGTCGCCCGGGAGGTGTTCGAGCAGCGCCACGGCCGCGCACCGGTGGACGAGGGCGAGCTGACGACATTCGTGGCCAAGGCGTCACGGCCGGCACAGGTGCCGGTGGCGGGGTTCGACCTGACGTTCTCGCCGGTGAAGTCGGTCTCGACCCTGTGGGCCCTCGCACCGGCCGAGGTCGCCACGCAACTGGAGGCCGCGCACCAGGACGCGGTCCGCGCGACGCTGGCGATGCTGGAGAGGGAGGTCGCATTCACCCGCGTCGGGAAAGGCGGTATGCGCCAGGTCCCCGTGGTCGGGTTGGTCGCGGCGGCGTTCGACCACCGCGACTCGCGCACCGGGGACCCGGACCTGCACACCCACGTCGTCGTCTCGAACAAGGTGCAGGCGCTGCCGGACGAGGGAGGACGGTGGTTGACGCTGGACGGGCGGATGCTGTTCAAGGCCAAGGTGATGGCCTCCGAGCACTACAACACCCACCTGGAGGCCGGGCTCGTCGAGCGGCTCGGCGTCCGGTTCGTAGACCGCCCGGGGCAGGAGGGCAAGCGGGCGGTACGGGAGATCACCGGCATCGACCCCGCACTGCTGGCCACATGGTCGTCTCGGCGGCAGGCGATCGAGGCGCGGCAGCGCGAGCTCGCCACGGTCTTCCGGGCCGACCACGGCCGGACCCCCACGACCATCGAGTCGCTGGCCCTGGCGCAGCAGGCAAACCTGGAGACCCGCCCGGGCAAGCACGAACCCCGCTCCGAGGCCGAGCAGCGCCAGGCGTGGCGGGAGCAGGCCACGGCCGTGCTCGCCCGAGACGGACACCGCCCGGAGGAGATGGTCGCCTCGGCTGTCGGGGAGGGGTGGGGACGCAACCGGGGACGTGCCAGAGACGCGGGCAACGCCGCAGGTCACGGGGTGGGGACGCTCCAGGGACGCCTCCGCGCGGTGCGGAGTGGGGGCGTGCGTCCCCAGGTCGTCGCCGCGCGGGTACTGTCGGTGCTGGAGGGGTCGCGGGCGACGTGGCAGGTGTGGCATGTGCGGGCTGAGACGCTGCGTCAGCTCCGCACCGCCCAGGTCCCCCTGGACAAACTCGAGGCGTACCAACGTGACGTCGAGCGTTGGGTCCTACAGGGCTTCTCGGTTCCCGTCGGGGTACCGCCGCAGCTGGGCGAACCGGAGGTGCTGCGCCGCCCGGACGGGCAGTCCGCCCACACGGTGCACGGCAGCCAGGCCTACACCTCCAGGGCGATCCTGGCCGCCGAGGACGAGCTGCTCGCGCTGGGGCTGCGCCGCGACGGCCGCCCTGCCGCCCCCGCCGTGGTCGAGACCGTCCTGGCCGCCCAGAGTGGAGACGGTCCGAGTTTGGACCGGTCGCAGGCGGCGATGGTCCGCACCCTGGCAACGAGCGGATGCCGCCTGCAGGTCGCCCTCGCCCCGGCCGGCGCGGGCAAGACCGCCGCGCTGCGCGTGCTGGCCCGGGCGTGGGAAGCATCCGGCGGCACCGTCCTCGGCCTGGCACCCACCGCCGTCGCGGCCGAGGAACTGGGCCGCGCCACCGGCGTCCGCGCGGACACCCTCGCCAAGTACCTCCACCAGGCCACCGCGGCAGGTGCTTCACCGGAGACTGGGACGACCACTGCCGTGGGCGGAGCGGTCGGCTCGGGCACGCTGGTGGTGATCGACGAGGCCGGGATGGCGGGCACCCGTGACCTTGCAGCGGTGGTCCGACAGGTCGTGGACGTCGGAGGCAGTGTCCGGTTGGTCGGGGACGACCAGCAGCTGGCCGCGGTGGCCGCTGGCGGGCTCTTCCGTGACCTGGCCGAGCAGGGCCACGCGCACGGCACCACCGCCACGCTGACCGAGCTGCACCGGTTCACCGACTCCGCCGAAGGCGCCGCCACCCTCGCGATCCGCGACGGCGACCCCGCCGCCCTGGACCACTACCTCGACCACGGCCGCGTCCGCACCGGCGATACAGGGGACGTGGTCGATGCGGCGTACGCCGCCTGGGCAGCCGACCAGCAGGCCGGGCTGTCCAGCCTGCTGCTGGCCGCGACCCGAGACACCGTCCGCGAGCTCAACCAGCGCGCCCGGACCGACCGCCTCGACGACACCGGTCGACCGCCCGGACGCGAGGTGACCCTGGGCGACGGCACCCATGCCAGCGCAGGTGACACGATCATCACCCGCCGCAACGACCGCCGTCTGCGCGGCGCGGACGGGTCCTGGGTCAAGAACGGCGACCGGTGGCACGTCCTCGCCGTCCACCCCGACGGCGCTGTCTCCGTCAAGTGCCACCGCGACTCGCGCGGGAGCAGGCCGGGTCAGGTCACCCTGCCGGCCGAGTACGTGGCCGAGCACGTGCAGCTGGGGTACGCCAGCACGATCCACGGCGCCCAGGGCGCCACCGTCGACACGACCCACACCGTCCTGAACGGCACCGAGACCCGCCAGGGCCTGTACGTCGCCCTCTCGCGCGGCCGGGAGACCAACCACCTCTACCTCGGCACTCCCACCGCCTCCCTGGACGGTGTCGGGCCCGAGGTCCAGGACACGGCCGTGGAGCTGCGGCAGATGCTCACCGACATCCTCGCCCGCGACGGTCGCGCACAGTCGGCCACGACGGTCGAGCGCGGCGACGCAGCCCAGCTGCTGCGGCATGCCGTGCTCGCTTACCAGGACGCCCTGCCGGTGCTGGCCCAGCAGCACCTCGGGCACGAGCGCATGGCGGACCTGGACGCCGCGCTCGAACGGTGGCTACCGGGCCTCACCGGGCGACCGGCCTACCCGCACTTGCGCGGCCAGCTCGCGCTGCGCTGGGTCGACGGCGCACCACCGCAGCAAGTGGTCGAGGAGACGACCTGGTACCGGGGCACCCAGTCCCTCACGGAGGCCGACGACCCCGCCGCCGCCCTCGCCTGGCGCGTTGCTGGGGCCACCCCTCCGGCCTACCGAGACGCGCCCTTGCCCTGGCTGCCTGACGTCCCACCGGGACTACGGCAGGACGAGGAGACGAGCGACTACCTCGACCGGCTCACCCGCCGAGTCGAGCAGCTGGCCGAACGCGTCGGCGACGAAGCCCGGCAAGCGGGAGCGTCCGACCGCATGCCCTGGCAGCGCGGCCTTCCCCCCGACGTTGACGACCAGCTAATCGGCGACCTCGCCGTCTGGCGTGCCGCCCACAGCATTGGCTCAAACGATCCGCATCCCGCCGGTCCGCCGATAAGGGAACCTCAGGCAGCCAGACACCAGAGCCGCCTCATCCGCCGGCTGGCGGTGCCGTCACCGGTCTCCTCCACGTCCACGGCAGACGTCGCGCCCGGCACGCTCCGAGCCAGTCAACGACAGGCACAGCGTCAACGACTCCATGACGGTGCTACCCGCCACCTGTCTGGTCCTTCGCGATGACCGGACGTCGATCACATAGATGCGGAAGCGCACACGGTCGATACATCACGCACACGCCGAATACAGGGCGTGAGGAGAAGTTGCCCAGAGCGTCGACCCACACGACCCTGCAAGGGCGGCAGTTATACTGACCAAGAGATAGAGCCGATTTTCATCGGCCCGGCGTGTTAACCCATGGCCCAACAGCCACACCTTGATGCACACTCGGATGGTCGGGCCCGTCCGATACTTCGCGTCTTCAATTCCTATTCGGCTCGTGTACTGACAGTGCAGCGACTCAAGAACTGAAGAACCGCCTCACCGGGCTCGCCGGTCTTCAGGTCCTGAAGCCCGAAACCCAACTCGCCCATGCTCGTGAGATCGAGGTAGTACCAGGAACTCGAACGACTCACCACGCCAGATTCGATAAGCTTATCTAGAATTTTGCCGCGATGCACATTACTCTTCACGATCTTCCCGTCCAGCTTGGCCGCTAGTACGGACAGGGATCCTTTGGTACTCGGCCTAAAGGCCGTAAGGATCGTCCTGAGGTCCATGTATCTCTGGAAGGGGATCCATGCCCCGCCCCCTTTCAAGACCCTCGACCAGGGCCGGAGTCGGGGCGGCGCGTCTGTGGAGAATACGTGGAGGTCTTTTGGCCCTGCTTCGACCCTTTGTAAATAGTTCGCCGTGATCGCGTCGCTGGCTAACGCCACACCAGGACTGCGGCCACGATCATTGTCGACGCGCAGTGTCTCCGCCTCAATGATCAACTCGTTCGCGAGAACGGTCACCTGCGGACCCAAAAGGGTATGCTTGTTGGGTTCACCAACGATAACTCCTTGATCGGTGACGATAGTCGTCCTCTTGAGTGGACGCTGAATATGCAGGGCGCCTGATACGTCTGAAATTGAGAAGCTAAGCTCCGATGCCTCGTTGTGCCCGGCCTGGGCTTCTCTTCGACAAGAGAGAGTTCCACCCCCGTCTACAAGACTGAGCAATACTTCGCTCTCCCGAGTGCGAACAAGATCTGCCTCTTGGGTCCAGGACTCGACTACATGCCCGACCAGGGATTCGCGAATCTCCGCCTCCTCCCCGTCCAGGACCCCGTCACTGAGGAAGCGGGCAAAGAAGGGTCCCACGCTTTGAATCCTATTTTCCGGCTGGCCTGCCAGCGACGCACGCACCTCTAGGGTTCGACAGGCGGCGGCGGTGATGAAGTCCCCGAACACCACGCTGGCGAACCTCCGTCCCTTAACAAAGGGATGATCTGGCAAAAAGGTGCGGACCGCCTCTTCATAGGTGGAACGAACGGCGTCTGGTAGTGCGGCGGGAAGGGGCATGGCGAGTTCCTCGCCAGACACGTATGCCATGAGCCGTGCGCACTGCTCTTCAGGCAAATACATCGAGGAGGCGGCGATTTCGGCGTCCACCTGAGGGGGAAGAAGTGCGTGCAGCCTGGGCCGCATGTGTTCACTGAACTTTCGCTGCTCGCGTTGAGATATGTGCTCGATTATCTCTCGAAGAAGGTTGCTCTGCCCTTCGGCGGTTAGTGCCGCCCGCTCAGACGAAGGGTTACTCACCGCCAAGGACTCAGCCAAAGCCACGAGGACCGGTGTGTATCCGAGGAAGTCACGTACTCATTCCAAGCGCGGGCCAAGTCCGTATCAGTCCGTCGCAACAAGACGCCCGCAACTTGTTTCATTCGGCTGTCGCGTAGACGCTCGAAGGGACCTGGGGATGCCAACGGAATGTTGTATTCGGTCCTGCCAGTCTCCGTGAACCTCTGAGCCATGTACGCCTTTATGAAGTTCCGCGCACCGTTTAAATCAAAGAAATCCAGTCGAACTTCAGCCAAAGGGACGTCCGCATCCATGAAGGCGAGGCGGACCAATTCCGCAGTATCTGACCGGGACATCAGAATGATGCTGGGCGCCCTGTCGGTGGATGCAGAACCGGAACCGGAAACCTTTGCTACGTTGTCGATAAAAGCCAAGAAATTTTCGGTGCCTGCACGGAAATGCGCCTCGTCTAGGGAGTCGACTACCACCCCCGCCCGCCCGGCCGAGACATCGGCGATAAAGGGATTACCGAATCCCATGGCGTCCTGGATGAGCCCAGACAATGAATACGAACCGACTTGCGCTTTCTCCGCGAACACAATGGGCCAGTTCAATGCGTCGGCGATCGCCACGGCCGCAGCGGTCTTACCTACTGCGCCGGGCGCTTCCACCAAGACTACGGACGCACTCGGCGGCCACGTTGACTCCGTGAGAGTCGGTGCTACGTATCCCGCCACCGTGTTGGGGGCAGCATCGAGCGCCCCTCCCTGGGGAACCGCGAGCGTCAGCTTGCCGCTCATTTTTGGGAAACGCTTCAGGAACTGGGTTAGATGCATTCTTGCTCCCCCTTCGGTCGACTGTGACTCTGGCTGACGCTACCGTATGGCCGTCAGCCTGCGATGGCCCCCTCTAGCGGTCAGGGAAACTGCTTGTGGCTGTAGAGGGGTCGGGCCGGTCGAAGCCTGCGCACGCACATGCCGCCTCCCGCACCGCATCGCAGCTGCGCCGCGACGGAGGATATGAGGTAGCGGTGGGCCTAAGGACGTTGACCGAAGTACGTTGCCTGGTGTGGCCCGCCTCTCCTCGTCTCCCGGGCGACTCACGGCGGCGGTGTCGCGGTCTGCGAGCCAGGTGTGTCAGAGGACGCCGCTAGCTTTCGCGCATGAGCGTCTCACCGATTCCTGAGCCCAATGCGCCTACCGGGGCGTCTTGCGATGGATGGAAGGCGTCCCCTCCACTCAGGAGCTTGGAGTCATGATGGCTCTGTTGTTCGTGGGTGCCATGTTGATCATCGTGGCGTGGCATCTCGCGCGCAGCTTTCTCACCGACCACCTCACTGGCTTTGCGCTCGCCAGTCCTTGGCGCCTCTTCTGGGCGGCAGGAAGCGGACTGACAGGTCTCGGCCTGCTTACGGTGCCGCTAGCAATGCTTGACGACATTGCAGCTCGGATGGGGGTTGGAGTCGTCGTGTTGGTGCTGCTTCTCCTGAGCGAAGCTCGGATGGGCCGAGGCCGTCGCCGGCGTCGTTGATTAGGGAGGCTGTCATCGACGTTGCGGCCGCCAATTCAAGTGGGTCGAACCGTCACCCCCCTGCAGGGTGGCCGCACGCACCTTCGGGCAGGTCGCTCAGTGCCGAGACTAGACTCACACATCGTTCTTCCCCGCATGAGGGGGAAGTAGGAAGCCCCTTGGCGCACATCCGGAACTGCCGCACCCCGATCTAAAGGAGTCTGCCGCCGCGCTAGGTCATGGACCTGGAACGTCTCGACTCGGTGAGCGCGGAGAGGGGTAATCAAGCGGTCCGCGGTCGCTTGGTGACACGGTGATTCCGCTCGCTAGACACTGTTGTCGGTGCCTGCGGGCACCTCCGGGTCGGAAGAGAATGCACACGCACCGAGGATGGCACTAAATGACGCAAGAGGCTTTGCTGGCTCTTCAACTTTGAGCGTGGTGGGGCCCTGACGTAGGGCTCGCGGCCCTGCGCCAACATGGGTGTTGTCTAGACATCTCATGAGCGAGGACCGCGAGCGTGCACAAGCCTACGTTCGACGTCGATGCGGCGTCGATCCTGTTCAACCTGTCCGGTTACCGAGTCGTCTCGGCCACCCCTGGCGTTGGCGATGAGCAGCCGCGGCAGGTGCTGATCGAGACGACCACGAGCGAGGGCGCGTGCCCGTCCTGCGGGGTGCTGTCCTCACGGGTGCACGCCAGGCCGGTCCAGCACGTGAAAGACGTGGCCTGCGGGGGTGAGCGGCTCGACGTGCTGGTGCGCAAGCGGCGCTACGCCTGCCGGGAGACGCTGTGCCCACGACGCTCGTTCACCGAGGAGACCGAGCAGCTGCCCGCCCGGGCCCGGGTCACCACCCGACTGGCCGAGCAGGTCATCAGCGCCTGCCGGGCCGAGCCGCGCGCGGTGTCCCGCGTCGCGCACGAGGCGGACCTGTCGTGGCCGACGGTGATGCGGATGCTCACCACCACCCTGGACCTGGACACCGGCGTCGACCGCCGGCACGTGCGCCACCTGGGCATCGATGAGCACCGGTTCCGCACCGTGCGCTACCTGCGCGACCCCAACACCCAGACGGTGAAGCGGGTCGAGCCGTGGTCCATCGTGTTCACCGACCTCGACGACGGCGCGATCCTGGACGTCGTCGACGGCCGCCGCGGCAAGGTCGTCACCTCCTGGCTCGCAGCGCGGCCCCGGTGGTGGCGCCGACGCGTGCAGGTCGTCGCCCTCGACATGTCCACTGAGTTCCGCGCCGCCGTCCGCAAGGCACTACCCCGGGCGAGGGTCAGCGTGGACCACTGGCACGTCGTGCGGCTGGCCAACGAGATGATCACCAAGGTAAGGCGCCGTCGGGTGTGGGAGCTGCACGAGCGCCGCGGCCGCGCCACCGACACCCCGTGGAAGTACCGCAAGCTGCTCACCTGTGCCGGCGACCGGCTCACCGTCCGCCAGCGCACGAAGCTCCAGAAGATCCTGGCCGAGGACGACGAGCTGGCTGTGGCGTGGGGCATCAAGGAGCACGTCCGCCAGCTCCTCACCGCCACCGACACGTCCTCGTTCCAGCGGCACTGGGCCCGCCTCGAGAGCGCCGTGCGCGCCACCCGCCTGCCCGAGCCGGCCGCGCTGTTCCGCACCCTGCGCGCCTGGCGACGCGAGCTGCTCACGTTCTGCCGGACCAGGGTCACGAACGCGCGCACGGAGGCGGCGAACCTGACCGCCAAAACGATCAAGAGGGTCGGGCGTGGGTACCGCAACCATCGGAACTACAGATGCCGCATCATTGGCTACGCGCCCCGACAGATCGCGGCGTGAACACCCAGCACCACGCTCAAAGTTGAAGAGCCGCTTTGCTGGCTCTACTGCCCGCGCTATTAGGCGTGTTGACTGCGCCAGCCCTTCCGTGGGTGCTCTCGCGTCACGAACGCCGAGCTGCGCGAGCATTGGAAATGCTGCAATCAATCCCGAAGGAACCAGCCGCGCATCGCGTTGCTTGGTGGGATGACGTCGCCTACCCGGCACTCCTAGCAGCCAGAGTCGAAGCAGCCCGCAAGCAGTGTTTGCAGGTTTGGACAACGGGGTGGCTGCTTTTACTGGGCGGTGGCACATCAGTGATTGCGTCCGTATTGCTGGGAGACCTTGCTCAGCTGCGCGACGAGGCTTGGACTGAGTACCGTTCCATGCGCGACGATGGCACGATCACGCACGAGCAGTTCATGGAATATGGCACGCAATGGAGTGCCTGGATCGATGCCGAGTATGCCGCAGTCCGCATAGCGTTATATATTGGCATAGTCCTCCTTATTGGTGGACTCATCTACGGACGCAATTTGATACGTCTACGCCAGAACGTTCGCAAATTGAGGCAAGCTGAGCCTGGATCCGCCGAGCGGGTTTCGTGAGGGGCGTCGTGCGTCGCTGAAGACGATTTTTGGAGCGGGTCGGGGTTCTGGGCGTGGGAGGTCCGCCGGTCTGCCCGGCTTTTCCACTTGTGGTCGTTCCTCGAAGGGTCAGGGGGCTGGGTCAGGAGGGGGCGTAGGCGGCGTCGTGGAGGCCAAGCCAGGGGTGCTGCCAGGGCCAGTTCGTGGGCAGGTGCAGGTGGAGTCGTCGGGCCCGGTTGGCGATCCGGGCGGGGATCTTGATCAGCTCGTCGCGGATCGTGGCGGGTCGGGCCCAGGCGTGCCGGGTCGAGGCCAGGACGCCGGCGGCGCGGGTCAGGTTGTAGGCGATCGCGGCCAGCACCGTCCACGCACCGTTGGCCGAGAACGATCCGGAAGGGACGTGAGCCAGCGGCCCTGATTTCAGGTCGGCGATGACCTGCTCGACGATCGCGTGGTCACGGTGCGAGGCCTCCGCGGCCAGCATGGACAGGGGTGAGTCGGTGAACACGGCGTGGTGGCGGTAGGTCGCGAACAGCTCGTCCTGCCCGGCCTTGGTCGCCTTGGGGTTCAGGCGTCTGACGCGGCGCACGATGAGCCGGGCGGTGACGTGCTCGGCCTTCTTCCGGGACGTGAACGCTGTGTACTCGACCTCGGCGACCTGGGCGTCGGAGACCCACCGGTCCTCGGCCTGGTCCCAGATCGCGTTCGGGTACTTGATGGACACCCAGTCGTCCTCGGGGATCCGGGAGATCGCCGCGATGACGGCGGGGTCCATCCGGGCGGTCAGGGAGAACCGGGCCCCGGCCCGGCGGGTCGCGGCGACGACGTCGTGGTTGTAGTACGCGGAGTCCGCACGCATGGTCAGGGTGCCGGTGGCACCGGCCCGGCGGGCGGTGGCCAGCGCGTCGGCGATCAGCCGGGCCGCGCCGTGCGCCGAGGCGGCGTTGCCCTTGCGCAGCCTCGTGGCTGCGAGCACCGGTGCCGCGGTCGGGGTGGACAGGGTCGCGACCTGCACGTTCAGGCCCTTGACACCGGTGTAGCCGTACCCGACCCCTTCCTTGGCGTACCCGTGGGTCGCGCGGATCGTGTCGTCGACATCCAGGTAGGCGACCTGATCGGCGCCGGCCAGCAGGCCCGGGACGATACCGGCCAGGTTGGCCAGGACACGGGAGC